>NCHQ01000048.1 GCA_002281855.1 Rhodospirillales bacterium 24-66-33 | reverse complement strand
CGTCTCTTAACACTTCGCCTTCCACGCCAGCCTCCTAAAGCCAGCGTTGAATCAGAACTGCCTTCCCAAGGGAATCCTCAAATTGTCACCACAGCCTAGTGAGTGAACACGAATCGAGCGAAATGCGCATCGACGTGAACGCCGACGTCAGGTAGGCGTTCGGCCAATCGGGCGGTCGCGGCGATGCGGTTAAAGAGCTCCGCCCGGTCGGCCTCCTCGTTTCGGACGTGCCCGAACAGCCGCAGGTCGAGGACTGCCTGGCCGAAGCCTTGCATCGACTGGATGATCGACATTTCTTGGTCGACGTTCCAGTCCGAAGCGACATTGGTGAAAACAAGGGTGGCATCCGGACTGTACTGCTTGGAGTCCAGCGCATCGGGATAGACGCCGGTGATGATGTTATATCGCGGGTCAATTTCGGGCCAGATATCGACGATGGCCGCGCGGATGCGGCGCGCGGACTCCACGCGCGGACGGAGGCTTTCGATCGCCGTAACTGTCATGCCATTGCAGGCCAGTGCGCAGGGCAGGGTGCCGATACCGGTCCCGGCATGCACGATGTGATGGCCGGTGCAGTTGGCAAGGAGGTAGCGGGCCAGGCGCTCCTCATACTCCATGAGGCCCCCAATCTTGTCTGTAAGGCGGGATGAGTAGTAATCGAAAAAGCCCGATTTCTCGGCGCCGCGGTCCGCGACGATCTCCTGCAAAAGACGAAACAGGTAGCCATCGAGGAAGTCTAGGCTGACGGATGGTGCTAAATTGCCCTTCATTGTAGTACACGGTCCTTGGGCGTGGGCGGTTGGATGCCGCCAGTGGGAGAAGAGGGAATGCTGTGGGTAGCTGCCGATAGAGCGGGTGCAGGTTGAAGGAGATGTACTGCACCCGGATATCTGGACACAAGGTAGGGGTTAAGCGGCTAGCCTGAACGCGCCCTGATCCCAAGCGGTTCTGGCGTCGTTTGGACTTCGGTAGTCGTTCTTTGCGATCAGCCACTGGGCATTGTAGCGGTCGACGAAGACGCGGACGGCGTCCCTGACGTCGTCGATGGTCTGGTAGATGCGGCCATGCACGACTTGCTCCTTGAAGGTTCGGAAGAATCGTTCGATCACCCCGTTGGTCTGGGGTTCGCCGACGAAGGCGTAGCTCGGGGTGATGCCCCAAAACTTGATCTGTCTGTGGAAATGGTCGGCCATGAAGTTGCTGCCGTGATCGTGGCGTAGTTCCAGGCTACGGGCGGCGCCCGCGCCGAGGTGGCCGAACTGTTGACGGACAGCCATGCCAACGGCCTGGGTCGCCTCGAAGCGGGTGCCGTATTTGGCGACATGCCAACCGAGCAGTCCGGCGTTCCAGTGCTCGATGACGCCGAACAGCCAGACCTTGCCGTCCCGCACGGTGGGAATTTGGGTCGCATCGGTGGCCCACATCTGGTTTGGCGCTTGAGTGATGATGTGGCCGTCGTGTGGCGTGGCGGTCCGGGTGCGGGCGCGATGTGGCGACAACAGGGTGTTCTCGCGCATCAGCCGCAGGATGCGCTTGCGGCTCACTCGGATGGTGTCGATCACCCGCAACCGGGCCCAGACCTTGCGGTGCCCTTCGCCGGTCCAGGGCGATCGTTCGAGATCGGCGTGAATCGCTGCCAGCAAGGCCTCGTCCGTAATCGCCGGCTTCGGCCCCGGCCTCTGTCGCGGCGGTGGGGGTGCGACCGCGGCTTTCTGCTGGCGGGCGGCGTAGAACGAGGAGCGAGCAAGTGCCCAGATCTGGCAGACGCGGGACACGCCATAGCGCTGGCCGGTGGTGGGCGAGGTTTGCGTTGCCATCACCGCGACCTCCTTCGGGCCAAAGGGCCGGGGCGCTCGATCTGCGAGCGCAGCAATTCGACCTCCATGCTCAATTCGCCAATCCGCTGCATGGCAGAGGCCAGTTCACCGGCGGCGGGATCACCGTCGCGCTCCTTCAGAGCACCATCAAGGGCGGCGTCAGCCTTCTGGCGCCACTGCTCCAGTTTGTAGATCGGCACCCCGAGCTCACGGGAGAGTAGTTCGCTCGATTCTCCCCGCAGCAGGCCAAGGACGACCTCCCGCTTGCGTGCCACGCTCCCAGCGCTGGCCAGGTGCGAGCGGGGCCTGGCGCGTCGTTCCCTGGCCAGGGAACACATGGCCAGGAGACTGCCTGGACGAACTGCGCTCGACCCTGCTGACCTCAGGATCATCATTCACATCGTTGGTTTCGATTTGGTTCATGCTCGACTTCATCATGAATGCCTCCGGTTGGACAAATCGGTGTCCAAAAAATTCGGGGGCAGCTCACAGGTTGAAGGAGAATCAATCCCAAGTGAGTAAGAATGCGACGGCCGTTGCGACGTCCCCGGCGAGGATAGGCCCATTACACGTGGCCCAGCTTATCCGCAAGGTCGACGCCGCCCTGGTGGAATTGCATGGCAAACGCATGGCCGAGCTTGGTGTCGATGGGAGTGGGCTGTTCTCTCACTACGCAGAGCTTCTCCGCCAAGGAGCCATTCTTCGCGCAGATGAGATCCACGCCTTCAAATTGGTGCGGGAAGCAGTGCCGGCTTACGGTGCATATGCCGTGCTACGAGCCGGGCTGGGCGAGTTGGCCTTCCTGATCAACAGTGCCGGGCTGCGCGTCACGGCTTGCGAGCCGAACGCCGTGCGTGTCGAGGCGCTGAAGGCCGGATTGGGCCATCTCGCAGCGTCGAAGATGGTGGACGCCAAAATCTTCACCATCGCTCCTGGCTTCGTGCCGGCTCGGGTCGACGTTCGGCCATTGCTGGGCGTCGCCACGGATTTCGTGTTCGATCTGCCTCTCGAGCAGGACCAGGCTTTTTGCCGTGGTATGCGGCAATTCGACGGGCTTCTGATCAATCCCAGGCTGTTCATTCGGCTGCGGGAGCAGCCGTCCGAGCAACGCGCGGTGACCGATTTCCTGCAATCGCTCGGATTCACTGCGGATTCAAGCGCTCCTCATGCTCCCTGAGACCGCCAATCTTCCCTGTAAGGCGGGATGAGTAGTAGTCGAAAAAGCCCGATTTATCGACGCCGCGGTCCGCGGCAATTTCCTGCAAAAGACGAAACAGGTAGCCATCGAGGAAGTCTAAACTGACGGATGGTGTTAAATTGGCCTTCATTGTAGTAACGCAGTCCCCGGGTGCAGGTTCGTTGAATACCGCAGTGGGAGAAGAGGGAATGCGGTGGTTAGGTGCCGACAGAGCGAGTGTAAGTTGACGGAGTCCATTTCGACGTCCGCGGCGAGTATAGGCCCATTACACGCGGCTCAGCTTGTCCGCAAGGTCGACGCCGCTTTGGTGGAACTCCATGGCAGGCGCCTGTCTGAATTCGGAACCGATGGAAGCGGCTTGTTTAGTCACTACGCGGCTCTTGTACGCGGGGGCGCCATTCTTCGCATAGACGAGATCCAGGCCTTCAAGCTGGTGCGGGAAGCATTGCCCCTTTACGCCGGCTACGCCGTCCTGCGCGCTGGGCTGGGCGAACTGGCCTTCCTGATCAACGGCGCCGGCCTGCCTGTCACGGCCTGCGAGCCGAATGCCGCGCGTGTCGAGGCGCTGAAGGCCGGGCTGGGCCAACTCGTAACGTCGAAGATGGTGGACGGTAAAATCTTCACTATCGCTCCTGGCTTCCTGCCGGATCGGGTCGACGTTCGCCCTTTGCTGGGTGTTGCCACCGACTTTGTGTTCGACCTGCCTCTCGAGCAGGACCAAGCCTTCTGCCGTGGTCTGCGGCAGTTCGACGGGCTCTTGATCAACCCTCGCCTGTTCATTCGGCTACGGGAGCAGCCGTCTGAGCAACGCGCGCTGACTGCGTTCCTCCAGTCCCTCGGATTTGCGGAGGCCAGGAAATTCCCCATCGAGCAGATGGTCTACTTCGCGCGGCCGCCCGGCGATCAGGATCAGGCGTCGAAGGCCTTGGCGACCATTTCTGTCGACGCAACGTCTCAAGGTTCGACCATGGATTCCGAGTTCGACGCTATGGTGGAACGCGTGATGGCTCTGGTGCCGCCGGCGCCGTCGCCAGGCACTGGGACGACCTGGATCGAGCGGCGCGTACGGAAGTTCGACTTGCGGTCTACGTTCGGCAACGACGAATGAATGTCCTGGGCCTCTCCTGCTATTACCACGACGCTGCCGCGGCGCTGGTCCGCGATGGGCGCGTCATTGCGGCCGGCGAGGAGGAGCGGTTCACGCGCCGCAAGCACGATCGCTCTTTTCCGGCTAAGGCGATCCGCTTCTGCCTGGACTTCGGCGGCCTGCAGGGCAGTGACCTCGACCTCGTCGTGTTCTACGAAAAGCCGCTACGCAAGCTGCAGCGCGGCTTGCAGATGGCGGCGCCACTCGATGCCCGTTCCCGTGAGACCGTGCGTCGGCACCTCCGGCACCACGTGCATCAGATGGCGACCCTGCCGCAATTGCTGGCCGATACGATCGGCTACCGCGGCGAACTGCATTATTGCGAGCACCATCTCTCCCACGCCGCATCCTGCTTCTATGCGTCGCCCTTCGAGGAAGCCGCCATCCTGACCGTTGACGGTGTCGGTGAATGGGTGACCACAGGCCAGTTCGTCGGCGTCGGCAACCGGATCGAATCGGTTCGCGAGATCCACTATCCCCAGTCGCTCGGCATGTTCTATGCCGCCCTGACGGCCTATCTCGGCTTCGAGGTCAACGAAGGCGAATACAAGGTGATGGGCCTTGCCTCGTACGGCCAGCCGACTTTTGCGGCCGCGATGGAAAAGCTGATCGAACTCAACGACGACGGCAGCTTTCGCCTCGATCTGAGTTACTTCGATTATGTGCATTCGCTCGAGCGGATGTTCTCATCGAAGCTCGTGGAGCTGCTGGGGCCGCCGCGTCTGCCCTCCGAGCCGGTGGAACGCCGCCACATGGACATTGCCGCATCGGCCCAGAAGCGTGTCGAAGAGGCCCTGATCGGCCTGGCACGCTCGCTGCGCGACGTCAGTCGCTCAGTAAATCTCTGCATGGCCGGCGGCGTGTCGCATAACGTAGTGGCCAATTCGACGATCCAGAAGTCGGGCGTGTTCGACGGCATATTCATCCAGCCGGCATCTGGCGACAACGGTGGCGCGGTCGGCGCCGCCCTGGAAGGCTATTGGCGGGCCAGCGACGGGTCGCGCCTGCCGCAGCCGGACTACAACACCTGCCTTGGGCCGGCGTTCGACGAGGCGGCGATCGTGAAGGTGCTCAAGTTGCGCCGACTCGCGTTCCGGAAGCTCGGAGCCGACGAACTGTGCCGCGAAGTCGCCAGGATGGTGCATGACGACCTGATTGTGGGCTGGTTCCAGGGGCGCATGGAGTTCGGTCCGCGTGCGTTGGGCCAACGCAGCATCCTGGGCAATGCCTGCAATGCTGAAACGAAGGACACGCTGAATGTGCGCGTGAAGCGGCGGGAGGAGTTTCGCCCGTTCGCGCCGATTGTCATCGAAGAGGCGGCGCAAGACTATTTCGACCAGCCGACGCCTAGCCCCTTCATGCTCTATGCCCCACACGTTCGGCCCGGAATGGAAGCCCGCGTGCCCGCCGCGACACATGTCGATGGGACGTCCCGAATGCAGACCATTTCGGCGCGGCACAATCCGCTGCTCCATAGGCTACTGAAGGAGTTCGAGGCCCTGAGTGGTGTCCCGGTGATGATAAACACGTCGTTCAACATCAGGGGCGAGCCGATCGTCTGCACGCCTGCAGACGCGGTCAATTGCTTTCTCCGCACCGATATCGACTATCTGGCCATCGGCGATTTCCTTGTGGAGAAGCCCTTCTAATGAGTGAGGAACGCACCTATGGGGTCGCCGTCATCGCGGAGACGCTCGAGCGTCATCTTCGGGATGCAAAAGCGATGCGGGGCACACCTTGGATGGCCGAGGTTGTCGATCTGCTTATGCGCGAAGCGGCGTTTGTGCCTGCACCCGTGCAGCGCACGGATACGATCCCGACCTATCTCTATCCACACTGATTGATTGCCGATGGCTGCAATTACTGAAACGCGCGATGTCGGATCGACCCTGCCCCTGCCGGAAACGGTCCGCCGCATCTGCTGCATCGGTGATTCCATCACCTACGGGCAGGGCGTCGCACCCCGGCAGACGCTCGCGATGCACATCGCCCGCTTCGCCAACATGGCCTATCCGGATCAGCTCGTCTGGGTCGACAATCGAGGCCAAAGCTCGGGCAACATCTGGCATTCCTGGGTTCCCTTTACCCGTCTTGCCGAAGACATCCGCTATGACGCGGCCGTCTTCAGCATTTGCAACAACGATTCCCAGATATTCGAGTCGAACTCGGTTCAATACTCGGATGGCAACGGCCCGGGCTGGCTGAAGGACGGCGAGCTTGCCCCGCTTCTGCGTAGAACGATTGCCGATTTCGTCCGAACGGCCGGCAAGCGTGACCTGTGCCTCGTCTTGAGTTTCTACACGCTGTGGGACAGCGATGCCCCGCTCGTCGAAGGCGTCCGCCGGGAGTGCGAATCCGCCGGCCTTCCGTTCGTCGATTTGCTGCACTACCTGAAGGAAGAAAGCGCACTGTCGATCGCCGAGTTCGTGGCGTCGCCATTCGACGGCCATCCGTCCGGAAGTGGGCACAATGCAGCGGCGCGGCGCATCGTCGAGGTGCTGAAGGAGCATTGGCAACCGCCCTCTGCCGATGGCATTTCCGTCGCCGAGCGCCTCGTGAGGACGTGCGACCAGGCCGTGCAAGAGGGCTGGTCCCCGGACGAGATATTCCATTGGGCCTTTCTCGTGCTCGACGCCAAGGAGATCGTCGCGCGTCGGCAGCGCGCAAAAGCCGGATCCGCCTCGTTTGGAGATCTGGCCGGCGCGCGCGCGGCGATCGAGGACCGCTACCGCCGCTGGATTGCCGACCGGCATGCGGCGGTGCAAGTACGGCTCCTCTACGAACGCCGTGAAGAGCTTTGGACGGCTCTGGACCGGGCCTACATATCGATCCGAAATCTCGACGAAATGACCTTCGTCCTGGAGCATTTTCAGGACGGCCCAACAGCTGAGGAACTCTGGGGAATTCTGGATCGGGCCGACTACTTCAATCAGGAGAAGCGCCTGCAGAAACTGCCATCCGATCTCAGGGCGCAACTTCTCGAGAGGGCCGAAGCCGTCATGCTTCCCTCAGCTGTGGCGGGAGGTCCGATCGCTGCGGAATTCGACAAAGTCCGCCGGGATCTCGGCGGCGCCTTGAGACGATTGGTGAGCCTCCAGCCCGAGAAGCTGCAGGCCGAGGCTCTCGATCCAAACCTGAAGCGACTGTGGCAGGTGGCGCACTATCTCGTGAACACCAGCTGGAACTATGTTGCCGAGCTAGCCCGGTCCATGGCCGAGACAGCACCAGTCTCGCCGGACACATCGGTATTCTCCACACTCGTTGATGTCTGGGTGGAGCGAGATAGGCGCCGGCCGAAACGCGGCGGCAAGTTTAATCTCACGGTGACGATGGACTATCTCGAGCCGGCGCGGCCGCGACGCAGGTCCATGCTGTGGGGCGGGGCCGATGAGGACGCGTACGTGTATCGGTTCGAGATGCCGCTGCTGCTTCTTGGCGATGTGGGCATTGGCGTGCCGGCCTGGGACGACTTGCACAAGCGGTTTCTGGACGGAGAATTGCGGATCGCGCGAGTCGAGATTGCCAATGGCCCGCCGGACGGACCCCGCACGAAGCGCTCCTTCGTTTGGAAGCCCATCAACGGCGTCAAGCCTGTCCACTGGTTGAAGTTGGACCGGATGCCCGTTCCTGCCGGCGCCTTCAATAAGACTGCGGATCGATTCTCATTGTCCCCTAGGGGCAGGGAAAGGATCCTCGAAAGAGTTCGCAAGCTGTGGAGCTAGATTTGTTGCAATCTGCGACGCCCTCGCTTGGGCACACGTTAGGCCCAATGCTTGCTGACAAGGAACATTTCGCTCTGTTTGTCTACCCGGGATATCCGGTATGAAAGCACGGTAGAAGCAAGTCCTCGCGATCCACCGGGAACGAACAAAATCTAATCGCGAGAAGGCGGCCAATTCGAAATCATCTAGGTTACGTCTCTCCATACCTTGCTCAAAGATTCACAAGCTGTGAGGACTCCGCGTCTCGGCAAACAACAGCATATATTTGATTTGGCCGATGGCAACCTTAGGAAACGTCGTCGACAAATGCCTGGAGTGACCCTGACCTGAGCCCCAAGTTTCATCCAGTCGGGAAATTGAATCCGTTCGTCATTGCTCCGAGACCGAACTTTGGACCACCCGGAGCTAGAGTTTCCGTAGCTGGTTACGATGGCGGGCTGGATACGCCATCGGACCGAAGCAATGTAATCGGGGTCTTCTGCCCGATCGCGCCGTGCGGGCGCTCCTCATTGTAGTACCTGCGCCAAGCCTCCATCTTTGCCGGGCATCTTCAAGGCCCATGAACCA
>NCHQ01000032.1 GCA_002281855.1 Rhodospirillales bacterium 24-66-33 | reverse complement strand
CGCGCCGTGGAGTTTACCCCGAGGTACTCGAGGGGCGGCGCTCCTCAGGATGAGGTAAGTGCTTGAATCGATTCAATTCATTTCCGGCCAGACTCTCAGCATGAGGGGTTAAATAAGCGCGAGACGGTTAGCCTCTAGCTTTGCGCTGGGTCGGCGAACGCGATTTCCGGTCCGACTTCGAGTTGATGGCTGAGCACTTCGAGGTATCCGCATTTGGTGAAGTAGACCGCATAGTGGCGGAGGCCACGAAGATCGGTCGACACGCGCTCCTTGTATCGTTCCACCCATTCGGAACCGACGACTTCACACAATTGATCGATGCAGTGCCGCGCCGTGAGGGGCATCAGCATGTCCGAATAGAGGCTGTGTGCCTGCACGAAACCGAAGGTGAAGGTCCTGATGAAGGTGCCGGCCGTGCGGTAGTACTGAACGGTGGCGATCAGATCCATCTCACGGAACTCGATCTTCAGCTCGTCGCAATGACCGTAGGTCGTATCGAGCCGCAGCATGGGCCTGAATTCGATGGGCACGTCGCTCCTCCACTCACGCGATCATATCACCGCGGCGCCGGCAGAGGCCGGATCTCCTCCTTGGCCAGCATGCCGAGCGCGAAGGTGCGGCGGGCGACGACCAGGGCTTCGCCGGCGGTGCCGACGACGGCGGCGGCGAGGCGGTCCTGGGCGGCCTTCATCGCGAACTCGACGACTGTGCTCATGACGGCGGTCGAGGAGGCCGAGAACAGGACGTGCGAGATGATGCGCCAGACGGCGCGCGCGCTGTGGCGCAGGCCGTAGATCTGCATCAGGTCCTTGACCAGCGCGACGCTGATGCCCAGCACGACCAGCGCGTCGAGCGCGGGGTGCGGACAGGCGGCGACGCCCAGGCTGGCGCGCAGCGCGGCGCGCTGGATGCGGTCGTCGGCCCGCCGGTCCATCGGCACGAAGATCTCGCGGTTGAGAAGATCGATCACGTCGGCGTCGGTGTGCTGCGGCTGCAGCGCGGCCGAGACGGCGCCCAGCTTGCCGCGCACCTCGGGATTGCCGGCGTAGAGCGCGTCGAGGACGCCGACCAGCCGGCCGCCGCTGCCGACGCCGCCCAGCCGCGCCAGATGCTCGGCCAGCTCGCGCGCGCGTTCCGCCGACTTGAGCCGCGCATAGGCGCGGGCCTGGCCGGCCAGCAGCCACAGCGTCGAGCCGACGAGGGCCACGAGCACGGCGAACTGCGCGAGGTCGAGCAGGCTGCCCTGCTCGATCGCGCTGCGCAGCAGCGAGACCGCGCCGTCCACGACGAAGAGCAGCAGCAGGAGACCGGCCGAGCCCAGCGCCAGCTTCGCCGGCCAGCGGATCGCGGGCGGGCGCGTCGTGACCTCGGGCAGCGCCTCGTCGAGCGACGGTGCGTCAGCGGGCGGCAGGTCGCCCGGCCGGAACTCCATGTCGACGAGGCGGCGGGGCGTCTCAGCTTGTGGGGTCATGCTCATGGGGATGCTCACGCGAGGAGGAACTGGAGGACCTTGTCGAGATTGACGTGCGGCAGCGGCCGGTCGCGGAAGGCGGGCCCCAGCGGCGGCGGCTCGAAGCGGCGGATGTTGAAGCCCAGCTCGCCCCACTGGTCGGCGGTGGGAATGGTGCCGGGGATCACGCCGGGCTGGAGGTCGAGCACCTCGTCGCGGCCGGCGGGGATGCCGCGCAGGAACGGCGTCGCCAGCCCGTTCACCTTGAGCTTGAGATCGGTCGTCGCCTTCACCGAGGCCACGGCCATCAGGCCCGACTGCCGCGCCGTCGCCTGCAGGAACGGCTCGCCCACGATGTCGCGCAGCAGGTTGACCAGGTTGGCGTGCTGGTCGGCGGTGACATGGTCGGCCTTGGTCGCGGCCAGCGCCAGCCGGTCGACCCGGGCGATTGGCAGCAGGCGCAGCAACGGATGCCGCAGCTCGTCGAAGGCGTCGCTGATGCTGCGGATGGCCAACCCTAAGTCGGCGAAGGCCTCGTGGCCCTGCTGCAGCGCGGAGAGCAGATCGACCAGCAGCACCTGCTTGCCGAGGCGGCCGAAGACCTCGCCGTAGAACTGCCGGACGCGCTTCAGATAGTCGGCATGGCGCCGCAGCAGCGCCGCGCCCATCGTGCCGCGTTTGGCCGAGAGCAGGCCCGAGCGCACGGACGAGAGCGGGAAGAACAAGGCGGCGGGATCGACCGTTTCGTCGGCCAGGGCGAAGCGTCCGGGCTGCACGAAGCACAGGCTGCGCTCCTGCCGGCAGCGCAGCAGATAGTCGCGGTAGAGGGTCCCGATGCGCGCCAGTTCCGGCTGGTTCTCCGGCGCTCCCGGATCGAGCGCGTGCACCGCGTCGAGCCACGGCGTCGCGAGATCGTGCCGGCCGGCGCTGTTGGCCAGCTCCTCCATCTGCAGCGACCAGTCGCGGAACGACTGGGTCAGCATCGGCAGGTCCAAAAGCCATTCGCCGGGATAGTCGATGAGATCGAGATCGGTGGTGGCGTTGGACGAGAGGGCCGAGCGCAGCAGCCCGACATCGCCATGCCGGATGCGCACCCTCAGCCCGCTGAGGCCGGTGGTCGGCGCCGGCCAGGTCGGTTGCTCGGACAGGAGCTGGTCCAGCCGCTCCTCGAAGGGAAAGCGCGGGACGCCGGGAATCTCCAGCAGCTCGACGTCTCGTACATGCGTGCGCCAGGGAAAGAACGGGAAGGACGCCATCGGGGCCTGCGCCGCCGTGCGCAGCGCATGGGCGAAGGCGGTGATGAACACGGTCTTGCCCGAGCGCTGCAGCCCGGTCACGGCGATGCGATGCCGCCGCTGCGACAGCGGCGAGGCATCGAACGCGGCCGCGATGCCATCCAGCGTGGAGCCGGCCGCGGTTCTAAGACGGGAGAAGGGTGTCACCAGATCGTCGCCTCGAAGCATGACTGTCGATGTGGGGTGTCACCGCGTCCGAAAGATGGCAAGGCGGAAAGGGAGGTCATAAAGAAGGTTGAATGAAGATCTCTTCGACACGGCTCCTCAGGAGCGCCCTGTTCGCAAGCCTGGCCGCCGGCGTGATCCTCGCCGCCGCGGCGATCGGCCTCGCCCCGCCTCGCCCCGCGCCGCCTTCGTTCGAGCGCATGAGTGCCGCGCAGGCCTGGGCGGACCTGGAGAGCAACCGCCCCGTCGGCCATCTCATCCGCCTGGTCGCCTTCGATCCGCAGAAGGAGCCCTGGCTGGCGATCGACCGGCTGACGCGGCTCGGGCCGCCGGACCAGCTCTATTCGTTCGTCGCGAGCTACGAGGAGATGGCGGGCTATACGGCCAGGCAGGCTCTGGAGAAGAACGGGCTGCGATTGACCGAGGGCCAGCACGTCTCGGCCGTCATCTTCCCGCGGCGCACCGAGCTTTATCCCGCCAATGCGCGCGGCCTGCTGCAGATCATCCGGGCGGTGGAGCAGGAGAAGGGAGAGGCGATCGGCGAGCGATTCCTCGACGGCGCGAACGCGCTCAGCGAGGCCGAGGCGAAGGACTTGCAATCGACCGACATCGCCTCGTACCGCGTGAGCGATTTCAAGGACAAGTACCCGCGCTACTGCGAACTAGCCCGCCGGTTCAACTGCGGCCCGGCCTCCTATCCGGCCAGCCGCTTCATCGGCAGCCTCTATCACGACTGGCACCCGCTGGGCTTTTCCCAGATCGAGCCGGCCCGCGATCCCTGCACCCTGCCGGCCGCGCACTACTGCGCGTTCGTCGACTGGGCGACGACGCGGGCCGAGTTCCTGCCCCGCTTCGGCAGCCGCGCCTTCTTCACGAAGAACCTCGAAATCGCGAAGATTCCCGGCCGCATCCTGATCGACTTCGACCAGCCGGACCGGCAGATCATCCCCTATATCGGCAGCCGTTCGGAGTGACCGGAAGGTCGCTGCCAGCAACGCTTTCAGCCCACATTTAGCGGGTTTTCGCAGCGACGAGCCCCTGCATTAAGTGGCTTGTTGTTCCTGTTTTGTTCGCATACGAGTCGGTCCCGCAAGGAGGTGCTGGATGACCGCTCTCACGCTTCACGACGTCGCCACAGGGACCCATCCCGTCGGCATCGAATGCGACCGCTGCGTGCGCCGTGTGGTCGTCACTGCCGCCGCGCTGAAGGCGGTGGCGGGCGACCGCCGGACGCTCGAACAGGCCGGCGTGGTCTGCGGCAAGTGCGGCTCGCGCGCCTTCAGCGTGACGCGCTTCCTGTCGGCGGCCTCCGTGCGCTCCTTCGTGCGCAATCACTGAGGGAGGCGACGATGCTCGGTGACAGCCTGCCTCCCCCGCCGCCGCCGCCCGTGCGCGTGCGCTGCGATACGTCCGAGGAACTCGAGCGGGCCTTCCCGCATACCACCGCCATCATCCGGCGCGGCTACTGGACGGCGACCGAGCAGGCCGAGCTGAACGGCTGGATGCGCCAGTTCGACGACACGCGCTGCGTCGAGTTCAATTCCATCCGCCGCTATTACTTCACCTGCCCCGAGCAGGCCGCGAAGCTGCGCGAACATGCGCTCGACCTGCGCCTGCACCGGCTCCGGGTCCAGTGCGGCGAGGGCGCCACGCGCGAGGAAGTGGCGCTGGAATGGGAACGCAGGGCGGCGGAACGCGAGGAGATCCTCGCCTGGGGCCGCCTGACCGGCATGACCCGCCAGGTGGTCGCGCATTATCGCGCCGAGCGCCATGTCGGCACCTATTCCTACACCGCGCATTTCAACGCCGCGAAGATCATCGAAAAGACCCACCCCACCATCGCCGATCCGCGCAACCATGCAGGCGTGATGATCGAATGGGCGGAGCGGGAACACCGGTCGTGGTTCTGGCGTTGCTGCCACGGCCTGCACCATCTGTAAGGGAGAGCCCATGTCCGTCGCCTTCGATTGCCTGCCCAATGCCCGGGACCTGGGGGCAAGGGATCCGCTCGAGAGGAATGCCAGCGGGATCCGGCGCGCCTTCGACCTCGCGGCCGAACAGCCCTACGGCTTCACCTTCGAAGATCTGGAGCAGGTCGAGGCCTATCGCACGCGACATGCGGGCACCTTCGGCACGCTGGCTTTCAGCACGCAGGACTGCGTCGTGAGCCTCACCGACGGCCGCCGCTTCCACCTCGCCTACCTCGCGGGCCCGCAGCGGCCGGACTCGGTGACGGTGAGGCAGATGGTGACCACCGAGCCCTTTCCGTCGATCGGCGCCTCGGGCCGCCTGTCGCCCTGGATCGACGACGTGGCCGAACTCAACCACCGTCTCGGCCTGCCCCTGATCCCGCCGCCGCCGGTCCCGGTGATCCTGCCCCTGCCGGCGCGGCACTAGAAACGAAGCGGGGAGCTTGCGGCGGCCTGCGGTCTCGCCCACAAGCTCCCCCGATGTCGAAGCAGCATTCCCACAAGCGACCGCCCTCCTCCGCCCGCGAACGGCCCGACGTGATTGCGGCGCGCAAGGTGCTGGCGGAGATGTGGCCGGGCCCGGCGCGCGAGAGTTCGGTCACGCTCCTCAAGGCGCTGCACGTGCTGACGCGCGAGGGCGGGCTGAACCTCGACACGCGGCGCAAGCTGAAGCAGGTGCTGCATCTGGTGCAGCTGCTGCGGCCGTCGATCGATACGCTGCTCGCCGAGGGAGCTGATCCGGTGATCGCC
The DNA here is from genome assembly GCA_002281855.1 of Rhodospirillales bacterium 24-66-33. Lineage (GTDB taxonomy): Bacteria > Pseudomonadota > Alphaproteobacteria > Reyranellales > Reyranellaceae > Reyranella. The sequence continues at coordinate 81,408 of NCHQ01000032.1, read as the reverse complement.
GATCTCGGCACCGGCAAGTCCTATCTCGGCTTCATCCTCTACGACCTGGTGATCGGTCCGGCCGGGCGCGGCTCGATCGTCGGCGTCGACGTGCGCGCCGAGCTGGTCGAGCGCTCGCAGGCGCTGGCCCGCGACGGCGGCTTCGAGCGCATGTCGTTCATGGCCGGCGGCATCGCCGACACGGTGCTGCCGAACGGCCGCGCCGACATGGTGACGGCGCTGCATGCCTGCGACACCGCCACCGACGACGCGATCCGCTTCGCGCTGCGCCACGAGGCCAAGGTGGTGGCGCTGATCCCCTGCTGCCAGGCCGAGGTCGCGTCGCTGCTCGAGCATACGAAGCCCGGGCCGATCGACCAGCTGTGGCGCCACCCGATGCATCGCCGCGAGTTCGGCGCCCATGCCACCAACGTGCTGCGCGGCCTGGTGCTCGAAGCCAGGGGCTACAAGGTGCGGGTGACGGAGTTCACCGGCCTCGAACACACGCTGAAGAACGAGCTGATCCTCGCGACCCGTCACCAGCAGAGCAATCCTGTCGCCCGCCGCAAGCTCGACCAGCTCGTCGAGCAGCTGGGCGTGCGGCCGGGCCTGCTCGACGTGATGGAGATGCCCTCTTCCTGAGCGCGCGTCACCGCCTCAGGCTGGCGCTCATCGTGTGTCTCGCCGGGAGTTGAAGAAGCTCCTGGGGAGGATTCACGGCCGGACCCTCCGCGGCAAGCCATTGTCTCGCGAGGCTTTCGTCGGTGAAGAGGCGCACGCGGCGGCGGTGCCCGATGCGTTCCCTCAGCAGAATCGCCATGTCCACCAGCAGAGGGGGCGGGGTCTTGCCCAGATACATCGCGATCGGCCCGGATTGAATGGGCCCGCGCAGGCGCGTGCTCGCGACCATGGTCTGCAGATCTTCGTTGCTGAGGTGAATGTCGGCCCGGCTCAGATCGAACAGCTTGCAAAAGCCGGCAGCACCTTCTGCCCGCATGGCCTCCCGGAACGACGTGGCGAAGTAGATGTCGAATACGCCGATGCCGCGAATCACGACCAGATGTTCCGGCCGGTAGATCGTCCACGCCAAGGCACCCATACCGCTACTCCCCCTTTGTATCTGCTCCCGTCGCCTTTGATTTCCCCCACGGGCATCCTGCAACCAGTCCGGGCGAGAGTCATGTTGTTTCGCGTCAACAGGATCAATGGCCGAACCCAATTGTTTGTTAAGCCGCCATCCATTTGCCTCGCCACTGCGATAATCAGCTCCGTGAGCACAATTCTCTCTTTATCTTGAAGCATCAGTGAAGCTTTCGGCGGGTGCTCGACGTGACGAGCTCCCTCTCGCCGAGCGTGTCGCCGCGCGTCAGGGCTTCTGGCGCAGGCTCAGAATGTAGGTGACCAGGGCATTGCGCTCCTGGGTGCTCAGCGAGAAATCGGGCATGAGCGTGTGGCCGGTGGAGAGGTAACGGTCGAGCGTTGCCGCCGTCGTCTCGGGCCGCGCGGCGATGGCCCGGAAGCTCGGCGCGCTGTCGGAGGCCAGGCGCTGACCGGCATCCACGACGTGACAGGCGGTGCACCACCGCACGGCGAGTGCGCTGCCGGTCTGGACGGTCTGGGCAGCGGCCGGAAGAGGCATCAGCAGCGACGCCAACGCAAGGGCTCTTCTCATGGCTTCCTCCGCGGATGTGCAACGATTGCAGACTTCGCGCGTTACCGCCGCGAACTTTCATAAGTCCGCACCCGGACTTTTCCTTGATCTGCATCAAGGCGACTTCACGGACCGGCTCAACGAGGATCGCCACGATGTCGACGATACTGATCATCATCCTACTGATCGTGCTACTGGGCGGCGGCGGCGGCTACTATGGCTACAACCGTTATGGCGGGCGCGGGCTCGGCGGCGTCCTGGGCCTGATCGTCGTTATCCTGCTCGTTCTCTGGCTCGTCGGCGCGCTCGGTGGGGCCGGCCTGGGTCGGCTCTGACGCGGGCAGTCCCGTGAGCCGCGCCCGTGAGCCGCTTCGCTGGTCGTCATCGGTGAAAGATAGCGATCCTTGACTCCGCCTCGCCTTCAGCGCCGTGCGCAGCCGTCGTCATAGTCGCAGGCCAGGGAGCCATTTTCCGAGTCTGGCGTTAATGTAGGTTAAATCAACATCCGGCATCGTTTGGGATTGGCCGCCAACAGCGACCCTCGATACGGAGTTGTGCTCATGGCGGCGCCGCCGCACGGTCTCGGTCCTCAAGCCACGGCACTCAGCCTGATGCTTGCCGTGATCGCTTCGTCGAATACGCCTCTGTTGCTCCTCGATGGCGACCTGCACGTCATTGCCGCGAGCGCATCGTTTTGCCACGACTTTCAGATCGAACCGGCGAGCGTCCCGAGAAGTCGATTTTCCGGGCTGGGCCGTGGTGAATGGGCGGCCCCTCAGCTTTCGTCCCTGCTTGAAAGCACGGCTTCCGGCGCGGGCGTTGCTGCCTACGAGTTCGATCTGATACGCGACGGACAGGCGCCGAGGCATCTCGTCATCAACGCCCAGAAATTGGACTATGTCGACAAGGAGCAGGTTCGCCTCCTTCTGGCCATCGCGGATGTGACCGAGGCCCGGGCCAGTCAAAAGCTCCAGGACAGTCTTCTGCGCGAGAAGGCCATTCTCCTCCAGGAGGTCCAGCACCGTATCGCCAACAGCCTGCAGATCATCGCCAGCATCCTCCTGCAGAGCGCGCGCAGGGTGCAGTCGGACGAGACGCGTGGTCACCCCCACGATGCTCACAGCCGGCTGATGTCCATCGCGGCCGTACAGAAGCATCTGGCGTCGACCGAGCGCGCCGAAGTCGAGCTTCGCACCTATCTGGTGCAGCTCTGCAAGAGCCTGGCCGCCTCGATGATCCTCGATCCCGAACTCCTCTCGATCGAGGCCATCGTTGATGAAAGCGTGACGGATGCCGACATCTCGGTCAGCCTTGGCCTGATCGTCACCGAGCTGGTGATCAACGCCCTCAAACACGCTTTCCCGGGACATGGCGCCGGGAAGATCGTCGTCAGATATGAGTCTCACGGATCAGGATGGGCGCTTTCGGTCAGCGACAACGGGATCGGAATGCCGTCCGACGCCCAAAGCAGCAAGCCGGGTCTGGGCACGAACATTGTCGAAGCTCTTGCAAAGCGCCTCGATGCAGAAGTCGAGATCACCGACGCGCACCCCGGCACTTCGATTTCGATCGTTCACCCGCACCTTGCGGCTGCTGGCCCCGCACGGAGCCTCTGATGCTTGCGAGCGAATCCGCGCCGACAGGCGGCGCCGTCATATTGGTTGTCGAGGACAATCACCTGATCCTCATGAGTGCCCTCGACCTCGTCGCGACCGCCGGTTACGAAGGCATCGCCGCAGCGAATGCGGATGAAGCCATCGCGATCCTCGAGACGCGCGCGGACGTGAAGCTGGTTTTCACCGACATCGAGATGCCGGGCACCATCGACGGCGTGAAGCTCGCCCACTACATACGAAACCGCTGGCCGCCCATTCATCTGATCGTTGCGTCCGGCAAACAGATAAAGGAAGAGAGTCATCTTCCTGCCGGGGCGCGATTCTTCTCGAAACCCTACAACAACAATTCGATTGTTGCCGAGATCGCCCACATGCTCGCCTCGCCGCCGCCTCCCAGGCACTAGCGTGGTGTCCTGAGCGTCATCGAACGCGCCGCGACAAAGCAGCGTCTCGCCCCGACCAGTCGCCCTCCGTTGATCGCAGGGCAATCGAACGGCCGTAAGGATCATCACCTCACCGTACCGCAACATCGTCCGCCGCCAATTCCAGCCACATCGCGATCTCAAGGTTGGCGGACCGCTTCTTCGGCTCGGCGTTCATTTCGGCCATCCGATCAAGCATGTCGGACAGTCTTTCATGGCCCAAAGCATGAGCGCCAGGTACGCGACAACCGCGATCGAGAGCCCTTTGGGATCACCTTGGCGGTCGAGAAGAGTCGGCGACCCGCTCGCCACCCGGCCGATCCAGGCAAGGACGCTGAAGAAGATCTTGAAGAGCAACAGGTCAGCAGCGATCAACAGAGAATGTGAGTGCAAGGCGCGGCCTGCCGTGTGGATGCCGGACATTGACCAGTCTCTGATGCCGGTCGTCCCCATTGGGAGAAAGGTGGCTTAGCAATGCAATCTCGTTCTGTCGGCGGTAGAGTCCATGTCTCGCAGGCCATCGAGGTTGGACGTGAACATAAGGGTACGGCAATGGGGGACGTGGATCTTTTCGACGATCTTCTTCGCTTGGATCATCCTGGCTGGCGTCGCGTCCATACCGGTGGCTGCGATCGTGCTGCTCAGCAGCACGGCCTCACCGCCGGAGACAGCATTTCTTCGCCTCTTCGTCGCCTGTGGCCTGCTGTGGGTCGTTCTCCCGGTCATCGCCTATAGCGGCCTGCACGTATGGCAGAAGACACGATTTCCCTGGCTCGCGCTCGTGCCAGGGCTCTTCGCGGTCGCACCAATGTGGCTGGTTGGAGAGCTCACCTTCGGATGGTTCTGGCAAATGTCATGAATGCCAAGCCGCGGCGCGCGAATGCAATCGATTTGGCGAGCGGATACTGTCGTATCGTTGGCAGGCGAGATCGGAAGTGAACGCCACGACGCACAAGTGGGGGACGTGGATCCTCTCGACGATCTTCCTCATCTGGGTCGTCGGCTGCTGGGCTTTCTCTTCCATGCTGATCGTGACGATCGGTATCGGAGCCGCCCTATCGCCTTATCCGATGTTGTGGCTTCTCGGTGCCTATTACGCGACCTTCGTGTTGCCGCCATGCGTCGCAATACTCGGACTCCACCTTTGGGTGGCGACGCCACGTCCTTGGCTCGCTCTTTTGCCCGCACTCGTTGCAGTCGCAACGATGTGGTTCGCCGGTTCCTTTGCGTTTCGTTGGGGCTGGTGAATTCGCGGCGGCCGGGGCGCGCCTTTGGACAGGACCACCGCCCTTGCCGATACGCGATCGTCCCGGCCTGAGTGAAGCGAAGTTGCGGCACCTTTCGACGGATTGCCCAGCTCCAACCGGCCGGTAGGCTTGGCACCCCACGACGCCGCGCGCGGCAAGAGCGACAGCGGATTCGGCGCAACGATCCCGCAGGAGGCGACGTTGAGCGGCCTGAAACCCGCACCGGCGCCACCGCAAGCAGGAGCCAGCCATGGCCACTCCCCGCGAAAACGATGTGAAAAGACGTACCCTGATGGCGGCCACCGTTGCCACGGCCGCGGTCGGTGCCGTGGCCGCACGGGCCGGGGCGCAGACGACGCCTCCCGCGGCTTCGCCCTCTTCTCCCGCCGGCGCCGCCGCGCCGACGCTGAAAGTCTCCTTCACCGTGAACGGCAAGCCGCGCGATCTCGATCTCGATCCGCGTACCACCCTGCTCGATGCGCTGCGCGAGGGACTGCATCTGGGCGGCACCAAGAAGGGTTGCGATCACGGCCAGTGCGGCGCCTGTACCGTGATCCTCGACGGAAGGCGCATCAATTCCTGCCTCACGCTGGCGGTCATGCACCAGGGCGGCGAGATCACCACCATCGAGGGGCTGGGCACGCCCGAGAAGCTGCATCCGATGCAGGCCGCCTTCGTCAAGCATGACGGCTACCAGTGCGGCTACTGCACGCCGGGGCAGATCTGCTCGGCGGTCGCGGTGCTGGAGGAGATCGAGGCCGGCATCCCGAGCCACGTCACCGCAGACCTGAATGCGAAGCCCGCGCTCGACGATGCCGAACTGCGCGAGCGCATGAGCGGTAACATCTGCCGCTGCGGCGCCTATTCCAACATCGTCGAAGCCATCGGCGAAGTCGCCGGGAGGAAGGCATGAAGCCCTTCACCTACGAACGCGCCGCCTCGCCCGCCGAGGCCGCGAGCGCCGCCGCCCGCCAGCCGGACGCGCGCTTCATCGCCGGCGGCACCAACCTGCTCGACCTGATGAAGCTGCAGATCGAGACGCCGGCGCATCTGATCGACGTCAACGGCCTCGGCCTCGACAAGGTCGAGCCGACGCAGGACGGAGGCCTGCGCGTCGGCGCCCTGGTGCGCAACACTGATCTCGCGGCCGATGCCCGCGTGCGGCGCGACTATGCGGTGCTGTCGCGCGCGCTTCTGTCGGGCGCCTCGGGCCAGTTGCGCAATCGCGCGACGACGGCAGGCAATCTCCTGCAGCGCACGCGCTGCCCCTATTTCTACGACACCAACATGGCCTGCAACAAACGCCGCCCCGGCAGCGGTTGCTCGGCGCTGGGCGGCTACAGCCGCCAGCTTGCCGTCGTCGGCGGCAGCGACGCCTGCATCGCCACCCATCCCTCCGACATGGCGGTGGCGATGCGCGTCCTCGACGCCACGGTGGAAACCGTGAAGCCGCAGGGCGCCACCCGCACCATCCCGATCGCCGACTTCCATCGCCTGCCGGGCGACACGCCGGAGATCGAGACCGTGCTGGAGCGCGGTGAGCTGATCACCGCGGTGACGCTGCCCAAGCCGGCCGGCGGCACGCATCATTATCGCAAGGTGCGCGACCGCGCCTCCTACGCCTTCGCCCTCGTCTCGGTCGCCGCCATCGTCCAGCCGGACGGCAGCGGCCGCGTGGCGCTGGGCGGCGTCGCGCCCAAGCCGTGGCGCAGCGAGGACGCCGAAGCGGAGATGTCGCGCGGCGCCAAGCCCGTGATGGCAAAGCTGCTCGCCGGCGCCAAACCCACCGAAGAGAACAAGTTCAAAGTGCCACTGGCCGAGCGCGCACTCGCCGCCGTGCTGGCCGAGCCGAGGGGCTGAGCCATGAAATTCGATACACCCGCCGCCACCAATCCGATCGACCGGCTGAAGATCGTCGGCCAGCCGCTGGACCGCATCGAGGGACCGCTGAAGACGACGGGCACCGCGCCCTATGCCTATGAACGCCACGATGTCGTGCCCAACCAGGCCTATGGCCATGTGCTGGGATCGGCCATCGCCAAGGGCCGCATCGCCTCGATGGATCTCGCCGCCGCGAAGGCCGCGCCCGGCGTGCTGGCCATCGTGACCGCGGAGAATGCCGGCAAGCTCGGCAAGGGCGAGTACAATACCGCGAAGCTGCTGGGCGGGCCCGAGATCGAGCATTATCACCAGGCCGTCGCGCTGGTGGTCGCCGAGACATTCGAGCAGGCGCGCCACGCCGCCGAGCTGATCAAGGTCCAGTATGCGCCGGCCAAGGGCGCCTACGACCTCGCCGCGCCCCGCGACAAGGCCAAGCCCGCCGGCACCGACGACGAGCCCGCCGACAGCGCAGTCGGCGCCTTCGACGGCGCCTTTGCCGCCGCAGCCGTGACGCTCGACGCCACCTACACCACGCCCGACCAGGCCCATGCGATGATGGAGCCGCACGCCAGCATCGCCGCGTGGGACGGCGACAAGCTCTCGCTCTGGACCTCGAACCAGATGATCGCCTGGAGCGTCGGCGACATGGCCAAGACGCTGGGCATTTCGAAAGACAAGATCCACCTGATGTCGCCCTATATCGGCGGCGGCTTCGGCGGCAAGCTGTGGGTGCGCGCCGACGCGGTGATGGCGGCGCTGGGCGCGCGCGCGGCCAAGCGCCCGGTCAAGGTGGCGCTGCAGCGTCCGCTGATGTTCAACAACACGACCCACCGCCCCGCCACCATCCAGCGCCTGCGCCTTGGCGCGACGAAGGACGGCACGATCACGGCGATCGGCCATGACAGCTGGTCGGGCGACCTGCCCGACGGCAAGCCGGAAACGGCGGTGATGCAGACGCGGCTGCTCTATGCCGGCGCCAACCGCCTGACGCGGTTGCGACTGGCCGTGCTCGACCTGCCGGAAGGCAACTCGATGCGCGCGCCCGGCGAGGCGCCCGGCATGATGGCGCTCGAGATCGCCATGGACGAGATGGCCGAGAAGCTGGGGCTCGACCCGATCGAGTTCCGCATCCGCAACGACACCCAGGTCGATCCCGAGAAGCCGGAGCGCAGCTTCTCCCAGCGCCAGCTCACCGAATGCCTGAAGACCGGCGCCGAGCGCTTCGGCTGGTCCGCCCGCAAGGCCCAGCCCAAGCAGGCGCGCGACGGGCGCTGGCTGGTGGGGCGCGGCATGGCCGCCGCCTATCGCGGCTCGCCGGTGATCAAGTCGGGCGCGCGGGTGCGGCTCGACGCCAAGGGCACCGTGACGGTCGAGACCGACATGACCGACATCGGCACCGGCAGCTACACGATCATCGCCCAGACCGCCGCCGAGATGATGGGCGTGCCGCTCGACAAGGTGGTGGTGAAGCTGGGCGATTCGGCTTTCCCGGTGTCGGCCGGGTCGGGCGGACAGTTCGGCGCCAACTCCGCGACCGCCGGCGTCTATGCCGCCTGCGTGAAGCTGCGCGAGGCGGTGACGGGCAAGCTCGGCCTCAACGCCGCCAACGCGCAGTTCGCCGACGGCCAGGTCCGCTCGGGCGAGCGCAGCATCGCGCTCGCCGACGCAGCCAAGGATGCTGAGCTGGTGGCCGAGGATTCCATCGAGTTCGGCGGCCTCGACAAGAAGCATCAGCTCTCGACCTTCGGCGCGCATTTCGTCGAGGTCGGAGTCGACGCCGCCACGGCCGAGGTGCGAATCCGGCGCATGCTGGCGGTCTGCGCCGCCGGCCGCATCCTCAATCCGAAATCGGCGCGCAGCCAGGTGATCGGCGCCATGACCATGGGCGCGGGCGCGGCGCTGATCGAGGAGCTGGCGGTCGACACGCGCCACGGCTTCTTCGTCAACCACGACCTCGTGGGCTACGAAGTCCCGGTCCATGCCGACATCCCGCACCAGGAGGTGATCTTCCTCGACGAGACCGATCCGCTGTCCTCGCCGATGAAGGCCAAGGGCGTCGGCGAACTCGGCATCTGCGGCGTCGCCGCCGCCGTCGCCAACGCGATTTACAACGCCACCGGCGTCCGCGTCCGCGACTACCCGATCACGCTCGACAAGCTCCTGGAGAAGATGCCCGACGTGGGGTGACCCGCCCTCACCCTGAGGAGCGGCCGCAGGCCGCGTCTCGAAGGGTCGAACGAGCACCCCGCCTGACGCCCATCCTTCGAGACGGCCCTTCGGGCCTCCTCAGGATGAGGTTGTGTGCGAGGCGCGCAGGCGAACCGCTCTCACCCCACCACGCACTTCGCCGGCAGCGGTGTGCCGTCGAGCACGTAGAAGATGTTCTCGACGGCCTGCACGGCGACCCGCTCCAGCGACTGGCGGGTCGAGCCGCCGATATGCGGCGTGAAGACCACGTTCTTCTGCTTCCACAGCGGATGGTGGGGATCGGGCGGCTCGACGACGAAGGTGTCGAGCGCGGCGCCGGCGAGATGGCCGCTCTCCAGCGCGGCGACCAGCGCCCCGTCATCGACCAGCGGGCCGCGGCCGGCATTCACCAGGAAGGTACCCTTGCGCATGCGGGCGAGTGCGGCCGCATCGATCATGCGGTCGGTCTCCTCGGTCAGCGGACAATGCAGCGTGACGATGTCAGCCCATTCGAGCAGCTCGTCGAGGACATCGACGCGGCCGACGCCCTCCGGGATCGCCTCGGGCGCGAGGTAGGGATCGTAGATCCGGATGTCGAGATCGAACGGCCGGCACAGCGCGACCAGCGAGGAGCCGACGGCGCCGCAGCCCACGATGCCCAGCTTCGAGCCCGACAGCTCGCGGCCCATGAAGGCCGATTGCGGCCAGGTACCCTGCTTCAGTGCCGTGTCGAACGGCACCATGTAGCGCAGCACGGAGATCATCATGCCCAGCGCCAGCTCGGCCACCGAGCGGGCATTGGCGCCGTGCGTGCGCAGCACCGCGATGCCGCGCGCGCTCGCGTCCGCGACGTCGATATTGTCGTAGCCGACGCCGTGCTTGGACACGACGCGCAGGTCGGGTGCGGCGTCATAGACGGCCGGCGTGATCCTGGTGGTGCGCACCAGGATCGCATGGGTCGGCGCCTCCGACACCGCCGCGATCATCTCGGCCTCGGTGGCGCGCGTCGGCAACATCCGCACCTCGGCGCCACGTGCCTCGAGCAACGCCATTGCCGCGGGTGCGAGCACGTCGGAGTTAATGATGATTCGTGCGCTGTTTTTCTTCATTGAGGCACCCTCTGCCGACGTAATGACCACGGTCACCAAGGTTTGGGCACCGTGAGGTCGACAAGCGCTGTATCTCCAAGAAACGCAATACCCATCGATCGACGGCGCTGGACGGCTGACTGAACTGCAAGCTGCGTCCGCACAAACCTCTCAAATGCCCCAAGCGCATCACTGATCCTACGGTCAAGTTGAGCGAATGCTACTCTGTCATCGCAAAATGAATGCGAGTCGCCCCAGCCCCGTATTTGACCATCTAGCTTCGAAAGTGCCTGAACATACGCAGGCTGAGGAACCTACAATCACGAAGTCGTCGATGTACCGAATAGTATGTACGCCTACGGCTTCAATATCAACGGCTAGGGACCAGCATCTCACGGGGTACTCCGCCTTCAACAACCCGTCCTTGATCATCTGCGCCGCGGTGGCGTCCTCCTGCTTCAGGAGCCCGTCATACGCGTCGGGGGTCAGCGCACGCGGCTCGCTGCCGAGGCTCTTCAGCTTGGCCTGGACCGCCGGATCGTCGAGCACCTTCTGCAGCGCGGCGGCCAGGATCGTGACCGTGGCGGGCGGGGTCTTCGCGGGCGCGAGCAGGCCCGCGCCGCTCACGACCTCGAAGCCCTTCAGGCCGAGCTCGTTGAGGGTCGGTGTCTCGGGCAGGTCGGCGGCGCGCTGGAGGCTGGTCACCGCCAGCGCCTTGACCGCGCCGGCGCGCAGCTGGCCGAACGAGTTCGGGATCTGGTCGACGAGGGCGTCGATGTTGCCGGCCAGGAGGGCGGCGATGGCTGCCGCCGAGCCCTTGTAGGCAACGGCGGTGAACCGGGCGTCGAGCCGCTGCTGGAGGCGCAGGAGCGCGATATGGCTTGTCGTGCCGTTGCCGGCATGGCCGATGCGCACCGCCTCCGGATGAGCCCTGGCGTGGGCCGCCAGCTCGGCGAAGCTCTGGAAGCGGCTCGAGGCCGGCACCTCGATCACCAGCGCCGTCTCCGACACCGAGCCGAGGCCGGCGAAGTCCTGCACCGTATAGGCCGCCTTGGCCACCAGGCGTGGCGCCAGCACCAGGCCGGTCGTGCCGGCCAGGACCAGCGTATAGCCGTCGGGTTTGGCCTTCGCGGCGGCGGTCTGCGCAACCCGTCCGGCCGCGCCGGGGCGGTTCTCGACGAGCACGGGCTGGCGCAGAACCTTCGACAGCGCCGGACCGAGCGCGCGCGCGGCCCCGTCGAGCGTTCCGCCGCGCGCATCGCCCACGAGGATCGTGATGGGTTTGGTCGGGAAGGCCCCGGCTTTGGTCTTCGCCGAGACGGGACGCACGAGCGCCACGCCGGCCAACGACAGGCACAGCGCGACGAAATCTTTCCGCCCGATCGTTCCGCGCGCCGGGCTTCGGCCGTCGCGCCGAATTAGCAGTAGGGCGCCGTGCGGGTGCGGTAGCCGTCGTAATACTGGCTGCCGCAGACGACCTGCTGCTGCACGACCTGATCCTGGTAACCGTTCTGGCCGCGATTGGTGACCGTCACGTTCGTATAGCGGCGGCCGTCGGCCTGATTGTAGCGGCCCTGGCCCTGCTGGTAGGGGTTATAGGCCGGCTGGTTCTGGTAGTAGTTCGGCGCCGGCTGGCCGTAGGCATAGCGCGGCGGCGGCGGCGCGTTGTTGTAGTAGGCCGGCGCGGGCTGATAGGCGCCGGTCGGCGGACCATAGGCATCGTTCTGGCAGGCCGCAGCCGCCAAGCCGATAGCGGCCACCAGCGCGAGCCTCGCAGACATACCCATCATCATCCTATCCTCCGGCGTTCGGTTCCTTGCGCATCAACGCTCTTCGCCCCTGCGGAGTTGCCTGATGCCGCCACGCCGCCGGGAACAGGCCCATCCTGGCACTGAAAGCGCGCGAAAAAGCGGCAACGTCGGAGGAGCAGTCGTGGCGGCGACGGCGGCGGAACGGTCACTCTGAAGCGGGTCGCTCTTCCCTGGACGCAGAAGCCTCGCGACGCGCGAAGACGCGGGTCACCTCGGCGAGGTTGTCCGTGCCCCAGGTGCAGAGCGGGACGAGCGCCTGGGCGAGGCTCTCGCCCAGCGGGGTCAGGGCATAGTCGACCCGCGGCGGGACCTCCCGGTAGTCGGTCCGTTTGACCAGGCCGTCGGCGGTCAGCTCCTTGAGCTGCTGGATCAGCATCTTGTCGCTGACGTCGCGCATGGCGCGGCGCAGCTCGCCGTAGCGGGTCGGACCGCCCTGGGCCAGGAAGTAGAGGATCAGCGGCTTCCACTTGCCGGCAACGACCCGCAGCGTCGCGTCGAGGCCGCAGGTGAAACCCGGCAGGGTCGGGGTGCAGGGCGGGGCCTGCGGAGGAGTCTTCGACATTTTTAGGCACTTACCAAAAGGTGCATACTTGTCCTTAGGTGGGTACGCCTCCAGCTCTGTGCAACCTCAAACGCAGGAGCACAGGATGAGCAGACTCAAAGGAAAGACGGCGGTGATCACGGGCGGCGGCACCGGCATCGGGCTGGGCGCCGCGCAGCGCTTCGTCGAGGAAGGCGCCTTCGTCTATCTCTTCGGCCGACGGCAGGAACAGCTCGACGCCGCCGTGGCCAAACTCGGCAACTCGGCGCGCGCCGTGCGCGGCTCGGTGACCGACCTGGCCGACCTCGACCGGCTGTACGAGACGGTGAAGAGCGAGCGCGGCGGGCTCGACATCCTGTTCGCCAATGCCGGCACCGGCGCCTTCGCCCCGCTGGGCGCGATCACGCCCGAACACTACGACCAGATCTTCGACGTCAACGTGAAGGGCCTGATCTTCTCGGTGCAGAAGGGCCTGCCGCTGATGAAGGCCGGCGGCTCGATCATCCTCACCGGCTCGACCACCGGCGAGATGGGCACGGCGCAGTTCAGCATCTACAGCGCCACCAAGGCCGCGGTGCGCAACCTGGCGCGCAGCTGGGCGCTCGACCTCAAGGGCACCGGCATCCGGGTCAACGTGCTGTCGCCGGGACCGACCCGGACGGATCTGGCGCTCGAGGTGGTGGGCAAGGAAGCCTTCGAGGCGATCGGCGCCATGACACCGCTCGGCCGCATCGGCGAGCCGTCGGAGACCGGCGCGGTGGCGGCGTTCCTCGCCTCCTCCGATTCGAGCTTCATGACCAGCGGCGAGGTCTTCGTCGACGGCGGCCTGGCGCAAATCTAGGAGACGCGCCGGAGACGCGCCCAGGAGGGGCTCGAAGCGCCCGCTTCAGCGCGAGCGCTGCAGCGGGGTCGGCGTGAGCGGGCTCGGCGCCAGCGGTGCGGGCGCCGGCTCGGCCGAGCTGGGCGGCCGGCCGCGCGTCGGGTCGTAAGCGGCGGGAGCGCCGGTCGCGGGGTCGCCGAGCGGGGTCGACTTCACCGTCATGTCGGCCTCGGTCGCCGCGGCCGGCGTGACCGCGGGCCCGAGGGGAACGGGGGCACCTGGCGCGGCCATCGGGAGGCCGGGCGCCGCCTGGGTGCCCGGCATGGCGGGCGCGGGCCGTCCGTCCTGCTGGGCCACCGCCTTGGCGGCGGAGCTGGTGTAGAGCCACTCGTCGGCGCCGCGGGTGGTGCCTTCCTTGAAGATGGCGATGGCGCGCTTCCTGTCGCCGGCCTTCCAGTAGGCCTCCGACACGTCGCGGTAGACCATGCCGGTGGCGCTGGGCTTGTTGTCCTTCGGCACCCGCTGGAGCGCGCCCTTGGCACGGTCGAAGCTGCGCTCGCCGGCGGCCAGGTTGCCGCTCAGGATCTGGTACTCGGCCAGGCTGCTATAGGCGAGCGCCAGGGTGCCGCAATTATAGTTGGTGGTGGAGGAGCACTGGTCGGAGGCCGAGTATTTCTCGACCTCCTTCTGCGCCAGGCTGGTCGCCGCCTTGAGGTCGCCGCCCTCCGACGCCCGCAGCGCCTGCTCCTGGTAGGAGGTGCTGTCGCTGGCGCAGGCCGGCAGAAGTGCGGCGGCCGCGCCGACGACGACGAGCTTCAGGACCTGCGTCCCACGATCCCCCAACAGCCCGGCCATCTCAGTTCCCTGTCGAACCCGAAGGCCGTCGATCGGCCCTCCCCCACCCCGTCTTATGGCGGGCGACCGCTCCGAACGAAAGGGGGGATTTGAGGGCTGCCGATGCGCGGCAAAGTTGGTCGCCGCCCCTCCCTGCGGCTAGATTGCATTCGCATGCGCCAATACTGGTGGGTCAATCACAAGCAGACGTTCAATCAGGAGATTGAGCATCAGTACCTGTGGTCGCCAAAGACTTCCAGCAACGGCGCCCGCAACCGCTTCTACGACAATATGCGCGCGGCGAATCCGGGGGACCTGGTCCTCTCCTATGCCAACCAGCTCATCCGCTATGTCGGCCGGGTTGCAGATTTCGCTTTCACGGCGCCCAAGCCGTCGGAGTTCGGTGCGACAGGAGCGTACTGGAACAACGAGGGCTGGCTGCTGCCGGTCTTCTGGACGCGGCTCGATCCGCCGATCCGCCCCAGGGACCTGCTGTCGCTGATCGGGCCTCTGCTGCCCGAGAAATATTCGCCACTGCAGTCAGAGACCGGCAAGGGCAATCAGGGCGTCTATCTGGCCGCCATTGCGCGGGAGCTCTACGAGGTCGTCAGGGCGCACACGCGTGTCGATGACGTCCGGCTCGAGACGGGCGGCGCCAACCGGCTCGCTTTCGGCACCGTCCGGGACGAACTCGACGACCGGGTCGAGGATGCCCTCCGCGCCGACCTCACACTGGACGACACGATTCGCAATGCCACGATCCAGGCACGCCGTGGTCAGGGCACATTCCGGTCAAACGTGCAGAAGATGGAGAACGCTTGCCGGCTCACCGGAATCACCAACCCTGCCCTTCTGATCGCCAGCCACATTAAGCCCTGGCGATCTTGCGAAACGCCCAACGAAAGGCTCGACGGCGCTAATGGGCTCCTGCTGACACCCGATGCCGATCTCCTCTTCGACCGAGGTTTCATCTCTTTCGAGGACAGCGGCGAGGTGCGAGTGTCGCCACGCTTCGACCAGGGCGACCTTCGAAGGCTGGGGCTCGGCGAGCACGCCTGGAAACAACTGGGCTTCTCCGAAGCGCCAATGCCCTGGCTCGCACAAGGCTTCTCCGACAGCCAGAGAGCGTACCTCAGCTACCATCGTGCGCAGGTCTACATCACCTGACGCCGATACCATGGGCGCACGCCTGTGCTTGCCCGGCACCCTGACCACAAGCTACTGCAGGGACAAAGGTGTACACGCAATGCGGTGCAATAATCGGCCGCCCGATCTGCGTAGCATGGGGCGGCTTCACGGGAGAAACCGGATGACGACGCCCGAAGACGACTCCTCGTCCCTCCCGTCCCGCCGCATGGCCATGACGTCCGGTGCGGCCCTGCTGGGCACGACGCTGCTGGCGGGCGGTGTCTCTCAAGCGCAGCCCCAGGCGCGGGCCACTGCTCCAGCCGCTCCCGCCAGCGCCGCGATGCCTGCAGGCTACAACATCCTCTTCGTGCTGGTCGACCAGGAGCATTTCTTCCCGACCTGGCCGTTCCCGGTGCCGGGGCGCGAGGCGATCAAGAAGAAGGCCGTCACCTTCCTCAATCACCAGGCCGCCTCCTGTGTCTGCTCCTCGGCACGCTCGGTCGTCTATACCGGCCAGCACATCCAGCACACCGGCATCGCCGACAACCTCAGCTCCATCTGGCAACGCGATCTCTCGACGAAGATCAAGACGATCGGCCATCGGCTCGCCGAGCTGGGCTATCACGCCGCCTACCAGGGCAAGTGGCATCTTTCGGCCAACCTCGATCTCAACGACAAGCCGATCGACGCGCCGCTGCTCGACTATCGCAAGACCCTGCAGTCCTACGGCTTCCAGGATTTCTTCGGCATCGGTGACATGATCGACGGCACCCTGGGCGGCTATTCCTACGACGACGGCACGCTCTCGACGTCGATCACGTGGCTGCGCACGGAAGCGCAGGCGCTGCGCACCAAGGGACAGAACTGGTACCTCGCCGTCAACTTCGTCAACCCGCACGACACGATGTACTTCGACTCCGACATCGGAGCTGAGAACATCCAGGGCAAGCGCCATACGTTCGGCATCGCCCGCGCCCCGGACGACGAACTCTACCGCGCGACCTGGGACGGCGTGCCGCTGCCCGCGAGCCGCCACCAGCCGCTCGACGCGCCGGGCCGGCCGAAGGCGCATCTCTATTATCAGCAATCGATCGACCTGCTGGTGGGCGCCTGGCCGGACGAGGACCGGCGCTGGCGCGCCCTGCGCAACTACTACTTCAATGCCATCCGCGACTGCGACCGCAAGGTGGAGCGTCTGATGCAGGCGCTCGAAGACAACGGCATGGCGCAGAACACCATCGTCGTCTTCACGGCGGATCATGGCGAACTGGGCGGCAGCCACCAGATGCGCGGCAAGGGCACCACCACCTACCGGCAGCAGAACCACCTGCCGCTGATGATCGTCCATCCCGCTCTCGCGGGCGGCAAGCAGTGCCAGGCACTGACCTCGCAACTCGACCTCACGCCGACGATCCTGGCGCTCACCGGCAAGGACGGCGCCGCCCGCGCCCGGGCCGGCGAGGGATTGCCCGGCAAGGACTTCTCGGCGCTGCTGCGCGACCCGGAAGCCGCCGGACAGAAGGCCGTGCGACCGGCCACCTTGTTCAATTTCGACATGCTGTCCTATGCGGATCCCAGCTGGGCCGCGTTGACGATCGACACGCGCCTCTACAGGACGAAGCCCCCCGCCCAGCAGGAGGCCATGCTGGCGGGGCACCCACCGGACTTCCGGAGCCGGACGTCGATCCGCAGCATCTTCGACGGCCGCTACCGTTTCTCGCGCTACTTCTCGCCGGTCCTGTTCAACACGCCGAAGACGATGGAGGAGCTGCTCGCGAAGAACGACCTCGAGGTCTACGACCTGCAGGCCGATCCCGACGAGATGACCAACCTGGCGCTCGACCCGCAGAAGAACGGCGACCTCATCCTGGCGCTCAACCAGGTGACGAGCGAGCGCATCGCCGAGGAGGTGGGCGTCGACGACGGCTCGTTTTTGCCGATCCGGGATGGGAAGTGGAAGTTTCCGCCCCTGGATGAAAGATAGTGGTGGAGAGAGCCATACGTCGCTCCCGGACATTGCCAAAGGCAATGTCCTGACGCTCACCGGCTTAGAAGGCCGGGCTTCGCTCGGCCTTCTAAGCCGATCGCTCGAAAGTCCCCGTCAGCGCGGCCTTGGCCAAGGTATTGAAATGCAGCTGGAAGCCGACGACCGCGGCCGACGTGTCGGCAGTCACCGGCAGGGCCTCTTCCTTCACCGCGAACACGGTGAACACATAGCGGTGCGGGCCGTGGCCCGGCGGCGGACACGGGCCGCCATAGCCCGGCGCGCCGAAGTCGGTGCGCGTCTGCAGCGCGCCCTTCGGCAGCAGGCCGGCCTTCGGGTTGCCGGCGTCGAGCGTCAGCTCGGTCGTGCCGGCCGGGATGTTGACCACCACCCAGTGCCAGAAGCCCGAGCCGGTCGGCGCGTCGGGATCGAAGCAGTGGACGGCAAAGCTCTTCGTGCCCTCGGGCGCGCCGGACCAGCGCAGGTGCGGCGACTTGTTGCCGCCGCCGCAGCCGAAGCCGTACTCGGCCGACAGGATGTGCTCCATCCCGAGGGTGGCGCCTTCCTTGAAACTGTCGCTGGTTACGGTGAAGGACATGATCGTGATTTCCCTTTGAGTCTTGGTGCAGCACCGGGCGGCGCTCCCGGAGCTTGCCAGAGGCAAGCTCCGGACGCTCCCCCGGCCGCGCTTTGCGCGGCCGATCACTCCGCCTTGATCCCGATCTCCTTCATCACCTTGAGCATGATGTCGCTGTCGCGCTTGAAGACCTTGTTGGTCGCCTCGAAATTGAGGGGGCCGACGATCAGGTACTTCTCCATCAGCGCCTTCACCTTCTCGTCGCTGCCGGCTTCGAACAGCGTGTCGGAGAGCTTCTTGGCGATGTCCTTCGGCGTCGCCGCCGGGACGGCGAAGACGGCGAAGGCGCGCGTCTCGTAGAAGCCGCCGACCGCGCCCTGCTCGACCATCGTCTCGACGCCGGGATAGGCGGCCAGACGGTCGCCCATCATGGCGATCGCCCGCCCCTTGCCGGAGGCGATCACCGGCGACGCCCCCGCGGGGCTGCCCGCCGCGCCGTCGAGCTGCTGGGACGCCACATCGGCGAACATCGCCGCCTCGCCGCGATACTGCACGACCTCGACCTTGAACCCATACTGCTTGGCCATCGTCTCGATCAGCATCTGCGGCGTAGAGCCCGGCCCGTAGGCGCCGAAATTCAGCTTGTCGACTTTCTTCGCGTAGTCGACGAACTGCTTGAGGTTGGTCGCGCCGGTCTTCTCGGCCGCGACGACGGGACCGCCGAGGCTGGTCGTCATCGCGAGATAGGTGAAGTCCTTCTCCGGATCGTACGGCAGGTCCTTCACCGTGACCCGGTTCTGGATCAGCGATGAGGAGATGGTGCAGAGGATGGTGTAGCCGTCCGGGGGCGCGCGCTTCACCTCGGCCACACCGATCGTGCCGCCGGCGCCGCCCTTGTTCTCGACCACCACGGAGGTGCCGAGCTTGCGGCCGAGATACTCGCCATAGACGCGCGCGATGCCGTCGGTCTGCCCGCCCGCGGGATAGGGCACGACGATGCGGATCGGCTTGTTGGGGAACGTCCCCTGTGCCCGCGCCGCGGTGGTGAAAAGAGCCGGCGCCGCAAGGGCGCCCGCACCCGCAACGATGAGCCCGCGCCTGGTCGGTGTACGCATACTTCAATCCTCCCTGATCCATAGGGCCTTCGCGCCCCTTCGATCGTGTGGCGGGACACTAGTTCAGGAGGTGTGATTCGGGCAAGGCGCGAGACGCCGCGCGAAACGGATTCGGCACGGCGTTTCAAGAGGCGAAAGCCGCTACGGTCGAGCCGTCGCGTCAGAAGTCCGCAGTGAGCGACAGGCGGACCGTCCGCGGTGCGCCGAGGAACATGAAGAACGCGCTGTTGTTGCTGCCGGCCCAGTAATTCGCATCGAGAACATTGTCGACGTTCAGACGCCCCACCAGCAGCTTGCCGGGCGCGCCCGGATTGTCGAAGGCATAGCGTGCGCCCAGGTCGAAGCGCGTCCATTCCGGCATCGTGCGTCGCGGAAAGGCCGTCGCGTCGATATACTGTGCGCCGGTGTAGACTGCACGACCGGTCAAGGTCAGGCCGGGCACGAAATCCACGTCGACCTCACCACCGAGATTGAGGGTCACCTGCGGCGTGAAGGGCGCGATCCAGCCATCCCTTGCTCCGCCCTGCGTCTTGGCCAGGACCGGATTGATGAACATGGCGCCACCGAGGACGCGAAAGCCGGGAGAGACTTCGCCGAACACGTTCAGCTCGAGGCCCTGGTTCACCTGTTCCCCGCCCAGGAACTGCGTATTGGCGGCGGTGTTGGTGAGGATGCTGGGCTGGGCGATCTGAAAGACGCTGGCCGTCGTGGTCAGCGTCCCCCAGTCGATCTTCACGCCGGCCTCGTACTGCGTGGACTTGTAGGGCGGGAAGATCGTGCCCGCATTGGCGAAGGGCGCCTGCACGATCGAGCCCTGCTGTAGTCCCTGGATCCAGTTGGCGTAGAAGGAGACGTTGTCCCAGAACGGCTTTATCACGAGTGCCACCGAGGGGCTGAGCGCGGTCTCGTTGTAGGACGAGGTCGTGGCGCCGCTGACGGCGTTGTAATTGACGCCCACCACCTGCTGCAGCCGGGCGCCGACCGTGAGCTGCACGCGCTTGTTCGCCGCCGACAGAGTATCGGCGATCGCCAGGCTGTTCAGGCCCGAGAACGACGTCTTGGTCGAGTTCGGCGTCGCGATATTCGGAATGCCGACGACTGCCGGATTGTAGATGTTGGTCGCGAAGGCGGGCTGCGAGCCGGTGGCCGTGGCGGAACCGTCGGTTTGGGAATAGATCGTCCCGATCACCGCCGCTTCATGGCCGATGATGCCCGTGTCGAAGTTGGTGCGCACGCCACCTTCCGCCGTCAGGTAGCTCGTCCACGAGCTGATATTGAAGGGTGCCTGGACCGATGCCGTTCCATTGAAGTTCGTGATGGTCGTGAACGGCGAATAGACGCCCCCCATCCGATTGTCGTGCGCGCCGAACGACGCGAAGGCCGTCACGTTCGGCGACAGATCGACCTCCGCCTTCACCATCGTGAAGACGTCCGTGCGGGTCTGGAAGCCCCAGGGCTGTGCGGTGGGATTGCTGCGGGCGTTTGGCGCCCATGGCAACTGCACGCCCGCGGCAAGCGACAGATAGGGCGAGATGCCCGTGATGTACTGCGACTGGTAACCGAGATCGGCTGACAGCCGGAAACCGTCGCCACGATAGTCGAGGCCGAGCGCCGCCAGCGCTCGCTGATCGGTGTTGTATTGAAGCTCCGTGCTCCCTGACCTGAAGACGCCGTTGAAGCGAACGCCGAATTCCTTGTCCGGACCGAACCGCCGGCCGATATCGGCGTGTGCGCCGAACTGGCCGGACGAGATGTAATTCGCCGTCCCCTGGGTAAGCGGCTCATTGGATGCCCGCTTTGGCTGGACGTTCACCGTGCCGCCGATCGCGCCCAATGGGGCCATGCCGCTCAGCATGGCGCTCGGGCCCTTGAGGATATCGACGCGCTCGGCGAGTTCCGCCATGGGCGACAAAGTCGGCATGATGTTGAACAGACCGCCGAAGGCCCACGAGCTCGAGTTGACGGGAAAGCCGCGGATGTTGGCGCCATCGGCACCCGGGCTGGTCGCCGGACGCATGGCCCGGACCGAGGGATCGTCGGCCAGGACCTCCTGAACGCTCTTGGCCTGCTGATCCTTGGCTTTCTTCGCCGTGTAGCTGGTCTGGTTGAACGGCGTATCCATGACCGCGCGTTCGCCCAGCAGGCCCACCTGGGCGCCCGTCGCGACCTGTCCGCCGGCATAAGGCGGTGGCAGGTTGTCGATCATCGCCTGTGGCGGAACCAGCGCTCCCTGGACCTGCACCGGATCGAGCTGCAGAGCGCCACTCGCATCCGCCGCGCGGCTGAGCATGACGCCGCCGTTGGGCGTGAAGCGCGCGACGATGCCGGTGCCCCCGAGCAACTGGCGCAGCGCGGCGTCGATGGTCATCGTGCCGGCGACCGCCTGCGACTGGAGCCCTCGCGCGACGGAGGCCTCGACCGAGACCTGAATCCCCGCCTGCGTGCCGAAGGCATTGAGCGCCGAAGACAGCGGCTGGACGGGAATGTCGAAGGTCCGCTGCTGGCCCGAGGCCTGCGCCAGATCCGGCCCGGTGGGCTCGCCCTGCCGCCCCTGTGCCCACGCGGTCGACGAGGCCGCCAAAGCCACGACCGTCGACATCACCGCCACGCTCTTACGCATATCGCCCCCAAAGCAAACTCGTGGGACACGGCTGGCGATGGCTGCGTGTCACATCAGAGACGTGGAGCTGCGTTTTTTTTTCGACGGCGCCGGAAGAGCGATCAGGGTCCCGACACGAGGGTGAGGAGCGGCGGGACCGGGCGAACCTGCGCGCGGAACGGGCCAACCAGCACACGCAGCGCCTCGGTCGGGTCACGCAGATCGTAGAGGCCGGTCACGCGACGGCGCAGAAGGGCCTCGTCGGTCACGACGATCCAGCCGCGGTCGTAGCGGCGCAGATCGTTGATCACTTCGCCGACGGTGGCGCCTTCCACGAACAGCCTGTGCCGGCGCCACGATCCCGCTTCGACCACAGGGACGCGGCTCTGCTCGATCGAGCCATCGGGCCGTGAGACCAGCTGATCGCCGGCTTTCAAGTTCTGCAGGATCGGTGTCTTTGCCTCCGTGCCCGGCACGCGCCCCGGCATCGTGACCTCGACCGAGCCATGCTCGACGAGCACCGCCACCGCTCCCTCGTCGATTCGGACATTGAAGGCCGTGCCCGTCACGACGACCGACACCTCGCCCGCATGCACCGTAAAGGCGCGCGCGTCGCCCGGCTTCACCGAAAAGAACGCTTCGCCCCTGAGGAGCCTGACGGCCCGGGTGGTGCTGCTGAAGTCCACGTCAATCGCGCTGGCCGCGCCCAGCTCGACGGTCGACCCGTCCTGCAGGCCGACGCTGCGATGCTCGGCCGTCCCGGTCGCATGATCGGCACCGAAATTCCCGATCAGCGACGGCGCGGAGAAGGACAGCGCCAGCACGGCGAGCAGCGAGACGGCAACCGTCATCCAACGTGAGGTGCGGGTCCGGGGCGTGCGCGTCAGCGACGAGACTTTCGACACGGCAGCCTCATCCGCCGTCGCCCGATCCACATGGGTTTCCGCCGGCGTCGCGAAAGCCACCGCGCGCCAGGCCCGCTCGGCCTGCTGCCAGGCCACCGCATGCGCGGGGTCGCGGGCGCGCCAGGCTTCGGCCGCGTCGTGGAGCGTGCGGTCGGCCGGCGCGGCCGACAGGCGCATCATCCAGTCCATGGCCTGCCGAAGAAGCTCTCTGTCCGGCCTGCTTGCCGTCATTGTCCGATCATCCAAACCAGCCGAAAGGCCGAACCATCCCTGACCATAGACGATCAGCCCGCGAATTTTTTCGATGCTTGTGCTTCAGCCGGAATCAGGCGTCGGTCGATGCCAGCGCGACGGCGATCTCGACCAGCGCCTCGCGCACCAGCCGATGGGCCGTGTTGACCGAGACGTCGAGTTGCTCGGCGACCTCTTCCAGCGTGTAGCCCGCGATCCGGTGCATCTTCACGGCTTCGCGCGCCCGTGCCGGCACCGTTTCGAGGATAGCGTCGATCCGCTCGATATCCTCGCGCAGGAACAGGTCGTCTTCCGGCGTGCGCGGCTCCTGCGGCACGATCCAGAAGGCCGACCTGGAATAATCCTGGCTGTACCTGGTCTCGGTCGCCCGCTTGCGTGTGACGTCGTAGGCGAGATTGCGGACGATTCGGTAGAGATAGAACAGCGGTTCCTTGATCGGATGCGCCGCCGCGCCATTGGACGGCGCGAAGCGCAGGAACGCCTCTTGCACGACGTCCTCTGCCCGAGCGCGATCACCGACGATGGGCAGGGCGAAATTCACCAGCGCCGCCCGATGCTGGATGAATATTTCCGCTCTCTCGTTAGTGCTGCTCACCTCGGAAATTCCCAGTTGCGAATGGTTCGCAAATCATTAAGTCATGCCCGGCCGAAGCGCAAACATCTTCGTTGTTTCGCCGGCTGGCGGTTTTGGGCAAGTAGGACTGGCTGGTTTCCGGAGTTCCCATGGGTCAGTCCCGCCCCTCTCCTCTCTCTCTCGACGGCCCCGTGCTCGTGTTCGGCGGGTGCTACGGCGATCTCGCAGCGACCATCGCATTGCCGCACGAGTTGTCGGAGCGCGGTACGCGTCTCGCGGCAAACTCAGTTGGTTGGAACAGCGCCAGGGCGGCATGACCATGCTTTTCTGGGTCGCGTGTGTTGCCGGCATCGCCGCCGCCTATCTCCTGGGCTCGATTCCGACGGGCTATCTCGCCGGCCGGCTGCTCCGTGGCATCGACATTCGCGAACACGGTTCGCGATCGACCGGCGCGACCAACGTGTTGCGTACGCTCGGCAAGGGACCGGCGGTGGTCGTGCTCCTGGTGGATGTGTTGAAGGGCGCAGCGGCCATTCTTCTCGCACGCTGGCTCTCTCCCGGGCTCCAGGCGCCGGCGGCGTGGCTGCCCTGGGCGGTCTGCCTGTGCGGCCTCGCCGTGCTGCTGGGGCACAGCCGCTCGATCTGGCTGGGCTTCACCGGCGGCAAGTCGGCGGCGACCGGCCTCGGCGTATTGCTCGCGCTATCCTGGCCGGTTGGCGTGGGCAGCGCGGCCGTCTTCCTCGCCGTGCTGGCGCTGGCGCGGATCGTGTCGCTCGCTTCGATGCTGGCCGCGGTGACGGCCGCGCTCTTCGTCTGCGTCCTGCCCGAGCCGCTGGCCTATCGCCTGCTGGTCATCGCCGGCGGCCTCTACGTCATCGCGCTCCATCGCGCCAACATCGCGCGCCTGCTCGCCGGCACCGAGCCGAAGGTGGGCCGCAGCAGCCCCTGACCCCCTGTCGTCCTGAGCGCCGCGAAGGATCACACGCCCGCAACGCAGTCCTTCGGTCGTTCCGTCAGGTCCTTCGCGGCGCTCAGGACGACCGGCTTCGCCCCCGCATCACCTCTGCGATGGCCCGGTCGAGATGGGCCTGCAGGAAGGGCTTGTTGAGGCGCGGGAGGTCGGACATCCCGCCCTCGGCCAGCCCGGCATAGCCGGTGGCCAGCAGGACCGGCAGGCCGGGGTGCTCGCGCCTGAGCTCGGCGGCCAGTTCGGTGCCGGTCATGCCGGGCATCGCCTGATCGGTGACGACGAGATCGACCCGCTCCAGCCGGGCGAGCGCCGCCAGCGCCTCACGGCCGGAATAGGCGGTCGTGACCTCGTGGCCGAGATCTTCCAGCATCGCCGCCGTGTTCACGAGGATCAGCGCATCGTCGTCGACCGCGAGGATGTGGAGCGGCGCCGCGCCGGGTGCGGGCGCAGGCTCGCCCCGCTGCTGCGACGGAACATCGTCGCCGCCGGCCACCGGGATCCACAGCGACGCGGTCGTGCCGGCGCCCGGCGCGCTCTCGAGCTGCAGGCGGCCGCCCAGCTGTTCGGCGAGACCGTGCACCATCGAGAGGCCGAGGCCGGTGCCCTTGCCGACGCCCTTGGTGGTGAAGAACGGTTCGGTCGCGCGCGCCAGCGTGGTCGCGTCCATGCCGTGGCCGTGGTCGCGGACCGAGAGGCGCACGTAGCGGCCGGCCGGCAGCGGAAAGGACGAGGCCGGACCTGCCGCGAGTTCGCGGGCGGTGATGGCGATGGTGCCGCCGCGCGGCATGGCATCGCGCGCGTTCACCACGAGGTTGAGCAGCGCCATTTCGAGCTGGTTGACATCGACTCGCACCGGGGCGAGCGACGCCGGGCAGTCGACGTCGAGCACCATCGAGGGGCCGAGCGTATGGTCGAACAGCGTCGTCATGCCGGACACCAGCGCAGCGACCGAGGCCAGTTCGGGATCGAGTTCGTGGCGTCGCGCAAAGGCCAGCATGCGCTGCGTCAGGGCGGCGCCGCGACGCGCCGCCTGCATGGCATTGTCGATCAGCAGCAGGTTCTTCTCGTCCGGCGGCAGCCGCTTGCGCACCAGTTCGAGACTGCCGATCACGGCGGTCAGCAGGTTGTTGAAGTCGTGGGCGACGCCGCCGGTGAGCTGGCCGATCGCCTCCATCTTCTGCGACTGGAACAGCGCCTCGCGCGCCCGCTCGAGCTCGAGCAGCGCCTCGCGCCGCTCAGTGATGTCGCGCGTCACCTTGGCAAAGCCGCGCAGCGTGCCGTCGGGCTCGCGCACCGGATCGATGACGATGCTGGCCCAGAAGCGCGTGCCGTCCTTGCGCACCCGCCACGCCTCGTTCTCGAAGCGGCCCTCGTGCAGCGCGGTGGCCAGCGCGCGTTGCGGGGCGCCGGCGGCGCGGTCCTCCTCGGTGTAGAAGCGCGAGAAGTGCTGGCCGACGATCTCTTCCTCGGTATAGCCCTTGATGCGCTGGGCGCCGGCATTCCACGTCGCGACATTGCCCTCGGGATCGAGCATGTAGATGCCGTAGTCGGTGACGCTCTGCACCAGCAGGCGGAATTCCTCCTGGCTGCGGCGCAACTGCTCCTCGGCCGCCCGCCGCTTGGTGAGGTCGCGCGTGACTTTGGCGAAGCCCAGCAGCGTGCCGTCGGGACCGCGGATCGGGTCCATGACCACATGCGCCCAGAAGCGCGTGCCGTCCTTGCGCACACGCCAGCCTTCGTTCTCGAAGCTGCCTTCGCGCAGCGCGATGTCGAGGGCGCGGGCCGGCAGGCCGTCGCGGCGATCCTCCTCGCCGTAGAAGCGCGAGAAATGGCTGCCGATGATCTCCTCGGCGGCATAGCCCTTGAAGCGCTCGGCGCCGCTGTTCCAGGTCACGACGTTGCCCGCCGGATCGAGCAGGTAGATCGCGTAGTCCAGCACGCCCTCGACCAGCAGCCGGAACGAGCCGTCGTCGGTCCGTTCGGTGGGTAACGGTAGGTTCCCGGGGTCGCGCGGCTTCATGCCGTGGCTTCTAGCATGAACTGTCAACGACCATACGTCGCCACTGGCGGCGAATGCCCCGAAGACGCAGGCTTCAGCCGCCGAGGTTCGTAACGAGGCTTGTGATGATCCTCGTCGCCGTGATCATCAGCAGCACGTCGTCATCGACCCGCACATACTGATATCCGGGCGGCGGCGGCGTGAGCGTCGACAGCAGTCCGGCAGGCAGCGGATAGAAGACCAGCGAGGGCGGCAGCGGCTGGCCGACGTTCCACAGCTTCTTCGCTTGCCCGGGGGGCAGGCAGCCGTTGTTCTTCTTCGCGAGGCCCGGCGGGCAATTGCCCGTCGCGAACTCGTTTCGGTAGTAGGTGTGCACGGCGCTTCGATCGCGATCGGTCACGACGACATTTCCCTGTGGCGGGCCTGCCTGCGCGTTGCCCTTCCCGCCACCCTGTCCCTGGTTCTGGCCTTGGCCCTCCTTCTGGCTTTGGCCTTTGCCTTGCCCCTGCCCCTGGCCCTGGCCCTGGCCTTGCGCCAAAGCGGGACCACTCAATGCGATAGAGAAGAGGACGACGAGCGAGAGGGCGCTTCGCATGGGTGAACTCCAGATTGGCGTAGAGACGGCGCGGCACTTGCGCGTAAGCGTGTCAACGTCTCCCCGTCCCACTGGTTCCGTCGTCCGGCCCGCGACCGCGGCGAACTCGACGCTCGCGTGCCCACCAGTGGCCCTACCGCGCCGGGACCAGCCGGTACTGCCGCTGGAAGAACGCCGAGTGCAGGCCGCCCTCGGGCGGACGCGCGGAGACGTGCTGGGTGACCTGGGCGTTCTCCGCGCCGTTGCCGGCGACCATCAGCATGACGTGGTTCACCGGGATGGTCTTCAGCGTGCCGCGCTTCAGCAGCTCGGCGAAGACGTCCTCAGGCTGGCCTTCGGGAACTTCGATCCAGTAGCGCAGCGCCGTCAGCATGCTCTGCGTCTCTGGGTCCTGCGTGCGGTAATCGCCGTCGACATAGTGCGTGCCCAGCGTCTCGATGCGGGCGATGCAGATCGGCTCGCCGCCGGCCGCCGGATCCTCGAGACTGTGGTCGGTGTGCAGCCCGTGCGGCTCGGGAAAGACGAACCTCCCGTAGGCATAGTGCTCCTTGCGATAGCGTGCCGGGGGAACCAGCACGTCCATCATCGCGTCGACTTCCTCGTTGTAGAGCCGCACCCAGGGCGCCATCGCATCGCCTGCGCTGGCGGCAACTCTTTCCTCCCAGCGTTCGTCGATGTTCACCGTCACCACATCATCGAACTGCCGCGCCCGCTCGAAGATCTCCCTCACCGCAGCGTCACGGAAGCGGGCGATCGCCAACGGCAGCCTGGTGTGCGCCTCTCGATCGTTGAAGCTCTCGTGCAGGCGTTCGAGCAGCGACCACTCCGCGTCGGAGAAGGTCACCGGCTCCAGCAGCCTGAGCCGCGACGGCAGGGCCGCCCAGGCCTCGCGAAGGGACGTCGTCATTCCTTCACCGTAGCATCCCGGCAGGAGAGCCGACGAGCGATCTTCAGGAGCCGCGCCGAACCGGGTGGCGAGACAGCTAGACGATCAGGAAATCCGTATGATCGAGCGTACCCACGAGCACGCCGATGCTCGCGAATTTGATCGCCGCGGCGCCGCCGGCGCCATCGGCGTCATAGTAGAGGGCCTGAGAGCTGGCGTGGAACAGGATACGGTCGTCGGCCTGTGTTGACACCGCGCCGGTGTTGAAGGCGCCTGCGTCGAGCGTGCCGATGCCCAACGTCGCGAAGATCGTGTGGTCGAGCTCGATTATATTGGCCGTGTGCTCGAAGCGCGCGATCCGATCGACGTTGTCGGCGCCCAATCCGGTGCTGAAGCGAAACGAATCGCCGCTCGCGCCGATCAGCACGTCAGCGCCCAGTCCCCCATCGAGGACGTTGCGGCCGCTGTTGCCCGTGAGTGCATTGGCAAGAGCGTTACCCGTCGCATCGATGTCGGCCGTGCCATAGAGCGTCAGCGTCTCAACGTTGTCGGTCAGCGTGTAGTCGATCCAGGCGCGTACCGCGTCGGTGCCGCCATTCGCCATCTCGATGACGACGTCGCCCGCGTTCTCGACCACATAGATGTCATTGCCGTCGCCGCCGATCATGGTGTCGATACCGGCGCCGCCATCCAGGCCATTGTTCGCACCGTTGCCGATCAGCACATTGTTCTCGGCGTTGCCCTTGCCGCCCACGGCCGCGCTCCCCGTCAGAATCAGGGTCTCGATACCGCCGCTCAGAGTGTAGGTGATCGACGACCGCACCGTGTCGCTGCCGCCGCCCGCAGTCTCGACCACCCGGTCGCCGGCATGGTCCACGACGTAGGTGTCGTCGCCGGCGCCGCCCGTCATCGTGTCGGCGCCGGCTCCGCCATCCAGGATGTTCTTGCCCGAATTGCCGAACAGCGTGTTGGCGAGCGTGTTGCCCGTCCCCTCCAGATCGGCGGTGCCCATCAGCCTCAGGCCCTCGACGTTGGCGGCCAGCACATGGCTGGCCCATGCCTGAACCGAGTCATTGCCCCCGGCCGCCGCCTCGATCACGAGGTCGCCCGCATCATCGACGACGTAAACATCGTTCCCGACTCCGCCCGCCATCGTGTCGGCGCCGGCGGCCCCGTCGAGTGTGTTGTTCCCGGCGTTTCCCGTCAGGACGTTCGCCAGCTCATTGCCGAACCCAAGCAGGTTAGCCGTCCCGAGCAGGGTCAGATTCTCGACATTGGCCGCGAGCCTGTAGTTGGCCATCGCGCGCACGGTGTCGATGCCGGCATCCGCGGCCTCGACCACGACGTCGGTGTTGATATCGACGAGGTAGGTGTCGTCGCCGAGCCCTCCCGACATCTTGTCGGCACCCAGGCCGCCATCGAGCGTGTTGTTGCCGGCGTTTCCCGCCAGGACGTTGGCCAGCGCATTGCCCGTACCGGTCAGGTCGGCGGCCCCGAGCAGCGTCAGTCTCTCGATGTTGGCCGACAGGCTGTAGCTCATCGTGGAAAGCACTGCGTCGACGCCCGCGTTCTCGGCCTCGATCACGATATCGCCGCTCGCGTCGACGAGGTAGGTGTCGTCGCCGAGCCCCCCCGCCATCGTGTCGGCACCGAGACCGCCGTCGAGTGTGTTGCGGCCGGCGTTGCCGGTGAGGTTGTTGGCAAGCGCGTTGCCCGTCGCGGACAAGGCGCCTGTGCCGGTCAGGACCAGATTCTCCACGTTGGCGCCCAGCGCGTAGGTCACGGAAGATTGGACCGTGTCCAAGCCGCCGGCGGCGGCCTCGATCACGACGTCTCCGACATTGTCGACAATATAGCGGTCGTTGCCGGCTCCGCCGGCCATCGTGTCCGCTCCCGCCCCGCCATCCAGCAGGTTCCTGCCCGCATTGCCCGAAAGCGTGTTGGCAAGGGTGTTGCCGATCCCCTCCAGATCCCCGCTTCCCATGAGTGTCAGGGCCTCGACGTGGGCCGAGAGCGTGTGGCTCACCCACGCCTGCACCGTATCGAAGCCGCCGCCGGCCGCCTCGGAGACGGCGTCGCCCGCCGAGTCGACGAGGTAGGTGTCATCGCCGAGTCCGCCCGCCATCGTGTCGGCACCCAGGCCGCCGTCGAGTGTGTTGTGGCCGGCGTTGCCGGTCAGGATATTGGCGAGCCCGTTGCCCGTGGCGGTGAGGTTCGCCGTCCCAAGAAGCGTCAGGTTCTCGACGTTGCTCGACAACCTGTAGCTGGCCGTCGCCCGAACGAGGTCGATGCCCGCCCCCGAGCCCTCGATCACGAGGTCGTCGCTCGCCTCCACAAGGTAGGTATCGTTGCCGAGACCACCCGTCATCGTGTCGGCGCCCAGGCCCCCGTCGAGGGTGTTGTCCCCGGCGTTGCCGGTCAGGACGTTCGCCAGTTCATTCCCGGTGCCTGACAGGTTGGCCGTCCCGAGGAGCGCCAGCTTCTCGACGTTGGCGGCAAGCCTGTAGCTGACCGTGGCGCGGACTGTGTCGATCCCTGCATCGGCGGCTTCGATCACGGCGTCGCTGTTGCTGTCGACGAGGTAGGTGTCGTTGCCCAGGCCGCCCGACATCGTGTCGGCGCCCAGGCCGCCGTCCAGGATGTTATCGCCGGCATTGCCGGTGAGCGCGTTGGCGAGTTCATTGCCGGTGCCGTTCAGATGCGCGACCCCGAGCAGCACGAGCTTCTCGACGTTGGCCGACAGCCTGTAGCTGGCCGTCGAATGCACCGTGTCGATCCCGGCATTCTCGGCTTCGATGACGGCGTCGCTGTTGCTGTCGACGAAGTAGGTGTCGTTGCCCAGGCCACCCGTCATCGAGTCGGCGCCAAGCCCGCCGTCGAGGACGTTGTTCGCGGCATTGCCGGTCAGCGCATTGTTCATCTCGTTGCCGGTGCCATTGATCGCCTGCACCCCGCTCAACGCCAGTCTCTCGATGTTGGCACCCAGCGTCCACGAGACGGATGAAAGCACGGTATCGATGCCCCCGCCGGCGGCCTCGACCACGACGTCACCCGAGTCGTCGGCGACGTAGGTATCATTGCCCGCGCCGCCGCTCATCGTGTCGGCGCCGGCACCGCCGTTCAGGTCATTGTTCCCGGCATTGCCGAACAGCGCGTTGTTCAGCCCGTTGCCGATGCCGTTGAGATCGACGGTGCCCATCAGCCGGAGCTGCTCGAAATTGGCGCCGAGCGTCCAGCCGAGCCACGCATTGACCGTGTCCGTTCCCTCGCCCACGCCTTCAGTGACGAGATCGCCGACGGAGTCGACGACATAGGTATCGTCGCCCAGGCCACCCACCATCGCGTCGCCGCCGGTGCCACCGTCGAGCGTGTCATCGCCGCCGGCACCGGACAGGAGGTTGTTGCCGGAATTGCCGGTCAGCGTATTGTCCTGACCGTTACCGGTGCCGTTGATATGGCCTGTGCCCATCAGCCGGAGCTGCTCGAAATTGGCGCCGAGCGTCCAGTCGAGCCACGCCTGGACGACATCCGTTCCCTCGTGCACGCCTTCCGTGACGACGTCGCCGGCGGCATCGACGACATAGGTATCGTCGCCCAGGCCACCCGCCATCGTGTCGTTGCCGCCACCGCCGTCGAGCGTGTTGTTTCCGGTATTGCCGATCAGAGAGTTGGCCAGGGCGTTGCCGGTGCCGTCGATCGAGGCGCTGCCGGTCAGCGTGAGATTCTCGACATTCGCGCCCAGGACATAGCTCGCGCCGGCAAAGACCCTGTCCCGGCCCGCATTCGCCGCCTCGACCACGACGTCCAGAACGGTGTCCACGTAATAGGAGTCGTCGCCCAACCCGCCTGTCATCGTGTCGGCTCCGGCACCGCCGTCCAGCACGTTGTGGCCGGTGTTGCCGACAAGGACGTTGTTCAGGGCGTTGCCGGTCGCGTTGACATCCATCCACGCGGCCAGGGTGAGATCCTCGACGTTCGCGCCCAGGACGTGGCTCACGCTGCTGACGACCGTGTCCCGGCCGGCATTCGCCTCCTCGATCACCACATCCAGAAGGGTATCGACGTAATAGGTGTCGTCGCCCGATCCGCCTGCCATCGTGTCGTCGCCGGCGGTGCCGTCCAGCACGTTGTTGCCGCTATTGCCGACAAGGATGTTGTTCAGGGCATTGCCGAGGGCGTCGATGCTCGCCGTTCCGGTAAGGGTGAGATCTTCGACGTTGGCGCCCAGGACATAGCCAACGCCGGCGAACACCTGGTCCCGTCCGGCATTCGCGTCCTCGAGCACGACGTCCAGGACGGTGTCGACATAATAGGTATCGTCGCCCAGTCCGCCCGCCATCGTGTCGTCGCCGGCGCCGCCGTCCAGCACGTTGTTGCCGGTGTTGCCGACGAGGACGTTGTTGAGCGTGTTGCCGGTGGCGTTGATATTCGCGGTGCCGGTCAGGGTGAGATCTTCGACGTTCGTGCCCAGGACGAAGCTCAAGCTGGCAAAGACCTTGTCCCGGCCGGCATTCGCCGCCTCGACCACGACGTCCAGGAGGCTATCCACGTAATAGGCGTCGTCGCCCAGTCCGCCCGCCATCCTGTCATCGCCGGCGCCGCCGTCGATCGAGTCACCATAGTTGGTCGCCACGGGCTGCCCGGGCACGCTCACGGTCGTCGAGATGATGTCGTTGCCGGCCGTCCCAACGATGGTCACGCCCGACGGAGACAGGGCCTTCTCGACATGGGCTTCGGTATTTCCGAGTACCCAGCGGTCGAACGTTCCGTCGGCATTGGTGAATGATCCGGCGTTCGTCCAGGTGGACTCGGCGAGCTTCACCTGGTCGCCGGCATTGCCTTCGACGATAAGGATACGCTTGCTGCCGACAACCGCGCCGATGTTGAAGACGGCGCCCTGGTTGAGGATGAGGGTATTGTTTCCGGTGCCGGTAAGGTCGATGCGCTCGATGCTCAGGAACTTCATCGCTAGAGCCGGGTTGCTCAGGTCGAGGACAAGACCAGCTCCGTCCAGAGCGAATGTGTCGCTCCCCGCGCCGCCGTCGATTTTTGCGAACGAAAGATCGCTGACGACCAGCCGGTCGTTGCCGTCGCGGCCATCGAGAGTGTCGGCTCCGCCGGCGCCGTCGAGGATATTGTCGCCCTCATTGCCCCTTATGGCGTTGGCCAGACTGTTACCCTTGGCGTTGATCGAACCCCAGGATCCCTCCAGGCTCACGTCCTCGACATTTGCGCCAAGCGTATAGTCGTCCAGCGTGGAAATGACCCAGTCGATACCGGAACTGCCGTCAAGCTCCACGATCACGTCGCCGACATCGTCGATGTAGTAGCCGTCGGCGCCGGCGCCGCCGATCATCGTGTCGGCGCCCTCCCGGCCGTCCAGCCGATCGTTGCCATCACCGCCTTCGAGACGGTTGCTGACCTCGTTTCCGTACAGCCAGTCGTTGGAGCTGCCGCCGATTGCGTTCTCGATCACGACGCCGCGGGCGATCGTGTAGCCCCCGAGCATGTCGCCCTCGTAGCGAGAGAAGGAGGCGAGCGCGATACCGTCAATAGCGTCCGTCGGCGCGTGCAGATCGATCGTCGTGTTGGTGGTCACGCCCACAGCCGAGATCGTGTCGATGCCGCCGGTGTCCCAGATGCTGGCCCAATAGGTACCGGACCCGGGCGCCTTAGGCAGCAAGTAGACATCGTCGCCGGCCGCGTAGGTCGTGTTGGCACCGTAGATAGTCTGGATCGCGGCGATGTCGAGCGACATCGGACCGTACGTCAGCCCCCAAGATTCGGCCGTGTGGTCGGGTACGTGCGACGGCCAGCCGAAATTGTAGCTCATGACCGTGTAGATGCCCTGGTTCAGGCCGCCATTGCCGATGTCATAGGGATTGTCGACGAGCTGAAACGTCGTCGCGTCCGACGCCGGTCCGCCATCGTGCGGATGGGCGAGGCCCAGCAGATGGCCGATCTCGTGGACCATCGTGAGGAGGCCCAGGCCTCCCTTGCCCAAGGCACCCGAGAAGGCCGAATCCTGCGCATTGAACAGGATGTCGCGCGTCTCCGAGGCCGGGTTCTCGTAGTAGTCTTCGAAGCCCACGAGATCGCTCCACCCGAGCACGCCGGCGCCGCCCGCCTGGGCCTCGGTACCCCACCAGAATCTCACGTCGGCAGTGGCGGCGCTCGACACCTCTACGAAGTCGATGTTGGCCACACTCTCCCAGAGCGACAGCGCCTCGCGCAGGCCGTTGAGGGCGTGCGACGTCCAGCTATAGGAGTTCTGGCCGTCCATCGTGCCCTGGAAGGCCGTCCACTG
Source organism: Rhodospirillales bacterium 24-66-33 (assembly GCA_002281855.1). GTDB lineage: Bacteria > Pseudomonadota > Alphaproteobacteria > Reyranellales > Reyranellaceae > Reyranella. Next base: position 47,440 of record NCHQ01000032.1, on the reverse strand, counting down.
GATGGTAACGGTCCCACCGTCATTGTCTTTCCAGGCACCGCCGCCCACCAGGCTGTCGGTCCACGGGTCTGCGCCATCGGTCGGCGTACCGTCGATGAGGATGGTCGTGGCTGTGCCAGGCATGGGTATGTCCTACGCGACGGAAGCGAAGCGGGAAGGGTTGGGGTCGAGGACCGGGGTGGTGGCGAGACGGCGGACGGCGAACGTCGCACGGCGGATCGGCCGGTTGCCCGGCCCGCCGCCGCAAGTCGCCTGAACGAAGCCCGCCCGAAACGCCACGCTGCCCCCAAGGCCGGTCAGACCCTGTTCGAGTCTGTGTTTCCGGTATTGCGTCGGCAGCAAACTGCTCGCCAATAGCGTGCCGACGGACGACACATATCGCGGCGCAGATTTGCCTGCAATCTGAGAGTGCATCTCTCGTGTGGTTTCGCACATAACGAAAGTATCGCCGTGATGTGCAGGGATGCACATTGACAGGAATCGGCCCACGATCACGCTCGCACGCAGCGTGCGGGGAGAGCATCATGACGACTACCGTCTATTTCGCCACCAACCGGATCGCCAACCATCCGGCGGACCGGCCCGAGAACTACACGTTCAGCATGGTTGCGCCCGACAATCCGCTGCAGGTGACCTACGGCACGGCCTTCGTCGACAGCGCCGGGCTGACGGCCGACACGGTGGGCGCCATCCGCTCGCTGCACGACCTGCAGAAGGGCGGCTTCAGCCAGACGGCGATCGACGACCTGGCCGAGGGCGGGCGCAACATCCTGGTCTTCATCCACGGCTTCGCCAACACTTTCGAGAACGCGCTGACCCGCGCGGCCTTCAACCGCGAATGGCTGGCCGCCTCGGGCGTCAGCGAGGCGGACACCACCGTCGTCACCTTCAGCTGGCCCTCGCGCGGCCAGCTGTTCACGGTCCCCTTCCCGACCCTGCCCTACCGCTCGGACCAGCGGATGGCCGGCGGCTCGGGCCTGCCGCTGATGCGCTTCCTGGCCAACCTGCTGCCCATCCTCCAGAAGGCGCGCGCGAACGGACGGCGGACCTTCCTGCTGACCCACAGCATGGGCAACCTCGCGCTGCAGGCGGCGGTGCAGGCCTGGTTCGACAACGGCAACGGCGATGCCGAGATGTTCGACCACATCTTCCTGGCTGCGGCCGACATCGTCGACGATGCCTTCGACGCTTCCGTGACCAACAGCCTGGCGCCGCTCTGCCGGCTGGGCCGGCGCATCACGACCCTCCATAGCCGCCGGGACCAGGTGCTCGACGGGCTGAGTGAGACGCTGAACTTCTGCCGGCGTCTCGGCCAGGACGGGCCGCGCGGCGGCGGCGACGCCCTCCTGTTCCCGCCCGCCACCTACCGCAGGGTCGATTGCAGCGGCTTCACCGACTACGACACCGGCTTCGCCGGCTCGCACCAGTATTACCGCCGCTCGGCCGGCGTCCGCACCGAGATCGCGGCGTTGATGGGCGCGTAACCGTCGTCCCGACCGCAGCTCGGCTCCGGTCGAGACGACGGAGGAGAGCACACCGTTTCGACACACCTTGCCGTCATCATGCGAACGAGGCCCGCCCTTCCGACTGGAGACACGCCATGACCGCGCCGCGCCCGTACCGCACCCATATCGGCAACCACAAGCTCCAGCCCGAGACGCTGATGCTGAGCTACGGCTACGACCCGGCGCTGTCGGAAGGCGCGGTGAAACCGCCGGTGTTCCTGACCTCGACCTTCGTGTTCGGCTCGGCCGAGGAAGGCCGCGACTTCTTCGACTATGCCGCGGGCCGCAAGACGCCGCCCGCCGGCAGCGCCGCCGGCCTCGTCTATTCGCGCTTCAACCATCCCAACAGCGAGATCGTCGAGGACCGGCTGGCGGTCTACGAGGGCGCCGAGACCTGCGCCCTCTTCTCCTCCGGCATGTCGGCGATCTCCACGACGCTGCTCGCCTTCGCACGGCCGGGCGACGTGGTGCTGCACTCGCAGCCGCTCTATGGCGGCACGGAAACCCTGCTGGCCAAGACCCTGTCGGGCTTCGGCATCGGCGCGGTGGGCTTCATCGACGGCGTCGACGAGGACGCAGTCCGCGCCGCCGCGACCGAGGCCCGCAAGCTGGCCGACACCCAGGGCGGCCGCGTCGCCGTCATCATGATCGAGACGCCGGCCAACCCGACCAACACGCTGGTCGACATCGCCCTGCTGCGCCGCCTCGCCGACGAGATCGGCACCGCCCAGGCCGGCGGCCCGCCGGTACTGGTCTGCGACAACACCCTGTTGGGGCCGGTGTTCCAGCGCCCGCTCGACCACGGCGCCGACGTCTCGCTCTATTCGCTCACCAAATATGTCGGCGGCCATTCCGACCTGATCGCCGGCGCGTCGATGGGCCGAAAGGAGATCATGGGCCCGATCCGCGCCCTGCGTGGCAGCCTCGGCACCCAGCTCGACCCGCATTCCTGCTGGATGCTGGGCCGCTCGCTGGAGACGCTGGGGCTGCGGATGGAGCGCGCCAACTCCAACGCCCGCCTGGTCGCCGACTGGCTCGCGGCCCATCCCAGCGTCGCGAAGCTCCACTATCTCGGCCTGCTGCCGGCGGGCTCGCCCGAGAAGGCGCTCTACGACCGCCAGTGCACCGGGGCCGGCTCGACCTTCTCCTTCGACATCAAGGGCGGCGAGAAGGAAGCCTTCGCCTTCCTGAACGCGCTGAAAATCTTCAAGCTCGCGGTGAGCCTCGGCGGCACGGAATCGCTGGCCAGCCACCCCGCCGCCATGACCCACTCCGGCGTCCCGCTCGAAGTCCGCGACCGCATCGGCGTCTTGGACACGACGATCCGGCTGTCGGTGGGCATCGAGCATCCGGATGACCTGATTGCGGATCTGACGCAGGCGTTGGCGGTGGTGGCGAGCGCGGACTAGAGCCTTTCCGTCTAGACCCGGAGCACGCCACCTCACTCTAAGGAGCGCCACTAGGGCTCGCCTCGAAGATCGGGGACGAGCACCATCTTTGCCACCGCACGCCACAAGAAACATTGACAGGTTGAGGCTGTGAATGGGCTCCGCTGTGGTGCATTGGAAGCCGCAGCCCATTCAACCGATGTTACTGTGGACCGAAGCGATCTCCTCGGGGACAGCTTCCTGCGCCCGCGCCACTCGTGAACACCTACACACCAGCATCTTGCCCGGAACTTTCTTATGGATCCCGTGTGGTGAAGCCCTCGGTCTCTTCAGGTTGGGCTTTGACGCCTGCCACCATAATCAGCTTGCAAAATATCTGTTCCGTAGTGAAGCATTTCTCATAATCGCTCGATTCAGCTCAAGAGAAGAGAAATTAAGCTGCGCGACCGATCGCCGCCCGCAAACCTCATCTAGTTTTGTGTAAAGCGTTGCGTCAATCAAAGTCGATGTCATCACACCAAAACCATTGGCTGCAGCTTGGTCAAGCATGTCACCAATATCTGTAATCTTTGTTGCTCCCAGGGATTTTCCTTTTGTTAGCTTGCATTGGAAAATCCACTTCTTTCGATGACCACCGCGCACCAGTGGCATCTCCCAGATTTCGATATCCCGACCACCATCTCTTGAGCGGGAGTTACCCAATTTTCGAATTGTGGCCGAATCAAATTTTGGATGAGCGTAAATGACGTCGTAACAAAGCTGCTCAAACTGCTCATCATCAAGAGCGGCCCAATCGACCCCAGGTCCGCTTGGCAGACCAACCGCATCTCCCACCAATTGCAGTGCGTTGCCCAAGCTCTCATAGAGTACTTTCGTCTGCTCCAAGTTGAGCGGTTTAGTATCGTACAATACGTGACTATGGGTACCGTCCTTCAACACAAGAAGTGTGCCGCTTGGATGTACCAAACAACTCTCGCGCCTGGGTAGCAGTTGCCGCCGAGGCGACCGCTATATGCGCTCTTGTAAAAACCTAGTTCGCGCTCTGGGTGCTTGCCAATTTGCTCTCGATAGATGTCAGGCATATCCGCGCGAATTTGATAGTAAGCACCGTTAATCAGATTGGCGAAGTAGCCATCTATCAATTCAGGAAGCGCAGGATTCGGAGGAGGCAAGGACTCTTCATAATCAAGAACAGCTTTCTGGACCGCTTTGAACTCCTCGGTTTGATCGCTACCGTCGACTCGCCATGCACCAAAATATACAAGAACTTCACTCAAACTCTCGACGAACAACGGCTTGAGGTTGGTCAGCGTAATCTTCAAACGAGTCTTGTTGCCCTCCCTCAGGTACTCCTCAGTCACTTCTGCATGGCCGGCGGCAGCTGCCAGTTTCTCTGCCGCCCACGACGCCTCAACATAATCTTCACATATATCTCGATGGTCGTTTGTGACGCCGACACTCCAAAGCGTTATGTACACTTGCGCAATGTGGACGTTTGAAAGGTCAATATTTTTTACATCTTCTCGTGCGATCGAGGAGATGTCGATTTCACAGGTCTTCATGTGGCCCCCACTTGCGATCTTCCAACCAAACTATGGCGCGAACAATCGCAGTTCCGCAGATTTGTTGCCTAGGGGTGCAATGGCCGAAACGGTCGAAGAGGAGGCTGCCCACCAGTTTCCCACAGCCTTGGACGCATTGTGAGGAAGTGCGTGAACGGTATGCACCCAAAGCCGCGCCGCAGTTCTGGCTGCTTGTGGATCCGAACAGGCGTAACGGGCTGCGCGCTCCTTCCCGACTGATGGCCGGCAAGCTCCCTAGGTCGAAGGCTGGCGAAGAATCGGGAAATTCAATGGCAAAGACGTCGTTCGACTCAGTTAGACAGCAATGGTCTTTATCGGTCTTGCCGAGTCTCCGGGGCCTCGCGGCGACCCCCAATATAGCGGATCTCGCTCAAATACCCTCGTTCGGGATCTGCAGTACGATTCCGCAATGCCTGCGGTGCACCGCGTCGATATAGGTCGCGATCAGCGGCGCTGAGCCGCCGGATCCCGCGTCTTCCACATCGACCAGGCGATGCCGGTGGCGATCAGGCCGATCGTGACGGCGAGGCTGGCGACGGGCGGGAACTTCGCGTCGTCCAGCAGGAAATCCGAGACGAAGATCTTGGAGCCGATGAACACCAGCACCGCGGCCAGCGCGTGCTTCAGGTAGTGGAAGCGGTCGATCATGGCCGAGAGCGCGAAGTAGAGGGCGCGCAGGCCCAGCACCGCCATGATGTTCGAGGTGTAGACCACGAACGTATCGGTGGTGATGGCGAAGATCGCCGGCACCGAGTCCACCGCGAACACCAGGTCCGCCAGGTTGATCACTACCAGGGCGAGGAATAGCGGCGTCGCGGCCAGGACCATGCGGCCGGTGCGCTCGTCGGGCGCGGAGACGAAGAAGCGGTCGCCGTGCAGCTCCTTGGTCACCCGCATGCGGGTGGAGATCCAGCGGATGGCGGCGTTGTTGGCGAGGTCCGGCTCCTGGTCGTTCGTGAAGAACATTTTTATGCCCGTCACGATCAGGAAGGCGGCGAAGAGGTAGAGCACCCAGTAGGCTTCGCTGACCAGCGCCGCGCCGGCCGCGATCATGAGGCCGCGCAGCACGATGACGCCGATGATGCCCCAGAGCAGCGCGCGGTACTGGTACTTCGCCGGGATGGCGAAGAAGGTGAAGATCAGGCTTATGACGAAGATGTTGTCGATCGACAGCGCCTTCTCGATGAAGAAGCCGGTGTAGTACTGCATGCCGAGCTCGGCGCCCTTCTCGACCCAGACCCAGGCGCCGAAGGCCAGCGCGATCGAGATGTAGAAGGCCGAGAGCTTCAGCGATTCCGCAATGCCCATCACCCGGTCCTCCTTGTGCAGGAGGCCGAGATCGAAGGCGGTCAGCGCCGCCACCAGCGAGACGAACGCCAGCCAGAACCAGACCGGCGTGCCGAGGAAGGGCTGGACCAGAAGCTCGGTCATACCGGGGTCCGAAGGGTGGGGCGGCGCATGTCGGTTCGTCCTCTGCGGGTGAGAGGGCGAAGATGGGCGGCGGCGGTCGATTGTAGAAATAGAAAAAATGGAGCAGAGTTGATAGCCATGGACTATCACCCCCTCGCCCCGGGAGTCGCAGGACCATCGCACGCGAAATATTCCGTCGTCTCGACCGGAGCGCGCAGCGCGGAGTGGAGAGACCTTCGCTCTACCAAAAGCCGGCTAATCGTAGAGAGAAGGTCTCTCCACTCCGCCTCGCGGAGTTTATCCCGAGGTACTCGAGGGGCTCGGCTTCGGTCGAGACGACGGGTGAGCGGGTGACATGCGATAGCCCTGCCGTGAGCCCGCCATGACCACGCTGCGCCAGCTCTCCTATCTGGTGGCCTTGGCCGACACCCGGAATTTCCGGCGGGCCGCCGACGCCGTGCACATCGCCCAGCCCACGCTCAGCCAGCAGGTGCGGGCGCTGGAAGCGCGGCTGGGTGTGACCCTGGTCGAGCGCAACGAGAGCCCTGTCCAGCTCACGCCGATCGGCCGGGACCTGGTGACGCGCGCGCGGCGCATCCTGCTCGACGTGAAGGATGCCGAGGACATGGTGCGGCGCTCGCGGGCCGGCATCGCGGGCACGATCCGCTTCGGCGTCACGCCGACGCTCGGCCCCTACCTGATGCCGCGCATCGTGGCCTCGCTGCACCGGCGCTTCCCCGACCTGCGGCTCTACATCCGCGAAGGCATTCCCGACGAGCAGGTGCGCGAGCTGGCGCGCGGCGCGCTCGACATGGTCCTGTCGCCCCTGCCCGTCTCCGGCAGCGACCTGCACATCGAGCCGCTGTTCCGAGAGCCGCTGCACATCGTCTGCCCGCCCGAGCATCCGCTGGGCCGCTCGGCCAAAGTGCGCCGCGGCGACCTGGCGGGGATCGGCTTCCTCAGCCTCGACCGTCGCCACCATGCCCACCGCCAGGCGCGCGAGATCTGCGACGACCTCAAGGCCACGCTGCTCGAGGACTATGAGGGCACCAGCCTCGACAGCCTGCGCCAGATGTGCGGCTCGGGCCTGGGCTTCGCCATCCTGCCGGAACTCTATCTGCGCTCGGAAGTGGGCGGCGCCGACATGGTCACCCGCCTCCCCATGGCCGGCTGGACCGCCAGCCGCTCCCTCGCCGCGGTGTGGCGCGACGGCTCGGCCTATGCCGACAGCTACGCCACCATCGCCGAGACGATCGCGGTGGAAGCGCGGAGCATTCTTGCGGGGCCGGCGCTGTAGAGCATCCCAGCGAGTTTCCGTCGTCTCGACCGAAGCGCGCAGCGCGAAGCGGAGAGACCTCCTCTCCACCAAAGGCTGTCAGACTGAGGAGAGAAGGTCCCTCCACTCCGCTTCGCTCCGGTCGGGACGACGGGTGCTTCGCTCTAAATCCCCTCGTTCGGGATCTGAAGAACGATGCCGCAATGCTTGCAGTGCACCGCGTCGAGGTCGTGCACCAGCAGCGCGCAGGACGGGCATTCGAAGCGGACCTTGTTGGGCCGGAAGATGGCCTGCAGCAGGCGCAGGAACAGGCCGACTCCCACCACCATGATGATCACCGCGAGCAGCCGCCCGCCGGGCCCGGTCAGGGTGATGTCGCCAAAGCCCGTGGTCGTGAGCGTCGTGATGGTGAAGTACAGCGCGTCGATGTAGGTCGCGATGTTCGGGTTGATGTTGTGCTGGGTGACGTAGACCACCGACGTCACGATGAAGATGAAGACGCCGAGATTGACCGTGCGCTGGATGATGTCCTCGTTGCGCCGGAACCACTCCGAGTCCTGCCGCAGGTCGCGCAGCAGGTGGTAGGAGCGCAGCAGGCGCAGCGCGCGGGCGATGCGCAGGAAGGCCAGGTTCTCGATGAACACCGGCAGCAGCAGCGACAGGATCACGATCAGGTCCGCCGCCGAGGATAGGCTGAAGAGATGACGCAGCGGCCGCCGCTGTACCCAGAGCCGCGCCGCGAACTCGGCCGACAGCAGGATGCCGAGGGCGAGGTCGAGGGCGATCATCCACGTCTGCTGGCCGCCGAAGGGCGCGACGAAGAACAGGCCGATGGTGGCGAGGTCGAAGCCCACGAGACCGTAACGAAACCGTCGCGCTTCCGGTCCGTCGCCGAAATAGAGGTTCTGGAACTTTTCGCGCAATGCCGTCGTTGCCATGCCTCCAGATACCACGGCCGCGGCTCCCCAGCACCGAGACAGCGATGGACGGACTACCGGCTCCGACCCGGACCAGACGGGGACCGTATTTGCTTGGCGCCGGTCTCGTCCCATGCGAGAGGACGACCGCGGAAACGTCGATGCCGACAGCTTGCATCGACGGGCGTTCGGGCAGTCGAGAGGGCGTGGACCATGCGAAAGATCGGCCTGCTGGCGTTGGCCGGTGCATTCGTGATGGGCGCACATCCTGCCGGGGCCGACGACATTCGCCGGCCGGGGACGATCGCGCAAATCGATTCGACGTTGCAGAGCGCGCTCGGTTCGCAGGGCCTGCCCCCGCGCGATGCGACGATCGTCGCCGACGTCGTGGTGGCGAGCGCGATGATCGTCGGTGCCCTGGGCTCGGGCGGAACCACCGCCTCGGCCGCTGCGGCGGCGGGTGCGGCCGCCGGCGCCGCGGTCTCGCCGACGCCGGCCTTCAGTTGCCCGGTATTCGCCGGCGGGACGCTCCTGCTGACCGAGGATGGCTGCCTGTGGGGCACGCTGTCCGGCCAGTGGACGAGCCAAGGGTCCGGCGATGCCGCCGGCACGTCCCAGGCGGCCACCTATCGGGTCGGCGGCCAGAAGCAGGTGGCCGAGGGCTGGTTCCTCGGAGGCTTCCTGGGGATCGGGTTCGCATCGGGTCAGGCCGGCGGCGGATACGTGTCGAGCACCGGCCAGACCTACGACGGCGCCATCGCGCTCAAGCTGGTGCGCGGTCCGTGGCTGCTGGCGGCTGGCCTCGCCTTCGGCGCCAGCGTCAACGCGCTGCAACGCGAAGCCGGCCAGATCACCGGCGCGACCACCTCCTATGGCGGCAGCGTTCGGCTGCGCGGCGCCTACGAGCTTCCCTTCGACGGCTGGTATCTGCGGCCGCGCCTCGACCTGGAGCTGCGTTACTTCAACCGGCCGGCCTTCCAGGAGTCCGGCGGATCCGGTCTGGCGATGGGTTTCGGCGGCGAGAGCACGGTTCGCCCGGCCATCGCGCCGGCACTGGAAGTCGGCGGCCGGATCGACTTTGCCGACGCCACGATCCTGCGGCCCTACCTCGTGGCGGGCGCGACGGTGCTCCCCGACAGCAGCTCGGGTTTCCAGACCTGGTTCGTCTCCGGCCCGCTGGCCGGGGTGGGCGCATTCCAGGCGACGGTCTCTGCCCCCAACGTCCTCGCCACCCTGGAAGCCGGACTGCAGGTCTATCGCGCTCATGGATTCGAGGCCAAGGCCGCCTACGGGCTCTCGACGGGGACGTCGTACCTGAACCAGAGCGCGACGCTGCGCTTCGCCTGGCATTTCTGATCTGCCCGGCGTTCACTCCTCCTTCCTGGCCGCGCCATGCCGTACACTGATCGAATGGAAGCAGACGACGGCACCGACAGGGCCCTGTTCTGGCGGCGGGAGAAAGCGACGCGGGCCGGGTTGATCGTCGATGCGAAGGCCTATTTCGAGGTCGGCCGCCAGGCGATGCTGAAGGCCCGCAAGCGCATCATGCTGATCGGCTGGGACTTCGACGCCCGCATCGAACTCTCCGACGAGCGCCTCCCGGGTGAGCCGCGCACCCTGGGCGAGTTCGTGCTGTGGCTGGTGAAGCGCAATCCCGAGCTGGAAGTGTTTCTGCTGCGCTGGAACATGGGTGCGGTGAAGACCCTGGTCCGCGGCACCACGATCTTCACCCTGATGCGCTGGATGGCCCACCGGCGCATCCACACGCGACTCGACAGCGCCGCGACCCTGGGCGCCTCGCACCATCACAAGATCGTCGTGATCGACGACTGCCTGGCCTTCTGCGGCGGCATCGACATGACCAGCAACCGCTGGGACACGCCGGAGCATCGCGACGACGATCCGCGCCGCGTCGGCCCGGGCGGCAGCCCCTACGCGCCCTGGCACGACGCGACCACCATCCTGGAAGGCCCGGTGGCGGCGGCGCTGGGCGAGCTGTCGCGGCATCGCTGGCGGAAGGCCGGCGGCGCCGAACTCGCGCCGGTGGAGGGTGGCGGCGGTTGCTGGCCCGACGGGCTCGACGCGGGGTTCCGCGACATCTCCGTTGCGATCTGCCGCTCGCGACCGGAAGGCGATGGCGAGGCGGCGGTGCGCGAGATCGAGGCGACCTATCTCGCGCTGATCGCGCGGGCGCGGCGCTACATCTATGCCGAGAGCCAGTATTTCGCGTCGCGCCGCATCGCCGAGGCGATCGCCCACCGGCTGGAGGAGCCCGACGGGCCGGAGATCGTCCTGGTCAATCCCTTCAGGTCGCAGGGCTGGCTGGAGCCGGTCGCCATGGATACGGCGCGCGCCCGGCTCTACGGGGCGCTGCACCGGCTCGACCGGCACGGGCGTTTGCGCCTTTATCATCCCTACACCGCGCAGGGCGAGGCGATCTACGTGCACGCCAAGATGACGATCGTCGACGACGAGGTGCTGCATGTCGGCTCGTCGAACATGAACAACCGCTCGATGCGTCTCGACACCGAATGCGACGTCACGATCGATGCCGCCCATCCCGGCAACGAGGGCGCCGCGGACCAGATCCGCTCCCTGCGCGACAGCCTGCTCGCCGAGCATCTGGGCGTCCCCGCGGCCGAGGTTGCCGCCGCGATCGAGACCAAGGGTTCGCTGATTGGCGCCGTCGAGACGTTGCGCGGCAAGGGCCGCTCGCTGCGCCCCTACGAAATTCCCGACCTCGAGGAGGTCGAGAAATGGCTGGCCGACAACCAGGTGCTCGACCCCGAAGGGGCCGAGGACGTGTTCGAGGCGATGTCGAACGGCGGCCTGCTGCGCGGCCTGCGCCAGCGGCTGCGCGAGCGCGCCGGCCGCATCAAGGAACGGCTGATACCGGGCTGAGTTCAGCCCGGCCGGTCTCCGGGCCGCCGGGCACGCGCGAACGGCTTGCGCAGCATCCCGGGCACCGCGCGCCGCATCTTCTCGAAGGCGACGTAGAGGCCCGGGATCACGAAGATGCCGAGGCAGGAGGCCGCCAGCATGCCGCCGAATACGGCGGTGCCGACCGCGCGCTGGGTCGCCGCGCCCGCGCCCGAGGCGATCACCAGCGGCACCAGGCCCAGGATGAAGGCGAAGGAGGTCATCATGACGGCGCGGAAGCGCTGGCCAGCGGCCGAGGTGGCGGCCGTCACCGGGTCGCTGCCGCCCGCCCGTTCGTGCATCGCCACTTCGATCACCAGAATGGCGTTCTTGGCCGCCAGCGCGATCAGCACGACGATGCCGATCTGGGCGTAGATGTTGTTGGCGAGGCCGGTGAGCCACAGCGCGGCCAGCGCGCCGAACAGGCCGACGATCACCGACAGCAGCGCCGCCACCGGCAGCGCCAGGCTCTCGTAGAGGCCGACCAGGAACAGGTAGGCGAACAGAACCGCGAGCGCGAGCACGAAGCCGGTCTGGCTGCCCGCCTCCTTCTCCTGCTGCGCCGTGCCCGCCCACTGGAAGCCGTAGCCCGGCGGCAGGCTGGCGCGCGCCACCCGCTCCATCGCCGCGATCGCGTCGCCCGAGGAATAGCCGGCGGCCGGCGCGCCGTTCAGCGTCACCGAGCGCAGGTTGTTGTAGCGGTTGATGGTGGCGGGCGCCGTCGTGAGCTCCAGAGTCGCCATCGCCTGCAGCGGCACCAGGGTGCCGCTCGACGAGCGCACGCGCACGCGGTTCACATCCTCGATGGTGCGCCGGTCGGCGGCGTCGGCCTGCACGCGCACCGTCCAGGTGCGGCCGAACATGTTGAAGTTGTTGACGTTGCGGCTGCCCATCGCGGTCTGCAACGCGGAAAAGATGTCGGGGATGGCGACGCCCAGCGTCTCGGCGCGGTCGCGGTCGAGATCGAGCCGGATCTGCGGCGTCGAGGCGCTGTAGGTGGTGAAGACACCGGCCAGCTCGGGCGCGGCCTGCGCCGCGTTGATGACGCCACGCGCCACCGCCACGATCTCCTCCGGCGGTGCGCCGGTGAGGCTCTGGACTTCGAATTCGAAGCCCGCGGAGTTGCCCAGCCCCGCGATCGGCGGCGGGTTGAAGGCATAGATGTTGGCCGCGGCCACGCGCTGGAACGCCTTGTTGAGCCGCTCCAGCACCGCGAAGGCCGACAGGTCGTGGCCGGGCCGCTCGGCATAGGGTTTGAGCGAGACGATCATCATGGCGCGGTTGGGCAGGTTCAGCCCGTCGAGCAGGCTGGTGCCGCTCACGGTGAAGAAGTTCTGCAGCCAGGGCTGACCCGTCAGCATGGCCTCGACCTCCGTCACCGCCTCGAGGGTGCGGCTGGTCGAGGCGGCGTCGGGCAGCTGGATCTCGGCCATGAAGGAGGACTGGTCCTCCTCGGGCAGGAAGCCGGTGGGCACGATCCGAAGCAGCCCGCCGGTCGCCAGCGCGAACAGGCCGACCAGGCCGACCGCCAGCACGCTGCGCCGGATCAGCGGCGTCGCCAGCTTCAGGTAGCCGTTGCGGGAAGCGTCGAGGCCGCGCTGGATGCGGGCCATCAGGCCGCGCGGCGCGGCGCGACGGGTGAGCAGCAGGGCGCACAGCGCGGGCGACAGCGACAGCGCGTTGACCGCCGAGATCACCATGGCGACCGAGATGGTGAGCGCGAACTGCTGGTAGAGCTTGCCGGCGATGCCCGGCATGAAGGCCGTCGGGATGAAGACCGAGAGCAGCACCAGGGTGATGGCGATGATCGGTCCCGTGACCTCGGCCATTGCCTTCTCGGTGGCCTCGGCCGGCGTGAGATGCGGCTCCTTCTCCAGCTTGTGCTCAACCGCCTCGACCACGACGATGGCGTCGTCGACCACGATGCCGATGGCCAGCACCAGCGCCAGCAGCGACACGGTGTTGAGCGAGAAGCCCATTATCTGCATCACCGCGAAGGTGCCGATCAGCGCCACCGGCACGGCGATGATGGGAATCAACGTCGCGCGGACGCTGCCCAGGAACAGGAAGACCACGAGCGCGACCAGCACGAAGGCTTCGATCAGCGTCTTCACCACGCTGTGGATCGTCGCCTCGACGAACACCGTCGTGTCGTACATCACCTCCAGGGCGACATCCTCGGGCAGCCGGTCCTCGACCTCCTTCAGCACCTGCCGCACGCCCTCGGCGGTGGCCAGCGCATTGGCACCCGCGAGCTGGTAGATGTTGATGCCGGCCGCCGGCTTGCCGTTGTAGCGCGTGGTCACGTCGGCATTGGCCGAGCCCAGCTCGACCCGGCCGATGTCGCGGATGCGCAGCAGCGCGCCGTCCGGGTTCACGCGCACGGTGATGTTGCCGAACTCCTCCGGCGAGGTGAGCCGGCCCTTCGCCGTGATGTTGATCTGGAAATCGACGCCGTCGAGCAGCGGCGCGGCGCCGACGCGGCCGACGGCGGCCTGCATGTTCTTGGCCTCGATCGCCGCCACGACGTCCTGCGAGGTGACGCCGAGGCTCGACATGCGGTCGAGGTCGAGCCACACGCGCATGGCGTAGTCGAGCCCGCCGAACAGGCCGGCCGAGCCGACGCCCGGCACGCGCTGCATGGCGTCGATCACGTTGATGGTGGCGAAGTTCGAGAGGAACAGCGCGTCGCGGGTGCCCTTGGGCGAATAGACGGCGACCACCTGCAGCAGCGCCGAGGACTGCTTCTTCACCAGCACGCCGTTGCGCTGCACCTCGTCGGGCAGCTGCGGCATGGCGCGGTTGATGCGATTGTTGACGTTGACCGTGTGGTCCTGCGGGTTCGAGCCCACCTTGAAGTAGACGCTGAGGGCGTAGCTGCCGTCGCTGCCCGAGGTCGACTTCATCGAGATCATGTTCTCGACGCCGTTGACGTTGCGCTCGATGATCTGCGCCACGCTCTCCTCGACCACCTGGGCCGAGGCGCCGGGATAGCTGGTCGTGACGGTGACTTCCGGCGGCACGATATTGGGGAACTGCGCGATCGGCAGGCTGCCCAGCGCCAGCAGGCCCGCGATGACCATGATCGCGGAGACGACGAAGGCGAGACGCGGGCGGCGGATGAAGACGGCGGCGATGCCCATGGGATCAGCGCTTCGGCTGGCCGGCGGGAGCCGGCGCCGGCTGCGCCTCGACCGCCATGCCCGCGCGCACCCGCTGCTGGCCCTGCACGATGACCCGGTCGCCCTCCTTGAGGCCGCCCGTCACCGCGATCATGCCGTCGCGCACGAAGTCGATAGTGATGCGGCGCTGCTCGACGACGCCCCTGCCGTCGACCACATAGACGTAGCGGCCGGTCTGGTCGATCGCCATGGCCGCCTGCGGCACCACCATCACCTTGGCCGGTTCGTTGCCCTCGACGATCACCCGCACCGTCTGGCCATCGGTCAGCAGCTCGTCGGCATTGTCGAACACCGCGCGCGCCATCTGGCCGTCGGTGGTGGGATCGACCGCGACGTCGATGAAATCGACCTTGCCCTTCTCGTGGTAGAGCTTGCCGTCGGCGAGGCGCAACCGGACGGCGAGCGGCTCGCCCGTGCGCAGGTCGCGGCGCACGTTCAGCAGGTCCGCCTGGGGGACCGAGAACAGGGCGCGGATCTGCCGCTCGTTCACGATGGTGGCGAGAACGCCCGACTCCGGGCCGACGAGATTTCCCGGCGAGACGCTGGAGCGGCCGATCAGGCCGGCGATCGGCGCGGTGATCTGCGTATAGGAGAGCTGCAACTCGGCATCGTCGAGCTGCGCCTGGGCGTCGTCGAGCGTAGCCTTGGCCTGCAGCTGCTCGGCCAGCCGCTGGTCGTAGGAGACCTGCGAGACGTTGTTGGTGCGCAGCAGCTCGACCGCGCGCTTGAGCTGCGCGTCCGCATTGATCAGCGCCGCCTGCGCGCCGTCGCGCAGCGCGCGCTTCTGGTTCACGGCGATGCGGTAGGACGTGGGATCGATGGTGAACAGCAGCTGGCCCTCGGCGACCTTGGTGCCGTCGGCGAACTCACGCTTGCCGAGCACGCCCTTCACGCGCGCCCGCAGCTCGACCTTGTCGAACACGGCGAGGCGGCCGACATATTCCGACTGCGGCGCCAGGGTCCGCACCTCCACCGGCCGCACCAGCACGACCGGCGGCGCGTTCTCGGCGGGCTTGGTCTGGGCCCCGGCTGGGAGGACGACGGAGAGGCCGAGAAGCACACCGGGAAGCAATCCGACAAGCCGTCGACCGAGAACAAGGGAAAGCTGCCCCAAACCGCGCGCCCCGTATCTCATCTCTCAACTCCAAGTCCTTGTCGAAGCCGACGCCGAACGGGCCTCGGAGCGTCACAAACCATACGTCCAAGCCAGACAGGCTGCATGACTTATTCAATAACCTTTTGCAACGAAGTAGATGGCGATTGCTCGAAGAAGCACCGGGGGCGGTGACGAGAACCTTCAACGCGGCGGAACGCGGCCGGCGGCGTGGCGTTACAGGCGCGACGGTGGAGAGAATGACATGAATTACAGGGTTTTGGCGGTTTGCGCCGCGTCCCTCTCGCTGTCGGCGGTCACGCCCGTCCTTGCCCAGGGCTCCTTCGGCCCGCTCTCCATCGAAAGCTGCCCCGATTACGTGGCAAAGGCGACGAGCCAGGTTCAGATGGCGACTGGCTGCAGCTTTGCGGGCGGGCGCTGGAGCACGGACCCGGCCGACCACATGGCGTGGTGCAAAGTCGCGTCGCCACGCGAGCGTGGACGTGAGGATGACGAGCGTCGCAAGGCCCTGGTGACATGCCGGGGAGATTTCGGGGCGGTTCCAATCAAGAACTGCAAGGAGTACGCAGCCAGGTCACGATCGCAGGTCGAGCTTGCCCAGTCGCTGGAGTCGGATTGCGTCTTCGAAGGGATGCGGTGGAGTTCCAACCTGGTCCAGCACGTGCACTGGTGCAATCGGACGCCCGCAAGCCGGCACGAATTCGAAGACGCCGAACGCCGCCGGGAATTGGCGGCGTGCAAGGCGAAGCCCAAATAGTCCGAAGCGAAGCGAGCTTAGCGTCCGCTTTGCGCCGGACGGCGCGAACCCTTACGTGTTCGCGGGCCACATGACCGATATTTCCGCCCCGACGTTCGACGACCTGCCCGTCCCCCTGCCGCTGGGCTCGACCTACTTCAGCCCGGCGATCGAGCAGGTGCGCAAGTTCGCCTATGCCGTCGAGGACGAAAGCGGCTGGCTGGTGGGCGATCCCGCAGATGCGCTCGTGCATCCGTTGTTCCTGTCGACCTACATGTGGTTTCCATCGGGCTTCTACCTGCGCGCGCCGGCGGAGATCGGGCACTTCGAGCTGTTCCGGCAGCGCTATGGCCATCTGGTCGGCACGCCGTTCCTGCACGGCAAGTCGTCGGCGCGCTTCCTGCGACCGTTTCGCCTCGGCCGCCCGATCCGGGCCGACGTCGCGGTGACGGAGAAATATCGCCGGCGCGGGCGCGACTTCATCGTGATGCGCGCGTCGTTCTTCGATGCCGACGACGCGGCGCTGGCCGTCTTCGATCACACCTGCGCCATTCGCAGCGACGAGGTGCAGCGCGCGGCAGCGCCTTCCATAACACCCGCCGCGACATCCCCGAGTGAGCTTCCGCCCCGCCGCATAGACATGTCGCTGGAGAAGTCGCGCCTGTTCAGCCTGCCGGCCGAGAATTATCACACGCACGATCGGCTGGCGCAGGCGCTGGGCGTGCGCGTCGCGATCCCGGCGGCGATGATGTCTTTTGCCTACCTGTCCCGCTTCGCGCAGGACATTTTCGGCGACGATGCCTGGATCTCGCGCGGAAGTCTCGACGCGACCTTCACGCGCATGCTCCAGCGCGACGATGTACTCAGCATCGAGGGCCATCGAAAGCCCGGCGCCGCGCTCGCCTTGAGCCTCTACAACGTCCGGCGCGAGCCCGTCGCGGTCGGCACGGCTCGTCTGTTCGATGTCCTTGAGGGAGCAACGGCCGGGTCATGAAGCCGCGGCCGTTGGCCGGGACACCAGCGCCGCCACGATTGCGACGAGGGCAAAGGCGGCCAGCACGAACAGGCTGCCAGCCACCGCCTCGACGAAGGCCGGCCCCATCCGGTCGGCACTGCCGGACTGGCCGAGGCGCCATGACAGGGTCGAAGAGGCCGCCGAGACGCCGAGACAGCTTCCCAGCACCCTGCCGAGATTGACCAGCCCGCCGGCCGACGAGGCATGGCCCGGGGGCGCGGCATCGATGGTGGCGTGGCTGTTGGGCGCCAGGAACAGGCCGAGGCCGGCACCGAACACCGCGAGCGCGACCAGGCGCACCACCAGCCGGTCGGGCCCGAAGGCGATGGCCACGAGCGCGAGGATCGCCGCCAGGCAGAGCGCCATGCCGGCCACGCCGACCCGCCGCGCGGTGAAGCGCGCGGCCGTCCGCGCGGCGAGCGGCGCCACCAGCCCCAGCAGGATGGGGATGGTGGCGAGCTTCAGCCCCGCCACATGGGCGCTGTTGTCGAGCCCCTTCACGAAGGCGAAGGACATCAGGAACAGCATGCCGTAGAGCAGCGCGTAGCCCATCACCACGCCGACGAAACCGGCCGAGAAGTCGCGCGAACGGAACAGTTCGATGTCGACCACCGGCCAGCGCGCCTGCTTCTCGCGGCGCAGGAACAGCACGAGGCACAGAACCGACGCGACGGCACAGGCCAGCATCGCAGGCGAGGCGAGCGGCCAGACGGAAACCTGCGTCAGGGCGAGCACGCCCAGCCCAACCGCCGGCACCAACAACACCGCGCCCGTGAGGTCGAAGGTCTCGTCCCGCTTCACGTCCTCGTCCCGCGAGCGCGGCAGGACCAGCCACCCCAGCACGAAGGCCAACAGGCCGAACGGCACCGCCGCCCAGAAGATCCAACGCCAACCCAGCAGCTCGAGCAGGAAGCCGCCGACGATCGGTCCGGTGCTGACGCCCACCGCCTGCGCCGTGGTGAACCAGCCGATGGCGTGCGGGCGCTTGTCCTGGGGCACCGCGGTCACCAGGATCGTCATGCTGTTGGCGCCCAGGAGCCCGCCGCCCACGCCCTGCAGCGCCCGCAGCGCCACGAGCTGGTCCAGCGTCTCCGCCCAGCCGCAGAGCAGCGAGGCCACGGTGAACAGCGCGAACCCCAGGAGATAGGGCAGCTTGCGCCCCATCATCTCCGAGACCCGGCCCGACACGGCGAGGCTTGCGGCAAAGGCCAGCAGATAGGCGATGGCGACCCAGCGCACCGCATCGACAGGCACGTCGAACCCGTCCGCCAGCCGCGGAAGTGCCAGCTGCACGATACTGGCATCGAGCTGCCCAATGAACGCTCCCGCGCAGGTGACGCCTACGATCAGCCACGGATGGATGGCCAGTCGTTCGAGGAAGCGCAGCGGCGGCGGTTCGAGGGAGGCCATGGTGGCTGTGTGTGTAACCGCCGCAGGTGTCCCGACGGAAGCAGCCGTGTCGCCGCAACCGCATCCGGCGGGCGGAATGGCAACGCGCGCGGCGATTGCGATGCCCCGCCTCTATCGATAGCACTTAGGTCAACGAACCAACGCGCCGCCGGCCCGGCCGGACGAGAAAGCGGTAATGGAAAGAGGAAGCGCTTCTTGATGTCGCCCGGCATGAGCAGGGGCATCCGGCGGCAGGCCGTCATCATCGTGGCGACCCTGGCGACCGCCTATGTCGCCAGCCACTTCTTCCGCGCGGCCAACGTCACGATCGGGCTCGACCTGATGCGCGACCTCGGCATCGGACCGGAAGCGCTGGGGGCGCTGACGGGCGCGTTCTTCTTCGGCTTCTCGGCCATGCAGATCCCCTGCGGCTTCCTGTTCGACCGTTACGGGCCGCGCCGCACCGTGACCGGCATGCTGGCGGTCGCCGTGATCGGCGCGACGCTGTTCACCCTGGCGCCGGCCTGGCCGCAGCTGCTCGCGGGCCGGGCGCTGATGGGCGCGGGCTTCGGCGTCATGCTGATCGGCAGCATGGTGGTGATCTCGCGCTGGTTCCCGCCCGACCGCTTCGCGACCCTGGCCGGCATCGTGCTGTCCGTGGGACTGCTGGGCAATCTCCTGGCGACCACGCCGCTCGCCTGGGGCACGGAGATGATCGGCTGGCGCGGCGTGTTCGGGCTGATGGTGGCCTTCACCGCGCTGGCGGCGCTCGGCGTCTGGGTGATCGTGCGCGACGCGCCACCCGGCCATCCCTTCCTCGCGCGCGCGCCGGAAACGGCGGCGGAGATGATCCAGGGTCTGGGCGAGGTGATGAAGAACCCGCAGCTCAAGTTCATCATCGCGCTCAATTTCTGCAACTACGCCTGCACCTTCACCGTGCAGGGCCTGTGGGGCGGCCCGTTCCTGCGCGAAGTCCATGGGCTGACGCGCGTCGAGTCAGGCAACGTGCTGCTGGTTGCGGTGATCGCCTACCAGATCGGCATGCTGACCATCAGCCCGCTCGACCGGGTGTTCGACACGCGCAAGCGCATCGCCATCGCCGGCACGCTGTTGATCGCCGCGATCCTGGCGACACTCGCCTTCTGGGCGGAAGCGCCGCTCTGGGTCGCGGTGGGCGCCATCGTCGGCATCGGCTTCCTGAGCGCCTCCAGCACCATGGTGATGACGCACGGCCGTGCGATCTTTCCCGACCGGCTGATCGGGCGTGGCATCGCCACCATGAACACCAGCGTGATGCTGGGCGTGGCCTGCATGCAGACCCTGTCGGGCGTCATCGTCGGTGCGTTCGATCCCCTGCCCGATGGCGCCCGCTCCGAGGAAGCCTATCGGACCCTGTTCGGCTTCATGGTCGTGGTGCTCCTGCTCGCCGTGACCGTCTACGGCCGCTCCCGCGACATCCGCCCCAGCGACGAGCTGCGCGCCCGGCAGGCGGCGCTCACGCAGCAGGTGCGACCGCAACGAGTTGCGTGATCCCGCGATCAGAGCCGTCGATTCAAGAGAAGCGCCGACATCAACGCCTCGCATGAGGCTTCGATAAAATTCAGCGCCACGTGATCGTCCACCGGCGCGCCGCCGAATGCATCCACGATGTTGTCCCGGCCCAGCGCCGTGTAGCGCGGCAGCAAACGTGGACGGTCACCAAGCCCGTGCAGCGCCATGTTCCTGAGGAAAGCAGGGACGAGCGTGTCCGTCGCGAGCAGGGTCGTGCCCTCGAAGTCGCGAGCTTCGACCTTGCGGACGCGAATGTTGCCAATGTCGTAGCCCCGGCTCGAGGCGGCATCGACCGCCAGCGGATCGGGCGCATCGCCGCCATGGGAGCGCGGCAGATTCCGCCCGTGGACACGAAAAGGACCGTTTGGGCCGGAAGATGCGTCAAGTTCACGGGGGCGGCACTCCCGCCCCGGACACGGCCGGGAATGCGACACGGAAGACACATCCGTTTGCACTGTCCACGAGCTCCAGCCTGCCGCCGCTGTCGCGTACGATACCATAGGATATCGAGAGTCCCAGACCCGTTCCCTTCTCTGCCGACTTGGTCGTGAAGAATGGCTCGAAGACCCTGTCGCGCAGCGCGGCCGGGATACCGGGACCGTTGTCGCTCACGATGATGATGACTTCGTGATCGACGCTTTGGACTTCGATGCAGATTTTGCGCGCCGCCGCGGGAACGCCGGCCGTTGCATCGCGCGCATTGAGCAGGAGGTTGACCAGGACCTGCTCGAGCAGCACCGGGTGGCATTTCACGAGCTGGGGCGCGTCTCCCAGACGGAGCACGACCTCGACCTCGGACTCACGCAACTGATGGCCGATCAACTGCAGCGCGGACCGGCAGGTGGCCGCGGCATCGATGACGGGTGGCCGGCCTGCCGGCACCCGGCCGAAAATGCGCATGTGGTCGATGATCGTCGCCGCACGATCCACCTGCTCCACGACGCGCTGCAAGCGCGCCTTGACGAACACGGCAGAGTCCGCGGAAGCGCCGAAGGGCTGGTTCGCGCCGGCAGCGGATTCCCCGACGTCTTCGATCTCGAAAAGTGCCGCCTGCGCCGCCATCTTGATCACGTTGAGCGGCTGATTGAGCTCGTGCGCCATGCCCGTGGCCATTTCACCCAGAGTGATCAGCTTGGAAGACTGGACGATGTGCGCCTCGGACTTCATTCTCTGCGTGTCGTCGTATCCCAGGAGCGCGGTCCCCTGGTCGCCCAGTTCCAGGGCCACCCGCGCGCCGGAAATCCGCAGGTAGGCCGGCGAGCAGTCCGGGCCCTGAACGCGCAAGGTGAAGTTGGCGCGTGATTTGCCGTCCTCCAGGAATGCCGCCAGCGCGCCGCTGCCTTCGACCTCCGGTCCGGAAACCAACCGACCGTCCCGAATGATCGGAGCCAAAGCCTCCGAAAAGGCGCTGTTGCAGTAGATGATCCGGCCGTCGCCCTTCACCAGCGCTGCGAGCGCCAGCGGGGATGCGAAAATCGACGAGAGAATCCGCCGCTCGCCCTCCTGCCGCAGGACACGATCACGGACCTGGAGGAGATGGTAGTTCCGCCATCCGATTCCGATCGACAGCAGCGAAAGCACCGCGCCCGCCGAAACCATGGCCCATGCCGTCTGCCTCCACTCGAGCAGCAAGGGGGCCGGGTCGGTGACCGCAACGACGTAGGCGGGAAACGTCGTGAGGGGCGGGCGCGTCGTCGGATGCGGCGGCGAGCAGCACGCCGTCGTTGCGTACGAGAAAAGCGGCACCACCGTGCAGGGGGTCGTCACCCTGGTGGCGATGAAGCATACGGCGAAGCTGAGCGGCAAAGTAAGATGCTCCGGCGCCGGTGATCACGACACCCACCTTGGTGCCCGTACTGACACGTACTTCCTTCGCCAGATAAAAAGTCCACTCCCCGGTTCCCCTGTTTTGAACCGCTCTGCCCAGCGAGTATGGCGGGCCACTCCCACTCATCTGCTCGATGAAGTAGTCGCGATCGGCGAGCTTGATCGGCGGTGGCGGAAAACGTCTTGTGTAGTTGAGTAACGTACCATCCGTCGCGATAAACGTTGCGACATCGATGGTCGGCAACTTCGCGGTGCGTCCGATCAGCCGATCGTAGAAGCTCCGGCTCGAGACTATCCTTCGGTAATCCTCCTCGGTCTTGACCTCCTCCTCGGCGATCCAGTCGAGCATCGACTGGATGACCAGTTGATTGACCGTAAGGCTTTGCTCGGCCAGTTCGGCCATGACGTCGGAAAGATGCTGGGTGGATATTTTTGCATTCCAGATGCTGGCTTTATGTTGCTGCCAAAGGAACGCGCCCGTCAGCAACCATATGGCGAGTATGGCGAGCATGCTTCCCGCTGCCCCCCTGAGCGGGGAAAGAGGCTTAACCTCAACTTTCATCCGGTTATTGCCTCACAGCGGGTAACCCAACGGCCAAGCCGATGTAACGTAGAGGGTCTCATGAAGAGGGTCGCAGCGTTTCGGCGCCGAACGATCGTGATCACAATGGGGCCAAGCGTTGCAGCCGGGTAACGCCCGGAGCAGAAAGCGCACCAAACGTCGAATCGGCGATGCGCACCTGCTTATGGACTCCTCATTTGACGCAGCTTAAGCCCCGGCATTGCCACCACTTAGTGGTGGGGAGGACTTCAAAGGCTCTCTCTCATACTTTAATGTTTTCCACGAAAGTTATTGGCTCCAGTTTGGCGATAAGTTGCATCGCGGTAGCCCGGATATTGCATGGGCTCGGTGAGACGGGGAAATCTTCATGATCGGTCGCGGGCGCCGCTCACGGCACTCTGGCACCCAAATTCTGCTGGTTGAGGACGATCGTCCCACATTGGAGATTCTTTCATTGCATTTGGGGCGTTTCTATACAATCGTCGCTTGTATCCGCGGCGAGACGGCGCTCGAGGCGTTACGCTCAAATCGGTACATTTCCGTAATTGTGACGGATCTGCGTATGCCCGGAGTGAATGGGTACGACATTCTTCGCTGGACGGCCGAAAATGCGTGGCGGCCGGACAGGACGTTTCCCGCTGTCGTACTCACCGGCCATGCCACGCCCGAAGACGAACAGCGAGCGAGATCGTTGGGCGTGACGCAGTTTCAGCGCAAACCCATCGATCTCCGGCAGCTGTGGGACGCCATCGAAACGTGCCGCGGCGCAACGGAAGGACACAGCCTCGGGCGGGCCGGTATCGTTCAGGAAGTGGAAGAATGGACGTCCTGACCGCCCAACCGGCCGACAGGCTCGACGTACTCGTCGTCGATGACGACCCGGCGGGTCTCGACGGTCTGACCGCCGGCCTCAAAAGGGCCGGCCTCGTTTGTGTCGGTGCCCGCACCGGCTGGGAGGCCCTCGAGACTCTGCTGAGGGGCACGATACCCTTCGTTATGATTACCGACATCAGAATGCCTGAACTGGACGGCCTGGAACTGGCTCACCGCCTGAGACAGATAGGCGTGGCAAGGCCGCCGGAGATCGTATTCATCAGCGGAAGCGCCGAACTCGATCATGCGATCGAGGCAATCCGGCTCGGCGCCCGCGATCTGCTGACGAAGCCGATTGACCTTCGACGACTGATACAGATCGTCAGGGAGGTTCAGCTGGAGCGGCAGGCGCCGTCCTCGTGGGTGGCGAAGACCTCGCGCCACGCGATGCAATTCGACGGAACGGCCGAGGGCCGCGTCCAGCCGAAGCCCATCGACGTCGGAGCCCTGTCGGGCGTCGTGCTGAATCACCTGAGAAGGCTTCGGCGCGTGTCTGGCGAAAATCTACCGCCGGGGATCACGGTCGAGGCGAGCTGGGAAATCCTGCTGGATCTCTACGTCAGCGAACGGCAGGGCGAGCGCATCTCTCTCACCGCGCTGGGGGGCTCGGCTGGAGTCCCTTTGACCTCGGCCCTGCGGCGCATCCAGGAACTGGAGCGCAACGGCATGATCTCGCGGATTCCAGACCAGGCGGACAAGCGCCGCGTGGCTGCTCATCTCACGGAAAAGGGAAGAGAAGCCGTTCAGGCATTCATACGCTCCTACGCGAACTCGTGCAGCGACGACGGCTCCCCCATGTCGTTGGAAGAGCGCAATTGGCCTGGATGAGATCCAGACCGGGCGCGGCGAGGCCTCGTCTCAAAACCCGTCGAGAACCGCGGCCTGTCGCGGGCATGGCTCCGCTCGCCTCGGGGGAACTCCCGCGCCAAAGGCGATGGCCGGCAAGTGGGGTTCCGACCATCGCCACCGGTCGAGCCCCATTGGTTCAGTGGGATGAACGAGGCTCCGGCGCTGTCAGGGCATCGCGGGTATGCAGCTGACGATCCGCACTCTAAACGAGGGGGCTCCAAAGCCAGACCCGGAAAGCAACCATTTTGGTTACTTTAGCGCCCAGCGGCTTCGAAGCGGCAGCGCGAGTCATCATCGAATCTCCAGTTCCAGTGCATCACGCTCGTCCTTCATGCGCGGTCCAGCTCAACCATAAGTCTCCAAGCTGGTGCTTTCTCAACGCGCAAGAGTGATTGCGGACGAATATGATGACCGCAGGCGGCGCTAGGTGCCGCCTCGAGCCATGACGTGAGTAGAGTTTCAAAGAGAAAGCGGAAAGCACACCATCGTGTACATCGAATGGCGTTTCCCGGACTCCTCATCCGAATTCCCGAGGCGCGGTAACGGCCGGGCCTTCGCCCCTGGAGAGCCAGGTCAAGACCACCTTCTCTTGCTGGGGCCGGGAAACCGGCCGCCCACCGGCCATCCCCTGGCTTTCTTCATCCAGATTTCAAAGTACCAGTACGAGGAAGATCGGAAACGGCTTGACCCATGGTGGCGGACCCGGAAGCTCGCGAAGCCCGACGGCTCCATGTACGGATCTCGGGAACTCGGTGTTGCGGCCGCTAAACCGGAGCCCAAGGGGCAGTCGTGCACTTGCGACGCCGTGATCTCGCACGGCGCCCTCGCAGGCGCTCGCTAAGCCAGACCCAGCCCCATGCCGCCGTCGACGCGCAGGATCTCGCCGGTGATGAACTGTGCCTCGTCTGATGCGAGGAACAGGGCGGCGTAGGCGGTGTCGTGGCCGGAGCCCATCTTGCCCCGCAGCGGCACCATGGCGTTGCGCTCGGCGCGGACCTCTTCCGTCGGGCGGCCGGTCGCCTGGGCGATTCCGGAAATAGCCATCGGTGTGTCCATGAAGCCCATCATGATGGCGTTGACGCGGATGCCGTAGCGCGCATTCGACTGCGCCACATGGGTCGTGAGCCGGTTCACCGCCGCCTTCGATATCTCGTAGGCCATCTGCGTCGCACCGCTGGTGGCGGCCAGCGAGGAAATGTTGACGATCGAGCCGGACTTCTGCGCCCGCATCACCGGGATCGCCGCCTTGATCGTGTGCCACATGCCCTTGAGGTTGACGTCGAGGATGCGGTCGAGCACCCGCTCCTCGATGCGGTGGGCCTGCGCGTCGCCGCCGCCGCCGATGCCGACATTGTTGATCAGGATGTCGATGCGGCCGTAGCGCGTCATGGCGAGCTTGACGATGCGGGCGCAATCGTCGGCCACCGTGATGTCCGCCTCCATCGACGAAACGACGGCCCCGGTGGACGAGATGTCCTTGGCCGTCTTCTCCGCGCGCTCACCGCTCCTGTCGACGCAGAGGACCGATGCGCCCTCACGCGCCAGCAGGCCGGCAATGGCGGTGCCGTTGCCGATCGTTTCGCCCGGAGTCTGTCCCGCGCCGACGACGACTGCGATTTTTCCTTCAACCCGCTTTGTCATGTCTCTTCCCTTGAAAAACCAGTGCCGCCATCGCCGTCTACGTCATCGCGTCCGGAACGGTTGCTCCGTTCATTGTCCTCCGTGCGTTATGCCGGTTCGCGATAGGGCATGTCGCCCAGGTAGTTTCGCTTGCCGACCGGAACGCCGTTGTGGCGGAGGATCGCGTAGGTCGTCGTGACGTGAAAGTAGAAATTCGGAATGACGTGCTGGACGAGGAATTCCTCGCCCGAGAGCGACTTGCCGTTCCAGCGCGGCTGGGTGATGCGGCGCTCGGCCGCCCCGGCGAACGATTGCGCCGTGAAGCCCTTCAGATAGGCGACGGTGCCTTCGATACGCGCCTTGATCTCGCCCAGCGTCGCTTCGGTGTCAGCGTTGACGGGGGCATCCTTCTCGGTGCCCGCCAGACGCGCGGCGCCGAGCTTGGCGGTGTCGCAGGCCGTTTGGATCTGCTTGATCAGGTTGAACTGATCGGGCGCCAGGCGCGCCTGCAGCAGGACGGCGACATCGAACTTCTTCTCGCCGGCATACTTTTCGGCTTCGTTCAGGATGACCAGCAGATTGCCCAGCATCTTGCTGAACTGGCGGACGACGAGCGTATGGATCATGCGAACCTCGGAGTGAACGGGTGGATGTGCGCGCTGGCCCTACGCGATTCCATCGGCTGCCGCCAGAGCAGGGGCGCGCTCGCTCCGTCCCGCCTTCAGCATCTCCACATGTTCCGTCAGGTGGCGGTGGAAGTGGCCGATCGCCTGTTCGTAATGGCCGAAGGTGAAATGGCTGTTGGCACCCGACGCCAGGCCGGCCTGAATCTCGCGGGCGGCGTGGCGGTCCTCGAGGATGCCGCTCTCCTGCACGAAGTTGGCGTCCTTGCGCGCCTGCTCGATGTCGAGCGGCTTGCCGTTCTTGATCCGCGGCGCGAGCTGGTAGACGACCCAATGCGTCTCCGACGGCGACACCGGCTCGAGGATGATCAGGATGGCGTGGCTCGACAGCACGCTGACATGGGTGTTGGGGAAGAGCTGGTGGACATCGGTGATACGGCCCTGCGTGCTCCATTCCTCACGCGGGATGTTGCGCAGCTTCTCGATGCGGCGGAACGGGAAGACGATGCGCGAATTGCGGCCGTGCAGCTCGACGACGTTGAGGTTGTCGTAGCCGTAGGGGAAGAACGACTGATTGTGCAGCGCCTTGATGTGGTAGCCCTCCATCGAGGTCTCGCCCAGCACCTTCCAGTTCGCCTTGTCGTCGAACTCGATCTTGTTGAACAGGACGTAGTCGTCGGTCAGCACTTCCGGCAGGTCGCCGAGCGGTCCATCCGACAGCGGCGCGTCCTGCGTCACGAAGACGATGCCGTTCTTCTCCTGCACCGCCGCCACCGGCACCAGCCCGTGCGCTTCCTTGTCGAGGCCGGGAAAGCCGTCCTCGCCCGGAATATGGCGCAGCGAGCCGTCGAGACCGTAGGTCCAGGCGTGATAGGGACAGGCAAAGGCGCGCTTGCAGCCCTCGCCCTCCTCCAGCTTCATGCCGCGATGGCGGCAGGCGTTGCGGAACCCGCGCACCACCCCGTCGGTGCCGCGCACCACCAGCAGCGGCGTGCCGACCGTCGTGCGCGCGATGAAGGAGCCGGGCTCGGGCAAGGCCGCCGAAGGACAGAAGGCCATCGGCACGCGCCGCAGCACCTCGATCTCGGCCGCGAAGCGCTCGGGCGAATGATAGTTCTCGACCGGCTCGCGCCAGACCACGCTGCCTTTGTCCGTCGTCTTGCCGTCGATGTGCGCCAGGATGCGATCGATCAGGTCGGTTTCGTTCAGCAGTACGGCCATTCCTCGTCCTCCTGCAAGCGGGCGGGCGATACTATGGCCCGCGCCTTCGACGACGCAACAAACCGAGCCCGCTCAGCGAGACCGCGGCGATCAGGATGATGCGGGCGGGCGCCGAGCTTGGTCTCCATGCCGGCGATGACCGAGTAGGCGCGCGCAGGCGCTCACTCTCACCGAGCAGATCGTTGCCGAGCGCTGGCTGTTGGGGGGAAATCCCGGCACGACGGTGCCCACCCCGTTCCTGTTCGTGTGGTCGCGATGCCTCCACGTTGCGCTCAGCGTTTTGCGCCGCCTCGCCCGCTCCATCGCGACATGCGCACCTCTCCGACTTGACGGAACAAGGGCCCGATCGAACGGACCGGGCCTCCTTCACTGCACCATCAGGCCGAGGTCAAGGCGTGCTTGCCGTCGACCTGCTCCAATCGCGTTCCTTCACGCGGATGTTGTTCTGGACGTCCCGGACGCCGCTCACCCGCTCGATCATATCCTCGGCGTGCCGCTTGGCGAGACGATCGGAGACCGTACCGGACAGCGTCACCTCGCCGTTCTTGACCCCCACCTCGATCTCGCCGGCATCGAGCATCGGATCGTCGGTCAGGCAGTCGCAGACGTCTTCACGGATCCGGTCGTCGGAGCGCGTGTAGCCCTTCGGCCCCTTGCCGCGATGGTGTTCCTGACCCGAGGCGCCGATGCCATAGCCGCCGCCCATGCCCGCATGTTCGCTGCCGTAGCGCCCCGCCCCGCCGGGGCGACCGCCGAACCAGCCGCTTCGGCGGTGATCCTGGTCGTAGCGTCCCATTCCCTGGGAATGGCTGCCGCCCATATCGTCGCTCATGCCGCCCAGCGCTCCGCCCCGGCCGGTGTAGCGGTCGCCACCATGGCCGGGGCCTTGGCTGTAGCCATAGCCGCGCGCGCCGCCGGCCACACCGCCAGAGGACATGTCGTCGTGTTCGTAGTTACCGCGGCCGTACGACGAGCCGTGCTCGCTGCCGCGGCGGCCGCTCGGTGCATAGTGGTAGATGTCGCCGCGCTCGCCTTCATAGCCGTAGCGGCTCTCTTCGTCGCGCGCGTCGCCGCCAGGGGACCGGCCGCGATCGTCGCGCGAGGGATGGTTGCGGAAGCGATAGTCGTCGTCGTGGCGTGCCATTGATTCCTCCGTGGTTGAGGCCGGCCGCTCTCTCCTCGAGGCCGGCATCGGAGGAATGCACCCGCTCGCAACCAGTTGCCGGCGGCGGCAACCGATCGGCCCCTGCGCGCATAGAGGGCAGGCAGGAGAGCCACACGTTTCGATGGCGATGGTCTTCACCTGGGAATATGCAGCCAAGGCGCGACTGCAGCGTTAGGCGCTGAACCGTCGAGGAGGAACCATGGCAAGGTATTCCCGAAGCGCCAGCAAGGACGTCGAGCGCGCGATGGAGCGCCGCAAGAAGGGCACGCTGAAGAGCGGTCCGGACGGCAAGGGCGGCACGGTGAAGAGCCGCAAGCAGGCGATCGCCATCGGCCTCTCCGAGGCGCGCGCGAAGGGCAAGAAGGTGCCGGCCAAGAAGAAGACGGCCGCGAAGAAGAAGAGCGCGGCCCGGAACAAGACCGGCGCCAGGCGCAAGACCGCGGCAAAGAGCAGGAAGAAGCGCTGACGGAGGCCGATCAAGCCCGCTTGAGAAGGCGCGTCACCCGCGACGGACGGGCTTCCTGTACGAGCTGATCAAGGGAGCAGTCGCGTGGCGCTTGTCGGGACGCCAGCGTGCCCATCCTTTCCTTCGGGCAGGCCCTCGACCTGCCGGGCTTCCATCGCCACGGTGCCTGTGCGGGCCACGCTAGAGTTCTATGTCGGCGATCACCGGCAGGTGATCCGAAAGCTCCCGCGCGCGGTAGTCGATGCAGCTGCCGATCAGGGCCGAGGCCGGCGAAAGATAGATGCGGTCGAGCTCGAACAGCGGCAGCCGCGCGGGAAAGGTGCGATGGCGGCTGAATCCCGGCAGGGCGCGGGCGAGGCTGCGGCGCACCGACCCCGCCCAGAGCCAGTCGTTGAAGTCGCCCAGCGCGACGGTCGGACGGTCGAGCCGGCCCAGCATGTTCAGGAGCGCGATCGTCTGGCTGCGCCGCTCGCGCAACGTGAGACCCAGATGCGTGGCGATCACGCGCAATGGCCCGAAGGGCGTCGCGACGTCGGTGCAGATGGCGCGACGCGGCTCGCGCTCGGGATAGGAGAGATCGTGGATCTGCGTGTTCTCCAGCGGCCACCGGCTGATCAACGCCTGCCCGTACTCGCCGTCCGCCGTCACCACGGTCTTGGCGCCGATCCCGTGCGAGCCGAGTGCGGCTTGGAGTACGTCGAAGGGATTGCCGGCCTGGGCCTGGCGGACACGCCGCGAATCGATTTCCTGCAGCGCCACGATGTCGGGCGCGTGGCTCTTCACCAGGGCAATCACGCGATCGAGGTCGAAGCGCGGATTGCGACCGAAGGCACCGTGGATGTTCCAGGTCATCAGACGGACGGAGTTCAAGAGGCCCTTTCCCCGAGCCGAGAAACGATGGCCTGTGCGCCGAAGGACAGGCCGATCCAGCCGGCGACGCAGAGCGCCAGCACGGCGATCTGCCCGGCGCTGGGATTGGACAGGACCTTGGCGATGCGGTCGCCCATCAGCGCGATTGCGGCCAGTCCCGGCCCCATGCCGATGAGCGTCCCGAGCGCGAAATCGATGAAGCGGATCGAACCTGCACCCGCTGCGAGGTTGACGAGAGAGAACGGCGCCACCGGCACGACGCGCAGCGCGACCATCGCGAGCAGCCCGCGCCGCTGCAGACGGTCGCGCAGCCTGTCCCAGCGCTTGCCGAGCAGGCGTTTGGGCACGCCCTGCCCGAAACGCGCGCCGACCGCGAACATGACCCCCGCGCTCGCCGCGACGCCTGCGGTCGAATAGAGCATGCCCCACCACGGGCCGAACACCGCGGCCGTCGCCAGGATCAGGATGGTGACCGGAAAGGCCACGGCGCCGCCCAGCAGGAACAGGCCGACGACCATGCCCAGCGCCCACGGCTCGCCCTCGACGCCCTCGAGCAGCGCGCGGATCTGGTCGGGCTGCGCCAGCTCCTTCAGTCCGGTGAATTGCCAGGCGAGCGTCAGCAGGACGATCAGCGCGAGGGCGCCGGCCACAAGCAGGCCGGCTCTTCCGAGAATCCCCTCTTCCCCCGCACTCTCGTCATTGAGCGCAGGCTGTCGCGCGGCTTCGGCTTCTCTCTTCCTGGCCGCGCGCCGATCTTCGCGCTTGGCCAGGCGGCGTCCCACGGTGCGGCTGCCGTGGAACAGCAGGCGCGGCAGGAGGCGGCCGGCCAGGCGACCCAGCCGCAGCGGCCGCGCCGGATCGGCGATCCTTTCCGCCAGGCGTGCGAAAATGGTTCGATCCGGTTGGCCATCGTCGATCGGGATAAGACAGTGGCCGTTGCCGCAGAGCTGGTCGGCGACGCGCACGAGCGAGCCCTGCCGTGCCACCGCTGCTGCGACGTCTTCCGCGGATACGCCGCAATGCTCGCCGAGAAGGCGATTGCGCAGGCTTGTGATGGCGGAACGCTCGCGGTCCGTCGCGGCCTCGATCGCCAGGTCGCACTCGGTGTCGGCGCCCATCGACCGGTTGTTGAGGTTGGCTGACCCCACCCGCAGGAACCAGTCGTCCACCACCATGATCTTGGAGTGGATCATCGTGTAGGTGGACTGGCCCGCTTTCTCGATCGACGGATAGACCAGCCGGACACGATCGCCACCCGCGGCCTTCACGGTGCGCCAGAATCGGATGCGGCCGTTGCGCATCGTGCGCCGCTCCACGAACGAATCGTGGCTGCGCGGCGCGACCATCACGACCTCGAGTTCCGGCCGCTCGCGCAGCCGGTGGGCGAGCGCGGAGGCGACCACGCCCGAGGTCATGAACTGGTTCTCGATGTAGATCGTGCGCTCGGCGCGCGCGATGCTGTCGACGAACAGCGCCTCGGCCTCGCGGACTTCCTCCTCGCGATGATAGCGCGGCTGGGTCCGGGCGATCGCGACCTCGACGTCGGTGAAATCGGGCTCGAAGCTTCCCGGCCAGCGCTCGCCCTCGGGCCGGACCTCCGGCTCGCCGCCATTGGCGTGGCACCAGCGCGCCCGCGCCAGCAGCGCCAGCGACCGCGCCGCCTCACCGTCGACCATCATCTGAACGTCGTGGAACGGGCGGTAGGGCTCGCCCGCCGGATCGACGCGCCGGGGATTGTCGGGCTCGTGGCGGCTGGTGTCCCAGCGCCGGATCGTCAGGTCGAGGCCGCCCGAAAAGGCGAGCGCATCGTCCACCACCACCAGCTTCTGATGCTGGGAGGAGCCGAACGGCACCGTCGAATCGAGGCAGAAGGTGACCTGTGGCGGCATCTGCCAGTTGAGGAAGAGGCGCGGCAGGGGCTCGCGCTCATGCGCGTAGACGAGGGAGTAGTCCCAGAGCAGCAGATGGATCTGCAGCTCCGGCCGCCGCTTCGCCAGTTCGGTGAGGAACGCGGCCAGATTGGTCGGGAAGCCGTCCGTGGGCGGCCGGTCGCCCACCAGCTCGGTGCGGCTGTCGATGTCCCAGCCGACGATGAAGATCGTGTGGCGCGCCTCCAGAAAGGCGGCCCGGACCGCGGCAAAGAAGGCCGCACCGTCGATCAGCACGGCAGCGCGGTGCGCACGCTCGACCTTCCACACGCTGCGTCCGGGCTGAAACAGAGGCGACATGGCGCCTATAACGTCGACGGGGCCGGAATGATCCGCAGCGCAAAGCGGCATATGAAGGAACGCGCCGCCCGCCCGCTCGTTCACGCCTTATGTTGGATTTTCTCGGCAGTCTCCTGTGGCCGGTGGTCATCGTGGCATCGACCGTGTCGATTGCCGTCGCCATCGGCGTCTTCATAGCGACGCGCAAGCTCGACTAGGGTATCTCTGCCGGACGAGCCCCCTCCGGATACCCATGCCCGCTTCTCCTGAACCTACCAGCCTGACCGCCGAAGACATCACGCGATTCGGCCCTGACCCTTTTGCCCTGTTCAGCCGCAACCTCGTCTCCGTGGAGGAGCGGATCGTGCGCGCCTGCGCCCGCGCCGGCCGGTCGCGCGAGACGGTGCGCCTGCTGCCCGTCACCAAGACGGTGCCGGCCCGCGTGCTGCGCTTCGCCCATGCGGCCGGCATTCGCGATTTCGGTGAGAACAAGATCCAGGAAGCGGTGGCCAAGCGGGCCGAGCTTTCGGATCTTGCCATCGACTGGTGCATCGTGGGCCACCTGCAGACCAACAAGGTCAAATACCTGACTCGCTTCGCGCGCGAATTCCACGCGCTCGACAGCGTGCGCCTCGCTGAGGCGCTCAATGCCCGCCTCGACCGTGAGGATCGCTCGCTCGACGTCTATGTCCAGGTGAACACGTCGGCGGAAGAGAGCAAATACGGCCTGCAGCCCGGCGAGTTGCTCCCGTATCTCGACGAGCTCCGGCGCTTTCCGCGGCTGAAGCCGCGCGGGCTGATGACGCTCGCGGTGTTCAGCACCGATCTCGACAAGGTGCGTCCCTGCTTCGAACGCCTGCGCGAGCTGCGCGACATCGCTGTCCGGCACGACTCCGCGATCACGGAACTGTCGATGGGCATGTCGAACGATTTCGAGGAGGCAATCGTCCAGGGCGCCGACGTGGTGCGGGTCGGCGAAGCGATCTTCGGCAAGCGCTCGACACCGGACGGCCACTACTGGCCGCAGGCGGAGAAGGCCTAGGAAGACTACTCCCTTATTGCGTCTTCTCCGCGTTCCAGAATAGCATGGCCGTCATCGGCGGCATCCAGCCCTTGGTGTTGGTGCGGTAGGCGAACTGGCCGTACCACTCGCCCAGCGGATAGTGCGTGCCCAGCGTGACGGCGCGGGTCTGGATCTCGTCGGCGATCGCCTTCTTCTTGGCCGCGTCGCTTTCGAGGGCGAACTGGTCGCGCAGTTCCTCGATCCGCTTGTCGCACGGCCAGCCGGGCGTCGCCTTCTCGCAGGACGCGTTGAGGTTCTGCGACACGATCGGATCGGACGAATCGAGGGCACCCCAACTCGTGAGGAAGACACTCCAGCCGCCTTTGTCCAGCGCGTCGCGCTTGTTGGTGCGGGCCACGGTGGTCTGCCAGTCCATCGACTGCATGTCGACCTTGAAGCCGGCGCGTTCGAGCTGCGACTTGGCCACCGGCGCCAGGTTCATGAGCGCCGGCAGGTCGGTCGTATGCATCACCACCAGCGGCGTGCCGTCATAGCCCGCCTCCTTCAGGAGTTCGCGCGCCTTGGCGACATTGCCTTCGAGGCGACCGTCCATGGCGGTCGTGCTGGCCAGCGGCGTGCTGCAGATGAAGTAGGCCTTACAGAGCTGGAAGAACTTCTCGTTGCCGATCTGGGCCTCGAGATAGGGGCGCTGGTCGATCGCATAGCCGATCGCCTCGCGGATCTTCGGATTGTTGAGCGGCGGATGCAGCCAGTTCAGGCGAAACGTGTACTGGCCGGGATACTTGCCGCGCATGAAGGCGATCGACTTGTTCTTCTCGACCATGGGAACCAGGTCGAGCGGCAGTGACTCGATGGCGTCGATCTCGCCGGTCATCAGCGCGTTGGCCGCGGTCTGGATGTCGGGCATTGCCAGCCACTCGATGCGGTCGAACTTCGCGACCTTGCCGCCGGCCAGGCCCGAGGGCGGCTCAGGCCGCGGCTTGTAGTTGGGGTTCTTGACGTAGACGACCTTCTCGCCGGGCTTCCATTCGTCGGTCTTGAAGATCCACGGGCCCGAACCAGTGGCCTCCTTGATCTGCTGCGTACCCGGCGTGTCGGCGACCCGCTTCGGCATCATGAAGGGCACGGTGCTGCCGGGCTTGGCCAGCGAGGCGATGACAAAGCCGTAGGGGTTCTTCAGCGTGAGCTTGAACGTCCTGTCGTCCACGACGTCGAAGGATTGCGTGTGCTGCATCAGGCGCTGCCCCACGCCGTCGCGCTCGGCCCAGCGCTTGATCGACTGGATGCAGTCCTCGGCCTTCACCGGCGCCCCGTCGTGCCACGAGAGGCCGTCGCGCAGCTTGAAGGTATAGACCAGCCCGTCGGGGCTCACCGTGTAGCTGTCGACCATCTGCGGCTGGGGCTTCAGGTCGGCATCGAGCGAGAACAGCGTGTCGTAGACCAGATAGGCATGCGTGCGCCCGATCTGCGCCGACACCCAGATCGGATCGATCACCTTGAGGTCGGAATGCATCACGACCTTGAGGGTGGAGGGCGGCTTCTGCGCCATCGCCGTGACGGGGAGAGCGGCCAGCAGCGCCGCTGCCGCCGCGCCGCCGACCAGATGACCGAGGACTCTGCGCCGTACGTTTGCCAACATGCCCAAACCCTCCGGGCGACCCGCGCCGTGGGGAAGGATGAGGCAAGATGCGTGCTAGGTCATAGTTTCAAATTCCGTCTCGCATCGAGATGCGATCACGCGCCCCAAAACCTCTGCAGCTCGCTCGCATCGCCGTTGAACAGGTTGCGATCGCAGTGGCTGACGCCGTTCACGATGTTGGTCTGGCCATAGGCCGGCTTGCCCACGCTCTCGTCGCCGGCATATTGCCAGAGGCGCCACCCCGTATGCTCCCAGGCGGCAGGGATCTCCGGCGAGTCGTGATAGTCGGCGATCCACAGGCCGCAGCGGGCGACGATCGAGTCCGGCGTGATGCGCGCCCCCAGACTCAAACCGGAATTGGGCAGCGGATCGCCGTTGGCCCAGGTCGGATGCACGTAGACCACCGGCAGCCGCCCGGTTGCCGCGGCCACGGCCTGGACGAACTCCTCGGCCTGGTCGAGCCGCATCGAGTTGTTCGGATTGTTCTCGTTGGCTTCGAGATCGAGCGCGAGCAGGGTACGCGGGCCGGGCCGCGCGACGGAGAGGAAGTATGCGGCCTGCCGCGCACCGGAGGTCTGGCCCGTGCCGAAATGATAGGCGCCCCACATCAGGCCCGCCGCCTCGGCCTGCGGTCGCCGGACGGCATAGGCGGTGTCGAGATAATCGCCGCCTTCGGTCGCCTTGTGGATGACGCCGAGCATGCCGCTCCGGCGCACCGCGCGGAAATCCGTGACCGTGACGCTGCGGCTGAGGTCGATCACCGCATCCAGACCCAACGTCGCCCGGTCCGGCGGCGGCGGCGCGATCGGATAAGGCATGGCGGTCGAAACCGGCTGTTGGGGCGTGCATCCGGCCGCCGTCGTCGCCGCGAGGCCGGAGAGCAGGGTTCGGCGGGAGATCATGGCGCGACAGTACGACGTTCCGCGCGATCGGCCCGCACGATATCCTCTGCCTTCTTCCACGAATTCGTGCGACGTCTGTCGGGAAATCGACGGAGCGGATGAACGGAATGACGAACAAGAGCGTGGCGATCGGCATCATCGGCGCGGGTATCATGGGCGAGCGTCTGCTCGGCGCGATCCTTCAGCAGGACCGCGCTCTGGTTCATGCCTGCGGCATCTGGGATCCCTCGCCCGAGGCGATGCGCCGAATGGAGAAGACTTTCCCTGCGGTGCCGCGCCTGTCCAACGCGGCTGCGGTGATCGCGGCGAGCGATTGCGTCTACGTCGCCTCGCCCCCGGCCTCGCATCTCGGACACGCGCGGGCGGCCCTCGCCGCCGGCAAGGGCTTCTTCGGCGAGAAGCCGCTGTCGGTCGACGTCGCCGACGCGCGAGCCTTCGTGAGCGAAGCCGGCAACCGGGGCGCCGTGAACTTCCCCTTCGCCTCCTCCTTCGCCGTGGCCGCGCTGCGCGACTGGATCGACAAGGGCGAGATCGGCACGCCGCGGCGCATCGATATCGAAGTCGGCTTCAAAGTCTGGCCGCGCCCCTGGCAGGCCGATGCCGTGGCATGGCTGGACAGGCCGCAACAGGGCGGCTTCACCCGCGAGGTGGTCTCGCACTTTCTCTTCCTGGCGCGGCGTCTCGTCGGACCGCTGCACGATCTCGCCGCCGAGGCCTGGTTTCCTGAGTCTGGCGAATCCGAACGGCGCATCACCGCCACCTTGCGCGCCGGCGACCTGCCGGTGACGCTTTCCGGCGCCGTCGGCGGGACGACGAAGGACGATCACAATGTCTGGATGCTGGAAGGCGACCGCGGCGCCGTGCGCCTCTGCGACTGGTCGATCGCCGAGCGCCGCCTGCCCGACGGCACCTGGCAGCCCGCCCCGGACGCGATGCCCAACGAGCGGGCCCGGCCGCTGGCCCTGAAGCGCCAGCTCGAGGGTGTGGCGAGACTGGCCCGCGGCGAGGCGCATCATCTCGCCACGCTGGCAGAAGCGCTCGACGTCCAGGAGATCGTCGAGGCCATTCTCGCGAAGCGCTCGACCTAGACCGTCAGCCGCTCTTCTTGATGACGCTGATGCGGCCGTCGGCCTCTAGGCAGGCCTCCTTCACCTGGCAGCAGTCGTCGACGCCGTTCTCGCGAAGCTGGGCCATCAGTTCGCTCTCGGTCACGTACTCCCGGCGCATGTTGCGGTAGAGCATGCGGCCATTGTCGATGAGCCTGAGCTTCGGTCCGCGGGTCAGGCGCTCCAGCGCCGGAAACCTGAATTGCAGCCATTCGATCGAGTAGCTGCACATCAGGATCACCAGCACGACGAACGCGCTTTCGCTGATCGAGCGCGTCTCGGGCACGAAGCCGTTTCCGGCCACTTCAGAGATGAGCACGATGACCAGAATGTCCGAGGGGGCGATGCCACCGAGCTGGCGCCTCAGCACCAGGCGCATCAGGACGAAGATGATGGCGTAGAGCAGGATTGCACGGACGGCCAGCTCGGCCAGGGCGACGGTGGGCACGAAAACCGACTCCCAGTCGATCGACAGCAGCCAATGCAAGGAAGCCTCCAGTCCGAACCAGCGCGCACCTGCAACGCTCGAGACTGGCAGCACGTTGCAGCTCCTTGCGAGCAGGGCCCGGCGTCGTACCCGGCTCACCTTGGATAGCCCGGCTCACCTTGGATAGAAGGTCGACCCGTAGTCGAAGGTGATCTCCTCGCCCGCCGCGACGCCCTCGATTCCCGCCACGATCCAGATCCGGCCCTTGTCGCGCAGGATGAAGCAGTTGGGATTGCGGCGGCGGTGGTTGGCAAAGCGCGCTTCGTTACCCCGGGAGGCGCCGTCGATACTGAGGTTCTCGCCGAGCTCGAAGATGCAGTCGGCTCCTTCGGCGATGCGCGCGAAGGCGACTTTGTCGGGGATGCGCTCGCCCTTGTATTCGATGATCTTGGTGCCCCACGGAATCTCTTCCACGGCGAACAGGCCCATGCCGTGAATCTTCGACTTCTTCACCACGACTTTCACGACGCGTCTCTCACATGGCCAAGCGTGGCGCTCGCCATAACACCCCGCGAGACGCTGGCAAAGACGCCCTCATTCCTTCCGCTCCGTGCCATGGAGCGGCAGCGGCGCCATCGCCTCGAAGACGCCATCGCGCCGGATCAGGGCGTGGAACAGCGCCGCCGCGACGTGCAGCAGGATCAGCGCGAAGAAGGCGAAGGCCAACCAGCGATGCGCGGCCCACAACAGCGTGTGCAGCGAGTCTGACTGCGGCAGGATTGGCGGCAGCCGGAAATTGCCGAACAGCACGACCGGATAATCGGCCGTCGACAGCATCGCCCAGCCCAGCAGCGGCAGGGCGATCATCAGGCCATAGAGTCCCCAGTGCGACAGCACCGCGCCGAGCCGCATCAAGGGCGGCAGGCTGGCGGGCAGCGGCGGCGCGCCCAGCACCAGGCGCAGGACGAGACGGACGAGCACCAGCGCGAACAGCGCGACGCCCAGAGTCTTGTGGGTGGCGACCAGCGGCACGTAGGACGGCGCGACGGTCGAGAGCATGCCGACACCGATGAACAGCATGGCCACGATGCCGGCGGCCATCGTCCAGTGCAGCAGGCGCTGGGCGCCGGAGAAGCGGGTATGAGTCATGGTACGGCTCATGGCTTGGCGCTCCCGGCGGCGGCCGTGCGGGGATAGTCCTTCGCCTCGGACGTGCGCAGGTCGTAGGACCGCGCATACGCCGAGGATCGGGCGGCGGGGAACGGATCGTCCGATACGCTCATGCCACGCGGCAGCACGGTCGGGTCGAAATTGATGTCGCGGCACGGGCCGTCCGGCTCGCCGATGACCTTGTTCACCACCAGCGTGCCGACCTCGACCGTGCGCCGGCCGGCCGGCCACGCCTTGCTGGGATCGGCGGTCACGTCGCCGGGCTCGGCGACGGTCAGCACCATCGTCCAGCGTTGCGGGGCGGCGGCGACCCGACTCGCGATCTCCTGCTCGAGATAGTTCGGCCCGCGCTTGGCGAGCTCGTCCGGCGCGATCGGCACCGGCGTTGCCGCCGGCCGCAGCGACCAGCGCACCGCGCGGGGCGTGCCGGCTGCGTCGGTGAACAGAAATGAGTTGAGGCCGTTGAACGAATCCTCAGCATAGCTCGAGGTCCAAGGTGCTGTCCCGGCCCAGCCGGCGAAGGCCATGAACTCCGGGTGGCGGCCGATGAAGGCTTTCATCGCCTCTGCGCCCTTGGGCGCCGATTGCAGCAGGTCGAAGAAGGCCTGCGGCGTCGACACGGCGAACACCGGCGCGTCGATCATCGCGCTGCGCCAGACATCGCCGTCGGGCGTCGCGATCTGCAGCCCCATCCCGCGCACCCGCACCGTCGCATCCGCCGCGTTCGGATTGGCCGTGGCCAAGTTGAAGCGGCCGAGCACCGGCCATGTACCGGCCGTGAAGACCTGCGCCCTCGACAGGGTCACGCCGTTGCCGTTCGACTGGAACTCGCCGGTGAAGCAGATGCCCTTGGCATGGTTGCGCCGATGGCCGAGCGCCGGACCGCCCGCCGGCGCCAGTGCCGAAACGAGCCGGGTCGGCGTCAGGCGCTCCGGCGACAGCCAGCCCGCCGTGTAGGCGAAAGCCGCCGCACTGCCGGCCACCACCAGCGCAATCACCACCAGAGACGCGACGGGACTGCGGGTTGGTCCGGTGGATGATCGTGACATGAGAAACACCTTACTGGTCGTCGTAGGGAGTATGGCTGCGGCCAGGACGGCCGCCCTGTCAAGAACGCGTGAGAATCAGGCGCCCGCGATGCGTGCTTCGACGAGATCGACCTCGCGCACGAGCTTGCGCGCCGCTTCGTCGGACAGGCGGCCACTGCGGGCAAGCTGGAGCAGTCGCTCACGCTCCGCCCGCATGCCGACCAGCTCGAGCTCCCGCTCGAGCGCCTCGATGCGACGCGCAACGTCGCCCTCGGCACCCGATCGCGAGAGCGCGTCGATGCGCTGGCGATAGGGCGCCATGGCCCGCGTCGCCGCTTCCGCCCCAAGATCCGCGTCGCCGGGGCGGGTCGCCAACCCGCCCTGAGCACGCGCGATGGCCGCCAGGGCCGCTTCTCCGGCGGTGACGCGGGCGGCATCCTCGGCCGCCTCCTCGCCCGGCTCGGCCGCGAAGGCGAGGTGACGCAGCAGGCTCGGCAGGAGGATTGTCGCCGCGACCAGCGAGGCGATGATCACGCCTGCCGCCAGGAACACCGCGAGGTCGCGTGCCGGGAACGGGCTGCCGTCGCTCAGCATGAATGGCAGGGAGAGGACGCCCGCGAGCGTGACCGTTCCGCGCACGCCGGCGACGGTGAGCGCCGCCACCAGCCGGCAGCTCGCGGCCCGGCCCAGCGCCACGCGCAGCAGCACCCACACCCAGGCGAAGCGCAGCGCGGCGACGCCGAAGGTGATCGCAGCCACGTAGAGGAGCAGCCAGCAGATCTCGGCGTGACCCGCCTCGTGCACCACCTCCGCCGCGCGGCTGGCGATCCGCGGAAGCTGCTCGCCCAACAGGATGAAGATAATGCCGCTTGCGCCGAACTGGATCGTCTCCCACACCGCGCTGCGGCGGACGCGGGTCTCGGCGAGCGCTCCGCCACCCTGTTCGACATGGCCCATGGTGATGCCCGCCGCGACGGCGGCCAGGATGCCCGAGGCCCCTGCCATGTCGGCCAGGAAGTAGGCCCCGAAGGGGATCAGCAGGCTGATCAGGATCTGCGCGCCGACATCCTCGCCATACCGGCGCGACACCCAGTTCTTCACCTGGGCCGCCACGGTAGTCACGGCGAAGCCGGCCGCCAGCCCGCCGATCGAGCCCCACGCGAAACTGCCCACGGCATCGGCCAGCGAGAACGTGCCGGTCAGCGCGGCGACCACCGCAAACCGCAGGCAGACCAGCCCCGAAGCGTCGTTGAGCAAGGCCTCGCCTTCGAGGAGACGCATCAGCCGCTTTGGCACGGGCACCCGCGCGGCGATGGCCTTCACCGCGACAGGATCGGTCGGTGAGATCACCGCCGCGAGCGCGAAGGCCACGGCCAGCGGCATGGCCGGGATCATCCAGTGGATCAGCAGTCCGAGCCCGAGCACGGTGAACACGACGAGACCGAGCGCCAGCGCCAGGATCATGCCCTTATCCCGCAACAGGCCGGCCTTGGGCAGCCGCCAGCCGTCGAAGAACAGCAGCGGCGGCAGGAAGAGCACGAAGAAGACCTGCGGATCGAGCCTGACGCCGAGATTGGCGACAGCGGCGACGAACACGCCGAGCGCGATCTGGACGAGTGGCACGGGCACGGGCAGCGGCAGCATGCGGGCGCAGGCGCCGCTCACCACCACGGCCGCGAGCAGGATCAGGACGATCTCGAGCGGTGCCATGGCTCGCGCTCCCGTCAGGCGGCGCCCGCCGCGGCGCGGACGAGCCGCACGGGGATGCCCTTGTAGGAGGGCGTGAAGCTCAGCGGGTCGTGGGCATCGAGCGCCACCAGCGGATTGGTCTCCGGATAGTAAGCGGCGCAGCTGCCCTCGGGGAACGAGTAGGCCACGAGCTGGTAGGCGCGCACGCGCCGCTCGATGCCGTCGCCGTTCACCGCGACGATGTCGACGCGGTCGCCGGGCTCGAAGCCCAGCCTTTCGATCTCGGTCGCGCTGAGGAAGACGACGTCGCGCTGGCCGTAGACGCCGCGGTAGCGGTCCGACATCGAATAGAGCGTCGTATTGTACTGGTCGTGGCTGCGCACGCTGGTCAGCCACAGCACGTCGTTGTCCTTCTGCACCGGGTCTTCCTGGATACCCTCATAGATCAGGAAGTTGGCCTTGCCCGAAGAGGTGTTCCAGATCCGCTCGCGCGCCGTCGAGACGAGATGGAAGCCGCCGGGCACGCGGATGCGCGCGTTGTAGTCCTGAAAGATCGGAATCACGTCCTCGATGACATCGCGAATGAGGTCGTAATCGGCGACCAGTTCCTCCCACGGCACGACCGAGCGTGTCCCGAGTGTCGCGCGGGCAATGCCCGCCACGATGGCCGGCTCGCTCTTCAGATCGTCCGAGGCGGGCTTGTTGAGGCCCAGCGAGGCGTGAACCATCGACATCGAATCCTCGACGGTGATCGATTGCGGACCGGTCGCCTGGACGTCGAGCTCCGTGCGGCCGAGACAGGGCAGGATCAGCGCTTCCCGCCCGCGCACGAGATGGCTTCGGTTGAGCTTGGTCGAGACATGGACGCTGAGGTCGAGCCGGCGGAACGCGTCGCGCGTCA
This sequence comes from Rhodospirillales bacterium 24-66-33, assembly GCA_002281855.1. GTDB lineage: Bacteria > Pseudomonadota > Alphaproteobacteria > Reyranellales > Reyranellaceae > Reyranella. The sequence goes on along the minus strand of NCHQ01000032.1, from coordinate 5,286 downwards.
CCTGCCAGTCAGGCATTGCGGCCACGATGTTGCCGCCCATGCCGAAGAAGACCCGGACCTCGCCGCGCGCCATCGCCTGGAGCGCGGTGACGACGTTGTGGCCCGGTGCCGACGGCGGCGTGAAGCCGAACCGCTTGCCCAGGCGCGCGAGGAAATCGGCGGCCGGTATCTCGGTGATGCCGACCGTGCGATCGCCCTGCACGTTCGAATGACCGCGCACCGGACAGATGCCCGCGCCCTCGCGGCCGAGATTGCCGCGCAGCAGGCAGAGGTTCGCGAGCTGCTGCACCGCCTGCGCGCCGTGGCGGTGCTGGGTGATGCCCATGCCGTAGACGACGATGGCGCGCCCGGCCTTCATGTAGGCCCGCGCCGCCTCCTCGATCTCCGAGCGGACGAGGCCGGATTGACGCTCGAGCGAAGCCCAGTCCGCCGCCTTCAGGTCGGCGATCAGCGCGTCGATGCCCACCGTATGCTCGCGGATGAAATCCCAGTCGAGCACGGCGGCTTGCCCTGCGCCGCGCGCGCAATCATCGGCTTCGACCAGGACCTTCATCAGGCCCTTGATCAGCGCGACGTCGCCGCCGACCCGCACCTGGTAGAGGCGCGCGCTGATCGGCGTGGCACTCAGCGTCACCATCTCGACCGGGTCCTGCGGCGCCTGGAAGCGTTCGAGCGCCCGCTCGCGGAACGGGTTGAAGGACATGATGGTGGCGCCACGGCGCGACGCGTTGCGCAGGCTGGTCATCATGCGCGGGCTGTTGGTGCCGGGATTCTGGCCGAAGATGAAGATGCAGTCGGTCTTGTCGAAATCCTCCAGCAGGACCGTCCCCTTGCCGACGCCGATCGACAGCGGCAGGCCGACACTGGTGGCCTCGTGGCACATGTTCGAGCAGTCGGGAAAGTTGTTGGTGCCGAACTCGCGCACGAACAGCTGGTAGAGGAACGCCGCCTCGTTGGAGGTGCGGCCCGACGTGTAGAACTCGGCCATGTTCGGATCCGGCAGCGCCGCAAGGTGCCGGCCGATGGTCGCGAAGGCTTCGTCCCAGCTCACCGGCAGGTAGCGGTCGCTCGCCGCGTCGTAGGCCATCGGGTGTGTGAGCCGGCCCGCCATCTCGAGCTCGTAGTCGCCCCAGCCTTCCAGCTCGGAGACGGTGTGCTCGGCGAAGAACGCGGGCGTGCAGCGTTCGGCGGTCGATTCCCACGCCACCGCCTTGCCGCCATTCTCGCAGAACTCGAACGAGGACGTATGCTTGGGATCGGGCCAGGCGCAGCCCGGGCAGTCGAAGCCCGTGGGCTGGTTCATGCGCAGGAGCGTCTTCGATCCCTTGATCGCAATGCCCTGCTCGACGAGATGCTCGCCCAGCGCCTTCAGGGCGCCCCATCCACCGGCGGGCTGCTTGTAGGGGCGAATGCGCCTGTTCTCGGCCATGGTCCTGCTCCCGTTCGGCTGCGATGGCCCGATCCTCGGCGAAAAGCCGGCGTCTGACTGCCTATACCAAGGTTTGCCCGCGTCAGACGTCTATCTGAATTGGCGGTTTCTGCGCGGTCCCTATCCTCTCGATCAGCCCCGCAAACGGTGCGTGGCCCGCGATAGGAGACCCTGCCATGTCGCCCAGACGTCCCGCCACCCTGATCCCGCTGCGTCGCCCGACGGAGAGCACTCCCCTGCCGTCCGCGACGGTCACGACAGAGGCGCCGCCGCCGGAGAAGCTGCTTCTCGAAGAACCGGCGACGAAGGACGAGGCACCTCCGCAGAAGGCGCCGCGCGGAGGTTTTACCGGCCGCCGCGCGCTGTTCGGCGGTGTCGGCCTCCTGGCCCTGATCGCGGCTATCTCGGCAGCAGGCCTCTATGTCGACTATAGCGCGCACTTTGCGACGACCGACGACGCCTTCATCGCCGCGCGACAGTTCGCGGTCGCGCCGAAGGTGCCGGGCTACCTGACCTCGGTGCCGGTCACCGACAACCAGCATGTGGTCAAGGGCGACGTGATCGCCCGCATCGACCAGCGCGACTATCGGGTGGCGCTGGCCCAGGCCGAGGCGGCCATCGCCGCCGCGCAGGCGAACATCGCCAACGTCGCGGCCCAGATCGAGGTCCAGAAGGCGCAGATCGCCGCCAGCGGGACCCAGGTCAAACTGAGCGAAGCGCGGCTGGTCTACGCACAGCAGCAGGCCGAGCGCTACGGCACGCTCACGAAGGAAGGCTGGGCGAGTCACCAGACCGGCGAACTCGCCCTCTCCGAACTCTACCAGCAGCAGGCGGCGGTTTCGAACGCGCAGGCCAGCGTCACGGTGGCCCGTCGCCAGCTGAGTGCCCTCGAGGCGCAGCGCGACACGGCACAGGCCAACCTGCAGGAGGCCGAGGCGCGGCGCGACCAGGCCTCGCTCAACCTGTCCTACACGACGGTGACGGCGGCGCAGCCGGGACGGATCGTCCAGCTGGGCGCCGCGGTCGGCCAGCTCGCGCAGGCCGGCACGGCGCTGTCGATGTTCGTGCCCGACGAGATCTGGGTCGTTGCCAATTTCAAGGAGACGCAGCTCGACGCGATGCGCCCGGGCCAGCCGGTGAGCTTCGGCATCGACGCCTATCCCGGCCGCCAGATCCACGGCCATGTCGCCAGCGTGCAGCCGGGATCGGGCACCGCCTTCTCGCTGCTGCCCGCCGAGAATGCGACCGGCAACTACGTGAAGATCGTGCAGCGCGTACCGGTGAAGGTGGTCATCGACCATCCGCCGACCGACGTCGCGCTGGGGCCCGGCATGTCCGTGGTCCCCACCGTGCGCACCGACCTGGCGCCGTCCCTGTACGAGCGGCTGCGGAGCTGGCTGTGAGCACCGTGGCCGCGGTCCGGGCGCCGAATCCCTGGCTGATCGCCGTGGTGGTGGCGATCGCCACCTTCATGGAAGTGCTCGACACCACGATCGCCAACGTGGCGCTGCCTTACATCGCGGGCGGCCTCGGCGTGAGCGAGGACGAAGCCTCCTGGGTGGTGACGACGTATCTCGTCTCCAACGCCATCAGCCTGACCGCCAGCAGCTTCCTGGTCCGCCGGATCGGCCGGCGGCGCTTCTTCATCGCCTGCCTCACCCTGTTCACCGTCAGCTCCGTGCTCTGCGCCTTCGCCTGGAACCTGCAGGCGTTGCTGCTCTTCCGCGTCCTGCAGGGCATCGCCGGCGGTGGCATGGTGCCGGTCTCGCAGTCGATCCTCGTCGATACGTTCCCGCCGGCCAAGCGCGGCCAGGCCTTCGCCCTGTTCGGCGTCGCCGTCGTGGTGGCGCCCGTGGTCGGGCCGACGCTCGGCGGCTGGCTGTCCGACAACGCCTCCTGGCACTGGTGCTTCCTGATCAACGGGCCGGTGGGTCTGCTGACGATCGTGTCGATCGCCCTCTTGCTGCGCGAGACGCCGGCCCAGGTCGAGGACCGGCAGCGGCTGCGGCGGACCGACGGCGGCTTCGACCTCGTGGGCTTCGCGCTCGTCGCCACCTTCCTCGGCGCCCTCGAAATCGTGTGCGACCGCGGCCTGGAGGATGACTGGTTCGGCTCGGGCTTCATCGTCATCGTGGCTTCGGTCTGCGCCCTCGCCTTCGTTCTCATGATCCCGTGGGAGATGACGCGCCGCAATCCGGCGATCGACATCCGTATGGTGGCGACTCGGCAGTTCGGCGCCTGCTTCCTCGTGATGCTGGCGACCGGCGCCATTCTGCTCGCGACCACGCAGTTCCTGCCGCAGCTCGTGCAACAGGATCTCGGCTACACCGCCACCTGGGCCGGCCTCGTCCTGTCGCCGGGAGGCCTGGTGACCATGGCGATGATGTTCATCACCGGCCGCCTGCTGACGAAGATCCAGCCCAAATACCTGATCGTCGCCGGCGGCTCGATCATCGCGCTCTCGATGTACAATCTGACATCGATCTATGGCGATGTCGGGTTCTGGTACCTCGCCCACTCGCGCATGATGCTGGGCGTCGGCCTGCCGCTGATCTTCCTGTCGATCACGGCCGCTTCCTACGAGGGCATTGCGGCGGACAAGGTCGACCAGGCGTCGGCGCTGGTCAACGTCGCGCGCAACATCGGCGGCTCGCTCGGCATCGCCCTGTCGTCCAACGTGCTGGCCCATCGCGAGCAGTTCCACCAGAGCCGGCTGGTCGAGCACGCCGTACCGTCGAGCGCCGCCTACCAGGAGACGCTGCGCCAGGCGATCGACTACTTCGCGAGCCATGGCAGCTCGGCGCTGCTGGCCCAGAAGCAGGCCATCGCCTGGATCGGCCAGCAGCTGACGACGCAGGCCTCGTTCCTGGCCTTCATCGACGTCTTCTGGACGCTGATGGCGATCTCGCTCTCCGCCGCGGCGCTCGCGCTCACCCTGCGCAAGGTCAAGCTGGGCGGCCACGCCCCGGCGGCCCACTGAGGCAATCATGCGCAAACTGCTGAAAGTCGATCTCGTCCTCGCTTTCGTCATCGTCTGCATCGCGATGACGCTGACTGTCGTCGTGGCCTTCGCCACGCCGGGAGAAACCCACCAGGTGCATCAAGTCCACCCGTCCCCACCCACCAAGGAGTAAGCCATGACCACCGTCCAGGATCGCAGGACCGCCGCCCTGCAGACGCCCAGCACCCTCTCCGAAAATGCCGTCAAGGATCTGGCGGGATCGCTCTCGGCCTTGCTGGCCGATTGCTTCGCGCTCCACCTGAAGACCAAGAACTTCCACTGGCACATGTCGGGGCCGCACTTCCGCGACCATCACCTGATGCTGGACGAACAGGCCGACCAGATCTTCGCCATGACCGACCCGATCGCCGAGCGCGCCCGCAAGATCGGCGGCACGACGCTGCGCTCGATCGGCCAGATCGCCCGGCAGCAACGCCTGCTCGACAACGACGCCGACTTCGTCCCGCCGGGCACGATGCTGGCCGAGTTGCGCGACGACAACCGCCAGCTCACCGCCATCCTGCGCGAGGTCCATGCGCTCTGCGACGAGCACGGCGATGTCGCCACGGCGAGCCTGGTGGAGGTCTGGATCGACGAGACCGAGCGCCGGACCTGGTTCCTGTTCGAAAGCGCCCGCGCCCACGGTTAGAGTCTTTCCGGGCGGGATTGAATCAGTCGGACATCCCAACACCGACCTCATCCTGAGAGTCTGACTCGAAATGAATGCAGCCAAAACAAGAGGCTATGAACAGTCCAGATAACCTCACCCTTGTAAGTCGGCGTCTGCCGGATCGGCTAGACTAGCCGGCGCGGTGGCGGCGGGTAGACCGACTCACCCAGGGGCGTCGAAGCTCGT
>NCHQ01000031.1 GCA_002281855.1 Rhodospirillales bacterium 24-66-33 | reverse complement strand
TCGCCGTCGCCCGCAAACTTCTTGTCATCCTCAACGCCATCCTTAGAGACAGGACACCATGGCAAAACGCTTGACCTCAGACACAGTCGCTGAGGAGCCCTGCGCAGCAGGGCGTCTCGAAGGGTGGGCACGCGCACCTCGTCCGTTGCCCATCCTTCGAGACGGCCCTTCGGGCCTCCTCAGGATGAGGTTGGTGGTGTTTTGGTCGCGGTAGAAGGGGCGACGCCGATCACGTCCCGAAGAACGCGCCCATCACCACGGCCGCCTCGTCGTTCGCCTTCAGGCCCTGCTTCAAAAACCGCGTGAGCGAGAAGAAGCCGTGGATGGTGCCGGGGTAGTTGACGTAGGTCGTCTTCACGCCGGCGTCGATCAGCCGGTTGGCATAGGCGCGGCCCTCGTCGCGCAGCGGGTCGTAGCCCGCGGTGAGCACGAAGGCGGGCGGCAGGCCGGCGAAGTCCTTGGCGAGCAGCGGCGACAGGCGGAGGTCGGCGAGGTCGGTGCCGGCCGGCACATAGGCCTTCCAGAACCAGTCCATCAGGCCCTTGCTCAGGAAATAGCCCTCGGCGAACGCCTGGCGCGAGGCGCTCTCCTGGCTGGAATCGGTCGCGGGATAAATCAGCATCTGGAAGGCGGGGCCGGCTTCCTTCGCGTCGCGCATCGCCTGGCACACGACGGCGGCCATCGCGCCGCCCGCCGAATCGCCGCCGACCGCGAGGCGTGCCGGATCGGCGCCCAGCGCCGTGGCATTGTCGCGGACATGCCGGAACGCCGCGATGCCGTCGTCGATCGGGGCGGGGAAGGGATGCTCGGGCGACAGGCGGTAGTCGATCGAGATCACCTGGCACCGGCTCCTGTTCGCGAGGCGCCGGCAGGTCGAATCGTGGGTCTCGATGGTGCCGATCACGAAGCCGCCGCCGTGATAGTAGATCAGGGTCGGCAGGCTGCCGGCCTCGACCCCCAGCGGGCGGTAGCGGCGGTACTTGATTTGGCCGCCGGGTCCGGCGAAGGCGCCGTCGATGGTTTCGGCGACCTCGGGCGGATCGGCCTCGCTGTCCTCCGACATCTTGTCGACCGCCGGACGGCCGATCGCGTGCGGCAGGGATTCCAGCTTCGGCCGGCCGGCCTTGGTGGCCTCCTCCATCAGGTCGAGCAGGATACGGGCTTCGGCGTCGAGCATTCATGTCCTCCGATTCGTCGGGCGGAGTCTGCGCGGCAGGGCTCGGGGCGACAAGGGGGCGTTCCGAGGAGTGATCCGGCGGGCGTCCGTTCGACGTACAACCGGCATGACATCAACCTCGCCGTCCCGCTTCTCCCTGCTCGGCCTTTTCGCGCTGCTGGGCGCCTGCGCCTCGCCGCCGGACGCGCCGGTCGCCAGTGCGGCGCCGCCGCTGGTGCTGGAACAGTTCTTCCCGGGCCGCACGGTCGGGCAGGGCGTCTTCACCAACAGCTGGACCGGCTCGCAGCGCCGCTTCGACGTGGTGATCGACGGCGCCTGGGACGGCAAGACGCTGACCCTGGTCGAGGACTTCGCCTATGCCGACGGCGAGAAGGACCGCAAGACCTGGCGGCTGGAGCGCACCGCGCCCGGCATCTACTCCGGCATGCGCGAGGACGTGGTCGGCCAGGCCCGCGCCTGGACCGAGGGCAAGGTGGTGCGGCTGGAATATGCGGTGAGCCTCGGCGGCTGGACCGTCGACTTCTCCGACGTCCTGGCGCTGAACCCCGACGGCTCCCTGATCAACAAGGCCACCGTCGGCAAATGGGGCATCCGCGTCGGCCGCGTCGAGCTGAAGCTGAGGCGGGCGCCGGGGAGTTGACCTGTCGTCCTGAGCGCAGCGAAGGACCTCACGCTTGCCACGGAGTACCCTGGTCGTTCGGCCAGGTCCTTCGCTGCGCTCAGGACGACAAAGAGTTCAGGACGACAAAGACAAAGAGCTAAAACTCGACGTCCAGCTCCTCGACTTCCTCGGGTTCGGACTTCGCGGCCGCGGTCCATTCCATCATCGCCGGGAAGCGCAGCATCAGGTCGCGATAGCCGGCCGAGGCCTCGTCGAGCTTCACGTTATAGGTGATGAAGCGGGTGCAGACCGGGGCGTACATGGCGTCGGCCATGGTCGGGGTCTTTCCGAACAGATACGGCCCGCCATATTTCTGCAGGCAGTCGCGCCAGATCGTGGTCACCCGCTCGATGTCGGCCTGGGCGCCGCCCCAGACCTTGAAGCTTTCGTGACGGACCTTGAGGTTCATCGGCAGGGCCGAGCGCAGGTTGGCGAAGCCCGAATGCATCTCGCCGCAGACCGCCCGGCAATGGGCGCGCGCTGCCGGATCCGTGGGCAGCAGGCCGGCGTCGGGCTTGGTCTCGTGCAGATATTCGGCGATGGCGAGCGTGTCCCAGACCTTGACCGGCCCATCCTCCAGGGAGGGCACCAGGAACGAGGGAGACAGCAGCAGCAGCTCCGCGCGGGTCGACGGATCGTCCCAGGGGGCGACCCGCTCCTCGAAATCGAGGCCGGCCATCCGGCAGAGAAGAAAACCTCTCAGTGACCAAGAGGAATAGTTTTTGCTACTGATGGTGAGCGAGGCCTTGGCCATGGACTCCACCCCTCCCGGTTGGTGGGACTGTCTGTATCTTAGGTGCCCGTTAACATGCAAATACCGAGCCGGTCGCCCTTATGCTTTATGCGATGTATCAGACCGCCGCCGACATGATGCTCCCGGTCCGCCTGTGGGCGACGGCGGCAGGGCAGACCCTTTCCAACGGGGGAGGAAGTCCGACGCCCGACAGCTGGCGGGCGGCCAGCGCGCTGTGCGAGATGACGACGCGGGCCACGCTCAGCCATCGCCGGCCGTCCTTCGGCATCACCGAGGTGCCCTACGGCAACCAGACGGTGGCGGTGCGCGAGGAAGAGGTCTTCGCCACGCCCTTCGGCACCCTGCTGCGCTTCGCCAAGGTGGGCGTGCCGCCGCAGCCCAAGGTGCTGCTGGTCGCGCCTCTTTCAGGGCATTTCGCGACGCTTCTGCGCGATACCGTGCGCGTTCTGTTACCGGACCATGACGTCCACATCACCGACTGGGCCAATGCCCGCGACGTCGGCATCTGGAACGGCCGCTTCGGCTTCGACGAATATGTCGAGCACCTGATCAAGTTCCTCGAGGTCATGGGCCCCGGCGCCCATGTCATCGCCGTCTGCCAGCCGTGCGTGCAGGCGCTAGCGGCGGTGGCGATCATGGCCGAGGACGACAATCCGGCGCAGCCGGCCAGCATGACCCTGATGGCCGGCCCGATCGACACCCGCGTCAGCCCGACCAAGGTCAACGAGCTGGCGATGGGCAAGCCGATCAGCTGGTTCGAGCAGAACCTGATCCATCGCGTGCCGCTGCGCTATCCCGGCGCCACGCGGCGGGTCTATCCCGGCTTCATCCAGCTCACAGCCTTCATGAGCATGAACGCCGAGCGCCACATCAAGGCGCAGGCCGACCTCTACAAGCACCTGGCCAAGGGCGAGACCGAGCAGGCCGACACCATCAAGGCCTTCTACGACGAGTATTTCGCCGTGCTCGACCTGACCGCCGAGTTCTACCTCGAGACCGTCCAGTGGGTGTTCCAGGAGCACCGGCTGCCCAAGGGCGAGCTCGAATGGAAGGGAAGGCGGGTCGATCCCAAGGCGATCCGTCGCACCGCTCTGTTCACCATCGAGGGCGAGCGCGACGATATCTGCGCGCTGGGCCAGACCGTGGCCGCCCACGACCTCTGTTCCAGCCTGCGCCCCTACCGCAAGAAGCACTACATGCAGGCCGGCGTCGGCCATTACGGCGTGTTCAGCGGCCGCCGCTGGGCGAACCAGATCTATCCCCTGGTGCGAAACACGATTTTGGCCAACGAATAAGCGGGTCTTTTGGGGGCCGGAAATCCGCAGTACATTGCGGGCATGGCCGATTTTCCGAAGAAGACCCTCGCCGACTGGGAAAAGCTCGCAGCGAAGGAGCTGCGCGACCGCCCCGTGGATGACCTCACCTGGATGACCCCCGAGGGGATCCCGGTGAAGCCGCTCTACACGGCGGCCGATCTCGAGCAGATCGAGACGGTGGGCACGCTGCCCGGTTTCCCGCCCTTCACGCGCGGGCCCAAGGCCACGATGTACGCCGGCCGTCCCTGGACGGTCCGCCAGTATGCCGGCTTCTCGACCGCCGAAGAGAGCAACAAGTTCTATCGCGCCAATCTCGCGGCCGGCCAGATGGGCCTGTCGGTCGCCTTCGATCTCGCGACCCATCGCGGCTACGATTCAGATCATCCCCGCGTCGTCGGCGACGTCGGCAAGGCGGGTGTCGCGATCGACTCCGTCGAGGACATGAAGATCCTGTTCGACGGCATCCCGCTCGACAAGATGAGCGTGTCGATGACGATGAACGGCGCCGTGCTGCCGGTGCTGGCCGGCTACATCGTCGCCGCCGAGGAGCAGGGCGTGCCGCAGGACAAGCTCGCGGGCACGATCCAGAACGACATCCTCAAGGAGTTCATGGTCCGCAACACCTATATCTATCCGCCCGGACCCTCCATGCGCATCGTGGCCGACATCATCGAGCACACGGCGCTCTACATGCCAAAGTTCAACTCGATCTCGATCTCCGGCTATCACATGCAGGAGGCGGGCTCGACGCTGGTTCAGGAGCTGGCCTTCACCTTGGCCGACGGTCTCGAATACGTGCGCGCCGCCAAGGCCAAGGGCCTCGACATCGACGCCTTCGCGCCGCGCCTCTCGTTCTTCTTCTGCATCGGCATGAACTTCTTCATGGAGGCCGCCAAGCTGCGCGCCGCGCGCTTCCTGTGGGCCGAGCTGATCAAGCCGTTCGAGCCCAAGAAGGCCGATTCGCTGTCGCTGCGCACCCACTGCCAGACCTCGGGCGTCTCGCTCACCGAGAAGGACCCGTACAACAACGTGATCCGCACCGCCTACGAGGCGATGGCGGCGGTGCTGGGCGGCACGCAGTCGCTGCACACCAACTCGTTCGACGAGGCGATCGCGCTGCCGACGCCGACCTCGGCCCGCATCGCGCGCAACACCCAGCTGATCCTCCAGCACGAGACCGGCGTCACCAAGGTCATCGATCCGCTGGCCGGCAGCTACTACGTCGAATCGCTGACCGCGAGCCTGGTCGCCGAGGCGCGCAAGCTGATCGAGGAAGTCGAGGCGCTGGGCGGCATGACCAAGGCCGTCGAGGCCGGCATGCCGAAGCTGCGCATCGAGGAGGCCTCGGCGCGCCGCCAGGCCCGCATCGATCGCGGCGAGGAGATCGTGGTCGGCGTGAACAAGTTCCAGCTCAAGGAAGAGTCGGCCATCGACATCCTCGACATCGACAACGACGTCGTGCGCGAGGCCCAGCTGAAGCGCCTGCACACGATCCGCACGACCCGCGACGAGGCCAAGTGCGTCGCCGCGCTGAAGGCGCTGGGCGAGGCCGCCCGCACCGGCACCGGCAACCTGCTCGGCCTCTCGATCGAGGCGACGCGCGCCCGCGCCACGGTGGGCGAGATCTCGTCGGCGCTGGAAGGCGTCTACGGTCGCTACCAGGCCACCATCCGCTCGATCGCCGGCGTCTATGCCGGCGAGTGGGAGGGCGATGCCGGCCTCGACCGCATCCGCACCGACATCGCCGCCTTCGCCGAGGAGGAGGGCCGCCGGCCGCGTCTCATGGTCGTGAAGATGGGCCAGGACGGCCACGATCGCGGCGCCAAGGTGATCGCCACGGCGTTCGCCGATCTCGGCTTCGACGTCGATATCGGCCCGCTGTTCCAGACGCCGGAGGAGGCCGCCCGCGCCGCCATCGAGAACGACGTGCACGTGATCGGCATCTCGAGCCAGGCTGCCGGGCACAAGACGCTGGTGCCGCAGCTCATCGAGGAGCTGGCGAAGCAGAATGCGTCGGAGGTCATGGTCGTGGTGGGCGGCGTCATTCCCGCCCAGGATTACGACTTCCTGAAGAAGGCGGGGGTCGCGGCGATCTACGGGCCGGGCACCAACATCCCGGCCGCCGCGGCGGAAATCCTCTCGATCCTGCGCCAGCGCGGCCAGAAGCGCGCGGCCTGAGCCTGCTCACGCTCAAGCAATTGACCTCATGCTGAGGAGGCTGCGGAGCAGCCGTCTCGAAGCATGGGAACACGCACCCCGCCGGTTGCCCATCCTTCGAGACGCGGCCTGCGGCCGCTCCTCAGGATGAGGTCGTGCGGCGCTACTTCCGCATCGCCTGGCTTTCGTCCGGCGTCATCGGGCGTTCGCGGAAAGAGAGGATGCGGCCTCGGATCGTGCCGAAGCCGGTCTGGGCCTCGAGCTTGGCGGGATAGCGCATCTGGCTCTGGTCCAGGCGGGCAAGCCATATCCGCATCGGCCGTTCGCGCTCGGTCTCGGCCTCCTTCGGTGCGCTGTCGAACTCGCCGGCCACGCGCTTGGTGAAGATCTCGCAGATGAGGACGTCGCCCTGCGCGCCGGGGATACCCGCCTTGGCGGCGGGCTCGGTGCCGACCTTCTTGATGATGACGTCGATGCGGCGCTTGCCGTCGTTGGTCTGCACCGTGCGGTCGCAGGCCGCGTCGCCGGCCATGCCGACGCTCAGCGCCGCCGAGAGCGGGTCGAGCGAACCGCGCCGCTGCTCCTCGGAGATGGCATTCTGCGGCGAGGGCGTATAGGCCGGATTGTGGGTTTCCTGCACCGTGCTGCCGGCATACTGCGCGACCCAGGTCCGCGGCTTGTCACCCACGACGATGGACAGCGAGCCGGCGGCAGGACGGGCCCCCTGCGGGGAGAAGCCGCCCCAGGCGCGGTTGCGGCCGTCATAATGCATGGTGACAGCACGCAGGACGCCTTCCTTGAAGGTGCGGCTTTCGATGTCGTAGTTGGAGCCATTGAACTTCGCGGTGAGGTCGATGCGGAAGCCGGACAGGCCCGCGAAGGTGATCTCGTAGGCGATGTCGACCTGCCGCGCGCCGGACGCGGCATCCTGGGCCATCGCCACGCCGGGCACGGCCGTGCTCAAGGCAATCGCTGCAAGGGCCCTACGAAATCTCATGAGACTCCCTTTCCCGGAAGGGCTTACGCCGGCCCGCCGGGCAGGATAGAAGGCCGCGGCGCCCTTCGCCATCCAACATGGTGGCCCAATAAGGCATTTTTCGTTCATGTCGAACCCCGGCTCTGACGGTATTCCCAAGGTGGACGGACCCCGCGCCTGGGGGGTGATCAAGATTCTCGGGCGCCATTTGTGGCCGAAGAATGAATTGGCGCTGCGCGTCCGGGTCCTGATCGCCCTGGTGCTGCTGGTGATTGCCAAGGTGACCAACGTCTACGTCCCGCTTCTCTACAAGGACGCGGTGGATGCGCTGGGGACGCCGGCCGGCCAGGCGGTCGCGGTGCCGATCGCCCTGATCGTCGCCTACGGCTTCGCGCGCGTGGCCGCGCAGGCCTTCGGCGAAATTCGGGACGCCATTTTCGCCCCGGTGGCCCAGCGGGCGATCCGCAACCTGGCGCTCGAAGTGTTCGGGCATCTCCATGCGCTGTCGCTGCGGTTCCATCTGGAGCGGCAGACGGGCGGCATCAGTCGCGTCATCGAGCGCGGCACTCAGGGCATGGACTTCCTGATCCGCTTCACGACCTTCAACATCCTGCCGACGCTGTTCGAGATCATCCTGGTCGGCGGCATCCTGTGGAGCCTCTACGACTGGCGCTTCTCCGTCGTGACGCTGGTCGTGGTCGGCGTCTACATCGTCTTCTCGATCGTCTTCTCGGAATGGCGCATCAAGTTCGTGCGCTCGATGAACGAGGCCGACACCGACTCGAACGCCAAGGCGATCGACAGCCTGTTGAACTTCGAGACCGTGAAGTATTTCGGCAACGAGCCGCACGAGGCAAGGCGATACGATGTCGGCCGCCGGCGCTACGAGGAGGCTGCGATCCGCTCCAGCCGCACGCTCTCGCTGCTCAACATCGGGCAGGGAGCCATCATCTCCGTCGGCCTCGTCGCCGTGATGACGATGGCGGGCCAGGGCGTGATCTCCGGCACGATGACGATCGGCGACTTCGTGGCGGTCAACGCCTTCCTGATCCAGCTCTACATGCCGCTCAACATGCTGGGCTTCGCCTATCGCGAGATCCGCAATGCGCTGGTCAACATGGAGAAGATGTTCGGCCTCCTCGACGTGCCGGCCGAGATCGCCGACAGGCCGGGCGCGCCACCGCTCGCCGTGGCCGGGGCTGAGATCGTGTTCGACCATGTCGACTTCTGCTACGAGCCGTCGCGACCGATCCTGCACGATGTCAGCTTCCGCGTGGCGCCCGGCCATACGGTGGCGATCGTCGGCTCGAGCGGCGCCGGCAAGTCGACCATCTCGCGCATCCTGTTCCGCTTCTACGACGTGTCGGCCGGCCATGTGCGCATCGACGGCCAGGACATCCGCGAGGTCCAGCAGGCGAGCCTGCGTGCCGCGATCGGCGTCGTGCCGCAGGACACGGTCCTGTTCAACGACACCATCTACTACAACATCGCCTATGGAAGGCCCGGGGCCAGCCGCGAGGAGGTCGAGGAGGCCGCCCGCCTGGCTCGCATCCACGATTTCATCGTGGCCCTGCCGCAGGGCTACGAGGCCACGGTGGGCGAGCGGGGGCTGAAACTCTCGGGCGGCGAGAAGCAGCGCGTGGCGATCGCGCGGACCATCCTCAAGGACCCGCGCATCCTGCTGTTCGACGAGGCGACCAGCGCGCTCGATACCCGCACGGAGCAGGAAATCCAGCGCTCGCTGGAGGAGGTCAGCCGCGGCCGCACCACGGTGATCATCGCCCATCGCCTGTCGACCATCATCAATGCCGACGAGATCATCGTCCTCGACCGCGGCCGGGTCGCCGAGCGCGGCCGCCACGGTGAACTGCTGGCGCGCGACGGGCTGTATGCCGACATGTGGCGCCGCCAGCAGGAGGCGGCCGCCGAGGCCGAGCGTCGCGTCGAGGAGCAGGCCTCCTTCCGCGCCGAGGGGCATCTGCGTGTCGGCGACTAGCCCGGCGGCCACCGGCCCCTGGCGCTCCCTCGTTCCCGTCTTCGCCGCCTGCGCCGCGATCGGCCTGCAGTCGGGCGCCGCGATGCCGCTCGTGCCGCTCGCCCTGGAGCGGCAGGGGCAGGACAAGCTCACCATCGGCATCGTCGCCGCCGCCTGGGCGATCGGCATGCTCACGACCGGGCCGTACATTCCCCGGCTGGCCGCGCGCTTCGGTGCCGTGCCGCTCATCCTGGCCGCCGTCCTGGCCGGTTCCCTGTGCACGGTCGGCTATACGCTGGTCACCGATCCGGTCGCCTGGTTCGCGCTCACCTTCGTGCACGGCGCGGTCGGCGGCGTGCCGTGGGTGGTGAGCGAGATCTGGATGAATCTCGTCGTCGAGGAGAAGCGGCGCGGACGGGTCATGGCGATCTATGCCACGATGTTCGCGGGCGGCATGGCGCTGGGACCCTTCGTGCTGCAGGTCGTCGGAGTCTACGGGCCGGTGCCGTTCCTGACCTGCGCCGGGCTCGCCCTGCTGGTCGCGCTTCCGCTGCTGCCCTACCGGTACCGGGCGCCGGCGATCCGGCACCATGCCGACGGCGGCTACGGCAAAATCTTCCTGGCGGCGCCGCTCGCCATGCTCGCGGCCTTTGCGGGCGGCCTCGGCGAGCAGGTCGCCTTCAGTTTCCTGCCGGTTTATGCGGTCAGCGCCGGAGTCGCGCCGGAAACCGGCGCGCTGTGGCTCTCGGCCTTCGTGGTCGGCAACGTGGCCCTGCAGTGGCCGATCGGCTGGCTGGCCGACCATTTCGACCGGCGCGGCGTGCTGGCGGGCCTCGCAATGGTCAGTGCGGCGCTGGTGATCGGCCTCACCTTCGTGCCGGCGCAGTCGCTCGCCATCGTGGGCGTCATCATGCTGTGGGGCGGCATCTCGTTCGCCATCTATCCGGTGGGGCTGGCGCTGCTCGGCCAGCGCTTCAACGGCGGCGACATCGCCCGCGCGAATACCGCCTTCAGCCTGATCTACATCGTGGGCGGGCTGGTCGGCCGGCCGCTGACCGGCGCCGCCATGGATGCGGTCGGTGAGCCCGGCCTTGGCTGGACGCTGGGCTTCTTCTACGCAATCGCCACGGTCGGCGCCTTGCTGGCAATGCGCCGCCGCGGCTGATAAGGCTGGTTGCCGATGAATGCGTCCGCAGCGATTTCCGGCGAGTCGGCCGACCCCCTTCTTGCGCCCCTGCTGGCGGGCAACCGGCGTGCGCTCGCACAGGCCATCACCCTGATCGAATCGACCCGCAGCGACCACCGTGCGCGCGCCGATGCGCTGCTCGCCGAGGTGCTGCCGCATAGCGGCAGGTCGGTGCGGCTCGGCATCACCGGCGTGCCCGGCGTCGGCAAGTCCACCCTGATCGAGCGTTTCGGCCTGTCGCTGCTGGAGCGCGGCCGGTCTCTCGCCGTCCTGGCGATCGATCCCTCGTCCAAGCGCGGCGGCGGCTCGATCCTGGGCGACAAGACACGCATGGAAGAGCTGTCGCGCCGTCCGGGCGCCTTCATCCGGCCGTCGCCGGCCGGGATCACCTTGGGGGGAGTCGCGCGACGCACGCGCGAGACCATGCTGCTGGTGGAAGCCGCCGGTTTCGACACGGTGATCGTCGAGACGGTGGGCGTCGGCCAGTCCGAGACGGCCGTCTCCGACATGGTCGACATGTTCATCGTGCTGCTGCTGCCGGCCGGCGGCGACGACCTGCAGGGCATCAAGCGCGGCGTCATCGAACTCGCCGACCTGATCGTGGTCAACAAGGCCGACGGCGACCTCAAGGCGACGGCCAGGCGCTCGGCCGCCGACTACCAGCATGCGCTGCGCATGCTGCGCTCGCCGACCCCCGGATGGACGCCCGAGGTCACGACCAGCTCGGCCCAGACGGGCGAGGGCATTCTCGAAATCTGGGACGTCGTCGAGCGCTTCAACAAGGCGGTGGGCGAGACGGGCATTCAGAAGCGCCGTGCCGAGCAGGCCCGCGCCTGGATGTGGAACGAGGTCGGCGAGACCCTTCTGGCAGAGCTGAAGGGGCATCCCGAGGTCCGGCGGCGGGTCGGCGCCCTGGAGCGCGAGGTCGAGGCCGGCCGGCTCACGCCCGCTGCGGCGGCCCGATCCATGCTACAAGCCTTCCATGGCCGCTAAATCCTTCCTCAAGCGGGCGCGCCGCGCCGTCGAAGCCCAGCAGGGGCCTTTCTGGAAGCGCAAGACCCTCGCCGAGATGACCCAGCAGGAGTGGGAATCGCTCTGCGACGGCTGCGGCATGTGCTGCGTCAACAAGCTGGAATACGAGGGCACGGGCGAGCTTGCCCAGACCGACACCTGCTGCCGGCTGCTGGATCCCAAGACGGCGCTCTGCAAGGACTACAAGAACCGCAAGAAGATCGTGCCCGAGTGCATTCAGCTGACCCCAAAGGTGGTGGCCAAGATGGATTGGCTCCCCAGGACTTGTGGCTACCGGCTGGTCCACTTGAAGCAGGACCTCTATTGGTGGCATCCGCTGGTCTCGGGCGATCCGAACACCGTGCACGAGGCGGGTATCTCGGCCCGGGGGCGGGTGATCCCCGAGGATCAGGTCGAGGATATCAGCGAAAGAGTGGTGGACTGGTTCGCTTGACGGGCACCGTTTGGGCCCGTAAAAAGCCGGCCTTCCCGCCCTCCGGCGGGATCGTTTTTTTATCGGATATCGCCATGCCTCGTCGTTGCGCCCTCTCGGGCAAGTCTGTCCAGTACGGCAACAATGTGAGCCACGCCAACAACAAGACGAAGCGCCGGTTCATGTCGAACCTCCAGGTCGCTTCGGTCCTGTCGGATGCGCTTGGACATGCGGTGCGCCTGCGCCTGACCCCGCGCGGCATCAAGACGATCGAGCACAATGGCGGCATCGACGCCTACCTGCTCGACACGAACGACAGCAAGCTCTCGCCCGAGATGAAGGTGCTGAAGCGCCGCGTCGTGTCGGCCAAGGGCAAGAAGGAAGCCAAGAAGGCGGCTTAGGCTGAGCGAAGCTCAGCCCGATGAGCGACAGGACATTGCCTTGCAATGTCGGAGAGCGCCGAAGGACGAACACCCCTCATGACCCTTCCGTCGTCGTAAGACGACGACACCTCCCCATTTGAATGGGGAGAGGGTCCTATTGAGATAGTTCGAACAGCATCAGAATATTGCGCTGAAGCGGATTGAAATTGTCATCCGATATCAGCCAGAGCAGCGTCTCGCCTTTGGCGCCGCGCGTGGCCGCCAGCCCTTCGAGATTGTCCACCGCATAGGGTGAGGCGAGGCGCGCCAGTTCCTCGGGCGTTACCGTTGCACCGGGTTTGAGCTGGTTGGCGTCGAACCGCATCACCCGGACGCGCACCCCGCGCACCATGTCGAAGGCCCGCTCCAGGGTGGCGAGGGAGCCGTCCGGCAGGACCGCCAGCGCCGTCGGCTTGTAATCGGGGATGGTGGCGTACGCGAAAGCGCTCCAGTCGTAGCCGCCGCCCGCCCCGGGCTTGCCGATCCATCCCGTCACCGTACCGGGCTGCCGGCTGTATTCCTCGCTGATTGCGATCACCGTGCCGTCCGAGAGGACCGCCATCGCCTCGATGCCGCCGTTGGCGGGCTGGCGGCCGATCTCGGCCGGGCCTTCGATCGGAAGCGGCGTCTCCGTCAGCGTGCGATAGCGCCACAGCCGGTGCCGGCGCTCGAAGGCCACCAGCCATGATCCATCCGGCAAGCGCGTCATCGCCTCCGCATCGGCTTCGGGCTTGCTCTCGATCGGCTTGCCGTCGAGGCCGCGCAGCTGGCCCATCCGCGCATCGTCCAGGCCCACCAGGGTACCGTTGGCGTCGAAGCGGGGCGTGGCGACCAGCCAGGCGCCCTCGTCGGAGATCGAGGTGAGGGTGCGGTTGTCGGGCGTGACGTGGAGGTCAGACAGGCCGCCGAAGTTGCGCAGGCTGGCGCGCATCTCGATACCGCCCCGCCAGACGAGGCGGCCGACTCGCGCAGCCTTGGGCTCGTCGATCTTGAGCGTGAGCGGCGAGCTCTCGATGGTGACAGGCTGTTCCTGCGCGCCGGCCGGCGGCGGCGAGACGCCGGCGCAGGCCGCGACGAGCAGGCAGAGCGTGAGAAGGACGCGGTTGGCCACCGGAGGCAGGCGCGCGATCAGGCCGCGCGCTTACCGGATTTGGCTCCGAGCTTGCCTGCGCCCTTGCGCGAACCGCCGGCAGCGCGGGTGTCCTTCTTCTCGTCGTCGTCGAACAGGGAGGCGAGCTGCTCCATCATCGTGCCGCCCAGCTGGTCGGCGTCGACGATGGTGACGGCACGGCGATAGTAGCGCGTGACGTCATGGCCGATGCCGATGGCAACCAGTTCGACCGGCGAGCGCGTCTCGATCCAGTCGATGACGTCGCGCAGGTGACGCTCGAGATAGTTGCCCGGGTTGACCGACAGGGTCGAATCGTCGACCGGCGCGCCGTCGGAGATCACCATCATGATCTTGCGCTCTTCGGGACGCGGCAGCAGGCGGCTGTGCGCCCACAGCAGAGCCTCGCCGTCGATGTTCTCCTTGAGGATGCCCTCGCGCAGCATCAGGCCCAGGTTCTTGCGGGCGCGGCGCCACGGCGCATCGGCCGGCTTGTAGACGATGTGGCGCAGGTCGTTGAGACGGCCCGGGTTGGCCGGCTTGCCGGCGGCGAGCCACTGCTCGCGACTCTGGCCGCCCTTCCAGGCGCGTGTCGTGAAGCCCAGGATCTCCACCTTCACGCCGCAGCGCTCGAGCGTGCGGGCGAGGATGTCGGCGCTCATCGCCGCCACCGTGATCGGCCGGCCGCGCATCGAGCCCGAATTGTCGATCAGCAGCGACACGACCGTGTCGCGGAAGTTGGTGTCGCGCTCGGTCTTGAACGACAGCGCGTGCATCGGGTTGGTGACGACGCGGGTGAGGCGCGCGGCGTCGAGGATGCCCTCGTCGAGATCGAATTCCCAGGCGCGGTTCTGCTGCGCCATCAGGCGGCGCTGCAGGCGGTTGGCCAGTTTGCCGATGACGCCCTGGAGATGCGCCAGCTGCTGGTCGAGATGATTGCGCAGGCGGCCGAGTTCCTCGGCGTCGCACAGCGCGTCGGCCTCGACGATCTCGTCGAACTTGTTGGAATAGGCGTGATACTGCTGGCCCGCGGGCTCGTTGCTGAGCGCGCCCGGCGGCAGCCACGGGCGCTCGGCGCGGCCCGGCTCCTCCTCGTCGCCCGAGCCCATCTGCATCTCGGTCTGGGCCTGGTCGGCGGCGGTCTCGGAGGCGTCGTCCTGCTCGGACGCGTCTTCGCTCTCCTCGCCCTGGGCGCCGTAGCCCTGGGTCTCGCTCGAATCGCTCTGGTCGTCGCCGGTCTCGTTCGACTGACCGTCGGCGTTCTCCTGATCCTGCGAGTCCTCGTTGTCGTCGTCCTGCAGCTCGGCCGTCTCGTCGCCCAGCTTGAGGTCGCGGATCAGCTGGCGGGCGGCGCGGGCGAAGGCTTCCTGGTTGGTGAGCGAATCGCGCAGCTTCTGGAAATCACGGCCGGCGGCGCTTTCGATGTCGGCGCGCCACATGTCGACCATCGCCTTGGCCGATTCGGGCGGCTCGGCGCCGAGCAGCTGCTCGCGGGCGATCAGGCCGATCACGTCGGCGATCGGTGCGTCTTCCTTGGTCTTGATACGGGCATGGCCGCGCTGGTCGGAGCGCTGGCGCCACAGGGCCGAGAGGTTGTCGGCGACGCCGACCATCTTGCGGGCGCCCAGCGCCTCGACGCGGACCTGCTCGACCGCCTCGAAGATCGCGCGCGCCGCCTCGCCGCGGGGTACGCGGCGCAGATGGGTCTTGCGATCGTGATGGCGCAGCTTCAGCGCCATCGAATCGGCCTCGCCGCGGACGCGGCTCACATCCTCGACCGGCAGATCGCGCGCCGGCACGGTGATGCGGGCTTCCTGGCCCAGCAGTGAACCGCCGTCGGGGACGAAGGCTACGTTCACTTCCTTGCGCGACACCGCCCGCATTGTGGTGGCGGTGACGCGACGAAACTCCTCGAGGGGAGTGGAGTCCTTGGCCATGCGGCCCTCTTTACTAAACTTAGTGCAGCTTGCCGCCCTTGCCGCTCGTCGCCGGCAATTCCTTGCCGAAGCAGCGCTGATAGTACTCGGCGAGCGTGCTGCGCTCGACCTCGTCGCACTTGTTCAGGAAGGTGAGACGGAAGGCAAAGCCCACGTCGCCCCCGAAGATGCGCGCATTCTCGGCCCAGGTGATCACCGTACGCGGCGACATGACGGTCGAGATGTCGCCGGCGATGAAGCCCGCGCGCGTGAGCTCGGCCAGGGCCACCATGGCGGCGATGGTCTTGCGGCCTTCGTCGCTGTTGTAGTGCGGCGTCTTGGCGGCGACGATGTTCACTTCCTGCTCGTGCGGCAGGTAGTTCAGCGTCGTCACGATCGACCAGCGGTCCATCTGGCCCTGGTTGATCTGCTGCGTGCCGTGATAGAGGCCCGTCGTATCGCCGAGGCCGACCGTGTTGGCGGTCGAGAACAGGCGGAACGCCGGATGCGGATGGATCACCTTGTTCTGGTCGAGCAGGGTGAGCTTGCCGTCGACCTCGAGCACGCGCTGGATCACGAACATGACGTCGGCACGGCCGGCATCGTATTCGTCGAACACGAGGGCCGTCGGGTTCTGCAGTGCCCACGGCAGGATGCCCTCACGGAACTCGGTCACCTGCTTGCCGTCGCGCAGCACGATGGCGTCCTTGCCGATCAGGTCGATACGCGAGATGTGGCTGTCGAGGTTGACGCGGAGGCAGGGCCAGTTGAGGCGCGACGCGACCTGCTCGATGTGCGTCGACTTGCCGGTGCCGTGATAGCCCTGGACCATCACACGGCGGTTGTGGGCGAAGCCGGCGAGGATCGCCATCGTCGTGTCGTGATCGAACAGGTAGGCATCGTCGACTTGGGGCACGTGCTCGGTCGGTGTGCTGAAAGCCGGCACTTCCATGTCGGTGTCGATGCCGAAAACCTGACGCGCAGAAACCTTGATATCCGGCATGCCCGAAACATTCTGACGCGCCGCGGTCGTCGTAGAGGCCATCACACGAATTCCTACAAAACAATGCCCGCCAATTGCGGGCCAATTGATAGTCGCAGGCAGGATTGTGCACTGCAAGCGGCCAAATGCAGGAGCGACCCCAAGCAGGGCTAAATCATTCCACGGGGAGGGATTCGCAGGCTCGCAGAGTGGAATAGGCGGCGTTGATCTCCTTGAGCTTCTCCTCGGCCTCCCGGGCGCCGCCGTTGGCATCCGGGTGGTGGAGCTTCACCAGCTCCTTGTATCGCGATTTCACGACTTTCCGGGTAAGCGGCCATGAAAGTTCGAGGACATCGAGCGCGTTGCGCTCCGCCGGTGTCAGTTGTTCGCTGCCATCGTACTTCGGCGGCGGCTTTTCCCCGAGGCCGGCATCGTCGGCCAGGCCGAACGGATCCTTGATGTGGGCGTAGGGATTGCCGTTTCGGCGGGCGCCCAGCGGCCAGACGGGCCGGCGCCAGGTCGTGTCGGCGCGGATGTGGGCCTCGATCTGGTCGGAGTCCAGGCCGGCGAAATAATCCCACTTCTTGTTGTAGTCGCGGACATGGTCGAGGCAGAACCAGCGATACTCGTCGAGCTTGTCACGCGCGCGCGGCGCCCGGTATTCACCCGCGAGCCTGCAGCCCGGTGCCTCGCATACGCGCTGGTGCGGCTTCGCACCATCCAGTGCCGCCAATGGGTTCGCTCGCCGTCGGGCCATCGGGCTAATATGTGTTCAAGCAATTGAACCGGCAAGATGAGGCAAGATGGTCATGGGCAAAGTGGCAACGGCGATTGACAGCAAGCTTCGGGCGGCCTTCGCGCCGGCGCGCCTGGCGGTCGAGGACGAATCCTCGAAGCATCACGGCCATGCCGGATGGCGCGAAGGGGGCGAGACTCATTTCCGGGTGGAGATCGTGTCGCAGGCCTTCGAGGGAAAGACCCGTGTCGCCCGCCAGCGCCTCGTCTATGCCGCCCTCAAGGAAGAACTCGACGCCGGCCTGCACGCGCTGGCAATGGAAACCCTGACGCCGGCCGAAGACGGAAAGCGCTAGCCTTCCATCTCCACGTCCTTGCCTTCGACGGCGGCGCGCACGGCTTCGGCGTCGGGGCCGGTATAGAAGTGGGGCACCCAGCGCCTGGTGACCTCGCTGTCCGACGCCCAGGTGTGGCAGGTGTCGAGCATGTAGGGCTTGCGCGGTGGCCTGGCGGGCGCGTTCGGATCCTTCGGCGGCAGGGTGCCGGTCTTCTCGCGATGTGCCCGGTTGAGATCCTGCGCCTTCTTCGACGAAACGGTCTGGAAGACCGTCGTGGCCACCGGACCCAGCAGCTCGACGATGTGGGTGCAGCCATGGATGCCGCCCAGCCGCTCGCGCACCGCCCGGTGGAAGCCACCGCCGATACGCAGGCCGATCAGCTTCTTGAAGGCCGGCGCGATGTCGCCGCACATGCGGTAGGGCGACTTGTCGGTCACCGCCTCGGCATCGACGATCGTGAACTTGTGGTCGATCGTCAGGCGGATCGACATGTCGTGCACGAAGTCGCCCGGCTGCAGCGGGCCGCGCCATTCGTTGGCGTGTTCGTAGGTCTTCTCGTCGGTGATGCGGCCCTCGATGTCCCACAGCCCGTCGTCGCGGAAAAAGCCCTGGCAGACGACGCGGCGCGTATGAAGGTGCTGTCGCCCGACCGGCGGCGAAAGCGGCATGGTCGTTCCTCGTTGTGTCAGGTGGAAGTCAGTTGCCTGCCTGTATGGCGGCGGGCGGCACGATCCGCAACTCGGCGACGCGGGTGCCCTCGCGCTTCAGAATCTCGAAGCGAAAACCGTAAAATGCATAAACCTGCCCGACTTCGGGGATGCGGCGCGCCTCGTGCAGCACCAGTCCCGCGATCGTGGTGGCGACGCTCTCGGGCAGGCCCCAGCCGAACTCGCGGTTGAGGTCGCGGATCGGCACGTCGCCCCGGCAGACCACGGTGCCGTCGTCGCGCCGGGCCACGCCGCGGCGGATCGCGTCGTGCTCGTCCTCGATGTCGCCGACGATCTCCTCGATGATGTCCTCGAGCGTTACGATGCCGCGCAGCGCGCCGTATTCGTCGACGACGATGGCGAAATGCTCGTGCCGGGCGCGGAACGCCTCGAGCTGGTCGAACAGCACCGTCGACTCCGG
This sequence comes from Rhodospirillales bacterium 24-66-33, assembly GCA_002281855.1. Lineage (GTDB taxonomy): Bacteria > Pseudomonadota > Alphaproteobacteria > Reyranellales > Reyranellaceae > Reyranella. Next base: position 48,624 of record NCHQ01000031.1, on the reverse strand, counting down.
GATGAACCAGGGCGGGGTCAGGATCGGATCGATCTGCACCGACTTCGGACCGCCCGCCGCCTCGACCGCCCGGAACAGGTCCTTGGCGTGCATGATGCCGACGACATTGTCGGCCTCGCCGCGATAGAGCGGGATTCGCGTGTACGGCGCCGCCAGCATCTGCGTGACGATGGCCTCGGTCGGCTGGTCGGCGTCGATCAGGGCGACGTTGCCGCGATGGGTCATGACGTCGCCCACGGTGCGGTCGCCCAGGTCGAGCACGGAGCGCAGCATCGCCTTCTCGGCGGGCGCGCTGTCGCCGATCTGTCCCTCGCCGTGCAGATCGATGGCGCCGCGCAGCGCTTCGCTCTGCTCGTCGGCGTCGAGCGTGCGGTCGGTGCGCACGTTCAGGAGCCTGAGGAAGAAGCGCGAGACGGCGGCGACCCCGCGTGCCATCGGGCCCAGAATGGTCAGCGTGACCATGATCGACGGCGCCAGCGCCAGGGCCACCCGGTCGGCCCGCAGGAGCGCCCAGGTCTTGGGCATGACCTCGGCGAAGATCACGATCAGGACGCCGATGACCAGGGTGGCGTAGACCACGCCGGCCGCGCCGAACAGGGCCGTCAGCACCGCCGTCGACAGCGAGGCGGAGAAGATGTTGACCACGTTGTTGCCCAGCAGGACGGCGCTCACCGTCTCGTCCTTGCGGTCGAGCAGCGCATTCACGATGACCGCCTTCGGATGGCCCTGCAGGGCGAGGCGATGCATGCGCGGCCGCGAGGCGCCCGTGATCGCCGTCTCCGCGGCCGACAGGTAGGCCGCCAGGAACAGGCAGACCACCACGAGGGGAATCGCGAGAGAGAGCGGGATGTCGAAATGGAGCTCGGCGTCCATGCCCGGCCTAGGCCGCGATGGCGTCGTCGAGCAGACCGCGCAGGCCGGCCTCGTCGACGTCGCGGGTTACGAAGGAGCGGCCGATGCCGCGCGCGAGCACGAAGGTGAGCTTGCCGCCCTCGGCCTTCTTGTCGCCGCGCATGTGCTCGATCAGCTTCGCCGCATCCCAGGTGCGGCTGTTGTCGCCACCGATCGTGCGCAGCCGGACCGGGAGGCCGACGGCGCCGAGATGGCGGCGCACCCGTTCCGCATCCTCGGGCGGGCAGAGGCCGAGCCGGGCCGACAGGTCGAAGGCCATGGCCATGCCGGCGCCGACCGCCTCGCCGTGCAGCAGCGCCCCGCCGAAGCCGGTTTCGGCCTCCAGCGCGTGGCCGAACGTATGGCCGAGATTGAGCAGTGCGCGCAGGTCGGTCGTCTCACGCTCGTCGGCGGCCACGATGCGCGCCTTGGAAAGGCAGCTCTGCTCGATCGCATAGGTGCGCGCCGCGGCATCGCCCGCCAGCACGGCCTCGCCGTTCTTCTCGCACCAGGCGAAGAAATCCGGATCGTCGATCAGCCCGTACTTGGCGACCTCGGCATAGCCGGCCAGCAGCTCGCGGCGCGGCAGCGTGTCGAGCACCGCGGTGTCGGCCAGAACGAGGCGCGGCTGGTAGAAGGCGCCGACCAGATTCTTGCCGTGTCGCGTATTGATGCCGGTCTTGCCGCCGACCGAGGAATCGACCTGTGCGAGAAGGGTCGTCGGCACCTGGATGAAGTCGACGCCGCGCAACAGCACGGCCGCGGCGAAGCCCGTGAGGTCGCCCACGACGCCGCCGCCCAGCGCCACCAGCGTGGTCTTGCGGTCGGGGCGCAGGTCGAGCAGGTCGTTCATCAGACGGCCGAAGCTCGCGAAGTCCTTGCTGCTCTCGCCCGCGGGCACGGTGACCGTGCGGGTGTCGATGCCGGCCCTCTCGAACGAAGCGGCGAGGCGCGCGCCGTAGAGCGGCGCCACCGTGTCGTCGCTCACGATCGTGATCCTCGGCGCGGCCAGCAGCGGGCGTGCGAGTTCGCCTGCGCGGTCGATCAGGCCGGGGCCGATGGCGATGTCGTAGGCGCGACCGGCCAGGTCGACGTGGATCGTGCGGGGCGAGCTCATGTCGTTTGTCCTGGTGTCTGGGGCTGCAGATGCGCGCGGATCGCGTCGAGGACCTGCTCCGTGGTGCGCTCGGCCGGCTGCGCGGTCGAATCGACCACGATGTCGGCCTCGGCGTAGATCGGGTAGCGCTGCTGCATGAGGCGCGCGAGTGTTTCCTTCGGATCGCCCTGGCGGAGCAGCGGCCGGTGCGTGCGCTTCTTCACGCGGTCGAACAGCACGTCGAGTTCGGCGCGCAGCCAGACCGTGAGGGCCCGGGTCTTCATCAGCGCCCGGGTCTCGGGATCCATATAGGCGCCGCCACCCGTCGACAGGACGTGCGGCGTCTCCTCCAGCAGGCGGCCGATCACGCGGCGCTCGCCGGCGCGGAACTCCTGTTCGCCATATCTTTCGAAGAATTCAGCGATCGTGCAGCCGGCCGCGCGCTCGATCTCGTCGTCTGCATCGACGAACGGGAGGCCGAGCCTTGCCGCCAGTCGCTTGCCGATGGCGCTCTTGCCCGCGCCCATCAACCCGACGAGGGCAACGGTGCGCGGCAAGGACAGGGGGGAAGTGGCGTCCATGTCGAGCTGCAGGCCATGGATGTCGCCCATAATGACGCAGGTTTCAAGCGACCGGTCCCGAAGTGGGCCGCGATCGCTCTCGGCAATTGCCGCCCGGACGGCAGGCGGGTAGGTTGGCGCGGTCGTGGCCCTGTTCCGCTCCCGAAACCGATTCAGCATGCCCTCCCTACGTCTCGGGCCTGTGATAATCGTCGCCTTCCTGACCCTGGTGTTTGCCGGGGTGGTGGCCCTTGCGTTCGTCGAACCGCGCCCCCCACTCAAGCACTTCGAGATCACGGTGCCGAATGAACGTTTTGCGCGCTGACTGCAGCGCGCTGACGGTTCGACCGGCTTCCTCCACAGTCTCGATCGCCCACGGCCGATGAAGCGCAAGCCGCCCTTCAAGCATGTCCGCGAGGCCGAGGCCTTCCTCGAGATGCTGCAGGCGGAGCGCGGCGCCTCGAAGAACACGCTGCTGGCCTACGCAGCCGACCTGGCCGATCTCCAGAGTTTCCTGACGCGGCGCAAGCAAAGCCCGGCGACGGCGGATGCGGCGGCATTGCGCGCCTATCTGAAGGCGCTCGACTTCGTCGGCATGACGCCGCGCACGGTGGCGCGGCGTCTATCGGTGATGCGCCAGTTCTTCCGGTTCCTGCTGGCCGAGCGGCTGCGCGACGACGATCCGGCGAGCACGCTCGATTCGCCGCGGCTGGGGCGGCCTTTGCCCAAGGTCCTGTCGCGCGAGGAGGTCGACCGGCTGATCGAGGCGGCGCGGACCAAGGATGCGGTCGATGGCGGGCGCATGGCGACGCTGCTCGAAATCCTCTACGCAGCCGGCCTGCGCGTGTCGGAGCTGGTGAGCCTTCCTCTGTCCGCCGTCGAACGCGATCCCTCGATGCTGCTGGTCCGCGGCAAGGGCGACAAGGAGCGGCTGGTGCCGCTGTCGGACCCGGCGCGGACGGCCATCGTCGCGTGGCTGCACATGCGCCGCGGTCAGCTGGCCGAAGGCGAGACCTCGCGGTTCCTGTTCCCCTCGCGCGGCCGCACCGGGCACCTGACGCGACAGCGTTTCGCACAACTCCTGAAGGAAGCCGCGCTGGCCGCGGACATCGATCCGGCGCGGGTGTCGCCGCACGTGCTGCGACACGCCTTCGCCAGCCATCTGCTGGCCGGCGGTGCCGATCTGCGCTCCGTCCAATTGATGCTGGGCCATGCAGATATCGCCACCACGCAGATCTACACGCATGTGCTCGACGAAAAGCTGCGCTCCCTGGTCCAGGAGCATCACCCGCTGGCCCGGCGAAAGCGCCGGCCGGCCGGTTGACAGGATTCGACGACCGGGCGACACCTGCCCGCAATGACGATTTACCTCGACTTCGAGAAGCCGATTGCGGAGCTGGAAGGCAAGATCGCCGAGCTTCGGCATCTTCCCAATTCCGGCGATGTCGACATCGCCGAGGAAGTCATGCGCCTGCAGGAAAAGGCGCATAAGCAGATTCGCGCGACCTACGCCAAGCTGACGCCGTGGCAGCGGGTACAGGTTGCCCGCCATGCCGAGCGGCCGCACGCCCAGGCCTATATCGACCGGCTGATCACAGACTATACGCCGCTGGCCGGCGACCGCGCCTTCGGCGAGGACGCCGCCATCGTGGGCGGCATGGGCCGCCTGCAGGGCCGCAGCATCGTCGTGCTGGGCCAGCAGAAGGGCGACGACACCGACTCGCGCATCAAGCACAATTTCGGCATGGCGCGGCCCGAAGGCTATCGCAAGGCGCAGCGCCTGATGCGGCTCGCCGACCGCTTCAAGCTGCCGGTGCTGACCCTGGTCGACACGCCGGGCGCCTATCCGGGCATCGACGCCGAGGCGCGCGGCCAGGCGGAAGCCATCGCCAGCTCGATCGAGACCTGCCTCGGGCTCGGCGTGCCGCTGGTCAGCGTGGTGATCGGCGAGGGCGGTTCGGGCGGCGCGCTCGCCATCGCCTCGGCCGACCGCGTCTACATGCTGGAGAACTCGGTCTACTCGGTGATCACGCCGGAAGGCTGCGCCTCGATCCTGTGGCGCAACAACGCCAACGCGCAGGATGCCGCCGAGGCGATGAAAGTCACGGCCGCCGATCTCAGGAAGCTCGAGGTGATCGACGACGTGATCCCCGAGCCGATGGGCGGCGCCCATCGCGCGCCCGACGAGACGATCGACGTCGTGGGCAAGGTCGTGGCCGAAGCGATCGCCGACCTGTCCAAGCTCGACGCCGACACGTTGCGCGAGCGCCGCCAGGACAAGTTCCTGGCGATGGGCAAGAAGGGTCTCTGACTTCCTTGTCGCTGCGCCTCAGCGTTCTCGACCAGTCGCCGATTCGAAAGGGCGGCACGCCGGCCGAAGCCGTGCGCGATACGCTCGAACTGGCGCAGCTCTGCGACCGGCTCGGCTACACGCGCTACTGGCTGGCCGAGCACCATAGCAGCGAGGCACTGGCCGGCTCGACGCCCGAGGTATTGATCACGCGGGTCGCGGGCCTCACCGAGCGCATCCGTGTCGGATCGGGCGGCGTGATGCTGCCGCACTACAGCGCCTACAAGGTGGCGGAAAACTTTCGCATGCTCGAGACGCTGTTCCCCGGCCGCATCGATGTCGGCATCGGGCGAGCCCCGGGCAGCGACCAGCACACGATGCGCATCCTGGCCGACGGCAAGCCCAACTGGAGCGATGCAGAGAAGTATCCCTACCAGGTACGCGACCTCGTCGCCTGGCTTCACGATGCGCTGCCGCTCAACCATGAAGGCACCGGCGTCGTGGCGCAGCCGACCGGCGAGACGGCCCCCGACGTCTGGCTGCTGGGATCGAGCGACGACAGTGCGGCGCTGGCGGCGCATTTCGGCCTGCCGTTCTGCTTTGCCCACTTCATCAATCCCGACGGCGGCGATGGCGTCACGCGGGCCTACCGCGCCCACTTCAAGCCGTCGTCGCTCCATCCCAAGCCCGTACCGATGATGGCGATCTCGGTGCTCTGCGCGGAGACCGACGAGGAGGCCGACCTGCTGTCGCGCAGCCGCGAGGTCTGGGCGATGCGTCTGCGGACGCTGGGCAATCCCGGTCCCGTCCCGTCGGTCGCGGAAGCGACGGAAGCCGCCAAGGCGCCCGGCGCGGAACGCTGGCTGCCGGCGCTGCGCCGCCGCTCGGTGGTCGGCTCGCCCAAGACGGTGAGGGCGGGACTCGAACGCCACGCCGCCGCCTACGAGGTCGACGAGATCATGGCGGTGACGATCTGCTACGACTTCGAGAAGCGCAAACGCTCCTACGAACTGCTCGCCGAAGAGTTCGGGTTAAGCTGAAAAGCAAACCCGTCGTCTCGACCGGAGCGCGCAGCGCGGAGTGGAGAGACCTTCTATCGGCAAATAGCCGGCAAATTGTGGAGAGAAGGTCTCTCCACTCCGCCTCGCTGCGCTCGGCTCCGGTCGAGACGACGGGCTTTTCTTAGAGCCCCGCCAGCGGGAAGCCCTTGCCCTTGCCGTTCTGCGGCCGGCGCTTCTCGATCATCGCGCGGGCTTCGCTCGCGCGGCCGGCCTTCACCATCGCGGACGTCACCAGATATTCGAGCAGGTCGCGCTGCGCGCGGCTGCCGCCCAGTCGCTCGTGCGTGGCGAGCAGAGGTTCGATCTCCGCGATGGCGCAACTCCAGTCGCCCTGCGCATAGGCCTCGAAGCCGCGCGCCATCGGCGCCAGCAGGTCGGCCGTCGGGCCGGCCGGCGTCTCGGCAAACTTCGCCAGGGCCGCGCCGTCGCCGGCCATCGCGTAGGCCAGCACCGTGTGCATGTCGACGAAGCCCAGGCCCGGCCGTCCGAACCACTTGGTGGCGTAGTCCGCCAGCTCGCGCCACCGCTCGGCCGGGCGCGCCTCGCCCGCCATCTCGGCGCGGGCCAGGAAGGCGGCGCAATCGGTCGCGACGTTGATCTGGGGGCCCCAGGCGACGGCGGGACTGAGCGCCTCGTCGTAGAGGCGCCAGGCCTGCTCCATCTGCCCGGTCTCCATCGACCACAGCGCGAGATGCCAGTTGTTGTGGACGTGCATCAGGCCTTCGCGGGGATAGTCCTTCATCCAGTGCTGCAGGAAGGCGAGCCCGGCTTCGCGTTCGCCCAGCTCGTAGAAGAGATGGCCGCGGATGTGCGCGGCATGGGCGCTCTTCGGGAAGGCTGCCAGCGCGGCGTCGATGTTGCGCTGGCCCTCGTCGAGCTTCTGCAGCTCGATCTGCGCGAAGGCGAGCTGCGTGCGATACCACCAGTCGTCGCCGTAATGCTTCTCGAACGGTTCGAGAAGGGCGAGCTGGTCGACCTCGCGGCCGGGCTTGCCGGAGAAACCGATCAGGCCGAACACGCTGGTCGCCGGCGCGAGCGCCATGGCGTCGCGCGGCCAGTCCTTCATGTGCTCGCGGATCGCCTCGAGTGCGGCGGCGCCTTGGCCGGTCAGGATCTTCTCGAAGATCGCGATCTGGCTCTGCTCGCGCGGGCTGGCGTCGCCGGCCAGCTCCTTTGCGCGGGCGAGCGGCGCCTTGGCCTCGTGTCCGCGGCCGAGCAACTGCTTGGCGCGCGCCAGCGAGATATGGCCCAGCGCGAAAGTCTCGTCGGCATCGACGGCCCGCTGGAAGGCGGCGTCCATGCCGGGCGTTGCGGCCATCAGGCTGTCGACGCCCGCCAGATAGGCGTCGCGCGCCGCGGCCGATTGCGTGCCGAGTTCGTTGCCGTAGCGATCCTGCAGGCTCATCACTTCTCCTTGCCCGCCGTGGGATCCCACATCGGCGACGCCATGGTCTCGCTGAAATTCTTGAACATCAGGTTGAACGAGAGGCTGATGCGCTCGCTCTCGCCGTCATTGGCCGGCACCGTGTGCTTCAGCCAGGAGGGGAAGATCACCATGCGGCCCTCCTTGCTCGGCGCGTTGGCGCCGTTGGCGGTGAGGCGCGTGAACTGGCGCGGCTTGGGCATGATCATCGAGGCCTGGCCGCGCGGATCCTGGAACAGGATCTGCGAGCCGCCGGCCGGGATCGACACATAGTAGACGCCGCTCAGATAGTTGTTCGGATGATGGTGCATCGGATGGTAGGCGCCGGGCGGATTGACGTTCGCCCAGCAGCCGGTGATCGCCATCGGATACTGATCGACCTGAAGGAAGCGGGCGACTCCGCGGCCCGCCGTCTCGACCAGCTTGGCGAACTCCGCGAAGGCCGGGCGCGTGTGCAGATCCTGCGGCGTCTGCCAGTTGCTGCCGGCCGGCACCTTGGATCGCGGTGCGATCAGCCGTTCGATCTCGGCCTTGAGTTTCGCATTGAGGCTGGCTGCGGCGGCCGGCTGGAGGTCCACGATCCACAACGGGGTCGGGAAGATCTCCTGCACTTCCTGCTTCTCGATCATGGCTGAAAGTATATCCCGCGATTGCCCGATTGTCCGTTAGGTGATCCAATCCGTCGCATAAGCAAGAGCAAGGAGGAAGCCCGGTGGCTGTGTCGATCCATGCCGTGACGCCCGACTTCGTGGCCGAAGTCGGCGATGTCGCCCTGAACAAGGTCTCGCCCGAGGACCTCGCCGCGATCCGCGAGGCTTTCACAAAGTATGCGGTTCTGGTCTTCCCGGACCAGGAATTCGACGACGACGGCCAGCTCGCCTTCGCGCGCCATTTCGGTCCACTGGAGACGACCGTCTTCATGGCGCGCAAGGGTCATAACCTGCGCCTGCACCAGAACATGGCCGATGTCGGCAATCTCGACGCCGAAAACCGCATCCTCGAGACGAACAACCGCCAGCGTCTCTACAATCTCGGCAATCGCCTCTGGCACACGGACTCTTCGTTCAAGCGCCTGCCGGCCTATTGCTCGATGCTGCATGCGCGCTCGATCCCGCCGATCGGCGGCCATACCGAGTTCGCCGACATGCGTGCCGCTTACGACGCGCTGCCGGACTCCACCAAGGAGCGCATCGCCGGGCTGGTCGCCGAGCACTCGATCATGACGTCGCGCGGCAGGCTCGGCTTCAAGGATTTCGACGAGAGCGAACGCGCCGCCTTCGCACCGGTGCCGCAGGTGCTGGTGCGCCGCCTGCCCGATTCGGGCCGCATGAGCCTCTACATCGCCAGCCACGCCGGCGCGATCCGCGGCATGGCCGACGACGAGGCGCGCCAGCTCATCGACGAGCTGACCGCGCATGCGACGCAGCGCCAGTTCGTCCATGCCCATCGCTGGCGCGAGAACGACCTGGTGATCTGGGACAATCGCTGCACCATGCATCGCGGCATGGAGTTCGATGACCAGCGCTACAAGCGCGACATGCGCCGCGCCACCGTCTCCGACGTCGCCCCGACCTGCGAGCAGATGGGCCTGTCCGTCGCCGCGGAGTAGCGGGTCACTCCCTCACCTGACCTCTGCCCCAATCGGGGGAGAGGAGCATGAATTCAGACTCCTCTCCACCGTTAGGGGGAGAGGCTGGGTGAGGGGGCTGCGCACGCTCTGTCAATCGAGTGAGCGCCGCATGATCGTCCGCCGCCAAGGCGGGTGGCCATGCCTGTTCTCTTCCATCGACTGCATGCGGAAGACGTGTGGCCAGTCTCCGCGCGGCATCTCCTCGAAGCCGCGGCGCGCGTAGTAGGGCGCGTTCCACGGGACATCGCGATAGGTCGAGAGATGGAGCGTGCGATGACCCAGGCCGCGGGCGGCAGACCCGACCTGTTCGATCAGCGCGCTCCCGAAGCCACGGCCCTGACAGCATTGCAGGACCGAGAGCTGATCGAGCCACGCAGTGCCGCCAGGAAATTTCATCAAGGCAAAGCCGACCGGCCGGTTGAACGGTGAGACCGCGACCCAGAGCCGGTTCTCACGCCGGCCGGCTTCGAGCGAGGCGAGGCTGGCGGGCGGCATGTCGACGACCCGGCCGAGGCCCGCGCGGCGGTAGCGCAGGTCTGCTTCGTTTTCGATCTGCGGCAGCAGCTTGATTTCGTGCGGGTGCGGGCGGCGAATCATGGCAGGGGATTGGTTAGGCTGGCTGAAAGCTGGGAGGAAGCATCCATGACCATCGACATCGAACCGCTCAAGAAGGAACTCGGCCGCAGGATCGAGGACGAGGACGTCGTCACGCGGGCGCCGCTCAAGGCGATGATCGCGACCTTCGACCGCGACGACAAGGTGCCGGGGGAGGGCGAGCCGATCGCGCCGGGCTGGCATCTCTGCTTCCTGCATTCCTATGCGCGCCGCAACGTGCTGGCCGAGGACGGGCTGCCGACCGAAGGCGGCGTGCTGCCCAAGATCCCGCTGCCGCGGCGCATGTATGCCGGCTCGACCTTCACGTTCGAGGGCGATATCCGCGTCGGCGACCGGCTGCGCCGCGAGACCGAGTTCTCCGATGTGCAACTCCGGGGCGGCGCCACCGGCAGCCTGATCGTCACCAGCCAGACGCGCCGCATCTACACGCCGCGCGGCCTCGCCGTCACCGAAGTCGCGAACACGGTGTTCCGCGAGGAAGTGAAGGCGGGCGAGAAGAGCGGCGTGCCGGTGCGCGAGCCGGCGCCTACGGACGTGCCGTGGCGGCGGACGATCAAAGTCGATCCGGTGATGCTGTTCCGCTACTCCGCCATCACCTTCAACCCGCATCGCATCCATTACGACCGGACCTACTGCATCGAGACGGAAGGCTATCCCGGCCTGGTGGTGCACGGGCCCTTCGCCCAGCAATGCCTGTTCGACCTGCTGCGCGATTCCAACCCCGGCCGGTCGATCAAGAGCTTCGCCATCCGCGCCCGCGCGCCGCTGTTCGACACCGCGCCGTTCGATGCGATCGGCCGGCCGACCGCCGACGGGAAAGGCGCGGAACTCTGGACGGTGACGCCCCAGGGCACGATCGCGGCGCAGGCGACGGCCACCTTCGCCTGAGCCTGCGGATGCGAGCACCGCCCCTGCCGCGGTTCCTGATTCCGCGGCTGCCGTTCTTCTACGGCTGGGTGGTGCTGGGCTGTATCTGCCTCGCCGGCTTCGCGCGGCAGGGACCGGCGGTCGCCGTGCTCTCGATCTTCGTCGTGCCGATGACCGAGGCCTTCGGCTGGTCGCGCACGGAGATGTCGGGCGCGGTGTCGCTGGGCGGCGTGCTGGCGGCGATCCTCTCGCCGCTGATCGGGCCGTTCGTCGACCGCCGTGGCGCGCGCCTCGTGCTCTGCCTCGCGGTGGCGGGCACGGGCATCGCTTGCATGGCGCTGTCGCTCATCCAGTCGCTGTTGTTATTCTACGTGCTGTTCTGCTTCGCGCGCATGATCTGGGCCGGGCCGTTCGACCTCGGCCTCTACGGCGCGCTGAACAACTGGTTCGTCGCCCGCCGGGGCATCGCCGCCTCGTTCGCCACCCTGGCGCAGATGTCGGGGCTGGTCGGACTGCCGCTGATCGCGCAGTTCGCCATAAGCGGTGCCGACTGGCGCGCCGGCTGGATCGCGGTCGGCGCCACGGTGCTGCTGGTCGGCTTCGTGCCGTGCTGGCTGCTGCTGGTGCGGCGGCCGGAGGATGTCGGCCTGCAGCCCGACCGCTTGGCCGACGGCAAGGCGCCGCCCCTGGTCGAGCCGCGCTGGAGCCGGGCACAGGCGATGCGGACGCCGGCCTTCTGGCTGCTCTCGCTCTACACGGTCCTGTTGTTTCCCGTGCAGGCGGGGGTCAGCCTGCACAACGCGCCCCACCTGATCGAGCGCGGCCTGTCGCCCGTTGCGGCGGCGTCGGTGATCGCCTTCGTCGCGATGCTTTCGGGGGCGGCAAGCTTCGGCATCGGCTTCCTGCCGCGCCGGTGGCCGGTGCGCTACCAGATGGCGCTGTGTGCGGCGTGCATGGCGCTTGGCAGCTACGGGCTGATCTTCATCTCAGGGATTGAAACCGCGATGGCGGCCGCCGGCCTTTTCGGCATCGGCATCGGCGGCATCCTGCTGCTCCTGCCCGTGGCCTGGGCCGACTATTTTGGGCGCGAAAGCTATGGCGCCATCCGCGGCGTGGCGCTGTCGCTGCAGGTGACGGCGCAGGCCGCCGGGCCGCTCGCCTCGGGCATGCTGCGCGACTGGAGCGGCACCTACACCGATTCGCTGCTGCTGTTCGGCACGCTGGCGACGCTCGGAGTCATTGCGGCGCTGGCGGCGCAGCGGCCGCGGCTTCTGTCAAAAACTACCTCACCCTGAGGAGCGCTCCATAGGAGCGCGTCTCGAAGGGTGGGAGCCCGCACCGTGTTTGTTGCCCATCCTTCGAGACGGCCTTCGGCCTCCTCAGGATGAGGTGGTCCGGAAAGACTCTAATCGTTCGCCGCGCCGTAGCGCAGGGGGCGGAAGAAGGCCCGGATGTCCTCGACCAGCAGGTCCGGTTCCTCGAGGGCCGCGAAGTGGCCGCCGCTCGGCATGATCGTGTGGCGGCGAAGGTTGTAAGCGCGCTCGATCCATTCGCGTGGCGGGGCGGGCGCAATGTCGGCTGGGAAGATGGCGAGGCCGGTCGGCGTTTCCACCCTCGCACCGACGGGCAGCGCGCGGGGCTTCTGCTCGGCGGCGCCACGGTAGAGCCAGGTGGCGGTGCCCGCCGTGCCGGTCAGCCAGTAGACCATGATGTTGTCGAGCAGCGTGTCCATCGAGAAGCGCTTGAGCGGATCGCCGCCGCAATCGCTCCACGCCTGGAACTTCTCGACGATCCACGACGCGAGGCCCACGGGCGAATCGGCCAGCGCCACGCCCAGCGTCTGCGGACGGGTTGCGTGGATGCGCTGGTAGGCGGTCTTGTCGTCGAGGTCATTGCCCATGTTCGCGAGCCAGGCCTGTTCGTCAGCGCTCAAGGTGGCCGTCTTGAGATCTAGGCCCGGCCGCAGGCCCATCATGTTGAGATGCACGCCGAGCACACCCGACTCGTCCTTCTGCGGATGATCGAACGCCAGCCACGACGAGACGACGCTGCCCCAGTCGCCGCCCTGGATGCCGTAGGGGCGGTCGTAGTTCAGCTTTTCGGTAACGAGCCTGTGCCAGAGGCCGGCGATGGCGCGTGGCCCGATCGGGCCTGTCGTGCCATCTTCGCGGATCGGCGGGCCGGAGAAGCCATAACCCGGCAGCGACGGCACGATCACGTCGAAGGCGTCGAGCGGATCGCCGCCATGCTCCTCGGGATGGGCGAGGACATCGATGAGGTGCAGGAACTCGACGATCGATCCCGGCCAGCCATGGGTCACGAGGAGAGGCAGCGGCCGCGGTGCGTCCTCGACTTCGGTGCCGGGCTCGCGGATGAAATGGAGGCGCTGCGGGCCGATATCGACCAGGTAGTTCGGCCACTGGTTGATGGCCTCCTGGCAGCGCTGCCAGTCGTAGCCGTGGCGCCAGTAGTCGACCAGCTCGGCCAGGAAGGCGGGATCGGTGCCGGAAGCCCAGGAGCCGCCGTCGGCAATCGCCACCGGCGGGCGCCAGCGGCGCAGGCGCTCGTCGAGATCGATCAGCGCCCGTTCGGGAATGTCGATCTTGAAGGGTTCGGGAGTGTCGTAACGCGTGTCGGCCATGCCGACAGGCGTAGCGCGGAACTCACCCTTCCAGCAAATCCGCCTTCAGCCTTTCGCGGGCGGCAGCGTCGATCCCGAGAGCCTTCTCGGCAAAGGTCTCCGGCGAGCCGAAGTCGCCGCGCACTACCTCGAAGGCGGCTTCGAGATAGGGCGTGCGGGCCTCGATGATGGCGGCGCGCGTGTCGATGTCGAGCTCGGGGTAGCGGCCGAGATGGCCGGTCCAGAGCTCGTTGGTGCGGAGATAATCCTCCAGCACGGTCTCCCAGGGCACGCCAAGCAGCGAGAGCAGCAGGGCCGAGGCGAAGCCGGTGCGGTCCTTGCCGGCGGTGCAGTGGAACACCAGCGGGCGATGTTCGCCGTCGCTCAGGGTCGAGAACAGGGTCCGGAAGCCCGGCGCGCAGCGGCGCGGATAGTCACGGTAATGATCCGTGAGGAACCCCATCATGATGTGGGGGTTGGCCGTCCCATCGGCCACGGCGCCGCGGATCTTGTCGCCGACGCCGGGTTCGATGTGCGCGCCGACGATGCGGCACGCCAGGCCTTCGATCAGATGCGGCGTCTCGGCTGCCTCGCTCACGCCGCGCAGGTCGACGATGGTGCGGACGCCCAGACGTCCGAGAGCGCTGCGGTCCTCGGCGGTCAGGCCGCCGAGATGGGCCGAGCGGAACACCGTGTTGCGCCGCACGATGCGCCCGTCCTCGGTCCTGTAGCCACCGAGGTCGCGGAAGTTGGAGCCGCCCTGAAGGGTCAGGACGAAGGGAAGGCTGGTGTCAGGCATGGTGCTTTCTACCACGCCCGGCCTTCCCGCATCATGTCGTTTGCGCGTCAGAATTTTTGCGCAAGCGTCACGAAGAAGGCCCGGCGCATTCCGTACTGCGGGGCGCCGACGCCGACGCCCTCGCCGGTGCGTAGCTCGTAGACGCCGTCCGTGACGTTGATCGCGTCGAGGCGGATCTGCGTGCCCTTGCTGCCGTTGATCGGAATCTTCTGCGTCACCGAAAGGTTGAGCGTGGCGTAGGCCGGCAGCGAGGTGTCGTTGGGCGTCACGACGCTGGTGCGCAGGCCGCTGCCGAACAGCATGTCCGCCGAGACGCGGGTCGCGCGGTCGCTGCCCTGGTTGAAGACGTAGGAGGCGCCGGCGGAGCCCGTCCAACCCTGGTCGTGGTCGGCGGCGATCCAGTAGTTGCTGATATAGGAGAGATCCTCGGGCGAGAAATTGTACTGGGCGGAGTTGATCTTGGTGGCGCTGACCTTGGACCAGGCGAGGTTGCCGTAGACCGACCACGGACCCTGGTCGTAGTTGGCGTAGAGCTCGAAGCCCTTCACCTGCGCATTGGCGTAGTTGAAGGACGCCAGCTGGATCGGGGCGCCGAACTGGCCCTTGTCGAGATAGTTCTCCGCGATCTTGTAGTAGCCGGAGAAGCCGATGGTCAGCCCGTCCACGGGCTTCACGGTGAGGCCGACGTCGAAATAGTCGGAGCGTTCCGCCCGCACCGGATCGTTGGTGAAATTCTCGGGTTCGGCGGTCGTGCCCATCCGGGCGGCGAGCGACCCGTAGCCGACCTGGTTGAGCGGCGCCGGCACGAAGTAGCGCGAATAGCCGGCTCGCAGGCTGATCTGTGGCGTCGGCTCCCAGACGACGTTGATGCGCGGGCTGACCTGGTTTTCCGAAATCTGCCCGGAGATCGCGTCGAAGCGCGCGCCGAAGTTCACCGTCACGGTCGGGGTGACCCGCCATTCGTCCTGCAGATAGACGCTGTAGGTCCAGCCGACGAGGGTGGAGCCGTCGCTGAAGCCCACCGGACTCTCGCCGGGGATGAGCGCCGTCGGATCGGCAGGGTCGGGGATCAGGCCCAGCGCGTTGTTCTGGCTGAAGCTCGAAACCTGTTCGCGCTGGACGAGGAAACCGCCGCGCAGCGTGTGGGCGGACGCAACTTTCCAGCTTGCGTCGCCCTGCACGCCGAACGCGAGGCTCGAACGCTGCGACCAGGGCGCGACGCCGTTGTAGAGCAGGTCGCCCAGCGCGTCGGGCTGATAGGAGAGCTTGGAATAACGGCCGAAGCCCGAGAGCTGCATGTTGACGTTCTGGTAGCTCTTCTGCAGCGAGGCGATACCGAAGTACGTGTCCTCCCACTGCCGCTGGTCGAGCACCGCGCTGTTCCAGTCGGTAATTCCGTTGACCGCAAACTCCGGCGTTTGCCCCGGCACGTTGGGAATCTGGTAACGCGCGCTGGCGCCGCCGGCGATGAAGCTGAGGCGGGTATTCTCGTCGGCCACGGCGCTGAGCTTGGTCAGCGCGTACCACTGCGCCGTCGAGTCGTGGAGCGCGGAGGTGCTGGGCGTCGGGTTCTCGATCCCGATGTTGTTGCTGACATACTGGCCGACCGCGAAATAGTCGAAGTTGCCGGAGCGGCCGCCATACTCGAGCGCCGGCTGGACCCAGTTGTTGGATCCGACCATCGCCGAGGCTTCGCCGCCGGGATTTGTGATGCCGGATTTCACCGCGATGTCGACCACGCCGGCGGTGCGCAGGCCGTACTGGGCGGGCAGGGCGCCGGTGATCAGCGAGAGCTGGTCGGCGAAGCGCGGCGAGAGAATGCTGCTGAACAGCGCCAGGCCCTCGGGCAACTGCACCCCGTCCAGGCGATACTGGAGGCTGCCATGGTCGCCGCGGACATGGATCTGGCCGAAGCCGTCCTGCACGACGCCGGGGGCGCGCAGCAGCACCTGGTTGAGCGTCGCGTTCTCGCCGAGCGGGGTGTTGCTGATGGCCGTCTTGCTGAAGTCGTAGCGGGTCGCGCCGAGGCTCGGCTGGATCTCGCTGCGTTCGCGGTCGAGCCGCTTGCCGACCACCTCGATCGAGAGCCCGTCCGAGGGAACCTGGGGCTGGGCCGGCGCCGGCGGCGGGGTCTGGGCCATCGCCGGTTGCGCCGCCGAGAGACCCGCTGCGAGTGCCAGTGTCGATACGCCGATCCGCTGCATGCAGCACTCCATCAATAACGTTATACTATAATGAGTTACAATATAACATTAATGGGCGTCAATCGCCATGATTTGACCGCCGCGACGTCATGAAGCCGCCAAACGGGCTTTGGCCAATCCGGAGGTCGCTATAGGCTCGCCGGCCGTCTCGAACGGGTGTGTTGCTGGAGACGCCGACGATGCCGCTGCGCTGGGAGATCCTTCATCCGCAGAAGCTCATTCACGTCATCGCCGAGGGCGAGGTGACGCTGAAGGAGATGGAGGCCCATTTCGACGCGCTGGTCGTGGCCAACGCGCTCGCCTACTCGAAACTGTTCGACGCGACCCGGGTCAAGCCGGTCTACGACGATGCCGATGTCATGGCGATGGGGGCGCGGCTCAGCGCCTATACGGACCACTTCCCCAGCGGCCCGCTGGCCGTCGTGGGGCGGGAGGAGTCCGTCGTCCTGGCCTTCAAGCGCTTCGTCAACATCTCGCCGTCGAAGCGGCCGGCAGCCTTGTTCTCGACCGAGAAGAAGGCGCGTGCCTGGCTGGCCAAGCAAACCATGTCCGAGGAGTAGCGGGATTCTGGCATGGCCTCCAGAATCGACCTGAAGCAGATCAGGTCAGGACGGCGAGAGCTAGGGCGAGCCACATCCCCAGCAGCACGACATTACCGACCATGAAGATCGGCGTACGCACATAGAGCCGGTTGAAGGCGAGGTGGCTCAGGGCATGAGCCCATCGGAGCGCCACGTAACACCAGGCCAGCCCTGCAATCAGCGGATCCTGCAACGGAATTGCGATTGCGATCGCGACCAGCCCATAGAACAGCACGGGAAACTCGAACTGGTTGGCGAGCTGGCGTGTCGGGCGAAGCACCGCGGACGGAGCGCCCCTGCCGTCGAAGTCTTCGTAAAAGGAGAGTGCCCGCTTGTTCCGGACCAGGTCGACGACCCGGCTCAGGAGAATCGCCAAGGCCGTCACGAACGACAGGGCGACCAGCATAAGGACCTGAGGCAGATACATCTGCGCCGCGATCATGACCGGGCTCCCTGAACGGCGCCGTGATCACGGACCGCCGTCGCGGGCGTCGTCGAAAGGAAGCCGAGCATGGCGCCGGTTGCCCTGTCGAAGAAGTCGCCGAAATAGATCTCGAAATGGCCGGCGTCGAAGTGGACGGCTTCGCCACGCGGCGCAAGCCGTGCCACCTTCGCTATAGCCGATGGCGGAGATATTTCGTCCTTGTCGGTCACGATCATGAGCAGCCGCGGCTCTATGCGCTTTGCGTGATGGATCGGACGGAAAAGGGGAATGCCGAGAATGAAGCGCGCGGCGATGAGGTTGCGCCAGGGCGACGGCCCATCGATCATCGCCAGATAGCCGGCCTCGGCGCCCGGCGCGGTCATCAGGGCAAGCTGGCCGGGCTCCCCTGCCAGTTTGATGTAGTGGGGCTTGCGACCGAATAGGGAGCCGGCCTGGTCGATCAGGCCGGCGAGCACCCATCGGAGCGCCAGGACGGAAGGTGCCTTTACGGCAGCCGCCAACCCGTCGACCACCGCGCATTGCGCAATGACGGCAGCGAGGTCCGGACGGGCCGCCGCCACCACCAGGGCATGACCGCCACCAAAGGAGGTGCCGAGGAGAGCAATCCTGTCGGCGTCTATGGCGTCGAGGCTGCGCGCGTGATCGATCGCGGCGTGGATGTCGGCCTGCTGGTCCTGGATGTTGGCGACAAATCGTGGTTCGCCTCCACTCGCGCCCCAATTGCGGTAGTCGAAGGCGAACACCGCATAGCCGGCGCGCGTGAAGCGCTCGGCATAGGCGCCCACCCTGACCTGTCGGATCGCGCCGATCCCGTGGACGAATACGATGCACGGATGCGGACCCGGCCCCTCGGGAAGATATAGCCATGCCTCGCAATGGCCCTGTCCGGACGGGAAGCGCTCATCGAGCCTGATCACTTTCTTCTCCTTCGAAACTCTTCTTTGCGGGAAGGCGTCGTCGAGCAATAATCCGAGCAAATACTCGGGTTCACAACTCGGGTTCACGAAGGAGCCGGAATGGTGCGCGAAAAGTCCGCCAAGCCCAGGAAACAGCCCGTGCAGAAGCGCTCACGGCAGACTGTCGCGGTTATCCTTCAGGCAACCGCTCGGGTTTTGGTGAGGTACGGATACGATCGCACCACGACGAATCTCGTGGCGGAGAAGGCCGGTGTCAGTATCGGCTCTCTGTACGAGTACTTTCCCAACAAGCAGGCGTTGGTCGCGGCCCTGGCGAGCGCCCATGTCGAGGAGTTGATGGAGCGCGTCGACCGGGTGCTGTGCGTTCCCGAGGAGGATGATTCAGCTCTCTTCGTCGCGGCGTTGCTCCGGGCCGGACTCGATGCGCATCGCGTCAATCCCGCGCTTCACAAGGTTCTGGTGGAGCAGGTGCCGCGCATCGGCGCGCTGGCGGCATCGCTCGACATAAGCTCGGTGCTGCAACGGAAAATAGAGGCGACCCTGCAGCGCCGCGCGCCGGGGCTTTCGTCAGCGCGCGCGCGCATGGTCGCTCTGGTTCTGGAGACGTGCATCGAGGCGCTGACTCATCGAGCTGTCGTCGAGGCGCCAGAATGGCTTGAAACGGGCGAGATCGAGACCGAGGCACTGCGCCTCTTGCAGCCCTATTTTGCTCAGGCGCTGGCGTCGCGATGATGCCGCCGGCTGCACTCAACCCCTCTCCTGGGCAGCGCGTTTCGTTGGTAGACTAGCGGGGCAGTCCGAGGCCGCGTCTTGCCCGGTCGAGTAGCCGGCCGAAGCGGCGCAGGGCGGTGGGATGCGTCAGCTGTCGGTACAACGGAAGTCTCTGCCGCCATCGCAAGTGAGCGAGCCTGGTTCCGTCATTTCCGGTGGGAACGGGGTCTTGGCACAGCCTCTCGAGAATCGTCACGGCCTGATCCAGATCGCCGGCGACTTCGAGGATTTCGCTTTGGGCGCGGCGGACGGCCGGATGATGCGGCTCGGTCGACGCCGCCCGATCCACGGCCTCGAAGGCATCGCTCATGCGGCCGGCATGGGCGGCCAGCACGGCAAAATGCGTGAGGCATCGGAGGCTGGCCTGTGGCCTCGTGATGGCACGTTCGGCGAGCGTCAGGCTGAGGGTGTCCGAGTGCCCGCGATGGGATGCCCGGTGCGATAGCGTGACGTAGAACTCGGGGGCTTCCTTGCGGCGCCGCCTGGCCCGGTGGCGGAATGCGACCGGATCGAACGTGCCTTTGGCAAGGTCCACCACCGCTGCCTGCAGCAAGCCGAGTTCCGCGAGATAGAGGGTGCACGGGTGGCCGCTGTTGGGGAGCGGGATGTCGATGACGTTCGTATGCGGTCGAAACATGTCCGCGTGACGGAGATCCGGCCCGTGCGGATCGTAGGCAATGAAGGCCGAGGGTACGAAACGCGAAGAGACGGATTCGCTGACGAAGGTGAGTTTCCTTGCCTGCTCGATCCATCGGCGGTCGAAGGGCACCTGTCGCGGGTCGATGGAGAATTGCGGCGAGAGCGCGAAGGCGGAGCCGGCGCCGACAAGGCCGCCGAACCTGATGGCCGCGTATCCTCCCATGCTCGAGCCGTAGGCGACGATTTGCTGATACCCCCGGGTAACCTCGGCAACCCGGCGGCACGCCTCGAGAAAATCGGCGTGCTGATACCAATCGTTCTGCGCCGGCAGAATGTGGACCGCGTCGATGCGGCTGGCAGAGAGAAAGTTTGCGCCGAACGCCGTTCGATCGAGGTCTGCCGAGTGGCCGAACGGTTCGAAGGTGACGAAGCAGCAGTCCTTCGAGAAACCCGTCACGGCCCGTGCCGCGATGGCTTTCGTTCTAAGGATTTCCGAAGCAACCAAGATGTGAGCGCTCACGATCCGGGCGTGGCGGCCCTCCCGAGAAAACGGTCCTCGTCAGACGCGCCCGTGGCAGTGCTTGAACTTCTTGCCCGAGCCGCAGGGGCACAGGGAGTTGCGTGAGACCTTGCCCCAGGTCGAGGGATCGTTGGGATCGACCGGGCCCTTGGCCACGGGGCGCGGGCGGTGCAGCGTCGCCACGCCGCCGCCGTCCGGATCGGCCGGATCGTAGGCCGGGTCGTCGCTCATCGACGCGGCGAGGGCCGGGTCCTCGTGCACCTCGTGCATGTTGGACGGCATCTCGGGCATGGGCGGCGGTTCCATGCGGATCTGCAGGGTCGCCAGCAGGGTGACCACCTGCTCGCGCAGGTTGGTCAGCAGATCACTGAAGAGGTTGAAGGCCTCGCGCTTGTACTCGTTCAGCGGGTCCTTCTGGCCATAGGCGCGCAGCCCGATGCCCTGGCGCAGATGGTCGAGGTGCAGGAGATGGTCCTTCCAACTCTGGTCGAAGATCTGCATCAGCACGCTCTTCTCGACCTGGCGCCAGACGTCGGGCCCGTACTGCGCGGCCTTCTGCGCGAACACGCGCTCCACGGCGTCGTCCAGGCGGGTTTTGATCTCCTCGTCGGCGATGCCTTCTTCCTTGGCCCAATCATCGACCGGCAGGTCGAGGCCGAAGATGCGCTGCACCTCTTCCTTGAGTTCGCCGATCTTCCACTGCTCGGCGTAGACTCCCTCGGGAATGGTCCGCTTGACGAGCGTGTCGACCACGTCGCGACGCATCCCTGCGACGGTCTCGGAGACGTCCTCCGTGCCCATCAGCTCGATGCGCTCCTTGTAGATCTCCTGGCGCTGGGCGTTCATCACGTCGTCGAAGCGCAGCAGGTTCTTGCGGATCTCGAAGTTGCGCGCCTCAACCTTGCCCTGCGCCGTCTCCAGTGCCTTGTTGAGCCAGCGATGGGTCAGCGCCTCGTCGTCGGCCATGCCCTTCTTCTGGACCCAGTCGAGCACCTTGTTGTTGCCGAAGATGCGCATCAGGTCGTCTTCCAGTGACAGGAAGAAGCGTGATGCACCGGGATCGCCCTGGCGGCCCGAGCGACCGCGCAGCTGGTTGTCGATGCGGCGGGATTCGTGGCGTTCCGTGCCGACCACGAACAGGCCGCCCGCCTCGCGCACGATCGCACGGTCGCGCTCGACGCCGGCGCGAATCTCCGCCTCGACCCGGGCGATCTCGGCATTGCGGGCCGCCTCGTCGGGGAACTTGGCGATGATCTCGGGCACGCTCTGCTGCACCAGCATCTCGACGTTGCCGCCGAGCTGGATGTCGGTGCCGCGGCCGGCCATGTTGGTGGCGATCGTGACGGAGCCCGGACGACCGGCCTGCGCCACGATCTGGGCTTCCTGGTCATGGAAGCGGGCGTTGAGCACGTGGTGCGGGATGCCGGCCGTCGTCAGGGCCTGCGACAGCTCCTCGGATTTCTCGATCGACACGGTGCCGACCAGCATCGGCTGCTGGCGCGCGCGGCACTCGCCGATCAGCTTGACGATGGCACGCGTCTTGTCTGTCTGGGTCCTGTAGATCTCGTCATCGGCGTCCTTGCGGGCGACCGGCACGTTGGTCGGGATCTCGACCACATCGAGCTTGTAGATCTCGGAGAATTCGGCGGCTTCGGTGAGGGCCGTGCCGGTCATGCCCGAAAGCTTCGGGTACATGCGGAACAGGTTCTGGAAGGTGATCGAGGCCAGCGTCTGGTTCTCGCGCTGGATCTCGACCTGCTCCTTGGCCTCGAGCGCCTGGTGCAGGCCCTCGGAATAGCGGCGGCCCTGCATCATGCGGCCGGTGAACTCGTCGATGATGACGACCTGGTCGTCCTTCACGATGTAGTCGACGTCGCGGTTGAACAGCTTGTGCGCGCGCAGCGCCTGCGTGACGTGATGCAGCACCGACACCATGGTCGGCGCGTAGAGGCTGATGCCCTCGGGCAGAAGCCCGTCGGCCCGCAGGATCTCCTCGACCGCCTCGATGCCGGCGTCGGTCAGCACGACCGTGCGGTTCTTCTCGTCCTTCTCGAAATGCTCGGGCTTGAGCTTCGGGATCACCGTGTCGGCGCGGCGGTAGAGTTCCGACGAATCCTCGGCCGGGCCGGAGATGATCAGCGGGGTGCGCGCCTCGTCGATCAGGATCGAATCGACCTCGTCGACGATGGCATGGTTGAAGGGCCGCTGAGCCATCGCGTCCAGCCGGTACTTCATGTTGTCGCGCAGGTAGTCGAATCCGATCTCGTTGTTCGTGCCGTAGGTGATGTCGCAGGCATAGGCCGCCTTGCGCTGCTCGTCGTCGAGCTCGTGCACGATGATGCCGACGGTGAGGCCGAGGAACGTGTAGACCCGGCCCATCCATTCGGCGTCGCGGCGGGCGAGGTAGTCGTTCACCGTGACGACGTGCACGCCCTTGCCGGGCAGGGCATTGAGATAGACGGCGAGGGTGGCGACCAGGGTCTTGCCTTCGCCGGTCTTCATCTCGGCGATCTTGCCCTGGTGCAGGACCATGCCGCCCTTGAGCTGGACGTCGAAGTGGCGCTGGCCGAGCGTCCGCTTGGCCGCCTCGCGCACCGTGGCGAAGGCTTCGGGCAGCAGACTGTCGAGCGTTTCGCCCTTGGCCAGGCGTTCGCGGAATTCGACGGTCTTGCCTTGCAGCTGCTCGTCGGAAAGAGCGACGAACTCCGGCTCGAGGCCGTTGATCTTCGCCACCGTCTTGTCGAAGCCTTTGACGATCCGGTCGTTGGCCGTCCCGAAGAGCGTCCGGGCAAGCGCGCCAAGCATGAAAACCTCGATATTCTAATGACTTAGGCGGGCACAGTGGCCCGCCCTTCCTGTGAGAGATAGAGAGCGCCCGGTAGAGTGTCAACGCAGCGGACCACCGCAGGCACGCCGAAGGACGGGCCATAAAGTGTCATCGCCCCGACATGGACGCCGTACTCACGAAAAAGTGCCGCAATTCAACGTCATCACGCATCTTGCCTGGGAGGCGGCGCTTGCTTGGCCCGATGGGCCCTGTGTAAACGGTCTGCGCCTTTCGAAACGAATGAATCTGCTGGAGTCCGCCATGAGTCATGACCTGCGTTCCTTGCGCCTCGCCCTCCTGAGTGGCGCGGTCGCGCTCATCGCGGGTCCCGTCCTGGCCCAGACCCCGCCCGCCGGCCAGCCCGCGAAGCCCCCGGCCGCGCCCGCCGGCAAGCCGGCCGCCGCCGCGCCGGCCACGATCAAGGATCCGGTCGTCGCCATCGTGAATGGCCAGCAGATCCGCCTTTCGGAGCTCGAGATCGCCCAGCAGTCACTGCCGCAGCAGTACCGCTCGATGCCGCTCCAGGCGGTGTTCCCGGCGCTGCTCGAGCGCATCATCGACAGCAAGCTCGTGGTCCAGGAAGGCAAGAAGACCAAGACCAACGAGGATCCGGCCTTCAAGAAGCGCATGGCCTTCGTCGAGGAGCAGGTCCTGCAGGATTTCTGGATCCAGCGTGAGATCTCCCGACTCGTTACCCTGGAGAAGATCCAGCAGAAGTACCAGGAGCGCCTGAAGTCGATGCCGCCGGAAGAAGAGGTGCATGCGCGCCACATTCTGGTCGCCACCGAGGACGAGGCCAAGGCGATCATCGCCGAGCTGAAGAAGGGCACGCCCTTCGACAAGATCGCCAAGGAGAAGTCGACCGACAAGGCGTCCGGCGCCGAGGGCGGCGATCTCGGCTGGTTCAAGAAGTCGGACATGGTGAAGGAATTCGCCGACGCCGCCTTCGCCCTGAAGAAGGACCAGACCTCGGAGACGCCGACCAAGACCCAGTTCGGCTACCACGTCATCAAGATCGACGATCGCCGCACGGCGCCGCCGCCGGCGCTGGAGGAGCTCTCCGACCAGATCCGCGAGGAACTGGCGCGTGAGGCCGTGACGGCGCAGCTCGACAAGATCCGTGCCGGCTCGAAGATCGAGAAGTTCAACATCGACGGGACCAAGGTCGAGGCCGCTCCGGCGGCGCCGGCCGCTCCCGCCGCGACCCCGGCCAAGCCCGCAGCTCCGGCCCAGCCGCCGAAGTAACGGCCGCGCCGCAAGTAGAACTCACCTTTTGCGGCGTTTCTGGTGTAGTCTCCGCCGCTGGCCGGCCACATACCTGTGGCCGTGCCTGAGGGGAGAACCATGTCCGCCACGCACGCCGTATCGCCGCTCGCACCCAAGTCGACTCCGACGCTGCCCCGCATTGCGGGCGTAAAGCTCGGCGTTGCGCGTTCGGGCGTGCGATATACCGACCGCGACGATGTCCTGCTGGCGGTCGTGCCGGCCGGGGCGACCATCGCGGGTGTCCTGACCAAGTCCAAGACCTGCTCGGCGCCGGTCGACTGGTGCCGCAAGAACCTGGCTCGCGGCAAGGTCCGCGCCATCGTGGTCAATGCCGGCAATGCCAATGCCTTTACCGGCAAGCTCGGCGACAAGGCGGTCGAGGAGACGACCCGCGCCATCGCCCAGGCGCTGGGCTGTCCGCGCAACGAGGTCTTCATGGCCTCGACCGGCGTGATCGGCCAGCCGCTCGAGTGGGAGAAGATCGCGGCTGTCGTGCCGACACTCATCAAGTCGGGCAAGGAAGACGCCTGGTCGGCCGCCGCGGGCGCCATCATGACCACCGACACCTTCCCCAAGCTCGCCACGCGCCAGGCCAAGATCGGCGAGCGCACGGTGACGGTGAATGCCTTCCTCAAGGGCTCGGGCATGATCGCGCCGGATATGGCGACGATGCTGGGTTTCGCCTTCACCGACGCCAAGATTCCGGGTGGCGTGCTGCAGAAGCTGCTCTCCGACGCCGCCGACAAGTCGCTGAACTGCGTCACCGTCGACGGTGACACCTCGACCAGCGACACCTTCCTGATGGTGGCCACCGGTGCGGCGCGCCACGCACCGATCGAGGAGGCCGACGACCCCGTCCTGGTCGATTTCAAGCGTGCCCTCGACGAGGTGATGATCGAGCTGGCGCAGCTGCTCGCCCGCGACGGCGAGGGCGCCACGAAGTTCGTGACCATCAATGTGGGCGGCGCCTCGTCGAACGGCGCGGCCCGCAAGATCGGCCTGGCGGTCGCCAACTCGCCGCTGGTCAAGACCGCGATCGCCGGCGAGGACGCCAACTGGGGCCGCATTGTCATGGCGGTCGGCAAGTCGGGCGAGCGCGCGGACCGCGACAAGCTGCGCATCTCGATCGGCGGCGTGCGCATCACCGACCAGGGTCAGGTCGTGCCGAATTACGACGAGGCGCCCGTCGCCCACCACATCAAGGGCTCCGACGTGGTGATCGACATCGATCTCGGCATCGGCCGCGGCCGCGCCACGGTCTGGACCTGCGATCTCACGCACGGCTACATCGACATCAACGGCAGTTACCGCTCCTGATGGACGGCTTCGACGACGAGTGTCCGGGCGGCCCGCCGCCGCTCGGCGGGCGGCCGCTCGTGCTGGTGGCGGCGGTCGCGCTGGTCGACGTCGACAGCCGCGTCCTGATCGCCCAGCGCCCGGCTGGAAAGTCGATGGCCGGCCTGTGGGAGTTTCCCGGCGGCAAGGTCGATCCGGGCGAAACGCCCGAGCAGGCGCTGGTGCGCGAGCTGCACGAGGAGCTCGGCATCGAGACGGCGACGAGCTGCCTCGCGCCGATCGCCTTCGCCAGCCACGGCTACGAGACGTTCCATCTGCTGATGCCGGTCTTCGCCTGCCGCAAGTGGAACGGCACGCCGCAGCCGCGCGAGGGCCAGGCCCTGAAATGGGTCGCCCCCATGGAACTCACGAAGTATCCGATGCCGCCGGCCGACCTGCCGCTGGTCGGCCTGCTGCGCGACCTGCTCTAGCTCGACAGGGCCCGCAGCGGCGCGCCTTCGCGCCAGCCGAGCAGATCCCGGAAGATCAGCGCCTGCGCCGTGGCCGCCACGGCGGTGCCGCCATAGGAGACCAGGATGGCCGCGGTCCAGGTGATGATGGCGGCCGAGTCGGCGGCGCCCAGCACCCCGCGCACCAGGCCGAGCACGACCAGGGTCGCCATGGTGGTGGCGAGCGCGCCCGTGAGGAAGATCAGGAACAGTACGCCGATGATCGTCCAGGCGTTGCCGCGGCTGTGGGTCCATGAGAGCCGCGGGGAGAAGGGCTCGTCGACCGCGGTGGCCGCGAGTCCGTAGCTGATGCGCAGCGCCAGGATGATCGAGACGGTGAAACCCGCCCCGATCGGGGCGGCCAGTGCCTGCTTGCGCGCGACCTCGGGATCGATCGCGGCGCCGGCAGCCAGCATCTCGGGGTCGATGTTGCCCAGGGTCAGCACGAAAGCGGCGAGCAGAACGAAGGTGAAGCCGCCGATCTTGATGAGGTGGAGCAGGAAGGCCGTCTCTCGCGGCGACCAGCCGAGCCCGGGCAAGCGGCCGACGCGATTGGGCCCCAGCAGCACGACGCGCTGCCAGGCGACCATGAACATGACCGTCGGCACGATATCGACGGCCTTCTCGATCAGCATCGGCATCAGCGAGTCGCGGGGCATCGTCGAGCCCAGCAGCCGGATCGCCAGCGAGGCGATCCAGGGGATGGTCACCAGATGGAAGAACAGTCCGAGATTGGCGAAGACGAAGCCGAAACTTTGGGCGACCAGGCCGCCGAACGAGAGTTTCACCACGGGCACAGTCTAGCTCCGTTCCACTTTTTCGCCGGCACTGAATTCCGAAGTCCCCAGCGCGTCCGCGAGCCGCCGGGCGGCGCTGCCGGGCTTGAGCGCCTTGGGCTGCGAGGCATGCGGTGCCCAGCCGTGCAGGAACAGGACCTCGAAGCTCGCGGAGACCCGGCCGCTGGGGCCGGTGAACCGTTCGCCGTAGAGTTCGGCGGCGCGCAGCAGGACGGCGCGCCGTGTCACGGTACGGCGCCGGCCGACCACGAGGTTGCCTTCGCCCATGCGGCTGAGGTCGCGCATCAGGGCCAGCGCGCTCTCGTACTCGACCTCGATCGTCTCGCTGTCTGCGACCGGCAGGGCAAAGCCCGCCCGCTGCAGCAGGCCGGCCGCGTCGCGCAGGTCGGCGAAGGGCGACACGCGCGGGCTCAGGCCGCCGTCGATCTCGCTCTCGGCCGCCGCCAGCGCCTGGCGCAACTGCCACAAGGTGGCGCCGCCCAGCATCGCGCCGAGAAACAGGCCGTCGGGCTTCAGGATACGCGCGATCTGGATCAGCGTGCCCGGCAGGTCGTTCACCCAGTGCAGGTCCATGGCGCTCAGCACCAGGTCGAAGCGGGCGGCGGCGAAGGGCAGGAACTCCTCGTCGGCCACGACGGCCGGTCCGCGCGCGCGCCGCGCGAAGCCGCGGCCGAGATCGGCGCGCACCAGCTGCCCGACGATCGGGCGCCCACCGAGGGTGGTCGCCACCTCGTCGCCGTGGCTGCCCAGATCGAGGGCCAGGGGGAAAGTACGCCGCACATCCGCCAGTCGATCGACCAGCCGGTCGGCGATCTCGCGCTTCAGGAAGTCATGCCGTTCCCAATCGCGGGCGGCACGCTCGCGACGCTGGCGGAGGAGGGCGCGGTCGAACACCAGCAGGGGGTCGGGGCCAGTCACAGTGGGTATGTAGGGAAAAAGGGCGGCGGCGGGTAGGGGAACGCCATCCTGTGGGCGCATTTGCCCATCCCAATCCGCCGTATGTTGCCGAGCGTAGTGAGGGGGGCCGTTGCCGGGGCGGGCCGGGCCGTGCTGGATGCGGTGTTGCCGCCGCTCTGCCTCGGCTGCAACGAGATCGTCAGTGCGCCGGGAGCCCTCTGCGCGAGTTGCTGGCAGGGCTTTTCCTTCATTTCCGCGCCGCACTGCGCCTGCTGCGGGACACCCCTGGCGGAGGATCTGGGTCCCGAAGCCCTCTGTGCCGGCTGCCTCGTCCGTCGTCCGCGCTACCACCGCGCCCGTGCGGCGCTGGTCTATGACGATCAGAGCCGCCGGCTCGTCCTGCCCTTCAAGCACGGCGATCGCACCGACATCGCGCGCGCCTGCGGCGGCTGGATGACGCGGGCGGGCGCCGATCTGCTCGCGTCGGCCGATCTGGTGGCGCCGGTGCCGCTGCATTGGCGGCGGCTGTTCATGCGCCGCTACAATCAGGCGATGCTGCTGGCGCGCATCGTCGTGCGCACGGCGGCCCGCGGCGACGATCTCCGCCTGGCGCCGGACCTGTTGCGGCGCCAGCGCTGGACCGGGTCGCAGGCCGGTCTCAGGGCGAAGGAGCGGCGGCGCAACGTTCGCGAGGCCTTCGACGTCCATCCGAAATGGCGCCCGATGGTGGCCGGCAAGACCATCCTTCTGGTCGACGACGTGCTGACGACCGGCGCGACGGTCGAAGCCTGCGCCCGCGCCCTGCAACGCGCCGGGGCCAAAGGGGTTGATGTCCTGACACTGGCGCGGGTCGTCCGGCCGGCGCTATAGTTTCGACAAAGAGGTTCACCCATGGCCAAGATCGAGATCTACACGACGCCGTTCTGCGGTTACTGCGCGCGGGCCAAGAGCCTGCTCGACAGCAAGGGCGCCGACTACGAAGAGACCGACGTGATGATGGACGACAAGAAGCGCAGCGAGATGCGCAGCCGCGCCAATCGCACCACCGTGCCGCAGATCTTCATCAACGGCCAGCATATCGGCGGCTCCGACGATCTCGCCGCTCTCGAGCAGGCGGGCAAGCTCGACGCGCTGCTCGCGCAGCCGGGCTGAAGGATTTCCATCATGACCGCGTTCAAGGCCGGCCTGATCCAGACCAACGTCAGCAACGACATGGCCGAGAACGTGGCCTCCCTGCGCGAGCAGGCGAAGCTCGCGCGCGACGCCGGCGCCGACTTCATCATGACGCCGGAGAATACCGGCCTGATCGGCGCCAACCGCACCGAGACGCTGGCCAAGGCGCAGACCGAGGAAGAGCACGCGATGCTCGCGGCCTGCCGCGCGGCGGCGCGCGACACCGGCGCATGGTTCCTCCTGGGCTCGATCCATGTGCGGGTGGGGGCTGAGGAGCAGATCCGCAACCGCTCCTACCTGATCGATGCGTCGGGCGGCATCGTGGCGAGCTACGACAAGATCCACATGTTCGACGTCCAGCTCGCGGGCGGCGAGAGCTACCGTGAGTCCTCGACGTTCAAGCCGGGCGAAAGAGCGGTCCTGGCCGAGACGCCGTGGGGCGTACTCGGCATGACGATCTGCTACGACCTGCGCTTCCCCTATCTCTATCGCGAGCTGGCGCATGCCGGCGCCACGATGCTGGCGATCCCCTCCTCGTTCACGGTGCCGACGGGGCAGGCGCACTGGCACACGCTGATGCGCGCCCGCGCCATCGAGACCGGCTGCTTCGTCTTCGCGCCGGCCCAGGTCGGCACGCACAAGGGCTCGAACCGCAAGACCTACGGGCACTCGATCGCCGTCGCTCCGTGGGGCGAGGTGCTGGCCGATGCCGGCGGCGAACAGGCGGGCTTCGTCATCGCCGACATCGACATGACGAAGATCGAGGAGGCGCGGAAGATGGTTCCGTCGCTGACCCATGACCGCAAGTACGCGGCACCCGTGCTCCACAAGGCCGAGATCGCGAAGGCGGCGGAGTAACTCCCTGTCGTCCCAAGACGACACAATCCTAAAAAGCCTCGAACAGATGCTCGTACTTCAGGACGAGGCCGTGCTCGTCGAGGTCGAGCCTTGCGGTGAAGCCGGCAGACACGCCTTGGTCGAGATAGCGCCAGGCACGCGGGCCGAGCAGCTCGTAGCGTTGTCGTGACGGCTGGCAGGCGAGGGCGGTCGCATCGACGAACAGTGCCAGTATCTCTCCGTCGGCGCCGCCCAGCCGCCGGATCGCCAGCGTGTTGCAGAAGGGCGTCGCGGAAACGTCGACCTCGTGACAGCCTGCGAGGTCGGGCCGGTCCACGCCATCGACCCGCCAGCTCGTGTCGCCGGTCCGTTCGATCCGGAGCGGTTTCTCGATGGCGTCCGTTCGGGTGATGCACAGTGATCGCGTTCGCCACGAGGCATCGAGTTTCCAGCAATAGCGGAGGGCGAAGCTTTCTGGGCCGGCATGGATCACCGTAGAGCGGATGCAGAGACCCGACCCGTTGCGCGACAGCGTCATGAGTTCGAGGCAGGGCACGTCGATCCGCCGCCATCGCCTCAGCATCTGGTCGTTCGGCATCCCGAACTCTTGCGTCGGATCATGAGGGAATTGCGGCGCCGATAGTCGCACGGGTGGATGTGGCGCCGTCTACAGGAGGCGGGCGGCGATCCTCTGCACCATGGCCATCTTCGGCTGGCTGATCATGCGCGCCTCGTAGGCGGTCACGGAGAAGCGCCCGCGCACGAGGTCGAGCAGTTCGCCGTCCTTCAGCAGGAACGCCGGGCGGCTCGGTTTTCCGAAGCGCTCGTTGCCTTCCATGAAGGTCTCGTAGAGCAGGATGCCGCCGGGCTGCAGCGTGGCGATGAGGGCCGGGAACAGCGGCCGGTGCAGGTAGTTGGTGACGACGATGGCGCCGAAGCGGCGGCCGGCCAGTGGCCAGGGCGAACCGTCCTCGAGGTCCGCGGCAATCACCTCGACCATGTCGGAAGGCACGAGAGCGCTCACGTCGCGGTCGAGCGCGGTCACCCGATAGCCGCGGGCGGCGAAGAACGCGGTGTGACGGCCCTTTCCGGCTGCGAGATCGAGAACGTCGACGCCGGGCGGGACGAGGCCGGCCCAGGCGGCGACCCAGGAGGAGGCCGTCATCTCTTGCGTGCTCCGGCACCCTTGAGGTTCAGCAGATTGCCCGAGAGGATCAGCGCCGCGCCGAGGATCGTCAACGTGTCCACCCGCTCGCCGTAGAGCAGCCAGCCGGCAAGGGCGGCCAGCGGCACGCGCAGGAAGTCCATCGGCACGACGACGGTGGCGTCGGCGTGCAGCATCGCGCGTGTCAGGCAGTAGTGGGAGAAGGTGCCGCAGAAGGCGATGACGACGATCCATGCCCAGACATAGGCGGAGGGCCAGCGCCACACGTCGAGCGCCGGCACCAGGCCGATGATCGACTGGATGAGCAGCATCCAGAACAGGATGGTGACCACGCTGTCGGTGCGCGTCAGCGACTTCACCATGGTCACCGAGATGGCGAAGCCGACGGCGGCGGCCAGGGCGATGATCTGTCCGGGCACGATCTCGTTGGTTCCGGGCCGCACGATGATGACGACGCCGATCACGCCCAGCGCCACGGCGAGGTTCTTCCACAGTCCCATGCGTTCGCCGAGGAAAGCGACTGCCAGGATCGCGGTCCAGATCGGCATGGTGAACTCGATGGAGATGACCTGGGCGAGCGGGATCAGGGTCAGCGCCTTGAACCAGGCGAATTGCGCGCCGTAGTGGGCGATGTTGCGGCCGACCTGCTGCCAGGGCCGCGCCGTCTTCAGCTTGCCGAACCCGCCCGCCAGGTGGATCAGCGGATAGAGCATGGCGAGGCCGATGACCGAGCGCATCTCCATGATCTGGAAGACGTCGAGTTCACGCGTCGTCTCACGACCGGCGATCGCCATGACGAGCATGGCCGTGAGCCAGCCGGCCATCCAGAAGGCGGCCTTGAGAGTAGAGGGTTGCGGGGACATCGACGGCTGCTGCTGGCGGGCTCATGGAGAGCGGGGCGCGACAATCGGGCCTTGCGTCCAGCCCGACAAGCCACCATTTTTCCATCTGTCATGATTTTGTATCGCTTGCGCTGCGCCAACGGCCATGAATTCGACAGCTGGTTCAAGGACAGCAAGACCTATGAACGTCAGGAGAAGAAATCCCTGATTGGCTGTGCCGTGTGCGGCACGGACAAGGTCGAGCGTGCCCTGATGGCCCCCCGCATCGGCAAGAAGGGTAAGGACGCCACGCTGCCGGTCGCCGTCGAAGCGCCTGGCACGGAAACGCCCGCTCCGCCGTCCCCGGAGCAACAGCAGCAGATCGCCGCGCTGGCCCGTCAGATGCCCAAGGAACTGCGGGAGGCCCTGCTCGCGGTCCGTGCCGAGGTCGAGAAGAACTGCGAGCATGTCGGCGACAAGTTCGCCGAAGAGGCCCGCAAGATTCACTACGGCGAGAGCGACAAGCGCGGCATATACGGCGAGACGAGCGACGACGAGGCGGCGGCGCTGGCCGAAGAAGGCATCGAGTTCGGCCGCCTGCCCTGGATTCCGCGCGGAAACTGAGCCCGCTGCCCAGCCGCTATTTCGGCCCGGCCACCCCGTAGAGCATGTAATTCACGTCCAGGTCGTTCCGGTTGACGGACCATTTGCGGCTGAGCGGGGCGTAGACCACGCCCACGATCTCCTGGGTTTCGATGCCGCCGGCGCGCAGGCCGCGGGCGACTTCGGACGGCTTGAGGAATTTCTTCCAGTCGTGCGTGCCGCGCGGCAACCAGCCCAGCACATATTCCGCGCCCACGATGGCCAGCGCCCAGGCTTTTGCGGTGCGGTTGAGCGTCGACAGGAAGAGCAGCCCGCCCGGCTTCACCAGGCGGCCACAGGACCGCAGGAACAGATCGACATCGGCCACGTGCTCGACGATCTCGAGCGCCAGCACGACGTCGAACTGCGCGCCGGATTCGACCAGGGCCTCGGCCGTGCCCTGTCGGTAGTCGATGGCGAGGCCCTGAGCTTCGGCATGGAGCGCGGCCACGCCGATGTTGCGCGAGGAGGCGTCGACCCCGGTGACCGAGGCGCCGAGCCGAGTCATCGGCTCGCTGAGCAGGCCGCCGCCGCAGCCGATGTCGAGCAGCGACAGCTCCTTCAGCGGTTCGCCGTTCAGGGCGTCCCGCTGCCAGTGGGCAGCCACCCGGTCGCGGATGTAGCCGATCCGCACCGGGTTCAGCCGGTGCAGCGGCGCGAACTTGCCGGTCGGGTCCCACCACTCGTCGGCGATGCGGGAAAAACGTTCGACGTCGTCGGGATCGATCGTTCCGGCGGCGGGGATCTGTGCGGTTTCAACCATGGTTCTCTTGACCCATATGGCAGCATCGGTGTCTATAGCCCGCTTTCCGGGCAGGGGCTTGCCCTTCGAGTGGGTTCATGGCGCGCATCGTTCTGAAATTTGGCGGTACATCGGTCGGCGACACGGATCGAATCAAGAACGTCGCGCGCAAGGTGAAGGCCGAAGTCGCGCGCGGCAACGAGGTTGCGGTCGTGGTCTCCGCCATGTCGGGCGCCACCAACCAGCTGGTCAAGTGGGTGAACGAGATCTCCCCGCTGCACGATCCGCGCGAATACGATGTCGTGGTGGCCACCGGCGAGCAGGTCACGATCGGCCTGCTGGCGATGGCGCTGCAGCAGGAAGGGGTCAAGGCGCGTTCCTGGGTCGGCTGGCAGCTGCCGATCAAGACCGACGACGCCTACGCAAAGGCGCGCATCGTGGAGATCGACACGGTCGAGATGGCGCGGACGATGGCGGCGGGCGAGGTTCCCGTGGTGCCGGGCTTCCAGGGTATATCGCCGGAAGGTCGCATCACGACCCTGGGCCGTGGCGGCTCCGATACGTCGGCGGTGGCGCTGGCGGCGGCGCTCAAGGCGGATCGCTGCGACATCTACACCGACGTCGACGGCGTCTACACGACCGATCCGCGCATCGTCGAGAAGGCCCGCAAGATCGACCGCGTGACCTACGAGGAAATGCTCGAAATGGCGTCGCTCGGCTCGAAGGTGCTGCAGACGCGCTCGGTCGAGCTGGCGATGAACCATCATGTGCGCGTGCAGGTGCTGTCGTCGTTCGACGAGGCGCTCGGCAGCGACCTGCCCGGAACTCTGGTTGTGGACGAGGAAGAGATCATGGCCCAGGGCCTCGAGAAGTCCGTCGTGAGCGGCATCGCCTTCGCCAAGGACGAGGCGAAGATCACCGTGACCCAGGTGCCCGACCGGCCCGGTGTCGCGGCGGCGATCTTCGGCCCGCTGGCGGCTGCGAACATCAACGTCGACATGATCGTGCAGAACGTCTCGGTCGACGGCACCTCGACCGACATGACCTTCACGGTCCCCAAGCCCGACCTCGCGCGTGCGGTGCAGCAGCTCGAGCGTGCGAAGGACGAGCTGAAGTTCGCCGAGGTGAAGTCCGACCTCAACGTCTCCAAGGTCTCGGTGATCGGCGTCGGCATGCGCAGCCATGCCGGTGTCGCGCTCAAGATGTTCGAGACCCTCGCCGCCAAGGGCATCAACATCCAGGTCATCTCGACCTCGGAAATCAAGATCAGCGTGCTGGTGGCTGCCGAATACACCGAGTTGGCGGTGCGGGCGCTTCACACTGCGTATGAACTGGACGCGGCCTGAAGATCCCCTTCAAACAGTATTGGAACGCCCCTAATTCGCGGCTGGACTCTGCGAATTAGCCGGTAGGCAGTCCGGCGCGGCTCTTGCTATAAGCGGCGCATGGACGCCGCACTCGCCCATTTGCCTTGCTGCAACGCCCGACCGGTGAATCCGGCGGCCGCGGCTTGGCGAGTTTGCGCCTGCGTCATCGACCGCAGCTTCGTCGTCATTCGACTCAAGCATCCAGCGGTCTGACCATGGAGAGATCAACTCCCCTGGCCGGACCGCGAATGCTCCTCAAGCGGCTCCGGGACACGATGGCGCGTGCCGAGTCCGTCGAAGTGACGCTGGGCGAGGTCGTGCGTCTGGTCGCCAACGAGATGGTGGCCGAGGTCTGCTCGATCTACCTGCTGCGCGCGGGCGAAGTCCTTGAGCTGTTCGCAACCCAGGGCCTGAACCCCTCGGCTGTCCACTCGACGCGCCTGCGGGTCGGCGAAGGTCTGGTCGGCGACATCGCGGCCCATGGCAGGCCGCTGGCGCTGGACGACGCCCAGCATCATCCGCAATTCGCCTACCGCCCCGAGACCGGCGAGGAAATCTATCATTCACTGGCGGGCGTGCCGATCGTGCGCGCCGGCCGGGTGCTGGGCGTCCTGGTCGTGCAGAATCGCACCCGGCGCCAGTACGACGAGGAAGAAGTCGAGACGCTGCAGACCATCGCCATGGTGCTGGCGGAACTGGTCTCGGCCAGCCACGTTGTCAGTCCCAACGAGGTCCAGCAGGTCGACGGCATCGGGCTGCTGCCGCTTCGCGTCGATGGCGTGCAGCTCACGCCCGGCGTCGCGATCGGTCGCGCCGTGCTGCACGAACCCCGCATCGTCATCCAGCGGGTGGTCGCGGAGGACGTCGAGCAGGAGAAGGTGCGCTTCCTCGAAGCGCTGCGCGGCGTACGCGAAGATGTCGACCGCATGCTCGAGGCGCACGACATGCAGTCGGGCGAGCAGCGAGAGATTCTCGAGACCTTCCGCATGTTCGTGGACGATCGCGGCTGGGCCGAGCGGGTGCGTGAGGCCATAGATTCCGGCCTCACTGCCGAGGCCGGCGTGCAGCGTGCGTTCGATGATGTCCGCACGCGCCTCGGCCAGTCGACCGATCCCTATATCCGCGAGCGGCTGAGCGACCTGCAGGACCTCAGCAACCGGTTGCTGCTGCGTCTCACCGGTCGCGTCGCGACCGATCCCAGCACCTTGCCCGACGACATGATCGTGGTGGCTCGCGACATGGGACCGGCCGAGCTGCTGGACTACGACCGCACGCGTCTAAGGGGCCTCGTGCTGGAGGAAGGATCGGCGCTCAGTCACGTGGCGATCGTGGCGCGGGCCCTCGACATTCCGGTGGTCGGCCGCGCGCCCAACGTGCTGGCGAGGGTCGAGGCGGGCGATCCGATCGTGGTCGACGGCGACAATGCCCAGGTCCTGGTGCGGCCGGCCGAGGACATTCTCCAGACGGTCCATCTCGCACTCGACGCGCGCGCCGAGCGCCGTCGCAAGTATGCGGCCCTGCGCGACTTCCCGCCGGCGACGCGCGACCAGGCGCGCATCTCGCTCAACATGAATGCCGGCCTGCTGATCGACATGCAGCACCTCGACGATACGGGCGCCGATGGCGTCGGGCTCTATCGGACGGAGATTCCGTTCATGGTGCGTTCGGAATTTCCCGACGTCGATGCACAGGCCTGGCTCTACGGGCGCGTGCTCGATCTGGCGGACGGACGGCCCGTTGTTTTTCGTACCCTCGATGTCGGCGGCGACAAGGTCCTCCCCTATATCGGTGCGTTCGGTGATGAGAATCCCGCCATGGGCTGGCGCGCCATCCGCATCGGGCTCGATCGTCCGGCGATGCTGCGTCGTCAGCTGCGCGCCATGATCCTCGCCGCGAACGGACGTCCGTTGTCGATCATGTTCCCCATGATTGCCGAGGTCACCGAATTGCTACGGGCCCGTCATCTTCTCGATCTCGAACTCGAGCGTTCGCGCCGGCGTGGCCAGCCGGTGCCCGAGCATCTGCGTGTCGGCGTGATGTTCGAAGTGCCGGCGCTGGCGTGGCAGCTCGACAGTCTGATGCCACATGTCGATTTCATTTCGATCGGCACGAACGATCTCCTGCAGTTCCTCTATGCCGCCGATCGCGGCAATACCCGTATCGCCGGCCGTTACGACAGCTTGTCCCCAGCGCTGCTGCGACTGCTACATTTTGTAGTGAACAAAGTGCGTCCTGCGGGAGTGGACGTCGCTGTGTGCGGAGAAATGGCGGGACGTCCGGTCGAGGCACTTGCGTTGCTTTCCATAGGCATACGCTCTCTTTCGATGTCGCCCGGTGCGATCGGCCCGGTGAAGGCGATGATCCGTTCGCTCGATCTCAACGAGGCGGCAGGTTTCATGACCACTGCGCTTACGCAACCGGATCGTCCGTTGCGTGAGACGTTGCGTCTCTTCGCCGCCGATCACGCGATCGAAATTTAACGACGGAAAGTCGAATCGCTTTTGCCCTGTCATGGGCCCTCTGCTAAGAGTCGCGACGAGGGGACAAGCAGGGGATTTCAATGCCGGATCAGGTTGACTGGCGGGCGATTGAGCGCGAGGCCGGACCGGGCCAGGCGGTCGGTCGACTCCTACGCGATCAACGCGAGGCACGCGGTCTGGACCTGACTCAAGTCGAGAAGAGCATCCGCATCCGGCGTTCTCACCTCGAAGCGATCGAGGACGGTCGCTACGATCAGCTCCCTGGCGCCGCTTACATTCCTGCCTTCCTGCGCGCTTACGCGACTCATCTCGGTCTCGACGCCGAGAAGGTCCTGACCGCCTATCACCTGTCCGGTGCCGTGCCGATCAAGCGCCCGGTGACGCTGCCGGCCAATTTCCCCGTCATGGAGCGGCGCGCCCCGATCGGTCTCGCTGTCCTCACCGTTCTCCTCGTCGTCGCCGCGGGTTACGGCGTGTGGAACTACATGCCGCGCGATCAGGCCGTCGTTGCACAGAAGGTTCCGCCCGTTCCGGACCGCCTGCTGTCGGAGCGGCCGAGCCCGCCGGCTGCCGCGCCCAACCCGTTCGTCGCCCAACTACCGCCCGCTCCGGCACCGGACACGCGCACCATCGACGGTTCGTTGCCCGCGCAGGTCTGGCCCGCCCAGCGCGTCGAGAGCAGCGCTCCGGCTGCGCCCCTGGCGCCGCCGCCGGTCGTGGTCGCCGTTCCGGCGCCGCCGCCGCCCGTCGTGATGGCCGTTCCGTCGATCGGTCAGGCGCAGGCCGCGCAACCGCCGGCCCTGATCGAGCCGCCGCGGATCGACCAGCCGCGGACGCCCGTCGAGGAAGCCACGGCCCGTCCGGCAGAGGCGACACCGGCCGTTCCGCCGCCGATTCCGGTGAGGGTCAACACGCCGATCAGCGTGAAGAGCAACAGCTGGGTCGAGCTCCGCGCGCCCAATGGTGACGTGCTGACCCAGACCTATGTCCGCGCCGGCGAAAGCTACGTCGTTCCCGCAGGCATCGCGTACCGTATCACCGAGGCCCGATAAGCCGCGTCGCGCCGTTGTAACGGCCGCCGGCTGGCGGAGGCGGGGCGCCGCCGCTACATTGTCCCCATGAGCATCAGACCGTACCGCGATATCCAGCGCCGCAAGTCGCGGCGCGTGATGGTCGGTTCCGTACCGGTGGGCGGCGATTCGCCGATCACGGTGCAGACCATGACCAACACGCTGACCGCGGACGCCGACGCGACCATCGCCCAGATCCGCCGCTGCGAAGAGGTGGGTGTGGACATCATCCGCGTGTCCTGCCCCGACGAGGAGTCGACGGCGGCGCTGCCCCTGATCGTGCGGGCCGCGAAGGTCCCGATCGTGGCCGACATCCACTTTCACTATAAGCGCGCCATCGAGGCGGCCGAGGCGGGCGCCGCCTGCCTGCGCATCAACCCCGGCAATATCGGCAGCGCTGACCGGGTGCGCGAGGTCGTCAGGGCCGCCAAGGACCACGGCTGTTCCATGCGTATCGGCGTCAATGCCGGTTCCCTGGAGAAGGACCTGCTGGAGAAATATGGGGAACCCTGCCCGGAGGCGATGGTCGAGAGCGCTCTCGACCATGCGCGTATCCTGCAGGACCACGACTTCCACGAATTCAAGATCAGCGTGAAGGCGTCCGACGTCTTCCTGGCGGTCGCCGCCTACCAGCAGCTCGCCGAAGCCTGCGACTACCCGCTGCATGTCGGGGTGACCGAGGCGGGCGGCACGCGCACCGGCACGGTGAAGTCGTCGATCGGCATGGGCTCGCTTCTGTGGGCCGGTATCGGCGACACGATCCGGGTCTCGCTCTCGGCCGAGCCCGAGGAAGAAGTCCGCGTCGGCTTCGAGATGCTGAAGGCGTTGAACCTGCGGCATCGCGGGGTGAACGTCATTTCCTGCCCGTCGTGCGCACGCCAGCAGTACGACGTCATCCGCACCGTCGAGGCGCTGGAGAAGCGCGTCGCCCACATCACGACGCCGATGACCGTGTCGGTGATCGGCTGCGTCGTGAACGGCCCCGGCGAAGCGCGCGAAACCGACATCGGCTTCACCGGCGGCGGTTCGAACACGCACCAGGTCTATATTGCCGGCGTTCCGCATCATCGGCTGAAGGACGGCAACGTCGTCGACCATCTGGTCGAGCTGATCGAGAAGAAGGCGGCCGAGATCGAGGCCGCCCGGGCGGAAGAAGCCGAGCGACATCGCGCCGCCGCCGAGTAGCGGTCCCAGGCCCTCCCTTCCCGACGATTTTTCGAGGCGATTTCCCGTGAGCAAGATGCAACCCGTGCGTGGCACGCACGATATCCTCCCCGACGACTACCGGCGCTTCGCGCACGTCGTCGATACCGCGCGCGATGTTGCGCGCCTGTACGGCTATCGCGAGATGGCAACGCCGATCTTCGAGTTCACCGAGCTGTTCGCCCGGGGCATCGGCGAGACGACCGACGTCGTGTCGAAGGAGATGTACACCTTCAAGGATCGCGGCGACGAATCGCTGACCCTTCGGCCGGAATACACGGCCGGCATCTGCCGCGCCTTCGTGTCGAACGGCGAGCTGGCGCAGCAGCTGCCGCTGAAAGTCTTCGCCGCGGGCCCGATGTTCCGCTACGAGCGCCCGCAGAAGGGACGGCAGCGCCAGTTCCACCAGATCGATCTCGAGGTGCTGGGCGCGCCCGAGCCCGGCGCCGACATCGAGGTGATCTCCGTCGCGGCCGACATTCTGGACAGGCTCACGATCCTCGACCGCTGCGTGCTCAAGATCAATTCGCTCGGCGATCCGGAGAGCCGGGCCGGCTACCGCAAGGTCCTGACCGACTACTATTCCGGTCACGAGGACAAACTCTCGGAGGATTCGCGCAATCGCCTGGCGCGCAATCCGCTGCGCATCCTCGACAGCAAGGACGAGGGCGACAAGGCGATCAACGCCCAGGCGCCGAGCTTCAGCGATCACCTGAACGAGGCAAGCCGCGACTTCTTCAAGTCGGTGCAGGACGGGCTTTCGGCCGCCGGCATCGCCTTCGAGGTCGATCCGGCGCTGGTGCGCGGCCTGGACTACTACACCCACACCGCCTTCGAGTTCGTGACCACCCATCTCGGCGCCCAGGGCACCGTGCTGGGCGGCGGCCGCTACGACGGGTTGATCGCCGAGCTGGGCGGACCGCCGACGGCCGGCATCGGCTGGGCGGGCGGTATCGAGCGGCTGATGATGCTGGCCGACGAGCCCAAGCCCCTGCCGCGGCCCGTCGTCATCGCCCCGCTGGGCGCGGCGGCCGAAGTCAGGGCGCTCGGCATCGCGCGGAGCTTGCGCAAGCAGGGCATCGCGGTGGAGCAGGATTATCGCGGCAACATGAAACGGCGCATGCAGCGGGCCAACAAGCTCAATGCCCGCGCCGCGCTGATCATCGGAGACGACGAGCTGGCCAAGGGCGTGGCGCAGCTCAAGGATCTCGACAGCGGCGCGCAGCGCGAAGTGTCGCTCGACGGTCTCGTTGAAGCCCTGAAGGTTTGAGATGTCGCTGTTATTGAAACTCAACCAGATCGTCACGCGCCATGCCGAGCTGCAGGCGGCTCTCTCTGCCGGCACGCTCGATTCGCAGAAGTTCGTCGCGGCCTCGAAGGAGTATGCCGATCTCGGCCCGCTCGTCGAGGCGGTGAACGAATGGCAGAAGGCCGAGCGCGAACTGAAGGATACCGAGGCGATGGCCTCGGATCCCGACATGAAGGCGATGGCGGAGGAAGAGGCGGCTGAACTCAGGAAGCGCCTGCCCGAGCTGGAGCGCACCGTGAAGCGGATGCTGCTGCCCAAGGATGCGGCCGACGAAAAGAACGCCATCCTGGAAATCCGCGCCGGCACCGGCGGCGACGAGGCGGCGCTGTTCGCGGCCGACCTGTTCCGCATGTACCAGCGCTATGCTGCGGAAAAGGGCTGGAAGTTTGAGGTCATGGAACTCTCCGACACGGGTATCGGCGGCTATCGCGAGGCGATCGCCACGGTGACCGGTCGCAACGTGTTCGCCCGCCTCAAGTTCGAGTCGGGCGTGCATCGCGTGCAGCGCGTTCCGGCGACCGAGGCGCAGGGCCGCATCCACACCTCGGCGGCGACGGTCGCGGTGTTGCCGGAAGCCGAGGACGTCGACATCAAGATCGACGAGAAGGACCTGCGCATCGACGTGTTCCGTGCCTCGGGCCCGGGCGGCCAGTCGGTCAACACGACCGATTCGGCGGTTCGCATCACCCACATCCCGACCGGCGTCGTGGTCAGCCAGCAGGACGAGAAGAGCCAGCACAAGAACCGCGCCAAGGCGATGAAGATCCTGCGCGCGCGTCTCTACGATGCCGAGCGCCAGCGGCTCGACGATCTGCGCTCCGCCGATCGCAAGGGCCAGGTGGGCAGCGGCGACCGCAGCGAGCGCATCCGCACGTACAACTTCCCGCAGAGCCGCGTGACGGATCACCGGATCAACCTCACGCTCTACAATCTCGCCGAGGTGCTCGACGGGCGCGGGCTGGACGCGCTCGTCGACGCCCTGACCTCCGAGGATGAGGCCTCGCGCCTGGCGGAGCTCGCGGCCTGACCGGTGGCGGAGAATGCCCCCTACGACGCCCTGTTGCGCGATACCGCCGTCGCCCTGACGGCGGCGGGAATCGACAATGTCCGCTTCGAAGCCCGCCTGCTGCTGAGCCGCGCGGCAGGACTGACGATCGAGCAGTTGATCGCGCGTGGCCGCGATCCGGCGCCGGCTGCCGTGGCAACGGCCCTGCGCGAGCTCACGGCGCGCCGGGTGCGGCGTGAGCCGATGGCCTACATCCTGGGCGAGCGCGAATTCTGGGGCCTGCCGTTCAAGGTCTCGCCGGCGGTTCTGATCCCGCGCCCGGACAGCGAGACGGTGATCGAGACGGTGCTCGACCTGCTGCCTGACCGCGGCCGCAAGCTGCGGATCCTCGACCTCGGACTGGGATCGGGCTGCCTGCTACTCACCTTGCTGCGGGAGTATCCGGAGGCGACCGGCGTCGGGATCGATGCCTCGGAGGCGGCGCTCGCCATTGCCCAGGCCAATGCCGACGCGCTCGGCGTGGCCTCCCGGGCGCGCCTGTCGACGGGTGACTGGCGGCAGGCCGGCTGGCCGGACCAACTGGAGGGGCCTTTCGACCTGCTGGTCTCCAATCCACCCTACATCGAGAGCGCCGTGGTGGACGGGTTGATGCCCGAGGTGGCGGCCCATGAGCCCCGGCTGGCCCTCGACGGCGGCACCGACGGGCTTACGGCGTATCGCATCATCGCCGCGGAGGCGCCCCGGCTCATCGTTGCGGGCGGCTGGGCGGTCGTCGAGGCAGGCGAGGGCCAGGCACCGGATATCGCGGCTCTTTTTGGCGCCGCGGGCCTGACGCCCAAGCCGCCCCGGCAGGATTTGGGCGGGATCGCACGAGTCGTGCCGGCCCAGTATTAATCGGTTGGCAATCAGGGGGAATGAGACTAGGTTCCCTTTACCCCTTGGGGGGCCTTGGTCCGACCGGTCTGTAACGGCGGACACCAACTCCCCTGAAATTCAGCCGTGACGGCGCCCGGGAAGGGCAGAGGGGCTCCAACAACATCCGTCCGGCGTGCAACTGGCCCTAGGTTAATGAGACCAAACAATCGTCAGCGGTCGCGCGGCGGTCGCAGTGGTGGCGGCGGCGGTGGCGGCGGTGGGAACAACCACCATCACAAGCCCCAGAATTACAATTCGAACCGTCCGGCCAATCGAAATCAGATTTTCGATAGCAGTGGCCCCGACGTCCGGGTTCGCGGCAACGCGCACCAGGTTTTCGACAAATATCAGTCGCTGGCCCGAGAGGCGGCGTCCTCCGGTGATCGCATTCTGGCAGAGTCCTACTGGCAATATGCCGATCACTATTATCGGATGATCCAGGCCCAGGGCGGCTTCGTCCAACGCAACAACCTCGGTTGGGGCGAAAATGGCGAAGAAGGCCAACCCGATCAAACGGGACAGCAGCAAGGCCAGCCCGGCGGGCAGCCGCAGCAGACTGGCAGCGATCATGCGCCGTCCAACGAGCGCGGTGGTCGTGGCGAACAGCCCGATCAGAACCAGGCCGCCGAGGGTCAGGGCGATGTTCGCCAGGCCGATCATCGGCAGGCTGACAATCGCCAATCCGAGAATCGTCAATCGGATCCTCAAGCCGACAATCGCCAAGCTGACCGTCCGGCCGACAATCGGCAAGCCGATCGTCAGACCGACAATCGTCAGGCCGACAATCGCCAAGCCGATCGTCAGGCCGAGCGTCGCCAGCCCGAACGTCGCCAGCCTGACCGTCGCCAAGCCGAGCAAGTCGAAGAAGAGCCCGGTCTGAACGGCGTGGCTTTTCTTCAGAAGGGTCGCAGCGCGCCGATCAATAACGACCCGGCGGCCGACGAGCAGCCCGAGGTGCCGGAATTCGTTCCCGCCAGCGGCGGCCGACGCGGCTAACCCGCCAACGACGATCCATCTACTGAAGACGCCCGCTGGCAATCGCCTGCGGGCGTTTTCATTGGTCCTACAGGTGGATCAGCGTTGGGGCGACGAAGGCCAGCACGGTGAAGGCGAAGCCCACCACGCCGAGGCCGACCGACAGGAAGGTCAGCCAGATCACCGACGTAAGGGCGGCGGCGCCCGCCAGCACGATGCCGAGCTGGAAGCAGGCCGAACCATATTCGAACATGTGATAGGCCGACAGCGAGCGGTCGCGATGCTCTTCCTTGATCTTGGCACGCGCGGCCAGCTCCTTGCGGCCCTCCCCGGTCTCGGGCTCGGTGTCATAGCGCTGCGCTGTCTGGCGCCACCGGTCGGCCTGGGCCTTGAGCGCCGGCGGCATGGGCGCCGGGCCGTCCTTGTAGGTAGCCTCGACCTCATCGGCGGCGGTGCGCAAGGTCGTCTGGCGGATGGTCTTGGACTGGAAGAAGGACCACAGGTTGGACGCGTCGATGTGGCTGGCCAGCGAATTCGTCTGAGAGCTCTTGCCGCCCATTTCCGACACGGCCAGCAGGGCCGCAAGAATGGCGACCAGCAGGGCGATTTTCTTGTTCGATCCGTCAACGTGGCCGTGTCCGCCTGACATATTGAGCTCCGGGTATTGGGTGGCCGGCGTTCTAGCTCAGGCTTGATTCCGGCGAAAGCCGCACGGGAGATGAGGTCTTGCAGCCGGCCAA
Source organism: Rhodospirillales bacterium 24-66-33 (assembly GCA_002281855.1). Taxonomy (GTDB): domain Bacteria; phylum Pseudomonadota; class Alphaproteobacteria; order Reyranellales; family Reyranellaceae; genus Reyranella. Next base: position 4,679 of record NCHQ01000031.1, on the reverse strand, counting down.
TCCGATCCCATATCGCCTTCAGGATGCTTCATCTTTTGAGGGTCCGCTCTTCCGCCCGCCGCTCGACGGGGGCGTAAAGGAAAGGGTTAGTGATGAACCAGGAAAAATACACAGAGCGCATGCGGGGCTTCCTGCAGAGTGCCCAGATGATGGCGCTGCGTGAAGGCCACCAGCGGCTTATTCCCGACCATATTCTCAAGGTCCTGCTCGACGATCCGGAAGGCCTCGCGGCCAACCTGATCGGCTCGGCGGGCGGCGATTCGCGCGCGGTCTATCGCGCCGTCGAGGCCAACCTCGCCAAGCAGCCCAAGGTCGAAGGCCAGGGCGCCGGGCAGATCTATCTGGCGCCGGAGACCGCGCGCCTGTTCGAACAGGCCGAGGCGATCGCCGAGAAGGCGGGCGACTCCTTCGTCACGGTCGAGCGCATGTTGGTGGCGCTGGTGCTCGCCAAGGGCACCCCGGCGGCCGAGGCGCTGGCCACGGGAGGCGTGAAGCCCCAGCCCCTCGAGAAGGCCGTACAGGAGCTGCGCAAGGGCCGCACGGCCGATTCGGCCTCGGCCGAGGACAGCTACGATGCCCTGAAGAAGTACGCCCGCGACCTCACGCAGGCGGCCCGCGACGGCAAGCTCGACCCGGTGATCGGTCGCGACGAGGAGATCCGCCGCACCATCCAGGTGCTGAGCCGCCGGACCAAGAACAATCCGGTGCTGATCGGTGAGCCGGGCGTCGGCAAGACGGCCATCGCCGAAGGCCTCGCGTTGCGCATCGTCAACGACGACGTGCCGGAATCGCTCAAGAACAAGAAGCTGATGTCGCTCGACCTCGGCTCGATGGTCGCGGGCGCCAAGTTCCGTGGCGAGTTCGAGGAACGGCTCAAGGCCGTGCTGTCGGAAATCTCGTCGGCCGAGGGCGAGATCATCGTCTTCATCGACGAGCTGCACACGCTGATCGGCGCCGGCAAAGCCGACGGCGCGATGGATGCCTCCAACATGCTGAAGCCCGCCCTGGCGCGCGGCGAACTGCATTGCGTGGGCGCCACGACGCTCGACGAGTATCGCAAGCACATAGAGAAGGATGCCGCGCTCGCGCGGCGCTTCCAGCCCGTCTTCGTGGCGGAGCCGACGGTCGAGGACACGATCTCGATCCTGCGCGGCCTCAAGGAGAAGTACGAGCTGCATCACGGCGTCCGGATCGCGGACTCCTCGATCGTGGCCGCGGCGACCCTGTCCAACCGCTATATCGCCGACCGGTTCCTGCCGGACAAGGCGATCGACCTGATGGACGAGGCGGCGAGCCGCATCCGCATGCAGGTCGACAGCAAGCCGGAGGCGCTGGACGAACTCGACCGGCGCATCATGCAGCTCAAGATCGAGAAGGAAGCGCTCAAGAAGGAAAGCGACCAGGCGTCGCGCGACCGGCTCGAGCGTCTCGAAAAGGAGCTGTCGGAACTCGAGCAGAAGTCGGCGGCGCTGACGGCGCAGTGGACCTCGGCCAAGGACAAGCTGGCCGATTCCCAGAAGGTGAAGGAGCAGCTCGACAAGGCGCGCTCCGAACTGGATATCGCGCAGCGCCGCGGCGAACTCGCCAAGGCGGGCGAGCTGGCCTATGGCGTGATCCCCGACCTCGAGAAGAAGCTCAAGGAAGCCGAGACCCATGAGGTCGCGGGCGGCAAGGGCGTCAAGGAAGAGGTCATGCCCGAGGACATCGCGGCCGTCGTGTCGCGCTGGACTGGCGTGCCCGTCGACAAGATGCTGGAAGGTGAGCGCTCCAAGCTCCTGCGCATGGAGGAGGAGATCCACAAGCGGGTGATCGGCCAGGACGAGGCCGTCGTCGCGGTGGCGAATGCGGTGCGTCGCGCCCGCGCGGGCCTGCAGGACCCGAACCGTCCGATCGGTTCGTTCCTGTTCCTGGGGCCCACGGGTGTCGGCAAGACCGAGCTCACCAAGGCGATCGCGGCGTTCCTGTTCGACGACGACAACGCGATGGTGCGCATCGATATGAGCGAGTTCATGGAGAAGCACTCCGTGAGCCGCCTGATCGGCGCCCCGCCGGGCTATGTCGGCTACGACGAGGGCGGCGTGCTCACCGAGGCGGTGCGGCGCCGGCCCTACCAGGTGGTGCTGTTCGACGAGGTCGAGAAGGCGCATCCGGACGTGTTCAACGTGCTGCTGCAGGTGCTGGACGACGGTCGCCTGACCGACGGCCAGGGCCGCACGGTCGACTTCAAGAACACGCTGATCATCCTGACGTCCAACCTCGGCAGCTCGCATCTGGCGGCCCTGAAGGACGGCGAGCCCACCGAGTCGGTGCGCGAGCAGGTCATGGAAGAGGTGCGCAGGGCCTTCCGTCCGGAGTTCCTGAACCGTCTCGACGAGATCCTGCTGTTCAACCGGCTGAGCCGGGCGCACATGACGGACATCGTCACAGTGCAGATCCAGAAGCTGTTCAAGCTGCTGGCCGATCGCAAGATCGAGCTGAAGATCGACGGCAAGGCGCTGCAGTGGCTGGCCAACCGCGGCTACGACCCGGTCTACGGGGCGCGGCCGCTGAAGCGGGTGATCCAGCGCAGCCTGCAGAATCCGCTGGCGACGCAGCTTCTCGAGGGCAGGATCCACGACGGCGACACCGTCGAGGTCGGCGTCGAGAATGGAGAGCTGACGGTCGGCGGCGAGCGCGTGATGAGCGACGCCGCCGACTGACGGACGCTAGTTGCTCCTGGCAACGAGCGACGGCGCAGGCTCCTTGGGGGCCTGCGCCGTTTTCTTTGGCGCAGGCTTGGCTTGCGCGGGGTTTGCGGGCTCGCCGGCCACCGGGGCGCTTCGCAACTGGGCGAGATACTGCTTCGCCAGAGCGTGGAAGCGCGCCGCATCCTTGGCGCCGACCGTGCCGCGCATGGCGAACTTCTGGGTGAGCGGATTGACGTGCCTGCCGCCCTTCAGGAACTCGTAGTGAAGGTGCGGGCCGGTCGACATGCCGGTCGATCCGACGAAGCCGATCACCTGACCCTGGCGCACCTGAACGCCCGGCTTGACGCCCGGTCCGATGCGGGACAAGTGGGCATAGGCGGTCGCCACATCCTGCGTGTGCTGCAACTTCACGTAGAGGCCATAGCCGCCATTCGGACCGGCTGCGACCACCTTTCCGTTGCCCGCGGCGAGGATCGGCGTCCCCGGGGGCGCCGCGAAATCCACGCCGGCATGCAACGCGCTGAAGCCCAGGATGGGATGCTCGCGCATGCCGAAGCGCGAGGTGATGCGCGAGGCATCCATCGGCGTGCGCAGGAAGGAACGCACCACGCTTTCACCCTGGGGGGTGTAGAAGCCGTCGGCCCCACCCTTCGGGCGATAGCGCATGACGACGACCGTGCGCTTCATCAGCCGGAGTTCGCCCGCCACGAGGCGGCCGGGATGGGTAACCTTTCCATCACTCGTCACCAGCTGTTCGAGCAGCACGGTAAACTTCTGCCCCTGCTTCAACTCGCGCTGGAAATCGACGTCGTAGGAGAGCGCGCGTACGAACTCGACCATCGCGGCGGACGGCGCGCCGGCCTTGACGCCGCTCTGCTGCAGCGAGCCCTCGCGCTCACCTTCGACGCGCACGATGCGCGGGCTGACCTTGTAGATCTTCTCCTCGGCCTCGTAGCTGCCGTCGTCCCTGCGGCTGACGATGTACTCCCGTTCGGGTTGAGGCCGGACCGACATTGCCAGCACCCGTGGTGCGTCGGGTTGCTCGGGAATCGTCTGCATCGTGAGTTCGATCGTCTCGCCGACCGCGAGCCTCCGCTTCTTCAGGAGCGACTGGAGCTTCTCCGCGACCTGCTTGCGCTCGGCTTCCGCCACGTCGATGTCGGCCAGCATCTTCTCGACCGTGTCGCCCTTCTCCAGCCGGAGCGTGAGTTCGTAGATGTCGCTGGCCGGGGGATCGGCGTCTGCCGTGGGCTCCGGCGGCTTCATCTGGAAGCCGCGGAGATCGAGCGGACCCGATTTGCCGAAATCGGCCGCCGTCACGGGGGGCGCCGGCTCCGAGTCTGCCAGGATCACAGGAACCGAGACCGGCTGTGCCTGTTGCTGACCCGCGGCCGGGCCAGGCTCGGCCGCGGGTGGCAAGGCTGCGATCTGCGGGTTCGATCGATGGCTGAGGACAAGTCCTCCCATCGCCAGGCCGATGACGCCGATTGCGAAGAGGACAGGCCGGAACAGCCCAAAGGTCTGTCCTTTGGGGCTGTTCGGCCGATCCGACGGAGAGGGGAAGTCCGTCATGACCGCTGACCTATTGCGGGCCCGGTAGGTCCAGGCCTCGGGTTATGGATGGTGCCGGACCGGAAAATCTGCGCTCGCCGGCCGCTCTACATATTGATGCCGGAAAGGCCTCTGGCGCACAACAATACAATAGGTGCGAGGGTGTTTTTGGCGACTTCGAGTCATCGTCACGGATTCTTAAATTTCCCGTTGACGGTCTGAGGGGGTACCCATATAAGCCCGGCTCCCGACGACGAGCGGGGCCGCCGGAACCGCCTCAGACGCTGAGGCGGTCGGGTCGAAAGACCCACCGGAAGCGCCGCTCGAAGAAGGTCCCGACCTGAGGGTCGTGTGTTCTATGCATTGTCTGATAGGAAAGGGATACGCCGGCGGCGGCGAACATGACGTGCTTCGGCATGAATTGTTTTCGTCGTCGCTAGT
>NCHQ01000030.1 GCA_002281855.1 Rhodospirillales bacterium 24-66-33 | reverse complement strand
CGACACGCTGAAGCTGAACGGCGTGACCTACCGGTTCTGGGGTATCGACGCGCCGGAGACCAAGCAGGACTGTCCTGATGGCTGGGCCGCGGGACGCCTTGCCACCACGCACCTCCAATCCCTGATTTCCGGTCGCAATGTCATCTGTGAGCGGAAGGACACCGATCGATATGGGCGGACGGTCGCGATTTGCCGGGCCGGCGGCGAGGATCTGGGCGCGCTGATGGTCCGAGACGGGTACGCTTGGGCCTTCCTTCGATACAGCGCTGACTATGCTGGCCAGGAGGCGCTAGCGAAGAGGGAATCGCTCGGCGTCCATCTTCATGGCTGTCTGCCCGCATGGGACTGGCGAGCGGCGCAACGCCAATGAAGGATTCCTATTCTTACCCGCCGCGCGGGCTGAGCCGCGAGGAGGCGGCGCGCTATGTGGGTGTCGGTGCCACTACATTCGATGGCCTCGTGCAGGACGGCCGGATGCCCAAGCCGCTGCGTATCGGTAAGCGAGTAATTTAGGACCGTCTCAAGCTCGACGCCGCATTCTCCGACCTGGGCGAGGTGCGAGAGAATTTCTTCGACAGGGCAATGGCCGTTGAGAGGCTGCAGCGGTAGCAGGGCTGTCACATCAACGCCTAGCGTAGCCAGCACTGCAAGCCGCGGACGAGACGCGCCTGCCTCATGACCTCATGCGAGATTGAGCGGAGACGCCGACCGGCGCTAGGCGCTAGGATTCCTGCCGAGACATAACCGGCGGCCGGGCGTGGGGCCGCAGCCGACCGGAGATCCCCATGGCCCGCCCCAAGCGCAGCCCGAACAGCCACACCGTCAAAACGAGGGCCTTCCCTTTCATCGCCCGCCTCAGGCGCGAGGAAGCCTTCAGGTCAGTCGATGACGCCGAATGGAAGGCCGGCGCCGCCGAAATACAACGGCCCGCAGCTAAGCGTCGCCAACTACAATAAGGACGTTCAGGAATAGACCTGCTGGTCGGTGCCGGGCCGCACCCTCCCGGCACGCATGGCCTACAATCGGCCACGACCGGCAGCAAGATCATCGAGATACACTCCTCTCCGACGTTGACGAACATCTTCGTCGAACAACCTGCATAGATTGCGAAGTGGGCAAATCTCGCCTAACTTTCCTGCAAACGGGGAGTAACTATGAAGTCACACACCAATGCCGGCAGGTCGACGCCAGCAGTCAGGGTCGGCAGCTCAGCAAAGACTCCGAAAGGCGATGCCCGCCGATTTGAGTATGGCGTGTTCAAGATTTACAACCATCGAGATGAAGTGCTGTGCGCGCTTCGCGATAACAAAGGAACGTTATACCGAGAGTACAACTCAAGCTTCGTTGTTCTAACATCTTTCCTTTACGGACCTTGGTCTCCGTACAAGCCTACAATGTGGGACTATCCTCAGGCGTCACTTTCCCTCTTGGATCACAACCAAGGTATCCTCGAGGAGGTCAATATAAAAGACTTGATAGGGTCGGCTTGTGGTGGCGGTAGTGCAATTTCGTTTCGAGCAGACTTCGACGCTAGGCATTTTGATCCTACGGTATTTATAAAATTCAACATTCACCACGGTGGCAGCTTCTCCGAATGCTAAGATCCATCACCGCGCGACAGTCCCCATAAAACGTACGCTCGTCGAGCGACGGCACCTCAGGTCTTGCGTGGCGCCCTCGGCTTCTTCGGCTCCGGCGCCGCCGTCCAGGTCACGCCTTCCATCGTCTTGAGCAGCGCCTTCGTGGTTGACTACCGAGCCGGATCCTGGCGGGCGTTTTCTACCGTCAAACGGAACTCTCGGTCGTGCTTGCAAGCGGCAAGAAGGCGCGCATGGGGGTACAATACATTCACAATTTCGATTAGATGGACACGGTCATCAGGAAGCATGGCACAGCCGAGGATGACCGCGTCCAGTTCGAGGGGGTGGAACGGAATGTCCTCGAATGCCGCATCAGGATTTCTTCCACTGCCAGCCTGCAGCCGCCATTCACGCTCGTGGGCCCACTCAGCGGCTTTTGTATAAACGATACGATCGACCAGAATCTTGGGATCTAGGGAAGTCAGACCAGCGGACAGATCGGAGAAAAACTCCACATCTCCCATGCGGGGCATCACATCGCTGTAGAGGACAGGCCGCGCAGCTTCCCACGGACTATCGAGCTCAGGCACGACCTTGAAGCACAACACGACGCCGCGATGATTATCGGCATAATAAGACCACATAGGAAGGCTGTCCCACACACTGCTCTGGCAGAGGATTTTGCTTTTGGCTAAAAGGCTCCGGATTTCCTGGTGAACCGAAGGCAGAGCGCGCGTCGCTCTCTCAAACCCTTCGTCGATCGCTGGGATCATCTCGGCTGCAAACTCTTCGCGGGTCATTCTCGGGAACTTCTCACGAAATTGCGCAATCAGTTGCCCATGAATGTTGCCCGGATGTGGTATGTACGGCGCTTCGCTGTACCAAGCCTCCCATAGCTTCTCGAGGCTGAGTCGTCGCACCTCTTCGATCTCTCCGTCTACGTGCAGATCAAACTGAGTATCGTAGGGGTCGTTAAACAGCGCAGGTGTCGACCACCGTAGTGATCGGCTTTGCAAGATAATCCGGCCTGTCGAGGCTGTCGCATACTTGTAGAATGAGCTTGGCTTCGCCTGTGACATGTTGTGACCTTAGAGCATGGCTGAACACTTCATCATCTACTGCGATGAGTCCGCTGACAAAGGTCGCTATTTCTCGAATTTCTATGGAGGGGCGCTTATTCGCGCCGACGATCAGGCAGCTCTAGAAATCGAAATCACTCAGAGGAAGCAGAGCCTCAACCTCCATGGCGAGGTCAAGTGGACCAAGATTACGGAAAATTACGTCTCCAAGTACATCGAGCTTGTCGACCTGATTTTTGATCTGGTGGAGGCAGGCCGAATTAAGATCCGGATAATGTTTACGCAAAACCTGCACATCCCGCCGGAGCTTTCCGAGGACCTTGTCGAGAACGAATATTTCGTCCTGTACTACCACTTCCTCAAGCACGCATTCGGCCTCAGATATTGGAATCATGGCAACCCGAAACGTCTGGCGCGGTTCGCTGTCTATTTGGATGAGCCGCCGCAGAACCTGGAGAAGTTGGCCAGGTTCAAGGCCTACATTGCGAGCCTGTCGTTTGATTACGGTCTAAGTGCCGCGGGCATTCGCATTCAGCGAGAAGACGTCACAGGCGTCAAATCTCACGACCACAACATCCTGCAATGCCTGGACATCGTCTTGGGTGGGATTCAATCCCGACTCAACGACCAGCATACGAAGCCTCAGCCAGGGATGCGTCGCCGCGGCAAGAGAGCGAGGGCGAAGGAAAAAGTTTACGCACGCATTAAAGAGCGCATCTGGAAGATACGCCCTAACTTCAATGTGGGCGCGAGCACAGGCTGCATTGAGTTGAGCGAGCGGTGGACGGATCCGTACCGTCACTGGCTCTTCAAGAGCACAGACAGCACGATCGACCCAAAGCGCGAAAGGAAGAGGTAGCCCCATCACCGCTCAAGCTACCCCCAGTGGAACTAGAGGCATAACGGCGACAGGGCTACTTACAAAATACCGGCCGCGAGCCGTGGTTACCAGTGGGGTGAGTCAAGTTTCAGCCGGTGGTGCGCGAATATGACTGTGGCGGCGCAGAGTAGCTCGCCTCCCACTCGCTCCCCCGGGGAAACAAAGGGGCTACCATCCCGCCCCTATCCCGGGTACGTCCCCGCATATCCCGAATCCGCGAGCTTCATTTGCGGGTACAATAGAGGGTACAAGCTGAAAGTTACGTATAGAATATCGTGTAATATCAATTATTTAGTTTGAAATATGCTGTTCTGTACCTACAACATCCACTACGGCGTCGGTTCCGACGGCAAATATGACGTCGCCCGCATCGCCGACACGGTGGCTGAAGCCGACATCGTCTGCCTCCAGGAAGCCGTCTCCGGCTGGCCGCAGAACGGCTTCGCCGACCAGACCGCCGAGATCGCCTCCCGGCTCAACCGCTATCACTGGTATCACGGCGCCATGGAGTCCGACGCCAGCGAGGTCGGGGCCGACGGGCGGATCGTCAACCGCCGCCGCAGCTTCGGCAATGCCGTGATCTCGCGCTGGCCGATCACCTGGGCGCGCGGCCATCTCCTGCCCAAGACGGCGCTCGTCGACCGCTTCGACCTGCAGCGCGGCTTCGTCGAGGCGTCGATCGCAACGCCGGCGGGGCCGTTGCGTGTCTACAGCGTGCATCTCAGCCATGTCGGCCCGCAGCAGCGCCTGCCGCAGGTCCGTGCGCTGATGGAGACGGTGCTCAATGCCGAGCGCGTCGGCGCGACGTGGGACAGCGCCGCGGGTTCGACCTTCATGTTCCAGGAGCGCCGGCCCGACGTCTCGCGGTCCGCCATTCTTGCCGGCGACTTCAACTTCACGCCGGCGCATCCGGAATATCCGCTGGTCTGCGGCGAGACCAGCTACTACGGGCGGCTGGGCACCACCATGCATCTCGCCGATGCCTGGGCCGCCGCCGGCAACAGCGAAGAGGAAGTCGATTCGTTTCCGCGCGAGGGACGCATCGACCATGTCTTCGTGACACATGACCTGACCCCCAAGGTGAAGAAGGCCTGGATCGGCTACGGAATCGTTGCGTCAGACCACTGGCCGGTCTTCGTCGAGTTCGATCTCTAGCCGGTCGCGCAGACTTCAGCGCAGCTCGAACGGGTAGATGACCTTCCAGTCGTTCTTCATGTCGACGATGGTCCAGTCGCGGCGCAGCGCCTCGTCCCAGGCCTTGTCGAGCTGGCCGATCGGAGAGGGGCGATCGTAGGCATATTCACGGACGGCATCGGCGTGATGCACGAGGCCCATGAAGCGTGCGCCGCTGCCCGCCGCCGTCCATTCGAGCATCTGCTGGTCGCCATCGGAATTGCCGAAGGCGAAGACGGGGCGCCGGCCGATGAACTGGTTGATTCCTTCCGGTTTGCCCGGGCCGTCGTCGATGAACAGGATCTTGGCCTCCTTCACCAGCTCCGGCGTACCGTCCGGCCGCAGTCGGTAGCGGGTGACGCCCGAGGAGCCCACGACCTGCTCCGGCGGGATGCCGTAGACGCGCTCCGTCCACGGTCGCATGAACTCGATGCCGCCGCCCGAGACGATGAAGGTCTTGAACTGATGGGTGCGCAGCAGCGCCAGCAGCTCGAGCATCGGCTGGTAGACGAGGTCGGTGTAGGGACGCTTGAAGCGCGGATGACGGGCGGTTGCCAGCCAGTCGGCCACCGCCTTCGCGAAGGCCTCCGTCGTCAGGCCGGTGTGCGTCGCCGCGATGATTTCGAGGAAGCCCTTTTCGCCCAACGCCGCCAGGGCGGCACGGTCATCGGACAGCACCGACCGGAACGGCTCCTTCGTGCGCCATTCGGGATGCTGCGGCGCCATCGCCTTCACGCGATCGACGGCGAAGGCGATCTGGACGTAGATGGGCTGTTCCGTCCACAGCGTGCCGTCATTGTCGAAGCAGGCGATGCGCTCCGGCACCGGCACCCAGTCCGGCCCGCCCGGGGTCGTCGTGCGTTCGATGAAGTCGAGGATCGAGCGCTTCACCGGCCCATCGTTCCAGGAGGGCAGCGCGTCGGCCTGCGCGAAGCCCGGCCTCGCCCTCGCCGCAAGCCCGGCCGCGCCCATGCCCGTCAAGAATATCCGACGTCTCATCGCTTCCTCCCCCCGATCCGCGTCATCCTACTCCGGTTTCGCGTTGCCGCTGAACCGGCGTAGAATTCGCCTCCACGCACACGGAGATGAAAATGGACACCAAGATCCGGACCACGGCGGGACGCGGTCGGCTTTACGACAGTGTGCTCGACACGATCGGCGACACGCCCTGCATCCGCATCAACGCGCTCGCCCCCAAGGGCGTCACGATCTACGTCAAGGTCGAGGCCTTCAATCCCGGCGGCTCGGTGAAGGATCGCCTGGCCGTCAACATCATCGAGGCGGCCGAGCGCAACGGCACGCTGAAGCCCGGCCAGACCGTGGTCGAGGCGACCAGCGGCAATACCGGCATCGGCCTGGCCATGGTCTGCGCCCAGAAGGGCTATCCGCTGGTCGTCACCATGGCCGACAGTTTCTCGATCGAGCGGCGCAAGCTGATGCGCATGCTGGGCGCCAAGGTCGTGCTGACCCCGCGCGCGCAGAAGGGCTTCGGCATGTACCAGAAGGCGGTCGAACTCGCGAAGGCCAACGGCTGGTTCCTGGCCCACCAGTTCGAGACGGATGCCAACGCCGAGATCCATGAAGCGACGACGGCGCGCGAAATCCTGGCCGACTTCGCGGGACACCGGCTCGACTATTTCGTGAGTGGCTACGGCACCGGCGGCACGGTGACCGGCGTGGCGCGGGTGCTGCGCCAGGAGCGGCCGGAGACGAAGATCATCCTGACCGAGCCTGCCAATGCCCAGCTCCTTGGCAGCGGCAAGCCCCAGGAGCGCGCGGCGGACGGCTCACCCGCGGTCAGTCATCCCGCCTTCGAGCCGCATCCGATCCAGGGCTGGACGCCGGATTTCATCCCGCTCGTGCTGCAGGAGTCGATCGACAAGAAATATTACGACGAGCTGCTGCCGGTCGTCGGGGCCGATGGCATCAAATGCGCCAAGGCGCTGGCGCAGAAGGAAGGTATCTTCACCGGTATTTCCGGCGGCTCGACCTTCGCCATCGCTCTCCAGGTGGCGGCCAAGGCCGCACCCGGTTCGGTCATCCTCTGCATGTTGCCCGACACCGGCGAGCGCTATCTCACGACGCCGTTGTTCGAGGGCATCATCGACGACATGGACGAGTCCGAGATCGCCATCTCGAAGTCCACGCCCGGCTATCAGATGGGATAGGGCAAAATACAAAGGTCCCTCGCTCACGCTCGGGATGACAACATTCCTTGCACCGGCGTAGTGCGTCGATGGCGGTATTATTGTCATCCTGAGCGAAGCGAAGGACCTTTAGCAGCCCGTTGAAACGGTGGGAGTCACGGCGAATAAACGAAACAAACGAAACAAACGAAATAAATGAAGCCGATGTCGCACCCCTGCATCCTGTGCCGCGGTGAGCGTTGGCGCAAAAATGTTGCTCGTGGGTGCTTCTGAGAGGCCTATTTCAACAGCCTGTTAGGCTCTTCCGGTCGGACCCGAGTCACTCGCGATTGGTGAACCGGGCGTTGCCGAGCCCGGTGCCGATCGTCATGACGCCCCAGTGCTCGACGTCCTTCATGTTCGGCACTTCGCTCAGGCCCTGAACGACGGCGTCGTTGTGGATCTGGATGAAGATCTCGTGGCCGCCGATCTTGGGCAGGTGAGCCGACAGGGCGGCGGCGAGGTTGAACGACTTGCCTTCCCAGTTGCCCGGCAGGTTCTGGCCGCCCTTCAGGATGGAGCCGTGCTCGTCGATCAGGCCGGGGCACCCGATTCCCATGAACGGCGCGAGCTTCATCTTTTCCTGTTTCGCCCGGTCGATCAGCTTGTTCAGCATCGCGGCGATTTTCTCGATGGCTTCGTCGCGGTCGGGCTCGTCGTCGGAATGCCGCCAGACCTGGCGCTTCCAGACGTCCGCTTCCTCGACGTCGCCGCGCTTGCCCGAATTGAGCTCGACAACGCCCACCCGCACATTGGTGCCGCCGATGTCGACGGCGAGGATGGCATCGTGCCCCGCCATCACCCAGCTCGGGGCCAGGTGCACGGCGCCGATCAGCCCCGCCTCGTCGGGATCGTTCTGGATTGCCGCGAGTTCGATCTTGATGCCGTCGGCCGCCAGCATGATGCCGGTGCGTCCCATCGCCAGTTCACCGATCCGGCTGCCGATCATGCCGCCGCCGATCACGATGCGCTGCGTATCCTTCCACGTATCCAGGCGGAGGAAGCGGCGTATCACCGTCGAAAGCTCGCCGGCGAACTCCTCGACCACGGTGTGGACGAGGCCCGCCGACACCGGGTCGCCACTGGACAGCATCTTGTCGAGCTTCGACTTCGAGATTTCCTCCATCGGCACGTCGCCGAACGGGTCTTCTCCGCGCTCCTTCAGGCGGTCCCGCCAGTCGGCCAGGATGGCGTGGAACGCCCGGCGACTGGCGCGATCGCCGATGAAGCCTTCGTCGTCGCGCAATTCCTCGTTGTAGGTATCCACGGTAACGGCGGGCAGGACACGGCCGCCATGGACGAAGACGGAGGGAGCCTCGACGGGCTCGTCGGCAGGTGCCGCAGTTTCGGTTCCGGTCCGGGCGCTCATGCGCATCTCCCCCTGTAAGGCCTCAAGAACGGCCAGCCAGGGGGGAAAGTTCCTCGACCATCTTCTGGCGAGACGCAGCCTGCGGCAGGACGGCATGGCAACATCGGGGCAGGCCCCGCGTTACGGGCGCGATGAAACTCTTCAAATGCCAGAGCTGCCAGCAGATCCTGTATTTCGAGAACGATGTCTGTGTGAAATGCGGACACAAGCTCGGATACGTCCCCGACGTCGCGACCGTTTCGGCGCTCGAGCCGGAGGGCGAGTTGTGGCGTGCGCTGGCTTCGCCAAAAGTGCTCTATCGCTTCTGCGCCAACGCCCAACACGCTGCCTGCAACTGGCTGGTCGAGTCGACGTCTTCCGAGACCTTCTGCCTCTCCTGCCGGCACAACCGGATGATCCCGGATCTCACCATCCCCGACAATCTGGCTCATTGGCAGAAGATCGAGATCGCCAAGCATAGGCTTTTCTACTCTTTGCTGCGCCTGAAGCTGCCGGTCCCGACCAAACCCGAATCGCCGGAGGAAGGCTTGGCCTTCGATTTCCTGGCCGAGCTGCCACAGTCCAACGCACCGCGCGTCATGACCGGGCACGACAACGGCCTCATCACCATCGCACTGGCCGAGGCCGACGACGCCGTGCGCGAGCAGAACCGGGTCGCCATGCACGAGCCCTATCGGACCCTGCTCGGTCATTTCCGGCATGAGATCGGACACTACTACTGGGACCGGCTGGTGCGCGACGGCGGCCAACTCGATGCCTGCCGACAGCTCTTCGGCGACGACAGCCAGGATTACGGGCAGGCATTGCAGGCCTATTACGCCAACGGCGCGCCGCCCGACTGGCAGTCGAATTTCGTCAGCCAGTACGCGACGTCGCATCCGTGGGAGGATTTCGCCGAGACCTGGGCGCACTACCTGCACATCGTCGACACGCTCGAGATCGCGCGGGCCTTCGGCCTGTCGACCCAGCCGCGCCTGGCCAAAGGCGAGGAGCTGGATGCCACCGTCGATTTCGACCCTTATCGCGCGGCCGAGATCGGCCAGCTCATCGATAGCTGGACGCCTTTGTCGCTGGCGCTAAACAGCCTCAACCGCGCCATGGGACAGCCCGACGTCTATCCGTTCGTGCTGTCGCCCCCCGTCATAGAAAAGCTCGGCCTCATCCACCGGCTCGTCCATCCGGCCCCCTAAGCCGGACTCAGCGATGCTTCTGCTGGCGGTAGTGATCGGCCAGCGCGTCGCCCCCGAAATCGGCGGCGAGGTCGCGCCACACAGCGTGGACGTGGTTGGCGCCATTCTGGGTGTTGTCGTGCTCGATCAGCGTCACGGGGCCGTGGACCCGGAAATAATGCGCCTCGCCCGGCGTCAGCGATCCGGCCCAGGCGAAGCGGAAGGTCGCCAGGCCTTGTTCCATGAGCCGCTGCTTTTGCTGGGCCATGAGGTCGGCAGCAAGCGTGCCGAGGAAACGGTCCATCAGCGCCTCGACCAAAGTTCGTTGCGCACCGGTCATTTCACCCAGCAGCAGGCCGCGCGGATTACCGATATCCTGCTCACGCTGCGGGCTCGCCACGATCTCTCCGAACGAGCGGTTGGCGATGGTCGCGGTCTGGCGCTGCTGATCGTTGAGGCCCGCCATGATCCGGCGGGCAAGATCCTCGGAGGCGCCGAGCAGGCGGAACCCCCGATGGGGACCGTCGCGCACGGTGGCGGGATGGGCGCCGGTGAAGAAGGGCGTCACCGCGACATATCCGGGCGCCGGCAATGCCACGTTCAGTGACAGGTGATGGCCCTCGAACCGCCAACCCCAGGGAAAGCGGCCGGGCGTGCCGAACACCGAGACGTAGTAGCGGGCGGGATCGCGGAAACTGCCCTGCTGTTCGCGCAGCACGCCCTCGAGCAGGCGTACGCCATCGAGCAGCTCGAGGCCGCGCTGGTTCAGCACCGACGCGAACAGGCCGCGGGCGGCGTCGGCCTGGGCGGCGCGCATCTCTCCCAGGGCGAGGCCCGAGCGGCTGCGCGGGATGTAATGCCAGTCGAGGCGATTGCCGGACTCGAAGGCGATCATCGCCTTCCGGCGCTGGCCATCGTCGAGGGCGCTGAGGAAGCGGGTGGCGGCGTCGGCGATGCGCTGGGCGGCATCGACCGCCTGGGCGCTTGCGCTGCCGAACGGCAGCAGGGCTGCTGCCGCCAGCACGGTCCGCCGGGTCGGCGGGCCGTGGTGATGAGGGGGATGGCCGTGAGACTCGTCGTGCGGATGCCAGCCGTCGTGCGGCATGGCCGGCCCGTCAGGTCGAGGTCTTGGGATATTTCAGCGTGCAGCCATAGGCGCGGGTCGAGGCGTCGGCGACCGGCTTGCCGGACAGAACCTGGTCCAGCGCCACGCGGACATATTGCGTGGCCTTCGGAATGTCGGCGGCGCTCGACGAAGGGATCGAGTCGATGCCGCCCTTGTAGACCAGGAGGCCGTTGGCATCGATGATGTACATGTGCGGCGTCACCGTGGCGCCATAGGCGCGCGCGACCTTGCTCTGCGGGTCGAGCAGCACGGCCGCGGGCGCGGCATTGCGGCTCTTGGTGAGGGCGTTGGCCTGCGTGGCCGTCACATGGCCCTGCTCGCCGGTGGCGGAGGAGGCGACGGTCAGCCAGACGACGCCCTTTGCGGCGGCTTCGCGCTGCTGGTCCTGCATGTTGTTGGAGGTGTAGTGCTTGCGCACGTAGGGGCAGTCATGATTCGTCGTCTCGAGGACGACGACCTTGCCCTTGAGGTCGGCCAGCGACCAGCTCTTGCCGTTGCTGTCGACGGCGGTGAACTGCGGCGCCGGCTTGCCGACATCGGGGCTCGAGCTGGCAAAAGCGGCGGCGGGGGCGAGGGCGAGCGCGGCGCCACCGATCATCAGGGAACGACGGGGAACATTCAGCTTCGACATGATGGCCTCCTAACGCTTGGCTTGCTGGATTGACGACAACTCCGACAGGATCAGCGACTCGGTGAGGACCTGCGGCAGGATCTTCGGCCGATCCGCCCCCGGCGCCCAGAACAGGTAAAGCGGAACGCCGGCGCGGCCGAGTTCCTTCAAGACTCCCGTGATTTCGGCATCGCGGTTGGTCCAGTCGCCCTTGAGCTTGACGACACCGGCCTGCTCGAACGCCCTGCGGGTGGCCGGCGTCTCGAGCGCGACCCGCTCGTTCACCAGGCACGTAATGCACCAGGCGGCAGTGAAGTCGACGAAGACCGGCTTGCCGGCGGCGACGGCCTCGGCCATCCGGGCGCGCGAGAAGCGTTCCCAGCCTTCGAAGCTGACACCGGCATTCGGACCGCCCGAGGCCGAGGCGGCGGTCGCGGGACTGTCGTCGAGCTTGAGCGTGGCGGCAAAGGCCAGCAGCACGGCGCCGGCGGCAAGGCCGCGGCGTGCCCAAGTGCCCGCCGAGGCGCCGCTGCCGATCCGTAGCAGCCAGATGGCGAAGGCGATCAGGATCATCCCGCCCAGCGCATAGAGCACGCCGTCGGCGCCGGTCTGCTGGGTTAGCACCCAGATCATCCAGACGGCGGAGGCGTACATGGGGAACGCGAGGAACTGGCGCAGCCGGTCCATCCACGGACCGGGCCGCGGCATCAGCCGCTGCAGCGCGGGCGTCATCGACAGCGCCAGATAGGGCAAGGCCAGGCCGAGGCCCATCGCCAGCAGCACCGCGACGGTGGCGGGCGCCGGCTGGCTGAGCGCAAAGCCCAGCGCGGCGGCCATGAACGGCGCGGTGCAGGGCGTCGCCACGATGACCGCCAGCACGCCGGTGAAGAAGGCGCCCGTGGTGCCGCCGCGGGAGACCAGGCCCTGGCCGACGCCGGCCAGGCGGTTGCCGACCTCGAACACACCCGAGAGGTTGAGGCCGACCACGAAGAACAGATAGGCGATCAGGAGCGAGAAGACCGGCGACTGGAACTGGAAGCCCCAGTTCACCTCGCCCGCGGTCGAGCGAATCGCGATCACGATGCCCGCCATGGCGGCAAAGGAGGCGAGGACCCCGGCGGTGTAGGCGAGCCCATCGCGGCGCATCTCGCTGCGCTCGTGGCCGGCAAGGCGCGCGAAGGCCGCGGCCTTCATGGCCAGCACCGGGAAGACGCAGGGCATCAGGTTCAGGATCAGGCCGCCCAGCAGCGCGAACAGCAGCGCCTGCGCCAGCGAAAGATCCTCTGCGCCGACCGCGTTCGCGAGAGATGCGGTGGCGGCCGGCACGAACGCCGGATCGAGCCTGGCCGAGACGTCGAAGGCCTGCTTCACGTTGCCGTCGGCCGTCTTCTCGGTGAGCACCAGGGTCCCGGCGAGGTCGGCGGCCATCGCGGTCTTGGCGTCGCCCTTCTTCAGGGGAATGCGGATGCCCTCGGGCGTGACCGTGGCAGTCTGCTTGGCCATCGTGGCCACGGGACCCCACTCGGCCGGGAAGAAATAGACGTCGCTCACCGAGTCGGGTTTCAGGCCCTTGGCCTCGACCAGCAGGGTCGGGTCTCCGGTCTTGGACAGGCCATAGCGGGCGGGCCACGGGCTGGCCGTCGGTACCGCACGACGCGCCTGTTCGAACAGAGTGCGCGTGGCGGGCGGTGCCGGCGTTGCGGCCGCGCCCGAGGGCAGCACCAGCTCGAACTTGCCCTCTTCGGGGATGCAGACATCCTCGCAGACCAGCCAGTTGGCCTCGGCCGCCAGCGTCAGCGGTCCCGCGAGGTCGGCCGGCGGCGTGATGCGCACCAGCAGCATCGACTCGTCCTTGAAGCCGTAATTCGTGACGCCGCCGATATCGAACAGGGTCGGCGCGGGCCACACGATCGGATCGGCCTTGGCGCCTTCGGGCAGCTTCCAAGCGATCTCGGTCGGCAGGCCGGATTCGCCCGGATTCTTCCAGTAGGTGTGCCACTTGGGGCGCATCGTCTGGCGCAGCCCGACCCAGAAGGGCTCGCCGGGCTTGACCGTCGCGACCTCGGAGACGAGTTCGGACCGCACGTTTTCGGTCGTCACGACCGCCTGCGCGAAGGCCGGACCGGCCAGAAGCACGAAAAGAAGGGCGAGGAAACGTGCCATCGCATTCCTAAGTGACCTCCGGTCGTGGCGCTTGCAAGGCAATCCCGATCAAGCCGCCGTGATATTTTGCCCGGCATCTCGTGAACGACTAAGCTCTTGGTTCGACTGGAGATTTCATGGTGCGACTGGATGAACGGCGCCTGCTCGGCGCCCTGGACGAGCTGGCTTCCATCGGTGCGATCGACGGCGGCGGCTGCGCGCGCCTCGCGCTGACCGACGAGGACAGGGCCGGCCGCGACCTGGTCGTGGGCTGGATGAAGGCGCTTGGGCTTGCCGTGACGGTCGACGCGATCGGCAACGTGATCGGCGTGCGCGCCGGCACCGGGGACCTCGCGCCGGTCATGACCGGCAGTCATATCGACACGGTGCGCACCGGCGGCCGCTACGACGGCAATTACGGCGTGCTGGCAGGTCTCGAGGTCATTCGGGCGCTGAATGAGGCCGGCGTGACGACGCGCCGGCCGATCGCGGTCGCCGTCTTCACCAACGAGGAGGGCGCCCGCTTCCAGCCCGACATGATGGGCAGTCTGGTCTATGTCGGCGGCCTCGGGCTCAACGAGGCCTACGCCGCTTCCGACAAGGACGGCGTCTCGGTCGGCGACGAGCTGCGGCGCATCGGCTATCTCGGCCCCGCGAAGCCCGGGGTCCTGAAGCCGCACGCCTTCGTCGAGCTGCATATCGAGCAGGGACCGATCCTCGACGAGGAAAAGACTCAGATCGGCGTGGTCGAAAGCGTGCAGGGTATTTCGTGGACGGAGTACACGGTGACCGGCGTCTCCAACCATGCCGGCACCACGCCGATGCGCCTGCGCCGCGACGCGGGCTATCTCGCCGCCTCGGTCAACCTGTTCGCCCGCAAGCTCGCCTGGGAGATGGGTGGCAACCAGGTGGCCACGGTGGGTTCGCTGGCGCTGCGGCCCAACCTCATCAACGTCGTGCCCAATCGCGCGGTCTTCTCGGTCGACCTGCGCAACACCGACGAGGCGAAGCTTCAGGAAGCCGAGGCGCGGGTCGCGGCGCACATCGCGGAGGTCGCGAAGGCTGAGCGGGTCGAGGTCGAGGCGAAGGTGCTGGCGCGCTTCGAGCCGGTGATCTTCGATGCCGCTCTGGTCGACAGGGTCGAGCATCATGCCAAAGCGCTGTCGCTCACCACGCGGCGCATGCCGTCAGGCGCCGGCCACGACGCCCAGATGATGCAGCGCCTCTGCCCGACGGCCATGATCTTCGTGCCGTCCGTGGCGGGCCTCAGCCACAATGTGAAGGAACACACCGAGGCCACCGACCTCGCGGCCGGCGCGCAGCTGCTGCTGAACGTGATGCTGGAACTGGCCGGGTAGGCGGTGAAGCAGCCCGAGAAGAACCTCGCCGAGCAGGTCATGGTGCGGCTGAGCGGCGACATACGCGGCGGTCGCCTCGCGCCGGGTACACGTCTGCCGACCGAACAGATGTTGACGACGGAGCTGGGCGTGAGCCGCACGGTTGTGCGCGAAGCCGTGGCGGCGCTGCGTGCCGACGGGCTGATCGTGACGCGTCGCGGTTCCGGGGCTTATGTGGCCGACCCGTCAGCCGGGCCGTTTCGCATCGTGCCGCCGCAGGCGACCTCGCTGTCCGACATCCTGAACGTCATGGAGTTGCGTCTGGCGGTCGAGGTGCAGGCGGCGGGTCTGGCCGCCGAGCGCGCGGACCGAAAGCAGCTCGGATCGATCCGTGCGGCATGGCGTGCGATCGATGCCGCCCTGAAGCGCGGCGAAGGTGCCGTGGTCGAGGATTTCGCCTTCCATCGCGCCATTGCCGAGGCGACCGGCAACGACCAGTTCCCGGGCTTCCTGGCCTATCTCGGCAGTCACGTGATCCCGCGCCAGAGCGTGCGGCTGGACATGGATACGCCGGCCGAACGCCGTCTCTATCTCGAACGCATCCAGGCCGAGCACACGCGCATCGTGACGGCCATCGCCGACAGGGAGCCGGGCGAAGCGCGACGCGCCATGCGCGACCATCTCACGCGCTCTCTCGACCGCTATCGAACTCTGGCAGGAGGAAACAGGAATGGCCGACGCTAAGAGCACGCGCCGCATCGTCTTCACCGGCGCCGCCGGCGGCATCGGCACCATGACGCGGCCTTTGCTGGCCAGGCTCTATCCCGGCCTGGTGCTGAGCGACCGGGTCGAGCCCGCGGATCTGCAGCCGCACGAGACGTTCGTCTCCGCCGATCTCACCCGGCCCGACGAGGTCGCCGCGCTGCTCGCGGGCGCCGACAGCGTCATCCATCTCGGCGGTCATTCGGTCGAGGGCACGTGGGACCAGATCCTGCAGGCCAACATCATCGGCTGTTACAACGTCTTCGAGGCGGCGCGCGAAGCCGGTGTGAAGCGCGTGATCTTCGCCTCGTCCAACCACGCGATCGGCTTCTATCCGCGCAGGAAGCGCATCGGCACCGATGTCACCGTCCGCCCCGACAGCCGCTACGGCGTGAGCAAGGCGTTTGGCGAAGCGCTGGGGGCGCTCTATTCCGACAAGCACGGCATTGCGGTGACCTGCCTCCGCATCGGCAATGTCGGGCCGCTGCCGCTCGACGTGCGGCGCCTCTCCATCTGGATCTCACCGCGCGATCTCGTGCAGCTCTTCCAGATCGGCCTCGACCATCCCGATCTTCGCTACGAGATCTTCTACGGGGCCTCCGATAATGCGGCGGGCTGGTGGGACAATTCGCGGGCGCATCGGTTCGGCTATCGTCCGCGGGACAAGGCCGAGGATCATCGCGCCCACGCCGAGGCGGAGCAGGCAAAGATCGGACCAGATCCGGTCGGAGATCTCTTCCAGGGCGGCGGTTTTTGCTCGGCAGAGTTCACCAACGACGTGAAGCGCGCCGGGCCTTAGGCGCTATACTCGGCGGTAAGAGGTGACGATGACGCGATTTCTGACTGTCGGCGCGGCGCAGATGGGTCCCATCCAGCGCAGCCATACCCGTCGTGACGTCGTGGAGCGGCTGATCGCCCATCTGCGCGAGGCCCGGCGCATGGGCTGCGAGCTCGTGGTGTTTCCCGAGCTCACGCTCACGACGTTCTTTCCGCGCTGGTGGATGCAGGATCAGGCCGAGGTCGATTCCTTCTTTGAGCAGGAGATGCCGTCCAACGAGACGGCGGCGCTGTTCGACGAGGCGAAGCGGCTGGGCGTGGGCTTCTGCCTCGGCTATGCGGAGCTCGCCAACGAGGAGGGGCGCGTCCGGCGCTTCAACACCTCCATCCTGGTCGAGCGCGACGGCAGCATGGTGGGCAAGTATCGCAAGGTCCATCTGCCGGGCCATGCCGAGCACGAGCCCGAGCGGCCGTTCCAGCATCTCGAGAAGCGCTATTTCGAGGTCGGCAATCTCGGTTTCCCGGTCGTGAAGGCATTCGGCGGCAACATCGGCATGTGCATCTGCAACGATCGCCGCTGGCCCGAGACCTATCGCGTGATGGGCTTGCAGAATGTCGAGATGGTGCTGCTGGGCTACAACACGCCGCTGCACAATGCGCCGTCGCCCGACCATGACGAGCATTCGTGGTTCCACAACCAGCTCTCGATGCAGGCCGGTGCCTACCAGAACGGGACGTGGGTGGTCGGCGTGGCCAAGGGCGGCACCGAGGAGGGCGTCCCCTCGCTGGCCGACAGCATGATCGTGGCGCCGTCGGGCAAGGTCGTCGCGCGCGCGGGAGGCGACGGTGACGAGCTGATCGTCCATCGCTGCGACCTCGATGCCGGCCGGAGCTACAAGACGACGACCTTCAACTTCGCCGTCCACCGCCAGCCCGACCAGTACCGCATGATCGTCGAACGCAAGGGCGCGATCGATCCGGCCTGAAGCTCAGACGACTTCGCTCTTCGCGAAGTTGCCGTAGGAGCGCTCCGGCGTGCCGCGGAACAGCGACATGTGCGTGTGGGTGGCGACAAACGGGTCGCCCACCGCCTTGCGCCCCAGCACGACCGTCGTGCGACCGGGCCGGTCGAAGCGGTCGCCGTTGGGATGGAAGCCGTGGGATTGCCACACGCCCATGCCGACGGCGGTCAGCCGGTCGGCCGAGACGATGGCCTCGATCTTCGAGAGGTCGTAGCGGAAGTCGCGGATCGTGCCCCAGACGTTGCGCCACTGCTTCTGCTCGGCCAGATCGCGGCCGATCATGAAATCGGTGAAGGTGCCGAAGGCGATCATGTCGTCGGCGAAGATCGGCCGCGCGCCTTCGTAGTCGACGGCGCGGCAATGCCTCGACAGCGTGTCGAACCACTGCCGCACGGCGGCGAGGTCGTCGGCGGTGACGGGAGTCCTAAGGTTCATCGCAAGCCTCTCCTAGAGTCCGAAACGCTGCCAGAGCGCGCGCTCCTCGAGCGCGGCCAGGGTGGCGGGGCCGATATTGTCGATCCCGCCGCCGATCCCGGTCTGCAGACCGAATCTAGACAGCAGACGTCGACGCGGGCCGATGACGGGCAGGCGCACCTTGTCGCCATAGCGGGCCTGCAGGGTCGTTCGCAGTTCGCCGAACCCGTCGATCAGGCCGAACTCGATGCCACGCCGCGCCGTCCAGAATTCGCCGCTGAACAGGACGGTCTCGTCGCCCTTCAGAAGCTTGCCGCGCCGCTGGCGGATCCAGTCCTTGAAGCCGTCATGGATCTCCGCCTGTAGCCGCTTCAGCCGCTCGACGTCGTCGGGTTGCTCGGGCCGAAAGGGATCGAGCATCGACTTGTTCTCGCCCGACGTATGGACGCGGCGTTCCACGCCGATGCGTGCGATCAGGTCCTGGAAACCGAAGCCGGAGCTGATGACCCCGATCGAGCCCACGATCGAACTCGGATCGGCGATGATCTCGTCGGCGGCACAGGCCAGCCAGTATCCACCGGAGGCGGCCACATCCTCGACGAAGGCGACGACGGGCAGGCCCTTCTCGGCCGCGTGCAGGCGGATGCGCTGGGCAATCAGCGCGGATTGTACGGGCGAGCCGCCGGGCGAGTTGAGTGACAGCGCGACGGCCTTGGCCCCGCGAGTCTCGAACGCCCGCTTCAGCAAGGGCGCGACGGACTCCACTGACAGGCCGCGGCTGCCCAGCAGGCCGCCGGAGGCGATGACGCCGGAGAGGCGAACGACGGGCACGACCGGCCCGCGGTGAAAACGATCCCTGATCCAATTCAGCATGACGGGCACTGTCGCGGGCGTGCCCCTAGAAGGCAAGCGGCTGGCCGTGGCGTAGCAACGCCTCGGCCTCGTCGGTGTAACCGCCGCCCGCGCGATGTAGCACCAGCGGTTCGGCTTCCCGGCGACGCAACCCCCCGGCAGCCCGCGCGCGGACCAGCACTCGCGCGGCCGGCGGCAGTCGCTTCACGGTGACGTCGCCCCAGCCGAGACGGGCCAAGATGGCGACGATCTCCTCGAGGCGATCGCTGCGATGGATCGCGAGCAGACTCCCTGCAGATTTCAGCGCGCCCGTTGCCACGGTCAGCCACCGCGCGAGATCTGCGCTCGATTCGACGGTGGCCAGTGCCTTGCTGCGGTCGGGCGAGGGATCGGCGACCGACGCCGGGAGGTAGGGCGGATTGGTCGCGACATGGTCGAACGGGCCGAGAGCAGCGGGTAAGGGCTGCGCCAGATCGTGAACCAGCGTGCGGACACGATCGGCGGCGTCGTTCAGGCGGGCATTGCGCTCCGCCAGTGCCGCCAGCGCCGGTTGCAGTTCGATGCCGGTAACGTCGCAGCCGGGCACGCGCGCGGCGACGCACAGGCCGACGGCGCCGACACCCGCGCCGAGATCGAGCACGCGTTCGCCGGGCCTCGCATCGACGGCGGCGGCCAGCAACACAGCGTCGACCGCGATTCGATATCCGCGTCGCGGCTGCAAAAGCTTCACGCGGCCGCCCATCACGGCATTTTCGGTCGGCGCGCAATCCATGCTAGTCATCTCGAACGAAATCATCTCGCAGCAACAGGCTTCACGGAGAGTTGGCCTTCCGTCATGGCAACCGTCGTCTCTCTCGAAGGCAAGCGCAAGTCGCCCAGCCTCGAACCCCTTCTGGCGCTTTGTACCGACGACATGGCGCGGGTCGACCGCGAGATCGTCGTGCGCATGCGGTCGCCGGTCGCGCTGATCCCCGAACTTGCAAATCACCTCGTAGGTGCCGGTGGCAAGCGCATGCGTCCGCTGCTCACCGTCGCAGCGGCGCGGCTATGCGGCTATAGCGAGGGCAGCGACCGCCACATCAAGCTCGCGACCTGCGTCGAGTTCATCCATTCCGCCACCCTGCTTCATGACGACGTCGTCGACGTAAGCGCCCTGCGCCGCGGTAAGCCGACGGCCAACACCGTGTATGGCGACAAGGCCTCGGTGCTGGTCGGCGATTTCCTGTTTACGCGCGCGTTCGAGCTGATGGTCGAGGTCGGTTCGCTGGACATTCTCGGCGTACTCTCGAACGCTTCCTCGACGATCGCCGAAGGCGAGGTGCTGCAGCTGGTCAGCCAGCGCGACATCAGCACGCCCGAGGCGACCTATCTCGAGATCATCAAGTCGAAGACCGCCAAGCTGTTCGCCGCGTCAGCCGAGGTCGGCGCGATGGTGGCCGGCCGCAACGGCCCGGAACGCGTGGCGCTGCAGAGCTTCGGGATGAACCTCGGCATCGCCTTCCAGCTGGTCGACGATGCGCTCGACTATTCCGGCCGCGAGGCCAAGCTCGGCAAGACGGTCGGCGACGATTTTCGCGAGGGCAAGATCACCCTGCCGGTGATTCTCGCTTTCCTGCGCGGCGACGCCGTGGATCGCGAATTCTGGAAGCGCACCATCGAGAAGCTCGACCAGCGTCCCGAGGATCTCGAACAGGCGCACAGCCTGATCGAGCGGCACGGCGCCCTGTCCGACACGCTGGAGCGCGCGCGCCACTATGGCGCCATGGCGCGCGACGCGCTGGGACTGTTCCCGAGCACGCCCCTCAAGGCGGCGCTGCTCGAGGCGGTCGACTTCGCCATCGACCGCGCTCACTGACGCGCCTGCAGCGAAGCGAAGGCGCTGGCGGGCGGCAGCGCTTGTAATCAAGGGCGAAAGCCCGCACGGAACAGAAAGACGAAGATGCTGGCCAATGGCTAGTGTGCTCTAATCTGGCATGTCTGTCCGCCACATCCTCGCCATCGACCAGGGCACGACCAGCACCCGCGCCATCGTCTTCGATGCCGGCGGCCGGCCGGTTGCATCGGCGCAGAAGGAACTGCCGCAGATCTTTCCCAAGCCCGGCTGGGTCGAGCACGATCCGGAGCAAATCTGGTCGGCCACGGTCGAAGTCTGCCGCGGTGCGCTTGCCAGGGCGAAGCTCGATGCCGGGGATCTGGCCGGCATCGGCATCACCAACCAGCGCGAGACCACCGTCGTGTGGGACCGTGCCACCGGCAAGCCGATCCACAATGCCATCGTCTGGCAGGACCGGCGCACCGCCGACCGCTGCGCCGAACTGAAGAAGGAAGGGCAGGAAAAGCTCTTCACCGATCGCACCGGCCTGCTGCTCGATCCCTATTTCTCAGGCACCAAGATCGCGTGGATCCTCGACCATGTCGCCGGCGCCCGCGCCGCCGCGGACAAGGGCGCGCTCGCAGCCGGCACGATCGAATGTTTTCTACTGTGGCGCCTGACCGGCGGCACCGTGCATGCGAGCGACGCCACCAACGCCAGCCGCTCGCTGCTGCTCGACATCCGCACCGGTCGCTGGGATCCCGAGCTGATGAAGATCCTGGGGGTGCCGGTCTCCCTGCTGCCCAAGGTCGTCGACTGTTCCGGCGAACTGGGCGTCGCCACCAAAGACATACTGGGCGTCCCCGTGCCCATCCTCGGCATGGCCGGCGACCAGCAGGCGGCCACCGTGGGACAGGCCTGCATCAAGCCCGGCATGGTGAAGGCGACCTATGGCACGGGGTGCTTCGCGCTGCTCAACACCGGCAGCATCGCCGTGCATTCGCGCCATCGCCTGCTGACGACGATTGCCTACCAGCTCGATGGTCGTCGCACCTATGCGCTCGAAGGCAGCATCTTCATCGCCGGCGCCGCCGTGCAATGGCTGCGCGACGGGCTGAAGCTGATCGAGAAATCCTCCGATGTCGAAAAGGTTGCCGCTGGCGCCAGGGAAGGCCATGGCGTCTACATGGTGCCGGCCTTCGTGGGCCTGGGCGCACCGCATTGGGATCCGGGGGCCCGCGCGGCCATTCTCGGCCTGACGCGCGATTCGGGGCCCGGCGAGATCGCCGCCGCGACCCTCGATTCGGTCTGCTACCAGACGCGCGACCTGCTCGAGGCGATGCGCGGCGATGGCGCCCAGATCGACGAAGTCCGCGTCGACGGCGGCATGGTGGTGAACGATCCGCTGATGCAGCGTCTGGCCGACACGACGGGAACGCCGGTCGAGCGGCCGGAAGTGACCGAGACGACCGCGCTGGGCGCCGCCTTCCTGGCAGGCCTGAAGGCGGGCCTGTGGCCGTCGCTCGAGGCCCTGTCGAAGACCTGGGTGCTCGACCGGGCCTTCAAGCCGGCCGAGGACAGCGCCTCGCGCGATCGCCGCTATGCCGGCTGGCAGGACGCGGTCCGCCGGGTGCGCAGTTCCTGATTGCTGCTTAGGGGCTCGGCCATTAGGTTGCGCCCGCCATGAAAGCCCGCGCCAATCCCGTCTATTGCAGCATCGACACGATCGATCTCGCCCTCGCCACGAAGCTCATCCAGAGCGTTGCCGGAGGGCCGAAGCCGGCGGTCGGTGGCATCAAGCTCGGCCTGGAGTTCTTCCTGGCCCATGGCGCGCCAGGCGTGCGCTATGCCTTTCCGACCCCGGTGCGCGCGACCGGCGTGGGCTTCTTCCTCGATCTCAAGCTGCACGACATTCCCAACACGGTGGCCGGCGGTATCCGCGCGGTGGTCGACCTCGCACCCACCTTCATCACGATCCATGCGAGCGGTGGCCGCGAGATGATGAAGGCAGCGGTCGAAGAGGCCGGTTCGCAGGCGGCGAAACTGAATGTCGCGCGGCCGAAGTTGCTCGGCGTCACCGTGCTCACCTCGCTCGACCGATCCGATCTCGAATCGACCGGCGTCAACGCCGACCCGTCGGACCAGGTGCTGCGGCTCGCCGCATTGGCGCATGAAAGCGGCCTCGATGGCGTGATCTGCTCGCCCCACGAGATCGCGGCCCTGCGCAAGCAATGTGGTCCCGACTTCGTGCTGATGGTGCCGGGCATCCGTCCCGTCGGCAGCGCCGCCAACGACCAGAAGCGGGCGATGGCGCCGCGCCAGGCGGTCGATCTCGGCGCCACCAACCTTGTCGTCGGTCGGCCGATCTATCAGGCGGCCGATCCGCGCGCTGCGGCCGAGGCGATCGCGCGCGAGGCCGGCGTCAACGACCTATGAACGTTCGGGCGAAGATCTGCGGGCTGTCGACGCCGGAAACGGTCGATGCGGCGGTCGAGGCCGGCGCCGACTTCGTGGGCTTCGTCACCTTTCCGCGCTCGCCGCGCCATATCGAGTCGCTCGATCTGCTGAAGGCGTTGGGCGCGCGCGTGCCGTCGCGGGTGATCCGTGTCGGCCTGTTCGTCGATGCCGACGATGCGCTGATCGACGCGCGTCTGGCGACCGGCGCGATCGACATGCTGCAGCTCCATGGTGCCGAAACCGCCGAGCGGGTGGCTGCGCTGAAGGCCAGCACCGGAAAGCCAGTGATCAAGGCCATCAAGGTCGCCGACCCCGCGGACGTCGAGCGCGGCATCGCGGCCTATGCCGGTGTCGCCGACCGGCTGATGTTCGATGCCGCCGACGGCACCCTGCCGGGCGGCAACGCCAAGGCCTTCGACTGGACCTTCCTGTCTGGCCGGACCGTGCCGGTGCCCTGGTTCCTCGCCGGGGGACTCAACCCCGGAAATGTCGCCGAGGCGGTCCGCGTCACCGGTGCGCGCGCCGTCGACGTCTCTTCTGGTGTAGAAGCGGCACGCGGTGTGAAATCCACTGAATTGATCCGCGCCTTTTTGGGCGCCGTACGAGTGCTTTGAGGAGCTGAGGGCATGAAAGTCGAAGAGCGGCTGAAGGAGCTCGGCATCGAGCTGCCCGAGGCCACCACGCCGATGGGAAGCTACGTCAATGCCGTGCGTACCGGCAACCTGCTCTACATGGCCGGGAAGGGGCCGGGCCTGCCCGGCAAGCCGCTGCCGGTGGGCAAGGTGGGACGTGATTTCTCGCTCGAGCAGGCCAATCGCCTCGCCCGCGACACGGGCCTCAGCATTCTCGGCGCCCTCAAGGCCGAGCTGGGTGACCTCGATCGCGTGAAGCGCATCGTCAAGGTGCTGGGCATGGTCAATGCCACGTCGGAATACGGCAGCCATCCGGAAGTGATCAACGGCTGCTCGGATCTCTTCGTCGAGGTGTTTGGCGAGAAGGGCCGCCATGCCCGCTCCGCAGTCGGCATGGGCTCGCTGCCGCGCGGCATCCCCGTCGAGATCGAGGTGATCGTCGAACTCGAGGACGACGCGCCGCCGCCGGCGCCCGCCGCTACGGCCAAGCCGGCCGTTGCCCGACGCAAGGCTGCGCCCGCCCCAAAGGCAAAGACGGCCCCCAAGGCCAAAGCGGCCAAGAAGAAGAAAAACTAGGGTTTTTGACCGACCCCCGCCGGGACTGCTAATCCGGCCCGTCCCGACAGGAAGAACAATGCCCAGCGCACCCAACAGTTTCCGCACCGGCCCCGACGAGCGGGGGCATTTCGGCATTTTCGGCGGCCGCTACGTCGCCGAGACGCTGATGCCGCTGATCCTCGAGCTGGAGAAGGCCTACAACGACGCCAAGGCCGATCCGTCGTTCCAGAACGAGCTGGACTATCTGCTGGAGCACTATGCCGGTCGCCCCAGCCCGCTCTATTTCGCCAAGCGTCTGACCGAGAAGCTGGGCGGCGCGAAGATCTACTTCAAGCGCGACGAGTTGAACCATACGGGCAGCCACAAGATCAACAACGTGCTGGGCCAGGTTCTGATGGCCAAGCGCATGGGCAAGACGCGGGTCATCGCCGAGACCGGCGCCGGGCAGCATGGCGTCGCCACCGCGACCGCCTGCGCGCTGTTCGACATTCCCTGCGTGGTCTTCATGGGGGCCGTCGACGTCGAACGTCAGGCGCCCAACGTCGTGCGCATGAACATGCTGGGGGCCGAAGTGCGCGCCGTGACGGCGGGGTCGGCCACCCTCAAGGACGCCATGAACGAGGCGCTGCGCGACTGGGTCGCGACCTGCGAGAACACGTTCTACTGCATCGGTACCGTGGCGGGACCGCATCCCTATCCGGCGATGGTGCGCGACTTCCAGTGCGTCATCGGCAACGAGACGCGCGTGCAGATGATGAAGGCCGAGGGCCGCTTGCCCGACACGCTGGTGGCTTGCATCGGCGGCGGTTCGAATGCGATGGGCCTGTTCCATCCGTTCCTCGACGACAAGGGCGTGCGCCTCGTCGGCGTCGAGGCGGGCGGCAAGGGTGTGGAGACCGGCGAGCATGCCGCGTCGCTCACGGGGGGCCGCCCGGGCGTTCTGCACGGCAACCGGACCTACCTCCTGCAGGACGAGGAAGGCCAGATCACCGAGGCGCATTCGATCTCCGCCGGCCTCGATTACCCCGGCATCGGGCCCGAGCACTCCTGGCTGAAGGAGATGGGCCGTATCGAATACGTGTCGGCCACCGACGCCGAGGCGCTCGCGGCCTTCCAGATGCTGTGCAAACTGGAGGGGATCATTCCGGCGCTCGAGCCGGCTCATGCTCTGGGGCATGTGATCAAGCTCGCGCCGACCTTGCCGAAGGACAATCTGCTGGTGATGAATCTCTGTGGACGCGGCGACAAGGATGTCTTTGCCGTAGCCGAACGCCTTGGGATGAAGATCTGACCATGAGCCGCATCGCCAAGCGCTTCGCCCGACTCAAGGCCGACAAACGGGCCGGTCTCGTCACCTACGTCACGGCCGGCGATCCCAACCTCGACGTCAGCTACCAGATCCTGAAGGGCCTGCCGGCGGCCGGCGCCGATCTCATCGAACTCGGCATGCCCTTCACCGACCCGATGGCCGACGGCCCGTCGATCCAGCTCGCCGGTCAACGTGCGCTGAAGGCCGGCATCACCGTCGATGCGACCTTTGACATGGTGCGTCGCTTTCGCAAGGAAACCGGCGACAACGACACGCCGATCCTGCTGATGGGCTACTACAATCTCGTCTACCAGCGCGGCCCCGAACGCTTCTGCAAGGATGCCGCCGCGGCAGGTGTCGACGGTTTCATCCTGGTCGACCTGCCGCCGGAAGAGGCCGATGAACTCAAGCCCTACGCGGTCGCGGCCGGCATCGACACCGTGCTTTTGACGGCCCCCACCACCGACGACGAGCGCCTGCCGGCGGTGCTGAAGTATTCATCGGGTTTCGTCTATTTCGTCTCGGTGCTCGGCATCACCGGCACCAGTTCGGCGACTGAGGAAGCCGTGCGCACCCATGTCGAGCGCATCAAGCGTCACACCGAATTACCGATCGGCGTGGGCTTCGGCATCCGCACGCCCGATCAGGCTGCGGCCATCGCGCGTCACGCCGATGCCGCGGTCGTGGGCTCCGCCATCGTCGAGCGCGTGAAGGCGGGCCTCGACGACCACGGCAAGGCCAAGCCCGACCTCGTGCCGGGCGTCTTCGCCTACATCAAGGCCCTCGCCGACGGCGTCAGGGGCGTGCGCAAGGCTTAGTTCTTGTCATCCTGAGCGTAGCGAAGGATCTCACGTCAGCGCCGGAGTCCTTCGGTCGTTCCGTCAGGTCCTTCGCCGCGCTCAGGACGACAGCTGAGTGCCAACCCGTCCTAATCCTCGAAGTTGAGATCGGCGACGTAGGGGTTGGTCTTGCGTTCCCAGCCGAAGGTCGAGGTCTGGCCGTGGCCGGGGACGAAGGTGATGTCGTCGCCGAACGGCCACAGGCGGTGGCGGATCGACTCGAGGAGCTGGTCGTGATTGCCGCGCGGGAAATCCGTGCGGCCGATCGAGCCGCGGAACAGCACGTCGCCCACGAAGGCGACCTTCGCCGGCTTGTTCACGAACACGACGTGGCCCGGCGTATGGCCGGGGCAGTGCACCACGTCGAAGGTCGCGTTGCCGAGGCTCACCGTCTCGCCGTGGGTCAGCCAGCGGTCGGGCACGAACGGCTTGTAGACGGGGAAATTGTACTTGGCGCCCGACTCCGGCAGCCCCTCGATCAGGAACAGGTCGTCCTCGTGCGGCCCCTCGATCTTGACGCCATAGTGCTCGGCCATGGTACCGGCGGCCGAGGCATGGTCGACATGGCCGTGGGTCAGCAGGACCTTGGTGACCTTGATGCCCTGCTGGTCGATCGCCTGCTTGAGCATGTCGAAGTCGCCGCCCGGATCGACGGCGGTGCCCTCCATGGTTTCGTCGCACCACACGATGGAGCAATTCTGCTGGAACGGGGTGACGGGGGCGATCATGACCTTGAGCATCCTTCCGATCTAATGCCTCCCGTGGGCGGTTGGAAGGGCGTATGCTTCAGCTCCCTCCGGTACCGATGGCAATGAACGTGCGTCTTCTCCTGTGCATCCTGGGCCTGTTCGCCCTGTCGCTGGCCCCGGCGCGGGCCCAGATCGCCCCCGTGGCCTCGCCCTCGGGACCCGTCCCGGCGGGGCCCTATGTCGTGGTCGACGTGGCGACCGGCGAGGCCCTGCTGGACCGCAGCGCCGGAACGCTCTGGTATCCTGCGTCGCTCACCAAGATGATGACCCTCTACCTCGTCTTCGAGGAGTTGAAGGCCGGCCGCCTGACCCTCGCCACGACGCTTCCCTTTTCGGAGAATGCCCGCAACAAGCCGGCCTCCAAGCTGGGCGTGACGCCGGGGCAGAGCATCACCGTCGAGCAGGGCATTCAGGCGCTGGTCGCCCGCTCGGCCAACGATGTCGCCACGGCCTTCGGCGAGCGCATTTCAGGCTCGGAGCCTGCCTTCGCCCAGCGCATGACCGACACGGCGCAGCGTCTGGGAATGACGGCCACCACCTTCCGCAACGCCAACGGCTGGCCAGATCCGGCCCAGACCACGACGGCACGCGACATGGCGATGCTCGCCTTGGCCCTGCTCAAGGACTTCCCGCAATATTACGGCTACTTCCGCACCAAGGAGTTCATGCTGGGCAAGCAGCGGATCGGGCCTGGCATCAAGTTTCTCGATCTTTATTCGCCTTATGCGGACGGCTTCAAGACCGGCTTCATCTGCGCCTCGGGATTCAACATCGTGGGCAGCGCGGTGCGCGACGGCAGGCGGCTGGTCGCCGTCGCTTTCGGGTTCCGCCGCGCCGACCTGCGCGACGAATTCCTCGTCCGCCTGTTCGACGAGGCCTATGCGCTCAAGACCGGCGGCAACCGACAGAAGGTCTGGCAGCTGCGCAATGGCGAGGGCGGTCCGGTGACGGTGCTGCCCTACGGCGAATGCGGCGGCATCCGCTACGACATGCCGGGCGATGCGGTCTGGCTCGGCACGTTCGGCGACTGGCGGACAGCGAAGAATGCGTTCGATGCCGGACAGGCCAGACTGATGTCGATGGGCGTCGCGCACCCGGGCAGGGAGTACATCCTGCCCGTCACCTCCAACAAGGTGACGAAGCAGGCGGCCATCATCGCCGATCTCCAGCCCGAGGCGGCGCAGAGACTGTGCGCCGACTATCAGGCCCGGAAATCTTTCTGCGTCGTGAAGAAACCTTCGGACTTCTCGGCGCCCTACGGCGGGTTCTGGCGCTGACCTTGGCCCATCCCCTCATTCGTGGCATACCGCGCCCATGAACTGGCTGACCAATTTCGTCCGCCCCAAGCTGCGTGCGCTGGTCGCCCGCAAGGAAGTGCCGGACAATCTCTGGGTGAAGTGCCCGAAGTGCGAACAGATGCTGTTCACGCGCGACTGGGAGGCCAACCAGGAGGTCTGCAGTCACTGCGGCCATCACATGCGGCTGCGTCCGATGAAGCGGCTGCCGTTCCTGTTCGACGAGGGCAAGTACGAGCTGCATCCGCTGCCGCGGGTGAACGCCGATCCACTCAAGTTTCGCGACACCAAGCGCTATGATGCGCGGCTGAAGGAGGCCCAGGCCAAGGCCGAGGGCACGACCGACGCGCTGGTCGTGGCGAGCGGCCTGATGGGCAGCCGCCTCTCCGTGGTGGCGCTGCTCGACTTCGGCTTCATGGGCGGCTCGATGGGCACCGCCGTGGGCGAGGGGCTGGTCATGGCCGCCGACCTCGCCGTCGCACGCGGGGCGCCGCTGATCGTCTTCTCGGCCTCGGGCGGCGCGCGCATGCAGGAAGGCATCCTCTCGCTGATGCAGCTCACGCGCACCACGATCGCGGTGCGCAAGGTCAAGCAGGCGGGGCTGCCCTATATCGTCGTGCTGACCGATCCGACCACCGGCGGCGTCTCGGCCTCGTTCGCCATGCTGGGCGACGTCCACATCGCCGAGCCCGACGCCATCATCGGCTTCGCCGGCCCGCGCGTGATCCAGGACACGATCCGCCAGGAGCTGCCCGAGGGATTCCAGCGCTCGGAGTACCTGCTGGAGCACGGCATGGTCGATGCCGTCGTGCACCGCCACAAGCTGCGCGAAACCCTGATCCGCATGGTCTCTCTGTTCATGGATCCGCTGGTCGTCGAGAGCCGCGCCCTCGCGGAGACCGGTCGCTGACGTGACCGCGAACGATCCGATCGTTCAGCGTCTGATGAGCCATCATCCGAGGGTGATCACCCTCGGGCTGGAGCGCATCGAGCGGCTGCTGGAGCGGCTGGGATCGCCGGAGCGGAAACTGCCGCCGCTGATCCATGTCGCCGGCACCAACGGCAAGGGCTCGCTGGTCGCCTATCTGCGCGCCATCGCCGAAGCCGCCGGCTATCGCGTTCATGTCTATACCTCGCCGCACCTCGTGCACTTCAACGAGCGCATCCGCATCGCCGGCCGGCTGATCGACGATCACGAACTCGACGAGATGCTGACCGAATGCGAGGAGGCGAACGGCGACACGCCGATCTCCTTCTTCGACATCACCACGGCGCTGGCCTTCCTGGCCTTCTCGCGCGTGCCGGCCGACCTCGGCATCATCGAGGTCGGCATGGGCGGCCGCTTCGACAGCACCAATGTGATCGCGCCCGCTTTGTCCGCCATCACACCGGTCGGCTACGACCATACGGGCTTCCTCGGCGACAAGCTCGAAGGCATCGCCTGGGAGAAGGCGGGCATCCTCAAGCGCGCGACCCCCGGCGTGATCGGCCGGCAGCGCGACGTCAGCGCGCAGGTGATCGAGACCGAGGCGGCGAAGCTCGCCGCGCCCTTGTTTCGCATGGGCCGCGAATGGCAGGTGATGCCGAAGGACTCGGGCTTTCGCTACGAAAGCGACCTCCTGACGCTCGACTTGCCCAATCCGGCGCTGGCGGGCGCCCACCAGATCGACAATGCCGCGACCGCCGTCGCCTGCATCGAGCGTCTGCGGGCGGCGCGTTTCGACATAGACGACACCGCGATCCGCAAGGGTCTCGGCTCCGTCGAGTGGCCGGCGCGGCTGCAGCAGCTCAAAACGGGGCCGCTGCCGGACTCGCTGCCGCCGGGTTGCGAACTCTGGCTCGATGGTGGCCACAACGAGGATTGCGGCATCGTGCTCGGCCGTGTGGCGGCGGAGTGGGCGAAGGAGCCGGCGGCGCTGCCGCTCTATCTCGTCTTTGCCATGCAGACGACCAAGGACGCTTCGGGCTTCCTGCGGCCGCTGGCGCGCTTTGCCCGTGCGGCCCGTGCTGTGCCGTTCCCCGAAGGTCATGCCGCCTATCCGCCGCAGGAAGCCTGTGCGCGGGCGGCCGATGTCGGGCTGGATTGCGCGCCCGCAAACGACATCGGCGCGGCACTGGAGGACCTGATGGCCACCCAGCCCGCGCCGATGCGCATTCTCATCTGCGGCTCGCTCTACCTTGCGGGCGAGGTCCTCGTCCGCAACGGCTGAGTCGGGCGCCGATCAAACGACGGTGTTGATCCAGCTCACCAGCTTCTGCTTCGGCTCGGCGCCGATCTTGGTGGCGGCGACCTGGCCGTTCTTGAACAGCAGCAGGGTCGGGATCGACCGCACGCCGTAGCGCGTCGGCACCATCGGGTTCTCGTCGATGTTGACCTTCACGACCTTGAGCTTGCCGTCCATATCCTTGGCGATGTCCTCGAGCGACGGGCCGATCATGCGGCAGGGGCCGCACCACTCGGCCCAGAAGTCGACGAGGACGGGCGTGTCGGACTTCAGGACTTCCTCTTCGAAGGAAGCATCGGTTGCTTTGACGGTCATCGCGGGTTCTCCCAAAAACACTTACAGGCCGGTCGATGGGACCGGCGCCGCCCTTGGCCCAGAAGCTAGGAACGCACGCCCCCCGAGTCAAGATGCGGCAGCATAAGGCATTGATTTGTCTAGGGTTTCTTCTGAGATCTCCATCAGCCGGGGGGCCGCTGTCCAGAGCAGGAAGGCTCTCACCCGCCGGCCGGGATAAATGCGCTGGAGCAGGGCGCGATAGAGCGCGAGCTGGCGGCGATAGACCAGCGCCACGCCCTCGGCCGAGTCCGGCGGCGGGCGGTTGGTCTTGTAGTCGACGATCAGGACTTCCGTGTCCAAGATGGCCAGACGATCGACCTGGCCGCTCACCGTGAAGGTGCCGCGCGGCGTCTGCAGGGTGCCGATCAACGGCACTTCCGCGCGCGACCCTGGAGCGAACAACGCGGCGTGCGCCGTCGCCTCGGTGACGGCGAGCGCTTCGCTCGCCCATTGCTCGATGTCTTCGGGCGAGAGCCCGTGCGCCGGCTGCGCCAGGAAGCGGCGAGCCGCCTCACCGCGCTGCGCCGCCGGCAGGCCGGGGAGATGGCGCAGCAGATCATGCAACAGCAGGCCGCGCTGCCAGCGCCGTGGATCGTCGACGATCAGCGGACTGTAGGCGCGCGGCGCGGCGGCGGCCTCGTCGGGCAGAGGCTGCGAGGGCGCGAGCGGCGTCGGCGGATCGGGTTCGCCCGGCGCCGGCTCGCTCCACCAGTCCGGCAGCGGCGCCTCGTCGGCAATCGGCAGCTCGGGCTGCTCGGCTTCGACGATATGGCCTTCGTTCGCGAGCTCGAAGCCGTCGCCCGCCCAGCCCTCGTCCGGCAGAAGCGACGTAAAGTCGAAGGTCTTCGCCATAGCGCGCACGCGGGCCGGCGAGTCGTCGGGTATCGCGGCCTCCGTGCTGGCGCGCAGGCCGGCCTCGATCCGTTCGTACCAGCAGCCGCGATCGGCCTTGCGGGTGCCGGTCCAGCCGCCGACATAGAGCCGGTCCTCGGCGCGCGTCATGGCGACGTACAGCAGGCGGTTCTGTTCCTCCAGGGTGCGGCCGTGGATTTCGCTGCGCCAGCTGCGCGCAGCCTCGTTGGCATCGTCGGTGCGCGGCAGCCAGAGCCGGGCTTCGTCGTCAGTGCCGGCCAGCAGGCGCTCGCGGTTCTGCGGTACCCGCGTCGTGTCGGGCAGGTAGACGATCGGCGCCTGCAGGCCCTTCGAGGCGTGCACCGTCAGGATGCGCAACTCGCGCCGCCGGTTCTGGTCGAGGTCGCGCTTGATCTCACCGCCCCCCGTCTCGAACCAGCGCAGGAAACCCTGCAGCGAGCCGCCCTCGATCCCCTGGTACTGCAGTGCGCGCGCCAGCAGCTCGTCGATCGGATCGGAGGCCTCGCGGCCCAGCCGCTCCATCAGCCGCCGCCGGCCGCCCTGCGGGCCGAGCGCACGGGCGAAGAAATCGAAAGGCGTGTCGTAGTCGGCGCGCTTCAGCCAGTCGGCGAGGATCGCGTAAGCCGCCGCGAAGGGCGCCGTGGCCGCGCGTTCGCGCAGGGCGCGCCACAGATGGCCGGGCCGCTTCCAGGCCAGGCTGAAGAGCTGGTCCTCGTCGAGCCCGATCAGCGGCGACTTCAGCAGGGCCGCGAGATTGAGATCGTCCTGCGGCAGCAGGACGAAGCGCGCCATTGCCAGCAGATCCTGGATGGCGAGCTCCTGGCCGAGGTTCAGCCGGTCGACACCCGCGACCTCGACGCCCTCGCGCTTCAGCGCCCTCACCAGCGCATTGACGAACTCGTTGCGCCGCCTCACCAGCACCATGAAGTGGCCGGCGTGCAGCGTCTCACCATCGCGTGCGCGACGCTCCGTGCCGATCAGTTGCTTGGCGTGCGCGGCGATCAATCGTGCCAGCCGTTCGTGCGGCAGCCCCTGTGCCGTGCCGCTTCCCATGGCTTCGATGTCCGCCGTATCGGCCTCGTCGTCGCTGCCCACGACCAGGGGCCAGAGTTCGACCCGCCCCGGCTCATTCTTGCGGCTGGGCACGTGCCGGACCGTCCCGGCCTCACCGACACCGCGCGCCGTATCGGCCTCGCCGAACACCCAGTCGACGGCATCGAGCACGGCAGGTGTCGAGCGGAACGAGACGTTGAGGCCGACCGGCACGAACATCCGGTCGGCGATGCGGCTGCGCTCGTCGAACCAGAGGCGCATCTCCTCGAGCTTGCGCGGATCGGCGCGCTGGAAGCCGAAGATCGACTGCTTGGTGTCGCCGACGGCGAAGATGGTGCGGCTGCGCCCGACCGCGCCTTCGCCCACGAAGAACTCCTCGGTGAGGCGGCGGATCACTTCCCACTGGTCGGGATTGGTGTCCTGCGCCTCGTCGACCAGCACGTGATCGATGCCGCCGTCGAGCTTGAAGAGAACCCAGGCGGCTGATTCCGCCGTCTCCAGCAGGCGGCGTGTCGCCACGATCAGATCGTCGTAGTCGAGCACGGCGCGGCGGCGCTTGGCGCGCGTGTAGCGGTCGGCGATGTCGAGGCCCAGCCGCAGCAGGGCCAGGGTCAGTTCGACGAGCGCCTGCCCGCGGGCGCATTCGAGTCGCGCGGCCTCGGCCTGGAGGACATCGACGATGCCGGGCAGGCGCTTCTGCGCCGCCTTGGTCGCCAGCGTCTTGCGCACCTGGCCCTTGTCGGTGAAGAACACGCCTCGATAGGCGGGACTGAGATCGTCGAGCCCGTCGTCCAGCCAGGCAGCGATCGTCTGGCCGTTCGGCCCATCGGTCTTGCCGCCGGCTTCGGTCAAGGCCCGCGCCGCTTCGCGCAGTGCGGCTTCGTCGAGCGATGCCGCGCCCTCGCACTCCAGCTGCCGGCGCAGTCGCGCCCGCAGTTTCGCGAGGCCGCCCTCGTCGACGACACGGGTGAGCAGCCACGCCCGCTCGCTCAACAGCCGCGTCATCAGCTCGGCGTACTCGGCGATCGAGACCTTGGCGGCGACGAGGGCCAGGGCGGCCGCGAGCGCCGGCGGCGCGTCGCTGCGTGCCAGAGCTTCCATCTGCTCGTTTTGAACGCGGCGCAGGATCGTCTGCGCCTCGGCCTCGTCGAGGATATCGAAGCCCGGTGCGACGCCCGCTTCGAGCGGGAAGCGTTTCAGCAACGCCTGGCAGAAGGCATGGATGGTCAGGATGTTGATGCCGCCCGGCGCATCGAGCACACGTGCGAAGAGGCGACGAGCCACGACGCGCTGCGCCGGATCGGGCGCCCGGTCGATCAGCTTGGCGATGCCGGTGTCGAGCGTCGCCTCGTCGGCCAGCGCCCAGCGGCCGAGCTGGTGGGCGAGGCGGTTGCGCATTTCGGCAGCCGCCGCCTTGGTGAAGGTGAGGCAGAGGATGCGTTCGGGTTTGACGCCTTCGAGCAGCAGCCGCGTCACGCGGTCGGTGAGGACCTTCGTCTTGCCGGTGCCGGCATTGGCCACGACCCAGGCGGAATGATCGGGCGTGGTGGCGCGCCGCTGCGCATCGGTCGCCAGGGCGATGGCATCGAGCACGTCGCTCATTCCTCGCCGCCTCCCGCGGTCGACCATTCCGCGATCCGCTCGAGATGGGCGTAGTCGTTGAAGTGCGGTCCGTACGCTGGCCAGGGCAGCGCCATATAGGGCGTGTTGGGGTTAGAGAAATGCTCCGCCATCTTCTCGACCAGCACCATTACCTCGGCCACGAGCTCGTCGCTGCCCTCGATCTCGCTTACCTTGCCGCCGTCGTCGAGGCCGTTGGCCTGCCAGTAGGAGAGGCGCACCGTCTTCGCCTTGCCGTCGATCTTCTCGAAGCCACCGCGCTCGGCCATCGCCGCTTCCAGCAGGAGCTGCGGCGCGAACAGCGCCTCTAGTTCTTTCTTTGTCGGCACACGGCCGGTCTTGTAGTCGATGACTTCCCAGGCCCCGCGCTCCAGTTCGTCGACCCTGTCGGCACGCGCCTCGATGCGGAGCGGCCGTGCCGCCGGTCCGACGGTGATCGCCCCCTCCGTCTCGCTGTCCAGTAGCCGGGTGCCGGTGGCGCGGCGTGCATTTTCCTCAGCGACGAACCAGCGCGCGAGGCGCTGGAAGCGCGGCCACCAGAAGGCGCGTTCCGCCGGCGCCGTCAGCAGCTCGGCGAGATGCTTTTCGCCGAGCGCTTCGAACTCACGCACGGCATCGGGCGGCAGCACGCCCGAGGGATGCCTTTTCAGGAACTCGTCGAGCGCGTCGTGCAGGGCGTTGCCGCGATCGGCTGCGCCCAGCTCCTCTTCCAGCGCTTTCAGTGCTTTCAGATCGAGGATGCGCCGCGCATAGAGACCGTAGGGATCGCGCCGCCATTGCTCGATGCTCGAAACCGAGAGCCTCGTGGGCCGCGCTTCGACCGGCGGACGCGGTTCGGGGCGCGGCCATGGCGCGTAGGTATCCGGCCGGTCGATCGCCTCGGCCCAGGCGAGGAAGCTGTGACGGCCGCGCTGGATGTATTCCGGCACCGGTGCGTTGCCGCCGGGCTCATAGCCGAACAGCGCATCGAGCCGCGCCAGCCAGCGCGACGGCACGGTGGGTGCGCCGCCTTCGCGTTCCGCGCGTGTCAGCAGCACCCGCTCGGCGCCGAGGGCCGCCACGAAATCGTGCGCCGAGAGGCCGATCCGCCGTTCGGGCTGCTGTAGGCCGAGCTCGGCGCGCATCAGGCGATTGATCCACGGGCCCGTCTCGACGGCGGGTGGCCAGGTGCCTTCGTTGAGGCCGCCCAGCACCAGAAGGTCGGCGCGCTGCAGACGGGCTTCGAGCGGTCCCCAGATCGACAGGCGCGGGTGGCGTCCGAAGGCCGGGCGGATCGTTTCCAGCTCCAGCATCGCCGCGAACAGGCCGGGCCATTCGCCGGATGCGATCGCGGGACGATTGGCCCAGGCGGTGCGCAGGCGCCCCAGCGCGTCTGCCAGCGCACTGCCCGCATCGCCCGACCACAACGTCTCGGGCGGTGAGATTTTCTCGGCGGCGGCGATCGTGGCGGCAAGCAGCGCATCGGGCTCGGCGTCGCCCTGCATCAGCTCGACGAGGGGCCGCGTCGCTTCGTCGAGTCGGTCGAGCAGCATCTTCACGGCGGCGCGATCGCCGGGATCGCCGAATTTCGCTTCGTCGACGCGGGCGCGGATCGACGGCAATCCCGGCGTCGGCTTGAGGCCGCGCAGACACTTGCGGTCGAGTCGTCGCGTCGCGGCGAGCACGAAGGCGCGGTCGAGGCCCAGGATGCAGAGTGGATGCTTGAGGAGTGCCAGCAGCTCGACCGGCGCAAAGTCCGCATCGACCCCGGCGATCAGCGCGTGCAGCAGCGCGGCGGACGGCGTGTCCACCAGCGGCGTGCCGGCCGAATCGTCGATGTCGATCTGCCATCGCTTCAGTTCGGCAGCGACGCGCCGGGCCAGCGCGCGGTCGGGCGTCACGAGCGCGGCCGTGCGTCCCGGCGTGTCGAGCACGCTGCGCAGCGCCAGCGCGACCACCAGCGCCTCCTGATGCGGCGTGGCGCAGTCGGCGCGGGTCACGTGTTCCAGCGACGCGGGTTCCGGCCTGTTCCACGACTCGCTGGTCTCCGCCGGCCGCATCAGCTCGGTGATGAGGAAGTGACGGGCAGAGGCACTCGCGGCGCCCGGCCATTCCTCGACATCCGCGCGCACGACGCCCAGCGCGCCCAGGAGCTCACGCAGGCCGTATTGCGGATGCGACGGATCGAGCGCCGCCCAACTCGCCTCGTCCATGTCGCGATCGAGACCCGGCAGGACGACGGCGCCTTGCGGCAAGCCGGCGATCGCCGCGAGCAGGTCGCGCGTCGCGGGCTGCGAGCCGGTCGAGCCGGCCGCAATCACCTGGGTCTGTGGCGGTCGCGCCCGCCAGCGGTCGGCCTGGTTGCGGATCGCGCGCGTGCGCCGCTCGATGGCGTCGATCTGCCCGCGCGCCGCGAGCATCTGCGGCCAGTGCTCGCCCACGATGGCGAGGAACTTCAGCGTGCGCTGCCAGTGGCTCGCGAAGTTGCCTTCGACCAGCCCTTCGAGTTGAGAGAACGACACGCCCTCGATGGCCAGTTCGTCGAGCAGGCGGCCGAGTTCGCGCGCGAGCTTCAGCGCCTGGGCCGCCGACTGCGCGATGGGATGGCCCTGGTCGTCCTTGAAGACCGCCACGAGCTGCGTCAGTAGCGCGTCGCGCTCCGCGGGATCGATGGCGGGCGGCAGGGTGAGCGCATCGCCCTCGCCCGAGGCGATCTCCCATTCGCCGTCGTCGACATCACCGAGCGGCGCCATGCGCGGCAGGATCGTGGGCGTGCCGTCGGCGGCGCGCAGGAAGGCTTCGCGCAGCGCGCGTACGGAACGCCGCGTCGGCACGAGGATCAGCACATCGGCAAGGGCCAGCGGATCGCCCCCGTGCTCGGCCAGCACCACCCGCGCCAGCTCGTCGGCGAAGCGACGCTCCGTGGCGATGGTGAAGACGCCTTTCATCCCAGCACGCGTTCCGCCTCGGCGAGCGCCGATGGCGTGCCGACGTGGAACCAGTCGCCGTCATGCACCAGGCCTTGCAGCCGGCCGGCCTGCTCGGCGCGGGTCCACAGCTTCAGGAGCGAGAAGGGGCCTTCGGGCGAGCCGTTGAACAGGCGCGAATCGCAGACGGAGACACTGGCGAACATGTAGGGCGCCGTCTCGGCCGTGCCGCGATGGCGGACGCGACCATCGGGCTCGAGATAGTAGTCGCCGCGATCCTTTTCCTCGCAACCGTACGCGGTGGCGCGCGGATGCAGCAGCAGCAACGCGTCCATGCGGTCGGGATTCCAGGCGGCCGCGAGACGTCCCATCATCGATTCCGGTCCGTCGCGCCACAGCCCGTCGCCGTTCAGCACGAAGAAGGGCGCGTTGCCCAGCAGGGGAAGGGCGTTGCGGACGCTGCCGCCGGTTTCAAGAAGATGATCCTCGCGGATGATGCGTACGCGGCCGCCCAGCCGGTCGGCGATCTGGCTGCCCAGGTGATGAACGTTCACGACGATGTTCTGGACGCCGGTGCGTTGCAGGCGATCCAGGGAGCGTTCGAGCATCGAACGACCGGCGACGGGGATCAGCGGCTTGGGCGTCGAATCGGTGAGCGGCCGCATGCGCTCGCCGCGGCCGGCCGCCAGGATCATTGCGCTGCGGATCACGAACCTGCTCCGATGCGGCGCAGCTCCGGCGGCAGGGTGCGGTCGACCCAGGCGCGCAGGGGTGACAGCGCCTCGTGCTGCAGGGCGCGCTCGAACATGCGCCACACGCGCGGCAGATGGCGCAGATAGTCGGGCTTACCGTCGCGCCGCAGCAGGCGGACGAAAAGCCCGATGATGCGGGCATGGCGTTGCGCGGCCATCAGCGCGAAGCCGGTGCGGAAACCCGCCGCGTCAGCGATCCCGGCCTCGCCGACATAGCGGTCGAGGCAGGCGGCATGGACCTCGGGCGCCACGTCGCGGCGCGCATCCTCGATCAGCGACACGAGATCGTAGGACGGATGGCCGCGCTGCGCGTCCTGGAAATCGAGCAGGCCGCAGGCCTTTACGCCGGGGCGTGCCGGCAGCCACAGGAGATTGTCCTGGTGATAGTCGCGCAGCAGCAGCGTCTCGGCCGTGGCGGGAAGGGCTGCC
Source organism: Rhodospirillales bacterium 24-66-33 (assembly GCA_002281855.1). GTDB lineage: Bacteria > Pseudomonadota > Alphaproteobacteria > Reyranellales > Reyranellaceae > Reyranella. Next base: position 86,201 of record NCHQ01000030.1, on the reverse strand, counting down.
AGGCACGCGTGCCACGCCGCGACGTAGCGCGCGGTTTCCTCGGGCGGTGTCGGTATGCCGGTTGCTTCCTGCAGGTACCATTCCGGCAGCAGCATCGCGGCCTCGATCAGCGCATCGCCGGCATAGGCACCGAGGCCAGGCAGCAGGCTGCGCTCGCCGGCGCGATGGATCTGGACCAGCACATCGGTTGCCCGGCCGTAGAGTTCGCCCTCGTCACCGCCCGCCGCCAGCACGCGTGCATAGGTGTCGTCGCCGAAATCCTCCAGCAGCAGGAAGCCCTGCTCGACATCCTCCGCGAGAATCTCCGGCGCGCTGAGGCCGAGCGCGATCAGGTGCCGGCCGATCCGCACGAAGGGCCGTACGTCCTCCTGCGGCGGCGGGGCGTCCATGACGACCGCCGAGCCGCGCGGCCGGGTCAGGCGGAAGTACTTGCGGAACGAGGCGTCGCCCGCCAGCAGGCGTTCGCCGGCATCGCCCCAGCCGGCGCGATTCACGAACTCGGCGCGCAGCCGGTCGCGTTCAGATTTCGCCAAAACGGGAGTCTCCTTCCAAGATCGCGCGCCGGCCCTCGCCCTCGACCGACAGGCTGACGTTGAGCCGCTCGCGCGGCAGAAGCGGGCCAAGCCGCTCGGCCCATTCGACCAGGATCACGCCGTCGGCGCGCGCCTCTTCCCAGCCCAGTTCAAAGACCTGTTCGGGCTCTTCCAGGCGATAGAGGTCGAAATGCCAGAAGATGCCGCGAGCGGTCTCGTAGACCTCGACGAGCGTGAAGGTGGGGCTGGGGACGATCAGGGCCGGATCTCCGGCGGCGGCACGCAGCAAGGCGCGTGCGAGGGTCGTCTTGCCGGCGCCGAGGCCGCCTTCCAGCGCCACGACGTCGCGCGGCTGCAGGCGGGCAGCCAATGCTGCGCCCAGCCGCTCGGTCGCGGCCTCATCGGGAAGGGGCAAAGAAAAAGTCGGCATCTTTCGATGCCGACTCTTAGCATGCAGCCACCCTGGCCCGCCCTGTGGGCGGTTGGGGCGTGATTAGTACCGGTAGAGGTCGCCCTTGAACGGGCCGGTCTCGGGCACGCCGATATACTTGGCCTGGTCGGGACGCAGCTTCGTCAGCTTGGCGCCGACCTTCTCGAGGTGCAGTGCCGCGACCTTCTCGTCGAGGAACTTGGGCAGCGTGTAGACCTGCTTCTCGTACTTGCCGGGATTGGTCCACAGCTCGATCTGGGCCAGCGTCTGGTTCGAGAAGGACGCCGACATCACGAAGCTCGGATGGCCGGTGGCATTGCCCAGGTTCACCAGGCGGCCTTCCGACAGAACGATGATGCGCTTGCCGTCGGCGAACTCGACCTCGTCGACCTGCGGCTTAACGTTGTGCCACTTGAAATTACGCAGGGAGGCGATCTGGATCTCGCTGTCGAAGTGGCCGATGTTGCAGATGATGGCGCGATGCTTCATCGCCTTCATGTGCTCGAGCGTCAGCACGTCGACGTTGCCCGTGGCGGTGACGAAGATGTCGGCCTTGGGGGCTGCCTCTTCCATCGTCACGACCTCGTAGCCTTCCATCGCCGCCTGCAGGGCGCAGATCGGATCGACTTCGGAGACCATGACGCGGCAGCCGGCCTGGCGCAGCGAGGCGGCCGAGCCCTTGCCCACGTCGCCGAAGCCCGCGACCATCGCCACCTTGCCCGACATCATGACGTCGGTGCCGCGGCGGATGCCGTCGACCAGCGACTCACGGCAGCCGTACAGATTGTCGAACTTCGACTTTGTCACCGAGTCGTTCACGTTGATGGCCGGCCACAGGAGCTTGCCTTCCTTCGCCATGTTGTAGAGGCGATGGACACCCGTGGTCGTCTCCTCGGTGACGCCCTTGATCGAGGCGCCGAGCTTGGCGTACCAGCCGGGCTTCTCCTTGTTGGTCTTGAGGATCGCCTTGTAGAGGACTTCCTCCTCCTCGTTGGTCGGGTTGGCGACCAGCGACGGATCCTTCTCCGCGCGGGCGCCGAGATGGACCAGCAGGGTGGCGTCGCCGCCATCGTCGAGGATCATGTTCGGCTCGCCGCCGTCATGCCATTCGAAGATCTTGTGGGTGTAGTCCCAGTATTCCTCGAGGCTCTCACCCTTGATGGCGAAGACCGGGGTGCCGGCCTTGGCGATCGCCGCGGCGGCATGGTCCTGCGTCGAGTAGATGTTGCACGAGGCCCAGCGCACGTCGGCGCCCAGCGCCTTCAGCGTCTCGATCAGCACGCCGGTCTGGATGGTCATGTGCAGCGAGCCGGCGATGCGCGCGCCCTTGAGCGGCTTCTTCGGGCCGTATTCCGTGCGGATCGACATCAGGCCCGGCATCTCGGTCTCGGCCATGTCGAGTTCCTTGCGACCCCAGTCGGCGAGCCCGATATCCTTGACGATGTAGTCGGCCATGTGGCGCTCCTTGCTGTGCCGGCGTCGGCAGGCGGGAAATTGTGGAAAGCGGGCGTGTCATATCAGCGGCCCGTGACCGCCTCAACGCGCCGGATCAACATATAAGCAATAATTTATGTCGATATGCGCGCTGCTTTATGCCCGTGCGCGCAGACCCGTCAATCCTCGCCGAACTTGCCCTCGACCAGCGCTGAAATCGCGGCCATCGCGTCGGCGCCCTGTCGGCCCGAGCAGACGACGTCGACGGTGCTGCCGATGCCGGCGGCCAGCATCATGAGGCCCATGATCGACAGGCCCGAGACTTCCTGGCCCTTGAAGGAAACACGCACGATGGCGTCGAACTGGCCCGCCGTCCGGACGAACTTGGCGGCCGCGCGGGCATGCAGGCCGCGCTTGTTGGCGATCGCGAGACTGCGCTTCAGCGTGCCGATCCCGGCCTCGGCGCTCGAATTCGCCGGAGCGTCGCTCACGAAGCTTCCTTGGCGAGGATGCGCGAGGCGACGGTGATGTACTTGCGGCCGGCCTCCTGCGCCATGCGCACGGCTTCGGCGATGGGGCGCGTACGGACGCTGGCGAGCTTCACCAGCATCGGCAGGTTGACGCCCGCCAGAACCTCGACCCGCGCCTGCTCCATGATGGAGATCGCGAGATTGGAAGGGGTGCCGCCGAACATGTCGGTCAGCACGATCACGCCCTCGCCGGTTTCACAGGCCCGGACCCTTTCCAGGATTTCGCTGCGACGTTTTTCCATGTCGTCGTCGGCGCCGATGCAGACTGTGGACATGCATTGCTGCGGCCCGACGACATGCTCCAACGCGGCCTTGAACTCCTGCGCCAGATTGCCGTGAGTCACGAGTACGATACCAATCATGCGTTTGCTCTACCCTGCGCCACCGGCCTCCCCGGCCGCCCCGACGTCCCGGTGGGAGAGAGTGACGGACCGGCCGGCGCTTCGCAACCAGTCTGCAAGCTCCTCCGCGAGGGCCACCGACCTGTGCTTGCCGCCGGTGCATCCGACGGCAATGGTCAGATAGCTCTTTCCCTCGGCATCGAACCGGGGCAACAGCGGCCCGATCAGCGCCTTCAGCCTGTCCACGAACGGGCGGTAGTCGGGATCGGTTGCGATGAAGGCCGCAACGGCCGGGTCGCGGCCCGTGAGCGGCTTCAGCGCCGGATCGTAGTGCGGGTTCTTCAGGAACCGCACGTCGAAGACCAGATCGGCCTCGCGTGGCAGGCCGCGGCGGAACGAGAACGACATCACCGAAATGCGCGTACCGGCCGCGCGGCCGAGCCCAAAATGCCCGGTCAATATCTGCTTCAGACGATGCGGCGACAGCGAGGTCGTGTCGATGGTGAGATCGGCCACGTCGGCCATCCAGCCGATCTGCCGGCGCTCCTCGCTGATGCCGTCGGCCACCGGACGGTCCGGTGCCAACGGATGGGGCCGCCGGGTCTCGGTATAGCGGCGGCGCAGCGTCTCGGTGTCGGCCTCGAGGAACAGCAGGCGGGCGGCGAGGCCGGGACGGCTTCGCAGCTCATGGATGCGGGCGGCCAGGTCCCGGGCGTCGAAGCCGAAGGTCCGGGTGTCGATGCCGAGCGCCAGCGGCTGGGCGCTTGCGCCGGCGTCGCCGCCGGTCGAGCGCATGAGGTCGTCGAGCAGCACCAACGGCACGTTGTCGACCGCGACATAACCCAGGTCGTCGAGGACGTTCAGGGCGGTTCCACGGCCGGCGCCGGACAGGCCGGTGACGACGACGAACGGCCGGTGCGTTTCATCCGTGGCGTGGGAAGCGGAAGGAGCGGGGCTGTCTGGCATGAGCGGCGTGGGCCGGATCATGCCGCCGCGGTTCGGGCGAGGGCAAGGCGCAACTTCACCGCCGCCGAGGCCTCGAAGGGCGTCAGCGCCAGCACCGGCAGATCGACATCGAACAGCGTCTCGCGCGCCGGATCGGGCAGGCGTTCGATGCGGTCCGGCGGCACGAGATCCACCAGCAGGGCAACCGCCGCCCGCGCGAGAAGCTGGGCGCGGCCGAGCTTCACGATGCCGATACCTCGAACTTCGAGCAGGCCCGCGAGCGTGCCCGGCGGCGTGGCGACCAGGCCGCGGCCTTGCCGGGCGAGCGCCGTCTGATCGTCGGCCACCAGCCGCGCACCGGCCTCGACGAGCCGAAGGGCGAGGTCGGACTTGCCGGCGCCCGACGGCCCGCGCAGCAGGATGCCCCGCCAGCGGCCGCCGGCCTGCAAGGCGACGCAGGTCGCGTGGACGTAGGTCGTGACCCGGATCGCCACTCAGACCGTCACTTGCGGCCGGTGGCGGCGGGGAGGCGGACGGTGAAGCGGGCGCCCAGCACCTTGCCGTCGGGACCGCGCCGGTTGGTGGCCGCGATCGTGCCGCCATAGGTTTCGACGATCTGCCGGCAGATCGACAGGCCGAGGCCGGAATGCTGGCCGAAATGCTCGGTCGGACGTTCCGAGTAGAACCGCTGGAAGATCGATTCGAGATTGTCCTCGGGGATGCCCTGTCCCTCGTCGTCGATGGTGACGACGAAGGGGCCGTTGCGCGAATCGCGGCCGAGCTCGACGAGGATGCGCGAGCCCCGCGGCGCGAAGGACAGGGCATTGTCGATGACGTTGCGGAACACCTGCCCGTAGCGGCCATCATGACCATGCGCCATGTAGGGCGGGTTCGCCGCGACGCGGAACTCGACCTCGACGCCGGACTTCTGGTTCGCGGTCACGGCATAGTGGTGGACCATGTCCCGCAGCAGCTTGTCGAGGTCGACCGGTTTCACCTCGCCGCGCATCAGTTCGGCATCGAGCCGCGACGCATCGGAGATGTCGGAGATCAGCCGGTTGAGCCGGTTGATGTCGTCCATGACGATGGCCATCAGCTTGGCGCGGCGCTCGCCATCGAGGTTGGGATGCCCCGCCATCTCGATGGCCGAGCGCAGGGACGTCAGCGGGTTCTTGAGTTCATGCGCGACGTCGGCGGCGAAGCTCTCGATGGTGTTGATGCGCAGCCAAAGGGCCTCGGTCATCGAGCGCAGCGCATCGTTCAGGTCGCCGATCTCGTCGCCGCGCTTGCCGAGATCGGGAATCTCCGGGCGGCTCTCGCGCGCCAGCCGGACTTCGTCGGCGGCGCGTGCCAGCCGCACGATCGGCTGGGTGATGGTCCCGGCGAGATAGAGTGACAGCAACACGGTGATGCCGAGCGCCGCGGCGGCGATGGTCAGCATGTCGTAGCGGACCTCGCGCAGGGAGGCGGCGATGGCGCGGTTGTCGCGCGTCAGCAGGAGCGCGCCCAGCACCTGTTTGTAGCGCTGGACCGGCACCGCGGCGCTGAGCAGCAGCCGCCCCCGTCCGGCGCTGCGCACCGCGGACGCGTTGAAGCCGCGCAGGGCGCTGGCCGCCTCCGGAAAGTCACGCAGGGTCGGGACCGGCTTCTCGACATACTCGGGGTAGTGGTCGACGCGCGACAGCTGCCGCGCGATCCATTCGCTGATCCGCTCTCCGACGCTGTACTCGGGTTCGGTCTCCATGGGTACTTCGGGCGGCGGCAGCGGCACGACGTGGATGCGGCCCAGCTCGTTCAGCATGGCCGAATCGGCCAGCAGCTCGCCGGTCTCGCTGAACAGGCGCGCGCGCACGCCGGTTGGCCGGACGAGCCGCGTCAGCAGCTGGCGCGCGGCGTCGGCGTCCATGCGATTGACCGTCGATTCGCCGCCGACCACCGCCACCTCGCCGATGCCCGCGGCCACCATCTCGCCCTGCACCAGCAACGAGGCAAGCTCGCTGTCGATCAGCTCCTCCTCGTAGTCGCTGAGATAGACCGCGCCCAGGGTCAGCAGCGCGACCGGTATGAGATTGAGCAGCAGGATGCGCCGCGTCAGCGGCGAGTAGCCGCGGCTCACGCTGCGGCGTCGGCGCAGCAGCGAGGGAGAGTCGGCAGCGGCGGACGCGCCTGCGCCCTTGCGCACCGAGCGCGGGAACAGGCGGCCCAGCGCCGTGGCGATCCGTGAGCTTAGCGTCCGATGCCCGGGCGGCCGCGCGCCGGGCTCAGGAGTCGCGATATCGATATCCGATGCCATACAGCGTTTCGATCTGCTCGAACTCGCCATCGACCTCGCGGAACTTGCGGCGGACGCGCTTGATGTGGCTGTCGATGGTGCGGTCGTCGACGTAGATCGTCTCGCCGTACGCCGCGTCCATGAGCTGGTCGCGGTTCTTGACGTGGCCGGGCCGTTCCGCGAGCGACTTCAGGAGCAGGAACTCGGTGACCGTGAGGTGCACTTCCTTTCCCTTCCAGGTGCATTGATGGCGGCTCGGGTCGAGCACCAGCTCGCCGCGCACGATGCGCTCGGCGGCGGCCTCACCCTTGGCGCCGCCGACATCGGCGCGGCGCAGCACGGCGCGGATGCGCTCGAGCAGCAGGCGCTGCGAGAACGGCTTGCGGATGAAATCGTCGGCGCCCATGCGCAGGCCCAGCACCTCGTCGATCTCTTCGTCCTTCGAGGTGAGGAAGATGACCGGGAACTGCTGCGTCTTGCGGATGCGGTTCAGGAGCTCCATCCCGTCCATACGCGGCATCTTGATGTCGAAGATGCCGAGATCGGGCGGCGACTGGTTGAGACCTTCCAGAGCCGATGCACCGTCATTGTAGGTCTTGATCTGAAACCCTTCGGCTTCGAGCAGCATCGACACGGAAGTGAGAATGTTGCGGTCGTCGTCGACGAGGGCGATGGTCTTGCGCACGGCTTGGCTTCTCCTGCAGCGGACAACGGCTTTTTTATCATGCTAGCATACACCGGACCGTCGCCGCCGCCTTCCGGTCCACGATATTCAACGAACAATTGCGGCTTTTTTGATCCGAAAATGACCCAGGACGACATGCCCCGTACCGTGCGCACGCTGTTGCGCGAACTCGATCGCGCTTCTCTGGCCACGATCCTGCCCGCCGAACCGGCCGGTTGGCCCTATGCCTCCCTGGTTCTCGTGGCGGTCGATCACGACCTGTCGCCGATCCTTCTGCTCAGCGATATGGCCGAACATACCAAGGCGATCAAGGCGGACGGCCGCGTCTCCCTGCTGTTCGACGGCACCGGAGGGCTCGACCAGCCGCTGACCGGGCCGCGGGCGACGGTGCTGGGACGGGCTGAGCGCATTGCCGATGACCGGCTGAAGGCGCGCTTCCTGGCGCGCCACCCGGACGCTGCGCTCTATGCGGGATTCAAGGATTTCGCCTTCTATCGCCTCACGGTGGATCGGGCTCATCTGGTGGGTGGCTTCGGCAAGATCCGCTGGATCGAGGCTGCCGAGCTCGTTCCCCCGCAGGCCGAAGGCCTGGCCGAGGCCGAGGCCGCCATCGTCGAGCACATGAACGCCGATCATGCCGACGCCATTCAACTCTATGCCACAAAGTTGATCGGACGGGCCGGCGACGGCTGGACGATGACGGGCATCGATCCCGAGGGCATCGACCTGCGGCGCGGTGGCGAGGTTGCTCGCCTCGCTTTCGATGAGCCGCTTCGGGCCGCCGGCGAGGCTCGCAAGGCGCTGGTCGCCCTGGTGGGCAGAGCCCGCGCGCTGCCCTGATCTCAGCACGATCGGGCTATTGGTTTCGCGTCGCAGCATTCTTCTCGCGAGTGCGAAGGTCGATTCACACGCATCCCGACACTAACTTGTCGCAAGGGACTTGCCTCCCTGCAGCCCTGCCAGTAGCGCTAAGTACAGTAAAACGTTAGCCATTCGGATCGTCCGGAAAGCAGGAGAAACGCTGTGCATCAGGCGGGCTTCATCGTACCCAAGTTTGGACTGGAAGCGCTCGGACTCAAGAACCTGAGCAATGTCTACTGGAACCTCCAGGTTCCCGCGCTCTACCAGGAAGCGATCCGGCGGCATGAAGGCGTGGTGGCCGATGGCGGCGCGCTGGTGGTACGGACCGGCATCCATACCGGTCGCTCGCCCAACGACAAGTTCATCGTCGAGGATTCCGAAAGCAAGGGCCGCATCGACTGGGGCAAGACCAACAAGCCGATCACGCCCGACCGTTATCGCGCGCTCTACAACCGCATGATCGCCTATGCGCAGCGCCGCGACCTGTTCGTGCGCGACTGCTGGGCCGGCGCCGATCCCGCGCATCGCATCGGCGTGCGCGTGGTCAACGAGACGGCGTGGCACAATCTGTTCGCCCGCAACATGTTCCTGCGTCCCAAGGCGGAGGAACTCGAAGGCTTCAAGCCGGAATTCACCATCCTGAACCTGCCGGGCTTCCAGGCCGACCCGAAGCTCGACGGCACGGCCTCCGATTGCGCCATCCTGGTGAACTTCACCGAGCGCGTCGTGGCGATCTGCGGCACCTGGTACGCCGGCGAGATCAAGAAGTCGGTGTTCACGATCCTGAACTACCTGCTGCCGGACAAGAACGTCCTGCCGATGCACGCCTCCGCCAACATCGGCCCGAACGGCGACGTTGCGGTCTTCTTCGGCCTGTCGGGCACCGGCAAGACCACGCTGTCTGCCGATCCGACCCGCACGCTGATCGGCGACGACGAACATGGCTGGGCCGAGGACAGCCTCTTCAACTTCGAGGGCGGCTGCTACGCCAAGGTGATCAAGCTCAGCCGCGAGGCCGAGCCCGAGATCTATGCCACCACCGGCCGCTTCGGCACGGTGTTGGAGAACGTGGTGATCGATCCGGCGAACGGCCGCCTCGACCTCGACGACGGCGCCCATACCGAGAACACCCGCGCCTGCTATCCGCTCGACTTCATCCCGAACGCGTCGGCCTCCGGCATCGCCGGCACGCCCGAGAACATCGTGATGCTGACGGCCGACGCGTTCGGCGTGCTGCCGCCGATTTCGCGACTGTCGCCGGAGCAGGCGATGTACCACTTCCTCTCGGGCTACACGGCGCGCGTCGCCGGCACCGAGAAGGGCGTGACCGAGCCGCAGGCGACCTTCTCGACCTGCTTCGGTGCGCCGTTCATGCCGCGTCATCCGACCGTCTACGCCAAGATGCTGGGCGAGAAGATGGCCCGCCAGAACGTGAAGTGCTGGCTGGTCAACACCGGCTGGTCGGGCGGCGGCTTCGGCGTCGGCGAGCGCATGTCGATCCGCCACACCCGCGCGATGGTGCGCGCCGCGCTCGACGGCACACTGGCCTCCGTCTCCTCCTCGACCGATCCGCACTTCGGCATGCAGGTGCCGAGCGCCTGCCCGGACGTGCCGGGCGAGGTGCTGAACCCGAAGAACACCTGGAAGGACAAGAAGGCCTACGACAGCGCCGCGCGCGACGTCGCCCAGCGCTTCGAGAAGAACTTCCAGCAATTCGAGAGCCACGTCGACGACAAGGTCAACAAGTCGGCCATCCGCGCCGCCGCCTGACCCCTGACGGGACATCGCTTCCGCGCGGCGGACATCCTATGATGTCCGCCGCGTGAGCCAGATTACTGAAACGTCCCCTATGAAAGCCGCCGTGCGCCGCCCTTGGCGGTTGCCGATGGTCGCCGCGCTGGCGCTCGCCTTCGTTTCGCTCTCGCTCATTTCCGGCATCGCCTACATCGTCGTCCTGGCGGGCGCGACCGGCACCGCCGAACGGCTGTTGGTCGACCGGGCTGCCCGCGTCGTCGATTCCCAGGTGGCGCTGGTCCGCAGCCGCCTCGATCCGGTGGGCGAGCAGCTTGAGCTGATCGCGGCCCTCGCCGCCGGGGGACGAATCGACATCGAATCGCCTGTCGCGGTGCGTGAACTGCTGGCCGTCATGATGCAGCAGGTACCGGCCGTCTCGGCGGTCGGCTTCGCCACGCTCGATCTCCAGCTACACCGCGCCGTCCGCGAGCCCGACGGCACGATCGAACGCGAAACACTCTCGCTGGTCGGCCAGCCGCAGGGCATGGAGCGCTTCCGCCAGCTTCAGACGGCGCAAAGCACGTTCTGGGGCGCCCTGTTCTGGAGCGAGACGATCAAGCAGCCGGTCGTCAATGTGCGAACGCCGGTGCGGCGCATCGACAATGCCTTCATCGGCGGCCTGATCGCCACGGTGGCCGTCGGCGATCTCTCCTATCTCATCGGCGATCCCGTACGGGGTGGCGATGGACGGTATTTCATCCTCGTCGGCCGCGACCATGTGCTGGCCGCGCGCCGGCTGATCGACCCGCGCGGCCTCGGCCTCTCGGAAAAGCGGCCCCTGCCCACGATCAAGGAGGTGGACGACCCGGTCCTTGCCAAGATCTGGGATACGCCCGTGCGGTCGCCGCAGATCGACCGGGCGCTGGGCTCGCTCGGCCATGTCGTCGAGCAAGGCGGGCGGCAATGGGTGTTCGTCTATCGCGAGCTCAGGCGGTTCGGACCGGAGCCCTGGCTGGTCGGCCAGTATTTCCCGATCGAGGACGCGACCGGCGACCTCGACCGGCTGATGAACGGGGCGATCGTCGGCGGCATCACGCTGGCCGTCGCCGCGCTGCTGGCGCTGGTGATGGGCCTCAGCATGGCGCGCTCCATCCGCACCCTGACCTCCGCGGCCGAGCTGATCGAGCAGCTCAAGTTCGACGAGCCGTTCCACCGCAAATCGCGGCTGCGCGAGATCGACGATGCCGGCCACAGCCTCGACAAGGCACGCGGGGCGCTGAAATGGTTCGGCGCCTATGTACCGCGCCGCCTCGTCTTCGGGCTGATGGAGCTGGGCGAGGATGCGGTGGCGTCGCGCCGGCGGGTCGTCACCGTGATGTTCACCGACATCGTGGGCTTTACGCCCCAGGCCGAGGAGCTGCCGGAGCAGGAAACGGCCGACATGCTCAACCATCATTTCGCGCTGCTCGGCAGCTGCATCGAGAACGACCTGGGCGTGATCGACAAGTATATCGGCGACTGCGTGATGGCGGTGTGGGGCGGCCTGTCGACCATGGAGGACCATGCCGACCACGCCGTCCATGCCGCGCTCGAAATGGGGCGCGTCGTGCACGAGGACAATCTGCAGCGCGTCGCCGCCGGCCAGAAGGCCGTCCGCCTGCGCGTCGGCATTCATTCGGGCCCGGTGATCGTCGGCAATATCGGTGCACCGGGACGGGTCAACTACACCGTGGTCGGCGACACGGTGAACGTGGCGCAGCGCTTCGAGCAGCTGGGCAAGGAGTTCATGAACGACGACGAGGACGTGATAGTCCTGGTGAGCGGCGACACGATCGCGGCGATGAAGCACCCCGAAGTGCTGGGCGAACTGCCCAAGCCGGAGCTGCGGCATGTGAAGGGCCGGGACGAGCCGGAGCAGGTCTATCGCCTGATGTGACGAGGTGCTGCGCTGGACGGGATATGGTCTTCGCAAGTAGTGTGCCGCCGGCTTCTTTGCCGTTATTTGTGAGGGAACGAGCAGGACATGGAACGACGCAAACTTCTTGCATTGTCGACGGCCGCACTCGCTCTTGCCCCCTTCCATGGACTGCGCGCGCAGGAGTCCAACAAGCCGTTCACCACGGAACAGCTCGACCAGCTGCTGGCGCCGATCGCCCTCTATCCCGACGCGCTGCTCTCGCAGGTGCTGATGGCCGCGACCTATCCGCTCGAAGTCGTCGAGGCGGCTCGCTGGTCGCAGGCCAATCCCAACCTCAAGGGCGATGCCGCGGTCGCGGCGGTGAAGGACAAGAGCTGGGACGTCAGCGTGAAGTCGCTGGCCGCCTTTCCGCAGACGCTGCAGATGATGAGCAACCAGCTCGACTGGACCCAGAAGCTGGGCGACGCGATGATCGGTCAGCAGAAGGACGTCGCGACAGCGGTCCAGCGCCTGCGTGCCAAGGCGGAGGCCGCCGGCAACCTGAAGTCGACCTCGCAGCAGAAGGTGACGACGCAGTCGAGCGGCGGCGCCAACGCGATCGTCATCGAGCCGGCCAATCCCGAAGTTCTCTACGTTCCCTACTACAATCCGGCCTGGGCCTACGGCACGTGGCCCTATCCGGCCTACCCGCCGCCCTATTATCCGCCGCCGCCCAACTATGGCGCGGCGCTGATGAGCGGCATGATGTTCGGCCTGGGCGTGGCCGCCGGCGCCGCCATGTTCGGCGGCTGGCACTGGGGCTATGGCGGCGGCGGCTGGGGCAACAGCTACACGACCGTGAACGTCAACCGGGCGACCAACATCACCAACAACTTTAACGCCGACCGCTATCGCAACGGCCAGTGGAACCACGATCCGGCGCATCGCGGCGGCGTGCCGTACCGGACGCCCGCCGAGCGGCAGCAGTTCGATCAGCATCGCCCCGATTCGGCGGCACAGCGCGAACAGTTCCGCGGCCAGCTCGACGGGCGCGGCACGGCGGGCGTGCAAAATCGCGGCGCCGCGGCCCGTCCTGCCGAGAATAGGCCGGCGGAGAATCGCAGCTTCGAGAACCGAACGGCGGGCGACCGTGGCGCCTTCGGTGACATCAACCGCGGCGGCAGCGGCGCCAGCCGCGATTTCGACCGCGGCAGCCAGTCCTGGGGCAACCGCAGCTGGGGTGGCGGCGGCGAACATTTCGGCGGTGGCGGCGGCGGCGCCCGGTTCGGCGGAGGAGGACGGCGATGAGCGGCACGATGTTCCGGCGCGGTCTCCTGGCCCTCGTCGTATTCGTGGGCCTTGCGGGGGGCGCGGTCGCCCAGCAGGCGGCCAAGCTTCAGGGTTTCCCGACGGCCGATGCGGCCGCGAACGCCTTCACCGATGCGGTCCGCAAGGGCGACCAGAAGGCTCTGGGCACCCTGCTGGGACCCCAATGGGGTGAGTTCGTTCCGACGACGTCCGAGCAGCGCGAGGAGCGCCGGAAGGCCTATCTCGCCGCCTGGGACGAGAGCCACGAGGTCAAGGTCTCGGGCGACAAGGCGACCATCATGGCCGGCAAGGCCGGCTGGACGCTGCCCATCCCGCTCGTGAAGGACGGCGCGGAATGGCGCTTCGATCCGGTCGCCGGCTGGCGCGAGATGCGCCTGCGCCAGATCGGCCATGACGAAGCCGCCGTGGTGCAGACGATGCTGGCCATTGTCGACGCCCAGCGCGACTACGCGGCGATGGATCCGATGAAGACCGGCTCGCCGGTCTATGCGCGGCGCCTCCTCAGTTCGCCCGGCCGCAAGGACGGGCTCTACTGGGAGGCAAAGCCGGGCGAACCGCAGAGCCCGCTCGGGCCGGCGGTCGCCCGCGCCCAGGCCGATGGCAACTCTCCCGACGGCCACTACGGCTACTATTTCCGCCTGCTCTACGGTCAGGGCGCGGCGGCGCCGGGGGGCACCCGCGACTATATCGTCAACGGCCGCATGATGGGTGGCTTCGGCGCCATCGCCTGGCCGGTGCGCTACGGCGTGACCGGGGTCATGACCTTCATCGTCGACTACAAGGGCGAGGTCTACCAGCAGGACCTGGGGCCCGAGACGGCGCAAAAGGCCGGTGTGATCAACACCTTCAATCCTGATAAGGGTTGGGTGAAGGCGGACATGACGCCTCCGTGACGGAGGTGTCGACGTGAAGGGGAGAGGTTTGATGAAGACGAAGATCCTGACGCTGGTGGTGGCCGCGGGCTTCCTCGGCGGCTGCAACACCAGCAACCTCTCGGACGGCCAGACCGGCGCCCTCGTCGGCGCCGCGGCCGGCACCGGCATCGGCCTGGCGACCGGCGGCAGCTTCGGTGCGGTGGTCGGCGCCGGCCTGATCGGCGGCGCGGTCGGCTATATCGGCGGCACCGCCATCGGCAACAGCAAGTAAGGGGAGATCCAGATGACCTCCAGGATCCTTCTCGCGCTGGCAGCCCTCTCGGTCGGAAGTGTTGTCGCGGTCTCGGCGTCTGCCCAGCAGGCTGCCCTGCCGCCGCTCAACTTCGACCAGGCGGCCTACATCACCTGCCGGGAAGCGCACGCCATGAATCCGGAAGCCCGCAAGGCGCTGGCGGTGTTCCTCGCGGAGCATTCGGCGCGCGTGCGCGGCGTCATGATCCCCGATGGCGAGCAGGGCGCCCAGCTCGCCCATCTGGTGCGCGGCGGCTGCACCCTGTCGCCCGACGCCTACTTGTTCACGGTGGTCGACCGCGCCGTCGTGGCCGAGAGCTCCAAGCTCCCGAAGCGCAAGTAGCGGCCCTCAGGTCAGCTTGATCATGACGTGCCGGGCATAGGCCGGGCGCGTCGTGAGGCGCTCGTACCACGCCCGGACGTTCTTCAGGTCCGGGCGTTCGATTTCCAGCGCATACCAGCGATGGACGAAGCAGCCGACCGGGATGTCGCCCATCGTGAACTGGTCGCCGGCGACATAGCGCCGGCCCGCGAGCCAGCCGTCCAGCCGGCCGAACAGCTTGCCGGCCTCCGCGGCGGCCTTGCCGATCGCCGCCATGTCGCGCTTCTCCGGCGGCGTGCGGATCAGGCCCCAGAAGGCCAGGCGCATCGGCTCGCCGATGGTGCTGAGCTGCCAGTCCATCCAGCGGTCGGCCTCGCTGCGCAGGCCGGGATCGGTGGGCCACAGCGTTCCTGCGGCATGCCTGGCTGCGAGATAGCGCACCGCCGAATTGCTCTCCCAGATGATGCGCCCGCCCACGTCGATGGTCGGCACGACGCCATTGGGATTCATGTCGAGGTACCATTTCTGGTCGTTGCCGCCGAACGCCCCGCCGACATCCTCGCGCGCGTACTTGAGCCCGCATTCGTCGGCGCACCACAGCACCTTCATCACATTGATCGAATTGGCGCGGCCCCAGATTTTCATCGAATCACTCTCCTTGAATTCAGCATTCCCATTCCGGCTTCCCGTCGACGATGCGCAGGATGTGTTTGACGTCAGGGTCGAACTGGACCGGATCGAGGGACCCCTCGAAAATGATGCGCGTATCGTC
Source organism: Rhodospirillales bacterium 24-66-33 (assembly GCA_002281855.1). GTDB lineage: Bacteria > Pseudomonadota > Alphaproteobacteria > Reyranellales > Reyranellaceae > Reyranella. The sequence goes on along the minus strand of NCHQ01000030.1, from coordinate 70,950 downwards.
GAGCCAGCGGGGATTCGGTCGGAGCCACAGTTGAGGCTTTGTCCACGGACGGGACGACAGGTCCGGCAGGCGCATTCCCGTGGGCGGGTCCTTGCGAAGGTCGATCAGCTCCAAGCCTCCGTTCGGATAGGCGATGCTGTTGTCGATGGCTATCGCATACTCGCCGGAAGGGGAGAGAATTGGCGGAGATCCGACACGCAGGAGGCGGCCGTCGCGAGCGGAAACCAGGTAGGTGTTCCCGCCTTCCCAGAGATCGACCTCGACGATGTACTGGCGTTGCTTGGGCCAATAGCCGGTCAATCGATGCTTCCGGCATCCGTCATATCCGTCGCAGGTATTGCCGAGGTTGGTCTCGTCGATGAGCTTCAACGACCGATCATTGTCGAGCTTGAGCTGGAGGATGATCCCATTGCGATAGGCGCGGTCGCGCAGCTTCTCCAGCGCCTCCCGGTCGGCGCTGTCTGGAACCGGGACATGTTGACTCTGCCAGTCGCAGCATTTCTCCTTGACGACCACCGCGATGGAAGAGGTGATGAACGGCGGCAGGACGCCTGTCTCCTGCGCATGCACACTTGAAGTGGTCGCCGCGAGGACCATGGCGAGCACGCTGCGCATCGCTCTTGCTGGATTCAGCATTCCCATTCCGGCTTCCCGTCGACGATTCGCAGTGTCAGCCGGGCTTTCCTCGTTCCACCATTGAAAAGAACATCTGCTGAATTGAAGACGACTTGGGTGTTTCCGAGCCAGACCGGATCGGGCCCTAGTGTAATCAGCCCGGCATGTGCGGCACATAGGGACGCCCCGATTGCGACAGGGCGCACTGTCGGTGGATCGGTCTGCATGTCCAGGAGTTGTGTTTGGCCGCCGCCATTGGCGACCGAGGGATCGGAGGCGATTGCATATCGACCATCCGGCGACAAAACAGGCATGTGTGCGACCCGTACGACAAGGCCATCGCTCTCGCGTATCAGATAGGCCCAGCCATTCTCACCGTGCGTAAACTCCACGACGTAGTAGTGAAGCCTGGGCCACCAATCGCGAAGATAGTGATGTAGGCACGTCGCGAAGCCATCGCAAACGCCTTCATTGAATATCTTGAGGACTCGGTCTCCCTCAAGTCTAAGATACAAGACCGAGCCTTCTCGCGAGGCGCGGTTGCTGAACTTTGCCAAAGCTGGTTCGGTGTCCGATCCTGGCTGGGCCGAACGCCTCACATCCTTCCACGCCTCATCAAGAGAAACGACGACGGTGGACCCCCACGGCAGTGTCTGTCCGGCGGGGGCGGTATATCCAGTAAGCTGCGCGATAGAGGTTTTGGTGATCACCACTCCGGTGACCAACATCGCCAATAGGCAGATTGCGCGCATTCCAGGCCTCTAGTGCGCCGCCGCCCAGTTGTCGCCGACGCCGGTGTCGACGACGAGCGGCACGGTGAGCGAGGCGGCGCTTTCCATGATCTTGCGGGTCACGTCCTTGGTCTTGTCGAGTTCCTTCTCGGGCACCTCGAACAACAGTTCGTCGTGGACCTGCAGGAGCATCCTGGCGTTCAGCTTGGCGGCCGTGAGAGCGCCGGGGAGGCGGATCATGGCGCGCTTGATGATGTCGGCGCCGCCGCCCTGCAGCGGGGCGTTGATGGCCGCACGCTCGGCGAAGGCGCGCATGCCCTGGCTCTTGTCGTGGATGAAGCGCAGGTGGATCTTGCGGCCGAACGGCGTCAGCACGTAGCCGTGCTTGCGCGCGAAGTCCTTGGTCCGCTCCATGTAGTCGCGGATGCCGGGATAGCGCTGGAAGTATTTGGCGATGTACTCCTTGGCCTCCTGCTGGCCGATGCCCAGCTGGTTGGCGAGGCCGAAGGCCGAGATGCCGTAGATGATGCCGAAGTTGATCGCCTTGGCGCGGCGTCGCACCAGCGGGTCCATGCCCTTCACCGGCACGCCGAACATGTCGGAGGCGGTGATGGCGTGGATGTCGTCGCCGCGCGCGAAGGCCTCCTTCAGAGACGGAATGTCGGCGACATGCGCCAGCAGACGCAGCTCGATCTGCGAATAGTCGGCGCTCAGGAGTTTGTAGCCCGTCTCGGCGATGAAGGCCTGGCGGATCTTGCGGCCTTCCTCGCTGCGCACCGGAATGTTCTGCAGGTTGGGATCGGTCGAGGCGAGCCGTCCCGTGGCGGCGCCGGTCATGTGATACGAGGTGTGGACGCGGCCGGTCTTGGCATCGACCTGGCGCACCAGCGCGTCGGTATAGGTGCCCTTGAGCTTGGCGAGCTGGCGGTGCTCCAGGATCTTCACCGGCAGCGGATGGCCCTGCGCCGCGAGGTCGTCCAGCACCGAGGCGTCGGTCGCCCAGGAGCCGTTCTTGTTGCGCTTGCCGCCGGGCAGCTTCTGTTCGTCGAACAGGATTTCGCCCAGCTGCTTGGGCGAGCCGACGTTGAACTCGCGGCCGGCGATCTTGTGGATCTCGCCCTCGAGCTCGGCCAGCCGCTTCTCGAAGTCGGCGCTCAGCCCCTTGAGCTTCAGCGCATCGACCTTGATGCCGGCGCTCTCCATCGACAGCAGCACCGGGATCAGCGGCCGTTCGATCGTCTCGTACATCGAGGTGACGCGCTCAGGCACGAGGCGCGGCTTGAGGCGCGCCCACAGCTGCATCGTGACGTCGGCGTCCTCGGCGGCATAGTCGCGCGCCTTGTCGAGCGGCACCTTGTCGAAGGTCACCTGCTTGGAACCGCTGCCGGCCACGTCGGAGAATTTTATCGTCTTCTGGCCGAGATGCAGTTCGGCCAGCTCGTCCATGCCGTGGTTGTTCTTGCCGGCGTCGAGGACGAACGAGATCAGCATCGTGTCGTCGACCGGGCCGATCTCGACCCCATGCCGGCGGAACACCGCCATGTCGTACTTGATGTTCTGGCCGACCTTCAGCACCGCCGGATCTTCCAGCAGCGGCCTCAGCTTTTCGATCGCGGTCTTGAAGGGGATCTGGCCGTCGAGCAGCTTGCCGGCATCCTTGTCGCCGCCATCGCCCAGAAGATCGAGCGCGCCCTGTACGGCGCCGCCGGGGGTGCGATGCATCAGCGGCAGGTAGGCGGCGCGCCGGCGCGTCGAGTTGACGTCGCCCCACGGGCCTTCGAGCAGGGCCAGCGAAACGCCGACGAGGCCGGCATTGTTGGAATCGAGCCCGTCGGTCTCGCAGTCGAACGCCACCGTGCCGGCCCGGGTCGCCTCGGCGATCCACTCGTCGAGCAGCTTCTCGTCCTGGATCAGCTCGTAGTCGGCCGCCGTGAAGTCCCGGTTGGGCTTCTTCGAGGAAGAAGCGGCGGGAGCCGGCGTGGGGTCGGCCTTCTTCACCGGTGCGGACGAGGAAGCGGGCGCAACCGGCGCACTCGCCTCGCCCAGTTCGCTCGTGAATCGCTGCAGCAACGTCCTGAAGCCCTGCTGCTCCAGCCAGGGCAGGAGCACGTTGGGATCGGGCCTGCGCTTGTCGAAGGCCTCGGGCTCCGCGGGTGTCGGCACGTCGTCGCGCAAGGTCACGAGCTGCTTGGAGATGCGGATCAGTTCGGCATTGTTCTCGAGCGATTCGCGCCGCTTGGGCTGCTTGATCTCCTTGGTGCGCTCCAGCAGCGACTCGAGGGAACCGTACTCGTTGATCAGCTGGGCGGCGGTCTTGATGCCGATGCCCGGCGCGCCCGGCACGTTGTCGGTCGAATCGCCGGCCAGCGCCTGCACGTCGACGACCTTGTCCGGCGTCACGCCGAACTTCTCGAACACCGCTTCGGGCCCGAGCTTGATCTTCTTGATCGGGTCCATCAGCTCGACGCCGGGCCGCACCAGCTGCATCAGGTCCTTGTCGGAGGAGACGATGGTGCAGGTGCCGCCGGCCTCGACGGCCATGCGAGCGTAGGTGGCGATCAGGTCGTCGGCCTCGTAGCCCTCGAGTTCGCACACCGTGACGTTGAACGCGCGCGCGGCCTCGCGGATCAGCGGGAATTGCGGGATCAGGTCTTCCGGCGGGTCGGGCCGGTTGGCCTTGTACTTGTCGTAGATCTGGTTGCGAAAGGTGACGCTGCCGGCGTCGAGGATCATCGCGATATGGTCGATCTCGGGATTGTCCAGCAGGTCGGCCACCAGCATGCGGCAGAAGCCGAACACCGCATTGATCGGCGTCCCGTCGGGCCGGTTCATCGGCGGCAGGGCGTGATAGGCGCGGAACAGATAGCCCGAGCCGTCGATCAGGTAGAGGTGGCGGAGCGGCTTGTCGCCATCCGCCGGGGTCGTCGCGGGAGCCTTGGATTTCGCCATGCCCAAGGCCTAGCACGCTGGACCGTGCGGCGGGAGATGGGCCCGTGATAGGATCGGTGCATGACCATCGTCCTGTCCGAGAATTTCCGCGCGCTGTTCTACGCTCCCTTCTATGCCGCCCATGCCAGCGGTGCTTTCAAGCGGGCAGGGGTCGAGGTCGAGCTACGGCCCTCGTCCGACCCGCTGGAGGCCGCGCGGGCGCTGCGCGCCGGCGAGGTCGACGTGATGTGGGGCGGACCGCTACGCGTCCTGATCGCGCGCGACAAGGACCCGGGCTCGGATCTGGTCTGCTTCTGCGACGTGGTGGCGCGCGATCCGTTCTTCGTGGTCGGTGCGGCGCCGCGCCCGGATTTCAAGTTCGCCGATCTCCTGTCGGTGAAGCTGGCGACCGTCTCGGAGGTGCCGACGCCGTGGGTCTGCCTGCAGGACGACCTGCGGCGCGCCGGAGTCGACCCCGCGAAGGTCGACCGGATCACCGACAAGGACATGGCCGAGAACGAGACGGCCCTGCGTGAAGGCCGGGTCGATGCCGTTCAGGTCTTCCAGCCCTACGCCGAGAATCTCGTTTCCACGGGTGCCGGTCATATCTGGAACGCCGCCGCGGGCCGCGGCCTCACCGCCTATACGACCTTGGTGACGCGACGCGGCGTGCTCGAAGGTCGCGCCGAAGAGCTGGCGTGCATGATCCGCGGCATGGATGCGACCCTGAAATGGTTCGCCGTCACCCCGTCGCTCGAAATCGTGGACGTCGTGCAGTCGTTCTTCCCCGACGTTCCGCGTGACCTGTTCGCCGCCTGCATCGACCGTTATCGCGCCCTCGAACTGTGGGGCCGCGATCCGGTCGTCCGGCGCGAAGGCTATGACCGGCTGCACGCCGCCATGCGCTCGTCGGGAATCCTGTCGCGCGACATCGCCTTCGAGGATGTCGTCGACACGAAGCTGGCCACGCGCGCGATCGGCTGAAGCCAATCGGCAATTCGGGAGAGGAGATCGACATGGCGCTCTACGAGCTCAGGACCTACACGCTCTATGTCGGCAAGATGGGCGAAGCCGTGAAGCTCTACCAGGAATTCGGCTTTCCGGCGCTCGACAAGGGCGGCCATGCGAAGAACCTCGTCGGCTACTTCCAGGGCGATACCGGCACGATCAACCAGATCGTCCATCTCTGGAAATTCGACGACGACGCCCACCGGCGCAGCCACTGGGCCGCCGTCTTCGCCGATCCCGCCTTCATGGATGGCTTCGCGGTCAAGTTTCGCCCCCTGGTGATGAGCCAGGAAGTGAAGCTGTTGAACGCGGCACCCTGGGGTCCGCACCCCTGAGCGACCACCTCCGGGGCGTTCGCGAAACCCGCGACGTTCCGGGGCTTGCAGCGGGCGGGGCAGAGGACTATCAGCGTCCCGTCATCGGGGAGTAGCCGGCCTCACCCCAGAGGCGGATGCGTCAACAGACTTGGGTCCTCCGGGAACCATGGCGCATTCGGCGACCGACGGTCCGCAGTGGACCGCGCTTGGCGAGACCTTTGGCTTTCCAGTGCCTTTACCCGCGGGATCGGGCGGCACCGGGAGCCATAGGTTTGTGCTCGGTCCCGCCATGTGATTCGTCTTGGAAGCCTTCCTCGTTTCAACAGGACTCGTTGCCGTCGCCGAGATCGGGGACAAGACGCAACTCCTGGCCATGATTCTCGCCACCCGCTACCGCCGCCCCGTTCCCATCATCCTGGGCATCCTGGTCGCGACCCTGGCCAACCACGCGCTGGCCGCCTGGGCTGGCGCCGCCGTCGCCGCCTGGCTGGGCCCCGACGCGATGCGCTGGATCCTCGGTGTCATGTTCCTCGCCATGGCCGTGTGGTGCCTGATCCCGGATAAGGCCGACGAAGGCCCGAAGGTCGCCGGCGCGGCGGGCGCGTTCATCGCCACGGCGATCGCCTTCTTCCTGGTCGAGATTGGCGACAAGACCCAGATCGCCACCGTGGCGCTCTCGGCGCGCTTCAACGACCTGTTCGCGGTCACCGCCGGCACGACGTTCGGCATGATGATCGCCAACGTGCCCGCGGTGCTGTTCGGCGACGTGCTGTCGCGCAAGGTGTCGCTCACCCTCGTGCGCTCGCTCGCGGCGGCCGCCTTCGCGGTGCTGGGCCTGCTCGCGCTACTGAAGCTCGACATGGGCCTGCTGGGCGGCTGACCCTGCGGCGCTGGGCCGACGCTATGCGACTCCGTTCGACAGCCGGCCCAGCCCGTCGATTTCGATGGTCACGCGGTCGCCGCGCTTCAGGAATTTCGGCGGCGTGAAACCGATGCCGACGCCGACCGGCGTACCGGTGGCGATGACGTCGCCGGGCTGGAGCGTGATGCCGGCGGAGATCGTGGCGATCAGGGTCGGGATGTCGAAGATGAGGTCGCGCGTATTGGCATCCTGGCGCAGCTCGTCGTTCACCCAGCACCTGACGCCGAGATTCTCCGGATCGACCTCGTCGGACGTCACCAGCCACGGGCCCATCGGGCAGAAGGTGTCGAGCGACTTGCCGAGGAACCACTGCTTGTGCTTGCCCTGCAGGTCGCGCGCCGTCACGTCGTTGATGATCGTGTAGCCGCAGATATGGCCGTAGGCATCGTCCTTGGAGATGCCGAGGCCGCCCTTGCCGATGACCAGGCCCAGCTCGGCCTCGTAGTCCACCGAATCGCTGACGCCCTCGGGATAGCGGATGTCGGCGCCGTCGGCGATCACGCACTCGGGCGCCTTGGTGAAGATGATCGGCGCGGTCGGAATGGCGTCGGCCGCGGAGCTGGCGCTGCTGTCGAAGCCGCTGCGCGCGAACTCCTTCGCGTGCTCGTGATAGTTCTTGCCGACGCACATCACGTTGCGCGCCGGTCGCGGGATCGGCGCCTCGATCTTCACCGACGAAATCGCAAGCCCCGCGCCGGTCGGCTTGATCTTCGACTTGATCGCGTCGAGTTCGCCGACAATGGCGCCGAGGGTCGGAACGGCACGCCCCAACATCTCCTCGAGCGGCCAGAAGGTCTTGCCGTCCGGGCTGGCGAGCGCGGCCTTGGTGGTGCCGGCGTGCGTGATCGTGGCGAGCTTCATTGCGGCTTCGCCGGCTCGGCCGCGTTGCCCCAGCCCTTCTTCTCGGCATCGAAGAAGGAGGCGAAGACCTTGCGGATGGTGCTCTCGCCGATGTCGCGTGTGATGAACACGACGCGGCTCTTGCGGTCGTCGCCTTCCGGCCAGGCGTCGAGCGTGGCCGGCGGATGGAAGACGTGCTGCACGCCATGGATCACGACCGGCTTGTCGGTGTCCTTCACGTTCAGGATGCCCTTCATGCGCAAGAGGTCGGGGCCGCGATAGGTCACCAGCGCGTCGAAGGCCGCGGCCACCGTGGACCAGCTCATCGGCTCGTCGAAGGTCATGCAGAAGGAACGGATGCGGTCGTCGTGGCGGTTGACGTCGTGCGGATCCTGCTCGCCGTGAGCATGCCCATGATCGTTGCCGTGGGAATGGCCATGATCGTCGCCATGATCGTGCCCGTGATGATGGTGGCCGTGGCCATGGTCGTGGCTGCCCTCATAGGCCTCGGCCTGCAGCCACTTCTTCACGTCGGCGCTCTTGGTCTCGGGATTGTAGAGGCCGGCATTGAGGATCTGGTTGGGATCGATCTCGCCCGTTGCCACCGTATGGAACGGCGCACCCGGATTGAGGTGATGCAGCCGGTGCTTCAGCTCGGCGAGCTTGGGCGCGTCGGCGATGTCGACCTTGGTCAGCAGGATGCGGTCGGCGACGGCGGCCTGCTTCACGGCCTCCTCGTGATTGTCGAGGGTGCTCGCGCCGTTCACGCCGTCGACCGTCGTCACCACGCCGTCGAGGCGGTAGCGCGAGGCCAGCAGCGGATCGGTCATCAGCGTGTGCAGGATGGGGGCGGGGTCGGCGAGGCCCGTGGTCTCGACCACCATGCGCTTGAACGGCGAGACCTCGCCGCGCGCGCGCTTGAGGAACAGCTCGCTCATCGTGCGCACCAGGTCGCCGCGCACCGTGCAGCACAGGCAGCCGGAGTTCAGCGTCACCATGCCTTCGTCGTCGGACTTCTCGACCAGCAGGTGGTCGAGACCGATCTCGCCGAACTCGTTGATGATGACGGCCGTGTCCGCCAGTTCGGGCCGGCGCAGCAGCTTGTTGAGCAGGGTGGTCTTGCCGCTGCCGAGGAAGCCCGTCAGTACGGTGACGGGAATGCGCTGCTCGGCAGCGTTCTGCGGGTCGCTCATCGAAACATCCTGTGTTCGGGGATCACGCCCGCCAGAAGCGCTCGACCTTCCTGAACTCCTTCCAGGTCCGCTCCAGCTTGCGACGGCGGCGCTTCTCGCCGCTCGACGCTTGCCTCGCCAGGACCTTGAGGAAAGAGGCCGTGTCCTCGGAGGGACGGGAGGCCGTCGCGATATCGGCCAGCATGCGGGCCGCCGTCGCGCGATCGTTCAAGGCGCCGAGCGCGCCCTGAAGGCGCACCGTTGCCTCGATATAGGGCTTGGCCACGAGCGAGGCAAAGGCGGGGCTGAGATAGGTCGCGGCATAGCGCAGTTTCTTGATGCCGATGCGCAGCCGGTGAAGTTGTTCCTCGCTCAGTTCGTCCAGCAGGCGGCCGCGGCGGACCACCTTGGCGTGGCGGGAATCGAGGACGTGACGGCCGAATTCGTCGAGGCGCAGCCCGCCGCGGACCTCCGGAGCGGGTTCGGCGGCGAAGGCGGCGAGCCGCTGGTCGAAGGCTTCATAGCGGGCACTGCCGAGGGCGGCCCGGGCGCGTTCGAGGTGGCTCGCGGCCAGTCGCGCGCCGACCCGCTTCACGACCGGCGGGACGTCGATCACGCTTTCGGTCAAGAATACGTGCAGGTCGCGTGCGGGACCGCATTCACCGGCCAGCCATTTGGCCTCCGCCGAGAGAGCGCGCACCTCCGGGCTGTCTACCGCAGGGCGGAACACGCTGAAGGCGGCTCGCAGGCGGCGCAGCGCCACCCGTGCCTGGTGGATGCCGATGGGACGCCGACTCTGCAGCACGACCTCCCTGTACTTGGCGAGATCGGCCCGGCACGAGGCTGCGATCGTGCGAAGCGCCGCCTCGGGAGGGGTTTCAGGGGTGAACTTAGGCCCGGAAGCTGACATTGCGTTCTGACCGTAGCGGCGCCCAGCGAGGGGGCAACCGTAAAGAACGACAGTCCGGTGAAGGTTTTGTGTCATCCGGGAGACGGTGGCGCCGAGCCCGCCCCTCCGGTTCACCCCTCGTGCCCCCCGTTTGACGGCGTCTGTTACGCCGTCTTTGCAGTGGCGGCGGCGCCCCGCCGTGGCCTAGAGTCGCTGTCATGAGCATCGATGCGGCGGCCTTCAAGAAGGGCATGCGCCACTTGGCGGCGAGCGTAACCCTGATCACCACCAGAGTGGGGGACCAGCGCGGCGGGCTGACCGCCACGGCGGTCTGTTCGGTTTCAGCCGAACCGCCGCAGATCCTGGTCTGCGTCAACAAGACAGCCAGTGCCCACGACCCGATCGGGGAAGCCGGCTTCTTCTGCGTCAACATCCTGTGCCCCGAGCACCGCAAGCTTGCCGAGCGCTTCGCCGGCATGGACGGGACCGAGGGCGACGAACGGTTCCGGGACATGGGCGAATGGACGACGCTCACCACCGGTGCGCCCGTGCTCAAGGGATGTCCCGTATCCTTCGACTGCAAGCTGGTCACCGAGCTCTCGGCTGGCACGCACACGATCTACATCGGCGAGATCGTCGATGTGGCATTGCACGAAACCGCCCTGCCGCTCCTCTATGCGGACGGCTCGTTCGTACATGGTGAAGCCCTGAAGAAGGCTGCGCAGGCAGCCTGAACGAGCAGGGTTGCGCCCCGGCGCCAACCCATTATGTTCGCGCCGCCCGAAAGGGCGCCTGCTGGGGCGTCGCCAAGCGGTAAGGCAGAGGATTTTGATTCCTCCATTCCCAGGTTCGAATCCTGGCGCCCCAGCCATCGCGCCCTCTTCGAGGGCTTCGACGACCGTCTGTCTTTTGGATGAACCGCTCGAGCGACAAGGTCGATGAATTTCCTGAAAAATACGCTTCTGGTCGTCGTTCTCACCGCCGTTTGCGCGCTTTGCCTCGAGGGCATGACCCGGCTCTTCCTCGACAACGGCATGCTCTACGAGCTCGAAATGTGGCGCTATGCACGCGACGTGAAGGTTCGCGACATGCGGCCGGACCTCGGTCACCGGCATCGCCCCAATGCCGAGGCTGAGCTCATGGGCGTCAAGGTGACGACCGACAGCCGCGGCTTCCGGTCGTCGGAAATTCCGCAAAAGGCGCCGCCGGGCGTGGCGCGCATCGCTTTCGCGGGCGATTCGACGACCCTGGGCTGGGGCGTCGCGCAGAACGAGACAGCCGCTGCGCGGGTCACCGCCGCGCTGGTCGCCGAGGGCCGCAAGGTCGACAGCTACAATCTCGGCGTCGGCAACCACAACACGCTGCAGGAACTCACGCTGTTTCGTGAGTCCGCCGCAAAGATGAAGCCCGACATCATCGTGCTGACCTACTTCATCAACGATGCCGAGCCGATGCCGACCTACGGCCAGACCTCCTGGCTCGACGAGCATTCGGCCGCCTGGGTCGTCTTCAAGTACCGTCTCGACTCGCTGATGCGCCAGTTCGGCGAGGCCCCCGACTGGAAGCGTTATTATCGCGAGCTTTACAAGGACGATGCCGCCGGCTGGCAGCAGACGCGCAAGGCCCTGCAGGGCTTCGCGACGACGGCGCGCGAGATGGGTGCCAAGCTGGTCGTGTTCCATCTGCCCGAGCTGCGCGAGCTGAAGCCCTATCCCTTCGCCGACGTCACCGCCAAGGTGAAGGCCGACGTCGAGGGGCTGGGGGTGCCGTTCTTCGACATGCTGCCGACGGTCGAAAACCTCGACCCTGCGAGCCTGTGGGTGACGGTTCCGGACCCGCATCCGAACGGCGCTGCCATGGCGGCCTTCACCACGATGATCGTGCCCGAGCTCAACACCCTGCTGGACGGCCTGTGCCGGGACGAAGGAAAGGGTTGCAAGTAGAATGCGGTTCCTCAAGGACGCGCTGCTTGTCCTGATTTCGCTCGCGCTGAGCGTCGTCGTCGCCGAAGGAGTCGTCCGCTACATCGACGGCTTCCCGATCCTGCTCACGCCGCTCGGCGAGCCGATGGGCCTCGCCAGCGTGAAGCAGGATTCGGTCGACAAGGTCCCGCGGGCCGCCGGCGTCGAGCGCGCCTGGTTCTTCGACGACCCGGCGCCGCTGCCCAACAAGCGTGCCGTCCCCGAAGACTGGGAGCGCCTCTATCGCTTCGTCGAGGCCAATCCCGTCGGTGGCATGTGGTTCCGGCCCTCGGACGCCTTCAAGGTCTGGAACACCAGTTTCTCCGGCGATCCATGCCATCACTGGTTCCTGCGTCATGCCCCGGGCCAGCTCTTCCTCTACGACGCGCCGGACGGCCAGCCGCGGCCGCCCTACCGGTTCCTGCCCGACGTCACCATCCCGAGCGGCCTCACGACCAACCAGATCGGCTGGCGCGGACCTCCGATCGAAAATCCGCGGCCCGAGAGGACGGTCCGCATCGTCTTCGTCGGCTCCTCCACCGTCGTGGAGGCACACCACCTGCCCTACTCCTGGCCGGAATATGTCGGCCACTGGATGAACGTCTGGTCCAGGGCTAAAGGGCTCGGCATCAGGTTCGAGGTCCTGAACGCCGGCCGCGAAAGCATCAAGTCCAGCGACATCGCCGCTGTCGTGCGCACCGAGGTGCTCCCGCTGCGGCCCGATCTCGTCGTCTATCACGAGGGCGGCAATCAGTTCCGGCTGGCCTCGATCGTCGACAAGGTGCCGGACGTCCCCGTCACCCGCCCGTCGAATGCGCAGGAGCCGGCGGCCGTGAAGTGGCTGAAGGAAACCGCGCGCTATTCCGCCCTGATCGGCCGCGTCCAGGCCGGGTTCGCCATGGCCGGGGCCTCGGCCGGGAGCAACAGCGGCGCCGAGTGGCCCAAGCCCGACTACAAGGTCATCTGGCCGGAAGGGCTCGACGAGATGAATCCGGATCTCGACTTCGCCAACCTGCCGGTGAACCTGAACCTCATCCAGAAGGACCTCGACCAGATCCGGGCCGACCTCGCCACGGTCGGCGCCGACATGGCGCTCACCTCGTTCTTCTGGATGGTGAAGGACGGGATGGTCGTCGATCCGGTTCGGCACCGGTTCATCATTGAGCAGCTCAACGCGGCCAACTGGCCCTACCGCTATCGCGACCTCGAGCGGCTGGCGAACTTCCAGAACCGGCTGTTCGCCAAGTACGCCGCGGTCCACGGCATCACCTTTCTCGATCTGGTCGGCAACACGCCGTTCGACCCGGACCTGTTCGTCGATGCCGTGCACACGTCCTATGCCGGCACCCGGATCCGCGGCTGGGCGGCCTTCAACCTGCTGGTGCCGCTGGTCGAGAAGAAGCTGGCCGACAAGGCCTGGCCGCGCCCCTGGCCGGCCGGCGCGTCGACGGCGCTTCCCACCTTCTCGCCGCGGCTGACCAGGCTCGACTGCAAGTCTTAGGGGCTTTCCGCTTCAAATCGTTCCGCACCACCTCATCCTGAGGAGCGGCCGCAGGCCGCGTCTCGAAGGATGGGCAGCAGACGTGGTGCGCGTGTCCATGCTTCGAGACGGCTGCTTGGGCAGCCTCCTCAGCATGAGGTTGGTGTTGATGCTTCTGTCGTGCTCGGAAAGACCGAAGCTCGGCTGGGAGGAATCTATCCTAAGCCGCGTAGCGGCGGAGATGATCCAGCAGCAGTTCGTTCACCCGCGCCGGCCTCTGGTCGGCGGCATAGTGGCCGACACCGGGCAGGACCTCGAAACGGTAAGGCGCGTCGATGAATTCGCCCGTGCCCTCGGCCGCGGCGCGGCCCACCGTGTCGTCGGCATCTCCCCAGACATAGAGGGTCGGCACCTTGATCGGCCCGAGTGGCATCCGCTCGCCGCGGGCCCGGTACCAGGCCAGCGCCGCTTCCATCGCCGGCGCGCTTCCCAGTACGGAGAGATGACGATCGATCGCCTCCGATGGCACGCCCTCCTTGGTGTGCCGCGCGCGCAGCCAGGCGCAGTCATTCGCGAGCAGCTTCGGCACGGCATCGGGCTCGAGGAACGCCTGATGATGTCCGGAGCGGCGCTTCTGCTCGCCGTCCGGCATCGCCAGCGCCCGCGCGAACGACATCGGATGCGGTCGCGACAGGATGGTGAGCGAACGCAACCGCTCGGGGTGCTTGAAGGCGATGGCCCAGGCGAGGCTGGCGCCCCAGTCGTGGCCGACGAGATGGAAACGCTTGTCGCCATGGCCCACCGCGGAGACGAGGTCGAGCGCGTCGCCGGTGAGCTTGTCGAAACGGTAGGAATCGAGGTTGGCCGGATCGGGCCGCGCGCCCGCCGAATAGCCGCGCTGGTTGGGCGCCACCGCGAAGTAACCGGCCTCGCCCAGCACCGGCACCTGGGCTTTCCAGAAGTGCCGTGACACGCCGAACCCGTGCAGCATCAGCACCAGCGGTGCGGACTCGCTGCCGGCCACCGAAGCGTCGAACACCAGGCCGGGTGCGGTTTCAATGTTGCGGACTTCCATCTCGGTCATTCTCCCTCGCCGTTCCCGGCGCGGCCCCACTTCGCTTCGAGACGACGCCAGGCGCGGGCAAGCCGCGCGGCACGGTCCTCGAACAGGTCGGGGGCAACGTCCTTGCCCAGCACTGTTTCCTCGACCTCATGATGGGGCCGCGTGCCGCCATCGGCCAACAGGTGCTCCACCGCGACGCCGCGCTCTGCGAGACGGCGCGACACCAGCGCCGTGCGATGGCAGTCGAGCGGTTCCTTCTCGGCGCACATCAGGCAGAGCGTTGTCTGCTGAGCTTCTTCGATCACGCGGTCGAGCGCGTCCCTGAACTCCGGACGCGCGGCGAGCTGGTCGTAACTCCCACCAGCCTGTGGCTTGCCGCCGAGGGCGGCGCCTTCATGAACATAGGCGATGCCGGCCTCGGCCAGCGACCGCGCGAGGTTCGTCTGGCCGAACTGCGGATGGCGGCGCGACCACGGTGTGGAGCGCACGTCGACCAGGCGCTCCACGCCGCCCGCCTTGAGGAGCGACACGAACCGTTCGATCGAATGGTTCGAGTGGCCGATGGTCTTGACCGGTTTCATGCGAGGCGGCGCACCTTGTCGATGAAGGCCTGGGTCGCGGCCGAGGGATCGTCGCGCCGGCAGGCGAGGTTGAGCGGCACCTTGAGGGCGGGCCGCCCGGTGAGGGGGCGGTAGGTTACACCTTCCAGCGGCAGGCGGCTGAGCGACGCCGGCACGATGGTGATGCCGAGACCGGCGGCCACGAGGTTGAGCGTCGAGACGATGCGCGGCGCTTCCTGGCTCACGTGGGGGCTGAAGCCCGCGGCGCTGCAGGCCGCGATGATGACGTCATAGAGGCCGCGCCCCTCGGCCCGCCGATAGAGGATGAAATCCTCGGTCGCGAGATCCTTCAGCGTGAGCTTCGGTCGCCGCGCGAGCCGGTGGCGCGCCGGCAGAGCGGCCGACATTTCCTCGTGCAGCAGTTCGTGCATCTGCAGCCCCTGCGGTTCGACGAGGCCGGAGCGGATGAAGGCGATGTCGAGCCGCTCGTCGCGCAGCGCGGCCAGCAGGTCGCCCGAACTGTTCTCCTCCAGCACGAAGGATATGTCGGGCCGCTCGCGGCGGAACTCGCGGATGGCGCGCGCCACCAGCGGGTGGAACGGCGCCGAGGTGGTGAAGCCCACGGCGATGCGGCCGGTCTCGCCGCGCGCCGTGCGCCGCGCCTTCGCCGTCGCGCGTTCGACGGCGGCGAGGATTGCCTCGGCATCGGCCAGGAAGGAGCGGCCGGCATCGGTCAGGCTGACGCCGCGCGGATGGCGCAGCAGAAGGGCCGCGCCGATCTCCTGCTCGAGCGCGCGGATCTGCTGGCTGAGCGGCGGCTGCTGCATGTGCAGCTTCTCGGCCGCGCGGGTGACATGGCCCTCGTGCGCCACGGCGACGAAATAACGAAGGTGCCGCAGTTCCATGGCATATCCAGAAAGTATGGATACAGAAGTTATCATATATTTGAACACTGCATAGTCCGGCCCTAGACAAGCACTCGTCCTCACTCTGAGGAGCTCTGGGATCGGCGGGGGCAAGATGGCGATATCGATGGCTCTGGGGCTGGGCGTCCTGATGGTGTTCACCGCCTTCCTGTCCGGCATCTTCGGGATGGCGGGCGGAATGGTGCTGATCGGCGTGCTGCTGTTCCTGCTGCCGCTGCCGATGGCCATGGTGCTGCATGCGGTGACGCAGATGGCGTCGAACGGCTGGCGCGCGCTGCTGTGGCGGCGGCACATCCAGTGGCGCATCACGGCTTTCTACGTGCTGGGCTGCTTCATCGCGGTCGGGCTCTGGTCGCTGACGCTCTACGTGCCGGAGAAGGCCGTCGCCTTGCTGATGCTGGGCCTCTCGCCCTTCGTGCTGCGGATCGTGCCGGCGCGGTGGATGCCCGCCACCCTGGGACCGGCACAGGCGCTGGGTGGCGGCATCGCCTGCATGGCGCTGATGCTGTTGACCGGCGTGACCGGCCCGCTGGTCGACCAGCTCTTCCTGCGCTCGCCGATGAACCGCCAGCAGATCGTCGCCACCAAGGCCTCGTGCCAGGTGTTCGGCCACGGTTCGAAGCTGCTCTACTTCGGCGCCCTCATCGAGCAGGCCGGCTCGGTCGAACCCTGGGTGCTCGTGATGGCGGTGGCCGCCTCGATGCTGGGCACGTCGCTCGGCAAGCAGATCCTCGAGCGCCTGTCCGACGCTCAGTTCCGCACCTGGGCGGGACGGCTCATCACCGTGCTGGGGCTCTACTATGTCGGCTATGGCTTGGTGCTGCTGGCCGGGATTGCCTAAGATGGCGCGTGGACATTCCAGCAGGCTTTCGAGAACTCACTGAAGCGACCGGATTCACCGCGGCCAACGGCCCGTGGTTCGAGAAGGTCGAAGGGCACAAGGTCTGGCGCGGCTTCAGGCCCGGCCCCCAGCATGCCAATGCGCTCGGCATCGTGCATGGCGGCATGCTGGCGGCCTTCATCGATGCGGCCCTTGGCTCGGTGGTCTATCGCGCCATCGACCGGCACTGCGTCACCCTGAAGCTGACGCTCGACTATCTGACGCCGGCGCGGGTCGGCGACTGGATCGAGGCCACGGGCGAGCTGCTGGGCCACGACGAGCATGTGGCGCAGGTGAGGGGCCGTCTCTATGGTCCGCGCCACGATGTGCTGGCCGGGCTGGGCGACTTCGCACTGCTGCGGGCGGGACGCCCCTTGAGAGTCCGGAGCTAGAGTGTCTTCTTCCGAAATACCCGACGATCCGCCCGAAGGTTTCAAGCTCGTCGATTTCGCCCGCGGCCGGCCCGAGCCGACCTTCAACACCCATGTCGGCAACATGTACGCCAAGCGCGGCGAGAAGGGCACGCGCGACGAGTTCGTGCTGGCGATCCGCGTGCAGCAGAACATGTGTAACCCGGCGGGCGGCCTGCATGGCGGCATGATGATGACGGTGGCCGACCTCGTGGGCACGATGGGCGGCGGCTATCTGGCCGGCCTGCGCAAGTTCCTGCCGACCGTCAGCATGACCTTCGACTTCGTGGCGCCCGCGCGGCTCGGCGACTGGGTCGAGGGCCGCGCCGAACTGATCCGCCAGACGCGCAGCCTGCTGTTCACCAACATCTACCTGACGGTCGGCGAGCAGAAGATCCTGCGCGCCTCCTCGATCGCCAAGATCTCGTCCGGCGACGGCAATTGAATCGATTCAAGCACTTACCTCATCCTGAGGAGCGCCGCCCCTCGAGTACCTCGGGGTAAACTCCACGGCGCGTCTCGAAGGATGGGCAACAGGCAAGGTGCGCGTTGCCACCCTTCGAGACACATCGCTGCGTGATGTTCCTCAGGGTGAGGTTATTGGGGCTGTTCATAAACCCTTGTTTTAGCTGCATTCATTTCCGGCCAGACTCTGAGGAGCCGCGCACGGCGTGGCGTCTCGAAGGGTGAGTTGCAAACGTGGTGCTCGTGCCCATGCTTCGAGACGGCTGCTCCGCAGCCTCCTCAGCATGAGGTTGGTGTGTGACCTGTCTCCCTCGGAAAGAGGCTAGCGGCCCGGCGGCCGCGACCTGAGGGACGATTTCAGGAAGTCGACGAAGGAGGTGACGCGGGCCGAGATGCCGCGTCGTGCCGGCACCAGCGCGAGGATGTCGGCGCCCTCGAACGACCAAGGCGCCAGCACGCGCCTCAGCTCGCCGCGCTTCACGAAGGGGCCGGCGTCCCACTGCGAGCGCAGCATGAGGCCGAGCCCGGCCAGCGCCCAGTTGCGCACGACCTCGCCGTCGTTGCTCGTCAGCGTCGGCGTCACGCGCACGGCGCCCGCGCGACTGCCGCGGCGATGGCGCCATAGCGTCACGTCCTCGTTGTTCTCGCGCACGCAGAGGCAGTCATGCTGCAGCAGGTCGCGCGGATCTTCCGGCGTGCCGCGGCGGTCGAGATAGGCGGGCGCGGCGCAGACCCAGCGGTCGTTGCGCGCCAGCACATGCGCCACCCAGGTCGAATCGCGGACCGCGCCGATATGGACCACGACATCGGCATCCTCGCTGTCGGTCCAGGGGCGTTCGGAGAGATCGAGCGTCACGCGGATCGCCTCGTGCCGTTGGGCGAAGCGGGCGACGAGCGGGGCCACGTGCAGGCGGCCGAAGCCGAAGGGTGCGACCACCCGCAGGGGCCCCGAGAGGGCGCCGCCCTCCTTTCCCAGCAGGTCGGTGAGTGCGCCCATCCGCGCCAGCATCGCCTGCGCTTCGCTCACCAGATGCTCGCCCTCGCCGGTGAAGCGCAGGCGCCGCGAACTGCGCACCACGAGGCTGACGCCGAGCGTCCGTTCGAGCTTCTTGAGGCGCAGCGACAGCGCGGGCGGCGTGACGTTGAGCGACCGCGCGGCGCCGCTCAGCGAGCCGGTGCGCGCCAGCGCTTCGATGAATTGCAGGTCGGCGAGCGTGATCATTCAGTTTTCCTTAACTGAACTGTTCGTCCGATTTAAGCACCAACGGCCTGCGGCTTGCTACGTTGGCGGCATGACGACGACCTTTCCCAAAGCCGTCCTGTTCGATCTGCTGACGGCGCTCCTCGACTCCTGGACCCTGTGGAACGACGTGGCGGGCTCAGAAGAGCGCGGCCGCGCCTGGCGGGCCGAGTATCTGCGGCTGACCTATGGCTGCGGCAGCTACGTGCCCTACGAACAGCTCGTGCGCGAGGCGGCCGTCGCGACCGGCTTGGCCGAAGGCGCGGCGGACGCGCTGGAGGCGCGCTGGCTGGAACTGCCGCCCTGGAGCGGCGCGCAGGCGGCCCTCGACGCGCTGGCGGGCCGCACCAGGCTCGGCGTGGTCACCAACTGCTCGATCCGGCTGGGCCGGCAGGCGGCGGAGCGACTTCGGACGCGCTGGGACTGTGTCGTCACGGCCGAGGAGGCCGGTTGCTACAAGCCCGACCCGCGCCCCTATCGGCAGGCGCTCGCCGCGCTGGGCGTCGCGCCTGGCGAGGCGGCCTTCGTCGCGGGTTCCGGCTACGACCTGTTCGGCACCTCTGCCGTCGGCCTCAGGACCTACTGGCACAACCGTGTCGGCCTCGCGCGCCCCGAGGGGGCGCCGCCTGCCGCCCTCGAGCGGCCGACGCTCGATGATCTTCTCCCCTGGCTGGAAGGACGTTTGTCATGATGTTACGCCGACTTCTGCTCACCCTCGCACCGCTGCTGCTGGTGGCCGGCACGGCCACCGCCCAAGTCTTCCCCACCAAGCCGCTGACGCTGATCGTGCCGTTTCCGGCGGGCGGTCCCAGCGACGCGCTGGCCCGGGCGCTGGCGCAGGGCATGGCCGCGGATCTCAAGCAGACCGTCGTGGTCGAGAATATCGGCGGCGCCAGCGGCACGATCGGATTGACCAAGCTGATGAACGCCGCAGCCGACGGCTACACGATCGGCTTCGGCACGATCGGCACGCACGTCGCCAACGCAGCCCTGTTCAAGAAGCTGCCCTATGATCCGCTGACCGGTTTCGAGCCGATCGGCCTTGCCGGCACGGCGCCGCTGCTGCTGGTCGCCAAGGCAGGCCTGCCGGTGTCGAACCTCAAGGAATTCATCGCCTATGCCGAAAAGAACAAGGCAGGCATGACCTATGGCAGCGCCGGCGTGGGCTCGATCTCCCACTATGCCTGCGTGGTGCTGCTGTCAGCGCTCAAGCTCAACATCACCCATGTGCCCTATCGCGGCGTGGCGCCGGCCATGAACGACCTGATGGGCGGCCACATCGATTTCATGTGCGACCAGACGACGACGGCGCTGCCGCAGATCGCCGGCGGCAAGATCAAGCCGCTTGCCGTGCTGAGCGACCAGCCTCTGCCGCAGCTGCCGGGGGTGGCGACGGCGGCCAGCCAGGGCTACGACGTGAACCTGCGCTCGTGGAACGCGTTGTTTGCGCCCAAGGGCACGCCGCAACCGGTCATGGCGCGGCTCAACCAGGCGCTGCGCGCGGCGGTGGCCGATCCGGCGCTGGTCAAGCAGATGAATGCGGTCGGCGTCGATCTGCCGTCGTCGGATGCGCTGCAGCCGGCTAGCGTGACGGCGCTGATCGCGCGCGGGCTGGAGAAGGACGTGCCGGCGCTCAAGGCGCGTGGCGAGTATCTCGACTGAAGGGTGGACACTTGAAGCTGATGGACATCGAGACCCCGGCGGCGCTGATCGACGAGCGCCGCATGGAAGGCAACATCGTGCGCATGCAGGCCCATCTCTCGGCGCTCGGCGTGCGCCTGCGGCCGCATGTGAAGACCTCGAAATGCATCGAGGTCGCGCGCGCCCAGGAGAAGGCGGGCGCCGTGGGCATCACTGTCTCGACCCTGAAGGAGGCCGAGCAGTTCTTCGCCGCGGGCTTTTCCGACGTGCTCTATGCGGTCTGCATCGTGCCGGACAAGCTCGACCGCGCACTGGCCCTCATCCGTAAGGGCTGCGCGCTGACCCTGCTCGTCGATTCGGTGGCGGCGGCCGAGGCCGTCGTGGCGAAGGGCCGTGAAGCCCGGCAGACCTTCGAGGTCATGATCGAGATCGATTCCGACGGCCATCGCTCGGGCGTGCAGCCCGAGGCGCCGGAGCTGATCGCGATCGGCCAGGTGCTGCAAGCGGGTGGCGCGACGGTGAAGGGCGTGCTGACCCATGCCGGCAGCTCCTACGATCTCGACACGCCGGAGGCGCTGCAGGCGCTGGCCGAGCAGGAGCGGGCGCTGTGCGTGCGCGCCGCCGATCGTCTGCGCGCCGCCGGCATCGCCTGCCCGGAGGTCAGCATCGGCTCGACGCCGACCGCGATCGCCGCGCAGCATCTCGAAGGCGTCACCGAAGTGCGCGCCGGCGTCTACGTTTTCTTTGACCTCGTGATGTCCAATGTCGGCGTCTGCACGCCGCAGGACGTGGCGCTCTCCGTGCTGACCGAGGTGATCGGCCATCAGCCCGAGAAGGGCTGGGTGATCGTCGATGCCGGCTGGATGGCGATGAGCCGCGACCGCGGCACCCAGCGCCAGAAGATCGACTATGGCTACGGCGCCGTGTGCGATGTCGAGGGCAACGTGATCGATGGGCTGATCGTCTCGGGCGCCAACCAGGAACATGGCATCGTCGCGCGCCGCGACGGCACGGCCGATGCAACCCTGGTCGAGCGCTTTCCCATCGGCGCGCGGCTGCGCATCCTGCCCAACCATGCCTGCGCCACCGGCGCGCAGTATCCGTCCTACCTCGCCGTGACGCCGGCCGGTGACACCGCGACCTGGCCGCGCTTCCAGGGTTGGTAGGCTAGACCGTCGCGCCGAAATGGCTGCCCAGCGCGCGGCGGCCGGAATCCGTGAGGCGCACGGTGCGGCTGCGGCGCAGGCGCTCGGCCCAGCCGCGCTTGAAGAAGGTGTCGGCGATGGCGGCGCCCAGCGCGCCCGAAATGTGAGGCCGGCGTTCGCTCCAGTCGAGGCACTGGCGGGCGAAGTGGCGCGTGCTCGCCTGGCGCGCCGTGCCGAGATCGACCCCCAGTTTTCCGCAGAACAATTCGCCCGACGGGGTGAGCTGCCAGTCGCGTGGTCCCTTGGGTTCGAGATGGCCCTGACGGGTCAGCGAATCGGTCACGGCGATGCCCACCTGTCCGGCAAGGTGGTCGTAGCAGGTGCGGCAGAAGCGGAGGTCCGGGTCACGCCGCCACGCCGCGCTCTTCGACGCCGGGGTTGCCCGCGTGCCGGCCAGCGCCATCAGCGATTCGATGGCATGCGCCACCTCGGGTGACGCCAGGCGATAGAAGCGGTTGCGGCCCTGGGCGCGCGCCGCCAGCAGCTCCGCCTCGACCATGCGTGCGAGGTGACCGCTCGCCGTCTGCGCCGTGATGCCGGCATTGTGGGCGAGGTCTGACGCGGTGTGGGCGCGGCCGTCCATCAGCAGCGACAGCATCGAGGCGCGCGCCGGATCGCCCATCAGGGCGGCAATCTCGGAAAGGGCGTTCACGGTGGTCATGCCCAGATTTTAGGCCCGGCCGGCGGCGGTCGCCACGGTCAATGGTTCGGCGGGGGCCGAAGTATCTAGACATGCCTCCCCCGTGTGACGGGGAGGAGCAAGTGCTTCTACCGCCACTTCGGATTGGCGATGACGATCTTGTCGGCGATGGTGGCGTCGAGATGGGCCATCAGGGCTGCGTCGGTCTCATCGCGCTCGCCGCCGCGCAGTTGTCGCGCCAGTTCGCGATTGAGTTCTTCGAGCGTGGCTTCGCGGCCGAGCAGCCCGACCAGACGCTCATGCTCGCGCGCATCGGCGGCCGGTCCGAGGCGCGCCTCGCGTTCGAGGATGGCGAGCGAATTCACGGCGACCCGCATCTGGAAGCCCAGCCGCGGCTCGGTGCGGTCGAGGGCGGGCGTCGCTTCCTCGCGCAGGAAGTCGGCGATGGCGGCTAAGAGTTCGGCGGCGGTGGGGCGGTCCTGGGCCACGATCAGGCTCCCTGCTTCAAGAGTTGCAACAGGTCGACTTCGGTCTCGACGGCGCGGCGGCCGATCGAGGCGTGCTCCATGGACTTGATCGAACCCGAGAGATGCTTCCAGGCCTGATTGAGGCAGATGATGCCCCAGTGCGCGGTGCCGAAGACTTCCCACCAGTGGGCACGAACGGGATCGACCTTGCCGCCGCCGGCGTGCTCGTAGGCGGCCCACAATTCCTCGCGGCTGCCGAAGCCGCCGGCCGGCCTGTCGATGGCGCCGAAGCGCCAGCTCTTCACGCACAACCAGCCGAGATCCTCCACCGGATCGCCGAGATGGGCGAGCTCCCAGTCGAGGATCGTGGTCACGCCGGTCTCGTCGACCAGATAGTTGCCGGTGCGGTAGTCGCCATGCACCAGCACCGGCCGGTCGAGCGGCGCGGGCCTGCGGCGGTCGAGCCAGGTGAGGGCCAGTTCGAACACCGGCTGCGGCTGGCCCAGGGCATCGAGCGAGCGGCGCAGCTCGGCGATATGGTCGGCGGCCTCGCGGCGGGGGAGGGGCGGCAGGGTGCCTGTATCAGTCGCATGAATGCGGGCCAGGATCTCGCCGAGCTGGCCCGCGATCCGTCCACGCGCCGCCTCGTAGGGCGCATCGCGCAGCAGCTTGCGGGCAATGGCGATGCCGCCGACCCGGCGCATCACATAGGCCTCGCCCAGCCCATCCTGCGGTGTGAGTTCGAACAACGGCTCGGGCGCCCGCACGCCCGCCTCATGGGCCGCGCGCAGCACGCGGAATTCGGTCGCGCGGTCGATGGTGACGGAGCGTTCGCGCTCGGTCTTTCCTTGGGCCGGCGGGTCGCGGCGCAGGATCAGCGCGTGGCGCTCGCCGTTCACGACGGCATCGAAACTCCAGGTCTGGCGCGAGGCGCCGCCGGACTGGCGGGATAGGGCTTCGATGGAGGCGGGGGTGCAGAAGTGGCGGCGCGCCGCCTCGCCGAGGATGCGGGCGACGGTCTCTGCTTCAGGCGACGTGTGAACGTTCATTTACCGGGACTGTGGCACAGGCTTCGCCGCATGGTAAGAGGACCGCGCCAACTGGGGAGATCAGCAAAGTGTCGAGTGCCTTCGCCGCGATGAACGGCCTGTACCTGGAAGACCTCAAGCCCGGCATGTCGGCGATGTTCGGCAAGACCGTGACCGACGCCGACATCGTGGCCTTCGCCGGGGTTTCCGGCGACACCAACCCGATCCACCTGCATGACGGGTTCGCCCGCACCACGCGCTTCGGCCAGCGCATCGCGCACGGCATGCTGAGCGGCAGCTTCATCTCGACGGTGATCGGCACCAAGCTGCCGGGACCGGGCGCGGTTTATATTTCCCAGACCATGAACTTCATGGCGCCGGTCCTCATCGGCGAGACGATCACGGCCGTTGCGACCATCACCGCCATCGACGAGAAGCGCCGCCGCGTCACGCTCAAGACCCAGTGCCTGAACGGCGACAAGGTCGTGATCGACGGCGAAGCGGTCGTGCTGGTGCCACGGCGCGACGCGGCCTGAGTCGGCGACATGGTTCCAGTGTTCGACGACTGGCATTCGGTGCCGCCCGCGTGGACGGGCGGTGTGGTGGCGCTCGGCAATTTCGACGGCGTGCATCACGGCCACCAGGCGCTTCTCGCACATGCGCGCGAGAAGGCCTCTGAACTCGGTGCGCCGCTGCTCGCCTTCACTTTCGAGCCGCACCCGCGCGGCTTCTTCGTGCCCGACACGGGCCCGTTCCGACTGACGCTCGCGCCGGCCAAGACGCGGCTGCTCGCCGAACATGGTGTGAAGGCGGTGCTGGCCCAGCACTTCGATGCGGCGTTCGCGGCCCTTCCGGCGGCCTCGTTTGTGGAGGACGTCCTCGTACAGGGGCTGCGCGCGCGTCATGTCGTCTGCGGCTACGACTTCACCTTCGGCGCCCGGCGCAGCGGCAACGTCGAGATGCTGCGGGCCGAGGGCAAGGAGCGCGGCTTCGAGGTCTCGGTGCTCGATCCGGTGACGCACGAAGGCGAGATCTATTCCTCGACCCGCATCCGCGAGGCACTGCGCCACGGCTGGGCGCGCGAGGCGGCCGGTCTGCTGGGCCATCGATGGGAGATCGAGGGCAAGGTCGAACTGGGCGACCAGCGCGGCCGCACCATCGGGTTTCCGACCGCCAACGTGGCCTTGGGCGAACATCTGCGCCCGCGCTTCGGTGTCTATGCCGTGCGGGCCCTGGTCGATGGGGCTTGGCGCAACGGTGTCGCCAATCTCGGAAAGCGACCGACCTTCGGCAAGCTGCAGGAGAATTTCGAGGTCCACCTGTTCGACTTCACGGGCGACCTCTACGGCCAGGTCCTGCGGGTCGCGCTGGTGGATTTCATCCGTCCCGAGATGAAATTCACCGGCCTCGACCAGCTCAAGGCCCAGATCGCCGCCGACGGCGAGCGCGCCCGGGCCATCCTCGCGGCTCCTTGACCCCCCCGACCCCCATCCCTAGATTGCGCGCCCTATGTTCACCAGGGCTTTCCAGGAGCGAATTACCCGCCCGGTCCGCTGACCGCGGCCGGGTCGTCTTGCCTGCCAGCGGCCGCCGACGGGCGGCCGGAATTTCCCTCCTGCGACGAGTTTCTTGTGACAACTGATTATAAATCCAGCGTTTTCCTGCCCAAGACCGACTTCCCCATGCGGGCCGGCCTGCCCAAGAAGGAACCGGAGCTGCTGAAGCGCTGGGCCGACATGAAGCTGTGGGACCGCATCCGCAAGGAGAGCCGGGGCCGGCCGAAGTTCGTGCTGCACGACGGGCCTCCCTACGCCAACGGGAACCTGCATATCGGCCACGCGCTGAACAAGATCCTCAAGGATCTCGTCAGCCGCACCCAGCAGATGATGGGCAAGGACAGCCATTACGTGCCGGGCTGGGACTGCCACGGGCTGCCGATCGAGTGGAAGATCGAGGAGCAGTATCGCGCCAAGAAACAGGACAAGGACCAGGTCCCGATCGTCGAGTTCCGGCGCGAGTGTCGCGCCTTCGCCGATCACTGGATCACCGTGCAGCGCGAAGAGTTCAAGCGCCTCGGCGTCGACGGCGACTGGGACAACTACTACTCGACGATGAAGTACAGCTCCGAGGCGGTGATCGTCCAGGAGCTGGGCAAGTTCCTGCTGAACGGCGGCCTCTACAAGGGCTCGAAGGCGGTTCTCTGGTCGGTGGTCGAGAAGACCGCGCTGGCCGAGGCGGAGATCGAGTATCACGACCACACGTCGGACACGATCCACGTGCGCTTCCCGGTCGTGCACTCGAAGGGCGGCAAGCTCGACGGCGCCTCGATCATGATCTGGACGACCACGCCCTGGACCATGCCGGGCAACCGCGCGCTGGCCTACGGCGAGGACATCGCCTACGCGCTGGTCGAGGTCGCTGCCGTCGCCGAAGACAGCAAGGCCCGCGTCGGCGAGAGACTGGTGCTGGCGCGCGATCTCGTCGATGCGGTCGCCGGCGAGGCGAAGTTCACGCCGAAGATCGTGGATGAGGTTTCGGGTGATGACCTCGAAGGCCTGATCGCCGCTCATCCGTTCCGCGGCCAGGGCTACGAGTTCGACGTGCGCCTGTTGCCGGGCGGGTTCGTGACCGCCGATGCCGGCACGGGCTTCGTGCACATCGCCCCGGGCCATGGCGCCGACGACTACGAGCTGGGCACCGCCAACGGCGTCGAGGTCCCGGACACGGTCGCCGAGGATGGCACCTACTATCCGCACGTGCCGCTGTTCGCCGGCAAGCGCGTCTATACGCAGGAGGGCAAGAAGGGCGACGCCAACCGCACCGCCATCGCCCTGCTCGACGAGGCGGGCAAGCTGCTGGCCTCGGGTCGCATCACGCATTCCTATCCCCATTCCTGGCGGTCCAAGGCGCCGGTCATCTTCCGCAACGCGCCGCAATGGTTCATCTCCATGGACCAGACGATCCCCGAGATCGGCGGCACCTTGCGCGAGAAGGCGCTGGCGGCGATCGATGCGACGCGCTTCGTGCCGCGCGCCGGCTACAACCGCCTGCGCTCGATGATCGAGACGCGTCCCGACTGGAACGTCTCGCGCCAGCGCGCCTGGGGCGTGCCGATCGCGGTGTTCGTCGACAAGAAGACCGGCGAGCCGCTGCGCGACGCGCAGGTGATGGCACGCATCGTCGAGGCTTTCCGCGCCGAGGGCGCGGATGCCTGGTTCGAGAGCCCGCCCGAGCGCTTCCTCGGCAACAAGTACGACCCCGCCGAGTTCGAGCAGGTGACCGACATCCTCGACGTCTGGTTCGACTCCGGCTGCACGCACGCCTTCACGCTGGAGGGCAACGAGCGGCTGAAGTGGCCGGCCGACCTCTATCTCGAAGGCTCCGACCAGCATCGCGGCTGGTTCCATTCCTCGCTGCTGGAGAGCTGCGGCACGCGCGGTCGCGCGCCCTATGACGGCGTACTGACGCACGGCTTCACGCTCGACGAGCAGGGCCGCAAGATGTCGAAGTCGCTGGGCAACATCACGGCACCCCAGACGGTCTGCGACCAGTATGGTGCGGACATACTGCGCCTCTGGGTGGTCGGGACCGACTACACCGAGGACCAGCGCATCGGGCCGGAGATTCTGAAGCACCAGGCGGAAGCCTATCGCCGCCTGCGCAACACGCTGCGCTATCTGCTGGGCAGTCTCGAAGGCTACTCGTCCGACGAGACGATGCCGTTCGCCGAGATGCCCGAGCTGGAGCGCTGGGTGCTGCATCGCCTGGCCGAGCTGGACGGGGTGATGCGTCGCGCGGTCGACGATTACGACTTCCATACGATCGCCACGGAGCTGCACAATTTCTGCGCCGTCGATCTCTCGGCCTTCTATTTCGACATCCGCAAGGACTCGATCTACTGCGATGCCGCCGACACGCCGCGCCGGCGTGCGGCCCGTACCGTCATGGCCGAACTCTTCTCGTTCCTGACGGCCTGGCTGGCGCCCATCACCTGCTTCACGGCCGAGGAGGCCTGGCTGGCGCGGCCGGGCGACATGCCGGACGGCAAGGCCGAGAGCGTCCACCTGCGCCTCTATCCGATCATCCCGTCGGCCTGGCTCGATGCCGCGCTGGGCGAGAAGTGGAAGGCCGTGCGGGCGCTGCGCCGTGTCGTGACCGGCGCCCTCGAACTCGAGCGCGCCGAGAAGCGCATCGGGTCGAGCCTGCAGGCCGCCCCCGTCGTCTATGCCACGCCGGACTATCTGAAGGCGTTCGAGGGTCTCGACCTGCGCGACTATTGCATCACGTCGGGTGGCACGCTGGTCTCGGGCGAGGCGCCGGCTGGCGCCTTCACGCTGCCCGACGTTCCCGGCGTAGCCGTCGTGCCGGCGCTCGCCGAAGGCACCAAGTGCGCGCGCTGCTGGCAGGTCCTGGAGGAGGTCGGCACGTCGCCGGCCCATCCGCTGCTTTGCCGGCGCTGCGAGGAGGCGGTCTCCGCATGAGGAAGATCGACCGCCAGGCGATGGCCCTGCTCGTCGTCACCCTGGTGGCCGATCAGGTCTCCAAGCAGCTCCTGCTGGGGTTCCTGCTGAAGGCCGGCGCCATCGTGACGGTGATCGATGGATTCTTCCGGCTGGTCATCGTCTGGAACCGCGGCGTGAGCTTCGGCCTGCTGGGCGGCGATCAGGCTTTGCCGCCCTGGGTGCTCTCGGGCGTGGCGATCGCGGTTTGCATAGGACTCTTCGTGTGGCTGCGGCGAACCGACCGCCCCCTGACCGGATGGGGCATCGGCCTTGTCATGGGGGGAGCCATCGGCAATGTTATCGACCGTGCCCGGTGGGGCGCGGTGTTCGATTTCGCCGATTTCCACATTGGACATTGGCACTGGCCGGCATTCAATGTCGCCGATGCGGCAATCGTCGTCGGTGTGGGGCTCATGCTCATCGACTCGCTGCTGGGCGAAAAGAAACCGTCGCCCTGAAGCGGCCATGATCGGCGAACAAAAGCCTACTACCAAGGACGGACGATGAAACCGACTCTCCTCCCGATTCCATTGGCCCTTCTGGCCTGCGGCACCCTCTCGCTGGGCGGCTGCGGCGCCTTCGACAATTTCGGCGGCAACAAGAAAACGTCGCCGGACGAGTTCAAGATCGTCTCGCATTCGCCGCTGACCATGCCGCCCAATGCCGAGCTTCGGCCGCCGCGGCCGGGTGAGCCGCGTCCGCAGGAAGTCACGCCCGCCGATCAGGCCAAGGAGGCGCTGTCGCCCGCATTGGCCGGCCGCACCCAGGCGCGCGTCAATGCCGGACCGGATGCGCCGCGGTCCGGCAGCAGCGCCGAGCAGTCGCTGGTCGCCCGCGCCGGCAAGGGCGGCATCGACCCCAACATCCGCGGACAGGTCAACACCGATACCAAGACCCTGGCCGAGAGCGACAAGTCGTTCATCGACGGTCTGATCTTCTGGCAGGATTCGCCGCCGTCGGGCGTGCTGGTCGATCCGGCCAAGGAGCAGCAGCGCATCCGCGATGCCCAGGCCTCCGGGCAGCCGGCCGCCGGCCCGACGGCCACCATCACCCGTCGCAAGCGCGGCCTGCTCGAAGGCATCTTCTGAGTTCCGGGCCGCACCCCGGCCGCCGCGCGCTCCTCGGCGGCCTGCTCGCGGGCGCGGCCCTCACGCCGTCCGGCCCGGCACTCGCCAAGCTGTTTGCCGTCGGCCGGCGCAATGCCGAGACCTTCACCCTCGCCAACGGGCTCCAGGTCATCGTGCTGCCGTCGCGGCGGGCGCCGATCGTGACCCAGGTCGTCGTCTACAAGGTCGGTAGCGCCGACGAGACGTTCGGCCATACCGGCGCCGCCCATTTCCTCGAGCACATGATGTTCAAGGGCACCGATCAGGTGCCGGCCGGCGAATTCTCGCGCATCGTCTCGCGCAACGGCGGCCGCGACAACGCCTACACGACCTTCGATTCCACCGGCTACCACCAGACCATCGCGGCCGAACAGCTCGAGCTGGTGATGCGCATGGAAGCCGACCGCATGACAAACGTGCGGCTCACCGAGCGCGAAATCGTGCCGGAGCGGCAGGTCATCCTCGAGGAACGCCGCATGCGCACCGACAACGTGCCGGCGTCGCTGCTCGACGAGGTGGTGCGCGAGCGGCTCTACGGGCTGCATAAACCCTACGCCATGCCCGTCATCGGCTACCCCGACGACATCCGGAACCTTGGCGTCGAGGATCTGGCGAGCTTCTATCGCCGCCACTATGCGCCCAACAACGCCATCCTGATCGTGGCCGGCGACACCACGACGGAAAGGGTGCGCGAACTGGGCGAACGATATTACGGGCCGATCGCCCGCCGCGAAATCGGGCCGCGTCTGCGTCCCGCGCAGGGCGGCACCGACCTGCCGCAGAAGGTGGTGCGCGCCGATGCGCGCGTCGCCGAGCCGCGCTGGTCGCGGCTGTGGCTGGCACCATCCTACCGGGTCGGCGAGACGAAATATGCCTACGCCCTCCAGGTGCTGGCGCGCCTGTTCGGCGGCACCGAGACCAGCCGCCTGTCGCGGGTCCTCGTGGAGGAGCGCGGGATCGGCCTTTCGGCCTGGGCTTCCTACGGCGCGTCGAGCCTCGGCCTCACCTCGTTCGACATCGGCGTGCATCCCGCGAAGTCGCGCAGCATCGAGGACGTCGAGCAGGCGGTGACCGCCGAGATGAAGAAGCTGCTCGACGGCGGCGTCACGGCCGAGGAGGTCGAGCGCGCGCAGAACCAGCTGCTGGCTGCCGCGATCTATTCGCAGGATTCGCTTGCGAGCGGTCCGCGCATCTACGGCACGGCGCTCAGCACCGGCAGCACCGTGGCCGATGTCGATGCCTGGCCGCAGCGCATTTCCGCCGTCACGCGCGACGAGGTGCTGGCGGCCGCCCGGCATGTCTGGCGCGACGACGGCGCCGTCACCGCCCTCTTGACCCCGGCGGCGAGGGGCGGATGAAGCCGTTGCGCGCGCTCGCGGCGGCGCTCGCCGGCCTCTTCGTGCTGCTGCCGGCCGTGGCGGGCGCGATCGAGATCAGGGAAATCACGACGCCGCTCGGCATCAAGGCCTGGCTGGTCGAGGACAAGAGCACGCCCATCGTGGCGCTGTCCTTCTCGTTCTCCGGCGGCACCGCCACGGACCCGGCCGGGCAGGCCGGAATCACCGACCTCATGGCGGGCCTGCTGACCGATGGCGCGGGATCGATGGATGCGCAGGCCTTCCGCCAGCGCCAGGAGGATGCCGCCGCCTCGCTGGGCTTCAACGCCTCGCTCGACCGCCTGACCGGCTCGCTGCGCGTCCTGTCGGCCAATCGCGACGAGGGTTTCGAACTGCTGCGGCTGGCGCTCACCGAACCGCGCTTCGCCCCCGACATGGTGAACCAGCGCCGCGCGCAGACGATTGCCAGCATCAACCAGGCCGCCCAGCGTCCCGGCTCGGTGGCGGGCCGTACGCTGATGGAAACGCTGTTCGCCGGCCATGCCTATGCCGCCGATCCCGACGGCACGCCCGCGGGGCTGGCGGCTGCCACGCCGGACCTGTTGAAGAAGCGGGCGGCGGAGCTGCTGCTGCGCAACGGCCTGATTGTCTCCGCGGTCGGCGACATCGGCGAGGCCGAGCTGGCGCGCCAGATCGATCGCTCGTTCGGCCTGCTGCCCACCGGCACGCCGCCGACCCTGCCGCCGCAATGGGTGCCGCCGACCAGACCGCGCGTCGTGGTTGTCGAACGGCCGGTGCCGCAGAGTTCGGCGCTGATGGCACTTCCCGGCATCGAGCGCGACGATCCGCTCTGGTATGCCGCGCTGGTGATGAACCACGTGCTGGGCGGCGGCGGGCAGCAGTCGCGGCTGTTCAACGAGGTGCGCGAGAAGCGCGGCCTGGCCTACAGCGTGTCGAGCGGCCTGCGCACCTACAAGCGCGCCGCGCTGCTGCTGATGTCGACCGGCAGCGCCAACGAGCGCATCGCCGAGGCGCTCCAGGTGATTCGCGCCGAGATGGGCCGGATGCGCAACGACGGCGTGACCGAGGCCGAGCTGACCGACGCGAAGACCTATCTCACGGGCGCGCTGGCGCTCTCGCTCGATTCCTCGGCCTCGATCGCAGGGCTGCTGCATTCGATGCAGATCGACGGGCTGTCACCCGATCACCTGACGCGGCGCGCGGCACTGATCGCCGCGGTTACGCTCGACGACGTCCGCAAGGTCGCACGGCACCTCCTGCGCGATGACGCGTTGACCACCGTAGTGGTCGGCAAGCCGGTCGGCGTCACACAGGAACCCTGAGGAGAGTCGTTTCCCGATGTTCTACAGCCACGTGATCGACGACGCGCTCGAAAGCAAGGTCGGCAAGCAGGGTCTGCATCGCGCCGCGCTCGACCGCGAGCTCGCGAACGCCTCCAAGGCGCTCGACAGGTTCCGGCAGTGGAAGGCCGACGGCACCCTGCCGCTGCTCAGCCTCCCGGGTGCGCGGGACGACCTGGCGCCGCTCAAGCCGCATGCCGAGCGGTTCGCGAAGTTCGAGCATGTCATCGTGCTCGGCACCGGCGGGTCGAGCCTCGGCGGCCAGACCCTGGTCGCGCTGAAGGACCAGGGATTCGGGCCCCAGAACGGGCGGCCGAAACTCTGGTTCATGGACAATGTCGATCCCGCGACCTTCACCGAACTGGCGGCCCGCCTGCCGCTCGCCCGAACCGGCCTGATCGTCATCTCCAAGTCCGGCACCACGGCCGAGACGCTGACCCAGTTCCTGACCCTGCTGCCGGAATTCGAGGCCAAGGTGGGCAGGGACAGGCTCGCCGAGCATGTGATCGCCATCACCGAGCCGAGCGACAACGCGCTCAGCCGCCTGGCCGGCCGGATCGGCTGCCCGATCCTCGATCACGATCCCAGGGTGGGCGGGCGCTTCTCCGTGCTGTCGCTGGTCGGTCTGCTGCCGGCCATGATCGCCGGCCTCGATGTCGGCGCGGTGCGCGAGGGCGCGGCCAGCGTGCTCGATCCGGTCCTCGAGGCCAGCGATGCCGGTGATCTGCCGCCGGCCGTCGGCGCGGCGCTCTCGGTCGGGCTCGCCCGGGAGCGCGGCATCGGCACCACGGTGCTGATGCCCTATTGCGACCGGCTGGGCTATTTCGGCTTCTGGTATCGCCAGCTCTGGGCCGAGAGCCTGGGCAAGGGCGGCAACGGCACGACGCCGGTGCGCGCCATGGGCACGGTCGACCAGCACAGCCAGCTGCAGCTCTATCTTGGCGGCCCGGCGGACAAGATGTTCACGGTGCTGATCCTCGACACCGCGGGCAAGGGCACGCCGATCGCGCCGGCCGCTCTGGGCGGCGACAAGACCTTGTCCTATCTCGAGAACCGCTCGCTGGGCGACCTGCTGCTGGCCGAGGCCGACGCGACCGCCGCCACGCTCGCGAAGAACGGCCGGCCGACGCGCGTCATGCGCATCTCCACACTCGACGAAAGGGTGATGGGCGCTTTGATGATGCACTACATGCTGGAGACGATGTTCGCCGCAGAGCTGCTGGGGGTCGACGCCTTCGACCAGCCGGCGGTCGAGGAGGGCAAGATCCTGACCCGCCAGTATCTCGCCGACCGCGTATCTTCCCCGGGCCATCGGTCATAGACTCTTCCCGTTCAGAGCGAATCACATCGTTTTCCAGCAATGACCTCACCCTGAGGAGCACTCCGGAGGAGCGCGTCTCGAAGGGTGGGAACGAGCACCGCATTGTTGCCCATCCTTCGAGACGGCCACTTCGTGGCCTCCTCAGGATGAGGATGGTGTGTGAACTTGAAGCGGAAACGCCGTAAAATGACGGCGTCATGAGCGCTCTCAGAACCCTGCGTCGCCTGCCCTCGACGCTCGTCAACCGCATCGCTGCCGGCGAGGTGGTCGAGCGGCCGGCCAGCGCCGTGAAGGAACTGGTCGAGAACGCGCTCGATGCCGGCGCGCGGCGCATCGCGGTCACCCTGAAGGAGGGCGGCCGCACCTTCCTGTCGGTGGTCGACGACGGCGTGGGCATGTCGCCCGACGAGCTGCGGCTCGCGGTCGAGCGTCACTGCACCTCGAAGCTGCCCGACGACGACCTGACCGATATCCGCACGCTCGGCTTCCGCGGCGAGGCGCTGCCCTCGATCGCCTCGGTCAGCCGCTTCACCATCACCTCGCGGCCCGCCGGCGCCGATACCGCCTGGAGCCTCGAGATCGACGGCGGCGCCAAGGGCGAGCCGCGGCCCGCCGCACATCCGCAGGGCACGAGGGTGGAAGTCCGCGAGCTGTTCTTCGCCACACCGGCGCGACTCAAGTTCCTGAAGGAGCCGCGCACGGAATCGAGCCATGTCGCCGATGCGATGCGCCGGCTCGCCATGGCCCATCCCGAGGTCGCCTTCCGGCTGGAGAGCGAGGAGCGCGCGCTGATCGACCTGGCGGCGGCCAAGCCGTCGCTGCTGTCGGGCGATGCCGCGCGGCTGGAGCGTCTGGCCGCCATCATGGGCCGCGAGTTCGCCGAGAATGCCGTGGCGATCGACGCCAACCGCGAGGGCTTTCGACTCACCGGCTTCGCCGGCCTGCCGACGCTCAATCGGCCGACCGGCCAGCACCAGTATCTCTTCGTCAACGGCCGTCCGGTGCGCGACAAGCTGCTGGCCGGTGCGGTACGTGGCGCCTACCAGGATTTCCTGGCGCGCGACCGTCATCCCATGGTGGCGCTGTTCCTCGAAGCGCCGACCGAGATGGTCGACGTCAACGTCCACCCTGCCAAGACCGAGGTCCGCTTCCGCGACGCCGGCATCGTGCGCGGCATGATCGTCGGCGCGCTGCGCACCGCGCTGTCGGCGGCCGGCCATCGCGCCAGCACGACCGTGTCGGACGCCGCGCTCGGCGCCTTCCGTCCGCATACGGGTTTCTCGACTCCGCTGGCGATGGGTGGGGGAGGCGGCGGATACGGCAATGGCGGCGGCTATGCGTCGGTGCCGCGCGGTCTTGCCGAGGCGGCGATGCAGTTCATGGCGCCGCTCGATGGCTTGTCGGCGCGGGTCGAAGAGCAACCTGCGAACATCGCGCCCGGCAACTATCCGCTGGGCGTGGCGCGCGCGCAGCTGCACGAGACCTACATCGTCGCACAGACCGACCAGGGCGTCGTGATCGTCGACCAGCATGCCGCGCATGAGCGGCTGGTGCATGAGCGGCTGAAGACCCAGCTCGAGGCCGAGGGCGTGAAGCGGCAGGCGCTGCTGCTGCCGGAGGTCGTGGAGATCGGCGAGGACGGCGCGCGGCGCCTCACGCAACGCGCCGCCGAGCTGGCCGACATGGGCCTGGTGCTGGAGCCGTTTGGCCTCGGCGCCGTGGTGGTGCGCGAGACGCCCGCGGTGCTGGGCGAACTCGACATCCAGGGACTGGTGCGCGACCTGGCCGACGAGCTGTCCGAGATGGGCGATCACCTGTCGCTCAAGGAGAAGGTCGAGGAAGTCTGCGGCACGCTCGCCTGCCACACCTCGGTGCGGGCCGGCCGTCGGCTGACCGTCGAGGAAATGAACGCGCTGCTGCGCCAGATGGAGGCGACACCGCACTCCGGCCAGTGCAATCATGGCCGTCCGACCTATGTCGAACTCAAACTGGCCGACATCGAGCGGCTGTTCGGAAGACGATGAAGAATTTTCTAGCGCTGCTCCTGATCGCAGGCCTCGCCGCAACCGGGGCCTCGGCGCAGACCCGCGCGCCCGCGCCGCCCGCCGCGCCAGCCAGCGGCGCGCCGACGCCCGCCCCAGCCTCGCCGCTCGACGGCACCTGGCGCGGCACCAGCGACGGCGGTTCGTGCAACGCGCCGCTCGACTACCTGCTCACCATCGAATCGGGCTTCGTCGACGGTTCGGCCTACGACACCACGGCGCTCGGGCCGGTGCCCAATCCCAACAAGTCGGCGCCGCCGCCGCCGGGCCCCGGCCTGTGGCAGATCCACGGTGTGGCCAAGGTCGGCGCGCCGTTCAATCTCCTGAGCCTCGCCTCGGTGAAGGGCCCCGAACACCGTCGCATGCAGCTCACCGCCCGCGGCGACGCTTCCGGCCTGATGGTCACGGAGAACGGCGGCTGTCGGCGGACGGCCCGCCTCTCCCGTTAGCGGCGCGATCGAATGCCCGCAATCATCGTGCGTGACGCAGCGCCGGCCGACCGCTCCGCCTGGGGCGGGATGTGGGCTGCCAATTACACTCACCACGGCGCAACGATGGGCGAAGCCGAGGTCGACGAGTTGTGGCGCCGGGTCCTGCATCCCGACCATCCCGTCTGTGCGCTGGTCTCAGCTGCAGCGGACGATCGGGACCTGCTCGGCTTTGCGCACTACGTGCTGCACCCCCACACGTTCAGCAGTCGCACGGTCTGCTATCTGGAGGATCTGTGGGTCGCGCCCGCCGCGCGCGGTACCGGGGTGGGGCGCCACCTCATCGAAGCGCTCGTCGAGCGTGGCCGGGCGCGCGGCTGGCGGCGGCTCTACTGGCACACCGAAGCCGACAACGAACCCGCCCGCCGCCTCTACGACCGGGTGGCCAAGCTGACGGACTACGTTCGCTACGACGTCGATCTGACCTGAGCCGCGTCTCTGCGGGCGTCACTGGCCCGGCGCCATCAGTCCCAATCGCTCGCGTCGCAGCCAGCGCACGAGCAGCAGGATCGCCACGACGGTGAGGCCGGTGGCCAGTCCGATCCACAGGCCGAAGCCGGCCATCCCGCCCTGGAAGGCGAGCCCGACGCCCAGCAGCAGGCCGATGCCCCAGTAGCCGATGCCGGCATAGACCATGGGCACACGCGTATCGTGCAGGCCGCGCAGCATGCCGGCCGCGACCGCCTGGCCGCCATCGGCCACCTGGAACAGCGCCGCGACCATGAGGAAGCTCACCGCCAGCTCGATCACGGGCAGATTGGCCGGCACGTCGAGGTCGAGGAACAGGCCGACCAGCGGGCGCGGCGCCAGGACCATCGCCAGCCCCGTCAGCGCCATGAATCCCACGCCCATGACGTAGGCCGTCCAGCCGGCCCGGCGGACGCCCTCCCTGTCGTGCGCCCCGAAGGCGCGGCCGACCCGCACGGTCGCGGCCTGGGCGAGCCCCAGCGGAACCATGAAGGAGAGCGAGGCCAGCTGCATGGCGACCGAGTGTGCCGCCAGCGACGCGGCGCCGATCAGGCCCATCAGGAACGTCACGCCATTGAAGACGGCGACCTCGAACACCAGCGTCGCGCCGATCGGCAGGCCGAGATGCCACAGCTCGCGAAAGCGCGGCCAGTCAGCCCGCCAGAAGCGGCCGAACAGGTGATAGCGGCGGAACTTGCGGTCGGTGAGGATGACGGCCGCGAGCAGAACGAACATCAGCGTGTCGGCGAAGGTCGTGGCATAGCCGGCACCGACCAGCCCGAGCTGCGGAAAGCCGAAATGGCCGAAGATGAGCACCCAGGCCAACCCGGCGTTCGCGATCACGCCGACGATGCCCGCGGCGAGCGCCCACAAGGGCCGCTCCAGCGCCGAGACGAAGGAGCGCAGCACGAGGAAGAGGAAGAACGGCAGCAGCGACCATTGCAGGGCGCGCACATAGTCCGCGGCGGACTTGGCGAGCGCCGGCTCCTGGCCCATCGCCAGCAGGATCGCCTCGCTCTGCCACAGCACGATCCAGATGGGCACGGTGACGACGGCCGCCATCCACATGCCCTGGCGCACCGTGCGGCGCACGTCGCGCACCGAGTGGCCCTTTCGGCCCAGCTCGCGCGCGATCATCGGCGCGGTCGCCGTGGTGAGGCCGAGCCCGAAGATCATGGTCGCGAAATAGAGGTTGGCGCCCAGCGCGCCGGCGGCCAGCGCATCGGGGCCCAGCCAGCCCATCATCACCACGTCGGTCGCCGTCATCAGCGTCTGCGCGACATTGGTGAGGATGAGCGGCCAGGCGAGCAGCAGGGTCGCGCGGGCTTCCTCCGCCCATGTCGGTCTGCTGGCTTGCTCGATCGTCCTGCTCTGCGCGTCCTCGTTCATGCCGGCGCTTATAGCCGGCACCCCGTTACGATCACAGGTCGCAGGCGATGCGTTCTTCGCTTCCGGCGAGTAGGCGGAAGAACGCGTCCTGAGGTTTCTCCAGAACGAACATGGCGCGGGCATCGAGTCCGAGATTGAGACCGCGCACCACCGCGCCGCTGACGCCGTGGCTCACCACCACGGTGCGCGTGCCGGCGGCGGCGATCTCCGCCAACATGGTCTCGCAGCGCAGGCGAAGATCGGCATGGGTTTCGCCGCCCGGCGGGCAGTAGCCGTGCGGATCGGCGCGCCAGTCGGCGAGAGCGGTCGGATGATCGATCTCGATCTCGGCCCATGAGAAGCCTTCCCACGTGCCGTAGGAAAGTTCGGCCAGCCTGATATCCTCGCGCCAGTCCGCGGCGGAAAGCCCCAGCTCCTGGCCGATGATGTCGGAGGTCTCGCGCGTGCGCCCCAAGGGACTGCGCAGGAAGATCGTCGGTCCCGGTTCGCGCTCGAGTTCGCGCTTGAGCGTGCGCCCCATCGCCAGCGCCTGGACGCGCCCGCGCGCGGTCAGGTCGGAGTTCTTGCTGCCCTGCATGCGCCGCTCGGTGTTCCAGGCGGTCTCGCCGTGCCGCAGCATGTAGAGAGGCGCGCCGAGCTTCATGCCGTCCGCTTGAGGATCACGATCTTGGCGGCGCCATAGCGGCGTTCGTCGATCGCGGCGAAGCCGGGTGGCGGCGGCAGATCCTCGTTGTGCGCGCACTCGACGGTGACGATGCAGCCCGGCGTCATCCAGCCGGCCGCCGCGAGGGCCGTCATCGCGGCGGGGGCCTGGCCCGACCGATAGGGCGGGTCGAGCAGGACCAGATCGCAGGCGTCGCGCGACGGCGGCGGCCGTGTCGCATCGGCGCGCACCACCTTGGCCGCGCCGGTCTCGCCGAGCTTGCGCAGGTTCTCGCCGATCGCCTTGATCGCGGCGGCATCGTTGTCGAGGAAGGTGGCGTGGGCCGCGCCGCGCGACAGCGCCTCCAGCCCCAGCGCGCCGGAGCCGGCATAGGCGTCGAGCACGCGCGCGTCGATCAGCGGCGAGGTGCCGTCCTCCTCGTCCTCGCGCCAGTTCGCATGCAGCAGGATATTGAACAGCGACTCGCGCGCGCGATTGGAGGTGGGGCGCGTGGCCTCGCCCTCCGGGGTCGCGAGCATACGGCCGCGATGCTTGCCGCCGATGATCCTGATCATCAGTGCCGCCGGCGCTTGGCGTGGGGCGGGGCTGGCTTGTGTTTGGGCTTGGCCCAGCCTTCCTTGCGCGGCGGCCGCTTCACGCCCAGCAGGTTCTCGAGCGCCTGCGGCGGAATCTCGTCGACATGGCCGCGTTCGACTTCGCCGAGATGGAACGGCCCGAAGGCGACGCGGATCAGGCGCACCACCGGCAGGTTGAGATGGGCCAGCACGCGGCGGACTTCGCGGTTCTTGCCCTCGGCCAGCGCGATGTCGATCCAGGCATTGGAGCGCTGCTGGCGGTCGAGGCTCGCCTGGATGGGACCGTAGCGCACGCCCTCGATGGTGATGCCGTTGGCCAGTTCCGCGAGCTTCGCCTCGTCGACGGCGCCGTGCACGCGGGCGCGATAGCGGCGCGTCCAGCCATTGGCCGGCAGTTCGAGCTGGCGCGCCAGCCCGCCATCGTTGGTCAGCAGCAGCAGCCCTTCCGAGAAGTAATCGAGGCGGCCGATCGTGACGACCCTCGGCATGCCCTTGGGCAGCGAGTCGAAGATGGTGCGGCGTCCCTCGGGATCGCGGGCCGTCACCATCTCGCTCGGCGGCTTGTGATAGCGCCACATGCGCGCCCGGTCGGCGGTGGGCAACGGCTTGCCGTCGACCTCGATGACGCTCTTGTCGGTGACGACGCAGGCCGGCGTCTCCAGCACCTTGCCGTCGACCTTGACCCGGCCTTCCTCGATCCAGCGTTCGGCATCGCGGCGCGAGCACAGGCCCGCGCGCGCCAGGCGCTTGGCGATGCGCTCGCCTTCCTTGACAGGTTGTTCGTTCACTTTGTGCCCGCCGCTCCCAGGAAGGCGCGGAACAATTTCGCGTCGCCTTCGGAGATATGGAATTCAGGATGCCACTGCACGCCGATGCAGAAACGGTAGGCCGGCGCCTCGATGCCCTCGATCACGCCGTCCGGCGCCGTGGCGTTCACGACGATGCCGGCGGGCGAATCGGCGGCGGCCTGGTGATGGGCGCTGTTCACCTGCAGCTCCTCGGCGCCGACGATGCCGTGCAGCTGCGTGCCCTTGGCCACCTTCACGACATGGCCGGGCTCGTCGCGCGGGTTGGGCTGCTCGTGCGCCAGCGCGTCCTCTATGGCGTCGGGAATATGCTGGATCAGCTTGCCGCCCAGCACGACATGCAGCAGCTGCTGGCCGCCGCAGATGCCCAGCACCGGCTTGTTCTGCGCGAGCGCGCCCTGGGTGACGCCGAACTCGAAGGCGGTGCGGCGGTCCTTGGTGACCACCGTCGAATGCTTCGCGCCGCCGCCATAGTAGGACGGGTCGACGTCGAAGGCGCCGCCGGTCACCACCAGCGCGTCGATGCGGTCGAGATAGTCGGCGACCCGGTCGGGCTCGTGCGGCAGCGCAATGGCCAGACCACCCGCCGCGTCGATCGCGTCGAGGTAGTTCTGGCGCAGCGCATACCAGGGAAACTTGGAGTATCCGCCTGGCTTTTCAGCATCCAGGGTGACTCCGATCAGGGGACGGGGCATGCGGCGCAAGATACGCGCGCGCGCCGCCGTGCGCTACAGTGCGCGCGCTATGCCGGATTCAAACAAATCGACGCCCATGGACAGGGCCCTCGCCGCCGCCCGCGCGGCCGGCGCGCGCGGCGAGGTGCCGATCGGCTGCGTGATCGTGGGCCCCGACGGCAAGGTGCTGGCGGAGGCCGGCAACCGCACCGAGGAGCTGAAGGATCCGACCGCCCATGCCGAGCTGCTGGCGATCCGGGCGGCCGCCGCTGCTTTGGGCTCGCCGCGCCTGGTCGGCTGCGACCTCTATGTTACGCTGGAACCGTGCCCCATGTGCGCCCAGGCGATCTCCTTTGCGCGTCTGCGGCGGGTCTACTGGGGCGCCGCCGATCCCAAGGGCGGCGGCATCGAGCAGGGCCCGCGCATCTTCGACCAGCCGACCTGCCACCACCGCCCCGACCTCTATCCCGGCGTCGGCGAGCGCGAGGCGGGCGAGCTGCTGCGGGCCTTCTTCAGGGAGCGGCGGTAAGGGCGGTCACCAGCTCCCATTCGGCGCGGACGTCGGCATCGGTCTCCTCGGCGGTTCGAGCTCGCCGCGCCGCGTCGTCCGGCGCGAGTTGCGACAGGGCCCAGACGGCGGCGCCGCGCACCAGGGGCGAGGCGTCGGCCAGCAGGCGTTCGACCGCGGGCAGGGCGGTGGCGGGTGCGCCGCTGTTGCCCAGCGCATAGGCGACGTTGCGCAGGAAGCGGTCGCGGCCGATGCGCTTCACCGCCGTCCCGGAGAAGCGGGTGCGGAAGGTGGCGTCGTCGAGGGTAGCGAGTTCGGCCAGCAGCGGCGCCTGCAGCTCGGCACGCGGCGTGAAGGCGGCCTCGCGCGCGTTTTGGGCGAACTTGTTCCACGGGCAGGCGGCGAGGCAGTCGTCGCAGCCGTAGATGCGGTTGCCCAGCGCCGTCCGGAATTCGCGATCGATCGGACCGGCATGTTCGATGGTGAGATAGGAGATGCAGCGCCGCGCATCGAGCTGATAGGGCGCGGGAAAGGCATTGGTCGGGCAGGAATCGAGGCAGGCGCGGCACTGGCCGCAATGATCGGTCTCTGGCTCGTCGGGCGGCAGTTCGATCGACAGCAGCAGTTCGCCCAGGAACAGCCAGGAGCCGAAGCGGCGCGACACGAGGTTGGTGTGCTTGCCCTGCCAGCCATGGCCGGCCTGCTGCGCGGCGAGCTTCTCCATCAGCGGCGCGGTGTCGACGAAGACCTTCAGACTCTCGTGATAGGTGTCCCAGATGAAGCGGCCGAGCTGCTTCAGCCGGCTCTTCATCACGTCGTGATAGTCGCGGCCCTGCGCATAGACCGAGACCGCGCCGCGCTCGCGCTCCTCGAGTGCAAAGCGCGGGTCGCCGGCCGGCCCGTAGTTGAGCGCAACCGAGACGACCGTGCGCGCCTCGGGCCACAGGGTCGAGGGATCGATGCGTTGCTCGGCGCGGTCGGCCAGCCAGCCCATGTCGCCCTGGAAGCCGCGCGCCAGGAACGCTTCCATGCGCTCCCGTCGCAACTGCCGCGCCTCGGGCGAGAGCTGCGCCGGCGCGAAGGCCACGGCGTCGAAGCCCAGCTCCAGCGCCTTGGCGGCAATCGCGTCGCGCAGCTCGCGCGGCGTTGCCGGCTTGGGCGGCCGCTTCGGGCGGGGCGGCAGCTTGGCCATCAACCCCGGCCGCGATAGGGCGCCACGCCGGTGTCGGGAAGCCACAGGCCCTTGGGCGGTGCGGCGGTCTGCCAGAACACGTCGATCGGCATGCCGCCGCGCGGATACCAATAGCCCGCGATGCGCAGCCAGCGCGGCGTCAACTCCTTCACCAGGCGCTTGCCGATGCCCACGGTGCAATCCTCGTGGAAGGCGGCCTCGTTGCGGAAGCTGTTGAGATAGAGCTTCAGCGACTTGCTCTCGACCAGCTTCGCGCGCGGCACGTAGTCGATCACGAGATGCGCGAAATCGGGCTGGCCGGTCACCGGGCAGAGCGAAGTGAATTCCGGCTGCGTGAAGCGCGCGAGATAGAGCGTGCCCGGATGCGGGTTGGGAACCGTCTCGAGGACGGCCTGGTCGGGGGAGGCGGGCAGGGCGGTCGCCTGTCCGAGCTGACGGAGTTTTGCGTATTTAGCCATGCCCCCATCATATGCTAAGCGGGCCGCCATGACTCACAGGGTTGCCATCGTCGGCGCCGGCCCGTCCGGCTTCTATGCCGCGGACGGGCTGCTGCGCGGCCGTCCCGACCTTCGCATCGACATCATCGATCGCCTGCCGACGCCGTTCGGCCTGGTGCGGGCGGGTGTCGCGCCGGATCACCAGGGCACCAAGGCCGTGGTCCGCCAGTTCGACCGGCTGCTCGCCCAGCCGGACCTGCGGTTTGCAGGAAACGTCGAGATCGGCCGCGACCTGACCTGGGACGAAGTCATCCAGTCCTATGACGCGGTGATCGCCGCCACCGGGAT
This sequence comes from Rhodospirillales bacterium 24-66-33, assembly GCA_002281855.1. GTDB lineage: Bacteria > Pseudomonadota > Alphaproteobacteria > Reyranellales > Reyranellaceae > Reyranella. The sequence continues at coordinate 28,344 of NCHQ01000030.1, read as the reverse complement.
GGTGGTCGACCGCAAGCTGGGCATTCCCGGCGAGGATCTGCCGCATGTCTGGGGCTCGTGGCGCTTCGTCGCCTGGCTGAACGGCCATCCCGATTTTCGCGGCGGGCCCGATCTCTCGGGCGTGAAGTCCGTGGCGGTGATCGGCAACGGCAACGTGGCGCTCGACGTGGCGCGCCTGCTGGCCAAGAGCCAGGACGAGATGACCAAGTCCGACATCGTGCCCGAGGCGGGGGCCGCGATCGCGGCGGCGCCGATCGCCGACATCCACGTGATCGGCCGGCGCGGCGCCGCGGAGGCCTCCTTCACCACCAACGAGCTGGCCGAGATGGGCCGGCTGGCGCGCGCCGTCGCGGTCGCCGATGCGAGCGTGCTGATCGCCGAGGCGCCGGCCGCCGATCCGACACCGGAGCGGCTGCGCAAGGCCAAGAACATCGAGACCCTGAAGCGCTACGCCGCGCAGACGCCGGGCGAGAAGCCGGTGACGGTGCATTTCCGCTTCCATGCGACGCCGACGGCGATCCGCCCAGGCGAGGTGGAACTGTCGACAGGAGCCCTTGCCGCCGACCTGGTCGTGACCTGCATCGGCTATACCGGCGAGCCCTTCCCGCAGGCCGAGAACGTGTTCCCGGTGGGCTGGGCGCGCCGCGGGCCCAGCGGCACCATCCCGACCAATCGTGCCGACAGTCACGCCGTGGCCAAGGAAGTGATCGACTTCCTCGAGGACCGCGACCCCAAGAGCGGCCCCGACATCCTGCCGCTCTGCATCGACGCCGAGGGCTGGCGCCGCATCGACAAGGCCGAGGTCGCGGCCGGGGCCGCGCAGGGGCGGCCGCGGGTGAAGCTCGTCGACTGGCAGGCCCTGCTCGACATCGCGCAGGGCGACTGATCGTTGGTCGCGGGGCGCGGGCATTTCGCCTGTCGCGCTCCAGCGCCGGCGGCTCTATACCTTGCCCCCTACGGGGAAGGCCAAAGAGTACAGGAGTTTCCATGATGAAGTTCGGTCGTCGTTTCATCGGCGCGCTCGCCGTCGCCGCCGCGGTGGTGCCGCTGGCCGCGCCTGCGCCCGCCTCGGCACAATCCAAGCCGACCACGCTGAAGGCGGCGCTGCATTCGGACCTCAAGATCATCGATCCGGTCTGGACCTCGGCGCTGATCACCACCAACCACGGCTACATGATCTACGATACGCTGTTCGCGGTCGACGACAAGCTCGAGGTCAAGCCGCAGATGGTCGACAAGTGGGAGGTCTCGCCCGACAAGCTGACCTACACGCTGACCCTGCGCGACGGGCTGGAATGGCACGACGGCAAGCCGGTCACGGCCGAGGATTGCGTCGCCTCGATCAAGCGCTGGGGCGCGCGCGACGCGATGGGCCAGAAGCTGATGGCGGTGACGTCGGAGCTCACGGCGCCGGACGCCAAGACCATCAAGTTCGTGCTGAAGCAGCCCTACGGCCTGCTGCTCTACTCGCTGGGCAAGCCGGGCTCGAACGTGCCGTTCATGATGCCGAAGTCGGTTGCCTCGACCGATCCCAACAGCCAGATCACCGACACCACCGGCTCCGGCCCGTTCATCTTCAAGAAGGACGAATGGAAGCCCGGCGAGAAGGCGGTCTACGTCAAGAACCCGAAGTACAAGCCGCGGTCTGAGCCGGCCTCGGGCTTCGCCGGCGGCAAGGTGGCCAAGGTCGACCGCATCGAGTGGCTGTGGATCCCCGACACGCAGACCCAGGTCAACGCGCTGCTGGGCGGCGAGATCGACCTGGTGGAAATCGTGCCGGCCGACCTGCTGCCACTGCTGAAGGCGGACAAGAACGTCGTCGTCTATGTCGGCAACAAGGCCGGCCGTCAGTACACGATGCGCTTCAACGTGCTGCACAAGCCGTTCGACAATCCCAAGATCCGCCTCGCCGCGCTCTATGCGCTCGACCAGAAGGAATTCCTCGACGCCAATGTCGGCAATCCGGAGTTCTACAAGGTCTGCAATTCGCTGTTCCCCTGCGGCTCGCCGCTCGAATCGACCAAGGGCTGGGAGGACAAGCTCTCCGGCAACGCCGCCAAGGCCAAGCAGCTGCTGCAGGAGGCGGGCTATGACGGCACGCCGGTGGTGATGCTCCACCAGACCGACGTGGCCGGCCACAACAACTTGGCGACCGTGGCCAAGCAGCAGCTCGAGAAGGCCGGCTTCAAGATCGACCTGCAGCCGATGGACTGGCAGACCCTGGTCGCGCGCCGCGCCAAGAAGGATGCGCCGAGCGCCGGTGGCTGGAACCTGTTCTTCACCTCATGGGGCGCGGTCGACGTGATCAACCCGGCCGCCGCCGCCTTCCTCAACGCTTCCTGCGAGAAGGCGACCTTCGGCTGGCCGTGCGACGCCGAGCTCGAGAAGCTGCGCGATGCCTACGCCGCCGAATCCGATCCGGCGAAGCAGAAGGAGATCGCCGAGAAGGTCCAGCTGCGCGTGCTCGAATACCCGACGCATGCGCCGCTCGGCCAGTTCACCTCGCCGACCGCCGTGCGCTCGAACGTGACCGGCATGGTCTATGCCCCGACGCTCGCGATGTGGGGCCTGGAGAAGAAGTGACCGTGAAGATTGCCAGCTCCAGGGCTGGCAATTAAGGTTTCGCCGTTCTCAGGGCAGGGTGAAACTCCCTACCGGCGGTATGCAGCGCGAGCTGCGAGCCCGCGAGCGCCTTCCGCAAGGAAGGGTCAGCAGATCAGGTGCGAGGCCTGAGCCGACGGTCATAGTCCGGATGAAAGAGAACGTGTGTCCCGCTGCTTCGCGCCGAGCAGCGGGTCCGCGCGTGATCGCCTTGGGTGACGTGTCTGTTCGCCAAAGGAGATTGCCGTGACACAAGCCCGCCACACACAAGCCCGCTACGCCTTCGTCAAAGCCAGGTGGCATGCCGACATCGTCGACCGTGCGCTCGACGGCTTCCTCGAACTGATTCCCGCCGAGCAGGTCGACGTGTTCGACGTGCCGGGCGCCTTCGAGCTGCCGCTGTTCTCGCGCGACCTCGCCGCCACCGGGAAATATGCCGCCGTCGCTGCCGCGGCCTTCGTGGTCGATGGCGGAATCTACCGCCACGACTTCGTGGCCCAGGCCGTCGTGGACGGGCTGATGCGCGCCGGGATGGAGACGGGCGTGCCGGTGCTGTCGGTGTCGCTGACGCCGCACCACTATCAGGAGACCGACCACCACAACGCAATCTTCCGGGCGCACTTCGTCGAGAAGGGCCGCGAAGCCGCGCGTGCCGCCCTGATGATCGGCAAGGCCCGCGCCGCCCTCGCGGCGTAGGCGACCATTATCATCCCGAGCGTGAGCGAGGGACCTTTGTGAACGCTGCCAAAGGTCCCTCACTTCGTTCGGGAGGACAGTGCGCGTCAGCGGTCGCTGCGGAAGACCGCCAGATCGGCGCGGGTATCGGCGATCGAGAACCAGCGATGCTGGTTGGCGCGGAACTGGCGCCAGTTGGCCAGGATCTTCTTGAACTGCTCGTTCTGCGCCGCTTCCTCGTCGAGCACGGTTTCCAGCGCGCCCCGCAGCGCCTTGATCACCTCGTCCGGCAGCACCGAGAGCTGCGTTCCGGCGCCGACCAGGCGGGCGATGGCCACGGCGTTCTTGGCGTCGTAGGACGCCAGCATCTCCGTCATCGAGTAGGTGCAGGCATATTTCAGGATGGCCTGGTAGCGCGGCGGCAGTGAGGCCCAGGCGGCCTTGCCGATCATGAGCTGGTTGACCGCCTCGAGCTCCATGACGCCCGGCGTATAGTAATACTTGGCGACCTTGTTGAAGCCGAGCTTCTCGTCGTCGTAGGGACCGACCCACTCGCAGGCGTCGAGCGTGCCGCGCTCCATCGCCGGATAGATGTCGCCGCCGGCGATCTGCTGCGGCACGGCGCCGAGCTTGGCGAAGACCTTGCCGCCGAAACCGGCGGTGCGGATCTTGAGACCGGAGAAATCGGCCGGCGTCTTCAGCTCCTTGCGGAACCAGCCGAACATCTGGCCGCCGGTCTGCCCGGCCGGCAGGGCCACGACGTTGAAGCCGTCATAAACCTCGTCCATCAGCTTGCGGCCGTCGCCGAACATCATCCAGGCATTGTGCATGCGCGGCGTGAGGCCGAACGGCACCGAGCCGTCGAAGACGAAGCTCGGGTTCTTGCCGATGTAGTAGCCGGTGTAGGTGTGGCCGCATTCGACCGTGGCGTTCGACACGGCATCCAGCACCTGCAGGCCGGGCACGATCTCGCCCGCGCCGTACGGCGAGATCGCGAACTTGCCGTCGGTCATCTCGCCGACGACCCGCGCGATCGTCTGCGAGGCGCCATAGAGCGTGTCGAGACTCTTGGGGAAGCTGGAGGTGAGGCGCCATTTCACCACCTCGCTGGTCTGTTGCCCGAAGGCCGGTGAAGCCGCCGCGACCGCAGCCAGGGAGGCTGCGACGGGGCCGAACTGTCGACGCGTGACGCTCATGGGTTTCCTCCTGTTCTTGCCTTGTTGTGCAAATTCTAGGAGGGAGTCGTTGGTACCGCTACCACAAAAAGCCGAAAGACGATCAGCTGGCGCTCCATCCGCCGTCGACCGGCAGGGCCGCCCCGGTGATGTCGGCGGCGCCGGGGCCGCACAGGAAGGCAGCCAGCGCGGCCACGCCCTCCATGGCCACGAAGCGGCCCGAGGGCTGGCGCCCGGCCATGAACTTCTCGACCGCCCGGTCGCGCTCGAGGCCCTCGACGGCCATGAAATCCTGCAACCTCTGCTCGATGGCGGGCGTGGGCGAGGAGCCGGGGCAGATCGCGTTGCAGGTGATGTTGTCGCGCGCCGTCTCCAGCGCCACCGCGCGGGTGAGGCCGATCAGCGCCGTCTTGGTCGTGATGTAGTCGACCCGGTTCACGCCGCCGAACAGGCCGTAGACCGAGGAGATGTTGACGATGCGGCCGAAGCCGCGCGCGCGCATGCCGGAGAGGACGAGGCGCGTCGTGTGGAACGCGGCCGACAGATTCACCGCCAGCGCCCGGTCCCAGTCTTCCGGCAGGAATTTCTCGACCGGCGCAAAGTGACGGACGACCGCGTTGTTGATCAGGATGTCGACGCCGCCGAAATCCCGTCCGGCCGTCTCGATCAGATCGGCGATCTGGCGCGGCTCGGCGAGGTCGGCGCCGTGATGCAGCGCGCGGATGCCATGCTCCTCTTCGAGCGCGCGGCGCCGCGCCTCGATTTCTGATGCCTCGCCGAACCCGTTCAGCACGATGTTGCAGCCCTCGGCGGCCAGGCGACTAGCCATCGCCAGGCCGAGCCCCTGCGTCGAGCCGGTGATCAGCGCGCATCTGCCCTTCAGCATGCCGTGTCCTCAGCTGCTCTCGCGTTGCACGATTTCGAATCCGAGATCGACCTTGAGGCGTTCGGCCGGCGCCCCTTGCAGGCGGCGGACCAGAAGCTCGGCGCTGCGCCTTCCGATTTCCGGCCGTGGAATGCGCAGCGTCGTCACGCTGGGCACCGCATGCCGCAGCAGATCGACGTCGTCGAAGCTGGCGATGGCGATGCGCCCCGGGACCGCCCAGCCGCGGCGCTGGCACTCGAACAGTGCGCCCACCGCCAGCACCTCGCCGGCGAAGAAACCGGCATCGAGATCGGGATGGGCGTTCACCAGCCGCACCAGCGCATCGGCGCCCTCGCTGAAGCCGCCGGCCGCTTCGAGGACGAGAGTGTCGTCGACCGGCCGCCCGAGTTCGGCGAGCGCCGCGAAGTAGCCGCGGCGGCGCTCCTCGGAACGGTCGTTGTCGCGTACCGGCAGGGTGACGAAGCCGATCCGGCGATAGCCGAGACGCGCCAGGTGGAGCGTCATGGCGCGGGCGGCATCGAAGTTCGAGTAGCTGACCGCCATGTCGAGCGGATCGTCCGGCAGGTTGCCGGTCTCGATCACCGGCACGCCGCTCGCCTCGACCAGCTTGCGCACCCGCTTGCTGTGGACCGTGTTGTGCAGGATGAGGCCGCAGACGCGTTGCGCGAGGAAGGCCGAGACCAGCGCCTCCTCGTCCTCGAGCCGGTGGCCGCTGTCGGCGATCATCAGGTGCAGCCCGTTGGCGCGCAGCACGTCGGACGCCGCCTGGATCATGCTGGCATAGAGGGAGTTGCGGATGCTGGGCACGACCAGCCCGACGACGTTGGAGCGGCTCGACGACAGGCTGCCGGCGATGCGGTTGGGCAGATAGCCGAACTCGCGCACCGCGGCGTCGACCTTGCGCCGCATCTCCTCCGACACCTTCGACGGTTGGCGCAAGGCGCGCGACACCGTCATCGGCGAAACGCCGGCATGACGGGCGATGTCGCGCATCTTCAGAGTTCCGCCTTCGCCACGCCGCGCCTTGCTACTCATCCTGCCTGCCCGTTGATGCTGTCACGCCGCGATCATATGCTGGTAGCGATACCAGAAAAACGAGAGAGTGGCTTCCAGGCCGGAGGAAACGAGCATGACGGGTCAATTGCTGGGCTTCGTTGGGGTGGGCCGCATGGGCGGGCCGATGGCAGCGCGGCTGCTCGATGCGGGCTACCGGCTGTGCATCTACGACGTGTCGGAAGAGGCGACCCGGCCGCTGGTCGCGCGCGGGGCGCAGCTCGCGGCGTCGCCGGCCGAGGTCGCGTCGATCGCCGAGCTGGTGCTGATCAGCCTGCCGACCCCCGCCATCGTGCGCGAGGTCGTGCTCGGCTCCAATGCCGGCATCCTCAACGGCTCGTCGATCCGCACGCTGATCGATCTCTCGACCACCGGCCCCGGTGTCGCGAGCGAAGTCGCGGGCAAACTGGCCGAGCGAGACATCGGCTGGGTCGATGCGCCGGTGAGCGGCGGCGTCACGGGCGCCAAGGCGGGAACGCTCGCGGTCATCGTGTCGTGCCCGATGCCGACCTATCAGGCGCTGCAGCCGGTGCTGAAGACCTTCGGCAAGCTCTTCCATACCGGCGAGAAGCCGGGGCTCGCGCAGACCGCCAAGCTCGCCAACAACATGCTGGCCGCGACCGCGCTGGTCGCCACGTCCGAGGCGATGGCGATGGGGGTGAAGGCGGGCCTCGATGCAAAGGTGCTGATCGACATCATCAACGTGTCGAGCGGCCGCAACAGTGCCAGCCAGGACAAGTTTCCGCGCGCCGTGCTGCCGCGCACCTTCGACTTCGGCTTCGCCACCGCGCTGTCGCACAAGGACGTGCGCCTCTGCCTCGACGAGGCGCAGAACATGGGCGTGCCCATGCTTGTGGGCGCGGCAGTGCTCGAAATGCTCGCCGTCACCAAGGCGCGGTTCGGTCCCGACTCCGATTTCACCATGGTGGCGAAAGTCCTGGAGGAGTGGGCCGGCGTCGAAATCAAGGGCTGACGGGCGGCGCTCCGGATCAGGCGGGCCCGCGATCAAGCTGGAACATAGGTCAGCCTGAGGACGTCGTCGCCGATCCGGTCGTGGGTCATGAGACGGAGCGGCGGCCGCGAGCCGGCGAAGTAGGGCGTGCCGTGGCCCAGCGCGACGGGGTGCAGGTAGATCCGATACTCGTCGATCAGGCCCAGCTCGGTGAGGCTCTGCGCCAGGGTCGGGCCGGCGACTTCGATCTCGCCGTCGCGCCCGGCCTTCAGCGCGCGGACCGTACGCTCCAGATCGGCCTGGATGAGCGAGGCGTTGGGCCCGACCGAGTCCAGCGAGCGCGAGACGACCCATTTCGGCTGCTTCCGCCATGCCGCCGCGAAGGCATGGCGGTCTGCGTCCCAGTCGGGCTGATCGTCGTCCCAGTAGCGCATCAGCTCGTACACGTGGCGGCCGTAGAGACTGCCCGCCTGCGCCTCAGCCTCCGCGATGAAGTGGCGGAAGAGCGCGGGGCTCGGCCCGAACGCCATGTGATCGACATAGCCGTCCAGCGACTGGTTCATGCCGAAGACGAGCCTGGCCACCGCGGTTTCCCTTCTCGCGCGTGAGCCGGTCAGTCGAGCCGGACGCTCACGCCTTCCAGGCCCTTGCCCGAGGCCGGATAGCGCACCATCACCTCGGCGTCGTGGCCGGGGATCACCATCTCGACCCGGCCGTCGGCCAGCTTCTTGAGCTTGTCGTAGCCCGCCAGCATGTCGGCGACCGAGTAGACGATCGAGAACAGCTTGTCGTTGTTGACGCCCCAGAAATAGTGGCTGGCGTCGGAGGCGAGCACGAGCCAGCCGTTGCGTGTGTTGATGCGCACCGACTGGATGCCGGCGGTGTGGCCGCCGATCAGGTGCAGCGAGATGCCGGGCTGCAGCTCCTCGTCGCCGTCGTGGAACACCAGCCGGCCGCCGTACAGCGCGCGCACCATGCCGACGATGTCCTCGCACTCGTAGGCGTGGCGGAACGGTCCCTTGCACATGTGCCGGCCGGTCGCGAAGTTCATCTCCTTGTCCTGGAGATGGAAGCGCGCCTTGGGGAAGCGGTCCCAGTTGCCGATATGGTCGTAGTGGAGGTGGGTGACGATGACGTCCTCGACCTCCTTCGCATCGATGCCGATGTCAGCGAGAAGATCGGCGGGATTCTTCTTCACCTCGCGGCCGCGCTGCTTGCCCACCGTGGTGTTGAAGCCGGTGTCGATCACGATCGGCTTGCCGCCGATGGTGCGGTGGCCGCTCTCGTCGAGCGGGATGGCGACCCAGACGAAATAGTCCATCGGGAAGTCGGCATCGTGCGGGTCGGGGTTGATCTGCACTTCCCATGCCTTGCGCGGCAGGTGGGCATACTTGACCGCATGCACCTCGTAAATCGGCGTCGAACGCATCTTTGTTTCCTTCCCGGCGGATTCGTTGCCGCGACCCTAGCGCGCCCGCGGGCTCCCGCGCTACACTGACGCCATGGCCCGCATGGACCTCCTTGGAAAGCGAATTAGCACCACGGTTTGCACTGCAAACCGTTGCGTTGCCGCGTTCGCCTGTCATTCGTCCAAGGAATCGTCCGATGTCTGCCGTCCTCTCCCTCAAGCGTAGCAATTCCGCCGTCCGTTATTGTTTCGAGGCCGACGCCGAGCCCGGCGTGTTGCCGCGCGCGCTCGAACTGATCGCCAAGCGCGGCCTCGTCCCGGCCCGCGTCTTCGCCCAGGCCGACGGCGACGGCCTCAACGTCGAGATCGAAGTCGAAGGGCTGGAGCCGGCGGTGGCCGAACATGTCGGCCGCTCGCTCGGCCAGATCGTCGGCGTGCGGCACGTTTTCTGACTTTTTGGAATCGTCGCCTGCCCCGTCACACGGGGGAGGTGCCCCGCAGGGGCGGAGGGGGAAGGCCACGGATCCTGACCTCTCTCCCACTCAAAAATCTTCGCGTTGCTTTCCCCCTCCCGGCCTCCCCCGTTCGACGGGGGAGGTGAGAAGAGGGTTGGACTCGAGCCTACTGCGCGATGGTGATCTTGTTGTCGCGGATCACCTTGCCCCAGGTCTCGACCTCGCCCTTGGCGAAGTCGTTCATCTGGGCGGCCGGCCAGTCCTTCAGGACGATGCCGAGCTGGTTGGCGCGGGCGACCACGGCTTCCATCTTGCCGACCTTGCGCATCGCGGCGTTGAGCTTGTCGACGATCGGCTGCGGCGTGCCGGCCGGCGCGAACAGCGCGAACCAGCCGTCGAGGAGGAAGCCCGGCAGGCCCGCTTCGGCGGTCGTGGGGATGTCGGGGAAGGACGGCAGGCGCTTCTCGCTGGCCAGCGCCAGCGCCTTCAGGTTGCCGTTGCGGATGTGGCCGGACACGGCGGGCGGCGTCACGATCAGCACCTCGACCTGGCCGGCCACGATGTCGGCGGTCGCCGGCCCCGACCCCTTGTAGGGCACATGCACGAGATCGAGCCCGGCCGCCTTGTTCAGCAGCACGCCGCCGAGATGCGGCACCGAACCGGCGCCGACCGAGGCGTAGTTCAGCTTGCCGGGATTGGCCTTGGCGTAGGCGATGAAGCTCTTGAGGTCGTCGACCGGCACCTTCTTGGCGACCACGATGACGTGCGGCGCCATCGCGCCCATGGCCACGCCCACGAAATCGTCGGGCTTCCAGTTGAGGTCCTTGATCAGCGCCGGGTTGGCCGAATGGTAGGCCGAATACTGCATCAGGATCGTGTAGCCGTCGGGCTTGGCGCGGGCGACGATGGCGGTGCCGATATTGCCGTTGCCGCCGCCCCTGTTGTCGACGAGCACCTGCACGCCCAGCTCCTGGCTCAGCAGGTCGGAATAGAGCCGCGCCACCAGATCGGTGCCGCCGCCCGGCGGCGCCGGCACCACCATGGTGATCGGCTTGTCGGGATAGTTCGCCTGGGCGAAGGCGGGCGCGCTTGCGGCAAGCGCGGTGGTCGTTGTTGCGGTCGCCAGGGCGACGAAGTTGCGGCGTTTCATGGGTAGTTCCTCCTCCAGGTTTCTTTCAGTTCCGGCCGTGCATCGGCCTTACGCGCGATGGCGAAGAGCTTGGGCGTCTCGGCCTCGAACCAGCCGCGCCGCGGCCGCCAGCGGGTCATGACGCCGATATAGATGTCGAGGGCCGAGAAGCGCTCGCCCAGGAACCAGGGCGCCCCGGCCGCGCTCTCGACCTGGCGCCACAGGCGCTGGGCATAGGCGTCGGCAGCGGCGCGGAACGGGTCGCGCGCGGCGTTCACCGAGACGAAGCGCGCCGGATCGTCGGCATAGGTGAAGGTGGGATAGATGTTGGCCACCAGGAACACCAGCCAGCGCAGGAATTTTGCGCGCTCCGGTGCGCCCGGTCCGGGCACCAGCTGCTCGCTGCCGGTCACGTCGGCCAGCAGCAGCGTGATGGCCGCGCTCTCGCTCATGACGCTGCCGTCTCGCATCACCAGGGTCGGCACCTGCGCCAGCGGATTGACCGTCTCGAGCCTGGCCTTGGCGTCAGGGTCCTTGAACAGATCCCCGACCGTCTCGTAGGTGAAGGGCAGCCCGTACCAGTCGAGCTGGGCCTCGACCAGGGCCGAGCCCCAGCCCGGCCGGCCCCACAGCGTGTAGCCGCCGCTCACCGTCGCGATCCTACGGCTTCTGCAGCGGCTGGATCAGGGACGAGGTGTCCCAGCGGCCGCCGCCGCGCGCCTGCACCCGCTCGTAGAACTGATCGACCAGCGCGACCAGCGGCATGCCGGCCTTCTGGCGCTTGCCCTCGGCCAGCGCGATGCCGAGGTCCTTACGCATCCAGTCGACGGCGAAGCCGTAGTCGAACTTGCCGGCGACCATGTTCTGCCAGCGATTCTCCATCTGCCAGCTCTGCGCCGCGCCCTTGGAGATGGCGCCCAGCGCCTTCTCCATGTCGAGGCCGGCGCGCTGGCCGAGGTTCAGCGCTTCGGCCAGGCCCTGCACGATGCCGGCGATGCACATCTGGTTCATCATCTTGGTGATCTGGCCCGAGCCCGACGGGCCGATCAGCGTGACCGCCTTGGAGAAGGCGTCGGCCACCGGCTTGGCCTTGTCGAACGGCGCGGGATCGCCGCCGCACATCACGGTGAGCTGGCCGTTCTCGGCGCCCGCCTGGCCGCCCGAGACCGGCGCGTCGATGAAGTCGATGCCCAGCTTCCGGCCTGCTTCATGGAGCTCGCGCGCGATGTCGGCCGAGGCGGTGGTGTTGTCGAAGAAGATGGTGCCCTTGCCCATGCCGGCAAACGCGCCGTCGGGCCCCAGCACGACCGAGCGCAGATCGTCGTCGTTGCCGACACAGCAGAACACGATCTCCTGGCCGGCGGCGGCCTCGCGCGGCGTCTTCGCGGCCTTACCCTTGTGCTTCTGCGTCCAGGCCTCGGCCTTGGCGAAGGTGCGATTGTAGACCGTGACCTCGTGGCCCTTGGCGGCGAGATGCCCCGCCATCGGAAAGCCCATCACGCCCAGTCCCAGAAATGCCACCTTGGCCATCGTTCCCTCCCGCGAAATCCGCCCCATCCGCGGGGCGGCGGCGATCATAGAGGCAAAATGCGACTGTGCCAGAGGGGGGGAGTGGGGGCGAGGTACGGGCCGAAGATCAACCAGCATGCATGAGGATGGGAGACGTCCTCCGGCGGGTCGCTGTTGGGCCAACGCGCGGCACATTCATGGGCAGACTAGCCGTTGTTTAAGGTAGTCTTCGCGACCAAACCAAAAAGGGCATAACCATGCCAAACCTCACCGACGTTCTCGGATCAATTACTGAAACGGCCGATTGGATGAAGTCGGGCGGCATTCTGCCGGTCGGTCGAGCAGCCCTGAACGCCTATTTGAAACGGCGTAGCGCTGAGGCACAGGAGATCCTGTTCGAGGAACTGCGGAGTGGCGGCTACCTGCCTGAGCAAGTAGCGGCTGAAGACGACGGCATCGCCGTGATCCACGGATATGTGCGAACTGCGTGGGAAGGTCGCGCGCGGGTCAACTTGCGATTGTTGGCGAAGGCGATCAGAGGCCAGTTGCAAGTCGGCACGCTGGTCGCTGATGAGTTCTATCTGTACGCAGAGTCACTGGCCGGTCTGTCGAGAGACGAGGTCATCTTGGTTTCAACTCTCCTGCGACACCACCCTAAGCTACCGGATGTGCCGGAGGAGGAAGCGGGTGAGCGAGAGAAGCAGTCTCCATGGCTCGCCACGATGGCCGAGATGGAAGCGAAGGGTTGGCAGAAGGATAAAGTCGCAGCCGTGGCAGGTCGGTGTCTGCGATCTGGCTTCGTGATCGCGCAAAGCGCTTGGGGCGGGCTGGCCTTCAAGGTGAGTCCGATGCTGCTTGATCTCAGCAAGACCGTTGATTTCGACGATGCGTTGAAGCGCGAGGATAGCAGCAGGCCGTCTGCCACCGCGCGGTGAGACGCGTTTTTGATGGCGCGCTAGCTTTCAATCATATGCCGCCGTTCCGCGGCTCACACGGAATCGCACGAGCCTGTCTTTTCGCAGCACTTATTGGCGATGATCTAGAGTTCATTGCGATCGATTTTCAGGCCGCGGCCGGCCACCCGGAGGTCGAGCCCGTGCTAGCGTTTCAGCTGCCACGCCATCGCGCCGCTCACCCGACGAAGCGCAGGCCCGGCACGTGGGAGGTGAGCCAGGGGCGCAGGCCCGATACCCGCGCGAAATACGAGGAGTCGCCGTAGCGGTCGCCGCCATTGGCGTTCACGCCGACGATCGCCCAGCCGGCTGGCGTCTGCATCCACAGTGAGCCGCCGCTGTCGCCCGAGCCCAGCAGGCCGTCGAGCCGGCCGGCGCCTTCGGTCTCGCGGCGCAGGGTGACGGAGAGCCAGTTGCCGCGGTCGCCGGTGCGCGGCGGCGGCTGCACCCGGTCCATCGCCTCGTCGATCACGTTGGTGGCGGCCGCCTTGGCGCCCGAGGGTCCGTCATAGGCGTCGTTCTCGCCGATCGAACCGATGCCGCGCGCGCCGTAGCCGACCATCACCACCGGCGCGCCCTGCTCGCGCGTGCCGCCATAGAGCAGCGGCGCCGGTCCGCCGCCGTTCATCGGCCCGCGGAGGCGCAGCAGCACCACGTCGTAGCCGGTGGTCTCGTCGTTGTTGCCGTTGAACAGCGGATGGCGGATCTGGCGGTCGCCCTTGCACAGCGTGCCGTCGGGCGCGCGGAAGGTGTAGTCGAACACCGAATCGTCGCGCGTGAACAGATGCGAGGCGCTGAGCACCCAGGCGTTGCCGCCGTAATTGCCGAGCCAGGTCACCGAGCCGATGCCCCAGTCCTCGCCACCGTCGGTCGAGAGCGGGATGACGGGGGCGAACGGGCTCTGGTTGGCCAGCGCCTCGTGGGCGCGGAAGCCCTCGCTCTCGCGGCCCGGCCTCCCGCCCTCGGCGCGCCAGGTGCGGTCCAGCACGATGACGGCGCCGGCGGGTCGCGCCACCGGCAGGGCGGAGAGTCCGGCGAGGCCGGCGGCGAGCAGGTGGCGACGGCGCGTGACAATCATGTATCGAACGCAGGATGAGCGGCGGCCGCGCGGCGGGTCAAGGGCGTCCTGAGCCCCGTAAACGAAATAAACGAAATAAACGAAACAACTGAAACGAATGCCGCACCCCGGGTGTTGACCCGGATTCGGTCAATTCCCGAGCGCCAGCAGTGCCAGCACCGCCGCGACGCCGGTCAGCAGCGGCGGCAAAGCGAGCGGCCAGGCGCGGCGGTAGAGGGCGGCGTCGGAGGTCGAGAGGGCGAGGATCGCCGCGCCCATCGAGACGCGGATCGGCGACAGCATGGTGAGGTTGGCGGTGACGCTGTTCTGGACGGCGGCGATCCAGGCCGGGTCGAATGCGAGGGCGCGGGCCAGCGCGGTCTCCATCGGCATCAGCATGGCGTTGGCCGCCGCGCCGCTGCCGGTCAGGAAGCCGCCGACCGCGGCGAACAGCGGCACGCCCAGCGCCGCGCCGCGTCCCGCGACCGCCCGCAGCGCCTCGGCGATCGAGGTCGCCATGCCGGAGCCGACATAGAATTCCGCCATCACCACGAAGGCCAAAGTGACGGCGCAGGCGCGCCAGGCGCCGCGCGCCGCTTCGGCCGCGACCCTGGCCAGCGGGGCGCGCGCCAGCAGCACGACGGCGAGGCCGATCGCCAGCAGCCAGAAGCCCGGGGCGTAGAAGGGCGCGAAGGCCGGCTGGTTGTCGAACGGGCGCAGCGCCCACAGGGGCTTCAGGAGGTCGCGCAGCGGCGTCACCAGCCGGGTGGCGCAGAGCGCCAGGGTCAGCGCGACATAGGGCGCGGCGGTGCGCAGGGTGGTGCGCAGGCGGGCGGCGTCGGGCCGCTCGTCGCGCCAGAAGCGCACGGCAAGCAGCAGGGCGGTCGGCGCGGCGGCGGCGATCTCGACGTCGCTGAAGCGGTTGGCGAGCCACACCAGCGCCAGCAGCGCCGCCGTCCACAGGAGATCGTCGAGCTTCTGCAGCGCCGGCACCGCGACCCCGGCCTCGCGCGCGAAGCGCCAGTAGAGCAGGAGGTACATCGCGTGGATCGGCACCTGCAGCACCGCCGAGCTGAGGCCGAGCTGGCTGGGCGTCAGGCCGGCCAGGGTGGCCCCCACGGTGGTGCCGATGGCCAGCGCCCCCCACGGCACCAGCGACTGGCTGTAGAGGCCGAGCAGCAGGGCCGGCATGCCGCCGATCCCCAGCCGCCGCAGCGCCGCCAGCGCGATGATGTAGCCCACGCCGAAGCCGGTCACCGATTCGGCGAAGGGCGCCAGCAGGAAGCAGACCGAGAACAGGCGGCGCGGCGAGGCCTCGAGCGTCCCGGCGCCCGGCCCGCCGCCGCGCGCCAGGGTGGCGCGATGGAAGAAGACGCCGGTGACGATGATGGCGATGACGTGCCACGACAGCCACAGCCCGGCCGGCACCTCGCGGCGGAACAGCAGCGCCACGGCGGCGGGTCCATCTGCCTGCATCACCAGGGCGGCCGAGGCGGCCAGGGTGGCCGCCAGCCCCGCCAGGCCCGCAACCAGCGCGCTGGCGCGGCCCGAGGCCAGCAGGCCCAGCACGAGGAGGAGGGGCAGGAGCGAGAGGAGCGTGGTCATGGCGGGGGTTCTATAGCCTTCCCGCGCGCCGCATGCTTCGGTTTCGGCCGAAGCGGGGCCGCTGGGGGAGGGCGGCCGGGGGCAAAACAGCGCCTTGCGCCCGCGCCCCCTTTCCCTTAAACCCGCCGCCATTGCCCCGATAGCTCAGCTGGTAGAGCACGTCATTCGTAATGATGGGGTCGGCGGTTCGATTCCGTCTCGGGGCACCATTTTCCATCCAGCCTAGTTCTTTGTCGTCCGCGCTCGTTCGCCGACCACTCAGAACGCTCGTAAAATCAAGCTTTGAGCGTATATTGGCGCTCGGCGCCGTTCGCGGCCGTCCGAGAGAATCCGGCTTCTCTGGGTACACTGTAGGTACACCTGAAGGGCCGGGTACACTGGCGACTCGCAGTTTACGAGGGAACTCTCCCATGGATGAACTGAGCGACACCAAAATCCGCAATGCCAAGCCGGCCGACAAGGAATACACGCTCGCTGACGGCCAGGGCCTAAGCGTTGTGGTGCGACCCAATGGGACCAGGCTGTGGCTTTACCGCTACCGTTTCGGCGGCAAACGCAAGAACATGTCTTTCGGCATCTTTCCCGGTGTCGGGCTGAAGTCCGCCCGCGAAAAGCGCCACGACGCAGAGAAATTGCTCGACCAGGGGCAGGATCCAACCGCAGTGCGCGAGGCGCAGCGAAAGGACGACGAGAAGCACAAGCACACTTTTCGCACGGTCGGCGAGGAATGGGTGACCAAGAAGCTCGAAAGGGAAAACAAGGCCAAAGCGACGATCAAGCGGGAACGCTGGAATCTCGGCCAGCTCAATCGCGAGATCGGCGATCGACCGTTGTGTGAGATCGAGCCTCCCGATTTGCTGACGGCGATGCGACGCGTCGAAGCCCGCGGCCGCTACTATACCGTCGGCCGGCTGCGCTCGACGGCCTCGCGGGTCTTCCAATTTGGTATTGGCGCGTCGTATTGCAGCAGCGATCCCACCCGCGATTTGAAGCACGCGCTTACCAAGGCACCCAAGGCAAACCCGCGCCCGGCTCTGACCGACCCGGACGACGTTGGCGACCTGATGCGCCGCATTGAAGTTTACGACGCCAAAAACGGCGGATTAGTGCGCTATGCGCTCAAGCTGATCGCCTTGACCATGGTGCGGCCGGGCGAGCTTCGGCTAGCGGAGTGGGCCGAATTCGACGAGGCGAACCGGGCATGGCTGATCCCCGCCGAGAAGATGAAGATGCGCGATGATCACGAAGTGCCTCTTTCGCGCCAGGCGCTTGCTATCCTTTCGAAGCTGCGGCCGTTGAGCGGCCAATGCCGCTACTTGTTCTCATACGATGATGATGTGCCTATGTCCGACAACACCCTCAACAAGGCTCTACGGATCATGGGCTACGATACCGGTCCGGGAGGCGAACACTGCGCTCACGGCTTCCGCTCGACCGCGTCGACCTTGCTCAACGAGGAGGGCGCGTTCGACGGTGATGTCGTTGAATCCCAACTTGCCCATTCTACGGAAGAAAAGAAGCGGCGGCGACGCGACGAGGTGGTGCGGCGCCAACTTGGCAAGGGCGACAAGAACAAGATTCGCGGCATTTATAACCGTGCGGCTTATTGGGCCGAGCGCGTGCGTCTGATGCAGCATTGGGCTGATCGGCTCGACAGCCTTCGCGACGGGAGGCTCACCGTCTCGCCAAGCAGGTCTGCGGCCTAGCTTGCTCTTGATTCGACCTTGGGCAGCGAGGCGTGAAATTGGTCCACGCTGTCGAGGTCGATCATGGTCTTGCCTCCCAATTTATAGGCCTTGATCCGCTCTTGGGCGATCAATTCGTAAGCCTTGGTCTTTCCGAATTTTCCATAGCGGCAACCGTCCTTGAACTCGACGAGACGACGCTGCTTACCGATGTCATTGTTAATCATGGTTCGCGCAAGTGCGTCTAAAAGTTCTGCCATGATCGGATGATCAGGCCGAGCTGCACAAGCGGGCACTTCAATCTCGCGACAAGGTGTTGAAGCGCACTCGCCGGGAAGAGGGCGTCCGGGGTGACGTTGATCGCGCTCCGGCTGAGGTTGTTTTGGCGTCATCGAAACGGCTCCCATCGCCTAGATTTGTCGATCTACGCTTCGACGCTTACCAAGCCAAGAGCCTGAGACGCCGGCGCTAACTCCAGCGTGTTATGGAGTGCAATTCGGACGGATCGAGCGCCTAAGGCGGTCGTGTCCCGGGTGGTGGTGTAGCTGGTCGAAGCAAGGCCGCGAGCGAGCGCGCTCTTCGATAGCGCCGTAGCGAGGGAGCGGCCTTGCGGCGGTCACCGGCGATTTCCGGTTTAGGGTCGGGTTGCGAGATCCAACTCAAGACCTGGGGAAGCCACCGATGACCGATGAGATGATGAACCTGCGTTCGCTCGTGGAGAAGACCCCTGACGCCGATATGCTGCGCGAGATGATCGCCTTTGCTGCCGAGCGCTTGATGGAGATTGAGGTCGGCGCCCTGATCGGGGCTGGCTATGGCGAGAAGAGCGTGACGCGGCTGGCGCAGCGCAACGGCTATCGCGACCGCGACTGGGAGACGCGCGCCGGCACGGTCGAGCTGCGCATCCCCAAGCTGCGCCGCGGCAGCTACTTCCCGGGCTTTCTCGAACCGCGCCGGATGGCCGAGAAGGCGCTGACCGCGCCACCTTACAAGCTGTACAACGTACGTCGGACGCGACTGGAGAGCATTCTTCCGCGTTTTTGCCCCTGCTCAGCTCGATATCGCGATCAACGATCGCTTCGGTAATCCAGTTCGGCCGCGCGAGTGGTTCTTGTCCCGCTGAGTGTAATTGACGAAGTGGTCGATCGCATACGCGACCAAACCGTTACTCACTATGAGTATGATCCCCAAATCGCCGCGCTGCGGCCGCTCGCCATAGATGGCTGACTATTGTCAGATCGATCTGATGCCGGGAAGAGTGGAGCCTCGAGTGGCGAGTTGATCGGAGTACTGCTTGGCCCAGCAAAGCGTGTTCACAAGCTGCATTTGCTCGATCGTGTGGCATGTGATTACGAGGAGGCGCGGGCTCGCGAAGACGACGGATAGGCATCGCGCGCGGCTGATGGCGACGTTCAAGCGATTGCGGCTATAGAGGAACTCAATATTTCGCGGCAAGTCCTCGCCAGACGACGTGGTCATCGAGATCAGCACCACTGCGGCTTCCTGGCCCTGAAACTTGTCGACCGTCCCGACCCGCGCCCCGCTCGGCAGGATGTCACGCAAATGATTGACCTGCATGTTGTAGGGCGAGACGACGAGGATGTCGTCAAGGCCTAAGACGTTTTGTTCGCCCCGCTGATCGACCCATTCCGTGCCAAGTAAGGTCATAAACGCCTGCCTGAGCCGCTCCGCTTCAGGAGGTGATCTCTGGGCACAACCGATATGGTCAACCGCAACAAATCGGACGCCCGTCGGCGCGAGCGCCTCATCCTGGCCTGACGCAACGTTGACGCGCTGCTGGGTCGCCGAACGGTCGGACTGGAGTCGGCCGTCATACACGGCGTCCGAGATGAAGCGGCAGATATCGGGATGCATGCGCCACGTGATCGCGAGGAAGATGCCGCGGTCTGGCGGTACTGTTGCCAATCCACCTAGAAGATGGTTGAGCCCGGAGACACCCGAACCGCCCGGATGCGTACCTTGGATCGGCTGGGCAAGCTGCATCTGATCGCCGACCAGCACGACATTCTTGGCACTGACTCCCATCGCTATCACATTCGCGAGACTTACCTGCCCAGCTTCATCGATGAAGAGGTAGTCGAGGGCCTGATCGAGGTCAGGCCGTGCGAAAAGCCACGCTGTGCCCGCAATTAGCTGATGCCCCCTGGTTGTTGCATCCTCGTTCTTGAGGGTGTCGCCGATCTGTTGGCCGTTGAAGAACTGGTCCTCATTGCTGGATTTCTTAATGCCCCTGAAAGTGACGCTCTGCTCTTGTGCGACCGCCTCCACGTCCTTGAGCAGGTTGTTGATGGCCTTATGAGAGTTTGAGGCGACACCGACACGCTTGCCATCCGCCAGGAGCGCGACGATCGCATGGGAGGATGTGAATGTCTTGCCTGCGCCGGGAGGGCCCTGAATGAGAAGGTAGCTTTGATCCAGGCGCTTCAAGGCGGCAACAGATCCAGCCAGCAATTCCGAGCCGAGTGCGATGATAGGCGTTCCCGCCGCCAGCCCGGCGAGGCGAGGCGCCGTCTTTCGCATGATGTCCGTCAGCGCGGTATAGCGCGTCGTATCACCTGCGATGACTGCTTCCGCGTAACGATAGATCGCGGCGCGCAACACCTGGTCGCCGAGCGGTCCTGTAGGAATAAGTGACGCACCATTGGCAAGCGGCGAACGGCTGGGGCCGATCTTGAGCGAGATACGCCGCGCGTCCTCTTCGAGTGAAACGATCTCGCCTGCTGGCTCAAGAGTACCGGCACGCAACACGTCGTCGCCGACACGCATCTTGAAGTCCTGTGGCGGGAACGTGAACGAATAGACTTTGGACTTCTTTTCAGGCCGAACCGGACGGTCATGATCTTGAAGCAGAACGCCGATGCACTCCGCATCGTCGACCAGTTCCTCGTCGCTCATCTCCTGCCGCGTAAACATAGCCCAGTATTTGGGTTTCGCTTCGCGGCGGTGAAACTCCAGGAGATGCCCGAGCAACTCGCGCCAACGTCGATCATCGTCTGGGCAGCCGTCGGTAAGTGTCTTAAGGAGCGCGGCGCTGCGTTGCTCCGCCTCGATCCGCTTTTGCTCACGGACAGGATCTGCCTGCTCGGGCGTGATCTCGATCGGCCATGCCATACCGGCCGGCCGCAAGGTAGTCAGCCAGTCGCGGCACTGGCGCAGCGACTGGCAGTCGATCTTGTTGTATTCCTCGATCTGGCTGAGCAGTTCGCGGTCACCTAACCGTCGAAACCGTTCGTAGATGACGATGCTCTGGCCTGCGGTCGTTACTTCGCCCGAACGCGGAGACCCGAGATAGAACGCTTCCAAGTTCTTGATGGAGTAGCGCGGCTCGGAAACGCGAACGCCCTCGCGCACCACCTTGAAGACATCGACGAGTTTGTGTCGCCGCAACAGATTGTCGACCTCGGTTTCTCTCGTGCCGTGAAGCATCGCCAGACGCTTCAGCGCCGACTCTTCGTAGCTCGCGTAGTGATACACGTGGGCGTCGGGATAAGTTGCCAACCGCGCGACGATGAAGTCGAGAGCGCGCTCGAAGGCTGCCTTCTCTTCTATTCTGTCGTGAGCCCAGTAGGCTGTGAAGCGCTCCTGCCCACCATCCACGTGAATGAACCCGAACAAATACTCCAAGCCGAGGTCGTAGAGCGGATCACCTTCCATGTCGAAGAAGAGATCGCCTTCGGAGGGTTTCGGCAACCGTGCAAAGCCGCGTCCCGGCAATGGCGGCAACAACTCATGCTGATTCTTGCCGGTGTCCCGCCGGACTACCTGTAGCCGGGCTTGAGAACGCAGGCGCGCCAGAGTCTCAGCCTGAAGGTTGGGGATCCGAACATTGGCCTTGAGAGCCGCGAGTTGCCGCAGCGACGTGACCCCGCCATCGCGCAGCTTTTCGATCTGACTGCTGTTGATATTGGCGACGAGGCTCAAATGTTCCGTCGCTTCCCATTCGGCCTGACAGGTCGCTTGCCAGCGACAGAATTGGCAATGGCCACATGGCTCGGGCGATGTCGCGGTCGGCGCGCCAACAAAAGATTCAAAACGGCCACGGGCGATGTTGTAGTAGTGACGCACGGTAGAGGTCCGAAGCGATACCTGATTGCCGTCGCCCAGAACGACGTGCATCTGAGGTGGCTCGATCCCTTGCACCGAGCCCAGCAAATCAGCGTAGACGCACATCTGGATGACGTGCTTCGGCTTTGCCGTTCGTGCCAGCTTGGTGTCAGCGACATCATAGGCGAAATTGCCCAGCGATGACGCCACACCGTTCACGCGTAGGAGAAAGTCTGAGAAGCCATGCCAGGGTGCCGCCATGAGCGCGCCTTGGTAAACGACGTCCGCGCCCGCGCGCATAGCGTCCCGCGTTGCAATGATCTTGGCGTCTAAGGTGTCACCGGACGGAATTTCGACGATAACACGTCCTTCCGAGCGAAGACGCTCTAGGTAGGCATGCTCGTGCTCGAGGCCTTTTTCCTGAAGCAATGCTGCTTGTTCATCGTCTTCAGCGAATTCGACCGGATGCGTGAGTTGGCGCACATCGTTGTACGTGGCGTGAGCGCAGCCGAGGTAGTTGACGAGGTCCGTGGCGGAGTAGAAGCGCAGCCCATTCTCTTGCCTCATGTCGGTCGCTCCTCTACCGCCTGCTTCGCGCTCTTACGCTGCGTTCTTGCCTAGACTGGCCGCGAGCAGTTGCTCGCGGAGAATGGTGTCGCCCTTATTGAAATCATAGATGCTCTTGACGGTCTTCCCGTCCCACACAAAGCGGTAGTGTGCGCCCTGAAGGGCCCGCCCGAGTAGCGCTCCGTCATACACGGACACGAAACGGTGATCGCCGAAATCCGGACGGCGATAGATGATCCCCGCCGCGCCTTCCTCATAGAGCTTCTGACCGATGTTCCAGCGTTCCGCTTGCGCCAATCCCGTGTCGAGGCCCGTTAGATCAATCAAGGTTCCGGTCACGCGACGGCAAAGCACACGCATGTCCTGCCCCATGGCTTCTTCATTCGTGCGACTGAAAAACTCCTCCCGGCGGCGAAGCGCGTGCAGAAGGGCCGCCGGCAAGTCCACGGCCATCTCAGCCGCGCCGTACGCCGGCCCAAGGAAGTGTGAGCCTTCGGGATTCTTGTAGGCGAAGGGCGCATGGTTCCAGTTCTGAAACTGATGTGTGCCTTTGTCCCTGACCTTGGGTGGCACACTGAGATGCTTCATGGCCGTAAGGCGCGGATTTGTGCGCTGTTCGAGTTCCAGGGCTGCGGCACGCAGTTCCGGCAACTCCAGCCGTTCGTACACGTCGACGGGCGGAAAACGCGACGGTATCAGCTGGTAGCAGTCCTGATCAAACGAACGGGTTGGGTACTTCACCATTAGCCTCCGCGCTGAGCATCCAGGTAAACGCGGACCGCGTAGATGTCGGTCAGCTTGCCATCGAGCATGACATTGAGCGCCGAGCGCCCGCCGAAATATCTATTCGCGCGATGTATCCAGGCGTCCGCCGCCTTCGGCTCGGGCACGACGATCTGCAGCGCCTTAAAGATCGAGACGAGGTGCGAGATGCGCTCTTCCGTATCCGTGGAGAGCAGGCCGCCTTCCTTTTTCCATTTGTAGAACGTCGATCGGGCCGGGGAACCGAGCAACGCAATCTGCTGCTCGATGCTCAACGACCAGAGGTCGGCAATCTTGAAAAACGTATCCAGCGCCGAATTCCCGGTCCCGGCTGTCGGGCTTGGCTGTGTATTTGAGGCACTTGGCATCAATCCTCCTACGGTCCAACTTTGAACTTTACATACCACATTAGTTCGATTACAAACGAGTCCAGAAACGAACTTAATATATAGATATTGTCCGTTTCTGATCAAACGAGCAATTTCGCCCCAGACTGTGGCGAAAGCCACACAAGGAGAATCATATGGACAACAGCAACCGCGTCGGAGACGGCGAAGACATCAAGGGCCCCTCGCCCAGAATCGAATCCGCCACTGCTAAGGGGGCGGAAGCCGATATCGAAATCGAGATCGAAGATCAGGCTGAAGCGCTCACCTTCTCTATCGTGGTCGACGAGCGCTTCGAAGATGCCGTTCGCACCCGCGCCGGCGTGACCGGAGAGATGCATCTCTTCGAACACGGTCACGACGAGCCGCTGCCTCAACCGCCCCATGGCCGCAAGGCAGTCCGCCTCATTGGTCATCGCTGTCGCGTCGTCACCGTCGAGGTTCGCTACGAGCACCGCACCATCGAGCACCGCTTCAGCCCGGCCGCCACCGTGTTCAAGGCCCTCCAGTGGGCCGTGGGCAAGAAGGGCTTCGACCTCGATCCCGTCACAGCAGCGAAGGCCAACCTGATCTTGCCGGGAGCCGATGCACCGCTGCCGCGCGACGCTGCGGTCGGGAAGTTCGTAAAAACGGGCCACTGCACACTCGTCGTCGACCTGACGCTCAAGGATTTCACGAATGGCTGAGGTAGCGCTCTCGGCCTCAGAGCAAACGCTGGAAGCGCACCTTCGCTCGGTGCGCTTCCGAGTAGGCATTGAGCAAGGACGCTGGGCGATTGTGCGTTACGCGTTCCCGATCTTGGAAGTGAACGTGACGGGGGTCGACCTGA
Source organism: Rhodospirillales bacterium 24-66-33 (assembly GCA_002281855.1). Classification (GTDB taxonomy): domain Bacteria; phylum Pseudomonadota; class Alphaproteobacteria; order Reyranellales; family Reyranellaceae; genus Reyranella. The sequence continues at coordinate 4,592 of NCHQ01000030.1, read as the reverse complement.
CGAGTGGTCAATCCGCTACGCTTGGGTTCCAGCTACTCTGCGACAATTTCCCGGCGCTGGGTCCTTTCGTCCAGCACTGGGACCATGCAACTGCCAAACGTCCCGATCCCATCGCCAACAGTTCGCCCGGCGTTGTCGATGCGTTGAAGACCTGGGGTGACCCGCCCAATGCATATGGCGGCATCTACCGCGCATGGCAGCGCTATGGCGCACTTCACAACAACTGGGCGGCGAAGCGCCCCGATCATGCATGGCGGCGTGATCGACACCTCACCTTCATCATGGAACAATTATATGAACTCGCTTCTGAGCACGCTGCTTGGCTGGGTCGGGCTCGCGCCGCCTAAAATATTCTGTCGCCGGAAAGTCTGGGACGCAGGCACGCGCGAACTCGCGCGCCGGACGCTTGGCGAGAGACGCGAGAGCGGCGCGTACCTTCTCGGCAGGAAAGCGTGGACTGGCGCATACGAGATTCTCGATTTTGTTTTTTACGACGATGTCGATCCCGAGGCGCTAGCAACCGGGATTGTCACGATCCGCGAGACCGCATTGCCGCGGCTATGGGAAATCTGCCGTGCGCGCGGCTACGGCGTCGTCGCCGATGTTCACGTCCACCCGGGCGGATATGGCCAGAGCACATCCGATCAGGCCAACCCGGTCATGCCGCGTAGCGGACACATCGCATTCATTCTCCCCAATTTTGCGCGTGGAAGGCCACGGCCAGGCGCGATCGGCATGTACGAGTTTCTCGGCGCTGGCCGGTGGGCGGATCACAGCAAGCGCGGCACGGCATTCTTCCGGGTCAGGTGGCGGCCATGACGGACTTATGGAAGCGTTCGCGGATCACGAAGGCTCTGACCGACGGCGCACGTGCCGATTCATTTGCAGAAGCGGAGGCACGCCTCGATTCCATCCACGTCGCGGTAGCGCTGGGCAGGAACCAGATGGACACACCAGCCGGGCAGGCGGCGGCGCTGACCGCAGTCGCAACGGCCCGCAAGTGCTTTGGTCAAGTCACCCTCGTTATGGAAGGGGACGCTAGGCTTCTGGCATCGTTGCCGCTCGGGAAAACCCTGCGCCATGCGGCGCGTTCACTCGGCGCACGGTTGGTGGAGGATGCGCCGCGGACGACCACGCACACCATTAGCATCGGCAATGCCTCTGGAATGGGCTGGACAGTCCGTTGCTGGTGGGACCGGTGGCTGGCTGGCACGCGCCAAGCGGCCGGCGATGGACCCGGCGATAGCCGGCTCGCCTTGACTGGCGCCTTCGCTGCAGCGGTCGCGATGCGTCAGATCTTCGCGTGCGCATTGGCGGCTAAGACACTGCGGCCACGCGATGTGACGGTGAATCTTTGGGAGCCGTGGAGCGCCGCTGGCTCCGGAGCAATCGGGCCTGCAACATTCGATGTGCCCAACAGTATCTGGTTTCTCGGCCTCGGACATCTCGGTCAGGGTTTCATTTGGAACTTGTGCCTGCTCGGCGTGCGCGGTGGACGTGCTGTTGCGCAGGACAATCAATTGATAGGCGACGAGAACGAGGCCACAAGCTTGCTCGTACTTCCAACCGATCTTGGTTCCAAAAAGGCGCGGGTCGCCGGCCGTTGGCTGGAGGCCTGCGGATGGAAGACGGATATCATCGAGCGGCGCCATCACGGCGATATTCAGGTGACGCCGGAAGATCCCCCCTATCTGCTGTGTGGGCTCGATCGGCTCCAGCCGCGTCTCATCATGGCGCGCCACGGCTTTGAGTTCATGATCGATGCGGGCCTCGGCCATGGCGCTCATGATTTCGAGGGCATACAGATCCGGACAATTGCCAAGGGCAACTCTATCGAAGGTCTCTGGAATGAAGCTGCCCAGCCTCGGCACGATGCGCTGCACGCAAGACTGATGGAGACGAAGGCGTATGCAGACTTAGAGGCCCAGATCGGCCGTTGCGGCATTGTTGGTTTCGCTGAGGCAAGTACGGCGGTGCCGTTCGTCGGCGCCGCAACCGGCGCGCTCGTGATTGCCCAGGCGATTCGCCTTGCCTCCCTTCAGCCGGCTGCTCGTTTCCTCCACATGGAACTTGGCGCGCCTGAGATGGTCGCTGATGCGGGCGTTACTCCGGGACCAAGCGTCAACCTGGGGACAATTCCGACGAGCCTTTCGTGAGACCGGGCAGCAGTCTTGCCTGAGCATATCGCACCCGCATCACCTGAGATCGAGCGGATGTAATATCATCCCGTCGCCCGCGCTACGCGACCACGCGAACAGTCGGATAGGCACTTCTTCCACTCGGCCTCAAAAGGATCCTGGGTTAGCGTTGGGGGTAGCTTCGGAAATTCTTGAAATAGATCGTCGTGCGAGGGGCGGGCGCTGTGGGCGTGAGACCGGTCGCCGTATCACTTGGACGCGAAGAACGCCGCCTCTCATCAGCGTTCGCGTGCCGTGAACTACTGCAAGATGCCGTCGGTCGCAGGGACCGCCGCACTGCATATCGAAGATCCTACGGCTGTGGCTTAGCCACGAAGCCCGAGACCACGCAACCACGCGTCGACCTGGCCAAACGCATCCTGCTGCCACTGCTCCGGCGTTCGATCTCCCAGGATCTGACTCGCCTGAACGAATTGCTTTACGCAGGTAGGACCGAAGTCATCCACGGTCGTGAACTTTGCGTCAATGAAGCGATATCCAGCCTCGCCGCTGCCCTCGGCGAGAATCACCCTGCATTCCTCAGCCAGCACCTCGGGACCTCCCGGGTAGTTCCGGATGCAGAAGTAGATGTCGTAGGCGTCCTTTTGCTTGTACCGGCCGTTCAGCGCATGGCCTTTCATGGCGAGTAACGCCGGGATGGAGCAGACGGCCACCTCCACGCGATTGGTGCCGCCATCGGGCATCGGGCCTTCGATCGCCACCATCTTGTAGAAGGTCGTGGCCAAGTCTGCGCCGTCTGCACGCTGCACCGCGAAGTTGCTGATCAGGGGCGGCTTGTTCTTCGCGATCTCCGCGTCACGCGGCATCAGGAAGTCGACGATGATCTCAATGGCGGGCCCGTCATCGGGCGGCTGAACGGTGCGGGCGAGCTGAAACCGGCGCAGGCCCTCGCGCTGCCGGTATCCGTGTTCCTGGAGAGCTTCGACAAGCGTGGCGTACTCCCCGTCCCCCAACGCTTCCGCATCAAGGCCGAGATCGACGTCGAGCGTACCGACATGGGGCATGTCGTCGTTCTCGAGCAGCAGCCACGGGACGGCGCCGCCGATCACGGCGAACCTGCCTTTGAAGGCGCCGAGGATCTGGCCGATCTCCACCAGGACGGACTTCACCGCCGCCGTAGTCCGATCGTCATAGTCGGTCGCCGATTGCGGTTCGCCGGGCGTCATTTCCATGACAGTTTCTCTCGTCTCAGATGATCGGCCGCTTCCCGGCCCCGCTCTCCGGTTTGCGCGAGGTCGAGGTAGGTCTGGACAGGGCTGGTGCATATCGCACCCGGCGCCGGTTCGACAACGTCGAGGAATAGGCCACTGTCCTTCGGCACCATGACCACAACATTTTCGCCCATTTGAGCGGACGCCAGCTTCAGGTCCCGCTTCAACCGGTCGATCGCGTCCGCCTCGGCGTAGAAGTAGTGCGTGCCGGTCCGGCCATAAGGTGCGAGCCACTGCGCCGCTGAGAACGATGCGAACGCGAGCTGCCCGCTCCCGGAGTTGCTGCCCAGCGCCTGGCGCGCCGCCTCGTCGAACGGCCGGCCATGCAGCGTCGTATAGAATCCCTCGCGCCGGTCGGCGGGAGATTCGTGCGCTTCTCGCCACGCGTCGAGCAGGTCGTCGGGCTTGCTGAGAACGAGTCCACCTTCGGAAAGCTGCGCCCATTCATTGTTGATCAGTGCCGACCGCACATTGCTCACATGGCCGAGGCTGACTTGGGCCGTGTCCGCAAGGTCGGTCACGCGCCATGGCCGATCTGGCTTGCGCAACAGCACGCGCAGGATGCGAGCTGATTTCGGCTTGAAGAGGGATTTGAGCTCGCGGCGCTCCGCCGCCGGTTTTTTGGCTACTTGCCGTTCGATGAACACACCATCGAACACCAGCCGTGCGTTGCCTTCCAGGTCGAGGAAGCCCACCTTTTCCTCCCGGCACAGGGCGCGCGCCTCTGCCGAGAGGTAGGGCGCGATGAAGACCGGCAAGGAGCCTGGCTCGTGATGAGCCACGTAGTTGCGCAGCTGCAGCAGGGCCATACGGACATGCCGAGGCTGGCCGCTTGATTTGACTTCACAGACGATCGAATAGCGCTGGCCGGAGACGTTGATCGTCGCGAGAATGTCGATGCCACGATCCGGTCCGTCCGGCTCGATGCTGACGTCGCGAACTTTGATCGCAGGCACATCCTCCAGAAGCGAGGTAAGCGCTTCTGCAGCCTGCTTTTCCAGGCTTTTCACCGAATCGGATATTTTCAGCATTCGCTGAAAATACCGCAAACAGTGAAATTCTGTCAAGCGGATTTCAGTAATATTACGAGTTTCAACAAATGCTGAAACGTGCAATTACATTGAAACAGAGAGCATCAGTTGCCGAAGAATGGCGCGTCCGGCTTTGCCGGACCGGGTCCTAG
>NCHQ01000003.1 GCA_002281855.1 Rhodospirillales bacterium 24-66-33 | reverse complement strand
CTCGGACGTGAAAACTCTCAGCGCCAATGGTACTGTGTCTCAAGGCACGGGAGAGTAGGTCGCCGCCGGATCTTCCGAACGCAAGGGAATACATTCCGATAACATGCGCGATCAGCGCGCTCGAATTGACGCGGGGTGGAGCAGCCCGGTAGCTCGTCAGGCTCATAACCTGAAGGTCGTAGGTTCAAATCCTGCCCCCGCAACCATCGCTAAAGGTCCCGCATTTGCGGGACCTTTTTGCGTTGGCCCATTTGTCTGGCGACGAAGGCGGTTTCCCGCAACCATCGCCATCGGTTCCGAGTGGCCAGATCGGCCTCCCGCAACCATCGCCATAGAAGATTCCGCATTTAGCCGTGAGAGCCTTTCCGTTGGAGAAGCCTCGCCGGCAGCAGATCCAGGGCCAACACCGCTCTCTTCGCTACACGCTTCATTCACTGGTTGAAGTTTTGACAGCTCGTTGCTGACAACGAGTCTGCCGCGATTGGTGGCAATCGACAGAATTCCTGCCAGATCACCGATAAGGTCCACCGAGAGGCCGTTTGCGCCTTCCTGTGGCGACAGGATGATCCTGTCTATCAGGGAACGAAGGATCGTTCCCGCTTCCGACCGGGTTGCGGGATCTTCCATGGACCCGATCAAATCTTTCACCTCCTTTTGGTAGTGCGCGGCCATGTTGGGATGAAACAGAACAGGGGCCTCTTCGGTTGTCTCGAGGAGGTTGCCTAGTTCTTCCCGGCGTTTTTCGACGATGATGGCGCGGTCCTTGAGCAGCGAGCCTGGCACGCCTTCGGAGATCGACCGGATGATCTGCTGGCGCTCCCGCTCGAGCTTGCTCATTTCTGCGCGGTAACCGGCTAGCGAAGCGTTGTGCTTCACGCGCAGCTCATTGACCCGGCCCGTGTAAGCCTGGCAAAATTCTTTGCAGAGCTCCTCGTCCATCAAGTTGGCTTTGAGCGCATCCAGCACCAACGCTTCAAGCTCTACGCGGCCCATGGTGCGTTTGTTGTCGCACGTTCCTTTGTTTCGTGCGGCGGCGCAGCCAATTCTATCATTGTTGATGATTGTGAAGCCGCCACCACAAACGCCGCACTTGGTCATGCCAGAGAGAAGGGCCTTGGGCCGGTTCTTCTTCCAGAGCGGCATTTCCTTCTTATTGTACTCGCCCTGGATCTCCTTCACGCGATTCCACAAAGTCTGGTCAATTATGCGCAGCTCGGACACGTCTTGCCGGATGACCGCACTTTCTGGATTAGGGCGTGAGATGCGCTTTCCGGTGTCAGGATCTTTGATATAGCGAAGCCGGTTCCAAACGAGCTTTCCGACATAGAGCTCGTTGTTGAGGATCCCGGTCCCGCGCTCGCGATTTCCGTAGATGGTGCTAGCTCCCCATGTCCCGCCCGTCGGTGCACTAACGCCCTCCTTGTTAAGAGCGTTGGCGATCGCTTTCGGCGAAATCCCCTTGGTGTAGTCGATGAAGATGCGACGAACGACTTCGGCTTCCATCTCGTTGATGCTGCGCTCGCCACGAGCATACTCGCCGCCATCGCCGACGCGCTTGACCACATCATAGCCAAACGCGTTGCCGCCGCCCGACTTGCCCTTCTCGACCCTGCCTCGAAGACCGCGACGAGTCTTGTCCGCCAAGTCTTTCAAGAAGATCGCGTTCATCGTGCCCTTAAGGCCGATGTGAAGGTTCGATATCTCGCCCTCGGACAGCGTTACCATTGCTACGCCCGCGAATTGCATGCGTTTGAAAATGCCGGCGATGTCTTCCTGATCTCTCGAAATTCGATCGAGCGCTTCCGACAAAACGATGTCCGCCTTGCCCGCGAGGGCGTCATGCATCAACTGCTGAATTCCCGGCCTCATCAGTGAAGCGCCTGAGACCGCATGATCGGAATAGACGTTCACGATCGTCCAGTGCTCGCGCTCCGCGCGCTCCCGGCACAAGCGGACCTGATCCTCGATCGAGGCATCTCTCTGACTATCGGATGAATATCTGGCGTAAATGGCAACACGGGGCATGGGCTATTCCTTTCTCACGGTTGGATAAGGGGCCCTGCCCAGCGTCTCCAGGAGACGGGCATAGTCTTGTTCGGCGGCACGACGCCCAAGCATCCGGACGAAAGCGAGCAAGCGCGGATCGGGCCGTGCCGACGTCGCAGGCACTCCTTTCCGTTCAGCCTCGCCTTTGTCCTTACCGTCCGTCAACGCTCTCTTCCTTTCTTTACAACTTAATTCACAAGAACCTAGTGTTGTATCATAAGAAGAACAAAAAAGGAACAAAAATAGGAGGGTTTTCCTAATCGTCCGTGCTCAGAACCACTTCCCGTTCGACGCCCGCCAGTTTAGCGGCGCGGATCGCTTGGAATATTTTCCAGATTCTCGCCCGGCTGCTAACGATCATAGTGCGGGGGTGTCCCGGGGCGTCCAGGCGCAAAATCGCTGTCTGACGGCCGATTACCAGCGCCAGCCCGGAACTCCCGGCAGCAACGCAAATTTCCGCACCGGAGAGCAGATCGCCATAAGTGAAGATCCCTGCGCCAGTCAGCATGCACAAGGCGATGCTCATCCAGAGCGGGTCGCGTCTGACACCTGCCGTCGTATTCGCCAACGGGTAGAGGCGGGAAGGCGTCGAGACGATGCTCGCCGAAACCTGATAGCGCCCGTCATCATAGATGGCTTTTGTCATCGGGCGGCCCCTTTCAGTGGGTTGGGGATGACGCCGCATGTGCCTGACAGCGCAATTGCTGCCGTATTATCGGCGAAGTCACTGACGGCTTGCGGCGAGACAATGCGGAAGCTTGCGGTGTGGACGGCGTAATCGAAGCGCAGCTTCTGACCAGCTCGCCGGGCTGCGCAGGTGCAGCGGTCCTCGCGTTCGATCAGGGTGAGCATGCGCGGCTTCACGCTCTCGATCACCAGCCTCTCGATGCGGTCCATGTGCGGGATGCCGATCTGCTCGCCGAGACCACTCGGCCGCAGCATCGAAAGCTTCGTTTGCGCCTCGAGCACAGAAGCGCAGTTTGGGACGATCGCTTGCGCATGCGCCTTCTCGATCGCCCGCTCCGCCAGCACCGTATAATTGAAGCCGAACCAGACGAAGCCCGCCACCGCGGCGCCCGTCAGTGAATCGGGCAGTTTTTCAATCCACTCGATCATGGCTACCTCTTCATCTTCTGGCTTGCGATCAAGCGCGGGATCGGCGCCGCCTCGCTGAATGTTCGCTTGAGATCAGGTGGGGCGAGGTTGCGCACGACCGCATTGCTCAGGCGCGTCGTGATCGCGTTGATCTTGGCAAGTCGCCTGGCGGTGCGGGCCTGTATGTTGTGTGAAGCCGTCCGAGTGAATGACGCTGCCGTCACGTTCGAAGTCACGCCCCTTGGTATCGATTGCTTCGCGGCGTCTGTCAGATGACGCTGCCACAGGCGAAGTGTTTCGTTGGCGACCCAGCGGTCTTCGAAATTCTTGTGGTGCTGTCTCGCCCGTTCCTTGATCCGTGAGCCCTTCTCTTGGATCTTCGCGATCATCGCGGTTGCGGGTACGGAGCCTGCAGCGTTGCGAACCGCGAGCGGCGTGGCGGCCGAAAAAGTCGGGGCTAGCCCCTTCGTGCTTCCGCTATTCATCGCCATCACAATTCCTTTCCCGGACGCGCCAGCACGATCAGCGGGCACTTGCCATGGCGGGGCCGCACCTTGAATGGGTGCAGGCCCCAGTACTGGCATTCGTGATAGACGGGATGCGCTCTTGAGCCTGACCAAACATAGAAAATGCGAAGATGCGGCGTGCCGTAGTGGTGGCCTGCCCACACCGCGCCCAGCGCGATCGGCAGCCAGGCAAGTTTGCTAAGGCGGATGGGAGCCACGAACGGCACCTTGCCGGGCCCGCTCATCGCTTCTTCTCCTTGAGCCCTTCGTAGTCGATCTTGATCCTGGCGGGCGCGTGCAGGCGCGTACCCGTGATCGGACTTTCGCCAACCCAGTCGCGCCACGGCGAGACTTCCGCGTAAGAAAGCATCCGAAGCCGGGTGGGGCGCATGCCCCGGGCAAACATCCAAGCCTGCCCCTTGGGCATCGCCATCACCTCGTCCGTCGTCATGTACCGACGCCCGGTCTCCTTGGAGGCGATGTTGAGCTCAACCATCGAGACCGTGTGGTACGAGCCATCTTGTTTGCGGATGGTCTCGTCGGCGAGCAGGTCGCTGACATGCTTCGCTCGCGCATAGGAATTAAGCCCGCCATAAATGCGCACGTCTGCGTAGGATTCGATCGCGGCAGCGGCCTCCTTGCCATAGTGGCGCTCAAGACCCGCGAAGGACTGGATGTACAAATCCGCCGTGACGCCAAGGCCACGCATTGTTTCCAGATCCCCAACCAGGTCGTGGAAGCGGAAGTTGAGCGCTTCCTCTCCGACGATATGCACCGGATGCCCGTTTGGCTTCGCCTTGCAGGCTGCGATCACGTTGTGGGTCAGCAGTGATATGAAATCGCTGAACTCCCGTAAGTGCGAGAGCGGCGCGACGATGAACACGATAATCTGCCGGTCGCGCAGCGCCCTGAGATTGTGAACAGCGTTCGTGCCGTAATCGCCCAGATGCCCCGCGGGATTGAAGCTGATCAGACGCTGCGTTGCGCCTTCGAGGAAGGACGAAAAGTTCTCATCGTTCTTGTCCGCCCGATCGAGCATGTTGCGCGCTTCGAGCCGAGCAACCTCAAGCACCGGATCATTGACATTGCTTGTTTCGACGCTCTGCAGCAGGGCACAGCACTTCAAGAATGCAGCCGGGTCCGCCAGCAAGCGATAGAGCTGCGTAGGCGTGCAGTTGGCCGGATCGACGAGGGCCAGATAGAGGAGCGCGACGAGGATCGCCCTCCGGGAACCGTTCGAAAAGTATGGGTTCCGGTCATCCTTTATTGCCGGCAGATGCAGCGCCGCTATGTCAGCAGCGATTTTGACCGCGTCGCGCTTTTCGCCGCCCTCATCGTACACGGCGTCGATCAACGCCTGATACGGGTTGAGCTCGATATCGCCGAGCTGGTCGCGATGCAGCTTTGCCGGGTTGATGCACCAGACTTCGAAACCGAGCTTGCGCAGCGCCGGAGCGAGCATCACCGAGAGCTCGCTTTTCACGTCAGGCGCAATGAGGGAATAGCCCAAAAGGGCGCGATGCAGGTTGCTGCCCACGACCAGGTTGACCGTCTTGCCGACTCCGGGCGGCTTCTCAATGAGGGCGAAAGGAGCGCCCGTCGGCCGGAAGACCGGATTGCCTTCCAGGTCCGTGCCGAACAGCTCGCCGCTGCCAGGATCGTGCATTCCGACTGCGGCGCGCTCCTCAAACGTTGCCTCACGCGCTGAGCCGTGGTCGGTCGATTTCACCTCCGCAATTGCAAGACCTTCGCGCAGGCGATAGTCCTTGATTGCCGCCTTTGTCGCTCGGACGATCGAAAAGACCGTTCCAATCGCGGCCGCGCCCGAATAGCTAAGCAATATCGCATCGTTGCCGTCCGCCGGATACGTCGCATACGCAAAGCCGCCGAGCGTGCAGGCGTACAGCATCCAGCGATTGACGGGACCGCTCCGGATTCTCGGCCGGACGGCCCGCCGCTCCTGGCGCGAGATCGACCGGGTCATGTCCGGCCTTCGCCATTGGGGAACGGCATTGTCGCCCGGCCCTTCGCGAAGCGGCAATGGGTCCTTGCCAAGGATTGCAGCATGTTCGCCGAAAGGCCGATCGCGGCGAGTTCCTCAGGCGGGTATACCGACAAATCCGCATAGACCGGCGCAGCCGATCCGGACTGCTTGCCCAACTCGATCTGCCGCGCTAGCCCGCTGCGCGGATTCGCTAGGACGTAGCACCAGCGGCTTTTCTGCTTCGCCGCGAGCAGATCCGCCACCGTCGAGAAGCTGACGCCCGTCGTAACTGCGATGCCGTGCTCCTTCGCCTCGACAGCCGTGAAGAATGTGATGTCCCGGGCATCCGCCAGCATTGACGGCGTCGCGCCGGGGGCAGCGAAACCGGCGCTCGCACTGCGCCAGAGTTTTACGAATAGCTCTTCGCCGAGCAGATCGAGTGCGATGAGGGCACAGATCCCGGCTCCGGCAAGTCCGGAGACGAGGGCGGCACCGATCAACCCCATGGTCTTGCCAACTATCATAACCGCCTCCTGTTGGTTCTCTCCGCATCGGCCTGGCGCTGGGCGGCGACGCCGATGAGAAGAAGCAGGGCAGGCGCCACGTCCACGAACCCGCTGGCGATCCACAGCGGCAGCAGTTCACGCCAATAGACTTTTGTTGCTGCCATCGGATCGATGGGACGCAGCCGCGGCGGCTGAGAAGACGGCGTAGCGGCTAGGTCACGGATGGCCGCACGCAGCGCTTCGGCCACCGGCGTCAACACCTTGCGGATCATCTCGATCTGAACGTTCTGTGCTTCTTCGATCTTGTTCCTGGCCGGGCCCGGCTCGGGAATGGACGACTCAAGGACTTTCAAGGTGGCCAGCATCGCCGGCGAGAGGTCGAGCTGTGCAAGCTCGGCGAGCTTCTCGTCGAGCCGCGCCGCCGCTGTCGATACGGCCTCCGCCCTCTCCGAAATCGGGCTCTGCTCGTGCACCAGCGTGTTGATCCGACCGACGATATCGCCGACCTCGCGCTCGACTGAAGCGGCCTCCGCTAGTGCCCGCTCGATCTCCCCGATCAGCGTAGTCAACTGGCTCGCCGTCGATCCATATGCAGCGGAGACTTTTCCGGTGCCAGGAAGGCCGGTACCTCTTCCCTTCAGCTCGTCCTGCTCGGCCTTCAGGAACCTCTGCTCCTGAGCTCTGAAAGCCGGCAAGAGCTGACGCAGGAAGGCGAGGCGAGCTGAGGCCGCGTTGCGACGCTGTTCATAGGCGCTCGCGACTGCCTCAAAGGAAAGTTTGGTCGCGGCCGCCCCGCCGATGCCGACCATGACGAACTGGGCGTCCATCGCCACAAGCGCGCTCAGGTAGAGCACGGCGCCGCCGACCGCCGATAGCAGGCGCCTGCCATGCAGACGCGGCAACAGACTGAAGATGTACTTCCAGCCAAGCCAGGAGAGCACGGCGATCGTCGTAGCCAGCGCCAGCGCTTCGCCCTTTTGCAGCAGGCCCCCACCGTTCTCCAGCATGGGGACAGAAACGCCGCGGTAGGTGAGAAGGAGCAAGCCGAGACTGTGGACGGTCAGCAAGATTGTTGTAGTCTTCTCGACGTGCTCAACCCGTTCGGCCAGGAACTCCTGGGCTTTCGGCGTCGCCTTGGGGAAATGAACCGGCTGGATATTGATGCTCTCGGCTTTGCCTTTCCTGAGACCGGCGATGAGGGCGCGCAGCTTTCTTGCAAGGAAAGCGGCCCTCGGCTTCACCGGTAAGCAATACAGCGGGGAGCGAAAGTCCCGCTTCCCGGTTGTCGACGGGCGCTCCGGCGCGGCAGCTCCGAATAACTCTGCCCGGACCGAAGGCGCCTCCCTGGCGCCCTTCATCTTGCCTCGCAGCTTTGCCTTGCCGCTTGCGGCAGGCGCTTCGACGCTGCCGTCGCCTGGAACGGATTCATCGAGTGGCATGAGATCCCCAATCGCTGGTCGGAGCGCTAAGCACGCGGGCGGTCACTGCTTGTGGAGGGGCAGCAAGATACGTCCGCCACTTATTCAGTTCGGCGGTCGTAGCACCTGCTTTGCTCAGGAGGCCGGGAGAATCCCAGAAATGCTCTGGGTTTCACGTTGAGAGGAATAAGATGGCTTCGGTTCCTGTCTTCGAACTGCGTCGCAAGTACGACCTGGCTAGCGAGTACGTCACCGGCAGCATGGAAGCGCTCGCCGCTCGCTTGGGAAAGTCCGTCAAGACGATCCTCGGCTGGGTCAACGACGATCGGAGCAGATCAACCGAAAGCATGCCGGCCAAAGCGAAGGCGCAGTTTGTGACGATCTTTGCTGAAGTGCTGCCCGACCTGCCCCGGCACCGCGTGCTCTCACTCGTCGAAGGGCCGGCCAGTCACCTCCGGCACGAGCTCGAGCGCGCTGCCGCTTCCGTTCTCTCTCGGATCATCGCTCGCGAAGCGAGCGGTGAGGGGATAAGGCTGATGCGCCCATCTTCCGAGAACCCTCTTGTCAATGCCTTCGAAGAGAGCCCGGGCGACCTGCCCCGTCTGAAGCTCGGCCAGGCGTTCAGGATTGAATTCCCCGCGCGGTACGATTGCCCTTTTGCCCTTGCACTTCAGAACGCGGGGCGCCGGTGGGGCTGCTTGCAATCACAGCGAAGCCTCGACACTCGTACGGTCCTGGTCCCATCGCCTCGGGAGCCGGGCACTGAGGAGTTCATAAGCGAGGAAGAGCAGCCGGGGCGGCATCGCTTCATCTGCCTTCACAGCGCCGATCCGTTTCCGGCCGCTCTTCACGAATACGCCGATGAGCCCATTGAGCTCGACAAGCGCGGCCTCGAACTCGTCGCCAGCTTCTATGAACGCCTTCCCAAAGCGCGGCGCGCTTGCCATTTGAAAGAGATCTGGATCGAGAAGCCGAGGTTCCGGACATGACGAGGCCGCCCTATGACGATGACGACCTCAAAGAAGTCCTTCGCTATCTGAAGGGTGAGGGCAGACGGCTTGTCGACCCGCTGGGCAAGGACGCGGCACCGTCGGATCCCTACTTCGCTCCAAGCCTTCTGGCGGCGCGTAAGCTCATGGAGTTCACGTTTGGCAACAGGCGCAAGGACGGGGCGGAATTCCGGATCTATCCCGTTTTCATTGAGCGGGCATTGCCCAATGCCTTTGCTGTCGATCTAGGAACCCTTCATCTTTGCGGTATCGATGCAGGCCTTGTAACCACGGCCTTTGAACTTTCCTGCTTCATGCTCTCGCAACGGGCGTTCCTGGCGGACGTCGGCGATGCCTCGAAAGAGGAATCCCCTGTGCTGCCGGAGGGCGCGGCGCTCGGATATTGGATCCTGGACGGAATCGCCGCATCCCACCCGGCTCCAGTGACAGGGCTGGGTGAGGCGCTGATACCCATCGACCCCGACCGGCGTCTCACCGCGCACCTCCTTAGCCAGCTCATGCTTCGCTTCGCCTGGTTCCACGAAATGTTTCACGGCCTCAACGGCCACAGCGGCTATTTGGCGGCAGTCCGAAAGGGGGGCGAGCTCAGAGAGATTCCGGAATCCCATGAGCCCGATTACTTGTCGCTCGCAGGCAGGACGAAGCTTTCGGTCATTCCGGTGTCGAGCCTTCAGGCAATGGAGTTCGATGCCGACCGTTCTGCCCTGTGGCTGATGATGCGGCTTCAGGAAGTGGACGAGGAGCCGTTCGCCGCGCTCTCCGAGCTGCCGCGTGCGCTCCGGCTGAAGCTGGTCGGCATTGCGACACTATTGACCGTGTTCTTGTTTGACCAGGCAGCCAAACGCTCGCCGCTCCAGGAGATGAGCACCCACCCCACCGCGCGGCTGCGTCTTTACAATCTCCTGGGCATGATCGCCTCGAATTTGGCCCGAGAATCGCCAGAAGCGGCCCGTGCGGCAATCGACGCTCTGATCGAGATCGGGCGCGTGCGAAACTGCATCCCATCGTTGCCTGATGTCGCCCACCTGAAACAGGAGCTTTCCTTGCCGGCGTTCCAGGCCGGGCTGGACCAGGTGGACACCGATCTTGTGCGGTTTAGAGCGCAATGGAGTTCGTTCGCCTATCGGCGCGAGCACCCATAGTAGGGTTCCATTGCCGAGCTTGGTGCCGTCGCTGGCTGGCCAAGACAGAATCGCTGCGAAATGAAACAACTCTACGCGCTGGCCTCTGATCTGGTAGCGCAAGCGGTCGCTTCGCCGGCAGGGGCTTGCCCGCGCAGTTCAGACGGCTATGGGGAAAGTCGTGGAAATTCCTACCGTCCCGATCAGCTACTTGCATTGGCAGAGGTCACTCCCTTACGGGGCTCCCCAGAGGGCATGCTGTCGCAATCATTGGCGAGCCTCCAATGTGCGGCCAAGCCGAGTACGTTAGCCCCTTTTGCGAGATTGCAGGCACTGCAGGCAACTTGGCCATTGCAGTGAGTTGTCCGGCCTCCCTTGCTGTAGGGTAATATGTGATCCGCGTGCCAATTCTCCCAGGGCACTCTTGCCCCTTCGCATTTCAAGCGAAGCTGGCAGACGCCCTGGTCGCGCCGATAAATATCGAGCCTTTGCTCGCAGTCGAACCTTCTCGTCGCATCGAGAGCTTCGATCTTGGGATGTGCCGCCAAAAAGCGTTCCTGCACGATCCCGATCCGGGCACGAATATTCTCGCCCGCGTCCGCTGCTCCATGGATAAGCCGTCGATACTCGACCAGCTGCAGGTCGCGACGATCTTCGGGCAGAGCTTCGTCGGCCCGCCGCCCGGCCTCGAAAGCGATGAACCATTGCTGAAGCGCTTCCGTGAGGTCGTCGACCACGTATCTGTCGATGAGCAGGGAAGCAAGGCCATATAGCGTGATAGTGCTGTGACGCGTCAGCTCGGGCGTCTTTGCAGGGAAAGCCTTCGAAAGAAAATCATAGGTGCGACGGACCTTGGTTGCCTTGGCGCCTTTGACATCGAAGCGCCGGTGCCTCTCATACATCAGGTTGACATCGTCATCCCGGATGTCCGTGGGGCCTCCGCATAGCTCGATGAGTGTTGTCTGCGCCGCGATATGATCGAAGACGAAGCGTCCTGGACCGAACGCGCAGTTAAGAAAGACAGGGTGCTGGCCGAGGACCTTCACGAAGTCACGCATTGCGCCGCTCATCGCGTTGCGCTTCTCCTGGGCGTTGAGTGCTGTGCCGTTTTGAAGCCGCAAAAACATTTCCCGAACCTCATCTTCCAGGTCCGTTTGAATCGCTTCTTCCACGATCACGACATCCACGCCATACGAATCGAAATCCGAGGCAAGATCGAGCGGCAGGTCTCTATACTTCATGCCCGATATCGAGATGCCACTCACGGGCGCAAGGTCGTGCGAAAGAGCCAGGTCGCCATTCTTGAATTCCCAAATGGCATGCAGTCGCTGTTGGCCGTCGATGACCTTATATCGGGCAAGTTGACCGGGCGGCAGCATGCGCCAGTACATCTTGGGGATCTCATATTTGCGGATGATTGAATCGATCAAGAGTTGCTTCTGGGCACGTGTCCAAGCCGGAAGCCTTTGAAAATGCGGCTGCTCTTCGATGCGATCGCGCCAACTGCAAAGGGTTGAGATCGGTAGTTGGCGCTTTCTTGTCTTCATCGATATCCTCGGCTTTATGCTGTCCAAGACTAACACACGTTGCAATGCTGCTCCGACGCGAGCTTCGCTCTCCATACAGCTGTGTGTGTATCTTGCAGCGGCCGTGTCGGTATCGGAATTTACCGCCGCCGCCCCCGCCGCAGAGGGGAGAGCCGGAACTTGCTCGCGGCTGTGCAGCCAGGGGCGTACGGGCTTTGTCGAAACGATTCTTGTCTTGGGCCGGCCTTCGAGTGGGACCAAACCAGTCTGCCGAGCACGAACCGAGAGTTCACCGAGAGCCAGACGCGGGTTTCGGCTACGTCAATGCGCAACGATCTTTCTCCATTTTCGGTGGAGAGCCTGTGGAAGTCGCGCGTAAGTTGTAGCAAACGCTAAGGGGCAGGAGAAATGGCTGACTTGGAGCCACTGTTAGCGAGCGTCTACGAAGCGGCCTTGGAACCCGGGCTCTGGTCGTCAACCATTGAACTGGCAGCGAGGCACTTCGGTGCTTCGAAGGCAATTTTCTATACACTGAACCAGTCTCCGATGAATGCCGGCTACTTCGGCTCTTTCAACATCGCACCCGAAGCCATCGAAGCGTATGGCGCCAAGTACAGACCGCAGGATCCTTGGATTGAAGGGCACAACCGGCGCTTTGCCGGCCGAGAAGGCGCCTACACCGGTGAAATGCTCGTGCCTTTTACCGATATTAAACGGACTGAGTTCTATTCCGATTTTATGAAGCCGAACGAACTCTACCACCTTTGCACAAGCGGGGTGAGCTCCACGGGCGCGCTCGGCGGAGTTGCTTCGTTTGCGCTGTTTCGCGGCCCCCGGCAGGCGGCTTTTGAGGAGGATCAACGGCGACTGAGTGCCGCTCTAATCTCGCATCTGCACAGAGCATTCGTTATCTCGGACAGGCTGACGGGATGTGATCTGGAGCGCAGGGTTGACCTCGCAATGCTCGACTGCGCCCCGACGGCCGTATTCCTGGTTGACTTCAACGCGAAGGTGCGGCGCATGACGGCGAGCGCCGAGAGGATCGCTGAACTTGGCGTGCACGTAACGCTCAGAAACGGGCGGCTAGTGGGCCCTTCAGGCGCACGCCTCGGTGAATCAATAGCCGAAGTGTTGTCTTCCCGAGCCAGTCATACCTTCTCCCGAGTGGTGATCATCGAGAGTTCCGACCCGAACGCGCGGGTGCACGCCTTGATCGCCCGTGCGGGAATGCACCTTCCGGACCTGGCATATGTGGCGCTGGGCCCGGCCAGCGCGTCAATGGATGGCGCCTTCGAAAGCCATCTTCGTCGTCTTTATCAACTGACTCCAGCTGAAGTCCGGCTATGCAAGCTGCTTGCAAGGGGCCACACACCGAGCGACGCAGCCGATACTCTCGCGGTCAAGCCATCGACGACTCTTACCCAACTAAAACGAATATTTGGAAAGATGGGCGTCTCCCGTCAGGCCGAACTCGTGCGTCTACTCGTCGACATTGCCAGCTTCGATAGTGCCGACGCCTAGAATTTTTCGGCGCTTTGTGCAGACAGGCCTCCATCCCCCATACCAGTCACTAGGTGGGGGCTCAATTGATGGAGATAGTGGCTGAAGCCTTAACACGTGGTCACTGCTTGTCACCGTCGGCTTCCTAGGTCGGCTCGCTCGCGGGGCCGCATCCTTCAGCGGCCTGATTGTGCGCCAAACTGCAAAGAATGCTCGGACCTCCCCCATTCACGGGACGCTGAAGTCTTCTGCCTCTGGCAAGAGAGCGGAAGCCTCGCCTGTCGTATCCGAGAAAGCTGGGAACGATCGCGATGCAAAAGCAACTTTCATGGTTATCTGGAGAACCCCATGACAAGAATATTCCTGAGCGCTCTTATGCTTCTTGGTTCGATTTCGCTGGGACACGCGCAAGTCCTTCTCGCTCAGACAGTCGGCAAGTGGCAGCACACGTCACAAAGTGGAAACACGACAGTTTGGCTAGAAATTGCACCGCAAGGGGCGTATTCCTTGGTCTCAAAAATGCCCTTTGGTTCTGGTCAGACCATTGTCGGCACCGTCCAACCATCGGATGGAATCTTACTACTGCAACCAACGGGAGGCGACCGCCCCTCTAGACTGACCAACGTTAGCGGCTCCGCTCTCACGCTCATCATCCCTTTGAGAAGCGGCGACTACACGGCCACTTTCAATAGGCAATAGGCAATAGGCAATAGGCGGCCGGATCTCCGGAACGAGAGCGATCGAGGGTGTCGCCCGTAAGAGGCGAAGCCGAAGTGCATGCGGTTATCGCAACGCGTCTCCGGTGAAGGTGACGTTCCTTCACCGAGGGTTTCCTGTCCTGGGGCTAAAAGCAGAGGGCCGCTAACCGCGCCCGAAGGGAAAGCGCGGGCGCAGATCGGTTCGGAAGGTTGCCCCTGGAGCGATGAACGATGGCAGCCAGGCGCAGCGAACCCATCGACATTGTCAGCCAGCAAAATGAAGCTATCGTACTGGCTCGTTGAGGGCTGTGTTCGATGCGAAAAGTGGAGCGCCTGCAGCCTCAGGGCTTCTGGGCAGCGAAGGTGCCGCCCGCCTTATAGGCCGCACCATTCACCGTAAAGTTACCCATCTGACCCTTAGCTGGGTCGGTGGGCGAGCTCACGAACGAGCCGTTGATGGTCATACTGCGTCCGGCGATGCCGGTCGAACTGAGTGGTGAGACTGTCGAGAAGGCGTTGATTGCCGCATTGGGTTGCTTTGTCACGCCGCTGTAGCTCGCACCATCGAAGGTGACATTCGCATTGCCGGTACGCGGACCGAAGCTCCACGCATTGGTGTAGCTTCCCGCCGCCACGTAGGAGCTTGCGCCGTTCTGCACGTTGCCTACCATGTGGCCGGTGTAAGTTGCGGTAGCACCCATCGTGTTCAGGGTGTTGAGGTCGGCGACGTTGGACAGGGTGCCCGCGACGTAGGTCGCGAGGTTGAGGCGGTCACGGCCGTTCGGATTGTAGGCGCTGCCCGAGCCGTAGATGATGTCGCCGCTCCACCATCCCCAGGTCATGAAATCGCAGGTGCAGGGCGTTACGCCTTGCTCGGCGAAGAAGCTCGCGACTGGCGCCGCGCCGTAGCTCACGAGAAAGGTGCGCGAGGTGATGTCGGCGCCGGTCGAGCCGCCGATCGTCGTCGTCGCCGGACCGCCCGTGCTGAAGCCGCGGTCGCGTGCGGCGTAGATAGTGTCGTCGACGAAGGAGCTGCGGCCGATGCGGCCGATGTTTTGGCCGCCTATCTGGAAGGTGGCCGAGGTTGACGCACCGTCGAACTGCTGCACGGTGAGGACCGCCTCAACCCTGTTCGAGGTGGAGTCAGTCTTGATGACGATGTCGGTCGGCAGGGCGCCGTTGCCGCCGATCGTCCGAGTGGTGAAGCTGCCGGGTACGTTGGCGGGGCCAGCGGCGCGCTGCTCGATGATGCCGCCGACATAGCCGTTCATCTCGCGCGTCGTCCGGCTTGTGCCCACAGTCGAGGGCGTTGCGGCTTTCGTTGCGTAGTTCACCGAATAGTAGTCGGTACCAACGAGGCCGGTGTAAGGCTGGTCGTAGGACGCCGCCGCGGAACGGGTCGTGGTGCCGCTGGTGATGATGCCGCCGCTCTGCGTGGTAGTGGAGCTCACCGGCGACGGGCCGAAGGCAATGATGTCGGCATTGGGCCCGAAGATCGAATTGCCGCCCGGCACGTCGAAGGTTGCGATAATGGACGTGGCGCGGCCGATCCGGTCGCTCGCCGAGGTTCGGTAGCTCGCGGTGTAGGCACCGGAGTTGAACATCGTATCGTTATTATAGTCCTTGAAATATTCACCAACGAACATGCCAATGTAAGACTTTTGGCTGGCGCCGCTTCCGGAAATGGAGATGGTGGACTGCATTGAATTGCTGCTGATGGCGCCCCCGGTCGGGGTTCCCACGTCCATCCCGACGCGCGGTGTGTAAACCGAGTACAACGGCCCTTGAACGGCTGCCGCTTTATAGGCGGCATCGGAGGCGATCGCTCCCGGCGCGAAGGCAAGCGCGCCGCTGCCGCTTTGGCTTGAGTTGACGATCGTATGGGTGGCGATGCCCGAGGTGGGGAACTGGGCGAGGGTGGTCGGCGTGCCGCCCATGAACCCGAGGTTCTTGTTCGAGGGGTCGACGAAGCTGTAAGCGAAGAAATCGCCCGCCGCGCTTACAATGCCGCGGCCGCTCAGTACACCAAGCGTCGGATGATTGATCGAGAATGTCGTGACTCCACCGCCAGGGGTCCATGGCACTGAAAAGGTGCGGCCGTCACCCAGAGCGATGGTAGCGGTGTTGCCTGTAACTTTGCCGGTCTGTGCGAGGTATCCGTTGCTTCCAGGGATCTGAGTGACCCCCAACGTGGCAGAGTTGAAGCCTGTATAGGCTGGCTCGATGCGGAAGCGGCCGCGGGTGACGATGACGGAGGCCTGCGGCTGAACAGAGCTTGAAGTCTTCTGGGTTTCGGTCGGCTGCTGCTCGGTCTGAAGGTTGCTGAGCGCGGTCGTCACCGTGTTGGAGTTGTTAAGGCGCTGCGCCGCCGATACGGACGGTGTCTGGGCGCCGCCAGCCTGCAAGGTCGCGGGGTCGGCATTCGAATTGGAACCCGACAGGCCGGAGCTCGCAGCCTTGGAATCCGCATTGCCGCTGGCCGCGGTGTTGCCCTCAGCCTTTCCCGATCCCTGGCTACCGGTGCCCTCGAGCTGCCCCATCTGGGCCCCAAGGTCTGCCGCTTTAGCCAAAACCGGGGCGCTAGGAGCCTTGCCAACATTGGTCATGACCGTCGATCCGGCGCGCGTGACGTTCTGCACCTGACCGCCGGAACTGACCATCATGTTATTGCCGAACACGAAGGTCGACTTCGTGCTGTTCGGCTGCACGTCGAGAATGGTGATGCCACCGCGGATGCCGATGATCGCCGAAGGTGTGTTGATGATGACGGGATTGGTCTTGCTGATCTTTCCGCCGACCAGGCGCAGCACGCCCTTGGTAGCGGTGATAGCGAGGTCGCCGCTCTTGCGAGTCGGGTCGTAGACGAAGCGATCGATGGTGAGCTGGGCGTTAGGGCCGACCGTCACCGAGGTGCCGTCGAGGAACATCAGGTGCGCGCGGTCGTTCGCGCGCGTCGTGATGAGCTCATTGGCCTGGACGTCGAGGCCGATGCGCAGGACGCGCTCGTTTTCTGCCGGCGGCTTGCCAAGTGGATCGCCGTCTATGGCGGAGGTGACGCCGACCCGGGCCGCGGCGCCGGAGGCAGAGAGCAGACCAATCGCCGTGGTGCCGAGCATCAGGGTACGGTGGAACGCACGAAAATTGTTCATCTTGGCCTCTCTTTCAGAAGCGCCATCCGATCCCGAACATCACGTTGTTGTTCGAGAATTCGTAATTGGCAAGGTTGGACGCACGGTTGAAGCGGCCCCCCGACAGGCTGAAGGTCGTGCGGTCGTCGAAGGGGATGGAAAGCACCACATTGAGAATCGTGTCGTCTTGCTGGCGAACCACGGTCGGGTCGATGATTGGATCAGCCGCGTCGTAGTTCCACCACTGCTTGTTTACCGTCAGGTTGACGCTCCATGGCAGCGCCGACTTGAACAGCGGGTCAATGAAGCGGAATGCCAGGCCGCCGCCGACGCCGGCGAGCAGATAGTTCTGCGAGACAGTCTGCTGGGTCTGGTAGCGCTGCAGGTTGCCGAACCCGTAGATCGCGACCAGCGGATTGAGCTCGTACTGGAAGGTGGTGACGGCGTTGAATTGCACGCCCGTGAACTGGCTGTTCGTGGGCAGATAGGACGAGTTGGGATAGTTGAGCTGGCGCGCGCTCACGATGGTGATGTTGCGGAAACCGTCGGCCAGCAGGACACCGCTCTCGAGGCCGGCTCCGTAGCTGCCGTAATATGGCTGGTCATTCACCCAGATGTATCCCGCAGCGAGGAAGGGCTTCAGGATCACGTCTTCGAAGATCCCCTCGAAGGCCTGGAAACGCGGACCCGTCGTGAAGTCGATCAGCGAGACGTTGGCCTGCTGCAAGGAGAACTGGCGGTTGGCGTAAACGGTAAGCTGGCTTTCGAGCGCTGAATTGTCCTGCAATCCGAAGTCGTAGCGATGCCGGACCTGCGCTGAGCTCACGGCGCCCCAGTCGGCCGTCCCCAGCGCTGCCTGATTGAGGTTGGCGGGTTGGCCGAACAGGCGGACCGACGAAGTGGCCGGACCAAGGTTGGCGTTTGACTGGTAGCGGGTGCCGAGGAAAACTTCGCCCGCGAAGTGCGAGGGATTTTGCTTAGCCTTGATGTCGGCGAGGAATTGCTCGGCCTTGCTGCGCACGTCCGGTGGCAGCGACTCGCTTTTCAGCACGCCTTCGAGATAGGTCTGGGCTACTTGGTAGGAGCCTAGACGGAAATAGAGGACGCCGAGCTCGAGGCGGACGCGCGGCAGATTGGGATTAATGAGGATCATGCGCTCCAGTGCCGAGACAGCGCCCTCAAAGTCGCCGGTCTTGGTCGCCGCGGTCGCAAATGCGAACAGTACGTCAAGATCGGCGGGCTTCTTCAGCATCTCCTGAAAGGCTGCCTCGTACGCCGTGTCGAGATCGGATGGCGTCGAGGCCGAGGTCTGCTGGGCAAACGCATCTTTAGCGAGCGGGGAAGCGAAAACGTAGGCGACGAGAGTCAGCCGAGCCATCAAACCGCAAAAGGCCCTGACCGGCCCGCACCACGCTGACTGCCCCACGCCTCCCTCCCCCAAAGCATGTCGCGGGCGCCTGCGTCGATGGCAGGCGACCGGCGCCGCTGTATCGCTAGTCGTACTGACGAAGAGCCCTACGCAAGCTGATTGGAGCCAACCGGCTTCAGAATGCCCCCAATTGTGGCGGGAGAGGACGCGGCGGGCGTCACCCAAACAGGGTACGAACGCGAGAATCTCGCAATCCGCCCGGCGGAACGGGAGGGCTATGCGAAGTCTATAAAAGACGAAGCGGCCAGGCGCGTCCGGCTGTGCCGGACCGGCCTCTACTCGGCGGGCAGGGGGGCGATGGCCGCCTCACGAAGACACCCCTCGGTCGATTGAGGGAGGGGCGTCTTCGCCGTCCGGTGACGATCCCTCGCGCGAAGAAGTACGGACAGGCTTTGGCCTGGCGCTGCTTGTTCTGAGGGGCTTGCAGCCCCCGAAGCGTCAAGGCCAGGCCCTCCGGGCTCAAGGCGAAGGCCGTGTTGTCGGCGTGCCGCCTCCGGCCCGCGCCCATCCCTTCGCCTTTCGGCCTGTGACGCATCACCCCCGCTCATTGCCGCGTGGCTAGTCGGTTGCATGCGCAACCCTTAGCCCAAGAGAAAAGCAATGAGAGAAGATATCTACACCCGCATCACCAACAGCATTCTGGCCCAGCTGCAAAAGGGCATCCGCCCATGGATCAAGCCATGGAACGCCGAACACGCCGCCGGTCGTATCAGCAGGCCATTGCGGGCGAACGGTATTCCCTACCGAGGCATCAACGTATTGTCGCTTTGGATGGAAGCCGACGCCAAGGGCTACTCCGCGCCCATCTGGATCACTTACAAACAGGCCGTCGAGCTTGGCGCGCATGTGCGCAAGGGCGAGAAGGGTTCATCGGTCGTCTTCGCCTCGAAGGCCAGCCGTACCGAGACGAACGCCACAACCGGCGAGGAAAGCGAGCGGGAAATCCCGTTCTTGAAGGGCTACACCGTCTTTAATGTCGAGCAGGTCGAAGGCCTGCCGAAGCATTACTACGAGACCGTCCAGCAGCAGCCGCTTGAGCAGATTCAGCGTATCGCTCAGGCAGAACGCTTCTTTGCCGCCACAGCAGCCAACATCCGTCATGGCGGTACCCGGGCCTACTACAATGTGTCGGAAGATTTCGTGCAGATGCCGCCTTTCGAAGCATTCCGCGATCCTGAAAGCTATTACGCTACGCTGGCGCACGAATGCACCCACTGGACGCGCCACGAGACAAGGCTCGATCGCGATCTGGGCCGCAAGCGCTGGGGCGACGAAGGCTACGCCATGGAGGAGCTTGTCGCCGAACTCGGCGCAGCCTTCCTGTCATCGGATATCGGACTGACGCAGGAGACGCGGACCGATCACGCCGACTACATCGGATCATGGATCAAGGTCCTGAAAGACGACAAGCGGGCGGTTTTCACGGCAGCTTCCCACGCCCAGCGGGCAGCGGACTTCTTGAATTCGCTGCAGCCGTCGCAAGAAGCGGAGGCCGCATGAGCCGCATCAAGGACATTGTTCCTGCGCAGCTGGGTTTCGATGCGCTTCTTTCCACCGGAGATACGCAGAACGAGGCGCGGCGGCAGGAGCGGGAACACGCCCACTTGCCCGGCATCATGGAAGAGGCGTTGCCGTTCTTGCGGACGCTGATCGAACGGCATCATGCCGCGATGCTGGCAGGGAATACCCAGGCCGTTCGGAGCGCGCGGAACGAGGCGCATGCGCTCGCTTTCAAGCTCAATAATTACAAGCCCGGGATCCTTGCGACGGAGGACTCACCCGGCTGCGTGCTGGGGCGTCTGACGCGAGCACCGGACGGGGTTTTGCCGCTATGGGGGCAGGAGGGCTCTTTCATCCTCGAGTGCCGCGCCACGCGCGTGCGGATCGAAATGGAAGGGCTGTTCGGGATCGGGGCAGGGTCTATGGCTTGGCTGGGCTTCAGCGCCCATGCGGTGGATCGGGATAGACCATTCCTGAGCCAGACAGGTTATCGGAGCTTCTTGGGCGTTGGCGGCGGGCTCGCATCCGGGCATACGCCGGAGAGCTTTTGCGGCGCGATTGTCGAGGCTTATGTCGCTCGCGAACTCAAAGGGCGTTTGCGCGAGATCGCATCTCAGTATCGCTAACCTTGCTGGCAGTGCTGTCAGCCTGTTCGAAGTTTCCGGCAAATGGCCGCCGTCAAGCATCAGGCACGGTTGTCGGCACAGTTGAACCGATTCTCTAGTACATTGCCATACGCCAAGTTATCCGATACATTATACACGGTATGTGCGGGTAGTCCGTCGCGTACCGGGGCTTCAAAACCCTTTAGCAGTGCGGCTGGCATCAGCCGACACATGATGCTTCTCCTTAGCTTTGTTGGGGTGAGCATCGTCGATGCCGCTCGGTCTTATGGCCGGGTGGCGGTGGCGCATGTCCAAGGCTTCGGCCTAAAGGCTATCGCGCCGTTTCACTGTTAACGGTTTTGAACACCCGGTCGCCAGGGACTACCTCTGGTGGCTCTTTTTGTTCAAAACCGGAGTTCTATGGCGGAATGGCCTGAAAATATTTGTCCTTTGCAATCGGCAATCGGGGACGTCGTCTGCCTCGACCTACTGACGATCGTCAATTTAGCTTTCCTTGCCATCTTCTGCCTGGGTGTCGTCGCGGGTGTATGCGCGCTGCTGATTTGGCAAACCCGTAAAAGCGTACCGCATGATAAAAAGAAATCGGGCAAGTCCGGTTCGATCTTTTTCACTTTGTTCGCCGGCGTGGTCATGGTGGGCGTGCTGGCCTCATCGATGAATATTATCATGCGCGGGCCCGTTACCACGATGTCCCGCGTGACGCAGCGCACGATTGCCGAGCAGAACATGCTTGCCTCGGGCAAGCTGGCAATCATGGCGGCTGCGAACCAGCCGGGCAGCGGCGATTGTGACGCCGATAATATGGTTGAGCCCATTGCATGGAGCCTGACCGGCACAGGCACGCCGCCCGGCGGCGGCGGCTTTCTTCCCGACGATATCGGAGCTTCGCCCACGGACCCGTGGGGAAACACCTATGGCTATTGCGTCTGGGATCACGGCACCGAAATTCAAACGACCTGCGCGACGCCGCTTCTTCGCTTGAAGGGCGCGGCCGCCGCGAACGGTCCCGCGCTTGCTATTCTTTCGGCAGGTCCCGACAAGATTTTTCAAACGAGTTGCGCCGACGCGCCCGCATACGTGGTGAAAGCCGCAGCCAGTGACGACATCGTCCTGCCATACGGCTACGCCGAGGCGGAGGCCGCGTCCGGCGGGCTTTGGAATCTGAAAAGCGGCGATCCGACCATCGCGGAAATTGCCAAGGATCTGGAGGTCAAAAGTCAGGGCGGTGCGGTCGTGTTCGGCGTGGATTCCACCACCGATGCAGGCAGGCCTTCGATCAAGGTCGATTATATCAAGGCACTGAACAACGCGAAGATCGAGGCCGTCACAAGGCTGCTGGGATCGGCCGGCGTCGAGGGCGCGACAACAAATGCAGCCAATTACGGGGTCTTCGGTTCTAACACTGGAGCTGCTGGCGTGGCCGTGAAGGGCCTTGCCAGCAACGGGACTGCCACGGGCGTCCTTGGCCAGACGAGCAGCACGACGTCAGGCGCGGTCGGTACAAAAGGCGAGGCGCTCGCCACCACCGGGAACACATACGGCGTCAGCGGCCTGTCCAAGAGCTCAACCGGTGTCGGCATTTACGCCCTCGCGGACAGGGCGACCGGCTCGAACTATGGCGTTTACGGCCAGTCCCAGAGCACGACCGGCACCGGCGTTTACGGCTACGGCAGCGCAGCGACAGGCGGCAATTTCGGCGTCTTTGGCCGGAGCAACAGCGCGGCGGGGTATGGCGGATATTTCGACAATGCCGCAAACGGCTGGGGCTTGTTCTCAGTGGATGATGTGGGCCAGCTCGCAGGCACGTACCTGAACTGGGGCACGACGCGCGGCGCGGGCGGCTACGGCCTGCGCGACAATGCCGGAACGATGGAAGCCAAGAACAGCGGTGGCACATGGACCTCGCTCAGCGGCGCCCCCTTACCCAACTGCAGTGAAAACGAAGTGCTCGTAACGACGGGCGCGGGATGGGATTGCTTATGTTTGAATCCCGATTCGGGCGAGGGCGGTACTTGGATCGGCGACGACATCGATGAGGGCGGGCCACGGCCTAGCGTTACCATGTCGGCCGATGACGCCAAGCTCGTTATAACCTACGAGGGCGCCTCTATCATTACCTCGACGGATAGCGGCGTCACGTGGACGGACCTCGGCACCACCAATCGCAACTGGGTCGACGTCGCCTCATCGGCGGATGGCACCAAGCTTGTCGCGGTGGTGGATAACGGGCAGATCTACACCTCGACGAATAGCGGCGTCAGCTGGACCGCCCGCGACGGCAATCGCGACTGGACCGCTGTCGCTTCATCGGCGGATGGCACCAAGCTCGTCGCGACGGTGGATTACGGGCAAATATATACATCGACGAACAGCGGCGTTTCCTGGACCGCCCGCGCCAGCGATCAAAGCTGGCGAGGCGTCGCCTCGTCGGTGGACGGTACCAAGCTTGTCGCGGTGGTGGATAACGGGCGGATATATACATCGACAAACAGCGGCGTTTCCTGGACCGCTCGCAACAGCTCCCGCGCTTGGATGGATGTCGCTTCATCTGCGGACGGCACCAAGCTCGTCGCTTTGGCGGACGGTGAGAGTATCTACACTTCGACGGATAGCGGCGTCAGCTGGACGGCCCGCGCCAGCGGCAAACAATGGATCGCCGTCGCGTCGTCGGCCGATGGCACCAGGCTCGTCGCTGTGACGGATGAAGAAGAGGCGATCTGGACCTCAATGGATAGCGGCGTCACCTGGACTGTTGCATATGCCGGAGACGACTACTCGTGGGAGGACGTAGCCATGTCTGCGGACGGCACCCGGTTCATCGCTGTATCGCATTATGACGGATCTAGGATTTACACATTTGAAGAGAGCGCCGGTTCCGGCTGCTTGCCTCCTTAATGACTGGCGGTGAATAAGAGTTAGAGGACGCGAAAGCCTCGAACGACAACGGAGATTGATAGACACAGACAAGATGGATCGATTTTTGAGAGCACGAATTTGGCATTTATGGATGAAGCGGCCCGTTGGGGGGCGCGGGCATCGCGATGTCCATCGACAATCCGGCTCCGTCTTCTTCGCTCTCTTCGGCGCGGTGGCCATGGTCGGTGTGATGGCAGCCAGTACGAACATGGTCATGCGCGGCCCCGTCACAAGCATGTCCCGCATGACACAGCGCATGATTGCCGAGAACAACATGAGCGCCTCGGGCAGACTGGCGATCATGGCGGCTGCGACCCAGGTGGGCGGCGGCGATTGCGACGGAGATAGTACGGTTGAGCCCATTGCGTGGAGTTTGACCGGCACCGGCACACCGCCCGGCGGCGGCGGCTTCCTTCCCGCCGATCTCGGGCCCCCGCCCACGGACCCGTGGGGCACCACTTTCGGCTATTGCGGATGGGATCACGGCTCGGAGATTCAAACCGACTGCTCCACACCGCTTCTTCGCCTGAAAGGTGCGGCGGCGGTGGATGGACCGGTCATCGCCGTTCTATCGGCGGGCCCCGACAAGATTTTTCAGACAACGTGCGCCGATGCGCCCGCCTACGTGGTGAAGGTTGCAGGCAGCGACGATATCGTCATGTCAAACAGCTATGTTGAAGCGAGCGGCTCGTCCAGCGGGCTTTGGAATCTGAAAGGCGGCGGCCCGAACATTGCCGAGATCGGTAAGGATCTGGAGGTCAAAAGTCAGGGCGGTGCGGTCGTGTTCGGTGTGGATTCCACGACCGATGGGGGTAAGCCTTCGATCAAGGTCGATTATATCAAGGCGCTGAACAACGCGAAGATCGAGGCCGTCACGAAGCTGTTGGGATCGGCAGGCGTCGAGGGCACAACAACGAACGCAGGCAATTACGGCGTTTTCGGAGAGAATACCGGAGCAGGCGGTCTGGCTGTGCTGGGCCTGGCCAATAGCGGGAGTGCCACGGGCGTTTTCGGTCAGACGAGCAGCACGACGTCAGGCGCGGTCGGTACAAAAGGTGAAGCGCTCGCCACCACCGGGAACACGTACGGCATCACCGGCCTGTCCAAGAGTTCAACCGGTGTCGGCGTTTACGGCCTCGCGGACAGGGCGACCGGCTCGAACTATGGCGCTTACGGCCAGTCCCAGAGCACGAGCGGGGTCGGCCTATACGCCTATGGCAGCGCAGCGACAGGCGGCAATATCGGCGTCTTTGGCCGGAGCAACAGCGCGGCGGGGTATGGCGGATATTTCGACAATGCCGCAAGCGGCTGGGGCGTGTTTTCGGCGGATGATGTCGGCTTTGGCGCGGGCAAGTATTTGAACTGGGGCGCGACGCAAGGCGCGACCGGCTACGGCCTGCGCGACAACGCCGGAACGATGGAGGTCAAGAACAGCGGCGGAGCTTGGCAGATGCTCGTCGCAGACGGATTGCCCGTCTGCCAGGAGAACGAAATCCTTGCAAAAGCGGCGTCCGGATGGGGCTGCGCGTGTCTGAACTATAGTCTGGGTGAGAACGGCACTTGGATTGCCCGCGCCAGCGGCTACCCAGACTTTACAGCCGTCGCCTCGTCGGCGGATGGCACCAAGCTCGTTGCTACGACGTCGATCGGAAAAATTTACACCTCGACGGATAGCGGCGTCAGTTGGACCGCCCGCGACAGCGACCGCGCGTGGAGCGCCGTCGCCTCGTCGGCGGACGGTACCAAGCTCGTTGCGACAGTGGAGAGCGGCAAAATTTACACTTCGACGAACAGCGGTGTCAGCTGGACTGCCCGCGACAGCAATCGCGTCTGGACAGCCGTCGCCTCTTCGGCGGATGGCACCAAGATCGTCGCTACGACGATGACCGAAAAGATCTACACCTCGACGGATAGCGGCGTAAGCTGGACTGCCCGCGACAGCGATCGCTCCTGGGGAGGCGTTGCCTCGTCCGCCGACGGCACCAAGCTCGTCTCAGCGGACACGCTCATTTATACCTCGACGAACAGTGGCGCTACTTGGACAGGTCGCGCCGGTACCAGTGGCATATGGGGGGGCGTTGCGTCGTCTGCGGACGGCACCAAGCTCGTCGCGTGGTTGTTTACCGGAGAAGTGTACACGTCGACGAACAGCGGTGTTTCTTGGACCGCTCGTGCCGACTTTGACACCCTTTCTTTGGTCATCGCTTCGTCGGCGGACGGCACCAAACTCGTCGCGGTGGACTCGAGCAACGAGCTTATCCGCATTTCGACGGATAGCGGCGTCACCTGGACCGTCGTCGGCCCGGAGCAACACTGGTCGGGCGTCGCCTCGTCGGCGGACGGCACCAAGCTTGTCGCTGTGACGAATGGCGGGAAGATTTACACATCGACTTCCGGCCTGGGCTGCCCGCCACCCCCTTGATCGACACCGAATAGCGGCTGGCGATTGCGAATGTCTCGAACGACAACGGAGATTGATAGAAACAGAAGATATGGATCGATTTTTGAGAGCAAGATTTTGGCATTTAAGGAGGACGCGGCGTGTTTGGCGTCGCGAGCATAGCACCGCCCACGGACAGTCCGGGTCTGTACTTTTCGCGCTGTTCGGCGCGGTCGCCATGGGAAGTGTGCTGGCGGCCGGCATGACCGTGGTCATGCGCGGGCCCGTTAGCACGATGTCCCGCGTGACGCAGAACACGATTGCCGAGAACAACATGCTCGCCTCTGGCAAGCTGGCGATCATGATGGCGTCGAACCAGCCCGGCGGCGGCGATTGCGACGGCGATAGTACGGCGGAGCCGGTCGCGTGGAGTCTCTCGGGCACCGGCACACCGCCCGGCGGCGGCGGCTTTCTTCCCGCCAATATCGGAGCGTCGCTCACCGACCCCTGGGGCACCACCTACGGCTATTGCGCCTGGGATCACGGCACCGACATTCAAACGACTTGCGCGACGCCGCTTCTTCGCTTGAAGGGCGCGGCGGCCGCGAACGGTCCTGCCATCGCCGTTCTTTCGGCCGGACCCGACAAGGTTTTCCAGACGAGCTGCGCCGACGCGCCCGACTATGTGGTGAAGGTCGGGGGCAGCGACGATATCGTCCTGCCATACGGTTACGCCGAGGCAAGCATTTCGTCCGGTTCGGGCGCTACGTCCGACACTCTTTGGAATCTGAAAGGCGGTGCCCCGACCATCGCCGAGATCGACAAGGATCTGGAAGTGAATAATCAGGGCGGCGACGTCGTGTTCGGCGTGGATTCAACCACCGATGCAGGCAAGCCTTCCATCAAGGTCGATTATATCAGGGCTCTTACCAACGCGAAGATCGAGGCCGTTACAAGGCTGCTGGGGTCGGCCGGCGTCGAGGGCACCACAACAAACGCAGGCAATTACGGCGTTTTCGGTTCTAACACCGGAGCTGGCGGCGTGGCTGTGATGGGCCTGGCCAATAGCGGGAGTGCCACGGGCGTATTCGGTCAGACGAGCGGCGCGACGCCCGGTGCGGTCGGTACAAAAGGCGAGGCGCTCGCCACCACCGGGAACACGTACGGCGTCACCGGTCTGTCCAAGAGTTCAACCGGTGTCGGTATTAACGCCCTCGCGGACAATGCGGCCGGTACGACGTATGGCCTTTACGGCCAGTCCCAGAGCACGAGCGGCACCGGCGTTTACGGCTATGGCAGCGCAGCGACAGGCGCCAATTACGGTGTCTTGGGCCGGAGCAACAGCGCGGCGGGTTTCGCAGGCTACTTCGAAAATGGCGCCCACGGGTGGGGCGTGTTTTCAGCAAATGATGGCGGCCTTGGCGCGGGTAAATATTGGAACTGGAGCACCACGCGAGGGACGACCGGCTACGGCATCCGCGACAGTGGCGGAACGATCGAGGCCAAGAACAGTGGCGGAACATGGGCGCCGGTCGGCGGGAGTGCGCTGCCTGACTGCATGGAAAACGAATTGGTCTACAAAACGGCGTCCGGGTGGGGCTGCGTGTGTTTGGATGAGGGGCCGTCCGGTGTCGATTGGACGCCTCGCGACAGCGATCGGCCGTGGCGGGACGTTGCGTCCTCGGATGATGGCACCAAACTTGTCGCTCTGACGGATGGCGGGAGGATCTATACCTCGGCTGATAGCGGTGTTACGTGGACTGCCCGTGCAAGTAACCGAAACTGGTGGGGCGTTGCCTCCTCCGCGGATGGCACCAAGCTCGTCGCGGTGGTGAATGGCGGCCAGATCTGGACCTCGACGGACAGCGGTGCCAACTGGACCGCCCGCAACAGCGTCCGCGACTGGCGGCACGTCGCATCGTCGGCGGATGGTACGAAGCTCGTCGCAACGGTATATGGCGAGTATATTTACACCTCGACGAATAGCGGCTCCACGTGGACCGCCCGCGATCCCTACCACGCTACCAGCCACTCTTGGGGTGGCATAGCGTCGTCGGCGGATGGTACCAAGCTCGTTGCTATGGCGTATGGGTCTATTTACACCTCGACGGATAGCGGCATCAACTGGACCGCTCGCAGCAGCACCGGCGAGGCGTGGAGTGACGTTGCCTCGTCGGCGGATGGCACCAAGCTCGTCGCTACGGAGGAAAGCGGGTACATCTACACGTCAGCGAACAGTGGCGCCAGTTGGACGATCCGCACGGGCGGTGGCGCTCTCAGCGGCGCTTGGGAAGGCGTCGCCTCGTCGGCTGATGGCACGAAGCTGATCGCGGTCGGGCGAAACGGGAAACTTGTCACCTCGGCCGATAGTGGCGTCACGTGGACGGACCGCTCCACCAGCGGTGGCGACAATTGGTATGGCGTTGCCTCGTCGGCGGACGCCACCAAGCTCATCGCATCGACGGCGAATGGCGGCGGGGGACAGCTTTTCACATCCGGCCCGAGCTGCTTGCCGCCGCCAATCTAAATCATGAGGCCCAATGAAGAACACCGAACATTCAAATCTGATTGCACGACTTGAGCTAGCCGCGGGCAAGCTCGGCCAGGACCATGAGGGACTCGGCGTCTTGCTGACGGAGGCGGCGCAAGAGCTTCGCCATCTTATGTCGTCGCCAGCGGGCAACGGTATGAGCGACATGGAAATTGCATTGCGCACCGCCGCCAGCGTCTTGCGCGACAGTGTGGAAAGCGGACGAATGCCCTCGGGAGCATGGCTGACGGTCGACGTAAAGCTTTCCTACGAGAACGCAGCGCGGCAGCTTGAACGGCTTGCATCACACGAAGGTGCTTTGTTAGCAGGAGCGGCGCGAGAGCCCCGCCAGCTCGCGCCCCCACCTGCAGGCGATGCCATAGAAGCCGCGTTGCGCGCCGCCATCGACGCCTTGCGCGATAGCTTGGAAAGCGGGCGGATGCCCTCAGGAAAATGGCTGACGACCGACGCTAGAGTCTTGCAGGAAAGCGCAATGAGGCAGCTTGAACAGCTGGCGTCGTGTGGGTTGTGATATCGTCGTCCTCGGGGCCGACTTCGCGGGAAAAGTCACCCCTATTCGTCATCCGCGAGTCTCAAGCCAGGTAGCTGTTGCGGTAACTGTCTCTGCCGCAGGTTTCTAAGGGGCGTTGCAGGGTAAAGCAACCCGCTGCAGTTCCACTCAGGCATGGTCCTCACGCGGCCCAATCCGTTGCTCTGGATGAAACCGGAGTGCCGCCTCGTTGAGGAAGAATCTAGCCCGCTCCGCGATTGTCGCCCAACGATTGAACGAAAGGTTTGGTCGGCATGAGCCTGGTCCAGGACGTTCTCGGATCGGAGATAGCGAAGAGAATATTCCTTGAGTGTACCGAGATATTTGATAGGCAGCAGTGCCAGCGCTCAGCGAGCACACTATATGTTAAAGGATATTCAATGAAGAAGCTTCGATCGATGTCTTTTGAGGAACTTCTCAATACGCGGGCACAGATCGGAGCGGCAATTGAGCTGCATATGGCGCGCGAACGTGAAGCCCTCATCAGTATGCTTAAGAAAAGTCCGTCGTCAGCTAGGGAGATTCCACCAGGTGCAGAATCGCATCCCCTCAAGGGTAGGAAGCTGGCGCCGAAGTACCGCAATCCCGAGGATCGCTCACAGGTATGGGCTGGGCGTGGAAACAAGCCGCGTTGGCTTGCTGCAGCACTGAAGTCCGGAAAGAAGCTGGAGAGCTTCGCGGTCAAATAGGGTGCAGCGGGATATGGTCGGTGTGACGGAGAAAGGGGATGCAGCCCCCTTCGTCAGTTAGCGCAGGCGGTTGGGGCTCAGCATTGCATCTCTCTGTTTGACTACAGCGCCGCCAGTGGAGAGCATGGCGTGGATCAAGTCACACTCAGAGTTTCTTATGACGAGACCTCAGGCCAGTCCGTTGTGCCACTACGCGCTGCCAGTCTTCTAATCGAACGCGTCAATGACCATGGGGCGACACCGAGATCCCGCGCCACACTGGCAATCGTCGTTTCTGGATTGCTTAGCAATTGGTTGGCCTCGATCAATTGATCGTCATCAAGCTTTGGTGGCCGTCCTAGCCGAACTCCGCGCCTTCGAGCGGCAGCTAGCCCTTCTCGCGTTCGTTGAGACAGCATCCTTCGTTCGAACTCTGCGCAGGCGCCCAGAACCTGATAGGTGAATATTCCGCTGGGACTGCTGAAATCGAGCTGCAGCCCGACGACCCGCAATGTGATCCCTCTCGATTCCAGCCTGGCAATCTCGTTCAACGCGTCCCGCAACGACCGCCAGGCCCGGTCCAGATCCCACACGATCAAGGTATCGCCAGGGGACAGCCGGGCCATGACGCTGTCATAGATGGGCCGCCGTCGGCGATCGGCGGAGAGTCGCTCTACGTGGAGCTCATCACATATGGGCTCAAGGCCTACGATCTGTCTGTCCGGGCGCTGTTCCAGCGTCGAGACACGCAAGTATCCAATTTTTCTCATACAAACAGCCACTTAAATAGCCTCGCCGCAAAACGCGGCGTTCAACATAATCGACCCTTTCTGTGAGCCTGAGCCGAAGGAATAGATTCGCCACCGGAATGGCTATTCTCTGCGGCTGCCTAATAGTAGTCCTTAAAGAATAACATAATCCTAACGGCATATGGAAATTGCAACAAATTTGGTCGAATATGTTGAAAAGGAAAATAGCGCAGAACGCCCGGAAAGCTGCGGCATCGCTGGCGCTGTGTCTGGCTTCAACGCCGTTCGCGTTTCCGCAAGCACAGGCCCAAACCATGACCGCCGGGATCATCATGGAGAAGATGCCCCAGGCCGAGCGCTTTCCGTTCGTCGCAGGCGTCGTCGAGGGCCTCGCTTATGCCCGCTATGCCCGAGACGACAAACAAACTAAGGGCATGAAGTGCATCTACGACTGGTTTTACGGCAAGCAGGACCGCATTCAGGATGTGTATCAGGCCTTCAATAGATTCAAGGATCACATGCCGGGTGCCATCGTCGCGGCAATGGTAGCGAAGGAGTGCGGCTAGGATGGAGCTGAGGGCCGAGATTTACGCACTCAAAGCGGAGTTTATGAAGCGCGCGACGCTTGACCGGATCGATCGCGAGCGCCTGAGTGATGAAATGCGGAAGCGGATTGCGCGTGAACGCAAGGAAGAGATCGAAGATCGTCGCAACGCAGAAGCCTTTGTGGCCATGATGGCCACACCCGTACAGCTTCAGGAATTCACGGTGAAGCTAGATCGCTACGACACAGCGACCGTCGAGGCCCTGATGGAAAACGGTGACAAACTCCAAGAGGTGCGCAAGCAGCTCGACCAGATGTTGCTGGAGGCCCATGTCTTGCCTGACGGCCGACGAGTCTTCCGCACTCGCGATGGAAAGCAGGTGTTTGATGAAGTCGGTAAGGAGGTCCGCGCAGACGTGATTCGAGCGGACGAGATCGACCCAGGCAAGCCGTCGTGGGAATTATATCAAGCCAATCGCGAGCGAGAAGTCACACTCCAAGAAGAGCGAGCGCATTTGCAAGATTACCAGCAAAAACTGGACGACGCGCGTGTGAAGGTCAAGGAAGGTGGCCTGACGAAGGATGATCTTGACCAGCTGGATGCCGACCTCGAAAAATCCATGCCAAGGGCGGTACGCGATGTCGTGCAACGCAATGAAGCGCAGCGAGCTGAGATAGACAGGGCATCGCTCCCACAGCCGGCGGATGCCGCACCCGAACGCCCTATGAGTATGGAGCGTCGAGCCGCCCTCGCACCACCTCAGCTTGGAGGTATGGGCTGATCGGTCGACTTCGAGGTCACTTCCTGTGTGACAATCTCCTACAAGATGGTTTCCACGAGCAGCGCATCGGCCGGGGCGTCGCCCGTTTCGAGCACAACCTCCGTGGCGTTCCAAATCCCCTTGCTGTCGCGGCTGCCGAGCGTGGTGCCATCACACGCCAGAGTGCCGTCGATGACGAAGCAGTAGACGCCATGCCCTGAGGAACGTGGGCGATAAACGTGCCGACCGGGTTTGGTCGAGAATAGACGCGACACTTTGGCGTCCTGGGGAATCGGCAAAGCCGCATCTGCGCCTAGCAGGGGCTTTATCCGGTTGGCGCTTGCCTCGGCATCGAAGCGGCCGCGCACATAGGACGGCGGCAAATATAGATGGTCCGGCAGCATCCATAGATAAATCGCGTTCATCGGCTCCCGGTGAACGTTGATCTCGGTATGAAGACCGCCCGACCCGGCGGAGAATGCGTAGTAGTCCCCAGCCAGGAGCTCGTCGTTGTTGCCCGTCGTGTTGATGTGTTGCAGCCGGCCCGACAGCACGAAGGCGCAGATGATGAAGTTGTGATGGGGATGCATGTTGTAGCTGCATCCGGGGTTGTTGAAGGTCTCGTCGCCGAACACGCGGATGCGGCCGAAACCTGCCCGGCCGGACTGGTAGTCATGGAAGTTGAAGCTCGACTGGCGCGTGATGAACGCATCCGGGTGGCCGCCGACATAGGATGCCGTCGGCCCCGTCGAGAGGATCGTCTCGTGGCCGCGATCTGCAGCGCGCAGGATGAACGAGTTGGACATGTCGCTTCCGTCCTGAGGGTCAGAGGGGTGGCCGTTGCGGGGTGGGCTGGCCGGGCGCATAGGGGATTTCGACCATCTCGAAGAGATGCTTCGGCGTGCCGCAATCCGGGCAGCACCAGTCGTCCGGTATGTCCGCCCAGCGTGTCCCGGGCGAAATGCCATGCTCGGGCAGGCCCAGGGCTTCGTCGTAGGAGAAGCCGCAGCCCAGGCAGAGCCAACGCTTGAAGTCTCGATCCGACATGAGTTGCTCCACATGAATGGCGATCAGGCGGTCGGCTGGTCGTCCGGGCGCAAGGGTGGGCCGAGGAACTGGACGTTCCACTTGGCGCCGAAGGCATTCAGCGCCGCCTGATCGGGTACGCCGCCGCGCATCGTGCCTGCGAGCTCGGTGAAGAAGGCCGCGGCGTCGAGCGCCGGGGTCATCAGGATGTACTGGCGGGCCGGCGCGTCCGTCACGTTGACAAACCCGTGCGCGACGCCCCCCGGAATGCTGACCACGTCTCCCGCCTCGGCGAAGAAGCGCCGGCCGTCGACCTCGTAGAGGTAGCGCCCCTCGATCACCCGGAAGATCTCGGCCTCGCGGTGGCGATGCCGTGGCGGCCCCGCGCCGGGCGCGTTGATCGTCTCGATAAAGCAGAACGCGCCGTCGCTCATCGCGGGCGGCAGGCGGACGAACAGATCGAGGCCGATGGCCGGGATCTCGATGGGGCACTCCGTCCCGCGCGAATGGAGGAATGAAATGCTCATGGCTTGACTGACTCCCGTCCCATTGTGGTCGTGCCGCAGAGCATAACCTGACAGCAGCACGGACGCGAAAGGCAGGCCGGCGACGGCGAGCTGACCTATGAGTTGCTCCGCCGTCACGGCATCAGCACTCTCATCGGCAATCCCGGTTTGGTGGCCGCCATCTGGAGGCCACCGGCTTGTCTGCTTCGCCTCATCATCCAGCACATCGCCGGCGACCGATCCTTGGTCTCCGCCCCTATGCGTATCCGTCCCCGCTAGCTCCGGCGCAAGTCGAACCGCCCGCGCGGCTTTAGCCTTTCATGTGGGCCCCCCTGGAACGTGTCCCTACAAGCGGGCAGCATCGACCGCCCGATCGCGCTCGATGGATACTCGCGCTGGAGGACTTTGACTGCATGGTTGGCTCTGAACATTCTGTCCGCCTGTGGTGCCCGCCGACTGATTTGTTTCCGACCAGGGGCAAGCAGCCAATCCATCCTTATCCGATAACGCGGTACCGCGCGCGCTCGCCCGCGCAATGTCCGGCCCGCTCCATTCGGCTGCGCCTCCCGTGTTGTCCATGCGTTGCCTCGCTCTCGCCCGGTATTTCCCGCGCATCGGCTGGATTGGCCAGCCCATGAACAGAAAAGGAAAAACCACCAATGCGGATCTTCACCGAAACCGACGACCTTGTGTCCCGCTTCACTGCTCAACTCGAGTCTGCGCTGCTTGCGCAGGCGCTAGCAGAGACGGGCAGCCTTCCGGACGAGCGGACGAAGGCGCTGCTCGCCCTGTGGATCGCCGGAACGTTCAACGGGGCTGCTGCTGCGCTCGAGGGCATCGCGCGGGGCGTGCTCGACTGGGAGCCGGACGGAAGCGGACACCGGCTTGTCTGGTACATGCCCTCAGGGCTCGCTTGCCCACTCGCCCGTCTGTACCAACAAGAAAACGGCACATGGGCCGCGCTCATCGTGGCCGGCGTCCGAGATGACCTCATCGAGGCAATGGCGGCGGCAGAGTGGGGCGTATCACGACTCACGACCGGGTGAACGCGTGCCAAGGGTCGCCCGGCCGTTCGAGCGGCTCTGGGCGGCCCGACGCCGCCCGGGCCTCCACCCGCTTGTCGATGACGCCTTCGCTTGGCGCTAAGGGCATACCGAGTTCTGGTCGGTGGATTGTGGGCTTTTCCTGTCGTTTAGTCTGCTCCGATCCAGCCTGACCGAGTGCGCCTACCGCAGGTCACCGACCGGTCAATGTCCGGCCCGCTCCATTCGGTGCGCTGCGCTCCCTCCCGTGTAGTCCATGACCGGATCGGCTCTGCCTGCGGTCCTTTTCGCGCATCGGCTGGATCGTCCAGCCCTTACAACGAAAGGAAAAGACCATGAAGACCACCAAGGCAGAACTGCCGATGTTTCGCGTTACCTTCTCCCGGATAACCGGCCAGGACGCCGAGGGCCGGGACATTCTCGCCCGCCCTAAGGAGATCGGCGCCGTCTGGGGCCGTAAGCAAGGCAAGGCCGGCGGGATCGTCTCTCTCGACATCATTCCCGTCGAACTGGCCCAGCGTCAGGGCGTTCTCTTTCTCGTCCCCGTCAACGGGTCCGAGCACGACGAGTCCAACTAGGCCGCCATCCCAAGGCCCCGCTTCGGCGGGGCCTTTCTATTTGCTCAATGCCTCTTGAGCCGATCGCGCAGCTCGTCGGGGCTGAGTGGAAAGACCGTGCCGCGATTATGCTTGTGGGCCGGTCTCCGGCAGTAGAGCGCGTACCAGCGGACAAAGGCCTCCCATTCGGAATCGTCGTACGGGTTGACCCCGAATCTCAGCTTGTCGACTTGTTCCTGCTGCATCGAGCCCAGGAAATAGAGCCATCCGAACCCGTGCACGGTCGCGCGGTCTTCAACTTCCGGCGGTCTAGGCGGTAGGACGACCCAGATCTCCTTTGGCCTGCGAGTTCGTTTGATCTTGGTCGAGGCAGGTCGACGGGGGCGAAGCATGCCGAGTGCTCATGTTGATCGATGGCAGAGCGATTGTACGCTGGAACTCTATCTCCGCGAAGGGCGAGCCCTTTCGTCCGAGAGCACGGGAATGGCGCGTCCGGTCGCACCGGACCGGGCTCTATTCGGCCGCCTGTTCGAGCGGCCTCACGAAGCCACCCGTCGGTTGACGCCGGGGGAGGGGCGTCTTCGCCAGCCTCGCTAGACTTCGGCAGGACCGATTCACTCGTACTCGACGCCCGCTCTTTGCGCCAGATCCAGCCACAAGGCCTCTGCCGCCTCCTTGCCCGAATAGCGCTTCTCCTTATCGCGTCCGAAGAAGGAATCCATGCTCAGATAGAGGCTGTAGTCGTCTGCTTCGACCCGGACGGACCCGTTAGCCGAGTTCCCCGAAGCGTGCCTCTCGTGCAAATAGCTGATCTCTCCGAAGTGGCGCTGACCCTTGTTGTTCCGGACCGTTATATGCGCTTCGCCGCCGCTGCGCTTGGCACGGTTGACGACCGTGCAGGTAAACGCGGTCGCGCTCATGGACTCGAACTTGGCTTTCAGGTTGCTATCGCCGATGCCGTTGAGCTCTTCGCACGATTCAGCGAAATACGCCCTCATCGCCTCGAAGGAGTCATCGGCAAACTCGGCTTTCTGGATCGCATCGAAATCCTGCTTTACGCGCAGCTTGCGCCCGCCAGCGGCCGCCGGTCGCGCGGGCGTTGTCATCGGCGCGGGTCGGCCGAGATCGTCAATGATACGGCGCAAATTCGTGACGACGTCCAGATACGCATTGTTTTCGTTGGTCCAGTCGCAGACCGGCTTGCCGTCCCTGGGCAGCGCCAAAAACGTGCTCAGCGGAGAACTCTGCCAGTCGCAGGGCTGCAAAATGATCGGGATGATGCGCAATTTGCCCTGCGCCTCCAGCTCCAGGGCGCGCTTGAATTCGACATCGTAGCAATACCGGGAGGCGAGATAATCGGGGCTCACCAGAGCCAGGAAGAGGCGGCTGCCTTCCAGAGTCTTGCTAATGGCTCCGTCCAGCCGCGTGCCCGGCAGAATGGCGTGGTCCGTCCAGGTATTCAGCAGGGTATCGCGCTGCAGCATCGCCAGGTGCTTGTGCAGCCGGCCGAGCGCCGCTTCGTCGGCGTGGGAGTAAGATATGAAAGCATCGACCGCCATGATGTCCCTCGATCCAGACTAAATGCGCTCCGGAGCGAGTTCGGGGCGGGCCGGCAGGTTGGCGACAACTCCGCCCACCGCCTTCTGGGCAAGGCGTAGGTCATAAGCCGTTTGCAAATTGAGCCAGAATTCGGCGCTGGTCTTGAACCAGTGGCCGAGGCGCAACGCCGTATCCCCGGTAATCGAGCGCCGTCCGTGGATAATCCGCAGTACCCGATTGGGCGGCACGCCGATCTGCCGGGACAGCTCGGTCGGGGTTACTGCAAGCTCGGTCAGCTCATCGGCAAGAATTTCGCCGGGATGGATCGGTGGTCTTTTGGGCATGCTCATTCTCCCAATTCCAGGTAGTCCGCGATTTCGACATTCGAAGGGCCGGTCGCGTCCGTTGGCCACTCGCAGCAGGTGCGCCATTGCTGGTTGATCCGGATAGAAAGCAGACCCCTGCGCTCGCCGCTTGTGCGGCACCAGATCCTGGACCCACATCAGGTAAGCTCAAGCTTGAGTGCACGCCCCACAGCCTTTGCCGCCTTGGTGAGCGTGGCAAGCGTCACGGAGTCATCGGTAGGATCGAGAAGCCGGTCGAGCTGCGCCCGGCTGGTCGCCATGCGGCGGGCCATCTCAACCTTCGTGATCTTCTCTTTCGCCATGATCTCGCCGAGCTGCCAGGCGATCACACGCTTGATGGCCTGCTCCGTCGTTTCAGCGAGGGTTCCCTGTTCCTCGAGGAAGCTATCGAAGGTCGATCCGAGCTTGCCTTTTTCGGTTCTGGTTCTGGTCATCGTTGCAGTCCTTTCATGCGTTTGACCGCTACATCAAGGTCGCGATCGGGTGTCTTTTGGGTCTTCTTTTCGAACCCGTGCAGCAGGGCCAGATGGCCGTCATGGATGCAGAACAAGACCCTTGCTATGCGTCCGCCGGGCAAGTTGCTGCGCACTTCCCAGAGGCCCTTGCGGCCCGATATCGGGCGGCATATCGGCATGCCGATCGGCCATCCAAATTCCACGGCCTTGATGTCGCCGCCGATGATCTTCCGGTCTTCGTCGGACAGGGATAAGAGCCAGTCCCGCACGGGTTCGTTGCCGCTCTCATTCGCGAAAAATCTGGCCGGCAGGCGTTTGGCTGGTATCTCCGACATGCCATTAATGTACCAAAAAAAGTACACATCGTCACTAGGACAATGTTCCTATTTCCCACTCGGAGAACCGTAGCCATGCGCAGCCCGGCATAATTCCGACTTCTGACAGCACGAAATCCCCCAACATGAGCTTGAGGCCAGACGAGACGGGGGATGATGATGCCGACTTGAGCCCTGGCATGACGATGACGCCTGACATGAACGGTCTCGAGATGACCATGACAAGAAATGGCCAGGAGGCATGACGTCGTGAGCCGGAGAGCATGAGGCTATGACTACGGAAAAAGAGGAAGAAAGACGCTGTGCGCAAGATGTGTGCTGTAGGACAGCACGGGAAGACTGCGCGCCTGCGACGCTGCGGCAAGGGGGCCGCTGCGCGCGCCCCCGTTGCATCCCCCACGCTAGACGCCTTGGAATCGGGCCTGGTCAGCACCATGAACCGTGCGCCCAGTGGCAACGATCTCGAGCAGTTACTTGCAATGTCCTGCAACACTGCTGCTCGCATCGCGTCCCAGAAATACCCCAACACGCGCCCGATGTATGTAATATGTTGGCCGATAAGCAATTAAATGATACAACTGGGCCGGGCGCTGATCAAAAGAACCCAGAGATAAAATGCCGCCACAAGAGACTGATGTCGTCGAACAATTTGAGAGGCACCTCAATAGCCCCAAGCAGACTTGGTTGCTGGGAGCTGGGGTAAGTTTCCCCGCGAATATACCTCTGATGTTGGCGCTTACAGAACGTGTTCTGCATCAAGCGCGAACACTAATATTTGCCAACGATGTACCGGCTAAGCGTGTGCTTGACTTTGTCACGAGCGATTGCGGCGACACATCACACATCGAACACTATCTGACTCATCTAGGCGACTTGATATCTATTGCTGAAAGGTCGAGGACGGGTGGGGTCGAAATCAACGGCGAGAGAATCGCGAAGGAAAAACTTGTTGAGGTCCACAACGGCCTTATCGCCGAGATTGCCACGACTGTTC
This sequence comes from Rhodospirillales bacterium 24-66-33, assembly GCA_002281855.1. Taxonomy (GTDB): domain Bacteria; phylum Pseudomonadota; class Alphaproteobacteria; order Reyranellales; family Reyranellaceae; genus Reyranella. The sequence goes on along the minus strand of NCHQ01000003.1, from coordinate 263,833 downwards.
GGTGGGGCTACGCAGATAGCTGCGTTTGGTCTAGTGTCTGACGTCAAGGACGACCTCGACGCCGCAGCGGAAAAGCTTGCTAAACTACCGGGTACCAATTAAGAGTCTGGCCGACGAACGCCAAGAGGTTTATAGGCAAGTTCGCGAAATGAGCGCTGATCCGCTTCCCGTCGATTTGGCTAGACCCAATACTTGGCTGCAAATGTCGACGGTCCGCAAGGCCGATGGATCGGAAGAGCCACTTCCCCGGTTTGAAAAACACCTTCTTTGCGACGAGGATGGACTATTTCCGGCAGACTTTACGTCTACTTGGGAAACCAAGGTTTTGGTCGCCGAACTGAAGCGCGACGGTATAATCGGCTGGTATCGAAACCCAGCTCGCGCAAGTCAGGACTCGCTTGGCATTACCTACGACGAAGGCGCTGAGAGTAAGGTTGTTCGTCCCGATTTCATTTTCTTCGCCCGGCTTCCTGACGGGACAGTTGCCGCCGACATTATTGATCCCCATGGAATACAGTTTGCCGACGCACTACCAAAGCTCAGGGGCTTGGCGGACTATGCAGAAGAACATGGTGCTCACTATCGGCGAATTGAAGTCTTCGCTGTAGTTGAAGGTAAAGCGCGCGTGATTGATACGGGAGCGAAGCGGCTGCAGACTATGTAGCGTAAAATAGCGAGCTCTCCTTCAGTTGACAGCCGGAGGCGAATCGATTTTGAATGGATTTGGCCTCCGGTGGCCAAAAGAAAGAACGCCCGAATGAACGGGTCGTAGAAGAAGTAACGAGCAGCGCCCACGCTGCCCTCCCATCGGCACCACAGAAGCGACAACAAGTCCGCGCGCGCCAGACATGGCGTGTGCTCGAGAAGCCATGGGAGCATGAAGATGAGATATGCAATTGTTGACGGCCAGCGTAGCGAAGCATCGCGTGGATTGTTGGGAACGTGCCCGATCTGTGAGGTGGCTTTGCGGCCACGGTGTGGAAGATTTAGGCAAGCGCACTGGGCGCATCCGCCGGGTATCGTTGATCACCGATGGGAGCCTGAAACGGAATGGCACCGCCAGTGGAAGGGATGCTTCCCGGAGGATTGTCAGGAAGTGATACACCGTGCGGACAACGGGGAACGACATATAGCGGATGTGAAGACAGCTCACGGGCAGGTTATCGAGTTGCAGAACTCGCCGATCTCAGAAGAAGAGCGTAGCTCTCGTGAGGCGTTTTATCGGCCGATGCTGTGGGTCGTGAATGGCCAGCGATTGAAAAGTGATGCAACGAAGTTTTATGCCTCGCTGCGCCACGGCAAAATTGTGAAGGCCAATCCCTTGACGGTGCTTGTGCCAAGGCAAGAGTGTCTGTTGCTCCGCAAATGGGAGAATAGCGGGACACTCGTCCTATTCGATTTTGGAGAGCTCGAGGAGGCAAGCGAGGCACCGCGTTTTGGTGCTCCGGTGCTATGGGCATCACTTCCGTCAAAGCAAGAGGGCATGGCCGTGATCATGCCCATCTTCCGGAAGAGCTTTCTAGACGCAGTTGTAAGCGGCGGACCGCTGGTTGGTATCAATTGCGGGGCGAACGTCCAGCCTGTGGTCAGGGTGCCGATGCCGCCGTCGATTCAGAACTGGCAGCCGAGGCTTGGAGGCGGCAGTCGATATTACCAGCGAAGGCGAAACTGGCGGATGTGAAGGATCGTGATTAGAGCTGCACCGCGCCACGATGATCACCAGTGCTCGCTTTCTTAAAGGGCGGGTCCTCGCCATGCTCGCGCACTGGCGCTTGCGCGTGGCTCTGGTCCCGGCTTACGCCGCCTTTGACAAAAGCTGCGCTCCGTTGATGAAGTCGAGGTATCGGCTCCGAAGAACATCGGTGGTGTTCGGCCTTCGGCCGGAATCTCTCCAAAGAACTGGTAGCTAGTTTTGTGAGTCAATCAGCATGGCCTTCTTGCCAATGAACCTTGGGGCGGGGTGGCAATGGCTCCATGTCGCGCCAGCACGGCGCAAGGTAGATCGGCTCAACATAATCGCGGCCAATGCGGCTCACTAGAACTCTGAGATCGTAGCTCTTCTGCGACAATCCCATCAGCTTCCACTCGCGCCGCTCAGCCCAGGTAAGGTGATCCCCACCGATCATGTTTCCCTCCCATATCTCCCAAGTAATGAGTGCTCCGGGACGCCCTTAAAACTCGGGCCGCGGAGCATATCGCCGTCTGCGGCGCCGGAGATTGCGTTTCTCCTGTACCGGTTGGAGATCTTGCCCCTCGGGGTGTCGACGAGGGAAGGCTTGCAATTCCGCAAGTGTGAAATCTAGCCTATGCTCGTGTTCTCTTATCTGTCGATGCAGTGTTTGCCGCTCGGCAATCTGGCGTTCGATCAAGGTTTGGCGTTCGGACTGATCGCGCAAGCGCGCGGCCTCATACTCACGCTTGTTCTGCGCGATAATCGCACCACGCTTGCCGGTAAGCCAGTCCCACAGGCCCTTGAGGCCTTTTCGCATGCGTTGCTGGCGCGATTGCGCTTCAGTTGCCCAGCGCGCGGCTTGCAGGTCGATCAGGAATTTTCGCTCGTCGCGCTGCCAAGTCACAAGTTTTCGTTTTGAACCAAGGAGGCCGGATCGCGCAGTGTCGAACTCCGCCTTGGCCTCCAGCCGGAACCGCGCCAGCTTCGCATCGATCTGGTCATGCAGCCGCGCTTTGATGCTTTCCACATCGGGAAGGGAGGAGGGATCGCCTAGTCTTGCAGCGACATCCTTCGTGCGAACGCCGGTCCAGCGCGAGATCGAGTAGATTTCGCCCATATAGTCTACCGCGACGAAGCCGCGCCGATCGCCTTGAGCGAGGTAGTAGCCACGCGCTTCCAGCGCCTGCCTGAATGCTTTCCCGGAATCCGAGACTGCCCAGCAATCTTGAAACAGCTTCTTGATGGCCTTCGGATCGCGATTGATACGCCTCGCCTGTTGCCACTCATCTCGTGTGAAGTTGAGCGGATCACGCTCTTCGCTGGCCACGAAACCGCGCGGCATATTCCAGCCATGCTCGATGAAGAGCTCTCGGGCGATGTCCTTCAGCTTGGTCTTGAAATGGGCCATGTTGATCGCCCGCATGTCGGATGCCCGGATGCGCGACCAGACGCAGTGTGCATGCCGCCGACCGTTCTTTTCATGGAACACGATCGCACGGGGCTGACCATTTAGGCCTAATTGATCCTCGATCGTCTGGATTGCCTGCTCAAAGACGGGGATCTCGACGTTTTCGGTTTGGGGCGGGCTCAAACTCAGTGAGAAGAGGTACTGCCGGCATTTGGTGCCGCGAGAAACAGCGTAGGCTTCCCGGAGCGCGCCAACCAGGTCATCGGCGGCAAAGCCCCTGATCTCATGTACCTCGACATGGTCGTTCTCATCGGTCCGGAGCAGATGTAACGCCAGTTGTTTGGCGCCGGCACGCTGGCTGGCTTTAAGGATCATCTTGAGTCCTCTCGACCAGGCCAAGCGCCGTCATCAGCCCGTTCCTGATTTCGATGGTGGCAGTGCAGGCGGCCGTTAGGGCCTCGACCGTGTCCGGGGTTATGGGTAGCGCGCCGATCCTGGCAGCGTGGACCAGCTCGCGCAGGTTAGGGCCGAGCTCGCTTGCGCCGAGTGCGGCCAGAAGGTGAGCCAGTTGGCGGGCATTGGTCGTTGTCGTCTGAACCCGGCGCTCGCGGGCCGCGCCGCTGAACAAGCGGGCGCGGATGTATTCGCTGAGCGATTTGCTGCCGGCGTCTGCTTCGAGCCGGGAACGTTCGTCCGCCGACAGCCGGATCGACACCGGAATCGTCTTTTCGGTCCTTTTGCCTGGCATTCGCATCTCACGAGGAGAGCCGAACGAGCCGAAATCTGCCCTTTCGATCAGGGCGATAGCTTCGGCTTTCGTCCGATCTCCTTGGCTATGTGAATGAAGCGTTGGTCGGATCTAAGCTGGCTGGCCTCAGGGGACCACGGGTCGACAATAGGCTTATCCTTTTGGCTTGCCTTATTGCAGTACTCGTGTATATTCCCGCCACCCAACGCGTTTTGGTGGCGGAGGCGAGCCCCCGCAACCATAGAAACCGACATTCCAGTGGCTCCGGCCAAAAGGATGTCGGTTTTTTGTTTTTCGGCGCGAGTTCGCGGCGCTCTCGCGTTGAGAGAGACGTCAGGCGTCGAGGGCCCGGCGGACGCCGTCGAAGACCTGGTGAAACATCTCGGTCGTGAGGCGACCGGTGTTCGTGTTGTACCGCGAGCAGTGATAGCTGTCGGCGAGCATCAGCCCGGTCGGCAGCGCGTGCAGGCGGCCGTGGATGAACGGGTAGGCACCCGCGGGCCGCACGGTCAGCGCCCGCAGGATCTGGTCGTGGGCGCCCTTTCCCAGGGCCACGAGGATCCGCAGCTCCGGCATGACGGCGAGTTCGGACTGCAGGAACGGCCGGCAGGCTGTGAACTCGACGGGCAGCGGCTTGTTCTCGGGCGGCAGGCAGCGCACGGCGTTGGCGATGCGGCAGTCGACGAGCCGCAGCCCGTCGTTGGGATCGGCCCGGTAGGTGCCCTGGGCGAAGCCGAACTTCAACAGCGTCGAATAGAGGAGATCGCCGGCATAGTCGCCGGTGAAGGGCCGGCCGGTGCGGTTGGCGCCCTTCATGCCGGGGGCCAGCCCGACGATCAGCATCCGGGCCTCGAGCTTGCCGAACGACCGGACCGGCGCATTCTTCCAGTCCGGGAACTTGCCCTGCAGATCGTGGCGAAAGGCCGCGAGCCTGGGACAGCGCGGGCAGTCGAGCGGCGGCTCTTCGAAGGCCTGGGCGGACACTGACGCCGGAGGCCTCAGGCCGACCGCATCAGCGACTCAGGGGGAGCATCGTCGATATCGGCGTCGCCTTCGCGCGGCGTCACGGCCGGGCGGGGCGCACGTTCGGACGGGGTGCGGGCGATCAGGGGCGCCAGTTCGGACAGCTCGATGAATTCGTCGGCCTGGCGGCGCAACTCGTCCGCCACCATCGGCGGCGCGGACTTGATGGTGCTCACGACCGAGACGCGGATGCCGCGGCGTTGCACGGCCTCGACCAGCCGGCGGAAGTCGCCGTCGCCCGAGAACAGGATCACATGGTCGAGATGGTCGGCCATTTCGAGCACATCGATGGCCAGCTCGATGTCCATGTTGCCCTTGATCTTGCGGCGACCCATGGCATCGGTGAATTCCTTGGCCGGCTTGGTGACCATGGTGTAGCCGTTATAGTCCAGCCAATCGATCAGCGGCCGAATGGGCGAGTATTCCTGATCTTCCACCAGCGCCGTATAGTAATAGGCGCGGACCAGATGGCCCTTTTCGCGGAAGACGTTCAACAAGCGGCGATAGTCGATGTCGAATCCCAGGGCGCGGGCGGCCGAGTAGAGGTTTGCGCCGTCGATGAAGAGCGCGGCGCGCTCGTTCTCGTAAAAATGGCCTTTCATGGCGATCATGCCCTTTTAAAAAAAATATGCGCAGGTCGAGCAAAAAAATGCAGGCAGCCGAAGCTGTTACCCCACGCTCTACCGAAAGTATATTAACAGTAGGTATTTCATCCATAGATCACAAGACGTTGAGGGCGCTTGCTGGTGGACAACGGAAACCGCCGACCGATTTTCATAGGGGCCGGAGCCAATCTGCCCCACCCATCCTATGCCTCGCCCCGCGAGACCCTGCAGGCAGCGCTGCTGGAGCTTGACCGGCGCCAGGCGCACGTTCTGCGGTACTCGCATTGGTACAGGACGGCGCCAGTGCCGGCCTCGGACCAGCCCTGGTACGTCAATGTGGTGGGCGAGGTCGCTACCTCGCTGGGAGCGGACGAGCTGCTCGCTGTCCTGCACGAGATCGAAGACCTGTTCGGCCGTGTCCGGAGCGTGCCCAATGCAGCCCGACTGATCGACCTGGACTTGCTCGATTATCGCGGGGAAATAGCGCGCCCGGGCCCTTCGCGGGCGACGCTGCCACATCCCCGTATGACCGGTCGGGCCTTCGTGCTGCGGCCCTTGGCCGATCTCGCGCCGGATTGGCGCCATCCCGTCTCGGGCGCCTCCGTCCGGGATCTCCTGAAAGCCCTCCCTCCCGACCAGATCGCCGAGCCCTTCGAGCCCGCCGGCTTGCCTTTTGGGCAGGGACGAGTATAACCCGCCGCTTCCAGGAAATTTGAGGTTCCCGACATGGCACGTGTCACCGTCGAAGACTGCATCGTGCAGGTCCCCAACCGTTTCGAACTGGTCATGTTTGCCGCCCAGCGCGCCCGCGACATCTCGGCCGGCGCCCAGATCACGCTCGACCGCGATCGCGACAAGAATCCGGTCGTGGCGCTGCGCGAGATCGCGGAAGTGCATCTCGACCAGGCAGTCCTGAAGGACTCGCTGATCTCGGGCATGCAGAAGCATGCCGACGTCGACAAGCCCGAGGAGGTCAACGAGATGGCCGAGCTCGAACAGGAGCTCGCAGCGGCGCTGGCCCAGGGCGGTGCGGAAGCCGCCCAGCCCAAGGCGCTGCCGATGGCCGAGGAAGACGACGTCGCCGAATAGCCGGGCCGCAGGCTGAGCCCTAGAAGCGTTCAGCCTGCTATTTGCGCAAACGTCGTGGAGTGAGCGCAATCGTCCCCATATAGTGGGCGACTGCCATGATTCGCCAATTTGAACTCGTCGAACGCGTACAGTCCTACGATCCGGATGCGGATGAGGACGTTCTCAACCGTGCCTACGTTTACGGCCTGAAGAAGCACGGCAACCAGCTTCGCGCCTCGGGCGACCCCTATTTCTCGCATCCCGTCGAAGTTGCCGGCCTCCTGGCCGAGATGCGCCTCGACACCGACTCGATCGTCACCGGCCTGCTGCACGACACGCTCGAGGACACAGACGCCACGCGCGACGAGATCGCCTCCCTGTTCGGCGAGGACATTGCGCGCCTGGTCGACGGCGTCACCAAGCTCTCGCGCCTCGAGATCCAGTCGGAGAGCACCAAGGAAGCCGAGAACCTGCGCAAGCTGGTGTTGGCGATGTCGTCGGACATCCGCGTGCTGCTGGTGAAGCTCGCAGACCGGCTGCACAACATGCGCACGCTGCACCACATCAAGGAGCCGGCGCGCCGCCGACGCATCGCGCGCGAGACCATGGACCTCTACGCGCCGCTCGCCTCGCGCATCGGCATGGAGAACGTCAAGCGCGAGCTGGAAGAGCTGGCCTTCGCCGAGCTCAATCCCGATGGCCGGGCCTCGGTGCTGGCGCGCCAGGGCTACTTGCGCGAGCGCGGCGACAAGCTGGTGCCCCAGATCGAGGTCGAGCTGATCCGCACGCTGAAGGAGGGCGGGCTCGAGGCCCAGGTTTCGGGCCGCGAGAAGACGCCCTATTCGATCTGGCGGAAGATGCAGAAGAAGAACGTATCCTTCGAGCAGCTCTCCGACATCATGGCGTTCCGCATCATCGTCGCGGACGTGGCACAGTGCTATCAGGCACTCGGCCTGCTGCACGGCCGCTACCAGGTGCTGCCGCAACGCTTCAAGGACTACATCTCGGTTCCCAAGCCCAACGGCTACCGCTCGCTCCATACGGGCGTCATCGGCCCACTCGGCCAGCGCATCGAGATCCAGATCCGCACCGGGGAAATGCAGGACCAGGCCGAGCGCGGCGTGGCCGCCCACTGGATCTACAAGCAGGGCGGGCCGTCCACCGATGCCCCGCAGTATGCCTGGCTGCGAAGCCTCATGGACATCCTCGACAAGGCGCCCAATGCGGAGGAATTCCTCGAGCACACCAAGCTCGAGATGTTCCAGGACCAGGTCTTCTGCTTCACGCCGAAGGGCAAGCTGATCGCGCTGCCGCGTGGCGCGACGCCGATCGACTTCGCCTATGCCGTGCACAGCCAGGTGGGCGACACCTGCGTCGGCGCCAAGATCAACGGCCGCATGCTGCCGCTGCGCACCCAGCTCTCGAACGGCGACCAGGTCGATATCATCACGTCGAAGGCGCAGACGCCGTCGCCGACCTGGGAGCGTTTCGTCGTCACCGGCAAGGCCAAGGCCGCGATCCGCCGTTTCATCCGCACCCGCCAGCGCGAGCAGTACATTCAGCTGGGCAAGTCGCTGCTCGACAAGGCCTTCCACGAGGAGGGCTACGAGGTCACCGAAAAGGGCCTCGAAGGCATCCGGCTCAATTTCAAGCAGTCCTCGACCGACGATCTCATCGCCACCGTCGGTGCCGGGCTGGTCGGGGCGCGCGAGGTCCTGACGGCGGTCTATCCGGGGCTGAAGCAGCCGCGGAAGGGAGGCGCCGACGTGGTGCCGATCTCGCGTGCCCGCACCGGCAAGTCTAAGGCGGGCGAGGGCGGGCGAGCGGGCAAGCTCGACGGCGAGCAGATTGCGATTCGCGGGCTGATACCGGGCATGGCGGTGCACTTCGCGCGCTGCTGCCACCCGCTGCCCGGCGACCGCATCGTGGGCATCATCACGACCGGCAAGGGCGTCACCATTCACACGATCGACTGCGCCACCCTGGAGAGCTTCTCCGAAGCGCCGGAGCGCTGGATCGACGTCGGCTGGGATTCGGTGAGCGAGGGTGGGGGCGGCGTCTATACGGGCCGCCTCAAGATCACCGTCGCCAACCAGCCCGGCAGCCTGTCGAGCCTGTCGACCGTGATCGCTCGCCACCAGGGCAACATCTCCAACCTGCGCATCGTCAACCGGTCGATGGACTTCTTCGACATGGTGATCGACGTCGAGGTGTCCGACGTGAAGCACCTGGCCGACATTACCGCGGCGCTGCGCGCCACCCCCGCCATCAACGCCGTCGAACGCGCCCGCAATTGACGGCTCCCCCGACCTCCCTCCGCGAAAGTTGCGTATGACTGCGCCCAATCCCCTGCGTCTCGGCATCAACATCGATCACGTCGCCACGGTTCGTAACGCGCGTGGCGGGCACCTGCCTGATCCCCTGCGGGCGGCACGCCTGGCCGAGGCGGCCGGGGCCGACGGCATCACCGCGCATCTGCGCGAGGACCGGCGCCACATCGTCGATGCCGACATCGACGGTCTGATGCGGGAACTCAAGGTGCCGCTGAATTTCGAGATGGCGGCGACCGAGGAGATGGTGGGCATCGCCCTGCGCCATCGCCCGCACGCGGCCTGCATCGTCCCGGAAAAGCGCGAGGAACGGACGACCGAAGGTGGACTCGATGCCGCCGGTCAGCACAATCACCTGAGGCCGATGATCGCCCGGCTGCGCGAGGCTGGTATCCGCGTCTCGCTGTTCATCGAGGCCGATCCCCGCCAGCTCGAGGCGGCCGTTGCGCTTGGCGCGCCGGTCGTCGAACTGCACACTGGGCGCTATTGCGAGATCGAGGGCGCAGCCAAGCAGGCCGAATTGCAGCGCATCCGCAAAGCGGCGGCGCTTTGCGCGAAGCTGGGCCTCGAGTGCCATGCCGGTCACGGGCTGAGCTATGCCGACGTCGCGCCGATCGCCGCCATTCCCGAGGTGCGCGAGCTCAACATCGGGCATTTCCTGGTCGGCGAGGCGATCTTCGTCGGCCTCGAGCCGGCGATCCGCGAGATGCGCCGGATCATGGACGCCGCCCGGGCCGGCGGAGCGGCCGCGTGATCATCGGGCTCGGCAACGACCTCTGCGACATCCGCCGGATCGAGAAGTCCCTGGAGCGCTTCGGCGAGCGGTTCATCCAGCGTGTCTTCACGGAGGTCGAGCAGAAGCGCTCGGAAGGCCGCGCGGCCCGGGCGGCAAGCTATGCCAAGCGGTTCGCCGCCAAGGAGGCGTGTGCCAAGGCGCTGGGCACCGGCCTGCGGGCCGGGGTCTTCTGGCGTGACATGGGCGTGATCAATCAGAAGAGCGGCAAGCCGACCCTCGCCTTGACCGGTGGGGCCCTGGCACGCCTGCAGAAGATCACGCCAGCCGGCATGACGGCCCAGATCGACTTGAGCATCACGGACGAATACCCTCTGGCTCAAGCAGTCGTGATCATCTCGGCGGTGCCCAGTCCATGAACTGCGATACATTCTTGGCTATCGCCGAGGCTTCCATGCCGCGGTCGGGGCGGGAGACAGGGGCGCCGGGCCCTGCTATAGCCGCGGCTCGTTCAAACTGGTACGGCGATGACGGACGTGGCTGAGCGTCGGAAGAGAGCACAGGAAAAGACCGGCGGATGGGCAGAAACCGTCCGGACGGTGGTCTATGCCGTGCTGATCGCACTGGTCGTCCGGACCTTTGCCATCGAACCCTTCAACATTCCCAGCGGCTCGATGATCCCGACCCTGCTGGTGGGCGACTATCTGTTCGTCTCGAAGTATTCGTACGGATACAGCAAGCATTCCTTCCCTTTTTCGCTTGGCGTCTTCTCCGGCCGGATTCTCGGGTCGCCGCCGGAGCGGGGTGACGTCGCCGTATTCAAATATCCCGGCGACCAGGGCCAGGGCGTGAACCGCACCGACTACATCAAGCGCATCGTCGGCATGCCGGGCGATCGCATCCAGGTGACGAACGGCCTGCTGCACATCAACGGCGTGGCGGTCGACCGGCTGAAGGTCGGCGATCATGTGAAGGGCAACAACGGCCACTATCAGAAGGGGACGCTCTACAGCGAAACCCTGCCGAACGGCCGCCGCTACACGGTACTCGAATATCGCGACGACGGCATGGCCGACAACACGCCGGAATTCTTGGTGCCGGCCGGCAGCTACTTCGTCATGGGCGACAATCGCGACGACTCGCTGGACAGTCGAACGCGGCTGATGCTGCGCGACTTCTCCGGCTCGACACGCGATCGCGACCAGCTCGGCTGGTACGTGCCCGCCGAGAACCTCGTCGGACGCGCGGAGTTCATCTTCTTCTCACACGATCCATCGGCGGCAGGTTGGCTGGAGCCGTGGAAATGGCCCGAGGCGATACGCTGGAACCGCTTCTTCATGGCAATCCACTGAATTCGACAGACGTCGATCTCGCGGCGCTGTCGAAGGGTGTGGGTCATGTTTTCGCGCAACCCGAATTGGCGTCGGAAGCGCTGACCCATCGCAGCGCGCTCGACCGCCGGCCCGAGCTCAAGGCGGCCTTCCCGAACGGCAACGAACGGCTGGAATTCCTTGGCGACCGCGTCCTGTCGCTCGCCATGGCCGATCTTCTGCTGCGCTGCTTCCCGAACGAGCGCGAAGGCGAGTTGGCGCGCCGACACGCGGCGCTGGTCAGGGCCGAGACGCTGGTCGAGATCGCCACTGAAATCGGCCTCGGCGACCATTTGCGCCTGGGCGATTCGGAGCGTACCCCGGGCACCAGTGTGCGGCCCAACATCCTGGCCGATGCGCTGGAGGCGCTGCTCGGTGCCATCTTCCTGGATGCCGGGCTCGAAGCCGCGGCAGCCAGCGTGGCCGTGCTGTGGGGCGACCGGCTGAGCAGCCGGGTGGCGGTGCCGCGCGATCCCAAGACGGCGCTGCAGGAATGGGCGCAGGCGCGCCGCCTGCCGCTGCCGGTCTATCTCGAGATCGATCGCGAGGGGCCGCCGCATGCGCCGGTCTTCGTGGTCGACGCGATCCTCAAGGGGCACGATCCCGCGCGCGGCCGTGGCGGCAGCAAGCGCGAGGCCGAACGGCTCGCTGCCATGACATTGCTGGAAAGGTTGAACGGGCCATGAGCACAGCTGCAACGCGGGCCGGGTTCGTCGCCGTCGTGGGCGCGCCGAATGCGGGCAAATCGACCCTGGTGAATGGGCTGGTCGGATCCAAGGTGAGCATCGTGTCGCCCAAGGTGCAGACCACGCGCATGCGCGTGATCGGCATCGCCATGGCGGACATTCCCGACACGGGAGCGGGTGCGTCCCGCGCGCAGGTCATTCTGGTGGACACGCCCGGCATCTTCCGCGTGGCCAAGCGCCGCCTGGAGCGCGCCATGGTCGCCGCCGCCTGGCAGGGCGCGGATGACGCCGACCTGGTGGCGCTGGTGGTCGATGCCGAGCGCGGTATCGGCCAGGAGACCAAGGCGATCGCCGAGCGGCTGAAGGATTCGAAGACGTCGCGCATCCTTGTCCTGAACAAGATCGACCTGGTGGCGCGCGAGACGTTGCTCGCGCTCACCGCCGAACTCAACGCGATCGTGCCGTTCGAGCGCACCTTCATGGTGAGCGCGCTCAAGGCGGATGGCGTCGACGACCTGCTCGCCGCTTTCGCGCTCGCCGTCCCGCCCGGCCCGTTCCTCTACCCGGAGGATCAGGCCGCCGACCTGCCGCTGCGCCTGCTGGCGGCGGAGGTGACGCGCGAGCAGGTGTTCCTGCAGCTTCACCAGGAACTGCCCTACGAGGCGGCGGTCGAGACCGAGAAATGGGAGGACCGCCCCGACGGCAGTGTCAGGGTGGAGCAGATCATCTATGTCCAGCGCGAGGGCCAGCGCGCGATCTTCCTCGGCAAGGGAGGTGCCCGCATCAAGCAGATCGGCGCCCGCGCGCGTCACGAGCTCTCGCAGATGCTGGAGCGTCCGGTGCATCTCTTCCTGCACGTCAAGGTGAGCGAGCGCTGGGCCGACGATCCCTCGCACTACCGCACCATCGGGCTGGACTATCAGTCTTGAGGCGACGGCATCAGGCCGCGTTCATACCTGTCGCCCTGAGCGAAGCGAAGGACCTGGCGGAGCGACGGGCGGACTCCTGATCGGCCGAGAGATCCTTCGCGGCGCTCAGGATGACGGAGTTGTTGTTTCTAGGATGGCACCAGTTCCAGCGAATGGATGACCTTGCCGCTCGCATCGCGGTGACTGACCGTCATCACGCCTGACTTCCCGTCGATCCCGACGTGGCCGAAGTGGCAGGAGCCTTCGAGCGGCGAGAGATCGAAGCGGCCCGGCGGCGGCACCTTCTGGAACACGACCTGCGGGCCGAACGTGCCATCGAGAGCGTTGGGGCCGAAGCCTCCGGCGCACAGCGGACCCGACACGAATTCGTAGAACGGCGTGAAGTCCCGGAAGGCGGCCCGCGCGGGATCGTAGCGGTGTGTGGCGGGATAGTGCACGTCGGCGGTGATCCAGTGCACGTTGCGGACGTCCTCGCGCTTGAGGAAGGAAAGCAATCCGGCAATCTCCAGCTCGCGCCCGAGCGGCGGCCCGTGCTCGGCATTGGCCACTGCCTCGAAGCCGGACTTGCGGCGCCAGTCGTCATAGACGACGAGGCCGACGGGCATGTCGGCCGCGATGATCTTCCAGGTCGCCGTCGAGGCCTTGATCGCCTGCTTCAGCCAGCGGACCTGTTCGACGCCGAGAAGAGCGGCTTCCGGGCCGGCCACGTCCTGCCGGTTGGGGCCGTTGGGTGCGCGGAAACTCCGCATGTCGAGGCGGAAGAGATCGAGACGCGGCCCGAACGAGAACTTGCGATAGAGGCGTATCGGCCCGTCGAGCCCGTCGGCCAGGGGCATGAACTCGCGGAAGGCGCGCTCGGCGCGCCGCGCGAGCACTCCGACGTCTTTCTCGCGATAGCGCGGATCCCCGTCGAGGCGCTTTTCCCGGTACCAGTTGTCGACGACGTCGTGGTCGTCCCACAGGGCGATCGTCGGGACCTCGGCGTTGAAGCGGCGCAGGTTGGCGTCGAGGAAATTGTAGAGATGATTGCCGCGGAACTCGGCAAGCGTCTCGGCGACCTTCGACTTCGCCTCCGTGGTGAGGTTCTTCCAGAGGCGCCCGTCCGGCAGCTTCTTCTCGGATGCCAGCGGGTCGTCGGCATAGATCGTGTCGCCGCAATGAACGAAGAAGTCCGGCGCCAGCGACCGCATCGCCTCGTAGATCGTCATGCCGCCGATGTCGGGATTGATGCCCCAGCCCTGGCCGACCGTGTCGGCCGACCATACGAAGCTCACATCTCCTGCGGCTGCGGAAGGCGTGCGGAAGCGGCCCCGCATCCAATCGCTCGTCGCGCTCGCGTCGGCCTGATCGGCATAGGCAATGCGATAGAAGATCGTCTGCCCCGGCGGCAAGTCGCCGAGACGCAGGCGTGACGTGAAACCGGTCCCTTCGAGCGCGAGCGGCCCCTCGATCCGGCGGGCGTCGGTGAAACTCTCGGTCGTGGCATATTCGACGATCATGCGTGCCGGCCGGTCGGCGCGGCTCCACAGGGTCACGCCGTTGCTCCCGACATCGCCGGATTGGACGCCCTGCATCAGGCGTGGCCGCGCGGCGGCGGCGGTCTGGGCGAACACACGAGAGGGCAGGGCGGCGAGCGCGCCTGCGCCCTGCAAGGCCCGCCGTCTCGATATCGGCCCCGGTCGTTTCGCCATGGCGCAACCTAGCGCGATTTGCCCGGGCGGGGCATACACGGGCATGGAATGGAACGGCGAAGGCATCGTGCTGACGGCGCGGTCTCACGGCGAGACGGGCCTCGTCGTGTCGCTGCTGACGCGCGATCATGGGCGCCATTCCGGATTCGTCCCCGGCGGCGTCTCGCGGCGGGCCCGTCCCATCTGGCAGTCCGGCAACCTGGTCGAAGTCGCCTGGCGGGGCAGGCTTGCCGAACAGCTCGGCAATTACTCGGGCGAACTGCGCGAGCCGCATGCGGCGCGCGCCATGGACGACGCCTCGGAGCTGGCCGGGCTGGCGGCGGCCTGCGCCATCATCGACGCCGCCCTGCCCGAGCGGGAGCCGCACCCCGCGATGTTCGACGGGTTCCGGGCGTTCCTGGGCTCACTCGGCCACCCCGGGTGGCCGACGATCTACGTCCGGCTCGAGCTGGGCCTGCTGCAGGAGCTGGGCTTCGGCCTCGATCTCGAGAAATGCGCGGCCACGGGCTCGACCGAGGACCTGGGCTATGTCTCGCCCAAGACGGGCCGAGCCGTCTCCCGAGCGGCCGCCGGACCCTATAAGGAGAAGCTGCTGCCGCTGCCGGGCTTTCTATCCACCGGGGGGCTGCCGTCGGACGAGGAAGCGCTGCTCCAGGGTCTGGATCTGACGGGATTCTTCCTGGAGCGGCACGTTTTTTGGCCGCACAACAAGCCCTTGCCTCCCGCCCGGTCGAGATTTATGGAATCGCTCCAACGCTAGAACAATCGGGCCACGGCAGGAACTGCGGCTCTTCCCCTCGTCACGCTGGTCCATGGCAAAGCGCAACAACGTCGTCCAACTGGCCGAAGTGAAGCCAGTGCAATTCGGAGACGCGCTCCGCGAGCGCTATCTCTCCTATGCGCTGTCGACGATCATGTCGCGGTCGCTGCCGGACGTGCGCGACGGGCTGAAGCCTGTGCACCGCCGGCTGATGTATGCGATGCGCCAGCTGCGGCTCGATCCGAACAGCGCCTTCAAGAAGAGCGCCCGCGTCGTCGGCGACGTGATCGGCCAGTATCATCCGCACGGCGACCAATCGATCTACGACGCGCTGGTGCGCCTCGCGCAGGAATTCGCCGCCCGCTATCCGCTGATCGAGGGCCAGGGGAACTTCGGCAACATCGACGGCGATAATCCTGCCGCGATGCGTTACACCGAGGCGCGCCTCACCGAGGTGGCCGAGGCGCTGCTGGGCGGCATCGACGAGAACGCCGTCGACTTCCGGCCCAACTACGACGGCTCGACGGAAGAGCCGATCGTCCTGCCGGGCGGTTTCCCGAACCTGCTGGCCAACGGGGCCGCCGGCATCGCCGTCGGCATGGCGACCTCGATCCCGCCGCACAATGTCGGCGAGCTCTGCGACGCGCTGCTGCATCTCATCAAGACGCCCAACTCGCGCATCGAGACCTTGGTCGACCTCGTGAAGGGGCCGGACTTTCCGACCGGTGGCATCCTGGTCGAGCCGCGCGAGGCCATTGTCGAGGCCTACAGGACCGGGCGTGGCGCCTTCCGCCTGCGCGCCAGATGGGAGGTCGAACAACTCCCGCGCGGCCAGTACCGCATCGTCGTCACGCAGATCCCGTATCAGGTCCAGAAGGGAAAGCTGATCGAGCGGATCGCCGAGATCATCAACGCCAAAAAGCTGCCGATCCTCGAGGATGTGCGCGACGAGTCGGCTGACGACGTGCGCATCGTGCTCGAGCCGAAGACCGGCAACGTGCCGGCCGAGCTCCTGATGGAGCAGCTCTTCAAGCTCAGCGACCTCGAAACGCGTTTTCCCCTGAATCTCAATGTCCTCGACAAGGACAACACGCCCCGGGTCATGGACCTGCGCGAGGCGCTGCAGGCCTTCCTCGATCATCGGCGCGAGGTGCTGGTGCGTCGGTCGACTTTCCGGCTGGCCGCGATCGAGCGGCGGCTGGAGATTCTCGACGGCTACCTGATCGCCTATCTGAACCTCGACGAGCTGATCAAGATCATCCGCGAGGAGGACGAGCCCAAGCCCAAGATGATCAAGGCTTTCGGGCTCACCGACATGCAGGCCGAGGCGATCCTGAACATGCGCCTGCGCGCCCTGCGTCGGCTCGAGGAGTTCGAGATCCGCGGCGAGCACAAGAAGCTCAGCGCCGAGCGCAAGGATCTCAAGGCCCTGCTCAAGGACGAGGGCCTTCAATGGGACGCCATCGCCGAAGAGGTGCGTGAAACGAAGAAGAAGTTCGGCGGCAAGACCGAGCTTGGACGTCGTCGTACCGAACTGGCCGACGCGCCGGCCGAGATCGAGCATGCGATCGAGGACTTCGTCGAGCGCGAGCCGATCACGGTTGTCCTGTCCGAGAAGGGCTGGATCCGTGCCGCCAAGGGCCATCTCGACGACAAGGCTGCCGGCGAACTCAAGTACAAGGAAGGCGATACGGCACGCTTCGCCATCCATGCCCAGTCGACCGACAAGATCCTGCTCTTCGGATCCAACGGCCGCTTCTACACGGTGGGCTGCGATCGCCTCCCGAGCGCCCGAGGCCATGGCGAGCCGATCCGGCTGATGATCGAGCTGGGCAACGAGCAGGACATCGTCCAGGTCGACGTCTTCAAGGGTGGCCGCAGGTTCCTGGTCGCGTCTGATGCCGGCCGCGGCTTCATCGTCCCGGAAGACGAGGTCGTGGCGCAGACGAAGAACGGCAAGCAGGTCCTGAACCTCGCCGACAAGGAGAAGGCGCAGGTGCTGAGTGTCGTGCCTGACGGCGCGAACCAGATCGCCGTGCTGAGCGAGGGGCGCAAGCTGCTGATCTTCCCGCTCGATCAGGTGCCGGAGATGGGCCGGGGCAGGGGCGTGCTGCTGCAGAAGTCCAAGGGCGACTATCTGTCGGATGCGCAGGCCTTCATTCTCTCAGCTGGCCTGGCCTGGGCCAATCGCGTCATTCCGGCCGCTGAATTGAAGTTCTGGCGGGGCGAGCGTGCGCAGGCCGGGCGCATGCCGGAGAAGGGCTGGCCGCGAGCCAAACGCTTCAAGGATTGACATGGACCTGACGCTGATCTGGAAGGCGCTGCTGATCGGCGTTGTCGAAGGTCTCACCGAGTTCCTGCCCGTCTCGTCGACGGGGCACATCATTCTCGCCGAGGAGCTGCTCGACTTTCAGGGACCGCCGGGCAAGGTCTTCGAAATCGTGATCCAGCTCGGCGCGATCCTCGCCGTCTGCCTGCTCTATCGCGCGAAGATCTGGACGACCGCGATGGGGGTCCTCGAAAGGGACAAGCAGGCGACGCGATTCGCGCTGGTCATCCTCGTGGCCTTTCTGCCAGCCGTCATCATCGGCGTGGCGGCGCATAAATACATCAAATCGGTGTTGTTCAATCCGTGGGTTGTCGCCATCGCCTTGATCGTGGGGGGCATCGCCATTCTGGTGATCGAGCGATTGGCGCAGCGGCCGCGCGTCAAGAGCCTGGACGAAATCGATTTGAAAACCGCCCTCTACATCGGCCTCTGCCAGTGCGTGGCGATGATCCCGGGCGTATCTCGCTCGGGCGCCACGATCATGGGTGCCCGAATTTTTCGCGTCGATCGTGCGACCGCGGCTGAATTCTCCTTCTTTCTCGCAATGCCCACCATGCTGGGGGCCACCGTCTACGATCTCTACAAGAACTGGTCGACGCTGAGCTGGGAGCATGGCGGCGTGATCGTTCTGGGCTTCCTCGCCGCCTTCTTTTCGGCGCTCCTGGTCGTCCGGGCGTTCGTGGCATTCATCAGCCGCCACGGCTTTACCGCTTTTGCCTGGTACCGCATTGCAGTGGGCGCATTGGCGCTCACTCTATTGCTCATGCATTGAGCCTTTCATCCGAAACAGCGCGCGTGTCATATGCCGCGCAAATCAGGCGGCATCCGTGCCGTCCTGCAACACGAGCTGGGAGTCCTAGTTTCATGCAACGTCGCAAGTTCATCCGTACGGCCGGTGTCGGCACTGCCGCCGTCGCCGCCACCGGTGCTCTGGCCGCGCCGGCCATCGCTCAATCCGCGCCCGAGCTGAAGTGGCGCATGGCATCGAGCTTCCCGAAGGCGCTCGACACGATCTTCGGTTCCGGCGAGCTCTTCACGAAGTACGTGTCGGAAGCGACCGACGGCAAGTTCCAGATCCGCCTGTTCGCCGCTGGCGAAATCGTCCCGGGCCTGCAGGTCGCGGATGCCGTCCAGAACGGCACGGTCGAGATGGGACATACCGCGTCCTACTATTATGTCGGCAAGGACCTGACCTTCGCCCTCGACTGCGCCGTGCCGTTCGGCCTCAACGCGCGCCAGCAGGATGCCTGGTGGAACTGGGGCGGTGGCCGTCAGGCGATGAACGAGTTCTTCAAGGACTACAACATTCATTCGATCCCGTGCGGCAACACCGGCGCCCAGATGGGCGGCTGGTTCCGCAAGGAGATCAAGACCGTCGATGACCTCAAGGGCCTGAAGTTCCGTGTCAGCGGCTTCGCCGGCGAAGTCCTGACGAAGCTCGGCGTGGTACCGCAGCAGATCGCCGGTGGCGACATCTACCCGGCCCTGGAGAAGGGTACGATCGACGCGGCGGAGTGGGTCGGCCCGTACGACGACCAGAAGCTCGGCTTCAACAAGGTCGCGCCGTACTACTACTATCCCGGCTGGTGGGAAGCCGGCCCGCAGCTCTCGGCCTATGTGAACCTGGCCAAGTGGGCGGAACTGCCCAAGTCCTACCAGGCGATCGTCGAGGCTGCCGCCGCCAAGGCCCACACCTCGATGCTCTCCAAGTACGACGCCCAGAACCCGAAGGCGGTTCGCGAGCTAGTGGCGGCCGGCACCAAGCTGCTGCCGTTCTCGCCGCAGGTCCTCGAGGCATGCTTCAACGCGACCAACGACCTCTTCGCCCAGCTCAACGAAAAGAACCCGAAGTGGAAGAAGATCTTCGAGACGTGGAAGCCTTTCCGCGCCGAGGAGGTGCTGTGGTTCCGCGTCGCCGAGAACACGATGGACAACTTCATGGCGCGCCAGTCGGCGGCCAACAAGCTCTAGGGCCAAGCCCCTGTGAGATCTGGAAAACCCCGCTTCGGCGGGGTTTTTCTTTACTCGCAGGCATCGGGCGACTGCTTTTCATCCCCGTTGCGCTGTGCGATAACCGCGCCAACAAAGTTTGTTCGCTTGGCAAAATTCGTGTGTCCAGCAAGCAAGAATATTAGGGAGATAGTCAAATGCAGCGTCGCAAATTCCTGCGCACGGCCGGTGTCGGCGGTGCGACCGTGGCTGCGGCCGGCGCCCTCGCGGCTCCGGCAGTCGCCCAGTCCATGCCCGAGGTGAAGTGGCGCATGGCATCGAGCTTCCCGAAGTCGCTCGACACGATCTATGGCGCCGGCGAGTACTTCGCCAAGCGCGTCGCCGCGCTGACCGACAACAAGTTCCAGATCCGAGTTTTCGCCGCCGGGGAAATCGTCCCCGGCCTGCAGGTCGTCGACGCCGTCCAGAACGAGACCGTCGAGTGCGGCCACACCGCGGCCTATTATTATGTCGGCAAGGATCCGACCTTCGCCTTCGACACGGCACTGCCGTTCGGCCTCAACACTCGCCAGCACAATGCTTGGGTCTATTTCGGCGGCGGGCTCGAGCTGATGCGGGAATTCTACAAGGAGTACAAGCTGGTCTCCTTCCTGATGAGCCATACCGGCGCCCAGATGGGCGGTTGGTGGCGCAAGGAGATCAAGACGCCCGAGGATATGAAGGGCGTGAAGATGCGCATCGGCGGCTTCGCCGGTCAGGTCATGGCCAAGCTTGGCGTCGTGCCGCAGCAGATCGCCGGCGGCGACATCTATCCGGCGCTGGAGAAGGGAACGATCGACGCCGCCGAATGGGTCGGCCCGTACGACGACCAGAAGCTCGGCTTCAACAAGGTCGCGCCGTACTATTACTACCCGGGCTGGTGGGAAGGTTGTGCCGCCCTGTCGCTCTACTGCGGCGAGAAGGCATTCGAGTCCCTGCCACCGATGTACAAGGAAGCGATCACGGTGGCGTCGGGCGACACGGTGAGCTGGTCGGTCGCCAAGTACGATGCCCAAAATCCGCGCGCGCTTCGCGAATTGGTGGCGGCCGGAACGAAGTTCCTGCCGTTTCCGCAGGCTGTGATGGAGGCATGTTTCGGCGCTGCGAACGAACTCTATGCCGAGACCATCGCCAAGAATCCCAAGTTCAAGAAGGTTTACGATTCCTGGAAGCCCTTCCGGAACGAAGAAGTTCTCTGGTTCCGGGTGGCCGAGAACACCTTCGACAACTTCATGGCGCGCCAATCCGCGGCCAACAAGCTCTAGACCCCGGCTCGCGCCGGTCGAAAGCCCCGCTTCGGCGGGGCTTTTTCTTGCGCGGGCGAACGCCGCGATCACCCGAAGATTGCAGATATTTAAGGAAATTCCGGTAGTCGGACGCTTTCCAAATTCAATTGTGCATGCCAGTGTTGCAGCCGCTGAAGGGGGCCATAAAGGCAACCACGGGAGGAAACGAAATATGCAGCGCAGGAAATTCATCAGGACCGCGGGCGTTGGTGCCGCGGGAGTTGCAGCGGCCACGACGGTAGCCGCGCCGGCCATCGCGCAGAGCATGCCGGAAGTTAAATGGCGTCTGACATCGAGCTTCCCCAAGTCGCTCGACACGCTCTATGGCGGATCCGAACTGTTCGCGAAGATCATCGCTGAAATGTCGGACGGAAAATTCCAGATCCGTCCGTTCGCCGCCGGTGAAATCGTTCCCGGCCTGCAGGTGGCCGATGCGGTGCAGAACGGCACCGTCGAGGCCGGCCAGACTGCCGCTTACTACTATTTCGGCAAGCATCCGAACTTCGTGTTCGAGACCGGCCTGCCGTTCACGATGAACCAGCGCCAGTATTACGCCTGGCTTGAGTTCGGCGGCGGGCACGAACTGATCAACGACTTCTACAAGGAGTACAACTTCCGCTCCTTCACCTTCGGCGGCACGGGCTGTCAGATGGGCGGCTGGTTCCGCAAGGAAATCAAGTCGATGGACGACATGAAGGGCCTGAAGTTCCGCGTCGGCGGCTTCGCCGGCCTGATCCTCACGCGCCTCGGGGTCGTGCCGCAGCAGATCGCCGGCGGCGACATCTATCCGGCGCTCGAGAAGGGCACGATCGACGCCTGCGAATGGGTCGGCCCCTACGACGACGAAAAGCTCGGCTTCAACAAGGTTGCCAAGTACTACTACTATCCGGGCTGGTGGGAAGGCGCCTCCGTCGGCTCGCTCTACATCAACAACGACGCGTGGGCGAAGCTGCCCAAGCCCTATCAGGCGATGGTCGAGGCCGCGGCTGGCCGGGTCACCTCCTGGATGGTTCCCAAGTACGATGCCGGCAATCCGCCGGCGCTGCGCCGTCTCGTGGCGGCCGGCACCGAACTACGGCCGTTTCCGCGCGCCGTGCTCGAGCCGTGCTTCCTCGAATCCTACAAGTTCTACGACGAACTGGCGGCCAAGGATCCGAAGTTCAAGAAGATCTACGACAGCCTCAAGACCTTCCGGTCGGACGAGAACCTGTGGTTCCGCGTGGCCGAGAACACTTTCGACAACTTCAACTTCGCGATGTCGGCACAAGGCCGCTGAGCGAACCGTTCAATTGAAAAGCCCCGCCGGTTGGCGGGGCTTTTTTTGTCTTCGTTCTACTTGAAGACCGGCGGGGCCGAGTCTTCTGCGGGTGGTGGCTGGAGTTCGATCTTGATCGTGGTGGGATCGATCCCGTGAGGCTTGTCCAGGAAGAAAGTGACGGTCTGCGGCAAGAAGATCACGATCGCCACCATGATGAGTTGCAGAAGCACCCAGGGGATCGATCCCCAATAGATGTCAGAACTCTTCACTTCCTTTGGCGCCACGCTGCGCAGGTAGAACAGCGCGAAGCCGAAGGGCGGATGCATGAAGGAGGTCTGCATGTTCACGCAGAGCATGACGCCGAACCAGATGAGGGCAGCATCGGCTCCCACCACCGGTGTCAGCAGCTTCTGCGCGACCGGCGCCAGCATCGGGATGATGATGAAGGCGATCTCGAAGAAGTCGAGGAAGAAGGCGAGGAAGAAGACGAACAGGTTCACGACGATCAGGAAACCCCAGACGCCGCCGGGCAGGTTCGACATCAGATGCTCGACCCATTGATTGCCATCGACACCCTGGAAGGTGATCGAGAAGCAGGTCGCGCCGACCAGAATGAAGGCCACCATCGCCGTGATGCGCATCGTCGCCTGGAGCGCCTGCACGATCAGGTCCCGCAGGTCCTTCACCTGCCAGGCCCGCCAGCACAGCCAGATGACCGCGGCAAACATGACGGTGAAGGCGACCTGGAAGGCGAGCGACTTGAAGGCGACGATGCCGATCAGGGCACCGATGATCGCGGCGGCGCAGCCGCCGAAGAACATGATGCGGTCGAACTTCGTGAGCGGTGCGTTGCGCACCACCGCAAGGACGATCGCGCCGATCGTGCCCATCGCGCCGGCCTCGGTCGGCGTCGCCAGCCCCATCATGATGGTGCCCAGCACCAGGAAGATCAGGACGGCTGCCGGAATGATGCCCCAGGCGCACTTGACCAGAAGCGCCTTGCCGAACAGCGTTCGTGGCACCGGCGGCAGTGCCTCGGGCTTCACCAGCGTCAGGTAGAATGTGTAGCCTGCAAACAGAGCGATCTGGAGCAGCGATGGGCCCCAGGCGCCGAGATACATGTCGCCCACCGACTTGCCGAGCTGGTCGGCCAGGACGATCAGCACAAGCGACGGCGGGACGAGCTGCGTGATCGTGCCCGACGCGGCCAGCACCCCGGTCGCGTACCGCATGTCGTACTTGTAGCGCATCATCACCGGCAGGGTGATCATGGCCATCGCGATGACCTGGGCGGCCACGGTGCCGGTGATGGCGCCGAGGATGAAGCCCACGATGATCGTCGAATAGCCCAGTCCGCCCTTGATGGGACCGAAGAGCTGGCCCATCGATTCGAGCATGTCCTCCGCGAGCCCGCATTTTTCCAGGATGGCGCCCATGAAGGTGAAGAACGGGATGGCGAGCAGCAACTCGTTCGACAGGATGCTGCCGAACACGCGGCCCGGGATGGCCTGCATGAAGGCCATCGTGAAGTAGCCCATCTCGATCGACAGGAAACCGAAGAAGAAGCCGACCGCGCAGAGTGAGAAGGCGACCGGGTAGCCGATGATCATGAAGACGATGAGGCCGCCGAACATCAGCGGCGGCATGTACTCGAGAGGGATCATTGCGTGGGCCTCTCGTAGTGAGCTTCGAGGCTGTCCACGGCATATCCGTTGAGGAAGGCCACCCGCTTGATGAGTTCGGACAGCCCCTGCAGGGCGACCAGGGCGAAGCCCACGGGCAGCACGAGCTTGATCGGCCAGCGCAGCAGGCCGCCGGCATTCGAGGAGTGCTCGTAGACGTTGAACGACTGCATGAAGAACGGCCAGCTCAGCCAGGCCAGGATGGTGCAGGTCGGCAGGAGGAAGACCAGCGTGCCCAGGATGTCGACCCAGAGCTGCCCGCGGCGGCTCAGGTTCATATAGACGAGGTCGACGCGGACATGTTCATTGCGCTTCATCGTATAGGAGGCGCCGAACATCACGATCACGGCGAACATGTACCATTGGATTTCGAGCCAGGCGTTCGAACTGGTATCGTAGGCGTACCGCACCATGGCATTTCCGGCACTGACGACGCAGGCCAGCAGCACGAGCCAGTTGCAGACGTTTCCTATCTTCTCGTTGAACGCGTCGATGAGCGTGCTGAACGACAGCAGTAAGCGCATCCCACTCCCCCTGTTCGCGAGCTTATTTTTGTCGAAGTTCCGTTCTCGCTGACGGATGCGGTCTCTTAGCTTGCTTTGCTATGCGGTGCCAGAGCCCGCAGAGCGGGCTCGCAACTATGTCAGCCTAAGCTGCAGGTAGCTCCGTCCATCCATCGGGACCGAAGAATTCCAACGGGCGGAACAAGCGCTTGTAGGCCATCTTGCTCGAATCGGCGATCCAGTAGCCGAGATAGACATAGGGCAGGCCGCGTTTGGCGGCGGCTTCCGCCAGCCAAAGGATCATGTGCGTGCCCAGCCCCCGCCGCGGGTCCTGCGGATCGAAGAAGCTGTAGACCGCCGACACACCGCTCGAAAGCCAGTCGACCAGACAGGCGCCGACCAGCCGGCCATCGGCGGAATCGTCGCGGAACTCGATGATCGCCGTCTCGACCGGGCTTTCTTCGACCATGGCGCGGTAGTCGTCGAAGTCCATGTCGGCCATGTCGCCGTCGCGGTGGCGCGTCAGCACATAGCGTGAGAACAGCGAGAACTGTTCGCCGGTCGCCAAGGCCTGCGTCTCGATCGCATGGACATGTTCGTTGCGGCGCTGAATACGGCGCTGCGCGCGGCTGGGCTCGAAGTCCCGGACCCGAATGCGCACCGGCACACAGGCCCTGCACCCATCGCACAACGGCTTGTAGACGAAGTGGTGGGAGCGCCGGAAGCCCGCGTCGGTCAGCGTGTCGTGCTGGGAGATGGCGTCCGGCCCACTCAGTTCGGTGACAAGCTTCGTCTCCAGGCGATGCGGCAGGTAAGGGCAGCGCATCGCCGGCGTTGTGCGGAAAAACCGAAGGGACTGGATGTTCTGTCGGATGAACATGTGCTTGCGGTTGAGAGTGTACGCTTCGGATCAGCGAAGGAAAGCGTCAGTTGTTCCGCCAAAGGTCGAGGGCGGGTTCTCCGGTCAAGGCTGCTGGCGCCCCCGAGCCAGGCGGCGAAAAGGCACGAGAGCCAATCGTACGAGCTTGGGCAGGAGCCATATCAGGAGCACCACGAATAGCGCCAGCAGGCACAGAAAAGTGATCGGATAGGCGATCGCGAGCGCCAGCCCGCCGAGGACCGTGACGTCCTCGCCAAGGGAGGCGAACACGTTGGTGAACGGCTCCGGCGAGGTGTTGATCAGGGCCCGCGATCCGGTCTTGGCAATGTGGGTGCCCGCCGCGAGCGTCCCGCCGAGCAGGCCGGCGATGATCGAAAACTCCGGACTGAGGCCGGTTGCGGCGCCGTAGGCGAGAAGCACTCCCGCGGGGATGCGCACGAAGGTCTGGAGCACGTCGTTGATGCTGTCGACGTAGGGGATCTTGTCGGCCAGGAAATTGAGCGCGAACAGGATCGCGGCTACGCCGAGCACCCAGGGCGATTCCAGGACCTGCAGATCGTGTGGCAGGGCAACCAGGCCGAGGCGTTGCGCGACCCCGAGTACCAGCACGGCGGCGTAGGCGTTCAGGCCGCTGGCCCAGCCGGCCCCCAGGGCGACGGCGATGGCGGTGAGGGTTTCGGCGCTCATTGGGGCGACGCTACAGGGCGCGCCGCGCCTTGAAGGCGGTGGCGAGCGTCCCGTCGTCGAGCCAGTCGAGTTCGCCGCCCACCGGTACACCATGTGCCAGCCGGGTCAGCGGCACGTCGTGCTCGGCCAGCCGCTCGGCGAGGTAATGCGCCGTCGTCTGCCCGTCGACGGTCGCGTTGGTCGCCATGATCACCTCGCGGATGCCGCCGGCGGCAACGCGCATGACCAGGTTGCCGATGTTGAGTTCCTCCGGACCGATGCCGTCGAGCGCCGACAGCGAGCCGCCCAGCACGTGATAGCGACCCGAGAAGATGCGGCCGCGCTCCATCGCCCAGAGGTCGCCGACATCCTCGACGACGCAGATCAGGCCGGCATCGCGGCGGCGATCGGAACAGATCGAGCAGGGATCGATCGTATCGAGGTTGCCGCAGATGCTGCAGGCCCGGACGGCGCGCGCCGCATCGGCCAGTGCTGCGCCCAACGGCTGCATCAGCGTCTCGCGCTTCTTCAGCAGATGCAGCGCCGCGCGGCGTGCCGATCGCGGGCCCAGGCCCGGCAGACGGCCGAGCAACTGGATGAGCCGCTCGATCTCCGGGCCGTTCATCGCTGCCTTTTCATCAGAGCTTGAAGCCCGGCGGCAGCGGCAGGCCGCCGGTGATGCCGCGCATCTGTTCCTGCACGGTCTGCTCGACCTTGGCACGCGCGTCGTTCGCGGCGGCGACGATCAGGTCCTCGACGACGCCCTTGTCCTCGGGTTTGAACAGCGAGGCGTCGATGTCGATCTTGCGCGTCTCGTTCTTGCCGTTGACCGTGACCTTGACCAGGCCGGCGCCCGAGGTGCCCACGATCTCCAGGCGCTCCAGCGCCGCCTGCAGGTCCTGCATCTTCTGCTGCATCTGCTGGGCCTGCTGCATCAGGCCGCCCAGGTCCTTGAGTTTGTCGAACATTCAGAACTCGCTTTCCGGGATGTCGTCGTCTGCCGGGTATTCCTCGGCGGGAGGCGGCTCGTCGCTGACGAACTCGCCCAGCATGGAAGTCTGCTCGCCCTTGCGTTTCACCGCCTCGAGCTTCGCGCCGGGGAATGTCTTGAGTATGGCCATCACCAGCTCGTTGTTCTCGGCAGAGCTGCGCAGATCGTCGGCCTTGGCCGCTTTCTGCTGCATGAGGGTGGGCTTGCCTTCGGCGCTCGACACCGAGGCGATCCAGCGGCGTCCGGTCCATAGGCTCAACAGCTCGCTGAGGCGCGGGGCGAGGTCGGGCGGCGCCTTGGGCTCGGGGCGGAACTCGATCAGGCCGGGCTCGCAGCGCACCTCGTGCACGTGATGCATCAGGCTGTGCACCATGCGCGGCTCGCGGCGGCTCTCGAACAAGGCCACGACCTCCGCGAAGCTGCGCGGGGCCGGCATCGCCTGGGCGGGCTGGGCGGCCACCGCGGCGACCGGCTGGGTCGCGAGACGTGCCACCGCGCCGCCGCCGCCATTGCCTCTCGGCATTGCCGGCGCCGCCGTCCCTGCCGGAACGCCGCCGCCATTCTGCAGCATCTTGATCGCATCGCCGGGAGAAGGAAGGTCGGCGACATAGCAGAGCCGGATCAGCGCCATCTCGGCAGCGCGCAGCGGCGAGGGGGCGGCGAGCGTCTCCTGCAGCCCCTTCAGCAGCAGCGTCCAGGCCCGCGTGAGCGAGGCCATGGACAGTTTGCCCGCCATCGCCAGTCCCTGGGCGCGCTCGCTGTCCGCCGTTGCGGCGGCGGCATCCGGCGCCACCTTGAGGCGCGTGACCCAGTGCGTGAGTTCCAGCAGGTCCTGCAGCACGACCACGGGATCGGCGCCGGAATCGTGCATCTCGCCGAGCGCCGCGACCATGCCCGGCGCATCGCCGCGCATCGTCTTCTCGAAGAGCTCGAGGACCCGGCTGCGATCGGCGAGGCCCAGCATGTCGCGGACCTGAGCGGCATCCACCACACCCCCGCCATGGGCGATCGCCTGGTCGAGCATGGACAGACCGTCGCGCACCGATCCGTCGGCGGCGCGGGCGATCAGCGTCAGGGCCTCGGGCGAAATCTCGACCTTCTCGGCCTGCGCGATCTTGGCGAAATGGTCGACCAGCGTCTCGAGCGGTACACGCTTCAGGTCGAATCGCTGGCAGCGCGACAGCACCGTCACCGGAACCTTGCGGATTTCGGTGGTGGCGAACAGGAACTTCACGTGCGGCGGCGGCTCTTCCAGCGTCTTCAGCAACGCGTTGAAGGCCTTCTCCGACAGCATGTGCACTTCGTCGATGATGTAGACCTTGTAGCGTGCGGAGACCGGGCGATAGCGCACACCCTCGATCAGCTCGCGCACGTCGTCGATGCCGGTGCGGGAGGCTGCGTCCATCTCGATCACGTCGACATGACGGTCCTCGGTAATGGCCTTGCAGTTGTCGCAGACACCGCAGGGATCGACCGTGGGGCCGCCGGTTCCGTCGGGGCCGACACAGTTCAGGGCGCGGGCGATGATGCGGGCGGTCGTGGTCTTGCCGACGCCGCGCACCCCGGTGAGCATGAAGGCGTGGGCGATGCGGCCGGTGGCGATGGCGTTGCGCAGGGTGCGCACCATCGCTTCCTGGCCGACCAACGTCGTGAAATCGACCGGACGGTACTTGCGGGCGAGGACGCGATAGGGTGTTGCCGGGTCAGAGCCCGGGGTGGCCTCAGCCATGGCGATCACCCGTTATTCAGCGCCGTGGCCCTCTTAAGGCCCGGCGGTCGTCGCGCCCGGGCCGCCCGCCCTCCGCGGCGGCGCGCGCAGGGGAACGGGTGAGAGACCGGCATGACCCGAAGCGAATTCGTTACGGCTGCTTCCTTCCGGATCTGACCGGGTTGGCGACTGCTCCGCCCACACCGGCCCCTCGAGGGGGTTATATCAGGAGTCCGGGCGCCTGGCGCAAGGGCCGAGTGAAGTCCTTGTGAACGACCTTCGAAAGACTCCACAAGATATTGATTTTGAATGGTTAAATGTGGCGCCGTCGAGGGGCGGCTCGACTACGACGAGCTGAGGGTGGCGTGTCCCACGGCGCCGGGCGCTTCCACGGCAAAATCCACGGTGACGCTTCCGGCCGTTTCGAAGACCAGAGTGACCGGCAGTTTGCTGCCGACAGTGAGAGGCGAGGCGAGGCCGCGCATCAGCAGGTGATAGCCGCGCGGCTTGAGGATCTGCTGGTTGGCCGGCGGAATGACGAGGCCGGCCTCCATCGGGCGCATCTCCAGCACCGGGCCCTTGACCCGGATTGCGTGGATATCGACGGACGCGGCGGCAGGACAGCTGACGGAAACAAGCCGGTCCGTTTCGCCATCGTTGACCACGGTCATGTACCCGCCGGCGACATCCGCCTCGGATGAAGACGAGCGGGCCCAGGGCTTGACGATCTGCAGCGGGCCGAGGCTGGCGGCCGGCACTTCCTTCGGCTCAGAACGACGAAGCCACTTCAGCAAATCCACCCTCCATCGCGCCGTCAGTGCGCAAAATAGTGCATGCCGCCATCGACCGGGATGACCGCGCCCGTGATGTAGCGCGCCGCCGGAGAGGCCAGAAAGGCGACGAGATGTGCCACATCCTCCGGCTCGCCGAAATAGCCGATGGGGATGTTTCGCTCGATGAAGCTGCGGCGCGCCTCCTCGGTCGGGTGGAGTTTCTGCAGGATCTGCTCGCTGTTGATGCGGCCGGGCTGAATCGTGTTCACCGTCACGCCGTCGGCCGCCACCTCGCACGACAGGCCTTTTGCCCATAGATGCAGGGCGGCCTTGGCGGCGATGGCGGCGTTCAGCCCGCGCGGCTCCATGGAGCCGCTGATATTGACGATCCGGCCCCATTTGCGCGCCCGCATCGCCGGCAGGACGGCCTTGGTCAGCAGCCGCGCCGCAGTGAAGTTGAGCGCGAAGGCCTCCTCCCAGACATCCTCACCGGCATCCGGTCCGGTCGGCCGCGAGCCGCCGGCGCAGTTCACCAGAACGTCGATGGGCCCCAGAACCTCGTTGGCCTCGGCCGCGATGCGCGCGAGGTCGGCGGTGTCCGTGACGTCGCCCGCGATGGCGGTCACACTGTCGAGCCGCTCGATCCTCTCGGCTCGCCGCGCCGTCGCGACGACCCGCGCGCCTTGTCGTGCCAGGAGCCTGACGACGCCGGCGCCGATGCCAGAGCTGGCGCCGGACACGAGGCAGGTCCGGTCCTTGATCTGATAGTCCATCGCGTCTTGATGGAGGAGAACGCGGGGGCTGCCAAGAGGCGGTCGCGAGCGGCGAGGGCCTTCAGCCGCCTCGCGCCTTGCGGGTCGCTTCCTGATCAACGACACCCTTGGACGAGATCACCACGCCATAGTCGCGGAGCGCGGTCTCCACTGAGATCACTTCATCGAGCACGTCGTCGGCCACGTCGGCCGGATCGCGCTCCAGCGGGTTGCCATAGCCGCCGCCGGCCGGGCCGTAGCAGACGAAGCGGCCGTCCCTGGCGATGTTCATGTGCGGCACCTTGGACGGCAGCGCACGGTCGGCGTGGCCAGGCACCATCAGGTCGAGCTTGGCCGGCATGCCCTCGCTGCCGCCCAGGAATCCCCAGGGCCGGTAGCGATGGCCTTCGCCCTCGACCGAGGCGCCGCCATCGCTCAGGAAGGCGAACTCGCGGACCGAGCCCAGGCCGCCGCGCCATTTGCCGGCACCGGCCACGTCCTCGCGCAATTCATAGCGCAGCACGCGCAGCGGCAGATGGGTCTCGATGTCCTCGATCGGGTTGTTGCGCGTGTTGGCATAGAGCGTGTCGACGGCGTCCATGCCGTCCTTGCCCAGCCGCCCGCCATAGGAGCCTTCGAAGATCTCCATATGCACCCAGTGCGTCTCGTCCTTGAGGCCGGAGAAGGCGATGACCTTGAGGTTGCCGATGCCGGCCGAGACGTTGCCCGGCATCGCCTGCGACAGCGCCTTCATCACCGTGTCGGCGAGCTGGTTGCCGGGGCAGAAGCGCGCGATGGTCGGGGCCGGGAAGGTCGGGTTGGCCAGGCAGCCCTTGGGCGCCACGATGGTGATCGGCCGAATGAGGCCGGCATTCACCGGGATATGACCGTGGATCTCGGTGTCCAGCAGCACCGAGCGGATGGTGAGCCAGATCGCGATGTCGGCGGTGCCTTCGAGCGGCATGTTGATCGGCCGGTCGGGCACCTGCGGCGCGGTGCCGGTGAGGTCGACCACCAGCGAGTCGTCCTTCTTGGTGATGGTGACGACGAGCGGCAGTTCCTTCTTGGTCGGATCGTCGCTGTCGAGATAGCCGTCGATCGCCGTCTCGGCGCGGTAGACGCCGTCGGGCAGCCGGGCGATCGCCTGGCGCATCAGTCGCTCGGCATGGTCCATCAGCGCGTCGCAGGCCCGTTCGAAGGTCTCCAGGCCATAGCGTTCGACCAGCTCGACCATTCGCTCCGCGCCGATGCGGGCGGCCGCCACCTGGGCATTCATGTCGCCGACCACGAGGTCGGAGGCGCGGATATTGTCGCGCACGATCTGCCATACGGCGTCGTTCCGGACGCCGCGATCGTAGACCTTGATCGCCTTGAACTGCAGGCCCTCGGCATAGGCGTCGATCGCCTCGACGATGCCGCAGGAGCCGGGCGACAGCGCACCGATATCGAGATGGTGCGCCGTCGTCGCGGCAAAAGCGATCAGGCGGCCCTGCACGAAGACCGGCACGATGAAGGCGACGTCGGGCCCGTGGCTCGCACCGGAATAGGCATCGTTGTGCATGATGACGTCGCCCGGTCGGATGACTTCGCCGCGCGCGGCCAGGATGCGCTGGATGCCGCGTACGTAGCCCGGGATCGGACCGGACTGCAGGGGCGTCGACTGGGCCGATTCGGCCAGGCCGCGGCCTTCCACATCGACGAGCGCCGCCCCGAAATCCTCCGACTCTCGGATGATCGAGGAGTAACTCATGCGCATCAGCTTGTAGCCCATCTCGACGGCGATGTTCTCGAGCGCGCCCTGGATCACGCTGCTGGTGATCGGGTCGATCCGGTCGGGCTTCGTCGCGGGCTGGCGGACGGCGGCGCTGGTCATTGCTTGGCCTCCTTGCGGATCATGAGATTGCCGGCGGCGTCGGCCTCGAAGCTGAAGTGGGGCGGCACGACGGTGGTCGTGTCCATCTGCAGCACGATGGCCGGGCCAGGGATACGCTCGCCGACCGGCAGCAGGTCGCGGCGATAGAAGGTCGTCGGGTAGTCGGCGAGCTTGCCGTCGACCCGGAAGGTGCCGTTGCCGGAGCGCACGGTTGCGGTCTCGAGCGAGCGGGCGCCGGCCAGCGCGGGCTTCGCGATGGTCGCGGCGCTGGCCGCGCCAACCAGGCGCAGGTTCACGATCTCGATCGCGGAGTCGGCAAAGTGGTGTCCGTACTCCCGCTTGTGGACCTCGTGGAAGGCCTCGAAGGCCTTGGCGAGGGTGGCCTCGTCGAGAACGCCATCCGGGAAAGTGACCCGGAGCTCGTAGCCCTGGCCGACATACCGAAGATCGCCGCGGCGCTCGAACGTCACCTTGGCGAGATCGATGCCGTCGGCGGTGAAGCGTCCGGCCAGCTCCTTCGCCATCGCGGCGAAGTCGGCGTTGATGCGGGCAAGATCGGCGGCACCCGACACCTGGAACGAGGTGCGGATCGCATCATAGCGCAGGTCGCTGATCAGCAGGCCGACCGCCGAGGTGATGCCGGGATGCGGCGGCACGATCACTTCCGTGACGCCCAGCATGTCGGCCACTTCGGCGCCATGCAGCGGACCGGCCCCACCGAAGGCCACCAGCACATAGTTGCGAGGATCGATGCCCTTTTGGACGGTGCGCGAGCGGATGGCGTTTGCCATGTTGGCGTTGATGAGGGTGATCACGCCTTCGGCCGCTTCGCGGTCGGAGAGGCCAAGCTCGCGTGCCAGTTCGCCGATCACCCGACGGGCGGCGACCTCGTCGAGCGCCATGCCGCCGCCCAGGAAGTTGCCGCCGTCGAGCCGTCCCAGGACGACGTTGGCGTCGGTCACGGTGGCGCGGTTCCCGCCGCGTCCGTAGGCGGCGGGGCCGGGCACGGCGCCGGCCGAGCGGGGGCCCACCTTGAAGGCACCTGCCTGATCAACGAAGGCGATCGAGCCGCCGCCGGCGCCGATCGTGTGCACGTCGATCATGGGCACCAGTACCGGGAAGCCGGCGATCCAGGTGTCGCGCGCCGTGGCCTCGCCGAAGCCGCCCTCGGTGACGATGCCGATATCGGCCGAGGTACCGCCGACGTCGAAGGTGATGAGGTTGCGCTTGTCCGAAAGCGCACCCGCCCAGTCGCCGCCGATCACCCCGGCGGCCGGGCCTGAGAGGAGGGTGAGCACCGGCCGCTCGGCCACCATGCCGGGCGTTGCGACGCCGCCGTTGGACGCCATGATGCGCAGGTCGGCCTTGAAGCCCGAGGCCTCGATCTCCGATTCGAGGCGGGTCACGTAGTTGCGCACCTTCGGGCCCACGAAGGCGTTCATGGCCGTGGTCGTGAAGCGCTCGAATTCGCGGAACTGGGGTGACACCGACGAGGAGGTCGTGGCGAAGCACTCCGGATATTCCTCGCGCACGATCTCCAGGGCGCGCGCCTCATGCGTGGCATCGAGATAGGAGAAGAGGAAGCAGATCGCGATGGCCTCGACGCCCGCTTCCTTCAACTCGCGCACGGCCCGGCGCACGCCCTCCTCGTCGAGCGTCTCCAGCACCTCGCCGCGCGGCGGTATCAGCCGCTCCGTCACCGTCTTGCGATGGCGCCGCTTCACCAGCGGCCGGTCCTGCCAGGGAATGTCCTGCATGATGGAGTAGTGCTGCGGCCGCTGATGGCGGCCGATATGCAGGATGTCGCGGTAGCCGCCGGTGGTGATCATGCCGGTGACGGCGCCATCATGCTCGAGGATCGCATTGGTCGCGATGGTCGTGCCGTGGAACACCGTGTCGATCGTTTCGCGCGGGATCGAATACTTGTCGCAGAGCGCCATCAGCCCCTGCACGACGCCGCGGGACGGATCGTCCGGTGTGGTCGAGACCTTGTGGACGGCGGTACGGCCGGCGTCGGTGTCGGCATAGACCAAGTCCGTGAAGGTGCCGCCCACGTCCACGCCGATCAATCGCATTACGGCCTCCCTCTGCCTCGCATTGGCCCGGATCGAGCAAGGACCGCGCCAACGCCGTGCCGGTTGAACTTCCGTCCCCA
Organism: Rhodospirillales bacterium 24-66-33; assembly: GCA_002281855.1. Lineage (GTDB taxonomy): Bacteria > Pseudomonadota > Alphaproteobacteria > Reyranellales > Reyranellaceae > Reyranella. The sequence goes on along the minus strand of NCHQ01000003.1, from coordinate 229,965 downwards.
GGGAATTTTACAGCGCTGGCATACGGCTTGCTTGCCAAGGTTGCATGGCAAAGCAGCCGGATATTGAACTCGTTTCCCTGACCAAGCGCTACGGCGAGACGGTGGCAGTCGATTCGATCGGGCTGCGCATCCCGGCCGGGTCCTATTGCTGCCTGCTCGGGCCCAGCGGCTGCGGCAAGACCACGACGCTCCGTATGATCGCGGGGCACGAGGAAGCGTCCGAGGGCGACATCATCCTCGGCAACGAGAACATCACGGACCTGCCGCCGGCGGCGCGCGGCACGGCGATGATGTTCCAGAGCTATGCGCTCTTTCCGCATCTCGATTGCACCGACAATGTGGCTTTCAGCCTCAAGATGCGGGGTATCGACAAGGACACCCGCCGGGCGCGCGCCGTGGAGATGCTGAAGCGCGTCCATATGGACGCCTATGCCGGCCGCCTGCCGGCCCAGCTTTCCGGCGGGCAGCAGCAGCGGGTGGCGCTGGCGCGTGCGCTGATCACCGATCCGCAGGTCCTGCTGCTCGACGAGCCGCTGTCGGCGCTGGATCCCTTCCTGCGCATCCGCATGCGCGAGGAACTGAAGAGCCTGCAGACGCGGCTGGGCATCAGCTTCATCCATGTGACGCACAGCCAGGACGAGGCGATGGCACTGGCCGACCTCGTGGTCGTGATGAACGGCGGTCGTATCGAGCAGGCCGCGCCGCCGCGCGAGGTGTTCAACCGCCCGGCGTCGGCCTTCGTTGCCAAGTTCATCGGCGGCCATAACGTGCTGCCGGCCGCCGTCGCCCGTGCCGGGGCGGGTGAGGGGCCGTTCGTCGCCATCCGCGCCGACCGCCTGTCGGTGCAGGCCGGCACGTCGGGCGATGCCGGCGTCACCTCCCTGCAAGGCGTCGCGCGCTCTGTCGAATATCTCGGATCGACCGTCCAGGTCGGCATCGACGTCACCGGTCTGGAAACGCTGTCGGCGACCCTCTCGGAGGCGCGCTTCGACGCGTCGCCGGTACGGCCCGGCGAGCCCGTCACTCTGTCGTGGAAGCCCGAGGACGTTCACGTCCTTGGCCGTTGAAGGGAGGCGGCCCCGCGCCGTCGCTATTGCAGGAGGGAAGACGAGATGGCTCGGAAATCGAACGGCGGCATCGGCCGTCGCAGGATGCTCAAGGGCGCGGCCGGCATTGCGGGCGCAGCCATCGGCAGCGGCGCGGTCACCGGCTTTCCGGTGATCTGGGCGCAGAACAACAAGAACATCGTGCTGCGCCAGTGCGGCACCGGCGTCTCGGCGATCAACGAGATCGCCGAGAAGTGCAAGGCCGACCTCGGCATCACGCTGCAGATGACGGCCCTCGACTCGGATGCGGTCGTGCAGCGCGTCGTGACGCAGCCGAATTCCTTCGACATCGGCGACATCGAATACTGGATGATCAAGAAGGTCTTCGGCGCCAACACGCTCCAGGCGATGGACGTCAAGAAGATCAAGCTGTTCGACAAGATCGTGCCGATCTTCACCACCGGCAAGCTGAAGGCCGACAGCGTCATCGCCCAGGGCACGGCGCCGAGCACCGTGAGCTTCGTCGAGGGCGCGGGCTCGACCAAGTTCGCCAAGGGTCAGACCCAGTGGTTCACGATCGTGCCGACGATCTATAACGCCGACACGCTCGGCATCCGGCCCGACCTGGTCGGACGCAAGATCGATTCGTGGAAGGACATCCTCGATCCGAAGTTCAAGGGCAAGACGTCGATCCTGAACATCCCGTCGATCGGCATCATGGACGCCGCGATGATCTGCGAGGCCGCCGGCATCGTGAAGTACGGCGACAAGGGCAACATGACCAAGGCGGAGATCGACAAGACCATCGATTTCCTGATCAAGACCAAGAAGGACGGCCAGTTCCGAGCCTTCTGGAAGACCTTCGATGAATCGGTGAACCTCATGACCTCGGGCGAGGTCGTGATCCAGTCGATGTGGTCGCCGGCGGTCTCGGCGGTGCGCGGCAAGGGCGTGCCCTGCGTCTACCAGCCCCTCAAGGAAGGCTATCGCGCCTGGGGTGGCGGCCTGGCGCTCGCCAAGCACCTCAAGGGCGCGCAGCTCGACGCGGCCTACGACTACATCAACTGGTATCTGTCCGGCTGGGTCGGCGCCTTCCTCAACCGCCAAGGCTATTACTCGGCGGTGCTGGAGACGGCCAAGGCCAACATGTCAGCCGACGAGTGGGGCTTCTGGATGGAAGGCAAACCGGCACAGGGCGACATCAAGAACCCGCAGGGCCAGATCGTCGAGAAGGCCGGCGCCGTACGCGACGGCGGCTCGTTCTACGACCGCATGGGCGCCGTCGCCTGCTGGAACGCGGTGATGGATGAGGACCGTTACATGGTCCAGAAGTGGAACCAGTTCATCGCCGCCTGATCGTTTCGAATATTGCGTTTAACCCCCTCACCCAGCCTCTCCCCCGCGGCGTGACTGCACGCCGCGGGGGAGAGGGGCATGAAGAGATGAACCGCGTAAAGTCCTGGGTCACCTACCTGCAGGTCGCGCCGCTCGCGTTGGTGTTCCTGCTGTTCCTCATCGTCCCGATCGCCACGATCGTGGTGGTGAGCTTCTTCGACTACAATACAACCCAGATCATTCCGGCCTTCCTGCTGCAGAACTACGAGGAGCTGCTGCTGTCGCCGGTGACGTGGCGGACCTACCAGCAGACGATCCAGTTCGCGCTGATCACCTGGGCGCTGACCCTGCTGATCGGCTTCACCGTCGCCTACTTCGTGGCCTTCCACGTGCGCTCGCCCACAATGCAGACGGTGCTGTTCCTGCTCTGCACCATTCCGTTCTGGACCTCCAATGTCATCCGCATGATCTCGTGGATTCCGTTCCTCGGGCGCCACGGTCTCGCCAACACCACCCTGATGAATCTCGGCCTGATCAAGGAGCCGCTGGAGTTCCTGCTCTATTCCGACTTCTCGGTCGTGCTGGCCTATGTCCACCTCTACACGCTGTTCATGGTCGTGCCGATCTTCAACTCGATGATGCGCATCGACCGCAGCCTGCTCGAAGCCGCGCGCGACGCCGGTGCGACAGGCTGGCAGACTCTGCTCAACGTCATCCTGCCCTTGTGCAAGCCCGGCATCGCCATCGGCTCGATCTTCGTCGTCACCATCGTGATGGGGGACTTCGTCACGGTGCGCATGATGAGCGGGGGATTGAGCGCCTCGGTCGGCCTGATGATGGCGAATGCCATGTCGCTGCTTCAGTATCCCGCCGCCGCGGCCAACGCGGTGATCCTCCTCCTGCTGGTCCTGTTCATCGTCGCGGCCATGATGCGCCTGGTCGACATCCGCAAGGAGCTGTGACGTGCAGCACGGCAAACGCGGTCCCGCCTTCTGGCTCCTCGGTAGCTTCTTCTGCCTGTTCGTGCTGTTCCTCTACGGCCCGACGTTGACGATCCTCATCCTGTCGTTCCAGGGGCCGTCGGGTGGGCTCACCTTCCCGATGAACGGCGTCTCGCTGCACTGGTTCAGAAACCTGTTCGAGAAGCAGATGGTGGGCGACTTCGCGGGCTCGCTGCAGCGCTCGTTGATCCTCGGCGCCGCCGTCATGCTGGTGACGGTCGTGGCCTCTTTCTCGGCCGGGCTGGCCTTCCGCTCTCGCTTCCGCGGCGCGGGCATCCTCTTCTATCTCGCCATCGCCAGCCTGATCGTGCCCTCGATCCTGATCAGCCTGGGCATCGGCCTCCTGTATCGGGTGCTGGGATGGGACCCCGCCTGGTACAGCTCGGCGTTTGGCGCGCATCTGACCTGGACCCTGCCGTTCGGCCTGCTGATCATGTTCGCCGTCTTCAACCGCTTCGACCGGCGCTACGAGGAGGCGGCACGCGACCTCGGTGCCACCTCGTGGCAGACGATCCGGCATATCGTGGTGCCGATTCTGCTGCCCAGCCTGATTGGCGTCGGCCTGTTCGGCTTTACGCTTTCGTACGACGAGTTCGCCCGCAGCCTCTACACCGCGGGCACCTTCAACACGCTGCCCCTCGAGATCTATGGCATGACCACCAACGTGACGACGCCCGTCCTCTATGCGCTGGGCACGGTGACTACGGGCGTCTCCTTCCTCGTCATTGCGCTGTCGCTGCTGTCGGTCACCTGGCTGCGCCGCCGTCGGGCGCGGCATGGCAGCGATGCCGGAAAGGCCGCCTGATATGAGTCGCCAGACAAAGGTGCTGCGCCTGCCGACGGCTGGTCCGCAGGATACGGCGTCACTCGCCGCCGCCATCGAGGCGGGGGAGCTCGACCCTGCAACCATCGTGGCGATCATCGGCAAGACCGAGGGCAATGGCTGCGTCAACGATTTCACCCGCGGCTATGCCACCTTGGCCCTGAAGCTGGAGCTGGCAAGCGCGCTGGGCTGCCCGCCGTCGGAGATCGAGAAGCGGGTCGCCATCGTGATGTCGGGCGGCACGGAAGGCGGGCTGTCGCCGCACCTGCTCGTCTTCTGTCGCGAAACCGCGCCGCCGCCTGCCTCTTCGGGGCCGCGGCTGGCCATCGGGGTCGGCTTGACGCGGCCCTTCAAGCCTGAGGAGATCGGCCGCGCGGCGCAGATCCAGGAGACGGCGGCGGCCGTGGCGTTGGCCCTGAAGGATGCCGGCATCACCACGCCGCATGATGTCCACTTCGTGCAGATCAAATGCCCGCTGCTGACCAAGGAGCGCATCGAGGAGGCGGCAAGGCGCGGCGCCACGACCGCCACCGGCGACACCTATCATTCGATGGCCCTGTCGCGCGGCGCCTCGGCGCTCGGTGTCGCGCTGGCGCTCGGCGAGGTCAGGGACGCGCCTGAGGAGGCGGTCTGTCGCGACTGGTCGCTCTATTCGCGGGTCGCCAGCACCTCGGCAGGCGTCGAGCTGCTGCGCAACGAGATCGTGGTGCTGGGAAATGCACACGGCTGGTCCGGTGACCTGCTGATCGATCACGACGTGATGCGCGACGCGATCGATGCCGGAGCGGCGCACCGCATCCTGGGCCGGCTCGGCGTGACCGGTGAGGACGTGACGGCGGTGCTCGCCAAGGCGGAAGCCGCGCCGTCGGGCGCGATTCGCGGACGACGGCACACGATGCTGGACGATAGCGACATCCATTCGACCCGCCACGCCCGCGCGCTGGTGGGCGGCGTGCTGGCCGGCGCGATCGGCGACACGATGCTCTATGTTTCCGGCGGCGCCGAACACCAGGGGCCGGCCGGTGGCGGCCCCATCGCGATCATTGGGCGTGTCTGAGCGGCTGGGCTAAGCTCGCTGCATGACCCAGGCGGACCCTTACGACCTTCTCGGCGTGCGACGCCGCATCAATGCGGCCGGTGCGCTCACGCGACTGGGTGGGGCGGTGATGGCACCCGAGGTCGTCGCCGCCATGGCCGCAGCGTCACGCGCCTCGGTCGACATCGGCGAACTGCAGGACGCCGCCAGCGACCGCATCGCCGCGGCGACCGGCGCGGAGGCGGGGCTGGTCACGACGGGCGCGGCAGCGGCCCTCACGCTGGCGGCCGCGGCTGCCATCGCGCGCTGGGACATCGCGAAGATGGCGGCGCTGCCCCATGCCGGCGCCTTCCCGCACGACATCCTGATCCCGCGCACCCAGCGCACGGGCTACGCCCATGCCTTGGCGGCCTCGGGCGCGCGACTGGTCGATATCGGCCACAACGACCGCGGCACGGGCGCGGGTGTGCGCGGGCTCGAATCCTGGGAAATCGAGTCGGCTCTTTCACCGTCAGTCGTGGCGATGGCCTTCTCCGTCAATGCGACCAGCATCGTCGATCTGCCGATCGCCATCGCGACCTGCCGCGCCAACGGCATTCCCCTGATTGTCGATGCGGCGGCGCAACTTCCGCCCAAGGAGAACCTGCGGCGCTTCATCGACATGGGCGTCGACCTCGTGGCCTTCTCCGGCGGCAAGGCCCTGGGCGGCCCGCAGGCGTCGGGCATCCTGGCTGGGCGGCGCGACCTGGTGGCCTCGGCGCTGCTGCAGCAACTCGACATGGACGTGGCGCCCGACACCTGGACGCCGCCGCGCCTCGTCGATCGAGCCAACCTGCGCGGCGTGCCGCATCACGGGATCGGACGCGGCTTCAAGGCCGGCAAGGAGGAGATCGTAGGTCTGCTCGTGGCGCTGGAGCGCTTCATCGAGGCCGACGATGCCGTGGCCAATGCCGCGCTCCAGTCACGTCTGGAGGCGATCGCAGCAACATTGGACGGCTTCGACGTGAAGCTGGTGCCGGCAACGCAGACGGGCCGTGTGCCGGTCCTGGAGATTGCCGTGTCCGAAGCGCTTGCCGTCAGCGCGAAGCTGCAGAAGGGGGCGCCGCCGGTCCACCTGTCCGAGCGGCACGCCACGCGCGGTGTGCTCACGCTCGATCCGCAGGTGCTGCTGCCGGAGCACGACGCGCCGCTCGCGGCGGCGCTTCGTGACGTACTTCAGTCGGCCGTCGGCTGACCCTCGTCGCGATAGGCCCAGCAGGTGTCGGGCGGCAGGGTGAGGGCGACCTCGCCGTCGTTGTGACGGGCCGCGGTGCCGAGTTCCAGCACCTCGACCTTCTGGCCGCCGAATTCGACGTCGTAGATGGTCTGCATGCCCTGATAGCGCCGCTCGGTGACGCGTCCGGTGAAGCTGTTGGCGGGGCCGTGTTCGCCGAGGCGAATGTTCTCCGCCCGCAGCGCCACGCGGGCCTTGTCACCGGCCACGAGAGGCTGCGGCGTCCAGGCCTGGATGCGGCCGGCCGCGCCAAGATCGATGATCGCCTGCTCGCCCTTGCGCTCCAGCACCTTGCCCAACAGTACGTTCGAGGCGCCGGTGAAGTTGGCGACGAAGGAATCGGCCGGCCTGTTGTAGATCTCGCCCGGCGGCGCCATCTGCAGCAGCTTGCCGTCTTTCATGACGCCGATCCGGTCGCCCAGCACCACGGCCTCGGACTGGTCATGGGTCACATAGAGGCCGGTCATGCCGGTCATCTTCAGGATGCGGCGCAGTTCGTCGCGCAAGCGGATGCGCAGCTTGGAATCGAGATTGGACAGCGGCTCGTCGAGCAGCAGGAGCTGCGGCCGGTAGACCAGGCTGCGCGCCAGCGCGACGCGCTGCATCTGGCCGCCCGACAGCGACGTCACCGGCCGCTGCGCGTATTCGCCCAGGCCGACCAGTTCGAGCGTCTCGCGGACCTTGGTGTTGATGTCGCCGCTGCCGCTGGTGTTCTTGCGGCGATATTTCAGCGGATAGGCGACATTCTGATGAACCGTCATGTGCGGCCAGACCGCGTAGGACTGGAACACCATGCCGATGTCGCGTTCGCGCGGGCTCACCAGTGTGCCACGCTCGGGCTCCGACACGACACGGCCGCCAATCGAGATGCGGCCGCCGGTCGGATGTTCGAGGCCGGCGACGCAGCGCAAGCTCGTGGTCTTGCCGCAGCCCGAAGGCCCCAGCAACACCACGATCTCGCCCGCCGGCACGTCGAAGCTCACGCCATCGACGGCCGGCTTGCCGGTCCCGAACTTCTTGACCAGATCCTCGATGAGGAGAGCAGCGCTCACTGGCGATACCCGTAGGTCTTGTTCCACTCTTCCATCCAGGAGGTGCGCAGCTTGCTGAACTCGTCGAACTTCGGCACCCACACCTTGATGACTTTGGGATCCCAGCCCTTCGGGTAAGCCGGCGGCTCCTTGAGGGACGTGATGTTGCCCAGCTTTTTGATCATGAAGGTCTGGCCTTCCTTCGACAGGCGCCAGTTCATGAACAGACGGGCGGCGTTCGGGTTCTTCGACGCCTTGGTGATGCCGTCGGCGTAGGGAACGATCGGCACACCCTCGGGCGCGAAGATCGCCTCGGCCGGCGCACCCTCGACGATCTTGGTGTAGATGATGTTATAGAGCAGCGGCGCGATCGAGACCTCGCCGCGGACAAGCGCGTCGGACAGCGGTGCGCCCGACGGGTAGAGCGCGATATTGAGCGCGGCCTGCTTCTTCCAATAGTCCTCGCCCAGCACCTGGCGCTCGAACATGATGCGCGTCCAGGTCGTGCCGCCCGACGGCCCGATGACCTGGCCAATCTGCTTGTCCTTGTATTCCGGCTTGGTGAGATCCATCCACGTCTTGGGCGCGTTCTTCACCAGCTGCGTGTTGTAGGCGATCGCCCAGCCCAGCGTCACACCCGGCCAGAGTTTCGGCGAGACCAGCGCATCGGCGCGATAGTCGGCGGCATTCGGCGGCGCGTAATCCTGGAAGAGATCGGCGATATCCAGCATCAGGCCGCGGTCGGAATGGTTGACCACGTCGGCGCCCAGCTTGTCGGCCGCCGCTTCCGTCTTGATGCGGGTGATGAGCTGGCCGCCCGGGGCGCGCACCATCGCGACCTTGATCTTGGGGAAGCGCTTGTTGAATTCCTTGATCACTTCCTGCTGCGTCTCGGCGAAGTCGGCCGTGTACAGGGTGAGGCCGCCTTCCTTTTCGGCGGCGGCGATCAGCTCCTTCGAGCCGAAGGCGTCCTGCTGGGCGCGGGCGGGGAGTGCAGCGGTTGCCGCGGCGCCGGCGATGCCGGCCAGTATGGTTCTGCGCTTCATTGTCATTTCCTCCTGTTGTTGTGTCGTTAGCCTGCGCGGGCGGTGCTCTCGGCCGATCCCCGGGAAAGCCAGTACGTGATTCCCAGCAGGACCCCGAGGATCACGGTCTGCACGAGACTGAAGGCGGCAGTCTTGCCGATGTTTCCGCCCTCGTAATAGTCGAGCAGCAGCACGGCCATCACGGTCGTGTCGCTGGTGTAGAGGAACAGCGACGAGCCCAATTCCCGCACAGCCAGCACGAACAGCAGCGTCATCGAAGCGACGATGCCGGGGCGGGCCAGCGGCACCATGATCGTGCCGATCGTGCTGAGCAGGCCGCGCCCGCAGATCCAGGCGGCTTCCTCGAGTTCCTTGTGGATCTGCATGAACGACGTCGACAGCGCTTTCACCGTGTCGGGGATGAAGCGTGCCACGAAGGCCAGCGCCAGGATCCAGATTGTGCCGTAGAGGCCGCCCGGCAGGCCGATCCAGGCCCAGAGATAGGCGACGCCGACGACCAGGCCGGGAATGGCGACGGGGATGGTCGACAGCAGGTCGATCGACTTGCGGCCCGCAACCTGCGTGCGGTTGATCGTGTAGCCGATGGCAAAGGCCAGGACGCCGCCGATGACAGCCGTGATCACGCCGACCTTCATGGTGTTCCAGATCGACGTCATGGTCAGCGGATTGTCGAAGATCGAATTGAAGTGGACCCAGCTATAGGCCTTCATGTCGAACACCGCCCGGAAGTCCTTGAAGAACAGGAACCGGCGGAAGGCTGCGATCACCAGGGCGACCGTGGGCAGCACGACGACGACGAAGAGATAGGCGAGGGCGAGGCTGAAGGTGAGCCAGCGCCACGGGCCGAGGTTCAGGCTGCGCGGGCGGAACGCCTTGCCGGCGACCGTGGCGAAGCTGCGGCCCGACAGCACGCGCTGCTGGGCCCAGACGAGGATGGCGGTCACCATCATCAGCAGGATCGCAACGGCGGCAGCGGTATTGTAGAGCGGCGGGCTCCAGGCGGTCAGCTTGAAGATGTAGGTCGTGAGCACGCTGATGTTCGCCGGCGCGCCCAGGGCGGCCGGCACGCCGTAGATGCCGAGCATCACCACGAAGGACAGCAGCGAGCCCGCCAGGATGGCTGGCGCGATCAGCGGAAAGGTGACGGTGAAAAGGGTCGTGAAGGCCGAGGCACCGGCTACTTCGGAGGCTTCCTCGAGGCTCGGATCCATGTTCCGCAGCGCCGAGGCGGTGAACATGTAGACGTAGGGCGCGTAGTAGAAGCCGAAGACCAGGATGAGGCCCGACATCGAGTAGAAGTCGAAGCGGAAGTCGATGCCCATCCATTTGAGCGCCGTGTTCAACAGTCCGGTCTTGGGCGAACCGAGGATGCTCCAGGCAACACCGGCGACCAGCGGCGGCACGAACAGCGGGATCATGCTGGCGCCGGCGATGAAGCCCTTGAAGGGCGTGTTGGTGCGTACGACGATCCATGAGAAGGCCAGCCCGATGACGACCGCCAGGATCGTGCCGCCGCCGCAAGCCACCAGCGCATTGAAGAAGGCCAGGCGCACATTCTCGTTGCCCAGCACGGCAATGAAGTGGGTCAGCGAGGGGTTGAACTTGCCGAACCCGTCGATCACCGGGTTGGAATCGCTGATCGCGCCGAAGAACAGCATCAGCAGCGGATAGATCACCAGGAAGGTCAGGATGATCAGCAAAGCGCTGACCCAGAGCGGCGCGGCCCACCGGCGCGCCGCGGGTGCGGCATCCGTGGTCGCAGGCAAAGCGGCAGCACTCGTCGCCGTCAACGCGTTCTTCCTCCCGGTTCGTCCGCTGCCTCAAGGGCGGCGGCTTCTTCATTAAGTCTGCGACCCTAGCCCATCCACATTTCCAGCGCTACGCCTTGGTGATGCGTGGAGTCGTCGCCTGCGGGTGTGCAGTCCCGCTATTGGTCGCCGTTCACGCCGGTCAGAAATCTCTCCGAGTAGGAGTTCATGATCTGCTGCCAGCTCGTACGGGTGCCGCGCGCCGACCATTCGAAGATCGGCTTCAGGGTTTTCGTCGTGAAGTCGGTCATCGAACCGAACGAGCCGGTGATGCCGTTGGTGATGATATTGGCATTTCGCGTGCCTTCCGGATCGGCAGGGGACGCCTTGGCCGCAAAATACGAGAGATTGTAGTAGCTGTAGCTCGAGCAGCCGAAGAACGCGTAGATCTGATACTGATCCTTGTTCATCCGGATGGGCGCGCCGATCTGTTCGCCCATGTAGGCGAGATCCAGCAGGCCGACGCGGGAATGTCCGGCGTACAGGAAGACGGAACCGCGTTCCGCAGCTTCCTTCGCCATGCAGAAGAAGGCGATGCTGTCCTCACCGATGTTGGTGACGCCCCAGAACAGGCGGACGACGAGTTTGCGGGCGCCGTCCGTGCGGACATATTCCTCGACATGGCCCGGCGAGGCGGCCAGCGACTTCGTGTTGCCGCAGTCACGCTCGCGCTCCACCGCCGGGACAATGCGTCCCGTGAATCCTTGATTTACCAGGAACTTTCGAATGTCGCGGTAATTGCCGGCATTGTAGTCGGTGTTCTTGTCAGGCGAAATATTGCCGTTCCTGTCCTCGTCGGCACCGAACGTCAGGACGACGCGGACTTCGCCGTTGCCGTTGGCCAGTCGCTCGTAGGCCGGTGAGGAATTGGCGGTATTCGCGCGCCTGGCGAGGATCGTCGCGTCTGACGTGGCGTAGTCGACCCCTTCGACCAGCGGACACCCTTTGTTCAGCGGCGCCCAGAAGTAGGCCATGCGGTACTTTTCGCCCCAGCTGAAGCACTTGTCGGTCGATCGCTCCCACACCCCGTCGAGATCGAGGGGCAAGCGGACCTTCACAACGTCGCGGAGCCCGTTGTCGAGAACGAAGGTGCCGGTGTAGCGATAGCGGACATAATGCTTGCCGGTCTTGTCGTCGCGGTGCCGGCCCAGAACGTCGACTTTCGCATCGTTCTTGGCGGCAGCCTTCTTCGGCGCGGCCTGCAGCGGCCCCGCGAGGTAGAGGAGCTGCCGGTTGATGTAGGAGGGCAGGAGGATGTAGTCGGGCGTATCCTCCGCGATCTCGACCATGCTCTCGAAGCTGACCTCGGCTTCGTACGAGTCCTTCGAGTAGTAGGCGAAGGCCGGTGAGCCGGCGAGCAGAAGCAGGCAGCCGGTCAGGGCAGCCGACATCAGACGATTGAGCATGGTGAAACCGTAGCCCTTCGTGGCTTGCGACGTTAGTTTGTCGGGATGGAACTGAGAACACATGGACGGTACGACTACGTCCCGCTGCGCGGCCGCGCCGACTACAGCTGGCCGGCCGGCCGGCGACTCGCCGTCTATTTCGCGCTCAATCTCGAGCATTTTTCCTACGGCGAGGGTCTTGGGGCGGAGCTGGCGCCGGGTGGTCCACACCCCGACATTCTCAACTATGCATGGCGCGATTATGGCAATCGCGTCGGCGCCTGGTACATGCTCGACGCCTTCGATGCGCTGCGGCTGCCCATGGCGGCCCTGGTCAACAGCGCGATGTACGACTATGCGCCGGAGCTGGTGGCGGCCTGCCGGGCGCGCGGCGACGAGATCGTGGGCCATGGCCGCACCAACGCCGAGCGCCAGGGCGTGCTCGGCGAGGCCGAGGAACGGGCCTTGATCGCCGAGGCGACGTTGCGCCTCGCGGAAGCGGAGGGACGTACGCCCGAAGGCTGGCTGGGTCCGTGGATCTCCCACAGCCACGTCACGCCCGACCTGCTGGCCGAAGCCGGCTATCGCTACCTGCTGGACTGGTGCATGGACGACCAGCCCGTCTGGCTCCGCTGCCGCGGCGACAAGCGCATCCTCGCCGTACCCTATCCGCAGGAAGTAAACGACATTCCGCAGATCGCCGGTCGCAAGATCGGCGGCGACGCCTTCGCCGACATCATCGTCGACCAGTTCGACGAGATGCTGGATCTTTCGCAGGAGCGGCCGCTGGTGATGGGCGTGGCCTTGCACGCCTATCTCGTGGGCCAACCGCACCGGCTGCGGCATCTCAAGCGCGCGCTGCGTCACATCGCGAAACATCGCGACCGCATCTGGCTCACGACGCCGGGCGCCATCGCGCGGCATTGCCGATCCCTTCCCGCCGGTATCGTCCCCTAGGAGTTCCATGCGTCTGTTCACGGCCACGCTTGCCACCGAGACCAACACCTTCTCCCCCTTGCCGACCAGCCTGGAGAATTATCGCGAGTCGGTGTTCTTCGGCGCCGGCCAGCATCCGGACGATGCGCCGCGTATGTGCACTGCGCCGCTGTTCGTCGCGCGCGCCCGGGCCCGGGAGGAGGGCTTCGAGCTGATCGAGGGAAGCTGCTTTGCCGCCAGCCCGGCCGGCACGACCAACCGTGCCGACTACGAGACCATGCGGGACGAGATCCTGGGCCAGCTCGAAGCCGCGCTGCCGGTCGACGGGCTGCTGCTCGGGCTGCATGGCGCGATGGTCGCGCATGGCTACGACGACGTCGAAGGCGACATCATCGAGCGCTGCCGCGCCCTCGTGGGACCGAAATGCGTGATCGGCGTCGAACTCGACCCGCATTGCCATCTGACGATGAAGCGCGTCTCCAACGCCGACATCATCGTGCTTTACAAGGAGTTCCCCCACACCGATGTCGTGGAGAGGGCAGGGGACATGCTCGATCTCGTCCTGGCGACGTTGCGCGGAAAGGTGAAGCCGATCACCTCGGTCTATGACTGCCGCCAGATCCAGAGCTATCCGACGACGATCCAGCCGATGCGCGGCATCGTCGACCGGATCATGGCGATGGAAGGCAAGGACGGAATCCTGTCCGTCTCGATCGCGCATTGCTTCCCCTACGGTGACGTGCCCGAGATCGGCACGCGGGTGCTGGTGATCGCCGACGGCGACAAGAAGAAGGCGGACGCGCTGGCGACGCAACTGGGCGAGGAACTGGTCGGCCTGCGCGGCAAGACGGCGCCGCAATCCCTGGGCATTGCCGCGGGAATCGGTGAAGGCGTGGCCTTCAACGACCTGCCAGTCGTGATCGCCGATCCGTCGGACAATGCCGGCGGCGGCGCACCCTCGGACAATACGGACATCCTGAAGCACCTGATCGAGAAGAACGTCGAAAGCGCCTGTTTGGGTCCGATCTGGGACCCCATCGCCGTCCGCATCTGCTTCGACGCAGGCCTCGGCGCGCGGATTGGTCTCCGGTTCGGCGGCAAGATCGCGCCCAGCTCAGGTCAGCCGGTCGATGCTGAGGTCGAGATCATCGGCCTGAAGCGCGATGCCTGGCAGAAATTCGGACCGACGCAGGTGCCGGTCGGCGATTGTGCCGCCGTGCGAATCGGCGGCGTCGACGTCGTCCTGATCACCAAGCGCACGCAGGCAACTGGGCTCGAACTGTTCACCAATGTCGGCATCGATCCGACCCAGCGGAAGATCGTCGTCGTGAAGTCGACCAACCACTTCATGGCCGCCTACGGGCCGATCGCGAAGAAGGTGATCTACGTCGAATCGGGCGGCCCGCTGCCGCGCGATCATCGCAAGGTCCCGTACAAAAAGGCCGAGCGCCCGATCTGGCCGCTCGACGAGAACGCCGAGCCGCGGGGCCTGATCTACTAGCCGGAAAGCTGGACAAAGCCGAGCGCCGCTTTGCATACTGGCTGCGGGGAGTAAGGGAGTTCAAAGAATGTTCAAACGAATCGTGGCGGGCGCGCTCGCGCTGGCCGTTCCCTTCGCTGCGGGCCAGGCGATGGCGCAGGAGAAAGTCCTCAAGGCCGTGATGCATGCCGACGTGCGTGTCATCGATCCGATCTGGACGACCCAGACGATTGCCAACATCCACGGCATGCTGGTGTACGACACCCTGTTCGGCAACGACGCGCAGATGCGTCCGCAGCCGCAGATGGTCGGCAAGTACGAGATCAGCCCGGACAAGCTCACCTACACCTTCACCTTGCGCGACAACCTGAAGTTCGGTGACGGCTCTCCGGTCACGACAAAGGACGTCATCGCCTCGCTCAAGCGCTGGGGTGCCAAGGACGGCGTCGGCCAGCGGCTGATGAGCTACGTCGACAAGATGGAGGCGGTCGACGACAAGACCTTCCGCATGGTGCTTACGAAGCCCTACGGCATGGTCCTGGAGTCGCTCGGCAAGACGAACTCCTCGGTCGCCGTGATCATGCGCGAGCAGGAGGCCAACACCGACCCGCAGACACAGGTGAAGGAGGCGGTCGGTTCCGGCCCGTTCAACTTCGCCAAGGACCAGTGGGTACCGGGCAGCAAGGCGGTGTACGTCAAGAATCCCCATTACGTGCCGCGGCCGGGCAACGAGCCGGCCTCGTCCTTCGCCGGCAGCAAGTATGCCGGCGTCGACCGCATCGAGCTGGTCTGGATCTCGGACTCGCAGACGGCCATGTCGGCGCTGATCAACGGCGAGATTGACTTCGTCGAGGCACCGCAGATCGACTTCCTGCCGATGCTTGAAAAGGCGCGTGGCGTGAAGCTGATGAAGACCGGCAACCTCGACAGCACGGTCGGCATGATCCGCCTCAACCATCTCCACCCGCCCTTCAACAATCCGAAGGCGCGGCAGGCGCTCTACCACCTGATCAACCAGGAAGACTTCCTGCGCGCCATCGTGGGAAATCCGGAATACTACAAGGTCTGCCACGGCCTGCTGACCTGTGGTTCGCCGCTGGCGAACGACGGCGGCAGCGCCATGCTGAAGGATTACAATCCGAAGAAGGCGCTCCAGTTGCTGAAGGAGGCCGGCTACAACGGCGAGCCGATCGTCGTTCTGCAGGCGACCGACCACAACACCATCACACCGGCGACCCAGGTGCTCGTGCAGGCGATGCGCGAGGCCGGCATCAACGTCGATGCCCAGGCGATGGACTGGGGCACGGTGGTGACGCGGCGCGCCAAGAAGGACCCGCCGGCGCAGGGCGGCTGGAACATCTTCGTTACGACCACCGGCGGCGTCGGGTCCTCGAATCCGGTTCTGCACACCTGGCTGGGTGCGGCCTGCGACAAGGGCCTGTTCGGCTGGCCGTGCGACGCCAAGATCGAGGAACTGCGCAACGCCTATGCCTTCGCGCAGACCGACGAGGAGAAGAAGAAGATCGCGACGGAACTGCAGACGCGTGCCCTCGAGCAGGTCGTCTACATCCCGTTCGGCCAGTGGACGGTGCCGCTCGCCTATCGGGCCGACCGCCTGGAGGGGATCGTCCCCAACACCGGCCTCGCCGTGCTCTGGAACATCAAGAAAAAATAGATGACCGACCGCGCAACGGGCGACGCGCCGACCGCATGACCGCGTACATCGTGCGTCGCCTGTTCGCCACCCTGCCGGTCATGGCGGTGGTGGCGATCTTCGTCTTCTTTCTGATCCGCTTCGCGCCCGGGGATCCCGCGGCGATCATCGCGGGCGAGGACGCGACCGCCGAGGCCATCGCGCAGGTCCGCATGAAGCTCGGCCTCGACCGGCCCGTGCTGGAGCAGTTCGCGATCTGGAGCCTGCAGTTGCTGCAGGGCGATCTCGGTATCTCGATCTTCTCCAACCTGCCGGTGACGCGGCTGATCGCCCAGCGGCTGGAGCCAACGCTGGCGCTCACGCTCTCGACGCTGTTCGTGGCGGTGGCGCTCGCCGTTCCCATCGGCGTGGTGGCGGCCTGGAAGGCGCGCAAGCTCGTCGACCGGCTGGTCATGGGCTTTGCCGTACTGGGCTTCGCCATGCCGGTCTTCGTGCTGGCCTACATCCTCATCTATTTCTTCGCCGTTCAGTGGAGGCTGCTGCCGGTGCAGGGTTATGCGCCGATCCGCGAGGGCTTCTGGCCCTTCGTCGAGAGCCTGATCCTGCCGTCGGTGGCGCTCGGGGTCACCTACATGGCGCTGATCGCCCGCATCACGCGCGCCTCGATGCTGGAAGTGCTTGCCCAGGACTATATCCGGACTGCCAACTCCAAAGGCCTCGCGACGGACCGCGTGCTGCTGCTGCACGCGCTGAAGAATGCCGCGGTGCCGATCGTCACGGTGATCGGCATCGGCATCGCGCTGCTGATCTCCGGCGTCGTGATCACCGAGACGGTCTTCAACATCCCGGGGCTCGGCCGCCTCACTGTCGATGCCGTGCTGAAGCGGGACTATCCAGTGGTGCAGGGGCTGATTCTGGTGTTCGCCGGCGCCAAGGTGCTGGTGAACCTCGTCATCGACATATCCTACGCCTTTCTCGATTCACGGATCCGGTACTGAACCATGGCCGTGACCGCCGAAGACCTCGCCCCCGACATCCGCCGTTTCTCACTCTGGACGGCGGTGCGGCGCAATCCCACCATTGCGATCGGCGCCGTGCTGCTCGCCGTCCTGCTGGTGATAGCGATTTTCGCGCCGTGGATCGCGACCAGCGACCCGCTCAAGATCGTACCGGTCAACCGGCTGCGCCCGCCCTCGGAGCGCTGGTGGTTCGGAACCGACCAGTTCGGCCGCGACGTCTTCTCGCGCACTGTCTACGGCGCGCGCATCTCGCTGATCGTCGGTCTCTCGGTCGCCGTCATCTCAAGTGTGCTCGGCCTCGCGCTGGGGCTGGCCTGCGGCTACTTCCGCCGCGTCGACGGCGTGGTGATGCGCGTCATGGACGGCCTCATGGCCATCCCGTCGATCCTGCTCGCCATCGCGCTGATCACGCTCTCGCGGCCGGGCCTCGGCATCGTGATCGTGGCCATCGTCATTCCGGAGGTGCCCCGCATCGTGCGCGTGGTGCGTGCCGTGGTGCTGTCGATTCGCTCCCAGCCCTACATCGAGAGCGCCATCGCCGGCGGCACGAAAAACTGGAAGCTGCTGACGCGCCACATCCTGCCGAACACCCTTGCGCCGCTGATCGTCCAGTCGACCTATGTGTGTGCCTCTGCCATGCTGATCGAGGCGAGCCTGAGCTTCCTCGGTGCGGGCGTGCCGCCGGAGGTGCCAAGCTGG
The DNA here is from genome assembly GCA_002281855.1 of Rhodospirillales bacterium 24-66-33. Lineage (GTDB taxonomy): Bacteria > Pseudomonadota > Alphaproteobacteria > Reyranellales > Reyranellaceae > Reyranella. The sequence goes on along the minus strand of NCHQ01000003.1, from coordinate 212,393 downwards.
GGCAACATCATCGCGCAGGGCCGCAACTTCTTCCAGATCGCACCCTGGATCGTCCTGATCCCGGGCGGCTTCCTTGCCGTCACCGTGCTGGCGGTGAACCTCCTGGGCGATGGCCTGCGCGACCGGCTCGATCCCCGCCTGGCGAGGCGCCTGTGAGCGGCACTCCGGGTCCGATTCTCGAAGTCCGCGACCTGCATACGCAGTTCAGCACCCTCGACGGCATCGTGCGCGCCGTCGATGGCGTGTCGTTCGACGTGGCGCGCGGCGAAACCTTGGGCATCGTCGGCGAATCGGGTTGCGGCAAGTCGGTGACGGCCATGTCGATCCTGCGGCTGATCCCGCGCGAGACCGGCCGTATCGCCTCGGGCTCGATCAGGTTCGAGGGCGAGGAGCTCACGACCCTCACCGAGGAGGAGATGAAGCGGCTGCGCGGTCATCGCATCTCGATGATCTTCCAGGAGCCGATGACCAGCCTCAACCCGGTCCTCACCGTCGGCACCCAGATCGCCGAGAACGTCGTGCGCCATCTCGGCGTATCGTGGAAGCAGGGCCGCGAGAGGGCCTTCGAGATGCTCGATCTGGTGCGCATCGCCGACGCGCGCCGCCGGCTCGACGAGTATCCCCACCAGCTTTCGGGCGGCATGCGCCAGAGGGTCATGATCGCGATGGCGCTGTCCTGCGATCCGCAGGTGTTGATCGCCGACGAGCCGACGACGGCGCTCGACGTCACCATCCAGGCGCAGATTCTCGACCTGATGATCGAGCTCAAGGAGAAGACCGGCACCGCCATCGTCCTGATCACGCACGATCTGGGCGTCGTGGCCGAGACGACCGAGCGGGTGGTGGTCATGTATGCCGGCCGCAAGGTCGAGCAGGCATCCGTGGAGACGCTGTTCGATGAGCCGCTGCACCCCTACACGCGCGGCCTGATGCGGGCGATCCCGCGGCTCGACGTCGAAGCCGATGCCGCCGGCACGCGGCCGCGCCTGCAGGAGATCCCCGGCCTGGTGCCGATCCTGACCCAACCTATTATTGGCTGCGCCTTCGCGCCGCGTTGCGGCTTCGCGACCGACCGCTGCCGCCGCGAGAGGCCGCCTCTGATTGATGCCGGGGCAGGCCATCTCGTAGCCTGTTGGGAAGTCGACCGGGTGAGGCGGGCGGCATGAGCGACGCACCCGTCCTGCAGGTCGAAGGCCTGGTAAAGCACTTCCCGATCCAGGGCGGCCTGTTGCAGCGCCAGGTCGGGGCGGTGAGGGCCGTCGACGGCGTCACCTTCTCGATCCGCCGCGGCGAGACGCTCGGCCTGGTGGGCGAGTCGGGCTGCGGCAAGTCCACGATCGGCAAGGTCGTGCTGAAGCTGATCGAGCCCACCGCCGGAAAGATCGTGCTGGCGGGCGAGGACGTGACCGCCCTCAAGCCCGGCGCCATGTGGACCCATCGCCGGCGTATCCAGACGATCTTCCAGGACCCGTACTCCTCGATGAACCCGCGCCTGCCCTCGGGCACGATCGTGGGGGAGCCGCTGGAGAATTTCGGCATCGCCCGGGGAGCGGCACGTGATGAGCAGGTGGCACAGCTGTTCCGTCGTGTCGGCCTGCGGCCCGAGGCGATGCGCAAATACGCCCATGAATTCTCCGGCGGCCAGCGCCAGCGGCTGGGCATCGCCAAGGCGCTGTCGGTCAATCCCGACGTGATCGTGGCCGACGAGCCGGTCTCGGCGCTCGACGTGTCGGTGCAGGCGCAGGTGCTGAACCTGCTGATCGATCTGCAGGAAGAGTACGGGCTCGCCTACCTGTTCATCAGCCATGACCTCGCGGTCATGCGGCACATCAGCCACCGCATCGCCGTGATGTATCTCGGCCGCATCGTCGAGCTGGCGGACAAGCGCACGCTCTTCACGCAGCCGCTACATCCCTATACCGAGGCCCTGCTGTCGGCGGCGACCGCGCCCGACCCCAAGCGCCGCGGATTGAGGAAGAAGATCGTCCAGGGCGACGTGCCGAGCCCGGCCAATCCGCCGCCCGGCTGCCACTTCCACACGCGCTGTCTCTATGCCACCGCCCAATGCCGCGTGACCGCCCCGCCATTGCTGGAGGTAGCCCCCGGCCATCACGTCGCCTGCCTGCGCCGGCCGGTGGGCGGCGATCCGGGACCACTCTCGATCCCGGGGTAGCGCTTCGGCGCCTCGCCTCCGTCAGGTCTTTCGGGCGCCGGGTGCGGTGTCGCGGAGGTAGGTGAGGGCGGCCTGGGCGCCGCCGGCCTTGTGCGGCACCTGAGCGAGGCCCAGCGCCATCTCGACGCCGGAGAGGGCGCCCATCAGCATCAGGTCGTTGAAGTCGCCGAGATGGCCGATGCGGAACACCTTGCCCGCGACCTTGGTCAGGCCCTGACCCAGAGACATGTTGAAGTTCTCCAGCGCGACCTTGCGGAAGGCGTCGGCATCGTGGCCTTCGGGCATCATGATCGCCGTGAGCGCCCCCGAATAGGCCTTGGGATCGCTGCACAGGATTTCGAGGCCCCAGGCGGTGACGGCGGTGCGGGTCGCCTCGGCATGGCGCGCGTGGCGGGCGAACACGGCGTCGAGCCCTTCCTCCAGCAGCATGTCGCAAGCTTCGCTCAGGCCATAGAGCAGGTTGGTGGCGGGCGTGTAGGGGAACCAGCCGTTGGCGTTGGCCGCCAGCATCTCGTCCCAGTTCCAGAACGCCTTCACCATCTTCGAGGACTTCGACGCCTCGATCGCCTTCTCGCTCACGGCGTTGAAGGAGAGACCGGGCGGCAGCATCAGGCCCTTCTGAGAGCCCGCCACCGTCACGTCGACACCCCACGCGTCATGGCGATAGTCGATCGAGCCCAGGGACGAAATCGTGTCGACCAGCAGCAGGGCAGGGTGTTTGGCGGCGTCGATGGCCTGCCGGACAGCGGAAATGTCGCTCACCACACCGGTCGAGGTCTCGTTGTGGACGATGCAGACCGCCTTGATGGCGTGGCCCGTGTCTTCCTTCAGACGCTTCTCGATGGCCGCAGGGTCGGCCGGCTTGCGCCAGTCGCCGCCCATGAATTCCGATTTGATTCCAAGCTTGTCAGCCATCTTCTTCCAAAGCGAAGCGAAGTGGCCGGTCTCCCACATCAGCACCAGGTCGCCGGGCGATAGGGTGTTCACGAGAGCGGCTTCCCAGGCTCCGGTTCCGGATGCGGGATAGACGATAACTGGTTGTTTTGTCTGGAAAACCTGCCGGACGGAGCGAAGGACCTTCTTGGCCAGCGCGTTGAACTCCGGACCCCGGTGATCGATCGTCGGATAATCCATCGCACGAAGGACGCGGTCGGGGACGTTGGTGGGACCGGGAATTTGCAGGAAGTGACGTCCGGCGGGGTGGGAGTTCAGGCGCATCTGAGGTTCCTCTCGTCTTGGCTGTTGCATTTTGTATACAATATGCCAGAGTGAGTCCAGAGATGGATGGTTCGACCCTCCCGATTGCCCGTTCGACGCTGCCCGAGGCGGCGGCTGAACGGCTGCGCGCCCTGATCATCGAAGGCGAGCTGCCGCCCGGCGCCAAGCTGAACGAGCGCGAACTCAGCGAGCAGCTTGGAGTCTCGCGCACGCCGCTGCGCGAGGCCTTCCGTATGTTGGCAGCCGACGGGCTGCTGGTGCAGTTGCCCAACCGGGGTGCCCAGGTGGTGGCGCTGTCGGCCGCCGACGTGCGCGGCGCCTTCGAGGTGATGGGGGCGCTCGAGGGGTTGGCGGGCGAACTCGCCGTGGCGCGGGTCACGGACGCCGACATTGCCGGTCTGAACGTGCTGCAGGCGGAAATGGAGGCCGCCCATGCCAGCCGAGACCTGCCGGCCTATTACAGGATCAATCGCCTGATCCACGACCGGCTGAATGCCCTCGCGGATAACGCGGTGCTCGAGCAGACCTACCGCACGCTCAACGCACGGCTGCATGCCCTCAGGTTCCGGTCCAACCTTAACCCCGCCAAGTGGGACCAAGCGGTCGCCGAACATCGCGCGATGATCGAGGCGCTTGCCGCGCGGGATGGCGCTACGCTACGTGACCTGCTCGTGGGTCACCTGCGTGCCAAGCAGCAGGCGGTCCTCGATTCAATGGAAAACAAGGACGACAAGAACCTTCAGGGAGGAAAAGTGCCATGACGACGACCAAGACTTCGCGCCGCCGCGCCCTCAAGCTCGGCCTCGCCGCCACCCTGGCCGCTCCGGCTGTGGCTCGCGCCCAGCAGGGCTGGCCACCCCAGACCATCACCTGGGTCAACCCGTTCCCGGCCGGCGGCGGTACCGACGTGTTCGCCCGCCCGCTGGCCGCTCAGGTCGGCGAGCAGCTCGGCTGCCAGATCATCGTCGACAACAAGGGCGGCGCGGGTGGCACCGTCGGTGCCTCGCAGGCCGCCAAGATGAAGCCCGACGGCTCGGTGTTCTTCGTGGGCGCCATCCACCACACGATCGCGCCCTCGGTCTACAAGAACCTCGACTACGATCTCGAGAAGAACTTCGAGCCGATCACCATGATCGCGCTGGTGCCGCAGGTCATCTCGATCAATCCGAACAAGATCCCGGTAAAGACCGCGCAGGAATTCATCGCCTATGTGAAGGCCAACCCGAACAAGGTGAACTACGCGTCGCCCGGCACGGGCACCGCCCACCACCTCGCCGGAGAGCTGTTCAAGCTCGAGACCAAGACCGAGATCGTCCATGTGCCCTATCGCGGCGCCGGTCCGGCGATGCAGGACCTGCTGGCCGGCAACGCCGACATGATGTTCGACGGCATGGGCACCTCGGCGCAGCAGATCAAGGCGGGCAAGCTGCGCGGGCTCGCGGTGGCGACCACCCAGCGCGTGCCGGAGTTCCCCGACATGCCGACCGCCGCCGAGATCGGCATTCCGGCGTGGATCGTCTCGACCTGGTACGGCGTGTGGGCGATCAAGGGCACGCCGAAGCCGATCGTCGAGCGCATGTATGCCGAGATCGTCAAGGCGCTCGCGGCGCCCAAGCTCCAGGCCATCTGGAAGGACCAGCTTGCCCAGGCTGGCGGCGAGTCGCCGGCCGAGTTCGCCAAGCGAATCCGCGCGGAGATCGAGAAGTGGCAGAAGGTCGTCGCGACGGCCGGGATCAAGCTCGACTGAGCATGCGGGGTCTCCGATGAACCCGCTTTCAATCACGACGCCCTCTCTGCCTGCGTATGACGCGGGCGGCGAGGGCGCTATGGGGTGTCGTCGGATATGAGCAAGCTCGAACAGAATCTGCGGCGCAGCCTCAAGGGGGAGGTCCTGTTCGACCGGGCCTCGCGCGGGCGCTATTCGACCGACGCGTCGATCTACCAGATCGAGCCGGTGGGCGTCGTGATCCCGCGCGACGAGGCCGACCTGGCGCTCGCCGTCGACGTGGCGCGCGATGCCAAGGCGGCGATCCTGCCGCGCGGCGCCGGCACGTCGCAGTGCGGCCAGACGGTGGGCGAGGCGCTGGTCATCGATTGTTCGAAGTACCTCCGCGAGGTGGTGGGCTTCGACAAGGCCAAGCGGCAGGTGACGGTCCAGCCTGGCATCGTGCTCGACCATCTCAACGCCTGGCTGAAGCCGCACGGGCTCTGGTATCCCGTCGACGTCTCGACCTCGGCGCAATGCACCTTGGGCGGCATGGCCGGCAACAATTCCTGCGGTTCGCGCTCGATCCGCTACGGCAACATGGTCCACAACGTCGCCTCGATCGACGCGCTGCTGGCGAACGGCCAGCGCGCCCGCTTCGGTTCAACGCGGCCAGAGGACATGCCCGCGGGTGTGCGCGCCATCGCGGACAGGGTGGCGGAGCTGGCCTTCGCCGAACGCGCCGAGATCGAACGCATGTACCCGCACGTGCTGCGCCGGGTCGGCGGCTACAATCTCGACATCTTCTTTCCGCAGTCGGAGCGGCCCTACACGACCGACAATTCGGTGAACCTCGCGCACCTGCTGGTCGGCAGCGAGGGCACGCTGGCGGTGACCGAGCGGCTCACGCTCAACCTGGTGCCGCTACCGAAGCACAAGACGCTGGGCGTCGTGAACTTCCCGAGCTTCTACAAGGCGATGGACAGCGCCCAGCACATCGTGAAGCTGAAGCCGGCCGCCGTGGAGCTGGTCGACCGCACGATGATCGAGCTGGCGCGCGCCAATCCCGCCTTCCGGCCGGTGATCGAGCGGGCGCTGATCGGCCAGCCCGAGGCCATCCTGCTGGTCGAGTTCGCGGGCGAGGAGCGCGCGGATCAGCTGCGCGATCTGGCGCGGCTGGTCGAGCTGATGGCCGATCTCGGCATGCCGGGCAGTGTCGTGGAGATGCCGGAACCGAAGCCGCAGTCGGAACTGTGGGAAGTCCGCAAGGCCGGCCTCAACATCATGATGTCGATGAAGGGCGACGGTAAGCCGGTGTCCTTCATCGAGGATTGCGCCGTCCCGCTCGAACATCTCGCCGATTACACGCAGCGCCTGACCGACGTGTTCGGCAAGCACGGCACCAGAGGCACCTGGTACGCCCATGCCTCGGTCGGCACCTTGCACGTGCGTCCGATTCTCGACATGCGCCGCGACGGCGCCGAGAAGATGCGGGCGATCGCCGAGGAGGCCTCGGCGCTGGTGCGCGAGTACAAGGGCGCCTTCTCGGGCGAGCATGGCGACGGGCTGGTGCGCTCGGAATGGGTGGCGTGGCAGTTCGGGCCGCGGCTCAACAAGGCGTTCGAGACGGTCAAGGACCTGTTCGATCCCGAGAACATCCTGAACCCCGGCAAGATCGTGCGGCCCTCGCGCATGGACGACCGCTCGCTGTTCCGCTTCAAGCCGGGATATGAGTCGCTCAAGTACGAGCCGGTGCTCGACTGGTCGGCGTGGAACGTCCAGACCGATCCGGTCACCGAGATCTCGACCGCGCCCGGTACCGGCGGCGACCTGGCCGGCGGCTTCGCGAAGGCCGCGGAGATGTGCAACAACAACGGGCATTGCCGGAAGTTCGATGCCGGTACCATGTGCCCGTCCTTCCGCGTGACGCGCGACGAGAAGCATCTGACGCGCGGCCGGGCCAACACGCTGCGCCTCGCGCTGTCCGGCCAGCTCGGTTCCGAGGGATTGCGCTCCGACGCGGTCGCGGCGGCGATGGATCTCTGCGTGAGCTGCAAGGGTTGCAAGCGCGACTGTCCGACCGGGGTCGACATGGCGCGCATGAAGATCGAGGTGAAGTCGGCGCGCCGCATGGCCAAGGGCCTGAGCTGGCGCGACCGGCTGATCGGCGGCACGCCGTCGATGGCGCCATGGGCGCGCCGCATGCCCTGGCTGTTCAACGCGGCCTGGTTCGTGCAGTCCTACCTGGGCTTCGCCAAGCAGCGCCGCCTGCCGCAGTGGCGCGGCGACACGTTCCTGTCGACCACCGAAGTCGACGACAACGACGCCACGGTGGTGATCTTTGCCGACACCTTCTCGAACAATTTCGAGCCAGAGATCCTGCATGCCGCCCGCCGGGTACTGACCGCCGCCGGCCATCGCGTGGCGGTTGCCTGGCCGACCCTGGGCGCGCCGGCCTTGTGCTGCGGCCGTACCTATCTGGCGACCGGCCAGGTCGAGCGGGCGAGGGGAGAGGCGTTGCGCACGCTGAACGCGCTCAGGCCCTTCGCGCAGAAGGGCGTGCCGATCATCGGCCTGGAACCATCCTGCCTGTTCACCCTGCGCGACGAGTTCCTGGCGCTGGGCCTCGGCGAGGATGCCGAACTGGTCGCCGGCCATGCCATGCTGTTCGAGGAGTTCCTGGCACGCGAGAAGAAGGCCGGGCGCCTCGAACTGGCGCTCCAGCCGCTGTCGGAAAAGAACGCGCTGCTCCACGGCCACTGCCACCAGAAGGCCTTCGGCGCGATGAGCGCCGTGCAGGAAGTGCTCGCGCTCGTGCCCGATCTCGCGGTGACGCCCATCGAGTCGAGCTGCTGCGGCATGGCCGGCAGCTTCGGCTACGAGGCCGAGCACTACGAGACCTCGATCGCCATGGCCGAGCTGTCGCTGCTGCCGGCGGTGCGCAAGGCGGATGCCGAAACGCTTGTCGTGGCCGACGGCACCTCGTGCCGGCACCAGATCGCCGACGGGTCGGACCGACAGGCGATACACGTGGCGCAGGTGCTCGAGCGCGCGCTGGCTGCGTGAGCCAATTGCGGCGCGGGCGGCCCTGTGGCACGGTCCGCGGCCTATGAGAAATCCAAGAAATCCCTATTCCAGCGCCGAAATCGACCGTGCCAGCCATGAGCGCGAGAACGATGAACGGATGATCGAACTCGCCTCCTCGGGGGCGGCGCGCTTCGTGCCCATCGACACGGAGAAGAACCTGGTGAAGACCGGCGGCAATCCCGAAGCCGTCTTCCTCCAGGGCATGATGGGCCGCGCGATCGCCAATTCGAGCGACGTGCAGATCTTCCTGGGCTATGTCGAGGGCACGCCGTACTTCGCCGTCGACGTCACCGGCAAGAACGTGCCGCTGAAGGACCTGGGCGAGTTCGTCGACCTGCGGCAGGTCGGCCCGCTGCTCTTCGCGCGCGAGGGGTCGATCCTCGCCTATGCGCGCGGCATGACCTACTGGCACCGCCGCCATCGCTATTGCGGCGTCTGCGGCGCCACCACCAAGGTGACGCGCGGCGGCCATGTGCGCATGTGCACCAACGACAACTGCAAGACCGAGACCTTCCCGCGGACCGATCCCGCGGTGATCATGCTGGTCCATCACGGCGACAAGTGCCTGCTGGGCCGCGGCAAGCATTTCCCGCGCGGCATGCATTCCACCCTGGCGGGCTTCGTCGAGCCCGGCGAGAGCTTCGAGGATGCCGTGGCCCGCGAGGTCTACGAGGAAGTGAAGGTCAAGGTAAAGGACGTGATCTATCGCTCGTCCCAGCCGTGGCCGTTCCCGGCGTCGGTGATGATCGGCTTCCATGCCGAGGCGGAGTCGATGGACTTCAGCGTGAACGAATCCGAGCTCGAAAGCGCACGCTGGATGAGCCGCGAGGAGCTGCGCACCGAGAATCTCCCGAAGGACGGTTCCTTCTTCATGCCGCGCCGCGACTCCATCGCCCGCCGCCTGATCGAGGAGTGGCTGGGCCACGAGGCCGGACCTTCCATCAACGGCTGACCAACCGAGGACATCCATGACCGCCCAACTCTTCACCCCCGTCGAGCTCGGCGGCGTGACGCTTCCGAACCGCATCGTCGTTTCGCCGATGTGCCAGTATTCGGCCGTCGATGGCAGCGCCCAGCCCTGGCACCAGGTCCACTACGGCATGCTCGCCATGTCGGGCGCCGGCCTGCTCTGCCTCGAGGCCACCCATGTCGAGCGCGACGGCCGGATCACGCAGGGCTGCCTCGGCCTCTACAGCGACGAGAACGAAGCGGCGCTAAAGCCGGTCATCGACTGGGTCCGTGGCTGGATGCCCGGCGTGAAGCTCGGCGTGCAGCTCGCCCATGCCGGCCGCAAGGCCTCGGCGCAGCGTCCGTGGAAAGGTGGCGGGCCGCTCACGCAGGCCGATGCGCCGGATCTTCCCTGGACGACCTATGGCCCGTCGGCGCTGGCCTACGATCCGGAGAAGAAGTGGCATACGCCGGTGGCGCTCGACACGGTCGGCCTGAAGCGCGTGAAGCAGGCCTTCGTCGATGCCGCCGAGCGCAGCCTGCGCCTGGGGTTCGACGTGGTCGAACTGCACGGGGCGCACGGCTACTGTCTCAATCAGTTCCTGTCGCCGATCAGCAACCATCGCACTGACGAGTATGGTGGAACCGCCGAGAAGCGCCGCCGCTTCCCGCTCGAAGTGTTCGAAGCCGTACGCAGGATCTGGCCTGCCGAGAAGGCGCTGGGCGTGCGGCTGTCGGCCGTCGAATGGGTCGAGGGCGGCATCACTATCGAGGACTCGATCGAGACGGCACGGCAGTTCAAGGCTCTCGGCTGCGACTTCGTCGATGTCAGCTCCGGCGGCAACGCGCCGGGCCAGAAGCTATCGGTCGGACCCGGCTACCAGGTGCCGTTCTCGGCCCGCATTCGCAAGGAAGCCGGCATCAAGACCTGGGCCGTTGGACTGATCACCGAGCCCGAGCAGGCCGAGAAGATCATCGCGGCGGGCGAGGCCGACTGCACGGCGCATGCCCGCCCGTTCCTGATCGATCCGCGCTGGGCCTGGAACGCGGCGCGGACGTTGGGTGTGGAAACCCCGCCCTTGCCGTTGCCCGCGGCGCGCGCCACAAGCATTCTTCCGTTCAAGCCGAAAGCCACCGTGGCCAAGGCGGCCGAATAGGGCTCCCGCATGTCGAGTGTGTTGCTGGCTGAAGACGAGTTCCTGATCCGCGCGGTCCTCGTCGACGCGCTGAGCGACGTCGGCGTCGAATGCATCGAAGCAGCGACCGGGCGCGAGGCGCTCGACGTCCTCCAGAGTGATACGCCGCTCGGTGTGGTGATCGTCGATATCGGCCTTCCCGACATGTCGGGCGAGAAGGTGATCGAGGCGGCGGCGCTCCACCGCCCGGGGCTTCCCATCATCCGCTGCTCGGGCGCATCCGCCCCCAGCACGCTGCCGGCTGGAATCAGCATGCATTCCTTTCCCAAGCCCTACAGTGCGTCGGAGCTCTCCAACTTCGTGGCCTCGCTCATCCGCAAGCCTGCCTAGGCAAAAGTGCGGCGGCTCCTGAAACTCGAGACCTGGACGCTTCGCGGCAAGACGGCGGCGGACGCGTCCTTCGTTCTCCTCGCTGCCACGCTCGTCGTGCCGGCCGTGCTTTTCACGGGGGCGAGTTGGCTGGCCTACGGCGAGACACAGCGGCAGTTCGAGGAGAGGCAGAACCGCACCCTCGATCTGCTCTATATCGGGTCACGCGCCACCTTCGAGACGCAGCAGCTCATCGTCAGCAACGTGGTCAGCCTGGTCGACGATCTGAACGACGTCGAAATCCAGCAGAACGAGGCGAGGTTGCATCAGCAGCTGAAGAACCTCGTTCGAAGCCTGCCGCAGGTCGAGGACGTCTTCGTGCTCGACAGGGAAGGCCGCCCCCTGGTCGCCGCCAACGTCTATCCCATACCGGCCAACGTGACCGCGGCAGACCGGCCGTATTTCATGGCCCATCGCGATGACCGGCAGCAGCGCTACGTCAGCGAGACGTACCGCAGCCGTATCAAGAACCTCGACATCTTCCAGTACAGCGAGCGGCGGCTGCGGCCGGACGGTGGCTTCGACGGGGTCGTGCTCGTCGCGATTCCCCCGTCCTACTTTGGAAAGCTCTTCGAACAGGCGGCCGGGGCGGAGAACTACACGACATCCCTCGTGCGCGACGACGGCGAACTGCTGGCGCGCTATCCTTCATCCGCAGGGCCGACGAGATTCGATCCCGGATCGCGGTTCATGCAGGCGATTGCCGCGGACCCCGTGTCGGGTACCTACACCACGCCGCAGGCCACCATCGACGGCGTCGCGCGCACGGTGGTCTATCGCAAGCTCCCCGACCTGCCGGTCTACGTGGCGGTGGGCGTCGCCAGCGACGCCGTCCGGGAGGCCTGGATGCATCGCATGTCGGCGCATCTCCTGTTCGGACTGCCGGCGACGCTTGCCCTGTTCGCGCTGGCGCTTCTCGCGTCGCGCCGCGCCGCCGCCCAGGCGGACACGTTGGAGCGGCTTCGGGAGGAACAGGTGCGGCGCGCCACGGCCGAGGAGAGCCTGCGGCAGTCGCAGAAGATGACCGCCGTGGGTCAGCTCACGGCCGGCATCGCTCACGATTTCAACAACCTGCTCACGGGCATCGGGGGGGCGATCGAGATCGTCGGCCGGCGTGTGCCGCAGCCAACGCCCGATGTCGTGCGCTTCCTCGATCTCGCCCGGACCGGCGTATCGCGGGCTGCCACGCTCACCCAGCGCATGCTGGCATTCGCCCGTCAGCAGCCCCTGCAGATCGAGGCGGTCGACGCCAACCGGCTGGTCACCGGCATGTCGGAGCTGCTGCGCCGCACGCTGGGCGAAACCGTGCAGATCGAGACTGTCCTGAGCGGCGGCCTATGGCGCGCGAGCGCCGATCCGGCGCAGCTCGAAGCGGCAGTTCTCAACCTGGCGATCAACGCCCGGGATGCGATGCCAGGCGGCGGCACGCTCACCATCGAGACGGCCAATGCTCATCTCGACGATGCCTATGCCGCCGCCAATGCCGAGGTCACGCCCGGGCAGTTCGTGATGATCGCGGTCTCCGACACCGGCACGGGCATGGACCAACAGACGATCGCCCGCGCGTTCGAGCCGTTCTTCACCACCAAGGAGCGCGGCCAGGGAACGGGGCTCGGTCTCAGCATGACCTACGGCTACATCAAGCAGATCGGCGGCCATCTGAAGATCTACAGCGAAGTCGGCCACGGCTCGACGGTGAAGGTCTATCTGCCGCGGACCCAGGCCGAGGCCGGAACCCATCCGGAGATCGCCCCCTCGGTCAGCGCCGCAGCAGGGGCGGGGCCGGTCGTGCTGGTCGTCGAGGACGATCCCGTCGTGCGCGAGTTCGCCATGGCCGCCTGTCGGGAGTGCGGCTGCACGGTGTATGACGCTGGCGACGGCGAACAGGCGCTCCGCGTCCTGCAGAAGCAGGGCGATATCGCCCTCCTGTTCACCGATGTCGGTCTGCCGGGCGGGATGAACGGTCGTCAGCTCGCGGAGCGCGCGGTCGCGCGGCGGCCCGACCTCAAGGTTCTCTACATGACGGGATACACCGCGAATGCGATCGTTCACCACGGTGTCATCGATGCCGGCGTGAACTTCCTCGGCAAGCCGTTCTCCGTTTCGGCGCTCGCGGCAAAGATCAAGGGCATGGGCTTCTAGCGCCGGGCGCGTTACTTTGCCGACGCGATGCCGCCCGACGTGACCCCTCCCGGACAGACCGAGATCGTGCCCGCCGCGCCGAAGACCGTCGCGACGCCTGCGCCGCCGCCCCCGGTTGCGACACCCGAACCGCTTTCCGCCCCGGCGCCGTCCCCGAGGCCGACCGTCGAGACCAGCCGGCTGCATCGCCTGCTCACGGTCGGCGGTACGATCCTGGGGCTCTTCATCCTGTACGAGGTCGTCACCTCTTTCGTCGCCTTCACCGATGACGCCTATGTGCGTTCAGATCTCGTGGCGGTGGCGCCTCAGGTGACCGGTCAGATCATCGAGGTCCACGTCGTCGACAACCAGGACGTCAGGATCGGAGACAAGCTGTTCACGATCGACCCGGAGCCGTTCCAGCTCGTGGTCAATCAGTGGAAGGCGCAGATCGATCGCGCCGCGGCCCAGCTCAAGGTCGCGCAGGAGGAGCTGGCGCTTGCCCAGGCGGCACTGCAGGTCTCGACGTCGAGCCACACCTACGCCGTCCAGGAGCAGAGCCGGTTCTCCGATCTCGCCAAGCGCGAGTTCGCGCCGGTCTCCGAACTCGATCGGGCCAACGACGAGCTGCGCCGGTCCCGGGCCGAGATGACGATCTCCACCGTCGCGATCGCCAAGGCGGAAACCGACATCGGCGCCCATCAGGCGGCCTTGGAACTCGCCAAGGCACAGCTGGCGTCGGCGCAGTGGAACCTCGACCGAACCGTCGTGCATGCGCCGAACAACGGGGCGATCACCAATCTCACGATCCGCAAGGGCGACATGGCCACGACCGGCATGCCGAATGTCGGCATCGTCGATTCCGACGCCTGGCGCATCATGGCCAACTACAAACAGTACTACATCCGCGACTTCAAGATCGGCGACACCGCCTGGGTCTGGCTCGACAGTTCGCCGTGGCACTTCCACAAGGGCCGCATCACGGGTGTCGCCCGCGGTTTCAGCCGCAATCCGGGCGTCGACAAACTGCTGCCTTACGTGGCGCCGACCACGGACTGGATCCGCCTGCAGCGCCGCATTCCAGTGACCATCGTACTCGAGGACCTGCCTCCCGGATTCAAGCTCTACATGGGCGCCGATGCGCGTACCGTCATCTTCCCGTGACGGGCCTTTCGGAGATCGGGCGCTACGGGAGAGCGGTCGCCGAAGACCTTCGTGAGGGTGCGCGGCTCTTCGACCGGACGCTGACAGGCTTCTGGCGCGAGCTGGCCGATATCGGCACCCGACCCGCGCAGTCGCGCATGGGCACCGTCGCGGCGATTTCGGTGATGCTCACCACGACGGTGGCGCTGGTGATGCAGCTCGACGCGCCCTGGTGGGCGGCGATCAGTGGCTACATGTCCCTGATGTCGACCGGTGCGGCCTCGGTGCGGCGCGGCCTGTTGCGGCTGAGCGGCACGATCGCGGGCGCCGTGCTCGGGTTCGTCATGGCTCGCTGGCTGCCCTACGATCAGGTCGCGCTGTGCCTGTTTCTGGGCTGTGCGACGATGGCCGGCGTCATCGCCGTGCAGGTGAGCCCGCACGGGCTGGCCTGGCTCTTCATGTCGATCACCTCCAGCCTCGTGCTGCTGATGAGCCTGAACGACCCGACTCAGGCGTTCGAGATCGCGTGCTATCGCACGCTCGACGTGGCGGTCGGTGTCTCCTGCGCGATGGTGACGGCCAAACTGATGCAGGACTGGCACGCCGAGCCGCCGGCCACGGCACCGGGCTGGCGGCACCTGCTGGGCGCGCAATGGCCGTCGGTGCTGCACGGGGTCCGCGCGGCGATCTCCGTGGTGACCGTCATGATCGTCTGGGTAATGGTCGATCTGCCGGACGTGGGCGAAATGGCGGTCACGATCGCCGTGGTGATGGCCGCGCCGCTGATCGCCGACGGCGGCACCACGACGCGCCACCTCGTAGCCGAGAAGTCGTTCCACCGCTTCATGGGGTGCCTGTTGGGCGGCATCGTCGCGTTGGCCTGCCTCGCGCTGCAGGTCGAATCCTTCGTCTGGTGGCTGGCCATGATCGGCGGCGTCGTCTGGGTGGGCATGCACATCCAGATGGGCCGCCACGGCATCCCCTATGTCGGCACCCAGTTCGCCTTCGTCTTCGTCATCACGATGGTGCAGGGGCTGGCGCCGCCCGACAGCATCATGCCAGGGGTCGACCGGTTTGCCGGGATTACCGGCGGCCTCGGCATCCTGATGGTCGTTTCGCTGCTGCTCTGGCCATCCGACAGGGAATTGGCGAAGGAACTGCGCAGCTGACGTGCAGGCGGCGCCCGGCCAGTGCCAGCATCCGGAACGACCCATGCACTGCGGGCGCCCGCTTAGTCCGTGCCTGCACTTGTTGGTCGGCACCAGCAGGTTAAGTTGCCGCCGATGAGTGCCAGCGCATCCCCGCCGACCGACCGGATCCTGCGGGCCATCCTCTCGATCATATTCTCGGTCCTGTGCTTTTCCGTCCTGAACGCCATGTCCAAGACGCTGAGCCAGACCTACCCGGTCATCGAGGTGATCTGGGGACGCTACGCCTTCGCCTTCATCTTCATGATGGCGATCTTCCTGCCGCGCGCGGGAATGGCACTGTTCCGCTGGCACAATGTGCCGAGCCAGATCGTGCGCGGCTTGCTGCTGTTCCTGTCCTCGTACCTCTATTTCCACGGCATCGTCGAGATGCCGCTGGCGTCGGCGGCCTCGATCTCGCTCACCAGCCCGCTGATCGTCACGGCGCTGTCGTCGAAGTTCCTGGGCGAGCCGGTCGGACCGAAGCGATGGGTGGCTGTCATGGTCGGCTTCGTCGGCGCCTTGATCGTGGTGCGGCCGGGCTCGGCGCATTTCGAATGGCATTCGCTGTGGATCGTGGGCAGCACGATCTCGAGCTCGCTCTACCAGCTCTTCTCCCGGCGCTACGGTCAGACCGAGCGGCCCGATGCCTCGGCCACGATGGCGACGATCGTCGGCACCGCGGTGGCCCTGCCGATGCTGCCGTTCGAATGGGTGACGCCGACCCTCGGCTGGCACTGGGTGCTGTTCGTCGGCATGGGTATCATGGCCGGTGTCGGTCACTATTTCCTGACCATCGCCTACAGCCAGGCACCGGCCGCCGTCGTGGCGCCCTTCAACTACGTGCAGCTGCTCGGCGCCGCCCTGCTGGGATACCTGGTGTTCGGTGACTTTCCCGACTTCTGGACCTGGGTGGGCGCCGGCGTGATCATCTGTTCGGGCCTGTATCTCGGGCACATCGAACGGCAGCGGCATCGGGCACTGGTTAAGAAATAGCACGCGTGACCGAGAATTGACCTGAGGCGGCATTGCCGCGGGTCGCGGGCGAGCCGCCATCGCTGGTTTTCTGCTGTGGCACATCCCTTGCTTCAAAAATCGGCAGCGCAGAATCGCGCTAGCGCGATTCTTCTCGGTTGGCGTGCCGGCACCTTTGAGGACGGTCGCACCGATTAGCGACCGACAAGGAGTTGTCAGTCGCAGACTCGCCCAAGCCAGCAGTCCCTATCCAAATTTTCTCCGCTGCCCGAGGAGGCTCTCCATGTGTGATCGCATTGGCTGTACGCATTTTCCGGATCTGTCCCAGATGAACTTCGGCGGCGCCGTCGCGCCGTCACGCCGCGGCTTCCTGAAAGGTGCCGCCGCCGTCAGCACCATCGCCATGGCGGCCGGTCCCGGCATGATCATGGGTGGACAGGCCCATGCCGCGGCCGGTCTCAAGTCGACCCATGGCACGGGCTTCTGCAACCTCAATCTCTTCCTCGCCCATTCGCGCCAGTACGCCAAGGCGAGCGGCACCGAGCTCGTGTTCGTGAACACGCCGACCTCCGCCGAGATGGTGACGTTCCTCGGCATGGGACAGGTCGATCTCGGGCTGATGCCGTACACCAGCTTCATGGCGCTCTACGATGCGGGCGCGCCGGTGAAGATCGTGGCCGGTGGCGGCGTCGAAGGCTGCGCGATTGTGGCGCGTCCCGGCCTCGACACGCCCGAGAAGCTCAAGGGCAAGACGCTGGGGACCTTCCAGCTCGATACGCTGGAGGTCATGCCCTACGACTACCTGAAGAAGCACGGCATCCCCTTCAAGGACGTGAAGGTCCGCTACATGGGCAACACGCCGGAGGCCGTCGAGGCCTTCAAGGCGGGCGCCATCGACTGGATCTGCACGATCGAGCCCTATGCCTCGGCGCTGGTGAACGACGTCAAGGGCGCGGTCATGCTGACCAACGGCATCGACCTCTACGGCAAGGGCTATACCGATTGCGTGCTGGCCTCGCGGTCGAGCCTGATGAAGGATAATCCCGCCGGCCTGAAGGCTATCATCAAGAGCATGATGCAGGCCCAGCTCGACGCCGAAACCAATACCGACGACGTGCTGAAGGAGTTGGTCGGCAAGTACTACAAGACCTCGATGGAGAACGCCAAGATCGCCCAGGGCAAGCAGCCGGCGATCGTCGATGCGCGCAGCCAGACCGACTTCATCCTGCAGCGCACCGACAGCGTCATGGAGATGGGCTACATCAAGAAGAAGCCCGGCCGCGATGCGATCGACTGGACGCTGCTGGAAGAGGTCATCAAGGAAAACCCCGACCTCTACGGCAAGCTCAAGTACAAGTCCGCCTGATGGCTGTCGTCACTCGCGACAGCGAAGCGTCGGGCGCCGCCGCCGGGACATCCCGCCCGGCGGCGGTCTCGCGCTTCTACACCGGCATGGTCAACCTCGAATGGTTGACCAAGGCCTGGTGGACCATCCTGTCCATCAGCCTGTTCGCCGGCATCTGGGAACTGTGCTGGTTCTTCGGCTGGGCCGATCCGAAGTTGCTGCCGCCGCCGCACATCTTCCTCGGCAACCTCGCGGAGCAGGGCAAGTTCTTCAACACCGCCACGCGCTGGCAGGTCGGGCAGGCGATGAATGCCGGTCCCTCGGCCTTCGAATCGGTGATGATCACGGTGGGGGCCACGACGGCCCGCGTCTTCATTGGCCTGGCGATGGCCTCGGTGCTGGCGATCGGGATGGGTGTCCTCATTCGCTACCACCATTTCTTCGACAAGCTCGTGCTGCCGACCATCACGCTGCTGTCGCCGGTGTCGCCCATTGCCTGGCTGCCGGTCGCCATCTTCCTGTTCGGCATCGGCAATGCGCCTGCCATCTTCATGGTCGTGGTAGCGCTGTTCTTCCACATGGTGCTGGCCACGGTCGCCCAGATCGACGGCGTCAGCCCCAATTTCATCAACGTCGCGCGCACGATGGGCGCGTCGAAGCGGCAGATCTACGGGCGGGTCATCGTGCCGGCGATCCTGCCCGGCATGCTGCAGGTGCTGCGGCTCAACCTGTTCGGCGCCTGGATGGTGGTGCTGGTCGCGGAGTCGACGGGCGTCGGCTACGGCATGGGCCAGGTCATCATGCTGGCGCGCAACACCTTCAATCCGTCGCTGGTCTTCTTCACCATCGCCGTGATCGGCGTGCTGGGCTTCGCCTTCGACTGGCTGTTGCGCCAGGCCCAGCGGCGTATCCTCTACTGGCTGCCCGACACCAAGGAGAAGCTGCGTGGCCTTTGACGCACCGCCGACTTTTTCGTCCAAGGATGCTGTGGTCTGCCGCGGCGTCGGCAAGACCTGGGCGGCCGGCACGAAGCGCGCCCACAATGCCCTGACCGACATCGACCTCGACGTCGCGCCGGGCGAATTCGTGGTCTTTCTCGGCCCCTCGGGCTGCGGCAAGAGCACCTTGCTCTACCTGATCGCCGGCCTCGAGGACGCGACCGAAGGCCAGCTCTGGTCGTTCGGCGACCTGGTGGAGACGCCGTCGCCGCAGCGCAGCCTGATCTTCCAGGAAACGTCGCTCTTTCCGTGGCTGACCGTGTGGGAAAATGTGAGCTTCGGCCTGTCGATCCGCGGCGCGAGCAAGGAGGAACGGCGCACCGTCGCGGCGGAAGCCCTGCAGCGGGTCGGCCTGAAGGCAGCGATGGACAAGCGGCCGGACGAGCTGTCGGGCGGCATGCGCCAGCGGGTCGCCGTGGCCCGGGCGCTCGCCATGCGCCCCAAGGTCCTGCTGATGGACGAGCCGTTCGCTGCGTTGGACGTCCAGACGCGCGCCCGCATGCAGGACTTCCTGCTCGACGTCTGGCGCGATTCGGGCGCCTCGGTCCTGTTCGTCACCCACCATATCGACGAGGCGGTGGCGCTGGCCGACCGCGTCGTGGTCTTCACCTCGCGGCCGGGCCGCATCAAGACCATCGTGCCCATCGACCTGCCGCGGCCGCGCAATTTGTTCTCGCGCCAGGCGGAGGATCTCCGCATCCAGCTCACCGACCTGCTGCGCGACGAGGTCGACCGCGCCTTCGCCGAGCAGGAAGCGCTCGCCGTCACCGCCTGATTCAGAAAACCACAGACAAAGGAGAAGCCGATATGGCCACCAGCCTGATCCGTAGCCGCGCCGCCATCACGGGCACCAAGGACCGTTTCACCTGGAACGAGATCAAGGACGGTGCCGTCCTGCAGGAGGACGGTGTCATCGTCGAGGTCGGCACCTACGACGATCTGCACGCCAAGCACCCGACCGTGCCGGTGATCGGCACCGGCAAGGAGATCCTGCTGCCGGGCTTCGTGAACGGCCATCACCATGTCGGGCTGACGCCGGTCCAGCTCGGCTCCCCCGACATGCCGCTGGAACTGTGGTTCATCACCCGCATGGTGATCCGCAACGTCGACCTCTATCTCGACACACTCTACTCGGCCTTCGAGATGATCGGCTCGGGCATCACCACGGTGCAGCATATCCAGGGCTGGATGCCGGGCACCCTGCCTGACGTCGAGAAGCGCGCCAACGACACCATCAAGGCCTATGAAGATGTCGGCATGCGGGTCAGCTACTGCTACGCCGTGCGCGACCAGAACCGTCTCGTCTACCAGGCCGACGAGGAGTTCGTGCGCAGTCTGCCGAAGGAGCTGCAGGGCCCGATGCAGCGCTGGTTCGACCGCTTCAAGATGGGCCTCGACGATGCGATGGACATGTTCAAGTCCTTCCATTCGCAGCATCACAACAAGCGCCGGGTGAAGATCCAGCTGGCGCCGGCCAACCTGCACTGGTGCTCGGACCCGGCGCTCACCAAGCTGAGCGACGCCTCGGCCAAGTACAACGTGCCGATGCACATGCACCTGCTGGAGACGGCCTACCAGAAGGAATATGCCTGGCGGCGCGGCAACTGCACGGCGCTCGAATACATCGACCGCTTCGGCATGGTGAACGAGCGGCTGACCCTCGGCCACGGCGTCTGGCTGAACGAGAAGGACATCGACCGGCTGGCCGAAGCCAAGGGCTGCGTCTGCCACAATTGCTCGTCCAACTTCCGCCTGCGCTCCGGCGTGGCCGCGCTCAATCACTTCGAGAAGAAGGGCATCAACACCGCGATCGGGCTCGACGAGGCCGGCATCAACGACGACCGCGACATGCTGCAGGAACTGAAGCTGGTCCTGCGCGCGCATCGCGTGCCGGGCATGGTCGAGGCCGACGTGCCGACGATGGCGCAGGTGCTGCGCATGGCGACGGTCGGCGGCGCGAAGACGACGCCGTTCGGCGAGAGCCTCGGCACGCTGGAGGTCGGCAAGGCCGCTGACATGGTGCTGATCGACTGGGACAGCGTGGCCTATCCCTATCTCGACGAGATGACCCCGACACTCGATGCCGTCGTGCAGCGTGCCAAGCAGCAGGCCGTCACCATGACGATGTGCGACGGCGAGGTGATCTACAAGGACGGGCTGTTCACCAAGGTCGACAAGACCGCCGCCCTGAAGGCGCTGCACGACGACCTCAGCAAGGCCCTGGCCGACGACGAGGTCGAGCGCCGCAAGCTCTCGGTCGCGCTGCTGCCGCACGCCCGCAAGTTCTACGAGAACTACATGGACCCCTCGAAGCACCAGCCGTTCTACAGCCCGAGTTCACGGGTGTGACTTCTTCCTTATTTGTCCCGATGGCGCCGATCGAATCTGGATCGGCGCGATATGAATGCTCCGCTCCCGACTAAGACGCCCAGGATCACAAACGGCAACGAAACGACCAGGGCCAACCCCATCCCGCCTGACGTGCCGCCCATCATCCACAAGGGTATCGAGATGAATAGCGCAACGATGATGCCGACCAGTATGAGCAGGCCACCGAAGACTCCCGACAAGACACGCCAGCCCGTCAGATTCTCCTTCGGCGGGGCCGGTGGAGTAAGTGGTGTGCGGGAGTGCGGTCTTGGCATGTAGTGGACGGCTACGGTTGTCTCAGTTCGTGGTTAGCCGAGCCATATAGAACCCGTCGAGGCCGCCGCGGTCGGCCCACATGAAGGGGTAGGTGCGGACGTCGCCGCGCGGGGTGATGGCGTCTTCCAGGCCGGGTAGTTCCGCCGGCGTGACGCGCACGCGCTTCACATGAGGATTGCGGACGAGGATGCCGTTGATCCGCTCGACGCCTTCGTCCTCCTGCAGCGAGCAAACGGCGTAGACCAGGGTGCCGCCGGGCTTCAGCATGTCGAGGGCGCGCACCAGCAGGCGGTCCTGCGTGACCGTCAGCCGCGCCACGTCCTCCTCGTCCTTCAGCCAGGCGATGTCGGGGTGGCGGCGCAGGGTGCCGGTGCCCGAGCACGGCGCATCGAGCAGGATGGCGTCGAACTTCTCCTCGGGCGTCCACTTGCTGGCATCGGCCGTCACGAGATTGGCCGAGAGGCCGGCGCGCGCGAGATTCTCGCCGAGGCGCGTCATGCGGCGGGCGGAGATGTCGACCGCCGTCACCTGGGCGCCCGCGGCGCAGAGCTGCATCGTCTTGCCGCCCGGCGCAGCGCAGAGATCGGCGACCCGCTTGTCGGTGACGTCGCCCAGCAGCCGCACGGGCAGGGCGGCGGCGGCGTCCTGAACCCACCAGGTGCCCTCGGCAAAGCCCGGCAGCTCGGCGATGTGGCCGCCGCCCTTGCGCCGCAGCGTGCCGGTCGGGAGCTTTTCAGCTTCGAGCTGGCCGGCCCAGAAATCGGCATCGCGGCGGACGGTGAGATCGAGCGGCGCCTCGTGCAGGTGCGCCGACGCGATGGCGCGCGTCGTGTCCTCGCCATAGGCGTGGATCCAGCTTTCCCATAGCCAGCGCGGTGTGTTGAGGCGGGTAGGATCGCGATCCACCAGCAGGGCGTCGCCGTCGCGCGAAATCCGGCGCAGCACGGCGTTGATCAGGCCCTTCAGGTGATGCAGGCCGGCATCCTCGACCAGGCGCACCGAGGTATCGACCGCGGCGTGCGGCGGGGTGCCCAGGAACATCAGCTGGGCGGCGCCCAGGCGCAGCACCTGGCGGCCGACGGCGTTCGCGCCATCCAGGGGCTTGGTGATCAGGCCCGACAGCACCCCCTCGATCTCGCCCAGATGGCGCACGGTGGTGGCCAGCAGCAGGCGGACGAAGGCGCGGTCGCGCGGATCGAGGGCGGTGAAGCCGCGATGGCCGGCCAGCGCGTCGTCGAGCGGCTGGCCCTTGTCGAGACAGGCCATCAGCACATCGACTGCGGCACGGCGGGAAGCGAGAGGGGTGGCATCCATCGTGCGGCGCTATAGCCGCCGCGCGCGCCGTTGTCATCGTCGCCCTGTCTCGGCAGTGTGCCGCCCGAAAGGATTTCCTGCATGAAGAGCGTGAGTTCCTACCTGGGCGACTGGTGGCGGCTGGTCGTTCCGTATTTCCGCTCGGAGGAGCGCTGGATCGCCATCGTCCTGCTCGTGGGCGCGATTGGGCTCACCCTGGCGAGTGTGACGGTCAACGTCGCCTTCAGCGAATGGAACCGGCGCTTCTACGACAGCCTGCAGAACAAGGACGAGGCCGCGTTCTGGACCGAAATGATCAATTTCGGCTGGATCGCGGCGCTCGCCATCGCCTTCGGCGTGGCACGCGGGCTGGTCAGCCCGTACCTGCGCCTCCGGTGGCGGCGGTGGCTGACGGGCCACTACCTCTCGCACTGGCTCGACGGGCGCGGCTATTACCGGATCGAACTCGAGCGCAAGGTCGACAACGCCGACCAGCGCATCTCCGAGGATCTGCGCCTGCTGGGCTTCTACACGATGACCCTGCTGCTGGGGCTGATCAGCGCGGTGGCGACTCTGATCTCCTTCCTGTTCATCCTCTGGCAGTTGTCAGGACCGATGTCGCTGTCGTTCATCGGCCTCGACGTGGTGATCCCCGGCTACATGGTCTGGGCGGCGCTGATCTACGCCTTCCTCGGCACCTGGCTGGCCAACATGGTCGGCCGGCGACTGATCCCGCTCAACTTCCTGCAGCAGCGCTACGAGGCGAACTTCCGCTTCGGCCTGATGCGGGTGCGCGAGAATGCCGAAGGCATCGCGCTCTATCGCGGTGAGCCGCGCGAGAACGCGGTGCTCGAGGAGAAGTTCACCGACGTATTCAACAATGCCTGGCGCGTGCTGGTGACAGAGATGCAGCTCGTCTTCTACCAGATCGGCTACGGCCAGCTCGCGATCATCTTCCCCTACATCGTGACGGCGCCGCGCTTCTTTGCCGGTGCGATCACGCTGGGTATCGTCATGCAGACCGCACAGGCTTTCGGGCAGGTCCAGTCGGCGCTGTCTTTCTTCATCGACAACTATACCAACGTTGCCGAGCTGCGCGCCGTGATGGACCGCCTGAAGGGCCTGCAGATCGCCATCGAGGAGAAGCCGCCGGAGAACATCACCGTCTCTCCCGAAAGCGGCCGTGCCGATGTTGCAACGAGCGGACTCGATCTCGCCTTACCCACGGGCCAGACTCTGCTCAAGGACCTGGACCTCACCCTGCCGAAGGGCTCCTGGACGCTGATCTCCGGCTCGAGCGGTTCGGGCAAGAGCACGTTGTTCCGCGCGCTGGCCGGTATCTGGCCATTCGGGCACGGGCGGGTGCTGATGCCCGCCGGGGCGCGGGTGCTGTTCCTGCCGCAGAAACCCTACATCCCGATCGCCACCTTGCGCGACGCCGTGAAGTACCCGGACGAATACTCCACGGCGAACGATGCCGAGATCGTGCGGGCGCTGGAGGCGGCCCGGCTCGGTCACTTGGCCGGCCGTCTCGACGAGGAGGCGCACTGGAGCAACATCCTGTCGGGCGGCGAGCAGCAGCGTCTGGCCATCGCGCGGGCCTTGGTCTTCAAGCCCGACTGGCTGTTCCTCGACGAGGCCACGGCCTCGCTCGACGAGGCCAACGAGGCGGCGGTCTACAGCGTGCTGAAGGAGCGGCTGCCGCAGGCGACGGTCGTCTCGATCGGTCACCGGCCGTCGCTGCGCCAGTGGCACGAGACGCGTCTCGACCTGAAGCGTGCGCCCGGCGAGACGGGAACCCTGAACGTCGTGACCTGACGAGGGCTCTCTGCGTCATTCCCCTCCATGTCGGTGAAGAAAGAGAACTTGCCTGGAGTGAAAGTCCGGTCCATCAGAGGGGAATGAGCAGATCACCCGAACGCATCGCCGAAACCACCCGTGACATCGGGCACCGCCTGCGGGCCGCGCGGACCGGGGCCGGCCTCACGCTCGCCCATGTGGCCGGCCGGGCCGGGGTCTCCGAGGGCTTCCTGTCGAAGCTCGAACGCGGGCAGGCGGCCGCCTCGATCGCCAATCTGATCCAGCTCGCCGATACGCTGGGGCTGGGGTTACACGAACTCTTTCCCAGCGATGCGGCGCCGGCCAAGACGATGGTTGCCGTGCACAGGGCCGGCGAGGGCGCACTGCAGGAAGTGGCGGCGACGGGCTATCGCTGGCGCCATCTCGGCGGCGGCGCGCCGCTCGATCGCATGGAAGTGTTTCATCTGGTCTTCCCGCGCGCCAAAGGCATGGAGGCGACGGTATCCCATCCCGGCCAGGAGCATTGCTACGTGCTGTCGGGTGAAGTGCTGTTCCATGTCGGCGACGAACAGCACCTGCTGAAGGCGGGCGACGGCATCCTGATCGATTCGCAACAGCCGCATCGCGCCGAGAATGCCGGTCGCGGGCAGGCCCAGGTTTTGATGTCGGTGGCAAAGCCCGCGGATGCGGCCGAGGTGCCGGACTGGTGGCGGCTCTCGTCGGCGAAACTCAAGGAAGAAAAACAAAAGGAGGAAAGCCAGCCATGAGCAAGCATGTTCCCGATACGGCGGCGGCCAATGCAGGCCTGGCCACCACACGCGAAGCCTCCCGGCGCGATCACAAGCCCTACCAGGTGCGCCATCTCGACGAGGTCGACTGGGAAACGATCCGCTGGCCGGGCGAGACCGGCAAGATGCTGTTCCATCCGAACCCCGAAGACCCGACGCAGCCCAACGCCGGAATCCTGCGGCTTGAGCCGGGCGCTCATCATCCCGAGCACTATCACGGCTTTGCCCAGGTCTGGCTGGTGCTGAAGGGCGACTTCGTGATCGACGGCCGCACCTGCACGCCGGGCACGATGCTCTATCACCCCGACCCGCATTTCGAGGGCGAGTTCAGGACCGAGACCGGCGGCGAGATCCTGATCGTGCAGTATCCCGGGCCGACGACGGCGGAGCGCCCGATCTATGCCGGCCGCTTCAACATGGAGACACGCAAGTCGGTCGCCGAGGAGCGGGTCGACCTCTAGAGGCTAGTGCTGCGCGCCCCTCAACATTCCGACGATTCAAATCTCCGTCGGAAAGCTCTATGGCACGCTCGTCAGGCTTTCGGTGGAAGGGCGGGCGAGGGCTTCCAGAAATGGAGGACGAGCCAAGCCGCAATTCCGAACCCCAGCAGACCACCGAGCGGCAGTCCGACACTCACGCCGCCCATGGCCGCAGAGCCCTCGAACGAGCCCCAGATCGCGGTGAAAAGGATCGCAAGGCCGATCGCCATCAGGCCGGCGCCGACGCAGGCGCCGACGAGGGCGGCAAGCAGGGCGACCAGCCAGCGGATCAGCGCAGGCTCGCGTTGATCTTGTCGAGCGCCGAGGTGCCGGGGCAAAGCTCCGGGGCGTTCAGCGTGTTCAGCGGCACGTCGACCGTGTTGAGGTTGGCATGCAGGTCGCTCGGGGTCGGATCGACATAGAGCAGGCCGGTCACGACCTCGCCGGCATGCAGGCCTTCCTGGACGCGCTTCACGGCCGCGACCTTGTCGGACGGATCGTAGTCCTCGCCGAGCTTGCGCAGGCGCAGGATCGAGCCGTCATGCTGCCGCACGATCTTCGTGGTGCCGGGATCGTAGGAGGTGGTGATCTCCTCGCGGGTCTCGATGAAGTCGATGCGGTTCAGCGCCTCGTTGTGCTCGCGCACATAGTCGTAGCTCTTGGTCGAGCCCGCATGGTTGTTGAAGGCCACGCAGGGGCTGATGACGTCGAGGAAGGCCGCGCCCTTGTGGTCCATCGCCGCCTTGATCAGCGGCACCAGCTGGTGCTTGTCGCCCGAGAAGGAGCGGCCGACGAAGGTGGCGCCCATCAGGATGGCCAGCGATACCATGTCGATCGACGAATCGGGATTGGAGACGCCCTTCTTGCTGATCGAGCCCTTGTCGGCGGTGGCCGAGAACTGGCCCTTGGTGAGGCCGTACACGCCGTTGTTCATGACGATGTAGGTCATGTTCACGCCGCGCCGCATGACGTGGGCGAACTGGCCAAGGCCGATCGAGGCGGAATCGCCGTCGCCCGACACGCCCATGTAGATCAGGTCGCGGTTGGCCAGGTTGGCGCCGGTCATCACCGAGGGCATGCGGCCGTGCACGGTGTTAAAGCCGTGGCTGGCGCCCACGAAGTAGGTCGGCGCCTTGGACGAACAGCCGATGCCCGAGAGCTTGGCGACCTGGTGCGGCAGGATGTCGAGCTCGTAGCAGGCCTGGATGATCGCGGCGCTGATCGAGTCGTGGCCGCAGCCGGCGCAGAGCGTCGAGACGGCGCCCTCGTAGTCGCGGCGCGTGAAGCCCGCCTTGTTCTTGACCAGCGAGGGGTGATGGAGACGGGGCTTGGCGATGTAGGTCATGACGCGGCCTTGTCGAACGAGACAACCTTGAACTGACCGAGCTTGGTGGCGATGTCGGTCGCGATGAAGCGCGCTGTGATCGGCGTGCCGTCATAGTGCAGGACGGGCACGATCTTGCGCGCGTCGAGCGTGTATTCGCTGAGCAGCATGGTGCGCAGCTGGGCGTCGCGGTTCTGCTCGACGACGAAGACGCGATCGTGCTCGTGGATGAAATCCTCGACACTCTGCGCAAAGGGGAAGGACCGAACGCGCAGCGCGTTGACGTGATGGCCCTCGGCCTCGAGATGGTCGAGCGCCTCGTCCATCGCCGGGCTCGTCGAGCCGAAGTAGATCACGCCGAAGCGGGTCGGCTTGGGCGAGGAATAGCGCAGCGGCTGCGGCGCGATCTTCTTCGCGGTCTCCCATTTCTTCTGCAGCCGCTCCATGTTGCGCACATAGACGGGGCCTTCCTCCGAGTAGCGCGCGAACTCGTCCTTGGTCGTGCCGCGCGTGAAGTAGGAGCCCTTGGTCGGGTGTGTGCCCGGATAGGTGCGGAACGGGATGCCGTCGCCATCGACGTCGAGGTAGCGGCCGAAGGTCTTGCCGGCCTCGAGGTCCTCGGCGGTCATCACCTTGCCGCGGTCGAGGACGCGGCTTTCGTCCCAGGCGAACGGCTTGCACAGCCGGTGGTTCATGCCGATGTCGAGATCGGTCATGACGAACACCGGGGTCTGCAGCCGGTCGGCGAGGTCGAGGGCGTCGGCGGTGAACTCGAAGCACTCGCGCGGATCCTCGGGGAACAGCAGCACGTGCTTGGTGTCGCCGTTCGACGCGTAGGCGCAGCCCAGCAGGTCCGACTGCTGCGTGCGCGTCGGCATGCCGGTCGAGGGGCCGCCGCGCTGCACGTTCACCAGCACCGCCGGGACTTCGGCGAAGTACGCGAGGCCGATGAACTCGGTCATCAGCGAGATGCCGGGGCCGGACGTGGCGGTGAAGGAGCGCGCGCCGTTCCAGGCGGCGCCGATCACCATGCCGATCGAAGCCAGTTCGTCCTCGGCCTGCACGATCGCGTACTTGGCCTTGCCGGTCACCTTGTCGTGCCGGAACTTCTTGCAATGGCTCTGGAAGGCCTCGGCCAGCGAGGAAGACGGCGTGATCGGGTACCAGGCGCAGACCGTGGCGCCGCCATAGACGGCACCGAGCGCGGCTGCGCTGTTGCCCTCGACGAAGATGCGGTCGCCGACATTGTCGGCATGACGCACCTTGAGCTTCACCAGGTCGGGATCGACATGCTGCTTCACCCAGTCGCGGCCAAGGTTCATCGCCTTGACGTTGGAATCGATGAGCTTTTCCTTGCCCTTGAACTGCTCGCCGAACAGCCGCTGGATCTCCTTCTCGTCGATGTCGAGCAGCACCGAGAGCGCGCCGACATAGATGATGTTCTTGAAGAGCTGGCGCTGGCGGGCGTCGGAGTAGGTGGCGTTGGTGATCGCCGTCAGCGGCACGCCGATAACGTTGATGTCCTCGCGGAACATCGACGACGGCATGGGCTTGGTCGAATCGTAGAACAGGTAGCCGCCGGGCGTGATCTCCTTCACGTCCTCGGCCCAGGTCTGCGGGTTCATCGCGACCATCATGTCGACGCCGCCGCGCCGTCCGAGATGACCCTTCTCGGTGACGCGCACCTCATACCAGGTCGGCAGGCCCTGGATGTTCGAGGGGAAGATGTTGCGCGGGCTGACGGGCACGCCCATGCGCAGGATCGACCGGGCGAAGAGTTCGTTGGCCGAGGCCGATCCGGATCCGTTGACGTTCGCGAACTTGACGACGAAATCGTTAACGGCGGCTATTGCTTGCGGCATGCGTGCTCCGCGTGTGTCATTTCGATGTAGTACTTGCGCATGTCCCATGCGCCGGTCGGGCAGCGTTCGGCACACAGGCCGCAGTGCAGGCAGACATCCTCGTCCTTGACCATGACCCGCTGGGTCTTGAGGCCGTCGCCGATATAGAGGTCCTGTGTCGGGTTCATCGCCGGCGCCGTTAGGCGCGTGCGCAGATCCTTTTCCTCACCGTTCTCGGTGAAGGTGATGCAGTCCATCGGGCAGATGTCGACGCAGGCGTCGCATTCGATGCAGAGCTGGCCGGTGAACACGGTCTGGACGTCGCAGTTGAGGCAGCGCTGGGCTTCCTTGAAGGCGAGCTGCGGATCGAAGCCCAGCTCGACCTCGGCCATGATGTCCTTCAGCGCCTCCTTCTTGGGGCGATGCGGAACCTTGAGGCGATGGTCGATGGTGGGGGCGTTGTCGTAGCTCCACTCGTGGATGCCCATCTTCTGGCTGGCGACGTTGACGCCGGGCGCCGGACGCTCCTCGGGGTTCTCGCCGATCAGCATCTTGTGGATGGAGGTCGCGGCCTCGTGGCCGTGCGCGGCCGCCCAGATGATGTTCTTCGGCCCGAAGGCCGCGTCGCCGCCGAAGAAGACCTTCGGATGCGTGCTGGCGAACGTCTTCTCGTTGAGCTGGGGCAGGCCCCACTTGTCGAACTCGATGCCGGCGTCCTTCTCGATCCACGGGAAGGCGTTCTCCTGGCCGATCGCGACCAGCACGTCATCGCATTCGTGGAACTCGTCGGGCTCGCCCGACGGCACCAGCGAGCGGCGACCCTTGTCGTCGTACTTCGCGACCACCTTCTCGAACACCACGCCCTTGATCTTGCCGCCCTCGTGACGGACTTCCTTCGGGACGAGCATGTTGAGGATGGGAATGTCCTCGCCGATCGCGTCTTCCTTCTCCCAGGGCGACGCCTTCATCTCGTCGAAGCCGGAGCGGACGATCACCTTCACGTCCTCGCCGCCGAGGCGGCGGGCGGTGCGGCAGCAATCCATCGCCGTGTTGCCGCCGCCCAGCACGATCACGCGCTTGCCGACCTTGTCGATGTGGCCGAACGAGACCGACGACAGCCAGTCGAGGCCGATATGGATGTTGGCGCCGGCTTCCTTGCGGCCCGGCACGTCGAGATCGCGGCCGCGCGGCGCGCCCGAGCCCACGAACACCGCGTCGTAGCCTTCGGCCAGCACGGCCTTCAGCGAGTCGACCCTCTGGTGGCGGAACTCGATGTTGCCGATGCCGGTGATGTAGCCGACTTCCTCGTCGATCACCGACTCAGGGAGACGGAAGTGCGGGATCTGCGTGCGGATGAAGCCGCCGAGCTTGGGGTCCTGGTCGTAGATGACGATCTCGTAGCCCAGCACGGCGAGGTCGCGCGCCACCGTGAGCGAGGAGGGGCCGCCGCCGATGCAGGCCACGCGCCTGCCGTTCTTCTCCGCCGCCTTGGGCATCTTGGAATTGATGTCGTCGTCGTCCTTGTAGTCGGCGGCGACGCGCTTCAGGCGGCAGATCGCGACCGGCTCCTTCTTGCCCTTCACCAGCGTCTCGTCCTCGACGCGGCTGCGCCGACAGGCGGGCTCGCAGGGACGGTCGCAGGTCCGGCCGAGGATTCCCGGGAACACGTTGGACTTCCAGTTGATCATGTACGCATCGGAGTAACGTCCGTGCGCGATCAGCCTGATGTACTCGGGGACGGGGGTATGGGCAGGACAGGCCCATTGGCAATCGACGACTTTATGAAAGTAGTCGGGATTGGCGATGTCAGTCGGCTTCAACATAAACTCCAGGCGGCGGCGGGAGCGGCGACTCAAGAAACTGGTAAACGACGGTTTAGATTACCCTAAACGGGGGGCGCATTGGGGGATTATTACCATCCAGCGTCAAGCGCTAACCATTTGCAAACGCGCGGGAAAAACCCGCACGCCCCGGAGGGTCTTGCCGGGACGGGCGGTAGGCGCTGGGTGAAGCCCCCGAGGCGCGCCGGAACATGGCGCTGAAGGCGCTCACGCTGTCATAGCCGAGCTCGAGGGCGACCTCTGTGACGGCCTGGCCGCCGCCCAGTCGGCCCATCGCTTCGAGCACGCGGGCCTGCTGGCGCCAGGCGCCGAAGGTCAAGCCGGTCTCCGTCATGAACAGGCGGGCCAGCGTCCGGGGGCTCGCATTCGCCCAACCGGCCCACTCTTCCAGGGTGCGCTGATCACCCGGTTGGGCGAGCAGGGCCGCGCAGAGGCGATGCAGGCGCTTGTCGCGCGGCATCGGAAGGTGCAGCGGCAAGGACGGTCCGCGGTGCAACTCGTCGAGGATCAGGGCCACGATATGGCCCGCCGCGCCGCGCTCGTCATAGTCCACCGGCATTTCGGTCGCGCGCACGATCAGTTCGCGCAGCAGGGGAGATATGTGCAAGACGCGGCACACATCCGGCATGCCGGCCGCCGCATCCTGGCGCAGATAGAGAGTGCGCATCGTCACGTCGCCGGACATCACGATCGAATGGTGGATGCCGGGCGGCATCCACAGCGCGCGCTGGGGAGGGACGACCCAGACGGCTTCCTCCGTGGAGATGCGCATCGTGCCGGCGGTCGCGTAAATGAGCTGGGCCCGGCGATGACGGTGCGGCGAGATCTCGAAACCGTCGGGGAAGTCCTTGGGCATGGCCGCGACCGCCCGCGGCACGTGCTGGTAATCCTCGGGATTCGTCGACCGCAGGCCGGCTTGGCGTTTTTGCGACATTTGTTGGCAACATAGCGCAAGCCAGACAGGCAGACCAAGCCTAGTCTCGGCGTCCTGGAGGAACAACAAGATGAGCCACAGCAGCCCAACCTCTCTCCTGCTCAACATAGGCCACGCGATGGATCATTGGATCCTGGTGGTCTTTGCCTATTCCTGGGGCGTGATCGCCGGGGTGTGGGGCGTCGAGTGGACCGAGCTCACGCCGTTCAACTACGGCGCGCTCTTCATGTTCGGCGCCGGCTCGATCGTCAGCGGCCGGCTGGGCGACCATTGGGGTCGCTGGATCATGATGGTGATCTTCTTCGTAGGCATGGGCGTCTCCGCCCTGATCATCGCGCTCTGTACCAACAAATGGCAGATCGGCGCGGCGCTGACGCTCATGGGCGCCTTCGCCTCGATCTATCACCCGGTCGGAATCCCGATGCTGGTCCAGAAGGCCAAAAACCCGGGCTTCACGATCGGCGTGAACGGCCTGGCTGGCAACATGGGCATCGCCATCGCGGCGGGCCTCTCGGTCTACATCGCCCAGCGCTTCGGCTGGCAGGCGGCGTTCATCATCCCCGGTGTGATCTGCCTGATCTGCGCTGTGGCGTTCGTCGTCCTGGTGCCGCGCGAGGAAGAGGCGCCGGCCAAGCGCAAGGCCAAGATGCTCGACCTGCCACCGTCGGTTATGGCGCGTGTATTCGGGATCATGACCTTCACGGCGGTGACCGGCAGCATCATCTTCAACTTCACGACCAATGGAAACGGCGAGCTTCTGGCCAACCGCGCCAAGGCTATCGCGCAGGATCCGGCGATGCTGGCCACGATGCTGTTCGTCATCTTCGCGCTGGCTTCGCTCGCCCAGCTCGTGGTCGGCAAGATGATCGACCGGTACCCGCTGAAGAACATCTATCTGCCGATCGTGCTGCTGCAGGTGCCGCTGTTCCTGATCGCCTCGCAGGTCGAGGGCTGGGCGCTGTTCTTCACCGCGATCGCCTTCATGCTGCTGGTGTTCGGCGCCATTCCCTTCACCGATGCGATGATCGTGCGCTACATCGACGACCGCATGCGCAGCCGGGTCACCGGCGTCCGCCTGGCGATCGGCTTCGGCGTCAGCTCCTTCGTCGTGGCGTTGATCGGCCCGGCGGTGAAGGATGCGGGCTTCCCCGTTCTGCTCTCGGTGCTGGCGGGCGTAGCTTTTTGCTCGTTCCTCGCCCTGTCGATGCTGCCCAGCGAGAGCGATGTGCATGCCGCTTCTGCGGCACCGAAGCCCGCCGAGTAGCAAGTCTCCCTGCAAAACGACGGCCGCGCGCGCAT
The DNA here is from genome assembly GCA_002281855.1 of Rhodospirillales bacterium 24-66-33. GTDB lineage: Bacteria > Pseudomonadota > Alphaproteobacteria > Reyranellales > Reyranellaceae > Reyranella. The sequence goes on along the minus strand of NCHQ01000003.1, from coordinate 179,683 downwards.
TGCGTGGCCGTCGCGCGTTTGCGATCCTGCCGCCAAACGAAAACAGCGAGGGCAGGATCATGATCAAGAGACGTGGTGTATTGGCGGGGGCCGCCGGCTGGACGATCGTCGGGGCCTCATCGGTGCGGGCGCAGGCCTGGCCAAGCCAGCCGATCCGGCTGGTCGTGCCCTATGCTGCCGGCGGTTCGACTGACACGGCCGCCCGCATCGTCGCAGAGAAACTGTCGGGCATGCTCGGCCAGCAGGTCATCGTCGAGAACAAGGGTGGCGGCAATACCATCATCGGCATGGATGTGGTGGCCAAGGCCAAGCCCGACGGCAACACGCTGCTGCTGGGCGCCGCGACGATGGCGACCAATGTCGCCCTCGGGATGAAGCAGCCCTTCGATCCGCTCAAGGATTTCCAGATGATCTCGACCCTGGTCGACATCCCCGATCTTCTGGCGATCGACGGCAAGGCGTTGCCGGCCAAGAACTACGCCGAGTTCGCCGAATGGGTGAACAAGCAGCCGCAGCGCGTGCGCTACGCCACGTCGGGCATGGGCAACCAGCCGCATCTCTGGGGCGAACTCTTCCGCACCCGCAACAAGCTCAATCTGGAGAGCGTGAGCTACAAGGGCGCGGCGGATGCCCTGCGCGACGTGATGGGTGGCCACGTGCCGATCATGATCGACGTCGTGCTGCCGACCGGCACCCACGTGGCGGCCGGCCGACTGACCGGCATCGCTGTCGCCTCGCCCGAGCGCTCGGCCGTCTGTCCCGACGTTCCGACCGTTGCCGAACTCGGCATGAAGGATCTGGAGAGCGCAGCGTTCTTCGGGTTGGTGGGGCCGGCCGGCCTGCCGGCGCCGATCGTCGAGAAGCTGAATGCGCTTTGCCTCCAGACGCTGAAGGATCCGGCGGTCAAGAAGCGGTTCGCCGAACTCGGCTTCTTCACGACGGGCAGCACGCCGCAGGCCTATCTCGACCGGGTCAAGTTCGAGACCGAACGCTGGACCAAGGTCGTCAAGGAAAACAACATCAAGGTCGAGGGCTAGCAGTCATGGCGTCCGCGTCGGCAGTTCCGGTTCCATCCTCCCATCTCGACGCCGCGCGCGACGCCGAACCCGCAACCAAAGCGGCCAATGCAGCGATGTCGGCGCATCTGCCGTTTGCCGACACGGCCGACTTCGAGGCCGCGAAGCGCGGCCTCATCGCGACCGTGCCGGACGGGATCGTCCGCACCGGCGGCGGCACGGTTCTCTGGAACCTGGGCGAATACGCCTTCATCGACGGCGAGCTGGCGCCCGACACGGTCAATCCGAGCCTGTGGCGCATGGCGCGCCTCAACCTCGCCAACGGACTGTTCAAGGTCACGGACCGGCTCTACCAGCTGCGCGGCTTCGACATCGCCAACATGACGGTGATCGAGGGCGACAGCGGGCTCATACTGATCGATCCGCTGACCACCGCGGAGGTCTCCCGTGCCGCGCTCGAGCTCTACTATGCGCACAGGCCTCGCAAGCCCGTGGTGGCGGTGATCTACACCCACAGTCACGTCGACCACTATGGCGGCGTGCGCGGCGTGATCGACGAGGCCGACGTCAAGGCAGGCAAAGCGCTGGTGATCGCGCCGGCCGGCTTCATGGAAGCGGTGTCCGGCGAGAACGTGCTGGCAGGACCGCCGATGGCCCGGCGCGCACAGTTCCAGTTCGGCACGATGCTGCCGCGTGGTGCCCGCGGCCAGGTCGATGCCGGCCTCGGCAAGAGCGTGGCGCGCGGCACGCCCGGCCTGATCGCGCCGACGCAGTCGATCGTCAAAGCGGTCGAGACGCACACGATCGACGGCATCGAGATCGTCTTCCAGCTGGCGCCGGAAACCGAAGCGCCGGCCGAGATGCACATGTTCTATCCGCAGCTCGGCGTGCTCAACATGGCAGAGAACGCCTGCCCGCTGCTGCACAATTTCATTCCGTTGCGCGGGGCGGTCGCGCGCGATCCGCGCATCTGGGCCAAGTATATCGGCGACGCCATCGCGATGTACGGGCCGAAGACCAAGGTGCTGATCGGCCAGCATCACTGGCCGACCTGGGACAACGCGAAGATCATCGACTATCTCGAGGCGCAGCGCGATCTCTACAAGCACATCCACGACCAGACGTTGCGCTACATGAATCGCGGCTGGCGCCCCGCCGAGATCGCCGAGGTGATCGACCTGCCGCCCGGTCTCGCCGAGCGCTGGGCGGTGCGCGGCTACTACGGATCGGTCAGCCACAATGTGAAGGCTGTCTATCAACGCTATCTGTCCTGGTACGATGGCAATCCCTGCAACCTGCATCCGCTGCCGCCGGCGCCGGCCGCCGCCAAGTTCGTCGAATACATGGGCGGCGCCGCTGCCGTCATCGAGAAGGCGCGCGCCGACTTCGCCAAGGGCGAGTACCGCTGGGTGGCGCAGGTGATGAAGGAAGTCGTCTACGCCGAGCCCGCCAACGAGGAGGCCCGCGCCCTCTGTGCCGATGCGCTGGAGCAGATGGGCTATCAGGCGGAATCGGCCACCTGGCGCAACGCCTTCCTGTACGGCGCGCAGGAGCTGCGTCACGGCGTCTTCCAGATGCCGGTGCGTCCCGGCATGGGGGCCGACACGCTGGCCGGCCTCACCAGCGACGTCTTCTTCGATCTGCTGGCGATTCGTCTCGATGCGAAGAAGGCGGCGGGCCACTCGCTCGTCGTCAACTGGCGCTTCACCGATCGCGACGAGACGCTGGTGCTCACGCTGAAGCACAGCACGCTCACGCATCGCATGGGTGAGATTGCGGCGAATGCCGATGTCTCCGTCACCACGACGCGTACGACCATGGACGCCATCGTCATGCGCAAGCTCACCATTCCCGACGCGCTGGCGAGTGGCGCCCTGCAACTCGAAGGCGAAGTGCCCAGGCTCGGCGCACTGTTCGCGATGATGGATCCGCCAAGTGGAATGATGTTCGAGATTCTCACGCCCGGAGAGGGGCGGTAGCGCGAAACGCTTGACAGAACCTCCCGCGTTCCCTGTGATGGGGACAACGACTGCTAAAAGTCAATGGGAGGAATTTATGCTCAAGCGTAAGGCTGTCCGCTTGTTGGGTGGGGCGGTTGCCGCCCTCACGGCGTTGGGCATGGCGGTCTCCGCCCAGGCCCAGGACAAGAAGATCAAGATCGGCGTCATCTACGACCTCACCGGCCCGCTGGCCGGCGGCGGCTCGGAGCTGAACTACACCGGCGCCAAGATCATGATCGACAACTTCATCAAGCAGGGTGGGGTCGAGGGCTACAAGATCGAGGCGATCTACGCCGACGCGCAGAGCAAGCCGGACGTTGCCATCAACGAGGCGGTGCGCCTGATCGAGCAGGAGAAGGTGAACCTCGTGCTCGGCTTCTTCTCCTCGGCGCAATGCGTGCCCGTGGCGGCGCGCGTCGAGCAGCTCAAGAGCTTCATGTGGATCACGACCTGCATCTCGACGGGCGTGGTCGAGAACAAGAACCTGAAGTACGTCTTCCGACCGCAGGCCAGCGGCCAGCAGTTCGGCCTCATGGCCGCCGACATGATCGAGAAGAACGCCAAGGCGAAGTTCGGCAAGGAGCCGAAGGACATGCGCGTGGCCATCATCCACGAGGATGGCTCGTACGGTGTCGACGTCGCCAAGGGCAACGAGGCGGGCTCCAAGAAGGCCGGCTTCAAAATCGTCATGAAGGAAGGCTATTCGGCCACCGCGCCCGACCTGTCGTCGCTGGTGACCAAGCTGAAGCGGGCCCGTCCGGACGTGATCTTCCATACCGGCTACAATCCGGACATCACGCTGTTCGCCCGCCAGGCGCGCGAACAGGGGCTCAAGTTCGGCGCGCTGGTCGGCCATGGCGCGGGCTACGGCGTCTACGAGAAGCTCAAGGACGGCATGGGCAGCGACGTGAACTACGTGTTCAATATTGACCCCATTTCGATCTGGCTGGCCAATCAGGCGACGCTCGATCCGAAGCTGCCGCCGGTGATCAAGATGGTCGGCGAGGAGTTCGACAAGCTCAAGCCCGGCGTCGCGATCCGCTCGGCGCATGTCGGCATCGCGGCCTCCAACACCTACGTGTTCTTCACCGAAGTCCTGCCGCGCGCGATCAAGAAGTATGGCGGCATCGATCCCGAGGCGCTGCGCAAGGCCGCCCTTGAGGTCGACCTGCCGGAAGGCGGCACGATGCTGGGCTTCGGCGTGAAGTTCGCGGGCGAGGGGTCGCCGATTGCTGGACAGAACGAGCGCTCCTTCCCCGTCATCATCCAGTATGTCGACGACAAGTCGTACGTGGTGTGGCCGAAGAGCCAGCAGCAGCGTGAGCCGGTGCTGCCGCTGCCCAAGACCTCGGGCTTCAGCAACCAGTAGGGCCGCGGCCACAACGAACGAGGGCGTGCCGTGCTGGTTGTCGAGGGTTTGGTAAAGCGTTTCGGCGGTTTCACGGCCGTGAACAACGTATCGTTCAAGGTCGATCAGGGCGAGATTCTCGGCCTGATCGGACCCAACGGCTCGGGCAAGAGCACGATCTTCAACATGCTGTCGGGCACGTTTGCGCCGACCGCCGGGTCGATCCGGTTCGACGGCAGGGACATTACGGGCCTGCCGCCGCATCGCATCATCAACAGCGGTGTCGGGCGCACTTTCCAGATCCCGCGGCCGTTCCGCCGGCTGACCATCTTCGAGAACGTGGCGCTGGCGGGCTACTATGGCCAGGGCAGCCACAGTCTGGCCAGGGCCGAGGAAGCTGCCGAGCGGGCACTCGACATGGTCGGCCTGCCGACCGACCGCGCCGCCAGTGTCGACGGACTGGGGGCGGCTGGGCTCAAGAAGCTGGAGCTCGCCAAGGCGATCGCGACGGGGCCGAAGCTGCTGCTGGCCGACGAGAGCCTCGGCGGTCTCGACGAGACCGAGATGGACCAGGCCGCCGACATGCTGCGCAAGATCCGCACCGAGCTGGGCATCACCATCATCTGGGTCGAGCACATCATGGGCGTGCTGATGAAGGTCGTGGACCGCGTCATGGTGCTGGATCATGGCGAGAAGATCTCCGAGGGCCTGCCGAGCGCGGTGTCGCATGATCCTCGCGTGATCGAGGTCTATCTCGGCACCGATGCGCACGCCACGCAGGCGACGGCGGCGGCCGCCGCCGCGGCCGCGGGCGGCAGCCCGGCCAACCGCTGACGGGGCCGCGAAGATGCTCGAACTCAGATCGATCGATGCCGGCTACGGCAGGTTCCAGGCGCTGTTCGGCGTCGACCTCGACGTCAAGGCCGGCGAGGCTGTAGGAGTGATCGGTCCCAACGGCGCCGGCAAGACCACGCTGATGCGCGTGATCTCCGGCCTGATCCGCCCGACCCGGGGCTCGATCAGCATGCAGGGCACCGACGTACTGGCGACCGCGGCGCATCGCATCGTCAGTCTCGGCATCGCCCACGTGCCGGAGAACCGGCGGCTGTTCCCGCGGCTCAGCGTCGAGGACAATCTGCGCATGGGCGCTTTCATGCCCGAGGCGCGGGCGCGCTATCGCGAGCGCATGGATTTCGTATTCGACCTGTTTCCGCGCATGAAGGAGCGTCGCAACCAGCTCGCAGGGACCATGTCGGGCGGCGAGCAGCAGATGTGCGCGATCGGGCGCGCGCTGATGAGCGATCCCAAGCTGCTGCTGCTCGACGAACCGTCGGCCGGCCTCGCGCCCGTGGTCGTGCAACAGGTGTTCGAGCTGGTGAAGCGCATCAGGGCGGGCGGCCTCACGGTGCTCATCGTCGAGCAGAACGTGCAGCAGGTTCTGAAGGTCGTGGACCGCGCCTACCTGCTGGAGGCCGGTTCGATCCGGGCCTCCGGCGCGTCGGCCGACCTGCTGGCCGACGATTCCATCCGGCAGGCGTATCTCGGCGTTTAGGTGAGGCGATGATGGAAATTTTCGACATCTACCTGCTCGAGGCGCTGGTCAACGGCATCCTGCTGGGCGGTGTGCTGGCGCTGCTGGCCCTCGGCCTGAACCTGATCTTCGGCGTCATCGACGTGACATGGATTTGCTACGCCGAGCTGGTGATGATCGGCATGTACGGCATGTACTACCTGTTCTCGGTGTACGGCCTGCCATACTGGGTGGCCGCGCCGATGTGCATCCTGCTGGTCGCCGCGCTGGGAGCGGCCTTGCATTTCCTGGTGATCGCGCCGCTCCTGGGGGCGCCGCCGATCAATCAGTTGCTCGCCACGGGCGGTGTCCTGTTCGTGCTGCAAAGCTTCGCCACGGTGGCCTTCGGCATCGACTTCCGCAATCTCGGCATCCGCCTGCCGGTCCTGGCTCTGGGCGAGATGCACTTCAGCTACGCCCGTCTCCTGGCGTTCATCGCCGCGCTGGTCGGCATGGTCGCCGTCTATCTCTTCATGACCCGGACCTATACCGGAACGGCCATCCGGGCGATCGCGCAGGATCGCCAGATCATGGCCTTGATGGGGGTCGACACGAAGAAGATCTATCTCGTCACCTCGGCGCTGGGCGGCGGCCTGGCGGGGCTCGCCGCCTGCCTGCTGGTTCTGCAGTACGACGTCCATCCCTTCGTCGGCCTGTCCTTCGGGCCCATCACCTTCCTGATCTGCGTGCTGGGCGGACTCGGCAACTTCGTCGGTGGCTTCGTAGCCGCCTTCCTGTTCGCCGAGATCATCTCGCTCGGCGGGCTCTTCTCCGACCTCGAATGGGGTTACGTGCTGGCCTTCGCCTTCTTCATCGTCATGATGTTCATCCGGCCCGCGGGCCTGCTGGCGAAGCGCTCATGAACAAGCCGCTCGCCTGGGTCTTGGGCCTGGCGGCGCTGGTCGCGCTGCCCTTCGTCTACCGCGATCCCTACCATCTGCACATCCTGGTGCTGATCCTCATCTGGTCGTTTGCCTACACCTCCTGGTCGATGATGGGGCGATTCGGCCTGGTCTCGCTGGGCCATGGCGGCTTCATGGGTGTCGGCGCCTACGTGACCGCGCTCCTGTGGAATCATCTTGGCGTCTCGCCGTGGATCGGAATTCCGGCAGCCATGCTCTGCGCCGGGGCGCTGGCCCTGGTCGTGGCCTATCCCTGCTTCCGGTTCCGCATCACCGGGCATTATTTCGCACTTGTGACGCTCGCTTTGTCGGGCATCGTCCTGCAGGTCATCATCGCGACCCGCGACTATACGGGCGGATCGCTGGGCTACACGCCGGAGCGGACCAAGGGCAGCCATATCGTGGCCTTGCAGTTCGACGACAAGATCGTCTGGTACCTGATCGCGCTCGGCGTCTGGGCGGGCGGCCTGGCGGTCTGGTACTGGATCGACCACAGCATGAGCCGGTACGCGATGGAGGCGATCTCGGAAGACGAGGACGCGGCGGCGGCGGCGGGCGTCAACGTGACTGCCGAGAAGCTCCGCATCACCGTGATCAGCGCCGTCATGACGGCGATGGCGGGCGCTCTCTATGGCCAGTATCAGATGTTCATCGCTCCCGACACGGTGAGCGGAATCGCGGTTTCCCTGCAGATGGTGTTCGCGGCGGTGGTGGGCGGAATCTACGTGGCGCTGGGCCCGACGATCGGCGCCGTCATCACCATCATGCTGGCCGAGGTCCTGCGCATCGGCTTTGGTACCAAGGCGGTGGGCTGGGACAATCTGCTCTACGGCGTGCTGCTGGTCGTCTTCATCATCTTCCTTCCGAAAGGGATTCTGGGCAGCTTGCTCGCGTGGCTGAAGTCGCCTAGCAAGCAGAGGGATGGATGAGTTCGACTATGTCGTCGTAGGGGCGGGATCATCTGGCGGCCCCCTCGTTGACCGTTTGACGGCGACGGGGCGCCATTCCGTTCTGCTGTTGGAGGCCGGACCGGAAGCGACGAGCCCCTGGCTCTCGATTCCCGCTGGCTTTGCCAAGGCCCTCGTCGACCCGGTCGTGAACTGGAGGTCCTGGACGCAGCCGGAGGAGCAACTCGGCGGGCGCCGCGTCTACTGGCCCCGCGGCAAGGTCGTCGGCGGGTCGAGCGCGATCGGCGGCATGGTCTATGCCAGAGGGCTCGCCTCGGACTACGACAGGTGGCGCCGGATGGGCAACGAGGGCTGGTCGTTCGAGGACTGCCTTCCATACTTCCGGCGCCTCGAGGCCTTCGCCGACGGCGAGACCGAGCTTCGCGGAGGGGGCGGCCGGGTCGGGATCACCCAGGGCTCCTACCGGAACAAGCTGGGCGAATCGTTCCTGGAGGCCTGCGCCGAGATCGGCCTCATGACCACGTCCGACTTCAACGGTCCGCAGCAGGAGGGCGCGGGCTACTACCATGCCACCGCGAGTGGCGGCCGGCGCAATTCGACCGGCCGCGCCTACATTGAGCACGCACGCCGCCGACCGAATTGTTGGATTGTCGCCCGCGCCCTGGTCGAGCGCGTGACGGTTGAAGGGGGCCGCGCCGTCGGTGTGGCCTACCGTCAGAGCGGAAGCAGCCGGGTCGTGCGCGCGCGCCGTGAGGTGATCCTGAGCGCCGGCGCCGTCGGCTCGCCGCAACTGCTGCAGCTTTCGGGAATCGGTGATGGGGCGCACCTGTCGTCGCTCGGCATCCCCGTCGTCTGCGATCTCCCGGGCGTGGGCGAAAACCTGCAGGATCATTACTCCGTCCGCTCGACCTATCGAACCTGGTGGCAGCTGTCGCTGAACGACGATTTCCACGTTGTTCACCGCCGTCTCGGCGCCGCGCTCGTCTATGCTCTGCTGCGCCGTGGTCCACTCACCGCTTCGCCGGCCTTTGCCGGCGCCTTGGTGCGTGTCCTGCCGGAATCGGCGGAGCCCGACACCCAGTTGAATTTCCTTCCCTGGTCGTTCGACAGCCTGGAGAAGGGGCTGCATCGTTTCTCGGGCTTCACGATCCTGGCGAACCAGGCACGGCCCGAAAGCCGGGGCTATGTCCGCATCACGTCAACCGAGGCGGATGTGCAGCCGGCGATCGTGGCCAATTATCTGTCGACCGACGGCGACCGGCGGACCATCGTCGCGGTCGCCCGGTTCACCCGTCTCCTCGCACGCAGCCCCGCTCTGGGGCGCATCGTCACCGAAGAACTGCTTCCGGGGGTCGACGTGTGGAACGACGAGGACTTCCTGGCCTTTGCCCGACAGGAGGGGCAGTCGGCCTGTCATCCGGTCGGCACCTGCCGCATGGGGCACGACCCCAGGGCGGTGGTCGATCCTCAGCTTCGGGTGCATGGGATCGCGGGCCTGCGGGTCGCCGACGCCTCGGTGATGCCAACGCTGGTATCCGGCAACACCAACGCAGCCTGCATGATGATCGGCGAAAAAGCCTCAGACCTTATCCTGGCCGACGCCGAGCGATAGTCCGGCGATCTCCAGCGGCGCATCGCGACCGCGAATCGACAGCGTCGGCAGGGGCTCAATCCTCAGGTCGGGCGGAAGACGAACCATCGCAAGCAAGTCGGCGGACACAAGCACGTCATGGGCAAGAGCCTTGGAGGCTTCGAGCAGGCGCGCCGCGACGTTCAGCGTGTCTCCGACATAGGCGATCTCCCGGCGTACGTCGCCGATTTCGCCGGCGACGATCTCTCCGCAATGCAGCGCCGCCCGGAATTCCGGGACGGCGCCGAACCGGTCGCGGTAGTGCGCGGCATTGCGGGCGATGTTCTGGTGGGCGAGGAACGGGCAGGCGAGACAGTCTCCCGCTTCGAGCGCGGGCCCGGCGGGCCAGGTGAGGATCACCTCGTCACCCACGTATTTGTGGATTTCCGCATCGCATTCCATCGCGGCGTCGGCGATGTCGCGGAAGAAGGTGTTGAGCAGCTCGTGGAACCGGATCGCGCCCAGCTTTTCCGCAAGCCCGGTCGAGTCCTTCATGTCGATCAGCAGGAACGCCTTCCGTTCGCGTCGAGGCCGGGCATAGCGCCCCAGCAGCAGGTTCTTCAGGGTGCCGAATCCCAGCAGGCGGCCGGTCTCGATAATGAGGTTGCCGACGACCGACATGCCGATGGCGAAGAACACGGAATTCCGGAAGATCGGATCGAAAATCACGAACTGCCGGGCTCCGATCGACATCAGCAGGCGCGCCACGACCAGGCCACCGACGATGACGACACAATAGAACGCGACCTTGACGAGGAAATAGCCGGCGAGCGGCAGGCGACGCATCCAGGTGAGCGAGTTGATGCGCGCGCGCCGCACCTCGAAGAAGGTGATCGGAGTGGCGATCAGCAGCGACGTGAGGATGCCCTGTACGACGCCATGCAGCGGCGGCTCGTCGACGGGAGCCACGGCCTGGCCGAAATAGGCGCTGATTGCGGCACTCGCCAGGCTGATCCAGAGGATGATCCGCCATTCGCGGCGGGAGCGCCGCGACATCCTCATCCGGCGATGCGGTCCGACCGGTCGAGCGCCCGCTTGAATGTTGCATGGTCGACATTGCCGCCCGAGCACACGACGGCCACCGCTCGGTTGTTGACCGGCAGCTTCCCGGTGAGCGCCGCGGCCAGCGCCACCGCACCGCCCGGCTCGACCACCAGCTTGAATTCGCGAAAGGCCACTTCCATGGCGTCCAGCACCTCCTCGTCCGTGACGACGAGCCCGGGAGCGAGAAGCTGCTGCGCCAGCGGGAAGGTGACATCCCCGGGGGTCGGCGCCAGAAGCGCATCGCAGATCGATCCCGAGAGATTCGCGTTCTTCTGTTTGCTCCCCGATGCGAGCGATCGCGCGAGATCGTCGAAGCCGGCGGGCTCGCCGGCGTGGACGGAAGTCGCCGGGCTGATACCCTTGACGCCCAGCGCCACACCGGTCGCCAGTCCGCCGCCCGAGCAGGGCGCCGCCACCGCGTCGAGGGTGATGCCCAGGGCCTTCGCCTGTTCGGCGATCTCCAGGCCGGTCGTGCCCTGTCCGGTCAGGATCCAGGGATGGTCGTAGGGCGGCACGATGGTGGCGCCGGTCTTCGTGGCGATGCCGTGACCGATTTCCTCGCGGCTGTCCTTCACGCGATCGTAGAGCACCACTTCGGCGCCGCTCGCACGCGTGTTGGCAACCTTGAGGGCCGGCGCATCGGCCGGCATCACGATGGTGGCCTTGGTGCCAAGCAGGCGGGCCGCCTCGGCTAGGCCTTGCGCATGGTTGCCCGACGACCAGCCGACGACCCCCTTGGCGCGGTCGGCCTCGCTCATGGAGGCGAGGAAGTTGTAGGCGCCGCGCAGCTTGAAGGAGCCGGTGCGCTGCAGGCACTCCGCCTTCAGGAACAGCCGCCCGCCGAGCTTGCGGTTGACCCTCTCGTTCTCGAGCAGCGGCGTCCGGATGGTGACGCCCTCGAGGCGCCGGGCGGCGGCCTGGACGTCGGCGAACGTGGGGGGGGCGAACGTGGGGGTGGCGAAAGCGGGCAGCGAACTCATCGTGGAACACCAATCAGGTCGGGAAGGTCGGAAAGATCGCGGATCTGAGCCGCAAGCGTGCCGGGCAGGTTATCGTCGGGAGCGCCGGTTCGGTTCACCCAGACGCTTCGGAAGCCGAATTGCGCGGCGCCATGGGCATCCCAGCAGTTCGACGAGAGGAAGCAGACTTTGTCGGGCGTGACGCCGCAGCGCGCTTCGACAAGGCGATAGACGCGCGGATCGGGCTTGAAGACACCCGCCTCGTCGACGCTCAGCACCGCCTCGAAACGATTGGCGAGGCCAGACGCCGCCACCATCGGGTCGAGCATGTCGCGATTGCCGTTGGACAGGATGGCGGTCCGCCTGCCGGCCCGCGCGAGGCAGGCCAGCATGCCCGGCGCCTCGGGAAACGGATCGAGGGCCAGATACGCGCTCATCAGTCGCTCGCGCGCCACGGGATCTGTGATGCGATGGGCGGCCAGGCAGTGGTCGAGCGCCTCTCCGGTCACCTGCCAGAATGGCGCATAGGTGCCCATCGCGTTGCGCAGCCACGTGTACTGGATCTGCTTGGTTCGCCACAGTTCGGACAGGGCGTCGGCCGAACGCCCGACCGTCCGCCGATGGCGCGCCACCGCCGAATTGAAGTCGAACAGCGTACCATAGGCGTCGAAGACGCACATCTCGATGCCTGGAAGGGGGGCGGCCATTCAATTGCTCCAGAGGGGTCCAGACCGTAGGCTAACAAGCATGTTCGTCGCCATCGTTCAAATCCCCATGTCCAGGCGTCCCCGTGACGCTGCCGTCGAAGCCGCCATGAAGTCGGCGCCTACCTATACCGCGCTCGGCGCAAAGGGCCTGTTGAGGAAATACTATCTCAACGGCGAGGCGGGCGGTGGCGGCGTCTATCTGTGGGCTTCCGAAGCGGCAGCCCGCGCCTGGTACACGCCGGAGTGGGAGGCCCGCATGGAGACCGCTTTCGGCGCCAGGCCGGTTGTCACCTACTATGAAAATCACGTGGTCGTGGACAACGAGACGGGCCAGGTTCGCATCGAGAACGCTTGACGGCGCAACGGGCGTTGCGCGCTCCAAAGAAATGACAGGGAGGAAACAGTGCAGAAGCGCAAGCTTGGCCGGACGGGCCTCGAGGTTTCAGTGCTCGGATATGGCGCGGGCGCGGTCGGCGGGCTCTTCACCAAGGGGGCGGCTCAGGATCAGGAGCGTGCCGTGGCGCGGGCGATCGAGGCCGGCATCAACTATTTCGACACGGCGGCGAAATATGGCGATGGCGAATCGGAGAAGAATCTCGGCCGCGTGCTGAAGGCCCTCAAGGCCGACGTCGTTGTCGGCACCAAATTCCGGCTCACCGCTGCTGATCGCGCCGACGTCGCCGGGCTCATCGTCCGGTCGACCGAGGAGAGCCTGAAACGCATGGGGAGGGACCATGTCGACCTGCTGCAACTCCACAATCCGCTGACGGCCAGCGACGGCGGCGACAATCTGGATGTCGAGATCGCGCTGAACGAGGTGGTGCCGGCGCTGGAGAAGCTGCGGCAGCACGGCAAGACGCGCTTCATCGGCTTCAGCGGCGTGGGTGAGCCCGCCGCGTTGCTGAAGGCTGTCGACTCGAAGCTCTTCGACACGGTTCAGGTCGTCTACAACGCCCTGAACCCCAGTGCCGGCGGGCCGATGCCCAAGGGCGCGCCCGGCCTGGACTATGGCCGCCTGCTCGACCGGGCCCAGGCCGCCGGGATGGGCACGATCGTGATCCGTGCATTGGCGGGCGGTGCACTCGCCGGGACGATGGACCGTCATCCGCTCGCCCAGCAACAGGTTCCGCCGATCGGCTCCGCCCCCGACTTCGCGGGCGACGTGGCGCGCGCGCGCGCACTGGAGCCTCTGGCAAGGGAGGCGGGGGCCGCGAGCCTCACCGAACTCGGCGAGCGCTTCGTGATCTCTCATCCGAGTGTTTCGACGATGCTGGTCGGCTACTCGACGCTGCAGCACCTCGAGGAAGCGATCGCCGCCGTGAACAAGGGACCGCTGCCGGAACCCGTCCTCAAGCGGATCGGGTGAATCTCCGGAAGAGTTCGTCTTTCCCGATGCTCAAGGCGCGCTCGCGTCCTTCCCGTCGTCGCGCAGCCAGACGTAGAGTGCCGGGATCACCAGCACTGTGAGGGCGGTCGAGGACGCGAGCCCGAACACCATCGAGATCGCCAGCCCCTGAAAGATCGGGTCGGTGAGGATGAAGGCGGCGCCGATCATGGCGGCGGCGGCCGTCAGGAAGATCGGCTTGAAGCGGATCGCGCCCGCTTCGAGCAGGGCGTCGCGCAGACCGGCGCCCTCGGCACGGCGGTGCTGGATGAAATCGACCAGCAGGATCGAGTTGCGCACGATGATGCCGGCGAGGGCGATGAAGCCGATCATCGAGGTCGCGGTGAACGGCGCGCCGAACATCCAGTGACCCAGCACGATGCCGATGAGGGTAAGCGGCACGGGCGTCAGGATCACCAGCGGCAGACGGTAGGAGCCGAACTGGGCCACGACCAGCAGGTAGATGCCGAGGATGGCCACGCCGAAGGCGGCGCCCATGTCGCGGAAGGTGACATAGGTCACCTCCCATTCACCGTCCCAGAGCAGAGCGGGACCGGACTCGTCGGTCGGTTGGCCGTGATAGAGGATCCGGGGCGGCCCGGCCTTGCCCCAGTCGAGCCTGGCGATCTCGTCCTCGACGGCCAGCATGCCGTAGATCGGGGCCTCGAAACGGCCGGCCACCTCGGCCTGCACCATTTCGGCGAAGCGACCGTCGCGCCGGAACAGCGTGTAGGAAGCTGGCTCGCGCTTGACCGTCACGACGTCGCCCAGTTCGACGTTCGCCCCCTGGCGGCGGGTGCCGCCTGCGGGCAGCGGCGTCGACAGGATGCGTTCGCTCAGCGACTCGGCGCTGCGCGGCAGCTTGACCACGATCTCGATGGGCTTCGCGTTGTGGCTGCGCTGCGAGTAGCCGACCTTCACCCCGCCGATGATGGCGGCGATGGTGTCGTACACCGCCTGCTCCTCGACGCCGTAGAATTCGAGATTCTCCTGGTTGATCGAGAAGCGCAGGCGTTCGCCGGGCGGGCGGAAGGTGTCGTCGAGATCGACGACGAACGGCACCTTCTCGAAGGCCTCGCGGACCTTCACCGCAGTCTCACGGCGCGTCTTCTCGTCGGGACCGTAGATCTCGGCCAGCAGGGTGGCGAGCACGGGCGGGCCGGGCGGGACTTCGACGACCTTGACCACGCTGCCCGCGGGCCGGTCCAGGCCGTCCAGCCGCTTGCGCACGTCCAGGGCGATCGCGTGGCTGGCGCGGGCGCGCTTGTCCTTGGGCAGGAGGTTGATCTGGAGGTCACCCTGCTGCGGCGACACCCGGAGATAGGAGTGGCGCACCAGGCCGTTGAAATTGAACGGCGCCGCGGTCCCCGCATGGACCTCGATGGAGGTCATCTCCGGCAGGTCCTTCAGGCGACTTGCCGCCGCCATCAGGAAGCGGTCGGTCTCTTCCAGGGTCGTGCCCTGCGGCAGGTCGACCACGACCTGCAGTTCGGACTTGTTGTCGAAGGGCAGCAGCTTGACTGCGACGTCGCGGGTGAAGAACAGCACGCAGACCGCGGCCGTGGCGAGGCCGACAATCAGCAGGAACAAGCCCGAACGTCGGCGTCCCCGTAGCAGCGGTCGCGCGATCCTGAGGAAGAGCCGGCCGAGCACGCCCCCCTCGCCATGGCCGTGGGCTGCCCCCGCGGCCGGCGATGCCTTCGCGAAATGGCGTCCGGCGACGCGGTAGAGCAGCCACGGCGTGATGACGACGGCGACGAAGAACGAAAAGATCATGGCCATCGAGGCGTTGGCCGGGATCGGGCTCATGTAGGGGCCCATCAGGCCGCTCACGAACATCATGGGCAGCAGGGCCACGATGATGGTGAGCGTGGCGACGATCGTCGGATTGCCGACCTCCGAAACCGCCTCGATTGCGGTGGTCTTGAGATCGGCTCCACCGCGCGCCTGCCAGTGCCGCACGATGTTTTCGACCACGACGATCGCGTCGTCGACCAGGATGCCGATCGAGAAGATCAGCGCGAACAGGCTGACCCGGTTGATGGTGTAACCCATCAGCCATGAGGCGAAGAGGGTGAGCAGGATCGTGGTCGGGATCACCACCAGGACGACGACGCCTTCGCGCCAGCCGACGGTGATCGCGATCAGCAGCACGATCGAAACGGTCGCGAGAGCGAGATGGAACAGAAGCTCGTCGGCCTTCTCGGTTGCCGTCTCGCCGTAGTTCCGGCTGACCGTGACGGTGACGTCGTCGGGCACCAGGGCGCCCTGCACCGACTTCAGCCGCTCGAGGATCTGGTCGGCGACGATGACCGCGTTGGCGCCACTGCGCTTTGCGAAGGCGAGCGTCACCATGGGACGGGTCTCAAGTTCGCCCGAGGTGCCGCGGGTCAGGGTCCAGGTCCGGTGGCCCGGCTCGGCGGCGCCGACCACGATGCTGGCAACGTCCTTGACGTAGACGGGACGGCCATCGCGCGACGTGAGCAGCAGCAGGCCGACGTCGGGTACGCCCTGCAGGGTCTGTCCGACCACCACGGGCACCGTTCGGTTGAGCTGCCGGAAGGCGCCGGCCACGAACGACCGGTTGGCGTTGGCCAGCTTGTCGACGAGCTGGTTGAGCGTGATGCCGTAGAGCGCCAGGCGCTCCGGGTCGGGCTCGACCCGGATCTGGTTGGGGCTGCCGCCGACGATGTAGCTGAGGCCGACATCGTCGGTCTTGACGAGTTCGTGGCGCAGCTCGTCGGCGATCTGGAACAGGCCGTTGTCGCTCCAGCGCGCCGCCGCGCCAGGCTTCGGTTCGAGCGTCAGGGCAATGATCGCCACGTCATTGATGCCGCGGCCGACGATCAGCGGCTCGGGAATTCCCTTCGGCAGATCGACGATGTTGGCCCGGATCTTCTCGTGGATGCGCAGCAGGGCGGCATCTTCAGACGTGCCCACGAAGAAGCGCGCCGTCACCAGCACGGCGTCGTCCTGGGTGAACGAATAGACGTGTTCGACGCCGTTGATTGCCTTGACGATGTCCTCGAGCGGCTTGGTGATCAGCTCGATGGCGTCGCTGGCCTTGTAGCCGTTGGCCGCCACCTGGATGTCGACCATCGGGACACTGATCTGCGGCTCCTCCTCGCGTGGCAGCGACAGCAAGGCCAGGGCCCCCACGAGCACGGCGGCCACGAGGAAGAGAGGCGTCAGGGGCGAGGAGATCGAGGCGCGGGTGAGGGCGCCGGAAATGCCGAGCTTCATGGCCGGACCACCGCGTCGCCTTCGTTGAGCCCGGATAGTATTTCGATGCCGCCGTCGACCGGCAGTCCGGGCTGGACCACGACCTCTGTGCCGTCCTTCAGCTTCACGTAGCTGACGCCGTAGCGGCGGTAGACGAGGTCGGCCGGTACCACCAGCGCGTCGCGCTTGCCGGTGGTGACGTAGACCCGCGTGCGTTCGCCGACGAAGAAGTCCCCCAGCCCGTCGACTTCGGCATCCGCAATCACCCTTCCCTGGTCGATCTGCGGATAGACCAGCCGCACGCGGCCCGGGCGTAGCGTCTCCTGGTCCTGCTGCTGGAGGCCGCGAGATCCCACGAGGATCTCGTCGCCCGCCTTCATGAAGCGGGCGTGCCGTTCGGGAAGCTGCAGGCGCAGGATGTAGTTGTCGGTGGCCAGGGTGGCGATCGTCTCGCCCGGGAGCACGACACTGCCGACCGATACCGGAACCTTGAGCACGCGACCCGATGCCGGCGCCAGAACGCCGCCCTCGGTCGACTGCTGCTCGACGACCTCGCGGTCGGAACGCAGCGCCAGATAAGTCCGTTCGGCCATGTTGAGCCGCGTGCGTGCCTGATCGAGCTGGGCCTGGGAGACGGTGCCCGACGTCCGCAATTGTTCGATTCGGTTCAGGTCGATCTGGGCCTGCTCGCGGGCCGCGCTTTGCGCCTGGATTCGCGATTCGAGCGCCTGGATCTGCAGGGCGAGTTTGGGATCGACGACGAGGGCAATGCGGTCTCCGGCGGCCACCTGATCGCCCTCGCGCACGGAGAGCGCGACGATCGTGCCGCCGATGCGCGCGCGGGCTACCAGCTCCCGGATCGGTTCCACCGTCGCGATGACGGCCTTCCGGTCGTCGACCTGCTGCCGGGTGACGGTCTGCTGGGCGGCGGCGGGTGAGAGGAAGCCCGCCAGCAGAAGCGTGGCGGCGGCGGTCATACGGATCATGTTGCGTTCCTAAGTGGCGGCCCTCCTTGCGGCGGGCTTGACATATATATTAGCAAAAACTAAATTAGCAACTATGAATATAGAGGAGCTTCGATCCCGCGCCGTCGAGGCGGCTTCCTTCCTGAAGTCGATCGCGAACGACCGGCGTCTGATCATCCTGTGTGAGCTCGTGAACGGCGAACGCACCGTGGGTGAACTCGAACCCATCGTCGGGCTCAGCCAGTCGGCGCTGTCGCAGCATCTCGCCAGGCTGCGCGACGCGGGATTGGTGAAGGCGCGCCGGGAGGCGCAGACGATCCACTATTCGCTGGCCGACAGCAGCGTCGGCGAGGTGATCGGAGCTCTGCAAGGTGTCTATTGTCGCCCGGCGCATCGCCGGTAACGTGAGGAGGAGACAACCATGTCGATCGACCGTGCCGTGATGGCCTTTGCCGGAATGATGATCCTGGTGAGCCTCGTGCTGAGCCATTTCCACAGCCCCAACTGGCTGCTGTTCACCGCCTTCGTCGGGCTCAACCTCGTGCAGGCCTCGTTCACCGGGTTCTGTCCCGCGGCGATGATCTTCAAGCGCCTCGGATTCAAGGCCGGTACCGCCTTCTCCTGACGCCCGCAGCCATATGATCTCGCTGCGCTCGATGGGGCGGCTGTGCTTCATCGATGCAGCATGGACGTTGGGCGCCGGTGTTCCTTGATTCATCGCAAAGACCGCCACCGTTGGATGTGAAACGCTGTTGGTCTGAAGATCGGAGGATGCCATGCCTAAGATCGTCGTCGTCGGGGCTGGAATCGGCGGAATTTCGATGGCGTACGAACTGAGGTCGGTCGTCGGCCGCACAGCGGACGTCACCGTCGTTTCCGATTCCGAGTGGTTCCACTTCGTGCCGTCCAATCCCTGGGTCGCCCTGGGTTGGCGCAAACCCGAAGACATCAAGGTCCATTTGCCCGGGGTGCTGGAGGGACTCGGTATCGGATTCGATGCCAGTGGTGCGAGGCGCCTGCATCCTGCTGAGAACGCCATCGAACTGAACGACGGCCGCCGCATCTCCTACGACTATCTGGTCATTGCGACCGGCCCGGCACTCGCCTTCGACGAGGTTCCGGGCCTGGGTCCGGACGCACACAGCCTCTCGGTCTGTCACGTCGATCATGCCGAAGCGGCGGCGGACCGGTGGGACCAGTTCTGCGCCGACCCCGGTCCGATCGTCGTCGGCGCCGTGCAGGGCGCTTCCTGCTTCGGTCCTGCCTACGAATTCGCCCTGATGCTGAGCACCGACCTGCGCCGGCGCAAGATTCGCAACCGCGTGCCGATCACGTTCGTCACGGCCGAACCCTATATCGGCCATCTCGGGCTGGGCGGGGTGGGCGACACCAAGGGCCTGCTGGAATCGGTGTTGCGCGATCACGACATCAAATGGGTGACCAGCGCCCGGATCGACCGGGTCGAGGCGGATGGCGTCGACTGCACCGAGATCGTTGCCGACGGCAAACCCGGTCCGCAGCACCGCTTCCCGGCCAAGCTCACGATGCTGATCCCGGCGTTCCGCGGCGTCCCGTGCCTGATGGGAGACGACGGCAAGGGGGTGCCGGGCCTCGCCAATCCGCGCGGCTTCGTGCTGGTCGACAAGCACCAGCGCAACCCAGCTTACGGGAACGTCTTTGCCGTCGGTGTCTGCATCGCCATCCCGCCCTACGAGCCGACCCCTGTGCCCGTCGGCGTTCCCAAGACCGGTTACATGATCGAGTCGATGGTCGCAGCGGTTGCGCAGAACATCGCGGCCCTGATCGCCGGCCGCACGCCGTCGAGCGAACCCACCTGGAATGCCGTCTGCCTTGCAGACTTCGGCAACGACGGCGTCGCCTTCGTCGCGCTGCCCCAGATTCCCCCGCGCAACGTCAACTGGTCGAGCCGCGGCTACTGGGTGCATGCCGCCAAGGTCGGCTTCGAGAAGTACTTCCTTCACAAGGTGCGCAGTGGTGCCGGAGAGCCGGCATATGAGCGATTGATGATGAAGGTCCTGGGCATCGACCGTCTGCGCCCGGAACAGAGTGAAACCCAGCCGCCCGAACGCGCGGCCTGAAAGGAAACACGACATGTCCTATTACATCGGCACGACGCTCGGCCCGGGATTCGACGAGGCGGTTCGCCGTACGACGGAGGCGCTCAAGGAAGAGGGCTTCGGCGTCCTCACCGAGATCGACGTTGCGGATACGCTGAAGAAGAAGATCGGCGTCGACTTCCGCCGCTACCGGATCCTCGGCGCTTGCAATCCCAAGCTTGCCCATGAGGCGCTGCAGATCGAAGCCAACATCGGCACCATGCTGCCGTGCAACGTCGTGCTTCAGGAAACGGCGGACGGTAAGGTCGAGGTCGCGGCGATCGATCCCGTGGCTTCGATGATGGCGGTCGAAAATCCCCGCCTCAAGCAGGCGGCCGAGCAGGTCCGCGAGAAGCTGCGGAGAGTGGTGTCGCGCCTCTGAAGCGGGCATGAGCGGGAATCGCCCGCCAGCGCCTGCGAGGTAGAGACCTGTCCACGGCCTTTGAGCTCACCGCGCCAGCGCGTCGCGCGTCCAGCGCTCGATGGCGCTGGCGTCCATGGCGCCGGACTGGCGGGCGATCGGCTTGCCGTGATGAAACAGGATCATCGTCGGGATCCCCTGGATTCCGAACCGCTGCGCAAGCTCCTGCTCCTCGTCGGTGTTGATCTTGGCCAGCCGCACGGCGGGTTCCAGCCGGGCCGCCGCGCGCTCGAACTGTGGCGCCATGGCCTTGCAGGGCCCGCACCAAGGCGCCCAGAAGTCGACCAGCACCGGAAGGTCGCTCCTTGCGGCATGGGCTTCGAAGCTGCCTGCATCGAGGGCGACGGGATGACCGTCGAACAGCGGTGAGCCGCACTGGCCGCACTTGCCTTTGTTGCCCGCCGCCAGTCTCTCACGCGGAAAGCGGTTCAGGGTGCTGCAGCGGGGACAGGCGAGGAGCAGGGCATCGGTCATGGCGAACCTCGAAGCATTTCAATCACGATGCGGCCGCGCCAACGGCACGGCCTTGATGCGGATCAACGACGCGCCGCGTTATGAGCGGCCCACCGCCGGAGGCACGGTCTGGAACGGGCCGGCGAGGCGGCTGCGATAGACGGTGACCGCCTCCATGATGCGCTGCACGTAGTTGCGCGTCTCGCGGAACGGCATCATCTCGATCCAGTCGATCATGTCGATCTTGGCGGTGCGCGGGTCGCCGCCGGCCTCGATCCAGCGGGCCACCCGGTTGGGGCCGGCATTGTAGGCCGCGAGCGCGAGCTCGTAGGAGCCGCCGAAACGCTGCAGCATCTCGGCGAGATACTGGCTGCCGAGCTGGACGTTATAGGCGGGATCGCGCGTCAGCTTGTCCTGGATGAACGGCACTCTGAGACGGCCGGCCACGTCGCGCGCCGTGCCGGGCAAGAGCTGCATCAGCCCGAGCGCGCCCGACGTCGAGACCGCGCCGGCATTGAACGAACTCTCCTGCTTGGCGAGCGCCAGGGCGAGGGCGCGCTCGATCGACCCGGCGGCCCCGAGATCGACGATGGGAAAGGCCGCGTCGAACAGCACCACGCCATTCTCCGCGCCGCGGCGCGCCACCGTGAGCCCGACATCGGGGCGCTTCAGTTCGAGGGAGAGTTGTGCCAGCAGCGCCACCTCTCCCGGCGACGTGATCGAGCGCGCGAGGCGCAACAGGAACGGCCGTGCCCGGTCGTAGGTTTCGACGTGGCCGAGATAGCGCGCCATCGTCGCGAGTTCGCGGCCCGCCAGCGCCTGCTTCTCGGCGGCGGTGGGCACGGGATCAATCGGGAATTTCGGACCGACGCCCGGGAGTTTCCGGGCCGCAAGCTGGCCATAGAAGGTCTGGCCGTAGCGGGCCGCCTGCCCGTACCAGGCGTTGGCGTCCTTGGTTTGCTTGGCGGCCTCATACGTGCGGGCGAGCCAGTAGGCGCCGCGGCTCTTCGAGATGTCGGTCGAGACACCGTCGTACAGCGTCGAGAAATGCTTCAGCGCAACGGCAGGCTTCTTGAGCTGGCGGAGCGCGATCCACCCCGCGAGGAACTCCGCCTCGGCGAAGGCAACGCCCTTCGTGAGCCCGTGTCCGATGGCGACGGCGTAGGCGTCGGACGGACGATCGGCATCGAGCAGCGCGCGCACCACCAGATTGCGCTCGTTCCACCAGGCATCGTTCTGGTTGGGAATCGGACCGGCCAGCGCCGCCTTCGCCTCATCGAGCGTGCCGGTCCGCCGGATCCACTGCATGCGCTCGAAGCGGAGCGTGGGGTCGTTCAGCCGCGCCGGCGGAAGCGCGCGCAGGAGCGTCGCCGCATCGGCCGCGCGGGCAGCCATCGCCAGGCGGGCATTGGCGACAGGGAGATAGTCCGGCGGCAGTTTCGGCACCAGGTCGCGCGCCACCAGGGGACGGCCCTCGCGCAGGATGCGGTCGAAGCGGGCGACCTGGTCTGGTCCGGTCAGGAACTGGGCGTAGCGATTGAGAAAGTCGTTCTCGTCCGAATTGCGCAGCGTGGCGTTCTGCCAGGTGTCGCGCGCGAAGCGGGCGACGTCGTTGGGGGCCGCCGTGCCGGCTGCCTCGAGCCGGCGCATGTGGCCGGTGCTGGTGAGTGGCGGAAAGGCCGTGAAATAGCGCACGACTTCGGTGGCCGGCGTCTCGGGGCCGATCCGATCCTCGGCCTGGCGGCGCAGCACCTCGGGCTCGGGCCAGTCGGGCTGTTCCCGCAGGAAGCGCCAGGTCGCGGCGAAGCTCGCCTCGTTCCTGGGCGCGGCCCGCAGGATGCTCCAGGCGACGTAGCGGTCGAGCAACGTGTTGCGGAAGTTGGCGACGGCTGCGCGTGCATCGGCCCACCGGCTGTCGTCGATCGCCTTGAGCGCCACCGTGAAGGCTGCAATCTCTGTCGCGTTGAGCGGACTGGCGGCCACGGCCTGCGCGGGCGGCGCAGGGGCCTGCGACGGTGCGCTTCCCTGCACGGACGATGCGGAGGACGGCGCCAGGGTGGGGGGAGGGCTCGGCTTCTCGACGTCGCCCGGCAGCCGCCGCACGCCTGTCGTCGGCGCGGCCGGCTGGGCGAGGGCAGGGGCTGCCGCCAGCAGGGTGGCCAACAGGATGAGGGGTAATTTGCTCTGTTTCACGCCAGGAATCGTAGGCAGGGAGTTGCGGCATCACAATGGCAAGTTGCTCACCTTGCAGCGCCAAACCCCGGAGCCTAGAGTGGAACGCTAAGCCAAAATCGGAGGAAAGCCATGTTCACCGGATCGCTCGTTGCACTGATTACGCCGTTCAAGAACGGATCGGTGGACGAGAAGGGATTCGAGAAGTTCGTGGCCTGGCAGATCAAGGAAGGTACCGACGGGCTGGTCCCGTGCGGCACCACCGGCGAATCGCCGACCCTCTCGATGGAAGAGCACAAGCGCGTCATCGACATCTGCATCGCCGCGGCCAAGGGGTCGGGCGTTCCGGTGATCGCCGGTACCGGGTCGAATTCGACCGCCGAGGCGATCGAACTCACCCAGCACGCCAAGAAGGCCGGCGCGGATGCCGCCATGCTGGTCGTGCCCTACTACAACAAGCCGACCCAGGAAGGCCTGTTCCAGCATTTCAAGGCGGTGGCGGAAGCCGTCGACATCCCGATCCTGCTCTACAACGTGCCGCCGCGTACGGGCGGCGACATGCAGGTCGAGACAGTGATCCGGCTGTCCCAAGTCAGGAACATCGTCGGCATCAAGGATGCGAGCTACGACATGGCGCGCCCGACCTTGACCCGCCTCAAGGCGAAGAAGGGCTTCATTCAGCTTTCGGGCGAGGATGCCAGCGCGCTCGGCTTCCTGGCACAGGGCGGCGATGGCTGCATCTCGGTGACGGCCAACGTGGCGCCGCGCCTGTGCGGCGACATGCACGATGCGTGGAAGAAGCGCGACCTCGACAAGGCGTTCGAGCTGCAGGACCGGCTGATGCCGCTGCACAAGGCGATGTTCTGCGAGACCAGCCCCGGCCCGGTGAAGTACGCTGCCGAGTTGATCGGCCAGTGCAGCGCCGAGATGCGCCTGCCGATGGTGCCGATCGCCGAGAGCAGCAAGAAGGCCGTGCACGAGGCCATGGTCCAAGCCGGCCTGATCAACTAGAAACCGGGTTCTTCCAACTCACGAGTGTCCTGTGGCCCCTAAACCGGAACTGGACCGCACCGTTGTGGCCCAGAACCGCAAGGCGCGGCACAATTACTTCATCGAAGAGACTTTCGAGGCCGGGCTCGCGCTGACCGGCACCGAGGTCAAGTCGCTGCGCGGCGGGCGCAGCACGATCGCCGAATCCTACGTCACGGAAGAGGGCGGCGAGGCCTGGCTGGTCAATGCCAACATCCCGATCTACGCCTCGGGCAACCGCAACAACCACGAGCCGCGCCGGGCGCGCAAGCTGCTGCTGCATCGCGGCCAGATCAACAAGCTGATCGGCGCGATCCAGCGCGAGGGCCGCACTGTCGTGCCGCTTCAGGTCTATTTCAATCCGCGCGGTCGCGCCAAGATCGAGATCGCGCTGGCCACCGGCAAGCAGGCGCACGACAAGCGCCAGTCGCTCAAGGATCGCGACTGGCAGCGCCAGCGTGCCCGGATGATGTCGTCGCGGCGCTGAGCGCTGCCGCATGTCTCGAAGGAGTACCCGATGAGCACCGTCCTGATCACCGGCGCCGCGCGCGGCCTCGGCCTCGAATTCGTGAAGCAGTACGCCGCCAAGGGCTGGAAGGTTCACGCCTGTGCACGCTCGCCCGAATCGCTGAAGGAGGTGACGGGCGACATTCATCTCCACAAGCTGGAAGTCACCGACTACGGGGCCGTCAAGGCGCTGGCGGCGGAGCTGAAGGGCGAGGCGATCGACGTGCTGATCTGCAATGCCGGCATTTCGGGTGAGGCGGCTACGGTTCTCGGCTCGATCGATCCGGCGGTGTGGCGCCAGACCTTCGAGGTCAATGCGTTGGCGCCGCTGATGATGGCCGAGGCGTTCGCCGATCATGTCGCGGCCTCGCAGGATCGCAAGCTGGTGGCCATCTCCAGCCGGCTGGGCAGCATCACCCACGCCAATAGCGGCCGCTATTCCTATCGTGCCAGCAAGACGGCGCTGAATATGGAATGGAAGGGCCTGTCGGTCGATCTCGCGCCCAAGGGCCTGATCTGCGTCGTGCTGCATCCCGGCTGGGTGCAGACCGACATGGGCGGCCAGGCGGCGACGCTCACCATCGCGCAGAGTGTGCCGTCGATGGTGAGGGTGATCGACGGGCTGAAGCCCGCCGACAATGGCCGCTTCCTGAACTACGACGGCACCGAGCTGCCCTGGTAGCCATGCTGCTCAGCGAGGAACAGACGCTCATCCGCGACACCGCCCGCGCCTTCGCGCAGGAGCAGGTGTTGCCGCACGTACGGGCCTGGGAAGCCGCCGGCGAGATTCCCCGGTCGCTGCTGGCCGAAATGGGCCGCCTCGGCTTCATGGGCATGACGGTGCCTCCGGAGTGGGGCGGCGCCGGCGCCGACATGGTGTCCTATGTCCTGGCGCTGGAGGAGATCGCGGCGGCCGACGGCGGCCTGTCGACGGTGATGAGCGTCAACAATTCGCCCGACTGCGCCGCGTTGCTGGCCTATGGGTCGGACGAGCAGAAGGAGAAGTGGCTGAAGCCGCTCGCCCGTGGCGAGATGCTGGGCGCCTTCTGCCTCACCGAGCCGCACGCGGGCTCCGACGCCTCCAACCTCAAGACGCGGGCCGAACGGCGCGGCAACGGTTGGGTACTGAACGGCGTGAAGCAGTTCATCACCTCGGGCCGCAGCGCCGACATGGCACTGGTCTTCGCGGTCACCGATCCGTCGTCGCCCAAGCGCGGCATCTCCTGCTTCATCGTGCCGACCGATGCGCCAGGCTATCGCGTCGCCTCGGTCGAGAAGAAGCTCGGCCAGAAATCGTCCGATACCTGCCAGATCGCCTTCGAGGACTGCACCGTCGGCGCCGACGCGATGCTGGGCGGGGAGGGCGAAGGCTATCGCGTGGCGCTGGCCAATCTCTCGGTCGGGCGCATCGGCATCGCGGCTCAGTCGGTGGGCATGGCTCGGGCCGCCTTCGAGGCGGCGCGCAGTTACGCGCAGGAGCGCGAGGCATTCGGCACCAAGATCGCGAACCACCAGGCGGTGCTGTTCCGGCTCGCCGACATGGCCACCAAGGTGACGGTCGCGCGGCAAATGGTGCTGCATGCGGCGACCTTGCGCGACGCCGGTCGTCCATGCCTCACCGAGGCCGCAATGGCCAAGCTATATGCTTCCGAAATGGCCGAGGAAGTTTGCTCGGCCGCGATTCAGGTCCATGGCGGTTACGGGTACGTTTCCGACTATCTGGTGGAGAAGATCTGGCGGGATGTCCGCGTCTGTCAGATCTACGAGGGCACCAGCGACGTGCAGCGAATCCTGATCGGTCGTGGCCTGGCAGCCTTGTAGGCCCGCCTTTCGCTTGTTCCCGGGCACGCCGCGTGCGAACATCATGCAGTGTGAAGGCCGCAAAAGCGGTCCGGGGAGCTTGGGGGAGCCGGGCGACGGATGGTCGGTCGTGCGCCGTAACTTTATGAAGCTGATTGTACTCGCCGCAGCGTTGCTGTCGGTGGCAGGAACGGCTGTTGCCCAGGATACCAAGGCGGCGCCCAAGACCGTGGCCGCGCCGTCGATGACCCGCGTCATCCAGATGCAGACGGCCTTCAGCCCCGCCTTGCCGGGGTCGGGCGAAGGCGTGCGCGTGTTCACCCGGTCTGTGAAGCACATGTCGGCCGGCGCCGTCGCCATCAAGATCCTCGAACCGGGCCGTGTGGCGCCGACAGCCGAAATGCTGGATGCGATCGTCGCCGGCGACCTCGAGGCAGCCTTTACTTGGTCGGGCTATGCCGCCAGCAAGGCGCCGGTCTTCAACATCTTCGCCACCGTCCCCTTCGGGCTCGGGCCGGATGAGATGGCGTCCTGGATGCTCGAGGGTGACGGTTCCCGCATCCATCGCGACGCCTACGAGAAACTGGGCGTGGCCGGTATCCCCTGCGGCATTCAGGGGCCCAAGGGCGGCGGATGGTTCCGCGGCGAGGTCAGTTCGGTCGCGGACTTCAAGGGGTTGCGGCTGCGCTACGGCAAGCTGGCGGCAGAGGTGATCTCCCGGCTCGGCGCCGTGGTCGTGCCGCTGCCGCCGGGCGAGTTCTTCTACAAGCTGCAGCAGGGCAACGTGGATGGCGGCGAGATGTCGACGCCGGCCATGGATGCGGCCCTGGGTTTCGACAAGCTCGGCCTTCCCTACTATCTGCCGGGCTGGCAGCAGCCCTCGGCCGTGCTCGACTTCCTGATGCGCAAGGACAAGTGGGCGGCGCTGCCCGGCTCGCTGCGCGCACAGATCCAGACCGCCTGCCAGGCGAACATCGCCTGGATGCTCAGCCGCTCGCCCAATGTCCAGGGGGTGGCGCTGGAGAAGCTGAAAGCGTCGGGCGTCGAGGTCCGCGAATGGTCGCCCGATGTGCTGGCCGCCTTCCGCAAGAACAGCGACATCGTCGTCAAGGATCTTGCCGAGCGCGACGCCGACTTCGCGGCGGCGCTGGCCAACCAGCGGGCGTTCATCGCCCAGGGCGCGCACTGGCGCGCCCTTTCTCGCCTGCCGTAACGGCCGGCTTGCACGCGGTCCCCGGTCCGGGCAGTTTCGCCCTGACATGACCGTACTTTCCTCCCAGATCGACACCCGTTCCGACACCTTCAAGCGCAACGCCGAAGCCATGCGGGTGCAGGTCGAGGATTTGCGCCGCCGCACCGACACGGTCCGCCTGGGCGGCGGCGAGGACTCGCGCAAGCGCCATGTCTCCCGAGGCAAGCTGCTGCCGCGCGAGCGGGTGCGGGCGCTGCTCGATCCGGGCTCGCCGTTCCTCGAACTGTCGCCGCTGGCCGCACTCGACATGTACGACAACGAGGCGCCGGGCTCCGGCGTGATCACCGGCATCGGCCGTGTCAGCGGCGTCGAATGCGTGATCGTCTGCAACGACGCCACCGTGAAGGGCGGCACCTACTATCCGATGACGGTGAAGAAGCATCTCCGCGCCCAGGAAGTGGCGATGGAGAACCGGCTTCCCTGCGTCTATCTCGTGGATTCCGGCGGCGCCAACCTGCCGCAATGGCCCGAGGTGTTTCCCGACAAGCACCATTTCGGCCGCATCTTCTACAACCAGGCCAACATGTCGGCCCAGGGCATCCCGCAGGTCGCGGTGGTGATGGGCTCGTGCACCGCGGGCGGTGCCTACGTGCCGGCGATGAGCGACGAGACGGTGATCGTGCGCAAGCAGGGCACGATCTTCCTGGCCGGACCGCCGCTGGTGAAGGCCGCGATCGGCGAGGTGGTGAGTGCCGAGGACCTCGGCGGCGCCGACGTGCATGCCCGCACCTCGGGCGTCGCCGACCATTATGCCCAGAACGACAGTCATGCGCTGGGCATCGCGCGGCGCATCGTGGCCAACCTCAACTGGAAGAAGTCCCCGTCGGCCTCGCTGCTGCCGCCGCGCGACCCGAACTACGCCGCCGAGGAACTCTACGGCGTGGTGCCGATGGACACCCGCACGCCCTACGACATCCGCGAGATCATCGCGCGGCTGGTCGACGGCAGCGAACTCGACGAGTTCAAGCACCTCTACGGCACGACCATCGTCACCGGCTTCGCGCGCATCTGGGGTTATCCGGTCGGCATCGTCGCCAACAACGGAGTCCTGTTCAACGAATCGGCGCTGAAGGCGGCGCACTTCATCGAACTGTGCGGCCAGCGCGGCATTCCGCTGCTGTTCCTGCAGAACATCACCGGCTTCATGGTGGGCAAGAAGTACGAGGCCGGCGGCATCGCGCGCGACGGCGCCAAGATGGTGACGGCGGTTTCGACGGTGAATGTCCCGAAGTTCACCGTGATCGTCGGCGGCAGTTACGGCGCCGGCAATTACGGCATGTGCGGCCGCGCCTACAGCCCGCGCTTCCTGTGGATGTGGCCGTCGGCGCGCATCTCGGTGATGGGCGGCGAGCAGGCGGCGAGCGTGCTGGCCACGGTGCGGCGCGACAATATCGAGGCCAAGGGCGGCAGCTGGCCGAAGGACGAGGAAGAG
This sequence comes from Rhodospirillales bacterium 24-66-33, assembly GCA_002281855.1. Lineage (GTDB taxonomy): Bacteria > Pseudomonadota > Alphaproteobacteria > Reyranellales > Reyranellaceae > Reyranella. Next base: position 150,845 of record NCHQ01000003.1, on the reverse strand, counting down.
AAGTTCAAGCAGCCTATCCGCGAGGCCTACGAGCGCGAGGGCCATCCCTATTACGCGACGGCGCGGCTGTGGGACGATGGCATCCTCGATCCCCTCGACACGCGCATGACCCTGGGCCTCGCCCTCTCGGCCTCGATGAACCAGCCGATCGGTCCGACCAAGTTCGGCGTCTTCCGGATGTGATCCGGACATGACCGACACGATCCTGACGAAGGTCGAGGGCGGCGTGGCCACGCTCACGCTCAACCGGCCCAAGGCGATGAATTCCTTCGACGGCGACACGGCGCGCGCCATCATCGATGCCGTGGAGGGCTTCGCCGCCGACGATGCGGTGCGCACTCTCGTTCTTGCGAGTGAGGGACCTGTCTTCTGTGCCGGCGGCGACTTCAATTGGGTGCTGAGCTGGCCCGAGCTTGACGCCATCACCCGCAAGGTCGGCGCCGATTGCCTGATGGCCGCGATCCAGGCGGTCTACGATTTCCCCAAGCCCTCGATCGCGCGCGTCCAGGGCGCGGCGGTGGGCGGCGGCGTCGGCCTGATGCTGGCCTGCGACTTCGCGGTCACCGTCTCCTCGGCGCGCTTCGGCCTCACCTCAGCGCGCAACGGGCTGCTCGCGGGCATCGCCATTCCCGTGCTGATCCAGGCGGTCGGTCCGCGCATGGCGCGGCAGCTCCTGATGCACGGTGGCATGTTCGACTCTGCGACCGCGCTGCGCATCGGCCTGGTCGACCAGGTGGTCGAGGAAGATGCGCTCGACGCCACGATCGCGGCCCTCGCCGACGAGCTGCGCCGCGGCGCTCCGTCGGTCCAGACCCTGGTCAAGGAGCTGATTACCGAGATCGACGCCATGCCGCACGACGGCAGGGTCGTCGACCTGATCGGCGAACACGTCGCCGTCCAGTGCACGACCGAAGACGCGATCGAGGGCATGAGTGCCTTCCTGGACAAGCGCAAACCGAAGTGGGCCACTTGATGGTGCCCGCGAAGGCTCCCGTGCGCGTGATCGTTCTGCTCTGTGCTCTGTTGCCGTTTGGCCATGTGGCGTGCGCGCAAAGCAGCGACGAGCAGGAATCGGCGGACAGAGCTTTGATATTTGTTGAGGAAGTCGCGAGGCTCGTCACGTCGGCCTATGTCGCGGGCCATGGTTGTCACGTCGGCGACCCCGAGAGATGGATCCGCGTTATCGACGCGCTTGATGAGCGGTATAACCGCTGCGTCGTGCCCGGCTCGGTGTTGGCGCTTGCGGTTGAACGCGACTATGCGCCGGAATTGTCGTTCTTTCCCAAGAAAGCCATGGGCTCACTGGCGTTTGAGCGATGGTTGCCGCGCCAGGCCAAACAATTCGAGGATGGCGGAAGGGCGGCGTGCGCGCGTCCTGGTCTCAAGACATTCATCGATACCGGCAAGACGACAGATCGCTATTGGATCGATGGTGAATTGGTCCTGAAGATGACTGATAACCGGCGCTGGATTGATGCGCCTTGCGACCAATTTCTCGCTGAGGGCAAGTAGCATGTTCTCCAAGATCCTGATCGCCAATCGTGGCGAGATCGCCTGCCGGGTCATCAAGACGGCGAAGCGGCTCGGCATCAAGACAGTGGCGGTCTATTCCGATGCCGACCGCACCGCGCGCCATGTCGCGATGGCTGATGAGGCCGTCCATATCGGCCCCTCGGCGGCGCGCGAGAGCTATCTCGTCGCGGACCGGATCATCGACGCGGCCAAGCGGACCGGCGCGCAGGCGATCCATCCGGGCTACGGGTTCCTCTCCGAGAATGCCGGCTTCGCCGACGCCTGCGCCGCGGCGGGCATCGTGTTCATCGGGCCGCCGGCGGCCTCGATCCGGGCCATGGGCTCGAAGAGCGAAGCCAAGAAGATCATGGAGAAGGCCAGGGTGCCGCTGGTGCCGGGCTATCACGGCGACGACCAGTCGCCGGAGCTGCTGGCCAGCGAGGCCGCGAAGATCGGCTTTCCGGTGCTGATCAAGGCGTCGGCCGGCGGCGGCGGCAAGGGCATGCGCGTGGTCGAAAGCGCCGGGAAATTCGCCGATGCGCTGGCAGGGGCCAAGCGCGAGGCCAAGGCCTCCTTTGCCGACGACCATGTGCTGGTCGAGAAGTACCTGACGCGGCCGCGCCACATCGAGATCCAGGTCTTCGCCGACGGGCAGGGGAACTGCCTCTATCTGTTCGAGCGCGACTGCTCGATCCAGCGCCGCCACCAAAAGGTGATCGAGGAGGCGCCGGCGCCGAACATGGACCCGGCGCGGCGCAAGCAGATGGGCGAGGCGGCGGTCGCGGCGGCCAAGGCTATCGGCTACCAGGGCGCTGGCACGGTCGAGTTCATCGCCGACCAGGACGGCACCTTCTTCTTCATGGAGATGAACACCCGGCTGCAGGTCGAGCATCCGGTGACCGAAGCCATCACCGGCCAGGACCTGGTCGAATGGCAGCTCATCGTGGCGGCCGGTGGGAAGATGCCGCTGTCGCAGGACGAACTGCGCATCGACGGGCATGCCGTCGAGGTTCGCCTCTATGCCGAGGACCCGGCGCGGAACTTCCTGCCCTCGACGGGTACGCTGGTGCACCTGAAGCTGCCGGAAGAGGGCGCGCATGTCCGCGTCGATACCGGCGTGCGCCAGGGCGATACGGTGACGCCGTTCTACGATCCGATGATTGCCAAGGTGATCGTGCACGACCGCGATCGCACGTCGGCGCTGCGGCGCATGGCGGCGCTGATGGGCGAAACCGAAGTGGTGGGCGTCACGACCAACTCGTTGCTGCTCAAGGCGCTGTGCTCGCATCCCGCCTTTGTCGGCGGCGAGGTCGATACCGGCTTCATCGAGCGCCATCGCGCGACCCTGTTCGCTAAGCCGGCGCCGGCCGGCGACCGTGCCTTCGCCGTGGCCACCCTGGCGCGCCTGCTCGAATGGCAGGACGCGGGCCAGCCGGCGGCTGGCGACCCGTGGTCGCCGTGGAACCAGCAGAACGGCTTCCGCCTGCTCGACGAGGGGCATGAGGAAGTGCGGTGGAAGGACGGCGAGCGCGAGGTCGTGGTGATCGCGCGGCGCCTGCGCGGCGGCGGCGTGCGGCTGGAGCTGCCCGAAGGCGCGCTCGAGGCGCGGGTCGAGCGGCTCGAAGACGGGCGCCTGTCGATCGGGTTGGGCCAGGACTCTTTCGTGGCCACGGTCGTGCGGCGCACCGCCCTCGACGGCGGCATCGACTACACGCTGTTCATGGGCGAGGGCAGTAACCGCCTGCGACTGGTCGATCCGCTCGACGTCACGCAGTACGAGGCGACGGCCTCGGCCGATGCCGTGGTCCGTGCGCCGCTGCCGGGCAAGATCATCGACCTGCGGGTCAAGGCCGGCGACACGGTGAGCAAGGGCCAGGCGCTGCTGGTGCTCGAAGCCATGAAGATGGAGCACACGCTGGCCGCCCCGGCCGACGGGACGGTGAAGAGCCTTCGCTACGCGGTGGGCGAGCAGGTGCCGGAGGGCGCCGAGTTGGTCGAGTTCGAATAAGCGCCCCATGAGATCTCGCTCGGCGGGGCGGTCTTTCCGATGATGACGATCACTTTCGCTTTCCTGTTGGCGGCGTTCGTGCTCCGTCTTTCGAATCTGCCGCGACCGGCGATGGCCTGTCTCTTCCTGTCGTTCATCATGGTCCTCGGAATCTTCCTCTGGGAGATCTACAGCCCCAACTATGGCTTCCGCATGCCCTGGCTGCAGGTCGAGTTGAGACACACTGCCCCTGCGGGAAGCACCTGAATGCGCGGGCTGCGCATCGAGGCTTCCACCCTGGTCATGTTGGATCGGCTCATCTTGCTGCTTCTGACGGTGATTTTGTCGGGGATCCTGACCGCCGCGCTGCTCATGCAGTTTGCCTTTGGCGAGATTCCGTGCCCGCTCTGCCTGCTCCAGCGAGTTGCCACGTTCGGCTGCTGCTTCGGGCTGCTTCATCAACTCCGGGCGCGTGAATCGGAGCGGGGCGGCGGCATAGCCCTGCTCTTTGCCGTGCTGCTGCTGGTCATTGCGGCGAGGCAGAGCTTGCTGGACCTCGTTCCACGCCCCGGTCACGCCTATATCGGCACCGCGGTATTCGGGCTTCACATGCCGGTCTGGTCGGTCTTGATCGGAGTAGCCCTGCTGCTGGCGCTGTCGCTTCGGCTCACGCTCTTTGGAGGACCACGCGTTCCTCCGGAAGCCGCACGGCTGCCGCTCGTCCGCGCGACGCGCCTTCTGGAATTCTACGTCGTGCTGATTTGCGCCATCAACTTTGCTTCGGTGGTGCTCCAATGTGGCCTCGGCGAATGCCACACGTCGGGATATCGGCTCCTCACATAGGCGATGGGGCCGGTTGACACCCATCGCAACGTCATGACGGGCGAAATTCGGGCAGTAGGCTTGAAAAAAAAGTCGCTGCCTTGCTGGCGATGCAGCCGATCATGTGCGAATTACTTTCACTGACGCCCTTGCTCCTCCAGCGTCTTGCGACTCTCGTCGCCGTGTCCGACAGGATCCTCCGGACATCACTTCCCAAATGCCGCCAATCGATGTGAAGCCACCATAGATTGAATCTTGACAGCGTATTGATCTTTGGGGTTGAGTAGGTTTGAGTTTGAAACGATTGAATGCTGCGAACTTGTACCGTGTCGCGGTTCTGTTGCCGGGCGTGTTGGGGAGTGAGAGAACTATGACGAAGTCTGCGCCGTCGGCGATTGTGTCTGGCGGCTATCGCGCCGCTTTGTTGGTGGGTTCGGCGCTCACGGCCGTCATGATTCCCCAGTTGGCGAGTGCGCAGAGCACTTGGAAGCCGGATCCGGGCAGTACCGATTGGTCGACAGGCTCCAACTGGAGCAACGGCGTCCCCAGCAATGCGATTATTGGCGGTAAGGCGGCCGCGATCGGGGAGTCGACCCGCAACGCCATTCTCTCCGCCAATGGCTCTTCCAGCACTCTTTCGCAGACCGGCAATACGCTCTCCACCAACGGGAAGACTCTCTCGGTCGGCAACGCTTTCTCCTCGCTCGGCACTGCCTATACGCTGAGCGGAACGGGCATTCTGGACAATAGCGGCACGGTCGACGTCACCGGCTCGTTCAAGCAGACGGCTGGCACGGTAACCAACGCCGGCACGGTCAAGATCAGCAACTCGTTCAACCAGTCGGGTGGCGCGGTCACGACGACGGGGTCGTTCACGACCAGCCTCGGCTCGACCTTGTCCGGCGGCACGTTCGACGTGAACGGCGGCACCGTCACGGCGAACGGCCTGGGGCTGACCAACAGCGGCGCAGACCTTGCCGTGGCCGCGGCCGGCACTCTGAAAGCGACGCTGTTCACCCAGTCCGGCGGCAGCACCGACAATGCCGGCACCTTGACGGTGTCGGGCATTGGCACGGTCTCCGGCGGCAGCCTGACGAACAGCGGGACGCTGGGCGTAAGCGGCCTGTTTACCCAGAGCGACGGCAGCACGACGGTGACCGGGGGCACGTTCACGACGTCCAACGGCGCGACCTTGTCCGGCGGTACGTTCGACGTGAAGGGTGGCGCTGTCGCGGCGAACGGTCTGCTGGGTCTCAGCAATACGGGCGCGGACCTCACCGTTTCGGGCGGCGGCTTGACCGCGACCACCTTCTCCCAGACCGGCGGCAGCACGACGGTGTCGGGAGGGACGTTCACGACGACCACCGCGACGGCCCTCACGGGCGGCACATTCGACGTAAAGGGCGGAACTGTCTCAGCGAACGGCCTGGTGGGGCTCAGCAATCTTGGCGCAGACGTCACTGTATCGAACGGAAGCCTGACCGCGACCACCTTCTCCCAGACCGGCGGCAGCACGACGGTGTCGGGGGGGACGTTCACGACGACCACCGCGACGGCTCTCACGGGCGGCACGTTCGACGTGACGGGTGGCACGGTGGCGGCGAACGGCGTGGCAGGGCTCAGCAACCTCGGCGCGACCGTCACGGTGGGCGCGGGCGGCACCGTGACCACGGCGCTTCTCACGCAGACGGGCGGCAGCCTGACGAGCAGCGGGACGGTGACGGCCGACGTCTTTGCCCAGGTCGCAGGCGCCACGAAGGTGACCGGCGGCACGTTCACGACAAACACGGCGGCGACCCTGACGAGCGGCACGTTCGACGTGACGGGTGGCACCGTCGCGGCGAATGGCGTGGCGGGTCTCAGCAACCTGGGGGCCACGGTGAACATCGGGGCCGGCGGCACCCTGACGACGCCATTGCTCACGCAGGTGGCCGGCAGCCTGACGAGCAGCGGGACGGTGACGGCCGACGTCTTTGCCCAGGTCGCGGGCGCTACGAAGGTGACTGGCGGGACGTTCACGACAAACACGGCGGCGACCCTGACGAGCGGCACGTTCGACGTGACGGGCGGCACCGTGGCGGCGAATGGCGTGGCGGGACTGAGCAACCTGGGTGCCACGGTCAACATCGGGGACGGCGGCACCGTGACGGCGCTGCTGCTCACGCAGGCCGGCGGCAGCCTGACGAGCAGCGGGACGGTAACGGCCACCGCCTTCGCGCAGACCGGCGGCAGCACGACGGTAACCGGCGGAACGTTTACGGCCAGCCTCGGAGGCGGGCTCACCGGCGGCACGTTCGACGTCAAGGGCGGTACTGCCGAGATGAACGGTCTCGGCCTTGTGAACACCGGCGCGACGGTGAACGTGGGCGCGGGCGGCACCTTGAAGGGCACGCTGTTCACGCAGACGGGCGGCAGCGCCGACAATGCCGGAACGATGTCAATCGGGGGCCTGACCACGGTCGCGGGCGGCACGCTGACGAGCAGCGGCACGCTGACGACGGGCGGCTTCCTGCAGACCTCGGGCGGCACGACGGTGACCGGCGGGACCTTCACCAGCAGCATCGGCGGCGAACTGGCCAGCGGCACGTTCGACGTAAAGGGCGGTACTGCCGAGATGAACGGTCTCGGCCTGGTCAATACGGGCGCGACGGTCACGGTGGGCGCGGGCGGCACCTTGAAGGGCACGCTGTTCACGCAGACGGGCGGCAGCGCCGACAATGCCGGAACGATGTCGATCGGGGGCCTGACGACGGTCGCGGGCGGCACGCTGACGAGCAGCGGTACGCTGACGACCACCGGCTTCCTGCAGACCGGCGGCGGCACGACGGTGACGGGCGGCACGTTCACCAGCAGCATCGGCGGCGAACTCGCTGCCGGTACGTTCGACGTGAAGGGCGGCACCGCGGAGATGAACGGTCTGGGCCTGGTGAACACCGGCGCGACGGTGAACGTGGGCGCGGCCGGCACCCTGAAGGGCACGCTGTTCACGCAGACGGGCGGCAGCACCGACAATGCCGGAACGATGGCGGTATCGGGCCTGACGACGGTCGCGGGTGGTACGCTGACCAGCAGCGGCACGCTCACGACGGGCGGCTTCCTGCAGACCTCGGGCGGCACGACGGTGACCGGCGGGACCTTCACCAGCAGCATCGGCGGCGAACTGGCCAGCGGTACGTTCGACGTGAAGGGCGGCACCGCGGAGATGAACGGTCTCGGCCTGGTGAACACCGGCGCGGCCGTGACGGTCGGCGCGGCCGGCACGCTGAAGGGGACGCTGTTCACGCAGACGGGCGGCAGCACCGACAATGCCGGGACGATGGCGGTATCGGGCCTGACCACGGTGGCGGGCGGCACGCTGACGAGCAGCGGTACGCTGACGACGGGCGGCTTCCTGCAGACCGGCGGCGGCACGACGGTGACCGGCGGCACCTTCACGAGCAGCCTCGGCGGCGAACTCGCCAGCGGCACGTTCGACGTCACGGGCGGCACCGCCGAGATGAACGGGCTGGGCCTGGTGAACACCGGCGCGGCGGTGAACGTGGGCGCGGCCGGCACGCTGAAGGGGACGCTGTTCACGCAGACGGGCGGCAGCACCGACAATGCCGGAGCGATGGCGATCGCGGGCCTGACGACGGTGGCGGGCGGGACGCTGACGAGCAGCGGTACGCTGACGACGGCCGGCTTCCTGCAGACCTCGGGCGGCACGACAGTGACCGGCGGCACCTTCACGAGCAGCCTTGGCGGGCTTCTCACCGGCGGTACGTTCGATGTGAAGGGCGGCACGGCGGAGATGAACGGTGCCGGCCTGGTGAACACCGGCGCGACCGTCACGGTCGGCGCGGCCGGCACCTTGAAGGGGGCGCTGTTCACGCAGACGGGCGGCAGCACCGACAATGCCGGAACGACGGCAATCGCGGGCCTGACGACGGTCGCGGGCGGCACGCTGACGACCAGCGGCACACTGACCACCGATACTTTCCTGCAGACCGGCGGCAGCACGACGGTGACGGGCGGTACGTTCACGGCGGCCAGTGGTGCGGGCCTTCTTGGGGGTACCTTCGACGTGAAGGGCGGGACAGCCTCGGCGAACGGTGTTGGCCTGATCAACACTGGCGCGGCGATCACCGTAGGCGCGGCCGGTACCCTGAAGGCGACGGAATTCGCTCAGACGGGCGGCAGCACCGACAATGCGGGAACGACGGCGGTATCGGGCCTGACCACGGTCGCGGGCGGCACCCTGACGAGCAGCGGCACGCTGACGACGGCGGGCTTCGTGCAGACCGCGGGCAGCACGACGGTGACCGGCGGCACGTTCACCAGCAGCCTCGGCGGGGAACTGGCCGCCGGTACGTTCGACGTGAAGGGCGGCACCGCGGAGATGAAGGGTCTCGGACTGGTGAACACCGGCGCGACCGTGACCGTCGGCGCGGCCGGCACCCTGAAGGGCACGCTGTTCACGCAGACGGGCGGCAGTACCGACAATGCCGGGACGATGGCGATCGGGGGCCTGACCAAGGTTGCGGGCGGCACGCTGACGAGCAGCGGCACGCTGACCACCACTACTTTCCTACAGACCGCGGGCAGCACGACGGTGACGGGCGGGACGTTCACCAGCAGCCTCGGCGGCGAACTCGCTGCCGGCACGTTCGACGTGAAGGGTGGCACCGCGGAGATGAAGGGGCTCGGCCTGGTGAACACCGGCGCGGCCGTGACGGTCGGCGCGGCCGGCACCCTGAAGGGCACGCTGTTCACGCAGACGGGCGGCAGCACCGACAATGCCGGCACGATGGCGATCGGAGGCCTGACCAAGGTTGCGGGCGGCACGCTGACGAGCAGTGGTACGCTGACGACGGCGGGCTTCACCCAAACCAACGGCAGCACGAAGGTCACGGGCGGCACCTTCACGGCTCAGAACGGTGCGACCGTCAGCGGCGGGTCGGTCGACGTGACGGGCGGCACCTTCAAGGTCGGCGGCGCGGGACTGACCAACGGCGCGATCATCAACGTGGGAGCCGGCGGCATCCTCGACTCTCAGGCGGGCGGTATCAACAATCTCGCCGGCGGCACCCTGACCAATTTCGGCACCGTGTTCGATGCGCTGAACAACGCCGGCAGCGTGTCGAACGCCGGCGTCTATAACGGCGACGTCGCCACCAATACGGGTACGATCGCCAACAACCTCGGCGGCACGTGGAACGGCAAGGTCATCACCAATGCCAGCCTGATCACGAATGCCGGCACCTGGAACGGCGCCGTCGACAGCAACTCGGGCACGATCAACAATACGGGTACGTGGAACGCGCTGGGCGGGAACATCGTCAACAATGGCGGTGGCACGTTCAACAATTTCAACGGAACGGTCACGGGGGTGAACACCCTGACCAACAATGGCGTGTTGACCTATACGGGCAGCAACAACACCTTCAATGTTGCGTCGTTCATCAACAGTGGCACCATTTCTTCCAACACCACCGTCACGCCTGCTTCCGCCCATAGGATGACCATTACCGGCGGCCTGGGCGGGACCGGCGTCATCAACACCTCCGTGGACACCAACGGCACGAGCCGCCTGACCGTCAACGGCGTGTCGAGCGGCGCGCAGACCATGACCTTCACGAACGTCAGCCCGGGGGGTGCCCTCCCGGTCTACTCCGCGCCGCAGACGGTGCTGGCCCTCAACGGCGGCGGAACTCTCTCCGTCACCAATACGGGTATCGTGTCGTCGCTGTCCTCGGGCCTCATCAACAATTACCTGGTCCAAAGCGGCAGCGGACAGAACGCCACCCTGCAGTCGGTCTTCAACAGCGGTCCGATCGCCGGCGTCGCCGGCGGCCTGTCGAGCATGCTCACGTCGCTGAACGCCGGCTTCTTCCAGGGCGAGTCGCCGATCGTGTCGAGGCCGAACACCCCGCAGCGCGATCAGATCAATGGCGGCCCCTGGGTGCGTATCATGTACGGCAGCACCAACACCAATCTGGGCAGCACGACTTACGGGCTGGGTTCGCCGGCCGCAGGCAACAGCCAGGGCACGACCACCTTCAGTGGCGTCCAGGTGGGCGCAGACTTCGGCATGTTCAACATCTCGGACAGCCAGTGGAACGTCATCGTCGGCGTGTTCGGCGGCTATGCGAACCTGAACACCAATTCGAACTTCACGACACCGCTGCCGGGTGGAGCCACGAGCAGCACCAATACCGGTATCTCGATGGAGGTGCCCTACGTGGCGGCCTACGCCAACCTGTCCAAGGGCTCCTTCTCGGCCGATGTGGACGTCCGCTACGACCAGTACAACGGCACCGTGCGGTCCTTCAGTGGCGATCTGGCGGGGGGCGCCGCAGGCGGCTATCTCCTGGCGCCCAACACGCCGCTCAACGGCCGCGGCGTCACGGTCAACGCCAAACTCGCGAACCGGTTCGATTTCGCCGAGCGCTACTACGTCGAGCCCCTGCTGGGATTCACCTGGGGCACCTATAATTTCGACAGCGTGGCCTTCAATCCGGCATTGGCGGGCACGTCCGGATCGATCGGCTTCCAGCCGATCACCTCGCTGCTGGGAAGGGCGGGCGCCAGCGTCGGCGCCACGTTCGAGGCGACTCCGACGATACAGCTGGGACCCTTCCTCCAGGCCGCGGTGTGGAACGAATTCGCGGCTCCGGTGCAGTCCACCGCGACCATAAATAACGGGGGCTCCGCGTACACCTTCCAGACCTCGTCCGATCGGGTGGGCACCTTCGGGCAGGTTGCCGCGGGCTTGAATTTCAAGCTGACGGAGCAGGACTTCCTTGGCTTCGTCCGCGGCGACTATCGTTTCGGTGGCCAGTTCTCGGGTGCCAGCTTCAACATCGGACTCCGCAAGCAGTTCTGAGTTGGGGGAGAAGATCGAGATCGCCCAGGCCGGTGTGCTGCCGACAGCAATCACCGGTTGATCGGGCTGACTTTCGGGGGCGACGACGCGATCGGTTTCAGGCGCTTGACCTGGCTCGCAGGGGCAAGTTGGACGTCAGGAATGCCGAATGCTAGACGCTTCGTCGCCCGATTGTGCAAACGACGACCTTTGGAATTCGCGGGGGCGTGCCTACAGTGACCTTTGGATTGATGCAGGCTATCCGCTACTCGGCCTTGTGCACGGTATTGGGGGTGGTGGTGTCGGGTGGCGCCGTCCAGGCCCAGAAGCCGCCCGCTACGCCCAGTCTTCCTGCCCCGCAGTCGCGGACCGAGATCCTGACCTACGACAACTGGACGGTGACATGCCGTGATGGCGCGGACCCGAAGGAAAAGCGGGTCTGTTCGGCTGAACTGGTGATCGCGCAGGAAGCCAACAATCAGCGCCAGCCGGTGTTCGTCTGGTTCCTCGGCCTCAACAAGGACGGCGCTCCGGTGAACGTGTGGCGCTTCGTGACCGGCCTCACGATTCCCCCTGGCCTCGAGCTGAAGTTTGCCGACAAGTCTCGCAAGGTGCCCATCGCTACGTGCGATTCCACCTTCTGCACCGCCACGCTTCCCATCGACGATGCCTTTGCCAAGGAAGCCTCGGCTCTGGTTCAGGGCGAGGCCGTCCTGCAGACAGCCGACGGACGAACGGTCACCTTCACGATCAACATGAAGGGATTTGCGCCGGCCCTTACGGCCATACGCCGGTAGGGGACGCGGCGCCGCCCTTGCATGAGGGCGACGCAAAACCCGCGAATGTTATGGCCGACGCCTTCACGAGGCGTCAGGCCAGGGACACGCCCAGCGATTGCAGCAGCGGCAGCCGCTCCGACTGGAACGTGGCCGCCTGTTTCTCGAGTTCGGCGAGATTGGCCTCCGCACCTTCGATCCCCTTGCCATCCTTGAGAACGCTCTGACCCAGCGCCGACAGCATGGCCCAGACATCGCGGGCGACCGCGGCGGCGTGGGCAGCACCGTTGGCGAGCGACAGCAGGAAGCATTGCTGCAGGCGGGTAACCTCGATGCCGGTACCGGCGACGGGCGACGCCAGGCAGGGAAACTCGTCACCGCGGCGCGCCCGTTCGCACAGCGCCCGGTTGAGGGCAGCACAGCGGCGGCGGCTTTCCGCGGTGGCGGGCTCGGCGGCGACGGCGTGACCCATGCCGATCAGCATGGCGACCCCTTCGACGACGTGGGAGGCGCTGATGTTCCGCGCCGCTCCCCGTGCACGCAGGTCGGCAATGGTTTTGGGCGCATGACCGTCTGAAGCCAGCGCGTCGACCAAGAGCCCGTAAACATCGGCCTGAAGACTGGCCTCGAAGAACGGGCCGGCGATCTTGGAGGGGACCTGGGACGGCAGGCTCTTCAGGACGATCGTCTGACGGTCGAGCTGCTCGAGGCGGTCCACCGCCGAAAGCGGCCGCAGGCCCTTCACGAAGATGTCGCGGCGAAAGCGCTGATGCACGAGATAGTCCCGCATCGTCTCGCGCAGTACACGATTGCCGGTCTCGGCGACCAGCTGCCGGCCGGCCGGATTCAGCATGAGGTTCTCCACCTGGTCCAGCAGGTTTGCGGATGCCGCGAACTCGACACGCGCCGGTGCGAACCACTCGACGACCTGGGAAAACGCCATCGGCTGCCAGTCCTCACCGAGATACTCGTGGACCAGGTATTTGCGGTCCATCGCCGAGATGGCCTGAAGGAAGGGACCAACCTGCGGATTGTTCCGGAAATAGAGGGCGCCGGCTTTTTCGAGCTTGCTGGAGAAGGCGAGAGCCTGCTCGACGCCGGCGGCCAGGCCACCCGCCGGCGCCGTGCCCATCTGTGTATGGAGATAGATCAGGTGCCTCAGCGGCTGCAGGGCGGCCCAGCCCGGATCGCAGTAGTAGGAAACGGAGAGGATGCCCCCGACTTTCAGCTTCCGGCGGGCGATATCGACGATGGCGCGGCGGTTGGCATCGGAGATCCACGACCAGACGCCGTGCAGCGCGATGACGTCGAAATCGGGCAGGTCGGATCGGGCCTGAAGTTCCGAGAAGGAATCGTTGAGCAGGCGGATGCTGCCGTCCTGCGGATCGGTGAACTGCGCGGCACGGGCGGTATGGGACGGATTGAAGTCCGTTCCCCAATAGGTTCCGGGGCAGGCCGCGGCGTGGATGTTGAGGCTGAGCCCCTGTCCGAAGCCCAGCTCCAGGTAGTTCAGGGGCCCGGCAGGCGGTGGTTGGATGCCGGCATGGAGGCAGGCGAACCTGAGGAGCGACGGGTTCAGTTCGCGATAGTAACCTGCCGTGTACTCCAGGTCCGTGACATAGCCCTCTCCCCACTGCGTCGCCATCGCTCACATCCTCGATTGTTGCGCTCCGGGGACAAACCGGCGCGGCCGTCAAAGCGCTGCTGTCTTGGCATACGCGCTTGCGACCAGCCACAAGATGCCGTGTTGCGCTTCCTGGGATTACCGGCGGTTCTCGCGATCGAGAACCGCATTGAGGAGGACCGCGCCGAAGGTCGCCGTCCCAATGCCGCCCAGGGCGAATTCGCCGAACTTCAGGGTGAAGTCGCCGGTGCCGAGCACGAGCGTGATGCCGGCCACCATGAGGTTGCGGCTCTGGGTGAAGTCCACCTTGTTGTCGACCCAGATCTTGGCGCCGGCGACGGCGATCAGACCGAACACGACGATGCTCACGCCGCCCATCACCGGCAGCGGGATGGAGTGGATCAATGCCCCGAACTTGGGCGAGAAGCCCAGCAGGATGGCGAACAGGCCGGCGATCACGAACAGGGCGGTCGAGTAGATGCGCGTCGCGGCCATCACGCCGATATTCTCGGCATAGGTGGTGACGCCGGTGCCGCCGACACCGCCCGCCACCATGGTCGCGATGCCATCGCCCAGGAAGGCTCGGCCGACATAGGGATCCATGTTGCGGCCCGTCATGGCGCTCACGGCGCGCAGATGGCCGAGATTTTCGGCGACCAGGATCAGGGCGACGGGCGCGATCAGCACGATCGCCCGGGTGTCGAAGACCGGCGCGGTAAAGGCAGGCACGCCGAACCAGGCGGCTTGCTCGAGCAGGGCGGCGCTCACCGGCTTGCCCCAGCCGAGCCCGTTGGCCAGCAGCGCATAGACGAGGGTGGCCACGACCAGCCCGACCAGCACCAGCAGGCGCCGCGTCATGCCGCGCGTGAAGACCGCGACCAAGGCGATGCTCAGGAAGGTTACGGCCTGCATCCAGGCATCGAACGAGGTCGGCGCCATGTTCTTGATGGGTACGGCGGCAAGGTTGAGGCCGATCACCGCGACCACGGCGCCGGTCACCACCGGCGGCATCAGCCGTTCGATCCAGCCGGTCCCGCTCGCCATCACGACCAGGCCGATCAGCGCATAGAGGGCGCCGCAGATCACGATCCCCCCAAGCGCGAGGGCGATGTTGGCGTTGGCGCCCTGGCCGGCGTATCCGGTCGCCGCCACGACCACGGAGATGAAGGCGAAGGAGGACCCGACATAGCTCGGGACCCTGCCGCCCACGGCCACGAAGAAGATCAGCGTGCCGACGCCGCTCATCAGGATGGCGACGTTGGGATCGAAGCCCATCAGCAGGGGGCCCAGCACGGTGGCCCCGAACATCGCCACCACATGCTGGATGCCAAGTGCCACGGTCTGCGGCCACGGCAGCCGCTCGTCCGGCGCGACGACCACGCCGTCGGCCGGCTGTTTCACCGTCCAGTCGAGCATTCTCCCCCTCTTTGTCTTCTTAGTTCACGACGACCTTTCTATAGAGGTGCCACGTCGCGTGGCCCAGTACCGGCAGCACGATGGCGAGCCCGATCAGCAGGGGGAGGGCTCCCACAAAGAGGCCCGCCGCCACGATCACGCCCCACATCGCCATCGGGCCCGGGTTCTGCCGCACCGCGCGGACCGAGGTGGCGATGGCGGTGCCGACGCCGACAGGGCGATCGAGCAGCATCGGAAGCGACACGACGCTGATCACCAGGACGACGAGCGCGAACAGGAAGCCCACGCCGATGCCCACGATGGTCATCGTCAGGCCCTGCGGCGTGGTCAGGGCGTCGCGCACGAAAGCCTGCGCCGAGACGGGGGCGTCCGGCCCGAGAGTGACGGTGTAGAGCAGGTTCGCCGCGAACAGCCACAGGCAGAAGATCGCGAGCAGCAGCAGGCTCATGACCATGATCCGGCCGATGTTTGGTGAGCGCGCGACCGCGAAGGCATCCGTCCAGCGGGTCTCGAGCCCTTGCTCCCGCCGACGGCTGATCTCGTAGAGGCCGAGCCCGAACATCGGCGCGATCAGGGCAAAGCCCGCGATCAGCGGGAAGACCAGCGCCAGCATGCCGTAGTCGAAGGCCATGCGGGAGATCGCGAGGCCGGCGAGGGGATAGAGCAGGCAGAGCATCACGACATCGGTGCGGGCGGCGCCGAAATCGCGGACCCCCTTGGCCAGCGCGTCGCCGACATCGGCGGCGGTGATGCGACGTACCGTGGGCGGCGCGGTCGCGCGATCGTCCCAGGCTCCGTCCATCGAATCGGCCGTCGACCCGACGGCCTGGCTTGTCTGCTTGAGATGGTCCCATCCCCATTCGAGGGGATTGCGGATGTGGTTCTGGGTCGCCATGACTGCCTCCTTGCGAACGAAAGTCCGAAGGTCGCGGTCCGTCGTGATCACGACAGAGCGCGATCCACCACAAGGAAAGAGTCTACGCCCGGCAGAGGGGGAAGTCTCCCCCTCTCCATGCACTGCGTAGAGTGCTGTCTCGCTACTGCGAGAACTTGAGGTACTGGGCCACGAAATCGCAGCCGACACTCTTGGCGTAGGCGTCGATCAGCTTCTTCGTGATCGGGCCCGGCGCCTTGCCGTCGCCGACCGGCGCACCGTTGAAGCTCTTCACCGGCAGGATGCAGAGGCTGGTCGAGGTGAGGAACATCTCCTCGGCATTGGCGGCATCGAACAGGTCGATGTCGCCCGGCGTGCACTCGACGCCGATCTGCTTGGCCATGTCCATGGTCATCTGGCGGCTGACGCCCGGCAGGACGTAGCGTTCGGACGGCGTGAAGAGCTGGCCCTCGCGCACGATGAAGATGTTGCTGCCGAGGCCCTCGGCGAGGTTGCCGTTCTCGTCGAGCAGGATCGGCCAGGCGTCGGGATTGAGCGCCTTGATCGGCTTCTCGGCCATGATCATGTTGAGGTAGTTGTGCGTCTTGGCACGGGGCGAGAGCATCGACGGGGCGATGCGGCGCGCCGTCGTGGTCATCGCTTCGGCGCCCTCGCGATAGAGCTTGCCGCGCTTGGCGAGCGGCAGGGGGGTCATTTCGATCACGACCTGCGGGCCGACATTTTCCCAGCCCTCGTCGCCCACCGCGTCGACGCCGCGGCTCACCCGCTGGCCCAGCCACCAGTCGCCGACATCGGCGCGCAGATGCTCGTTGCGGGCCACGACCTCCTCGCTGTGGGCGATCATCTCCTTCGGCGACAGGCCCGGGTCGATCTGCAGGTAGCGCAGCGAGCGGTAGAAGCGGTCGATATGCTCCTTCAAGCGGAACGGCACGCCGTTGAAGGTGCGGGTCATGTCGAAGGCGCCGTCGCCGTACTTCCAGCTGCGGTCGCGGAACGGGATCATGACCTCGTTCTCCGGCACGAACTTGCCGTTGAACCAGGCGATGCGTTGATTGCTGAGCTGCTGGGCCATGATGATCCTCCTGATCAGTTGACTTGAAGTTCGAAGACGGCGCTCGCCGCCGGACTGCGTCGCTTCCTGGTGGTTGCCGGGACTGCCGGCGCGATGTTGCCGTTCTCGTCGGCAAGGCCCGCCACATAGGAAAGCGCGCGGCGGATATCGTTCTCCATCTCCCGGCGGGCAGCCGCCGCATCGCCGGCCTCCAACGCCGCGATGAGGCGCTGGCGCCCGGCCGGTCCACGCGACGAAGAGATGAAGTCGGGATAGAGGAGGTTCATGTAAGGGCCGGTCTGCAGCCACAGCCCCTCGATCAGGCGCAACAGTGTCGGCTGCGCCGCCGCCGCATAGACGGCGAAATGGAACTCGCGCACCTTCTGGCGATCGGTCGCGCTGTCGCCGCGCGTGCGGGCAACCAGGATCTCACGCGCGGCGCGGCGGATCTCGGCAGTCTGGGGGCGCGTCGCGGCGAGGGCCGCCTTGGCGGCGGCGAGACCCTCCAGTTCCATCCGGATGTCGCGCAATTCGAGGACCTTGTCGCGGGTCATCAGCGGGACGCGGACCGACCGGTTGGGATTCATCTCGAACGCGCCCTCGGCGACCAGTCGGCGCAGCGCCTCGCGCACCGGCGTCAGGCTGACGCCCAGAACGCCGGCAACGTAGCGGAAGGTGACCTTCTGGCCCGGCGCGAAGCGTCCCGACGTCAGCGCTTCCCGCAGGGAATTGTAGACCTGCTGGCGGAGCGAGGTGTCGGCGGCATCCAGAGTGGTCGCGGTACGGGGCATCGGTTGGGGAGCTTAACCCACGCGCGCTGAATTTGTGATCACAAAAATGCATTGCTGGGGTGGAAAGCGGCCGCTAGGCTCGGCTCGATTTGTGATCACATTATTTTGCCGCGCACATCTGTCGTGGGCATCGTTCTTGCTGGGTGAGGAACATGCGCTCCTACGCGAAATCGATCGCACTCTATGAGAAGACCCGAAAGCACCTGGCCGGCGGCGTCAGCAGCAACGTGCGCTACGCCAGCGTGCCCGTGCCGCTGTTCTTCGCGCGCGGCGAAGGCGCCCGGCTCTACGACGTCGATGGCAACGTGCACATCGACTACGTGTTGGGCAACGGGCCTGCCATTCTGGGGCACGCGCCGAAGAAGGTGATCGAGGCCGTCGCCGCCTCGCTGGGCGAGGGCCAGCTCTTTGCCGCGCAGAACCCGCGCGAGACCGAGCTGGCGGAGCGACTGTGCGGCCTGTTGCCCGGCGCCGAGGTGGTGCGCTTCACGACCTCGGGCACGGAAGCCGTGCTGATGGCCTTCCGCCTGGCCCGTGCCTTCACCGGCCGCGACAAGATCCTGAAATTCGAGGGCCATTATCACGGCTGGAGCGACCAGGCCTATATCAGCGCGCGGCCGCCGCTGAACGAAGCGGGACCTGCGGACGCGCCGGTCCCCGTTGCCGGTTCGCCGGGCATGCCGCCCAGCGTCCTGGGCGACGTCGCCGTCTGCACCTGGAACGATCTCGCCCTGCTGGAGCAGACGCTGGAGCGTCATCGCGGCGAGATCGCCGGGGTCATCATGGAACCGATCATGGTGAACGGGGGCGCGATCCCGCCGGCGCCCGGCTATCTCGAAGGCGTCCGCGCCTTGTGCGACAAGCATGGCGCCCTCTTCATCTGCGACGAAGTCATCACCGGCTTCCGTGTCGGCCTGGGCGGTGCGCAGGCGAAGTTCGGCGTGACGGCCGATCTCAGTATCTATGCTAAGGCGGTGGCGGCGGGATTCCCCCTGGCGATGGTCGCCGGCCGGCGCGACATCATGGATACGCTGGCAGACAAGGGCGTGATGCACGGCGGCACCTATAACGGTAACGTCCAGAGCATGGCGGCGTCTCTGGCGGCATTGGACATCCTCGAAGCGGACGGCGGTGCGGTCTATCGCGATCTCGAAGCGCGCGGCACCGAGCTGATGCAGGGCCTGGCTTCGCTGGCCGCCAGGCACAAGCTGCCGATCCGGGTTCAGGGCATGCCGGCGATCTTCCAGACCTTCTTCACCACGGCCCCGGCGCCGCGGAACTATCGCGACTCGGCGGCCTGCGACCGCGACGCCATGCTGGCCTTCCATGCTGCCCTGCAGGAAGAGGGCGTTCGTGCCCAGCAGGCCGGCAAATGGTTCCTCTCTACGGCGCACGACAAGCCGGTCATCGAGGAGACGCTCGCTGCCGCCGACCGTGCCATGGCCAAAGTGGCACGCGCCTAGATGTCGGATATCCGTCTCGAAGGCGTGACCAAGCGCTACGGCACCTTCGCCGCGGCCGATCAGGTCGACCTTTCGGTGACGCAGGGCGAGTTCGTCACCATCCTGGGGCCGAGCGGCTCGGGCAAGACGACGCTGCTGTCGCTGATCGCCGGGCTCAACCGGCCGACCTCGGGGCGCATCTTCATCGGCGGCCGCGACGTCACCAACGCGACGGCGCAGGAGCGCAATATCGGACTGGTCTTCCAGTCCTACGCGCTGTTCCCGCACATGAGCGTACTGGAGAACGTCCTGTTCCCCCTGGGCGTCCGCAAGATCGGCGGCGCCGAGGCCGACAAGCTCGCACGCGACGCTCTCAAGCTGGTCCGACTCGACGGTCTGGAGGCGCGCCGCCCGTCGCAGCTCTCGGGTGGGCAGCAGCAGCGGGTGGCGCTGGCGCGGGCCGTGGTCTTCAAGCCCGACATCCTGCTGCTCGACGAGCCCTTGGGCGCGCTCGACCGCAAGCTGCGCGAGGAGCTGCAGGTCGAGCTGAAGCAGCTCCAGCGCACGCTGGGAGTCACGACGCTCCTGGTGACGCACGACCAGGAAGAGGCGCTGTCGCTCTCCGACCGGATCATGGTGCTCGACAAGGGGCGCACACAGCAGGTCGCGGCGCCGACGGAAGCCTATCTCAGGCCGGCGAACCGCTTCGTCGCTGAGTTTCTGGGCATCGCGAACTTCGTCGACCTGCCCGACGGCCGCCAGGGTGTTGTGCGACCCGAGCGGGTTCGGCTGGCCGGTGAAGGGCAGGGCAAGGCAGCGCGGGTCATCGAGGCGATCTATCTCGGGCAGATGGTGCGCTACCACCTGGCTCTCGACGACAATCGATCGGTCGTGGTGGCCGTGCCGTTTCTGGGCACGGCGCACGCGCCGGGAGAGCGTGTCAGCGTTTCGTGGGAGTCGGCCGATGTGTGGCCGGTAACGTAAAGGGGATCGAGATGAAGAGACGTACGTTCGTCGGCGCCGCCACCGCCCTGCCGGCCGTGAGCCTCCTGGGAGCGGGGAGCGCTCGGGCACAGGTCAAGGAAATCCGCATGATCGAGTCGGGCGGCAAGTCCGGCGAATCGATCGAGGTGGGCTACATCGAGCCCTTCACCAAGAAGACCGGCATCAAGGTCATTCGCGAGAGCCCGAACTCGCTGGGCAAGCTGCGCGCGCTGGTCGAAAGCGGCCAGACCAGCACGGTGCTGATGGAGCTGGGCTCGGGCACGCTGGTGCAGGCCAAGAACCTGAAATTGATCGAACCGATCGACTGGGCGGCCGTCAATCCGGCGGCGATGTTTCCCGAGGCCAAGAACGAGTACGGCTTCGGCTACCAGTACTTCTCGACCATCATGGCCTGGCGGGCCGGCGCCAAGGCGCCCAAGAACTGGGCGGAGTTCTTCGACACCAAGGCGTTTCCGGGCAAGCGCTGCCTGCCCGACTTCCCGCACTACAGCCTGCCGTTCGCCGTCATGGCGACGGGCGTGCCGGCCGACAAATTGTTCCCGCTCGATGTCGAAACCGGCTTCAAGAAGCTGAACGAGATCAAGAAGGATATCGCCGTCTGGTGGAAGGCGGGCGCCCAGCCGCCGCAGCTCATGAAGGACAACGAGGTCCAGTACGTGATCTGCTGGTCGGGGCGCGTCGTCGGCGATCCGGCCTTCGGCTACAACTTCGCGGGCGGCATGGCCGACCTGGCCTACTTCTCCATCGTCAAGGGTTCGAAGCCCGAGGATCGTGCCGCGGCCTACAAGCTGATGTACGAGATGTCGCTGCCCGCCAACCAGGCCAAGGCGGCGACGGTGATCTCCTATACTGGCCCGAGTCCCGAGCTCGACGCGCTGCTGCCCAAGGACAAGCTGTCCGACTTCCCGTCGAGCAAGCAGAACAAGTCTGTCCAGTGGTTCCAGAACGCCGAGTGGTGGGCGGCCAATGGCGAGGCGGTGAACAAGAAGTGGGAAGCCTTCAAGCTCGGCCTGTAAGGAGCGCACGCTGTCATCCCGAGCGTAGCGAGGGACCTTTGCTGAGCAGTAAAGGTCCCTCGGCCTGTGGCCTCGGGATGACAGTCTTTTTGTCATGAACAGAGCCAGTCGCCTCGAAGGTTTCGGATTCATCGCACCGCTGCTGGTGCTGATGGTCGTCGCCTTCAACGCGCCCATCGTCTACATGCTGGGCCTCGCCTTCTGGGAGAAGGGGCGGGGCTTCACGCTCGAACACTATGAAGGCCTGCTCGAAGCGCCGGTCTATCTGCGCGTGCTGGGCAACACGATGCGCATCGCGTTGATTGCCACGATCGCCAACATCATCATCGGCTATCCGCTGGCGCACTGGATGCGCGGGCTCGGCAGCCGGGGCCGCATGATCGCGCTGGCACTGGTGGTGCTGCCGTTCTGGGTTTCGATCCTCGTCCGCACCTATGCGTGGATCGTCGTGCTGGGCAATGGCGGCATCGTGAACCGCGCCCTGCAGTGGAGCGGCCTCACCGACGCGCCGGTCTCGTTCCTCTACAACGAGCTGGGCGTGACCATCGGCATGGCCAACGTATTGCTGCCGTTCCTGGTGCTGCCGCTGTTCGCCGCCATGATCCGCATCGACGACCGGCTGCTGCAGGCTGCCGCCTCGCTGGGCGCCCCGCCGCGCACCATCTTCTGGAAGGTCTATTTTCCGCTCACCCTGCCGGCGCTGGCCGCGGGCGCGCTGCTGGTGTTCATCCTCTGCCTCGGCTTCTACGTGACGCCCGCGATCCTGGGCGGCGGCCGGGTGCCGATGATTTCCAACCTGCTCGACACGCTGATCAACCAGATCCCGCGCTGGGAGCAGGCCTCGGCGATCTCGACGATCCTGCTGATCGTGACCCTCGTGATCTTCGCGGCCTATCGCCGGCTCGACCGCAAGGCGTCGGGAACATGACCGGCGGCTCGGTCTGGACACGGCGCGGGCTCGCGGCCATGGGCATCTTCGGCCTGGTCTTTCTCACCGTGCCGCTGGTCATCGTGATCCCGATGTCCTTTTCCTCGGCGCGGGCGCTGACCTTTCCGCCGCCCAGCCTGTCGCTGCGCTGGTACGAGACCTTCTTCGGCGATCCGCGCTGGATGGAGGCGATGTGGACCTCGACCTTCGTGGCCGCCATTTCGTCGGTGGCGGCGCTGATCCTTGGCGGCCTCGCGGCCTACGGGTTGCGGCGCGGGACCTTCAAGGGACGCGACTGGGCCGAAGGCAACTTCATGGCGCCGCTGATCGTGCCGACGATCATCGTGGCGATCGCCCTCTATCTCGGGCTGGCCAAGGTCGGGCTGCTGGGCTCGCTGGTGGGTCTCGTGGTCGCGCACACGCTGCTGAACGTGCCGCTGGTGATGATGGTGCTGGGCGTGGCGATCCGCGAGTTCGACCAACGGATCGAGCAGGTCGCCTGGAGCCTCGGCGCCTCCTGGAGCTACACGATGCGCAAGGTGGTGCTGCCCAACCTGGCGCCCAGCGTATTCGCCGCCTGGATCTTCGCTTTCATCGGCAGTTTCGACGAGGTCATCGTCACCTCGTTCATCGCGGGCAAGTACGAGACCGTGCCGAAGAAGATGTTCAACGAACTGGTCCTCGAGGTGAACCCGACCATCACGGCTGTCGCAACCCTGCTGATCGCCTTCACCGTACTGGCGCTCGCCGCCGTGGCCTTCGTGCTCGGCCGGGCGGGAAAGCTGAAGGAGACGGTGGTCTAGCCGGGGCGGGCACTCCGTCACGATTTCGTTCGTGGACTGGAAATGCGGCGACGCTACAAACGAGGCTTGTCGAGAGGACCGTGTCCTACGTGATCCAGACGAGGAGGCTTGTGTGGCGGGTATCGAGAGTTTCCCCAACGGCGATCTGCTGACGAGTGACGCGCAGTATTTCGACTACAGCTCGGCCGCGAACCCGATCCAGCAGGGCATCATCCCGCCGGTGCCGTACCGGACTTTTTCGCCGGCCTTCTTCGACGGGGGGCCGACGCGCGTGCAGCCGCTCGATGTCAGCGAAGAGCTGGGAATCGTCGGTCCG
The DNA here is from genome assembly GCA_002281855.1 of Rhodospirillales bacterium 24-66-33. Lineage (GTDB taxonomy): Bacteria > Pseudomonadota > Alphaproteobacteria > Reyranellales > Reyranellaceae > Reyranella. Next base: position 127,617 of record NCHQ01000003.1, on the reverse strand, counting down.
GCGACCAGCCCGGCGCTCTGCGCCAACTTCATCCGTATCGTTCGCGGCTCGGTCATGACCTCGGCCGAGGCGACCAGCCAGGTCTTCTTCGTGTTCCGCGGCAATGGGCGGACCGACGCGTGTGGCGAGACCATCCACTGGTCGCAGGGCGATTACCTGGTGCTGCCGGCGCACGGCCACGCCCTGCATCACTCGGACGGCGAGGCGGGGCTCTACTGGGTGCATGACGCGCCGCTGCTGCGCTATCTCGGCGCTGCGCCGACGGTCGCGCGCTTCAAGCCGACCTTCTATCAACACGGCAAGGCCCAGCAGAAGCTGAACGAGATCGCCACCGATCCCAGGACCGCGAATGCCAACCGTGTCAGCGTCCTGCTCGCCAATCGGAATTTCCCCAGCACCCGGACCATCACCCACACGATGTGGACGATGTTCGGGCTCCTGCCGAAGGATGCGGTCCAGTATCCGCACCGCCATGAATCGGTGGCGTTGGATTTCGTCATCGACTGCAAGCCCGGCTGCTACACGATGATCGGCACGGAACTCGACGAGTCCGGGATGATCAAGAACGGTCGGCGCGAGGACTGGGCGCCCGGCGCCAGCTTCATCACGCCGCCTGGCTACTGGCATTCGCACCACAACGAATCGGGAGAGGATGCCCACGTCCTGCCGATCCAGGATGCCGGGCTTCACACCTATCTGCGGACGCTGGAGATCATGTTCAGCCATCCCGGACACGATCGCACCGCGCATATTTCGCAGACGCCGTAGGGGCGAAAATCCTGTCTGGTGGCCTTCCCGTTGGTGCAGTATGTGGCGCCAGGATCGGGAGGTAACGATGAATCATCCCAAGCGTGTGCGGCTCGTCGAAGTGGGGCCGCGCGACGGTTTGCAGAACGAGGCGAAGCCGGTGTCGGTCGAGGCCAAGGTGGCCCTGATCGACGCGCTGTCGGCGGCCGGCCATTCGGCCGTCGAGGCCGGCAGCTTCGTGTCGCCCAAGTGGGTGCCGCAGATGGCCAACACCGACCAGGTGATGGCGCGCATCCAGCGCAAGCAGGGCGTGAGCTACCCGGTGCTGGTGCCCAACAAGCAGGGCATGAACGGCGCGGTCGAAGCCGGGGTCGGCGAGATCGCGATCTTCACCGCGGCGTCGGAAGCCTTCTGCCGCAAGAACACGAACTGCTCGATCGACGAGAGCTTCGAGCGGTTCGCGCCGGTGATGGAAGCGGCGCAGAAGCACGGCATGAAGGTGCGCGGCTACGTCTCGACCGTGATCGCCTGTCCCTATGACGGCAAGGTCTCGCCCGCGAAGGTCGCAGAGGTGTCGGACCGGCTGTTCCGGATGGGCTGCTACGAGGTTTCGCTCGGCGACACGATCGGCGTCGGCACGCCCGGCGAGTGCGTCGCCATGATCGATGCCGTGGCCGAGAAGATGCCGCGCGAGAAGATCGCGGCGCACTTCCACGACACCTACGGCCAGTCGCTGGCCAATATCCTGGCGGTCATGGAGCGCGGCATCGCCGTGTTCGACACCGCCGTTGCCGGTCTCGGCGGCTGCCCCTATGCCAAGGGCGCCTCGGGCAATGTCGGCACCGAGGACGTGATCTACCTGCTGAACGGGCTCGGCATCGACCACGGCGTCGACCTCGAGGCCATCGCCAGGGCGGGCCGCGAGATCTGCACCGCCTTGGGCCGCGAGCCCGCCTCCAAGGTGGCGCAGGCGCTCAAGGCCAAGGCGGCCTGGCAGGCCGTTGAAAGTCGGAATCCTGGCGAATAAACGAAACAAACGAAATAAACGAAACAATCGAAGCCAGAGTCGCAGCTCCGGAATCAGGTGTCGTGGCGACCGTTGACGGGTCATGAGCGCCGAAGGCTGGGAGCGGGTGGTGCTGGCCTTTGTGGCCTGACGACCGCTATCGCCGCTCTACGATCCGGACGGTGACCGAGGTGGAGCGACCCGCCTCGTCGACGACGGCAACACGTGCCGTGCCGGCACCGTCGGGCACCCACTGCGTGCCCTCCAGCGGGCGGCCGTCGACCAGCCAGCGCAGGCGGCCCTGGCCGCCCATGGCATTCAACGGGACGGCCTCGCGGGCGGCCAGCTCGATGCGGGCATCGGCCGGCGGATAGGCGATGCGCGGGCCGCCGCTCGTCTCGCTATAGGGCGCGAGGGTGCGCATGCGGGGCGGCAGCTCGCGATGGGACGCGACCTTGAGGACGTCGGCGGGCGGGCGGATCGCGCGATTGTCCTCGGCCGGGAGCCGGCCGTATGCCTTGAAGAGGATGGGCAGCGCCGAGAGTCGGCCGAGCTGGCCGGGACGCGGCGTGCCGTCGGCATGGCCGACCCACACGACGACCGTCCAGTTGGCGCTGTAGCCGGCGGCCCAGGCGTCGCGATAGCCGGCCGACGTACCGGTCTTGAAGGCGATGCGGCGCTCGCGCAGCGCCACGGGCAGGGAGGCGAAGCCTTCGGGCAGCGGTGCCTCGGCCAGCACGTCCGAGACGTACCAGGCGGCGGTCGGTCCGATGAGGCGGAGCGGCGAGGGCTTGGGCCGATCCCGGCGGACCTGGGGCGGCGCGAAGCGGCCGCCATTGGCCAGGCCCGAATAGAGTCCCGCCATCTCGAGCGGCGAGATCGTGGCGCTTCCGAGCGCCACGCCCAGCGAGTTGCCGTTGTCGCCCGGCGGCAGGCCGGGCGTGACGCCGGCGGTGCGCAGGGTGGAGAGGAAGCGCAGTGGGCCGACCTTCTCCAGCGCCAACACGGCCGGGACGTTCAGGGATTGCTGCAACGCGCGGCGCACCGTCACGGCGCCCTGATGGTCGCGGTCGAAGTTGCGCGGCAGCCAGTCGCGGAACCGCACCGGAACATCCTCGACCAGGGTCTCGGGATGCAGGGTGCGGTCGTCGAAGGCCATGGCATAGATCAGCGGCTTCAGCGCCGAGCCCGGCGAGCGGCGGGCGCGCACCAGGTCGACCTGGCCGGCGCGGCCGAAGAAATTGTCGCCGCCCAGCCAGGCCACGACCGCGCCGGTTCGGTTGTCGAGCACGACCATGGCGATGTCGGCGCCGTCGCCTTGCTGGCGCCGCTCCTCGTGCACCAGTTGGGCGAGTGCCTGCTGCAGTTCGTAGCGTATCGTGGTGGGCACGGCGGTGCCCGGCGACTGGCCGGCCAGCCAGGCCGCGAGATGCGGTGCCTGCATCGGCAGGGCGAGCCGGCGGTCGGGCGCGAGGCGGCTGCGTGCCATCTCGAACAGGGCAGAGTCGATGACGCCATGCTCGACGCCGCGTTCCAGCACGCGGTCCCGCGCGGCCTGCGCCACGAGGGACGCACGGTCGGGGCGTCGCCGCTCGGGCGATTGCGGGATGGCGACGAGGAGCGCGGCCTCGGCGGCGCTGAGCTGGCGCGGTTCCTTGCCGAAATAGGCCAGCGATGCGGCACGCACGCCCTCGAGGTTGCCGCCCATCGGCGCCAGCGTGAGGTAGATCGCCAGCACCTCGCGCTTCGAGTAGCGCCATTCGAGCTGGAGCGCGCGGGCCGATTGGATGGCCTTCGTCGTGAAGCTGCGCGGGCGGGGATCGAGCAGGCGGGCGGCCTGCATGGACAGAGTCGAGGCGCCCGACACGATGCGCCCGCGCTCGGCGAGCTGCCCGGCCGCTCGCAGGGCCGCGAGGGGATCGACGCCCCAGTGGGAGTCGAAGCGGCGATCCTCGTAGGCCTTGAGCAGGCCGAGATAGAGCGGATCGACGTCGTCGACTGCCGTCTTGAGCCGCCACTTGCCGTCGGCCGTCGTGAAAGCGCGCAACAGGCGGCCGTTGGCGTCGATCACCTCGGTCGACCGGTCGTGATAGCGCGACAGGTCGGGCGGGAAGAGACGATCGAGCGTCAGCGCCGTCGCCGCCAGGGTCGTGGCGGCGATGGCGAGTCCGGCCAGGTAAGGCCTGAGGCGCATCCGCTCTACTTCGTTCCCGCCGGAACGATCGTGAGAGTGTGCATCGCCGTCCGGCCGTAAACCCGCGGCGCATACATGTCGGAGACGTTCGTGGCCGGGACGGCGTAGGTGCCGGGCGTCACGGCGCGCACGATGTAGGCGACGTGATAGGAGTTCGGGTTCTTCGCCGAGGAATCCCACCAGGTCTGATAGGGTCGGGTTCCCATGTTGAAGGACGCGAAGAATCTGTCGTCCCGCGCCTCGGCGATCCGGGTTTCGGTCAGGTCGGTCAGAAACGGGAAGGATTTCGCCGTCTCGTCGTTCAGCACCGCTTCGATCTCGAAGCCGGCCGGCAGCAGGTCGAGCAGGGCCACCTCGTGGTAGCCGCCTTCCAGGTTGCGGCCGGAGATCGAGACGATGAAGCGCTCGTTCTGCACGACATGGCCCAGCGAACTGGGCTCGCCGTCGAACTTCAGGAATTCGCGCTCGACGCTGATGCCGGCGGTCGCCGCGGGCTGCGGGTCGACCGGCACGCCGCGCGCCGTCACCTGCATCCAGATTGGACGATCGGTGTCGTTGCGCAGCTTGAGGCCGCGGGCGAGGGATGCCGCGTCCGGGGTGAACGTCACCGGCTCGCCCGCCGCCTGGCGTTGCTGGCCGTCCACCGAATAGGCGAGTTGGGCGCTACCGCTCATCGCGCGAGCGGCCATCACCAGCCATGCCTGTTCCTGCGTGGTGGTGAGGCCGATCGAGGCTGCCAGCCGCTCGCCCACGAGGCTCGTCACCTCGGTCAGCGCCTCGCGGCCGCCCGCTTCGACGGCGAGCGTGACGAGGGCGGCGCGGTTGCGCAGCGGCGAGCCGTAATAGTCGGACGGATCGCGCTCGTCGATGCGCTGGCGCGCCAGGGCGAAGGCGAGGCGACCGCGCCCCGGCTCGCCCACCTGGTTCAGGGCCGCGGCCAGCATCGCCCAGGCGATACCGCCCTTCATCTCGGCGGCCTTCGTATCCTGGAAGTAGCGGACGCGGCCGGGATCGGCGTAGCCCGACTTCGCCAGCACGTACCAGGCATAGGCCTGGGCGTTGGGCGAGAGCTTGTCGGCGGTCTTGTTGAGCCAGCCGAGCGCCCGCTGCAGGGAGGCGGAGGGTACGGCCATCTGCTGCTGGTTGGCGCGCACCAGGAAGTCGAGCACATAGGTCTGCAGCCATTCCGCCGCTGGCGTGGAGAAGGGGCCCCACATGCCGAACGAGCCATCGGGCAACTGCATGTCGACGACGCGATAGACCGCATCCTGCACACGCTCGTTGATGCGCGGATCGGCGGGACCGTACCCCAGCAGCGCCATGTCGTTGTAGTAGAGCAGCGGCATGGCGCGGCTGGTCGTCTGCTCGATGCAGCCGAACGGATACTTGTCGAGCTGGCGCAGCAGGCCCGCGACGTCGATCCCGGGAATGCGGGTTAGCGAGGCGCTGACCTGAGCGGTCCCGGGCGCGAAGGCCGCAATCACGTTGCGGTCGACCGTGGCCTCGTTGCCCGGCGCCAGGCGCGCGACCGTATCGACCGCGCTGGGAGTCTGCGCCGGCCGCACCTGGATGTCCCATTCGCGCTGGACGGCGAAGTTGCCGGGACCCTGGACGGACACCGTCACCTTGCCGAAGCCCGCGTCGCCCGCTCGCAGCGGCCAGGTCAGCAGCTCACGCTGATTGGCGGCGAGGCGCTTGGTCTCGGCCACCGGCCGCTCGAGCGAAATCGAGCCGCTGGCCGTGAGGGTGACGCGGTAGTCGCCGGACTGGCCGTCGACATTGTGCAGCGAGAGCGCCACCCGTCCGAGATCCTTCGGCGCGAGGAAGCGCGGCAGCACGACGTCGGCCGTGACGGCATCGCGCACGAACAGGCGCTGCTCGCCGGAGCCGACGCGAGTCTTGTCGTAGGCCACCGCCATCAAGCGGAGCTGGCCGATGAAGTCAGGAATGTCGAAGGCGATCTTCGCTTCACCCTTGTCGTCGAGTTTCACCGGACCGCTGAACAGCGAAACGGTGCGTGTCGGCACGATGTCGAGCCCACCGATCTCACCGGCGTCGCCGCCGGCCCGGATGCGACCGAGCTCGTCGGCGCGGGTGTCGAGCAGGCGGCCGTAATCGTCGCGCATGGAAACGCCGAGGCGACGCTTGCCGAAATAGTGGTCGGCGGGATTGGGTGTCTTGTAGCGGGTAAGCTGCAGGATGCCCTCGTCGACAGCGGCCAGGGTGACGAACGCCTCCTGGCCGGGCTGCAGGTTGGACACCTTCACCGGCACCTCGATGCGCTGCCGCGGTGTGATCTTCTCCGGCGTGCCGATCTGGATGGCGAGGGTGCGCAGGGCCGGATTGAGGCCGATCCACGTCGCGCCGATCGCGCGCGTGGGCGTGCGTTCCGCCGGCGCCGCGAGCGGTCGCCAGGCCGTGACCAGCGCATAGGCGCCGGCGCCCCATTCGCCCTTCACCGGGATGTCGACCGTCGTACCGCCGGCCGGCACCTGCACCGACTGGGTGGAGACGATGCGGTCGGTCGCGATGGCGATCAGCGCCTCGCCGGCGAACGGCGCCTCGATGCGCAGCCGGGCCGTGTCGCCCGGCGCATAGTTCTGCTTGTCGCTGGCGACACGCAGCGTATCGGGCGCCTCTTCAGTGCCCGTGCCGCCGTACCAACCCACGTAGAAGGTGAGGCTGGTCGAGGTGTTCTTTTCGTTGTCGATGACGGTGAGCTTGTGCTGGCCCCAGTCCAGCCGCTGCGCGAGCCGGGTTGGCGCGTCGGCCTTCAAGGTCACCTTGTCGGCCGTGATCAGTCGGGTGTTGGTGACCGACTGCCACCGCCAGCGACCGTCGACCTGGAACCATTGATAGGCGTTGGTGATGCGTTCGATCTTGTATTCGACCGAGGGGCGTGCGGTCTGGGTGCCGGCCGCGTCGACCGCCACCACGTCGAACTCGGTGTCGACACCCTCGCGGGAATAGCGGCCCTCGAAGGTCGGGCGGACACCGATATATGTGTCGCGGGTCCGGACCGGCATCACCTTCTCGGTCTTGGTGGCGCGGCCGCCGCCCGGCTCGAAGACGCGCGCCTGGATCTGGGCGCGTAGCGGCAGGACCGTCTCCTTGGCGAGATCACCTGCCCATTCGAGGCTCGACTTGCCGGCCGGGTCGGTGTTCTCGCCCTTCAGCTCGATGAAGGGCGGTTCGAATTTTTCGCGATCGTCCTCGGGTCCGAACCGGTATTTGGCGAAGGCCGGGAACGGCATGTCGTCGACGGTGATGCGCATGTCGCCTTCGACGGCGAGATCGGACGCCGGGGTGCCATAGAGGAAGTCGGCCGAAAGGACGAAGCGGTTCACGCTGCCGGGCCGGATGATCGGCTCGTCGGGCGTGAGTTCGATCTTGAGCTTCTCGGGCACGAAATCCTCGACCGAGAACTCGACGCGGCCGACCGGCGCGCCCTTGGGATCGATATAGGCGGCGACCGACCAGCGGCCGCGCCGCGAGGACTTCGGTAGGTCGATCGTCTGGGCGATGGCGCCCGGGCCCTGCAGGCCGTGGGTGAAGCGGGTGAACTCGCTGCCGTCCGGCCGCTTGACGATCAGCGTGACGGGCAGGTTGGAGAGGGCATTGGCCGCGTCGTCGCGCATCAGCGCCATGAGCTGGACGGTCTCGCCGGGCCGATAGATGCCGCGCTCGGTGTAGAGGAAGGCATCGACCGGGCCGGGTTGCGGCCGGCCCTCGACGCCGCGGTCGGACAGGTCGAAGGCCGATTTTGTGAGTTCGAGGCGCGAGAATTCCTTCTTCGCCGGATCCTGCGCCATGACGGCGACCGGTTCGGCCGCGCCGCTGCCCTTGAGCAGGCCGGCCGCGAAGGAGGCGCGGCCATCGGCGCCGGTGACCACCTTGCCGATCGGCTCATTGCCGCGCGACAGGACGGTGACCTCGATGCCGGCCAGCGGCTGGGCGGTCTGCAGCGAGCGCGCGAAGACGTTCAGCCCGTCGTCGCCGCTGAAGGAGGTGAGGCCGATATCGGTGTCGATGACCCACAGGCCGGCCGCCGCACCGCTCGTCGATTCGTCGTCGTCATAGTCGCGGGACGGCGGCTTGGCGGCATTCCACACCACGACGAAATAGGCGCCGGGCTTCCAGTCCTGGATGGTCTCGCGGATCGGGAAGGCGGTGACGACGGCCTGGTTGGGCACGCTGCGCACGTCCATCGTCCCGGTCCACTGCTCGGCGCCGTTGCTTCCGTTCAGCCAGCTGCGCAGCGACCAGGGTTCGGTGATCGGCTCGGAGCCGGGGAAGGCCACATCGTAGTAGCGGTCGGCGGAGAAGCGATCGATGCCGCGCTCGTTCACGCGATAGACCGAGATGCCGACCTTGGAGACGTTGATGGTCGTCACGGGCAGGCCGGCGGCGCTGCCGCGCGGCAGGATGAAACCCTTGCCGGGCAGGTTCACCACGGCCGGACGGGCGCCCAGCGCCACGCTCACGCTCTGCTCGTCGCGCAGCTTCTCGCCGTCGCGTCCGGGGAGGCCCGCCAGCAGCTTGACGGTGTAGTCCTGGCCATAGGTGAGGCCGGCGATGCACAGCCGGTCGTCTACGGTGCGCAGCGCCGTCTTCGCGTCGGGATCGATGCGGATGAAGTCGCCGTACTTCACGTCGCCGGTGGCGAGCGGCTTGTTGAAGGCGAGGCAGGCTTCCGCCTCGCTGCGACTCGAATCGACTGCGACGCGACGGAAGGAGAAGGGATCGGACGGCGATGCGGCCGGCTGGGCGATCGGAGCCGGGGCGGAGGACTGGGCCGTCTGGGCTGGCGGGCTCGCTGGCGGCGTTGGGGTGGCCGGTGCCGTGGCCGGAGGCGCGGCGACGGTCGCAGGCGCCGGCGCGGGACGGTCGAGCGAATCGCCCGGCCTCCCGATCAGGTAACCCGCAATGCCGGAGCCCAGCATGAGGGCCACAACCAAGGCGGCCAGCGTCGACTTATTCATGAGAGTTCCCCGCAAACAGCGACCGGACAATAGAGCGTGGATTGTGCAGACAATGTGGAGCCAGACGTCCGGTCTGCAATTCTCGCAGCCTGTGGCGCGCAGGTCACGCCCCCGGCGCCCGCGCTGTGGATAGGCGGTGCTTGAGCAAACGGCCGATGGCCACTAAGCGCAGACGATGGCGTTGCATCTCATCAAGCTCGCGGTCGGCGTTGACGATCTCGCCCACATGAAGAAGGTCCAGGCAGCGCGTCGCCAGGAGCGCGGGCAGTCGGCACGGTCGCCGCACTGGGTCTACACCCGTAACTCGCCGCGGCGCGCCGAGGATCTGCTGGGCGGCTCGCTCTACTGGGTGGTGCGCGGCGTCATCCGCTGCCGCCAGGAGCTGGTCGGCTTCGAGGAGGATTTCGACGAGGAAAGCGGCAAGAAGTTCTGCCGGATCAAGCTCAAGCGCCCTCTGATCGAGACCGCGCCACGCGCCTGCAAACCCTTCCAGGGCTGGCGCTACCTCGAGCCCGACCGCGCGCCCCCGGACCTGTCGAGCGGCGACACCGCCGACATGCCGGCCGAGATGGCGGCGGAACTCAAGAGACTTGGCTTGCTGTAGCCCTGGAGCGCGCAACTCCAGTTGCGCCCGTGATCGTCCCACCGCGAATCCTGAGCGCCACTGGAGTGGCGCGGTCCAATGAGCCGCTTGCCTGCTTTCAGCGGTTCGTCAGCTTCAGCTCGATGCGGCGGTTGCGGGCCGCGTCGGTGGACGACAGGGGCTGGTATTCGCCGTAGCCTGCGGCCACGAGGCGGTCGTTCGGGATGCCTTCGCTGTGGAGGAACTTGACCACGGCGATGGCGCGGGCGGCCGACAGTTCCCAGTTCGACGGATACTGCGCGCTGGCGATGGCCTTGTTGTCGGTGTGGCCGTCGACCTGGAGCACCCAGTTGACCTCCTTCGGGATCGTGGCGGCGATCTCGACCAAGCGCTTGGCGACATTGGCGAGCTGCTTCTCGCCGCCTTCCTGGAGCTTGGCCGAGCCGGAGGGGAAGAGCACTTCCGACTGGAACACGAACCGGTCGCCCACGACCTGGATATCCTGCTGCCCGCGCAGTGCCTCGCGCAGCTTGCCGAAGAATTCCGAGCGGTAGCGCGCCAGCTCCTCGACCTTGCTGGCGAGCGCCCGGTTGAGCTTCTGGCCGAGGTCGACGATCTGCGCCTGCTGTTCCTTGGCTTTGACGTCAGCGGCATCGAGCACGGTGCTGAGGCGCGCCAGCTCTCCCTTGAGGGCCGCGAGCTCGGCGGTCAGCCGCACCACGGCGGCCTTCTGTTCGGCGCTGAGTTTCTGCTCCTCGGTGAGGTCGCCGAACAGCTTGCCCTTGTCCTGGTTGGCGGCGGCCAGCGAGGCGGCGAGGCGAGTCAGTTCCAGCCGCTGGCGCTCGATCTCCTTCTGGAGGTCGCCGGCCTTCGTGGCCGCTTCCTTGTTGGAGCTTTCGAGCGAGGCGGCCAGCCGCTCGCGTTCCGCCAACATCGACGTCAGGCGTTCCGTGAGCTGGTCGCGCTCGATCTTCAGGGCATCCGATGCGGTGCGCTGGGCGGCGAGATCGGCGCCCAGCCGGTCTCGCTCGGCCTGGTTTTGACGAAGCTGCAGGGTGAGCTTCTCGAGGTCCTGCTTCAGTCCCTCGCTCGCCGCCTGCTCGAGCGAGAGCACGCTGGCGAGACTACCGAGCTGCTTGTTGAGGGCGTCGATGGCGCTGTCGCGGGTGTTTAGCGTGTCGGTCAGCGTGAACTGCGCCACGCTGAACAGCGACAGCAGGAAGATCAGCACCATCAGCAGCGTCGTCAGCGCATCGACATAGCCCGGCCAGGTGTAGTCGGCCGAACCTCCTCCGCGACGGCGCGATGCGGCTGCCATGGCGGTTAGTGGTCACCCGGCGTCGCGCCGCGCGACGAGGCGATGGTGCGGGCGAGCAGGCGGAACTCGCCGCGCAGCTCGTCGGCCAGCGCGGTGCGGCTGCGTACGCTTTCATCGATCAGCCGGCCCAGGCCGGCCTCGAGATTGCGCTGGTGGGCCAGCAGCGCCTCGCTGTCGGCGTCCGGCTTGCGCTCCGTCAGGCGCGCGACGGTGCCGCGCAGCTCGATCGACTGCTCGGCCAGACGTGCCAGAAGCGCCTGCTGCGTGCGCATGCTCTCGGTCAGGGAGGTCAGGCGCTCGACCAGCGTGGCGTTGGCCATCGCGGTCTGTTCGCGGCCCTCTTCGCTGCGGCGCAGCGTGCGGGCAAGGTCGTCGAGGCCGTCGGCGGTGCGCTCCAGCAGGGCCTCCACATAGGCAGAGACACCCTGTTCGCCTTCGGTCTGCAGGGTGCCGCTCGAAAGGCGCGTGGCGCCGGCCAGCCATTCCTCCAGTTCGGTGTGGAAACGGCCCTGCGCCTGGCTGGCCTGCAGTTCGAGGAAGCCGAGCACGAGCGAGCCCGACAGGCCGAACAGCGAGGCGCCGAAGGCGGTCGACATGCCCTTGAGCGGCCCCTCGATGCCCTGCTTGAGCTTGGCGAACATCTGCACGGCATCGCCGCCGGTGACCTGCATGCCGACGATGGCGTCGGCGACCGCACCGATCGTCTCGAGCAGGCCCCAGAAGGTACCGAGCAGGCCGAGGAAGATCAGCAGGCCGATCATGTAGCGGCTGAGTTCGCGCCGCTCGTCGAGGCGGCTGGCGATGCCGTCGAGCATCGCGCGCGTCGCGGTGGGGGAAAGACGGAAATTGTCCTGGCGGTCGCCCATCATGACGGCCATCGGCGCCATCAGTTCGATCGAGTCCGTCTCGAGCAACGGGGCGCCCGGTTCGCGATGCTGGAAACGCCGCAGCCACCGGACCTCAGGCCACAAGGACAGGACCTGGCGCATCACGAAGAAGATGCCGATCGCCAGGACGCCCAGGATGACGCTGTTGAGGATCGGCGTGTTCAGGAACACGCGCAGCAGATCGTGATGCAGGAGGTACGCGATGCAGGCCACGATCGCCAGGAACAGAAGCATGCGAACGAGGTACGGAAGCGGGTTACTCATGCGAACTTCCGATGCCTGCGCGACGGTGGCGGGGAGATCATGCCCTGGACACCCGGGATTCGCCCCGCATCCCGGCTTCGCCTGCCGTGCCGCCGTCCGGCGAGCCTGTGTCGCCGGAGCAGGGACCAAAGGCGGCGCGGCTGGGGACAGCGGCCGAAGAGGGGGGCATAACCAGTTGCCTTTCCAAGGGATTTGGCGGGGCGACCATACCGAATGGTCGTCCCGCGCTCAACCGCTTGTGGCAACGGGCTGCGGACGAACCGCGTCCGTCAGGCCTGGGAAAGGATCTCGACCATCGGGTCGCGCAGTCCGAAGTTGCTGGCGAGGATCGACGGTCCACCCAGCTCGTAGGGCTGGCCCGAAATGTCGCCAACGAGGCCGCCGGCCTCGCGCACCATGAGGATGCCTGCGGCGACATCCCATGGCGCCAGGCCGAACTCGAAAAAGGCGTCGTAGCGACCGGCCGCCACGAAGGCGAGGTCGAGCGCCGCGGCACCCCAGCGACGGACGCCGGCCGTGCGTTCGGTGACGGCGGCCAGCTTGGCGTGATAGCTGGCGTGATTGCCCTTGCCGATGTGGGGAATACCCGTGCCGATCAGGCCGCGCGCCGGATCCTTGCGGCCGGAGACGCGCAGACGCCGCGAGCGCGCATTCGGCGTGTCGATATAGGCGCCGTTGCCCTTCTCGGCCCAGAACAGCTCGTCGGAAATCGGCTGGTAGATGACGCCGGCAATGATCTCCTTCTCGCGTTCGAGCGCGATGGAGATGGCGAAGTGGGGCACACCGTGCAGGAAGTTGGTCGTTCCGTCGAGCGGATCGACGATCCAGCGGTTGCGGCCGTCACCCTTTGACTCTCCGCTTTCCTCGCCGAGGAAGCCGTAGTCGGGACGGACGCGCGAAAGCTCGGCGCGCAGGGTGCGCTCCGCCTTGATGTCGGCGTGACTTACGAAGTCGCCGGGGCCCTTTTCTGAGATCTGCAGATGCTCGACTTCGCCGAAGTCGCGCTTGAGGTTCTTCGCGGCGGCAAAGGCGGCGCGGATCATGACGGTGATCGTCGCCGAGCGCTGCGCCAGCGATTTGCGCTCGGGCGGGCCCGAGCGTTCGCGTGCCTCGCCCATCGGGGCGCGGCCCACGCGGGCGATGGGGTTTTCTCTTGGGGGACGGTTGGTGGGGAGGGCCACGGGTGCGCGCCTAATCCTTGGCGCGTTCCATGTAGGTGCCCCCTTCGGTGTTGATCACCAGCCGCGTGCCCACACCGATATGGGGGGGGACCATGACGCGGATGCCGCCCTCGACGATGGCCGGCTTGTAGGAAGAGGAGGCGGTCTGGCCCTTCACGACGGCGTCGGCCTCGGTGACGGCCAGAACGACGGTCTTCGGCAGCTCCGCGCCGACCGGCGTTCCTTCGTAGAGCGACACGGTCACTTCCATCCCGTCCTGCAGCCAGCGCGACTGATCCTCGTCGAGAACGTCGCTTCCGACCACGAGCTGCTCGAAGGTCTCCTTGTCCATGAACGTGAAGCCGTTCTCGTCCTTGAACAGGTAGGTGCACTCGCGCTCGTCGATATGGACACGCTCGATGGTCTCGCCGGAGCGGAAGCGCTCCTGCAGCTTGTTGCCCTCGCGCAGCGCCTTGGCCTCGATGGCCACGAACGCGCCGCCCTTGCCGGGGCTGATATGCTGCACCTTGGAGGCGACCCACAGCTTGCCATTATATTCGATGACGTTGCCGGCTCGGATGGAATTGACTTGGACTTTCATGAGCTTACCCGGCCCTACCGCAATATCGGATGAATGGATTTCGGCCTCGTCCGCGCAAGCGGTTCGAGGCCGGCGCGGCCTTCTATCAAAGGCAGCCCGGGGTCGCAACCGGCGCGCCCAAGGCGATCCGGCGCTATTTCAGGCCCAATTCGGCCCGTTTCTTCTTCGAAAGCCCGGCGGATATCACCGCATGCGCCTGCTTCAGGTAGGCCCGGGTCTCGGCCGGGGTCAGGACACCGGGGTCCTCGAGGGCGACCCATTTCGCCCGGGCGAGGTAGGGCGCCGGCTTGAAACCCTTGGCGTGGGAAAGCGCCTCGAAATGCTCGGGCGGACACTTGAAACAGATCCGGGCGACAGAATGGCCGGGCGGCCCGATCAGGCAGAACATCTTGCCGCCGACCTTGAAGACGGTGACGCCTTCCCACTGCACGCTGCGCGTCGCGGCTGGCAGCTTGCGGCAATAGGCATCGATCTCCCGTGGCGTCATGCCGAGACCCTACACGCCGCGCCGCGCACATGCGATGCTCCGGCATGACCGAATGGCGTCCCGACAGGCTGGCGCGGCGCCTGCCGCATCTTCAGGCGCGTGGCCGGATCCAGGCCGCGCTGCGGCAGTGGTTCGCCGCCGACGGTTTCGTCGAGGTCGAGACGCCGATCCTGCAGGCCGCGCCCGGCGCCGAAGTCCACCTCACCGGCTTCGCGACGGAGTGGGAGTTGCCCGACGGCGAAGAGCGCGAACGTTGGCTGCACAGTTCTCCCGAATTCGCCATGAAGAAACTCCTGGCCGGCGGGATCCCGAAGATCTTCCAGTTCGCGCGCGTGTTCCGCAACGCCGAGGGCTCGGCCCTGCATCATCCCGAATTCACGATGCTGGAATGGTATCGAACGGGTGTCGGCTACGAGACCATCATGGCCGACTGCAAGGCGATGCTGGCCGCGACCGGTGCCGACGAGCTGCGGTGGGCCGGCCATGTCTGCGACCCCCGGGCCGAACCGGAGCGCCTCACCGTCGCGGAGGCCTTCGTCCGCCATGCCGGGGTCGACCTGTTCGCCACCGCCGGCAATGCCGAGGCGCTGGCGGGCGCATCGGGCATCGCCATGCATGCCGGCGACACCTGGGAGGATGTCTTCTTCCGCATCATGTTCGAGAAGATCGAATCGAAGCTCGGCATGGGCCGGCCGACGATCCTCTGCGAGTATCCAATCTCGATGGCGGCTCTCGCCCGCGCCAAGCCCAGCGATCCCAGGGTGGCGGAGCGCTTCGAACTCTATGTCTGCGGGGTGGAACTCGCGAACGCCTTCGGCGAACTCACCGATCCTGCCGTGCAGCGCGCGCGCCTGGCGGCCGACATGGATCTCAAGGACGAACTCTATGGCGTGCGCTGGCCGGTCGACGACGATTTCCTGGCGGCACTCGATCACGGGCTGCCGGACTGTTCCGGGATTGCACTGGGCTTCGACCGCCTCGTCATGCTGGCGAGCGGCGCCTCGCATATCGAGGAGGTGCTATGGCTCCCGGTCCGCTGATCCGTGCGCCGCGAAGAGTTCGTTGAAGGCGCGCACCGCGGCTTCCGGACCGTCCTTGTAGCTCCAGACGCCGCCGCCGACGGCGAGGAAATCCGCCCCCGCTTCGATCAGGGGCCTGCAGTTCTCGACGGTAATGCCCCCGATCGCCACGCAGGGCACTTCCATCAGGCTGCTCCACCACTCGACGATCTCGATCTCGGCCGGCGTCGTTACCGGTTTGGTCGAGGAGGAGAAGAAAGCGCCGAAAGCGACGTAGTCGGCGCCGGCTTCGGCCGCTTCCATCGCGAGGTGCCGCGAGGCCTTGCTGGTAACGCCGACCTGACGGTCGGGGCCGACGATCCGGCGCGCCTCGGCACAGGACATGTCGTCCTGGCCGACATGCACGCCGTCGCAATCGAGCTTCACGGCCAGGTCGGGCCGGTCGTTCAGGATGAAGGCCACGCCGCGCTGCTGGCAGATCGGCCGAAGCGTGTCGGCGGCGCGGATGATCGCCTCGTCCGGGACGTCCTTCAACCGCAGCTGGAACGCGGCCACGTCGCCGCCGTCGAGGGCGGCGCGAAGCTCGTCGGCAAAGATCGATGGATGCTCGATGCGGGCGGGCGAGATCAAATAGAGACGGGTCACTGGCAGGCCTGATTTTCGGGTGGTGTATGCGGAATGGGCGGCGCCGTCGAGGGCCCGCCGGCAGAAAACTCCCGCAGAAACCTTCCATTGTCTTCAGGCGGCCGCATCGGCTAACTGGCGAAAGCCTGATCGCCACGGACCATGAACAAAGCCAGCAAGACCCTTCTGTTGGCGCTGGCGTCGATTGCCGCCAGCCTTCTGGTGGGGATCGCCGTCGCCGCCTATCTGACCGTTCCCCGGATCCCGCTTATATCGGAAGGTGACGGCCTGCTGGTGTTCGATCCCGAGATCGGCGCGCGGGCCACTCCCAGCTCCCACGCTCGGCGTATCTATCCCGCCGTCCGCGACCGGCAGACCTTTGCCTTCGACATCTACACCGACGATCGGGGCGCGCGGGTCGACGGGCCGGGAGGAAAGAGCAGGGACCAGGTCGACATACTGGTCGTCGGCGACTCATTCACCTGGGGATATGCGCTCGCCAACGAGGATACCTATGCCCGCCGCCTGGTGCGCGAGCTGGACGCCAGCGTCTCGAACTTCGCGATGGCGGCCTACGGAACGACCCAGTCGCTCCAGATCCTGAGGCGTAACGCGGACCTTGCGCCGAAGCTGGTCGTCTACGGGATCATCGCGCATCACCTGGAGCGCAACGTTTCGCCGTGCCTTCCGTCCTACTATCCGTTCTGCTTCAGCGCCTCGCACGTCGCCTGGAACGAGGCGGGACAGCCATCGATTGCTCGGCCGCAGAGTAACGGCGTCCAGCGCTTCCAGCGCCACCTGGCCGGAGATTTCCTCGATCCGGTGACCTGGCTTACGCATGGGATCGACGTGGTGCGCGGCCGCCTCGAGTATGGTCTTGCCACCTACGCTACGCCGGCCGACGAGAAGAAGGAGGAGGCGCTGGCCTACCTCCTCCGCGAAATGCAGCGATCCGCCGACCAGATCGGCGCGAAGCTGCTCGTGGTCTATCTGCCGACGAACTACTACTCGGCGCCCGCAGCGCTGCCGCGCGTCATCGGAGACATCGACCTGCTCGACCTGACGGACGCCTTCCAGCGGGAGAGGGACAGGGGTGCCAACCTCTACATCGTGGGCGACGGGCACCCGAACCGAGCCGCGCACGAACTGATGTCCCGGGAGATCGCGCGACACGTTCGCGACAAGGGCCTTCTGGAGGTCAAGAGCTCGCGCCGGGAGCCCGGTTGAAGCTCAGTCGCTCCGACCACGTCGGATCGAGACGGGAGCGCAGCCCGTAGACGTCGCCCAGCACCCACAGATCGCGCACCAGCGGTCCGTCGAAGGTGAAGATGGGCGCGCCATACCACCAGACACGGCCGTTGGTCGGCGGTTCCCCGAACAGCGTCCGGCGGTGAATGCCATGGAAGCGCAGCTTGCCCGACACGCGGTGGCCTTCCTCCACGAGTTCGAGGATGTCGGACGTGTAGTCGTCGAGCGTGTCGGTGAGCCAGCTCACATAGTCGCCGAACTGCCGGTGTCCGACCAGCACGGGGCCCAGCGAGCCGCGAAAGGTGAAGTCGGGATGGAAGATTTGTGGGACGAGGGAGAGGTCGGCCTTGTCCCAGAGGTCCTTGTAGAACACCCGCACCACGTTCTTCTGCACGCTGAGACCGGCCGGCATCAGATCGATTTCCGCCTCGTCGGGCAGCTCGGGGTGTCTCCGGTGTGACGTCATCGCGTCGAACCTCCTCATGTGCATCGCCTGCGGCGTCTCGCTCGCTGGTCCAACGAAAGAACGGTGCTATTCCACATCGCTCGAGCGATGGTGGTCTGCAGAAAAATTGTGACTTCGGGGCCAGCCAAACGCTAGACATTAGTCGGCCGACCTGGCGAGGCGCTGGACCGGATCGAAGCGCCGCGAGTGGCGATCGTGTAACATTTGGGCAGAAGAGGGATGAGTTGAGCGGTCGAATTCTGGCGAACGCGGCCACTGCCTTCGTGTCCGTCCTGGTCGGTCTGGTGCTCGCCGAAGGGGCTGCGCGCATTCTCGATGGCATGCCGCTCACCCAGCTCGAACTTCCAGTTCGTCTCGTGAACATCGGCAACGATACGACGGCCGAGCGTCTCGACGAGGTGGCGCGAGCGCCATCGGTGCAGCGCGACTGGTTCTTCAGCGATCCGCCGCCGCTGCCCAACCGCAAGCCCGTGCCGGCGTCGTTGCTGGAGCTCGACCGCGCGCTTCAGAAGCCGGGAAATCCGTTCCAGTCGTCCGAGGCGCTGAAGATCTGGAACTCGGTGCTGGTAGGCGATCCCTGCGAGTCGCCGTTCTTCGCGAACGCGCCGGGTTGGCTCATGTTATTCGATCCCGCGGATGGCAAGCCGTACCCGCCTTTCCGATTC
This sequence comes from Rhodospirillales bacterium 24-66-33, assembly GCA_002281855.1. Taxonomy (GTDB): domain Bacteria; phylum Pseudomonadota; class Alphaproteobacteria; order Reyranellales; family Reyranellaceae; genus Reyranella. The sequence continues at coordinate 109,366 of NCHQ01000003.1, read as the reverse complement.
ATGCCGGATACGACGACGCCGATCGGATTGGTCACCAACGAGCTCGGCTGGCGCGGACCGCCGATGGCATTCGCCCGCACGCCGCGCACGATCCGGATCGTCTTCGTCGGCGCCTCGACGACCAGCGATACGCATCAGATGCCCTATTCCTATCCCGAGTTCATCGGGCATTGGCTCAACCTGTGGGCGGCGAAGAACAGGCCGGACATACGCTTCGAGGTCGGCAATGCGGGGCGCGAATCCATGGGCTCGACGGGCATTGAGGCGGTCGTGCGCACCGAAGTCGTGCCGGCACGGCCCGACCTCGTCATCTATCATGAGGGCGGCAACCAGTTTCTCCTCTCCAGCGTGATACCGTCACTGCCTTCGGGGGAGAAGCCCGCGCCGATGGTCCATCTCGATCAGGCGTCCAAGGGATGGCTGGCCGACCTCTCGCGCTACTCCGACATCGCCCGGCGAATCTACACGCTGGTGGCGGTCATGAAGCTGCAATCGGAAGGCAACGAGGCGCCCAAGCCGGATTATGAGGTGGTCTGGCCGAAGGGACTGTCCGAGACCAATCCGGACATCAAGCGCGAGGATCTGCCGGTGGGGCTTACGACGATCCTCGGCGATCTCGACCGGATTCACGCCGACCTGGCACCGATCGACAGCGAGTTCGCCGTGACCTCGTTCATGTGGATGGCGAAGGACGGGCTGAAGCTCGACCCGATCCGCAATCGCATGACCTGGGACTACCTGAACCTCTACATGTTTCCGTACCGCTATCGCGACATCGAGCGCCTGGCGAATTTCCAGAACGTGGTGCTGGCGAAATACGCGCGGACGCACGGGATCGACTTCATCGACGTTGCCGGCAAGATGCCGTTCGATCCCGACCTCTACGCCGATGGCGTTCACACGACCTATCCCGGAACGCGCATGAAGGGGTGGGTGATCCTCCAGCAGCTCGTCCCCCTCATCGAGGCCCGGCTCGCCTCGGGTGCCTGGCCCAGGACCCTTCCGGCGGGGAGCGAAGTTCCGCCTCACCAGGCCATGCCCGCCCGCCGGATCGAGTTCAACTGTCCGGCGCCACGCCCGGCCAAGTAGGCCGCCCCAGCAAAAAGGGCGTTGGGTGACCCGGAAGGTCACCCAACGCCCCTGAGAGCCTAGATCGGCAGCGTGTCTTACATCTTGCCCTGGTAGATGCCGATGATCTTGTCGAGCATGTCGAGCGCCTCGGCGCGCGGGCGCTGGAAGGTGTTGCGGCCGATGATCGAGCCGTTGGCGCCGCCGTCACGCAGGCTGCGGATCTCGGTGAACAGGCCCTCGAGGTCCTTTGCCTCGCCACCCGAGAAGACGACGATGCGGCGGCCGTTGAAGGTCGCCTGCATCACGTGCTTGATGCGGGCGGCCATGGTCGAGATGTCGACGTTGGCCTTCTCGTAGGCGGCCTTCGCCTCGGGCTGCCACAGCACGTTCGTCGGCGGCTTCACCTTGATGATGTGGGCGCCGAGCAGGGCCGCGATATGGGCGGCATAGGCGCAGACGTCCATCGCTGTCTCGCCCGCCTTGTCGAGCTTGCCGCCGCGCGGATAGGACCACATGACGACGGCGAGGCCGACCGCCTTGGCCTCTGCCGACAGCTCGCGGATCTCTTCCATCATCTCGTACTGGTCTTCGGCACCCGGGTAGATCGTGAAGCCGATCGCCGAACAGCCCAGGCGCAGCGCGTCAGCCACGGTGGCCGTCACGGCCTGGTCCTTGTTGGTCGACAGCGAGTTGGCCGAGTTGCACTTGAGGATGGTCGGGATCGCGCCCGCAAAGGTGTCGGCGCCGGCCTCGAGCGGGCCGAGCGGGGCGGCATAGGCGTTCAGGCCGGCGTCGATGGCCAGCTGGTAGTGGTAGTGCGGGTCGTAGGCGTCCGGGTTCGGCGCAAAGGAGCGGGCCGGGCCGTGCTCGAAGCCCTGGTCGACGGGGAGGATCACCATCTTGCCCGTGCCGCCCAGGCGGCCGTGCATCAGGATGCGGGCCAGGTTGGCCTTGGTGCCGGGGCAATCGCTCTCGTAATTGTCGAGGATCTTCTTGACGGTGCGGGTGATCTTCACGTCCGGTCTCCCATTTTGTGCGGTCGCGCGGTGATAGCGGCGCGGGAGGAGCGGTTCAAGCCCCGGCAGGCGTCCGGGGAGGCCCCGACTACCTGACACGTCATTGACCTCGGGGCGGGCGTGGGGACAGGCTGTCAGCCTCTCCGGGCCAAGATGCGTCTGGCGAAACGAAAAAAGAAGGATAAGTCGGTGCCGTCTCCCCCGTTGCCCGCGCGACCCGCGTCGTTCGCTGCGCGCCTGCCCTTCTTCTTCGGCTGGGTGATCATCGCGATCGCCTTCCTGACCGTCGCGGTCAGCGTGACCACCCGCACGGCCTTCTCGCTGATGTTCCCTCCGATCGTCGACGAGTTCGGCTGGGATCGTGGCCTTGCGGCGGGCGCCTTCTCCTTCGGCTTCCTGGTGTCGGCGGTGATAAGTCCGGTCGTCGGCCGGACCATGGATCGGCGCGGACCGCGCTTCCTGATCGAGATCGGCATCGTGCTGACGGCGGCGGGCCTGCTGGGCGCGACCGTGATCGACTCGCCGTGGCAGCTCTACGCGACGCTCGGCGTCCTGGTGGGCGCCGGTGCGAACTGCATGAGCTTTTCCGTGCAGTCGCAGTATCTGCCGAACTGGTTCGTGCGCCGCCGCGCGCTGGCGACCGGACTTGCCTTTTCCGGGGTGGGCGTCGGCGCGATCCTGATCCTGCCGTGGCTGCAGACGATCATCCTGAAGGACGGCTGGCGCAGTGCCTGCTGGGCGCTCGGCCTGATGACCCTGTTCGTCCTGATGCCGATCAATCTGTTCGTCACCAAGCGACCGCAAGATCTCGGCCTGCTGCCCGACGGTGCCAAGGAAGCGGGCACCGCGGCGGCGCGCCGTGCCGCAGCCATCGTCGATCCGCACTGGGTCGCCATCGAATGGACCGTCGCCAGGGCCGTCCGCACGCAGCGCTTCTGGTGGCTTTGCATCGGCTTCTTCAGCACGGGCTATGCCTGGTACGCGGTACAGGTGCACCAGACCAAGTACCTGGTCGAGATCGGCTTCGGCCCGATGCAGGCGGCGTGGGCGCTGGGCTTCGTGGCGATGGTCGGCATCCCGGGTCAGATCCTGCTCGGCGGCCTGTCGGACCGGATCGGCCGCGAGGTGGTCTGGACGATTGCCGGAGCGGGCTTCGTGATCTGCTATGCGGCGCTGCTGGCGCTCGGCGCCGGTCCGTCGGAGCCGCTGCTCTACCTCATGGTCCTGTCGCAGGGCGTGCTGGGCTATTCCTTCACCAGCCTGATGGGATCGGTGGTGGCCGAGATCTTCGACGGCCCGCACTTCGGCTCGATCTTCAGCATCATCATGGTGTCGCTGCTGGCGGGCGGCGCCGCCGGCCCTTGGATCACAGGTGTGCTGTACGATTACGAGGGCGCCTATCGCCTGGCCTTCATCGTCGCCCTTGGCTTCAGTGTCCTGGGCGCAGCCTCGATCTGGTTCGCGTCGCCCGGCAAGGTCCGCATGGTTGCCGGGCGCGCCGAAACACAACCTCCGCCCCCGTCTCACGGGGGAGGATAGAGGAGGGGGAGGGCACCGGGTCTCTATTCTGCACCGTGCGGCGCCCGCGCTTCAGTCGCTTCGCTCCCTGCGACGCTACACGCCGCCAAGCGCTCCTGCGGAGCGCTTTACTCGTTGAGACCCTTGCCAGGATACGGGTGAGTGGCGATCCAGTGCTTGGCGATGTCGAGGCGCTTGGTGACCCAGACGCCCTCATGCTTCTGGACGTAGTCGAGGAAGCGCCAGAGGCCGGCCATGCGCGCGGGGTGGCCGATCAGGCGCTGGTGCAGGCCGACCGACATCATCTTGGGCTGCGTCGAGCCTTCCTTGTAGAGGACGTCGAACGCGTCCTTCACCAAGCTGAACCACTGGTCGGAGTGGACCATGCCGGCGGCGTATTTGCCGTCGTTGTTGGTTAGCGAGTAGGGGACGACGAGGTGCGGCTTGCCCTCGACGGTCTGCCAGAAGGGCAGTTCCTCGCCGTAATAGTCGCTGTCGTAGGTGAAGCCGCCTTCCTTGATCAGCAGGCGGCGTGTGTTCACGCTGGGGCCATAGCGGCAGTACCAGCCGGCCGGCCGCTCACCGACCGACTGCTCCAGCGACTTGATGGCCTTCTGGATGTGCTCGCGCTCCTCCTCTTCGGAGAGCTGGAAATGGCGGACCCAGCGCCAGCCATGGCAGCAGACGTCCCAGCCGGCGGCCCGGATCGCCTCCGCGGCCGGCGGATTGCGCTCGAGCGCCAGCGCGCAGCCGAACACGGTGAGTGGCATTCCGCGCTCCTGGAAGGCGCGGTGGATGCGCCAGAAGCCGACCCGGCTGCCATACTCGAACATGCCCTCGCCGGCGAGGTCACGGCCCTTCAGGCCGATCGAGGAGGTGCTCGATTCGGTGAGGCCGGTTTCGGTGTAGCCTTCACCGTCCTGGACCGATGGCTCGGAGCCTTCCTCGAAGTTCACCACGAAGTTGATCGCGAGGCGCGCGCCGCCGGGCCATTTCGGATCGGGCGGATTGGGGCCATAGCCGATCAGGTCGCGAGTCGGTTGCCAGCTCATGAAGGTCTCCTCACCAGTTCGGCGCCCATCTGACGGGCGATGTCGGCAATCTTGTCGTTCCAGGTGCGCATCGACAGCGTGCGGACCCCGGCGCGCAGGCAGGCCAGCGCGTAGCCCGGTGCGTCGCCGCAATCGACGATCAGCGTGAAGGCCACGTCGGGAAACTCTTCGCGCGCGCGTTCCTGCAGGGCGCCGAGATATCCCGCGCCGTAGAACGAGGCGGCATCCTCAGGCGTCAGCAGCACCGGTGCCGTCCCCGCGGCGCGCGCCGCGAGCAGGGCCGCCTCGGTCTGCTTCCAGTCGCGTACCAGGATCACCGGATGGTCCATCGCCGCCATAATACACGGTGCTACTCATTCAGGCCCTTGCCCGGATAGGGATGGGTGTTGATCCAGTGCCGGGCGATGTCGAGGCGGCGGGTCACCCAGACGCCTTCGTGCCTCTGGATGTGGTCGAGCAGGCGCTGCAGGCCGACGGCGCGCGCGGGATGGCCGATCAGGCGCATGTGCAGACCGATCGACATCATCTTGGGCTGCGTCGCGCCCTCGCGGTAGAGCATGTCGAAGGCGTCGCGCACGAAGGAGAACCACTGGTCCGACGTGCCGATCGAGGCGCCGAACTGCCCGTCATTGTTGGTGACGGAGTAGGGCACGACGAGCTGCGGCTTGCCGTCGACGGTCAACCAGAAGGGCAGCTCCTCGCCGTAATAGTCGCTGTCGTAGAGGAAGCCGCCTTCCTCGACGACGAGGCGGCGCGTGTTCACGCCCGGCCCATAGCGGCAGTACCAGCCCAGCGGCCGCTCGCCGGTCATCTTCTGGATGGCCGCGATCGCCTTGCGGATATGGTCGCGCTCGGTCGCCTCGTCGAGCTCGTAGTGCTTGATCCAGCGCCAGCCATGCGAGCAGACGTCGAAGCCCGACTCCGCAATGGCGGCCGAAGCTTCGGGATTGCGCTCCATTGCGAGGCCGCAGCCGAAGATGGTCATCGGCAGGCCGCGCTCCTGGAACAGCCGCATCAGCCGCCAGAAGCCGACCCGGCTGCCATATTCGAACAGGCCTTCCGCCGCGAGATCGCGGCCCTGGATCGACTGGCCCATGCCGGCCGCGTCGCTGAGTCCGATCTCGGTATGGCCTTCGCCGTCCTGGATCGAGGGCTCGGAGCCCTCCTCGTAGTTCATGACGAAGTTCACGGCGATGCGCGCGCCGCCGGGCCATTTCGGATCGGGCGGGTTGGCGCCGTAGCCGATGAAATCGCGGCGGACCTCGTAGGGCATCGTCGTTGGCTCCGGATCAGGGAATGTGGATGGTGAAAGGCGTCACCGGCACGAACTCCTCGTCGCCCTTGCCGCCGTCGCGCCACATGAACACGGCGAAGCGGCCCGGCCGGTCGAGCACGGTGAGGCCGTGATGCCAGGTGTCGGGCCGGTAGGTGACGCCCTGCTTGCCGGTGGCGATGAAGGCTTTCATGCCGCTCGCGTCGGGGCCGCCCGCGGCGGCATGCGGCGCCACGACGATCAACCAGCGCTCGACATCAAGGGGAACGAAGGTCTGGGAGGAAAATTCGTGACGTTCCAGATAGTCGCTGCGCAGCGGCCGGTCTGGCGTCTCGGCCTTCAGGCTGACCGAGAGGCTGGCATGCGCGGTCGAACGCAGGTTGCCCAGTGCGTCCTCGTAGTAGGTGCGGCCCGGGACGTCGGGCACGTCGATCACGTCGCCGAACGGGGCGAAGGCTTCCTTCGTGAGGGGCTGGGGGATCAGTTCCATTGGCGGGTCCTCGTCAGTCGCGCATGCGGCGGGTCAGTCCCACCGTCCATTCCATGATCAGCATCAACAGGAAGGCGGCGGTGATCAACACGCCCGACACGGCGGCGATGCGCGGGTCGAGCGTCGATTCCATCATGCCCCACATGCGGATGGGCAGCATGTCGGTGCGCGCCGTCGACAGGAACAGCGACACCGGCACGTTGTCGATCGAGGCCATGAAGGCCAGGAACGCCCCGGCGAAGATGCCGGGCGCGATCAGAGGCAGGGTCACGCGACGCATCGTGTAGAGCCAGCTCGCGCCCAGGCTCTGCGAGGAATCGTTCAGCGCCGGGTCGAGCTGGGAGATGCTGGCCGATGTCGTTCGGATGATGAACGGCACGGTCACGATCATATGGCCGGCGATGATCAGGTTTATGGACGGCCGGAAGCCGATCAGCGTGAAGTACATCAGCGCCGCCAGGCCGAAGGTGAGGCCGGGCAGGACCAGCGGCGACATGAAGAGCCCGTCGGCGACGCGCGCCAGCCTGTGGCGGTTCCGCGCCAGGCCGAGCGACGCCATACTGCCGAACAGGATGCCGAAGCCGGTCGACCAGGCAGCCACCTCGAGCGAGTTGTAGACGGCGCGATGGATCTGCCGCGACTTCGAAGCATCGAACAGGGCCTCGTACCATTGCAGCGAGAAACCCGTCGGCGGGAACTTGAGGGAGCGGCCCTCGGTGAAGGACGTCGTCAGCACGATCACCACCGGCGCCACGATGATCAGCAGCGCCAGCCCGGCCAGCGTGCCGATCACGAGGCTGTAGGAGAGGTCGGCGAGACTGCGACGCCTACCCATGGACATAGCCTCCGGAACGGCGGCCCAGATAAGAGAGGGCACTCACCACCGTCAGCACCGAGACCAGGAGCGTGAGCGACACCACGGCGGCGAAGGGCCAGTTGAAGACGACCAGCGACTGCTGCCAGATCAGGAGCGGCAGATAGATCAGGCGGACGCCGCCGATCACGGTCTGCGAGATGAAGGCGGTGGTGGAGCTGGCGAACACCAGCAGGCAGCCGGCGACCAGGCCGGGCATGCTGAGCGGCACGATCACCTTGAACAGCGTGCGCCAGCGCGAGGCGCCGAGGGCGGAGGAGGCGTCGCGCAGGTTGGGATCGAGCCGCGACATAACGCTGATCAGGGGCAGCAGCATCAGCGGCATCTCGATCTGGGTGAGCGAGATCACGAGGCCGAGTTCGGTCTGCAGCAGGCGCAGCGGCTCGGAGATGATGCCGAGCTGCATCAGCAGCGTGTTCACCACGCCCTCGCGGCCCAGCACGACAATCCAGGCGAAGGTGCGGACGACGACGGAGAGCAGCAGCGGCATCACGATGATGAAGATCAGCACCTTCTGCAGGCGCGGCGAGGCGTCGAGGTAGATGAGGGCCAGCGGATAGCCGATCACGATGGTGGCGCACACCGTCTTGAGGCCGAGCAGCATCGTGTCGGCGATCACCTTGTAGCTGAAGGGATCGCCGAGAAACTTGGCCCACTGACCGAAACCCGGCTGGCTGATCTTGTCGTCATTGAAGAAGCTGACGCCGACAAGCATGAGGAGCGGCGCCAGGAAGATCGAAGCAAAGGCCAGCGCGAGCGGCAGCGCGAGCTGCCACTCCGCCAGCTTCCTCACTTCGCCATTTCCTTGTTGAACTTCTCGATCCACCCGGCGCGCAGCGGATTGATCTTCGCCCAGTCGTGACGGACAAAGCTCGACATCTCGTCGAGGCTCTTCATCGGCAGATACGACGGGACCGGCACATCCTTGTTCACCGGGATGAAGTTGTAGGGTGGCTTGGTCAGCGCCTCCTGCACGTCCTTGCCGGCGACGATGTCGATGTACTTGTAGGCATTCTCCACGTCCGCGGCGCCCTTGGCGATGTGCAGGGTCGTCAGGAAGGTGATGGCGCCGGTCTCCGGCTTCACGAATTCGATGTCGACGCCGCGGCCCTTCAGCGTCGCGACGGTCTGGGTGTTGGTGTACATCACGTCGCACTGGCCTTGCTGGAACAGGCTCGGCATGGCGGCCGGCTGGCCGACCGCGGCGATCTTCGGCAGGACCTTCTTCAGTTCGACGAGTGCCGGCTCGATATTGGTTTCGGAGCCGCCGAACACCTTGGCGATCTCGATCAGCGACACGGTGCCGAACGTGGTCTGGAAGCCGGTGAGGCCGAGGCGTGAGACCCACGGCTCGACGAAGAGATCCTTCCAACCCTTGGGCGCGGGAACCTTCTTCGGGTTGTAGGCAATACCGACGACCTGCGCGTTGACGCCGACGCCCCATTCGTCGACCAGTCCGGCCGGCAGCTTGGAGGCATTGGTGATCTTCTTCATGTCGATCTTGTCGAACAGGCCGTCCTGGATCGCGGTGATGCGCGGACCCGGATCGAGAACGAAGGCGTCGAACGGGGGGGCGCCGCGGGCGGCCTTGGCCTTCGCGACCTGGTCGACGGCGAAGAGCGGCTGCAGTTCTAGGTCGACGCTGTCCTTCTTCTTCAGCGCCGGCGCCACGATGGCGCGGAACGCCTCCTCCCAGGTACCGGGATAGATGGCGGCGGCGACGCTGCCCTTGGCGTGCGCGATCGAGGGAAGGAACGCGGCGCCGCCGAGGGCGGTGGCACCGGCGAGCAGACGTCTGCGGCTGAACATGAAACGATCTCCGTTGTTGTCAGGTGGAACGCGGGAACAACATGGGGCGCGCATCGGCGGCCAGGGTGCAGTAGGTCCGGGCCGCGTCGGCGGCCACCGCACGGCGCGGCTCGATGATCTTGAGGAAGGTTCCGTCGGTCGCCCGGGCCTCGTGGACGAGCTGGGCCCCGATGGGGAGCGCCAGTCCGGGCTCGATCTTCCAGGCATCCGGTCCGGGGACCGAGGAAAGAGTCAGTTGCTCGGGCCGCACCGACATCAGCACGGGCGCGCCGATGCCGAGACCGGCCGGCGCCGTCAGATCGATCGTGGCTCCGGCCTCCAGCGCGACGGTCGCGCTGCCGTTCTGAAGCGAGGCGATCCTGCCGTTCATCAGGTTTGTGGTGCCGATGAAGCCGTTCACGAACAGGGTCTGCGGCTCGTCGTAGATCGCGACCGGCGTGCCGAACTGCTCGACCTTGCCCTTGTTCATGACGGCGATGCGGTCGGCGACGCTCATGGCCTCGTCCTGGTCGTGCGTTACTAGGATGGTCGTGAGACCCAGGGTCCGCTGTAGGCGCTTAATCTCGATCTGCATGTCGAGGCGCAGGTTGCGGTCGAGCGCCGCGAACGGCTCATCGAGCAGCAGGATCGAGGGCTCGATCGCGAGGGCGCGCGCCAGCGCCACGCGCTGCTGCTGGCCGCCTGAGAGCTGACGCGGCAGGCGGTCCTTGAAGCCTCCGAGCTGCACGGTCTCGAGGAAGCGCGTGACCCTAGCCTCGACCTCCGGGCCCTTGAGGCCGCGGGCGCGCAGGCCGTAGGCGACGTTCTCCGCCACCGTCATGTGCGGGAAGAGGGCGTAGTTCTGGAAGACGATACCGATGTTGCGCTGGTTGGGCGGCAGGTGGTCGATGGTGGCGCCGTCGACGCGCACGCGGCCCGTGGCCTGCCGCACGAAGCCGGCGATGACCCGGAGAAGAGTGGTCTTGCCACAGCCCGAGGGCCCGAGCAGCGCCACGACCTCGCCGGGCTCGATGGCGAGCGTCACGCCGTCGACCGCCGTCGACGTTCCGTAGCGGACGCTCAGATCCTCGACATCCAGCGTGCGCGCTGCGTTGGCTTTCACTGCTTGCTGCAACTGTTCCGCCTCCCTGCTGCTGCAAACGCAAGGGGCATGCCAACCACCTTGGGACGCCGGCTCATGCCGGGAACTGTTCCCGCCACGATTGCGCGATGGCATCGCGCCGCGCGATCCACACTTTGTCGCCGTAGGATTCGAGCAGGGCGAGCACGCGCTTGAAGGCAGCGAAGCGGCCGGGGCGGCCCGCAATGCGCAGGTGCCAGCCGATGTTCAGCAGCTTGGGGTGGCCGGCCTCGCCTTCTTCGAACAGCGTCTCGATGGCGTCGCGTACATAGTCGACCATCTCGTCGGCACGGACGAAGCCGTTGGGATGGAAGAACTTCATGTCGTTGCTGTCGAGGGCGTAGGGCAGCACCAGCAGCGGGCACTGCGCGTCGGCCCTGTCCCAGTAAGGCAGGTCGTCGTCGAAGCCGTTGCTCGCGTAGCCGAAGCCCAGCTCGCGCAGGATGGAGCGCGTCTCGGGGCTTTCGCTGCCGCGGCAGAAAAAGCCCGTAGGACGCTGGCCCGTCGCGCTTTTCGTGACCTCGACGCAGCGCCGGAGATCGTTCAGTTCGCTCTCGCGGTCGGTATAGTCGGCATGGGGACGCCACAGCCAGCCATGGCAGGCGGCCTCGTGTCCGGCCTCGACGATTCGCCGGGCGAGTTGCGGCAGGCGCTCGACGGCGCGGCCGCACATGTAGAAAGTCGCGGGCATCCGGTGCTTCTCCAGCGCGGTCAGCATGCGCCAGATGCCGGCGCGCATGCCGTAGGCGAAGATCTGCTCGTTGCCCTGGTCCCAGCGTCCCGGCGGGACCACGCTCACCACCTCGGACATCTTCTCGGCCTGCGGATCGCCGTCGCTGACAGCGAACTCCGCGCCCTCCTCGAAATTGACCACCATCGAGATCGCGAGGCGGGCCCCGGCGGGTAGCTTCCAGGCCGGCGGTGTTCCGCCGTAGCCCACCAGGTCGCGCGTCTGGCTCACGCCTTGCATGTCGTCCTCCAACAGGATGTGCACATTTCTTGGCTTTATGTGCACATACTTCTACCAACCGCCGGCAGGCCCATGACCGAACTCCACCGCGACCTCGATCCCGAAACCGCCCTGGCGGGCCACTGGTTCGAGCACCTGCGCACGCACTCCAAAGCCCGCCTCGGCGTCACCCGCGCGTCCTACGGTGAGGGCGAGCAGATGGCGCACGACCTGATGCAAGGCATCGGCCAGACTCTGCGGCTGGAGACGCGCACCGATGCTGCCGGCAACCTCTACCTGACCTTGCCGGGGCAGGACCGCTCGCTGCCCGCCATCATGACGGGCTCGCATCTCGATTCGGTGCCGGAGGGCGGCAACTACGACGGCGCGGCAGGCGTCGTCGCGGGCATGGCGATGCTGGCGCGGTGGCATCGCGCCGGCCGCCGGCCCAGGCGCGATATTACCGTGATGGGCGTGCGCGCCGAGGAACTGTCCTGGTTTCCCGCGCCCTATATCGGCAGCCGTGCCGCCTTCGGCCTGCTGGAGCCCGGGGCGTTGGATGCCTGCCGACGTCCCGACACCGGCCGCACGCTGGCCGAGCACATGAAGGAGGCGGGCTTCGCGCCCGACCGCATCCGCGCCCGCGAGCCTCAGCTCGATACCGCACACATCGCCTGCTTCCTCGAGCTGCATATCGAGCAGGGGCCGGTGCTGGTGCAGCGCGGCTTGCCGGTCGGGATCGTCACCGGTATCCGTGGCAACCTCCGCTACCGCGATCCGCACATCGTCGGCCGGTACGGCCATGCCGGTTCTGAGCCGCGTCTGTCGCGCAACGACGCGCTGCTGGCCGGCGTCGAATTCGTGTCGCGTCTCGAGGCGTTGTGGCTGGAGCACGAGGCTGCGGGCAAGGACCTCGTCTGTACCGTCGGGCAGTTCCACACTGATACCGCAGTGCACACGATGACCAAGATTCCGGGCGAGCTGTGGTTCTCGATGGACATCCGCAGCGAGGACAACGAGGTGCTGCTCGCCATCGACCGGCGGCTGCGCGAGATCGCCGGGGAGATCGGCGCGCGCCGCGGCGTCACCATCGATCTCGGCGCCTTCACCAACGCCAAGCCCGGTCCGATCGACCGGGGGCACCGCGCGCGGCTCGAACGACTGGCGAAGCAACTGGATATCGAGGCATTGCCGATGGCGAGCGGTGCCGGGCATGACGCGGCGGTGTTCGGGATCATGGGCGTGCCAACGGCGATGATCTTCATCCGCAACGAACATGGCAGCCACAATCCCGACGAGGCGATGGACCTCGCGGATTTCGCGCAGGGCCTCAGGTTGCTGGTCGCCGCGGTGGAGGAGATCGATGCCGCGTAAACCGAGGAAGGGCGACGTCGCCGCCGACGAGGCGGTCTATGGCGCGATCAGGCGGGCGATGCACATGGGCCGCCTCGCGCCCGGGACGAAGCTGCAGGAGCCGGCGCTCGCGCGCGTGCTGGGCGTCAGCCGCGAGCGCGTGCGCAAGGCGTTGCACCGGTTGGTCCACGAAGGCTGGCTGACCGCGATCCCCAATCGAGGGACTTTCGTGCCTTCGCTCACGACCGAAGAAATGCGCCAGATCTACGACGTGCGCTCTATGCTGGAGGCCGCGATCGTGCGCCGCCTCAGCGAGGGCCATACGACGGCGGCGGCGAAGCGCCTCAAGGCGCACGTCTCCGAGGAGAAGGCGGCCACCCGCCGCGACGATCGCGGCCGCCTGTTCGAACTGTCGGGCGAGTTCCACGTCCTGCTCGCCGAACTGTGCGGCAACGACGAGCTGACGCGCCTGCTGCGCGGCCTGCTGACGCGCTCCACCATGCATTTCTCGCTGGCCGCCCCGCGCCAGCTCACCAACTGCGCCGGCCCGCACGACCATGGCGACATCGCCGACGCGATCCTGGGTGGCAGGGCGGACAAGGCCGCGAAGCTCATGCTGGGTCACCTGGCGGGCCTGGTGACCCTTCAGGCGGCGCGCCCGCCGCAGCACGAACCCGTGGACATCCAGGAGGCTTTTCGCGGCATCAAGGCGCGGCGAGATTCATAGCTGGGGTGGCGCGCGCTCCCGGCAAAAAAACGGGCGCCCCGAGGGGCGCCCGTCGTTTCTTCGCGGAGCGGCTGGATCAGCCGAGCTTGCCCATCGCGACGGCGGTGTCGGCCATGCGGTTGGAGAAGCCCCACTCATTGTCGTACCAGCTCATGACGCGCACCAGCGTGCCTTCCATGACCTTGGTCTGGTCCATGTGGAAGGTCGATGAGTGCGGGTCGTGGTTGAAGTCGATCGAGACGTTCGGCTGGTCGGTCCAGCCCAGGATGCCCTTGAGCTGGTTGGCGGCGGCGCGCTTCACGGCCTCGTTGATCTCTTCCTTGGTCGTCTTCTTCTTGGCGACGAACTTGAAGTCGATGACCGAGACGTTCGGCGTGGGCACGCGGATCGACACGCCGTCGAGCTTGCCGTTCAGCTCTGGCAGCACGAGGCCGACGGCCTTGGCGGCGCCGGTCGAGGTCGGGATCATCGACATCGCCGCGGCGCGGCCGCGGTACAGATCCTTGTGCATCGTGTCGAGCGTCGGCTGGTCGCCGGTGTAGGCGTGGATGGTCGTCATGAAGCCGTGGTCGATGCCGACCGCGTCGTTCAGGACCATGGCGACCGGGGCCAGGCAGTTCGTCGTGCACGAGGCGTTGGAGACGATGACATGGTCCTTGGTGAGCTTGTCGTGGTTCACGCCGTAGACCACCGTCAGGTCGGCGCCGTCGGCGGGAGCCGAGACAAGGACGCGCTTGGCGCCGGCGGTCAGATGGGCCGAGGCCTTGTCCTTGGAGGTGAAGATGCCGGTGCACTCGAGCGCGATGTCGACGCCCATCGCCTTGTGCGGCAGCTTCGCAGGATCGCGCTCGGCGGTGACCTTGATCGGGCCGCGGCCCACGTCGATCGTGTCGCCGGCGACCTTCACTTCACCGTTGAAGCGGCCGTGAACGGAGTCAAAACGGAAGAGGTGGGCATTGGTCTCGACCGGGCCGAGATCGTTGATTGCCACGACCTCGATGTCCTTGCGGCCGGATTCCATGATGGCGCGCAGCACATTGCGGCCGATGCGGCCGAAGCCGTTGATTGCAACACGAACAGCCATCTTATTCCCTCCGTTATTGCGCCAACCGGCGCGCCGCCTGTGCGATCGCTTCGGCCGTAATGCCGAAATGCTTGTAGAGTTCCGAGGCCTTGGCCGAAGCGCCGAAGCCCTTCATGCCCACGAAAGCGCCCTTGGATCCGAGCCAGCGTTCCCAGCCGAAGCCGGTCGCCGCCTCGCAGGCGACGCGGATCGTGCCGTCGCCGCCCATCACCTTGTTGCGATATGTGTCTTCCTGCGCCGCGAACAACTCCCACGACGGCATTGAGACGACAGCGGCGGCGAGTCCGTCCTTGGCGAGGAGATCGCGGGCGGCGAGGGCGAGCTGTACTTCCGAGCCCGACGCGATCAGGCGGATCGGGGCGGCCTCTTCGCCGGCGAGGATGTAGGCGCCCTTGGCGCACAGATTCTCGTCACCGGCGCCGCGCACGGTCGGCAGGTTCTGGCGGGTGAGCGCGAGCACGCTCGGCGTGTGCCTGGATTCCAGGGCGATCTGCCAGCATTCCGCCGTCTCGATGGCGTCGGCCGGACGCAGCACCTGCAGGTTGGGAATGGCGCGCAGGGCCGGGAGGTGCTCGACCGGCTGGTGGGTCGGGCCGTCTTCGCCGAGGCCGATCGAATCGTGCGTCATCACATAGATGACCCGCACGCCCATCAGCGCGGAGAGGCGGATCGACGGCCGGCAATAGTCGGTGAACACCATGAAGGTGCCGCCGTAGGGAATGACGCCACCATGCAGCGCCATTCCGTTCATCGCGGCGGCCATCGCATGCTCGCGGATGCCGTAATAGATGTAGCGGCCGGCGGTATCGGCGCGCGAGGCGCCCTTCAGCGTGGCGGTCTTGGTGTTGTTCGAGCCGGTCAGGTCGGCCGAGCCGCCAACCGTGTCGGGCAGCACCGGGTTGATGACCTCGAGCGCCTCCTGGCTCGACTTGCGGGTGGCCCAGGACGGCTTCTCGGCTGCGATCTTCGCCTTGAACGCGGCAATCGCCTCGCCGACCGCGGGCGGAATGTCGCCCTTCTGGCGGCGGTCGAACTCGGCGCGATCCTCGGGCGCCATGGCGGCGAGGTTCTTGGTCCACTTGCGGCGGGCCGACTTGCCGCGGGCGCCGATCTTGCGCCAGGCGGAGAACACCGCCTCGGGAATGTCGAACGGTTCGTGGTTCCAGCCGAGCTTGGCGCGGGCGCCGGCGATCTCGTCCTTGCCCAGCGGCGAGCCGTGCGTGGCGGCGGTGCCGGCCTTGGTCGGTGCGCCGTAGCCGATCACGGTCTTGCAGGCGATCAGCGAGGGCTTGTCGGTGACGTTGCGCGCCTTGCGGATGGCGCGCGTGACAGCCTCGGGATCATGGCCGTCGACGGCCTGCACGTGCCAGCCGGCGGCGGCGAAGCGCTTCTTGTGATCTTCGGAGGTCGACAGCGAGGTCGGGCCGTCGATCGAGATGCCGTTGTCGTCGAACAGCACGATCAGGCGGCCGAGGCCGAGATGGCCGGCCAGCGTGATGGCTTCCTGGCCGACACCTTCCATCAGGCAGCCGTCACCGGCGATCACGTAGGTGTAGTGGTCGACCACGTCGCGACCGAACCGCTCGGCGAGGATCCGCTCGGCGAGGGCGAAGCCGACCGAATTGCCGAGGCCCTGACCGAGCGGGCCGGTGGTCGTCTCGATGCCGCTCGCATGGCCGTATTCGGGATGGCCCGCGGTGCGGGCCCCGAGCTGGCGGAACTTCTTCAGCTCGTCGAGGGTCATGTCGGCATAGCCGGTGAGATGCAGCAGCGAATAGAGCAGCATCGAGCCGTGGCCGGCCGACAGGATGAAGCGGTCGCGATCGGGCCAGTTGGGCTCCGAGGCGTCGAACTTCAGGAACTTGGAGAACAGGACCGTGGCCACGTCCGCCATGCCCATCGGCATGCCGGGATGCCCCGAATCCGCCAGCTGCACGGCGTCCATGGCCAAGGCCCTGATGGCGTTCGCCATATCGCGCGGGGCAGCGGTCTGATCGGTCATTTTATGCTTGTGCCGTATGGTTTTTCGGATGGCGCGCAACATGACGACCACCCTTTGGCCCGTCAATGCGCAAAAACACGGGCAAAGCCAACATCTTGCGGGCTTTTACCCTCCACAGGGGCAAGATGTTGACCGCTAACAGGCACAACACCTAATCTTGGTGGATGGAGCAGATTCAGCCGGGTGATCAACGGCGATTCGCTGTCGGGGGAACGATGTCCAAGGCAGCCAGCGTAACGGACCGAGTCGACAGCGCGCTGAGCCGGCTCGAATCGATGGTCGACGAACGTCTGCGTCTCGAGCGGGAGCGTTCCGACGCCCTCGCCACCCGGCTGGCCAAGGTCGAAAGCGAACATGAAGAGCTGAAGCGCGTGGCGACCGAGGTCGAAGCCCGCCTCGAACGGGCGATGGAATACATCCGCTCGCTGCTGGCTGCAGACCAGTCCTGACAGACCCGCTTTCTCCCCAGCCCGGGCGTGCGTCGCCGCACGCGACGTGGCAAACTGTAAAACCCCTCAAACGCCGAACAAGGCGCAATAAACCAGGAGAAGCGGAAAATGCCGCAGGTTTCGGTTCAGATTGCCGGTCGTACTTACGAACTCGCTTGTGGCGAAGGCGAGGAAGCGCGTGTCCAGGAGCTGGCCACCTATGTCGACGGCAAGGTGAGCGAGCTTCGGCGCCAGCTTCCCGGCACGCCGGAGTTCAAGCTTCTGGTGTTCGCCTCGCTGCTGCTGGCCGAGGAAAGCCGCGAGGCGCGCGGCGTCGCCAAGGCGGCGGAAAATGCCCGTGTGACCGCGACGGACAGTGCCGACACGCTGGCCACCGCGCTCGAGGAGCTGATCACCGCCCGCGTCGACAAAATGTCGAAGAAAGTCAGCGGCGCCGCGTAAACTTAAGGCCGCTGCTCATTGCGAGCGCCGCCCCGAGTGCCTAGATTGGATGCGGGGCGGAATTCTGCGCGGCGCGCGGCCCGCTTAAAACCCCGGGGCCAATAAGAACTCCTGGGAGTTGTTCCTGGCTCTGACCTTGGTCTAGGCTACACGACGCCCACCTGCTTACGCAGGCCTTGGAGGTTCTACGAGCCACGGCCCATCGTGGAGCCGCCCCACTTTTTTCCCTTGCCGGCATGACTGCGATCGAGAGCAAACGAAGGCTACGCGCCGAGATGCTGGCCCGCCGGCAAGGCTTGGGCGACGGCGAGCGCCGGGCAGCGGCCGAAGCCTTGCTAGAGTCCTTCCGCCTCGAGCGTCCCATCCGGTTGCCGGGCGTCGTTTCGGGATTCTGGCCGATCAAGGACGAGATCGATATCCGGCCTCTGATGTCCTACCTGCACCGGGAAGGCTGCCGGTTGGCGCTGCCCGTGGTGCAGGGGCGCGGCCAACGGCTGTCCTTCCGTGCGTGGCGCCCCGGCGACCCGCTGGAAGCGGGGGTGTTCGGCACGCTGCAGCCCTCGGCCGCCTGCGAGACGCTCGAACCCGACGCTCTGCTGGTGCCATTGCTGGCCTGTGACGCCGAGGGCTGGCGGCTGGGATATGGCGGCGGCTTCTACGACCGTACGCTGGAGGACCTGCGCAGACGTCGCAAGGTGACGGCGGTGGGCGTCGGCTTCGACCTGCAGCTCGTGCCGGACGTGCCGCACGGCGCCGACGACCAGCGGCTCGATTGGCTGTTGACCGACCGGCGCGCTTGCGCCTTTGTCTGACGCATGAAGATCATGTTTTGCGGCGACATCGTCGGCCGCGCCGGCCGCGATGCGGTCATCAAGGAGGTCCCGCGGCTGCGCCGTGAGCTGGGGCTCGATTTCGTCGTGGTCAACGGTGAGAACGCAGCGGCCGGCTTCGGCATCACGGCCAAGATCTGCGCCGAGCTGCACGAAGCTGGTGTCGACTGCATCACCACCGGCAACCATGCCTGGGATCAGCGCGAGATCATCCCCTACATCGCGCAGGACAAGCGCTTGCTGCGGCCGATCAATTTCCCGCCCGGAACGCCCGGATGGGGCGCCAACCTCTTCCAGACATTGCGCGGCCAGAAGGTCGTGGTGATCAACGTCATGTGCCGGCTGTTCATGGACGCGCTCGACGATCCCTTCCGCGCCCTCGATGCCGAGCTTTCGAAGTACGCGCTGGGCCACGGTGCCCAGTTGATCCTGGTCGACGTCCATGGCGAGGCGACCAGCGAGAAGCAGTCGATCGGTCACTATTGCGATGGCCGTGTCTCGGCGGTGCTGGGTACCCATAGCCACGTCCCCACGGCGGATGGCTGGGTGCTGCCCGGCGGCACGGCCTACCAGACCGATGTCGGCATGTGCGGCGACTACGACAGCGTGATCGGCATGAAGAAGGAGGTCGCGATCCAGCGATTCGTCCGCAAGATGCCGGGCGAGCGCCTGTCCCCGGCGGAGGGGGAGGGAACTTTGTGCGCGGCGGTGGTGGAAACCGACGACCGGACCGGGCTTGCGAAGTCCATCCGGCCGCTCCGGGTCGGGGGACGGCTCGCCCCGGCCGCCTGACTTCCCGCATCTTGTATCCGCCGGGCCCAACTCATAGCTATTAGCGGTGGCTGAAGAGGGGCGTTGACGGGCTGGGGAAAAAGCGGCATCCTTTTGATGTTAAACGGTTTTTCGCCACATCGGCGACTGTCTTCCAGGTTAGAGGGGGCGTCGGAATCAAGGTTCCGACGTTATTTAGCGGGGGCTTCGGCCCCCGCCTTTTTTTGTCCTGAACGCCTCAGGAGGCTTCTCCAGCCTGCCAAAACCCACGAGAAGTGGTATAGCCGCGTCTTCCGGTTACCTAATCTGGTTGTTGGCAATGGCGGGGCATTCCCAGTTCAAGAACATCATGCACCGCAAAGGGCGTCAGGACGCCGTGCGGGCCAAGATCTTCACCAAGCTGATCCGCGAGATCACGACGGCGGCCCGGCTGGGTGCGGCCGATCCGGCCTCTAATCCGCGTCTGCGGGCGGCCATGATTGCCGCGCGCGACGCCAACATGACCCGCGACACGATCGATCGCGCGATCAAGCGCGGCTCGGGGCCCGATGCGGACGCGAACTATGACGAGGTCCGCTACGAAGGCTACGGCCCGGCCGGCGTCGCCGTGATCGTCGAGGCCCTGACCAACAACCGCAATCGTACTGCCGGTGAGGTCCGCTCGAGCTTCTCCAAGCACGGCGGCAACCTGGGTGAGTCCAACAGCGTGTCGTTCATGTTCGACCGGCTGGGCGAATTCCGTTTCCCGCTGTCCGTCGGCAGCGCCGACGAGGTGCTGGAAAAGGCGATCGAGGCCGGCGCCGACGACGTGGTGAGCGGTGAGGGCGAGGGCGCGGTTCACGAGATCTACTGTGCGCAGGACAGTTTCAACGTCGTGCGGGAAGCGCTCGAGAAATCGCTGGGGCAGCCGAGCGTGGCCAAGCTGACCTGGCGTCCCAGGACCGGCGCGCCGGTCGAGGGCGAGACGGTGCAGACGCTGCTCGATCTCATCGCGGCCCTGGAAGACAACGACGACGTGCAGAACGTCTACGCCAACTTCGAGGTGTCGGACGACGCTCTGGCGAAGTTCGCGGCCTGAGCCGGGCAGGATGAGACTGATCGGCCTCGATCCCGGCCTGCGGTTGACCGGCTGGGGCGTGATCGAGGTCGAGGGCAACCGGCTGCGCCATGTGGCGCACGGCGTCGTCAAGGTCGCGACCACGGGCACGCTGGCGGAGCGGCTGAGGGATTTGTTCGAAGGCGTTGTGCGGGTTCTCGAAGCGCAGCGACCCGCCGAGGCTGCGGTCGAGGAGACCTTCGTGAACGTCAATCCAGGATCCACCCTGAAGCTCGGTCAGGCGCGGGGCGTCGTCATGCTGGCGCCGGCGAGAGCCGGCCTGTCGGTCCACGAATACGCAACCAACCTCGTGAAGAAGTCGGTCGTTGGAACCGGTCATGCCGACAAGAACCAGATCGCCATGATGGTTGGCCGGCTGCTGCCCGGTGTCGATGCCAAGCAGGACGCTGCCGACGCGCTCGCGGTCGCGATCTGCCACGCCCATCACCGGGCCACGGCGCGACGCATCGAGGCCGCGCTGTGATCGCCAAGCTGAAGGGCCTGGTCGACTCCGTCGACACCGACAGCGCCGTCATCGACGTGGGCGGAGTCGGCTATCTCGTGTCGGCCTCGGCGCGCACCTTGCGCGATCTCGCCATCGGTGGGCCGGCGACCATGCTGGTCGAGACGATCGTGCGCGAGGACGCCATTGCGCTCTACGGCTTCCTCGAAACGAAGGAGCGCGACTGGTTCCGAATCCTGACGACCGTGCAGGGCGTCGGCGCCCGCGTGGCGCTGTCGATCCTCTCGACCCTGTCGCCCGACGAGATTGCCCGCGCGATCGCCGCCCAGGATCGCTCGACCCTGAGCCGCCCCCCCGGCGTCGGTCCGAAGCTCGCCGCGAGACTGGTCACCGAGCTGAAGGACAAGGCGGCCGCCTTTGGTATCGCGCCGTCGCCCGCTCAGGAGGGCAGGTCAGCCGAGGCGGCGAGCCCGGCGGCATCGATCAACGAAGACGCGGTCTCGGCCCTGGTCAATCTCGGCTACAAGCGGGTCGAGGCTTTCGGCGCCGTGGCGCGGGCGACGCAGCGGCTGGGTGACGGGGCCGGGCTCGACGCCGTCATTCGGGCCGGCCTCCAGGACCTCGCGCGATGAATGCCGCTCCCGACCGCCTGGTGACGCCGAAGCGCTCCGAGGAAGACGCCGCCGAGCTGGCGCTGCGCCCGCAGACGCTCGACGATTTCATCGGCCAGAAGCAGGTCCGCGAAAACCTTAAGATCTTCATTGCCGCCGCAAAGGGGCGCGGCGAGGCACTGGATCACGTCCTGCTGCACGGGCCGCCGGGGCTCGGCAAGACGACGATGGCGCAGATCGTGGCGCGCGAGATGGGCGTGGGCTTCCGGGCGACCTCCGGTCCGGTCATACAGAAGGCGGGCGACCTCGCCGCGCAGCTCACGAATTTACAGGCACACGATGTGTTGTTCATCGACGAGATTCACCGTCTCAATCCTGCAATCGAGGAGGTTCTCTATCCCGCGATGGAGGATTTCCAGCTCGACCTGATGATCGGCGAGGGGCCGGCCGCGCGCTCGGTCCGTATCGAGCTGCCGCCGTTCACGCTGGTCGGGGCCACGACGCGCTCCGGCCTCATGACGCGGCCGTTGCGCGAGCGCTTCGGCATCCCGCTGCGCATGATTTTCTATACGCCGGCCGAACTCGAGACGATCGTGCAGCGCGCCGCCCGCGTCCTCAAGATGACGCTCGCACCCGATGGCAGTGCCGAGATCGCCAAAAGGTCACGGGGGACCCCGCGCGTCGCCAACCGGCTGCTGCGCCGCGTGCGCGACTTTGCGGCGGTCGCCGGGGATGTCGAAGTCACCGCCCAGGTAGCTGATGCGGCGCTGACCCGGCTGGAGGTCGACGGGCGGGGACTGGATGCCATGGACCGCCGCTATCTGGCGTGCATCGCCGAGAACTACGCCGGCGGCCCGGTGGGCGCCGAGACTCTGGCGGCCGCGCTGGCAGAACAGCGCGACGTCATCGAGGACGTGATCGAGCCTTACCTTATGCAGCTCGGCCTGTTGATGCGCACACCGCGCGGCCGCCTGTTGTCCGAGGCCGGCTATCGCCATCTCGGTCTGGCGATGCCCAACGGGCAGAAGCAGCAACTCGACCTGCTGGCCGCGGGCGATCCGGCGGAGGATGCGTGAGCGCCGTGCCGACCTCCGGCCACTTGCACGACGGCAGCCATGTGTTGCCGCTGCGCGTCTATTACGAGGACACCGACGCCGCGGGCATCGTCTATTATGCCAACTGGCTGCGCTTCCTTGAGCGGGGCCGCACGGAGCTGCTCCGCTTGCTGGGTCAGCAGCATACGGCGCTGCGCGAGGAGCGCGGCATCAACTGGGTCGTGCGCCGCTGCGCCATCGATTATCTCAAGCCGGCGCGGCTGGACGACTCGATCGAGATCGTCACCGGCTGCGGTGAATTGCGCGGCGCGTCGCTCGACATGATTCAGCATGCGCGCCGCAATGAAGAGATCCTGGTTCGAGCCGAGCTTGTCGTCGCCTGCATGGGCGAGGGCGGTCGGCCTGTCCGATTGCCGCCGCTCGTGCGGACTGCCCTGGCCCAGGTAGCTGCGAGCGGATCGCCCCGCTCACGCCATATTCGGATACAACCCTCTTGAACCAACGGAGAACATAAATGGACGCGCTAGCGCAGGTCGCCGGAGCCCCCCTCGGCGGC
Source organism: Rhodospirillales bacterium 24-66-33 (assembly GCA_002281855.1). Classification (GTDB taxonomy): domain Bacteria; phylum Pseudomonadota; class Alphaproteobacteria; order Reyranellales; family Reyranellaceae; genus Reyranella. Next base: position 86,756 of record NCHQ01000003.1, on the reverse strand, counting down.
GGCACGGGGACGATTGACATGTCCGTATACGGCCTGTTCATGCAGGCCGACTGGGTCGTGAAGGCCATCATGATCCTGCTCATGCTGGCGTCGTTCTGGTCGTGGGCGATCATCTTCGAAAAGGTTCTCCGCCTGCGGTCCCTGAAGCGCAGCGCCCAGGCGTTCGAGGATACGTTCTGGTCCGGCGTCTCGCTCGAGGATCTCTATGACCGCGTCGGCGCCAAGCCCGAGGATCCGATGTCGAGCATCTTCTCCGCCGCCATGCGCGAGTGGCGCCGCTCGGTCTCCAAGGGACTCGCCTCCAGCGCCACGGCCCGCGCGGCGCTGCGCCAGCGCATCGAGCAGGTGATGGGCGTCACCATTCAACGCGAGATGGAGGGCATCGAGAAGCGGCTGGGCTTCCTGGCCACGGTTGGCGCCAACGCCACCTTCGTCGGACTGTTCGGCACGGTGTGGGGCATCATGAACAGCTTCAGCCACATCGCGCAGTCGAAGAACACGTCGCTCGCGGTGGTGGCGCCCGGCATCTCCGAGGCGCTGTTCGCCACCGCGATCGGCCTGGTCGCCGCCATTCCGGCGGCCGCCGCCTACAACATCCTGTCGGGTCAGGTTTCGCGTTACGCCCAGCAGCTCGAGGCCTTCGCCGGTGAGTTCATCACCATCCTGTCGCGTCAGCTCGAGGAACAGGTCTGATGTCGGGCGTCATCCCGGCGCCCGGCGCGAACTCGTCGGGCAGCAAGTTCAAGCGACGGAGCTACACGCCGATCGCCGACATCAACGTCACGCCGCTGGTCGACGTGATGCTGGTGTTGCTGATCATCTTCATGGTGACGGCGCCGCTGCTCCAGGTCGGCGTCCCGGTCGACCTGCCGAAGACCAGCGCCAGCCAAGTCGGCGGCAAGGATGAGCCGATGGTGGTGTCGGTGAACTCCCAGGGCGAGGTCTTCCTCGGGGAGACCAAGTACGACATCGCCGAACTCGGCGCGAAGCTGAAGGCCGTGCACGAGGAGAAGCCCGACCAGCGCGTCTTCATGCGGGGCGACAAGAGCGTCGACTACGGAAAGATGATGGAGGTCATGGGCGTGGTGATCGACAGCGGCTTCCGGCAGCTCGGCCTGCTCGGCGAGCAGGCCCAGGCGCTGGGACGCGGAACGGTGACCCCGGCCGCGCCCGGCCAGACCGCGCCGCGCGCGCCGCAGGCTCCGGCCCAACCGCAACCCCAGGCGCCGACCCCGCGGCGCTGAGAGAACGGAAACGAAGAGGACGATGGTGCGTCGCCATCCCGCCAGCATCGAGATGCGCACACCGGCCATCGTGTCGGCGATGGTGCACGTCTTCGTGCTGGGGGCGGCGGTGCTCAATCTCGACTTCTTCGGTCGCACGCCGCCGATGGAACCCGAGCCGGTGATGGTCGAGTTCGAGGCGATCGACAAGAAGGCGGGGGCGCCGACCGTGGCCACTCTGCCGCCGCAGCCCAAGGACGCGCCGATCGCCCAGGAGACGACCAAGGCGCCGCCCGTGCAGTCGGCCGAGCCGCCGCCGTCGCCGCCGACTCCGAAGCCGCCCGAGGTTGCCGAGCCACCCAAGCCGCCGGCGCCGCCCAAGCCGGAGGAGAAGCCCAAGACGGAGGCCGCCAAGCCGGTCGAGGATCTGGTGGCATTGAAGCCCAAGGAGCCGGAGAAGCCGAAGGTCGAGAAGCCGCCGGAGCCGCCCAAGCCCACGCCCGAGGCCAAGAAGCCCGAGCCGCCCAAGCCGCCACCGCCCAAGCCCGCGCCGCCCAAGCAGAGCGTCGATTCGATGATCGACGACATCCTGAAGAACAAGCAGTCGCAACAGAAGATTCAGACGCCGGAGCAGGCGCCCAAGCCGGTGCAGCAGGTCACCCGCCAGGCGCCGGCCGCGCCGAACCTCGCCGCCGTCGTCACGGCGAGCGAGATCGAGGGCGTGCGCCAGAAGATCCGGCCCTGCTGGAACACGCAGGGCGGCTCTCGTGACCAAGCTATGATCATTTCGCTGACCGTCGAGATGAACCAGAACGGCACGCCGGTGAAAGCCCAGCTGCGCGACACCGGACGCTACAACAGCGACCCGGTCTTTCGTGCCGCCGCCGATGCCGCGCATCGCGCCATCATGAATCCGCGTTGTCAGCCGTGGCCGCTCTCGCCGGAGAAGTTCACGAGTTGGAAAACGATCACGTTCAATTTCGATCCACGCGACTATTAGTGACCGACGCCTTAACAGAAACCTTCAAATGAAGAGGTCCGACATGATGCTTCCCCGACGGACGACCCTGCTGGGTGGTGTGGCGCTCGCCACCGCCGGCATCGCGAGTTCCGCGCGCGCTCAGCTCACCATCGACATGACGCGGCCGAGCTTCGAACCGGTGCCGATCGCCATCGTCGATTTCAAGGGTGATTCTGTCGGCGCCCAGATGGCGGGCGTGATCCGCAACAACCTCCAGAATTCCGGCCTGTTCCGGGTGATCCCGTCCAGCGCCTACATCCAGAAGGACGTGGATGCGACCACGCCGCCGCGCTTCCCCGACTGGCGCAGCGTCGGCGCCGCGGGTCTGGTCGTCGGCCAGGTCACCTCGGTCGGCGGCAGCATCAAGGTGGACTTCCGGCTCTGGGACGTGGTCACGAGCCAGCAGGCCACGGGCCTGTCCTTCACCAGCCAGCCCAATAACTGGCGTCGCCTTTCGCACATCATTTCCGACGCGATCTACAAGCGCGTGACCGGCGAGGAGGGCTACTTCGACACCCGCATCGCCTATGTGTCTGAGACCGGCCCGGGCAACAACCGGACCAAGCGCATCGCCGTGATGGACCAGGATGGCGCCAACAATCGCTATCTGACCGACGGCAAGACCATCGCGCTGACGCCGCGCTTCTCGCCGACGCTGCAGGAAATCGTCTACATGGCGTACGGCGAGAACAACGGCCCGCCGCGGGTGTACCTGCAGAACGTCGACAGCGGCCGGCGCGAGCTCCTGGGCAACTTCCCGGGCATGAGCTTCGCCCCGCGCTTCTCGCCGGACGGCACGAAGGTGGTCATGAGCATCGCCGAGAACGGCCGCACCAACCTCTATGAAATGGACGTGCGCGGCCGCCAGCTGCGCCGCCTGACCAACTCGCCGGCCATCGATACCTCGCCATGCTTCTCGGCCGACGGCTCGCAGATCGTGTTCAACTCGGACCGCGGCGGCGCACAGCAGCTCTACGTGATGAGCGCGGGCGGCGGCGGAGAGCGGCGCATCAGCTTCGGCGACGGCCGCTATGCCACGCCGGTCTGGTCGCCGCGCGGCGACTTCATCGCCTTCACCAAGATCGGATCGGGCGGCTTCGGCATCGGCGTGATGCGCTCGGACGGCAGCGGCGAGCGCATGCTGGCGAGCGGCTTCCTCGTCGAAGGCCCGACCTGGGCGCCCAACGGTCGCGTACTGATGTTCTTCCGCCAGCAGCCCAGCTCGGGCGGCCGTGTCGGTTCTGCTTCACTGCATCAGATCGACATCACGGGCCGCTTCGAGCGGCAGGTGCCGACGCCGACCGATGCGTCGGATCCGGCCTGGTCGCCCTTGATTCCGCAGTAGCGAAATATATGATCTTTTTTGTCGACCCGTGCGCCCTCGCCCGGGTCGATTCCGTCAGGGAGTGGATCCAAAGATGAGCATGATCAAGGCTTTGTCGGCCCTTGCGGCGATGTTCCTCATCGCCGCCTGCAGCAGCAACAACGACACGCAGACGGCTTCCGCTGCGACCACGTCCGTGACGCCCGGATCGGTTGGCGATTTCCGGCAGAATGTCGGCGACCGCGTCTTCTTCGACACCGACTCCTCCACCGTGCGCGAGGACGGCCGCCAGACCCTGAACCGCCAGGCCGAGTGGCTGAAGAAGTACGGCAATTACCAGATCACCATCGAAGGCCATTGCGACGAGCGCGGCACGCGCGAGTACAACCTTGCCCTCGGTGAGCGTCGCGCCAACGCCGCGCGCCAGTACCTGATTGCGCAGGGCATCCCGGCCGCGCGCCTCAAGACCGTCAGCTACGGCAAGGAGCGTCCGGATCCGGTCGGCTCCGACGAGGCGGCCTGGGCGCGCAACCGTCGCGCCGTGACGGCCCTGGAGTAGTAGCGCCTCGTAAGGGGCGAATGCAGGAAACGCCGGTCGTGACGCGACCGGCGTTTTCGTTTGGAGGCGGGACGGCCATGCCTGAAAATGGCCGCGTTTGATGTGAACAAAGCGTTTGCCATGAAGATCCTTCCCGCCCGGCTCGTCCTCCTCATTGCTCTCGCCCTGCCCACGGCGGCGGCGGCGCAGCGTGGGGGCGACGCGGTCTACATCGAGGACCGGTTCAATCAGCTCCAGCAGTTGCTCACCAATCTGACCGGCCAGCTCGAGCAGCTGCAGAATCGCAATGCGAAGCTGCAGCAGCAGATGGAGAAGATGCAGGCGGACTACGAGTACCGCATCGAGCAGCTCGAGAAGGGGGGGGCCGCTCGCCCCGGAGGCGCCGCGCCGCGGCCGCCCGCGCAGGCTGCGGCCCCTGTGCCGACGCCCGCGGCGGGGCCGGCCAATGCGGATCAGCTCTACGACGAGGCCATCAAGAAGCTGCAGGAAGGCGACTACGCCGCCGCCGAACGTGGTTTCAAGACCTTCATTCAGCGCAGCCCGCAGAGCAAGCTCGCCGGTAATGCGCAATACTGGCTCGGCGAGACCTATTACGCGCGTCGCGACTACAAGAACGCCCTCACGGCCTTTGCCGAGGGCTACAAGGTCTACAAGACCAGCCCGAAAGGCCCCGACAACCTCCTGAAGCTTGGCATCACAATGTCCGTGCTGGGCCGCAAGCCCGATGCCTGCGCGGTGTTCGCGCGCTTCAACCAGGACTATCCGCGGGCGACCGACCTGCAGAAGCGGCGGATCGAACAGGAGCGGCAGAAGAACGGGTGCGGGTGAGCGATTCCGCCGAGCCGCGACCCGTCGACGGGGCGACCTTCGCGCGCCTGATGGCGCCGTTCGAGCCCTTCGAGACATGCCCAGAACTGGGCGTCGCCGTTTCCGGCGGTCGCGATTCGCTCAGCCTCGCCTTGCTGGCGCATGAATGGGCGAGCGCGCGGGGCGGCCGTATCCTCGCGCTGATCGTCGATCACGGCCTGCGACCCGAGGCGGCGGGCGAAGCCCTGGGCGCGGCGCGCCTGCTGGAAGGCCTGGGTATCGAGAGCCTCATCCGGCGGTGGACGGGCGCAAAGCCGTCGGGCGGCCTCCAGCAAGCCGCGCGCGCTGCCCGGTACCGGCTGCTGCGTGAGGCCTGCCGCGAGCGCGGCATCCTGCACCTGCTGGTGGCGCACCACGCCGACGACCAGGCAGAGACGATCGCGATGCGCACGGCGCGGGCCAGCGGCCCGGACGGTCTGGCCGGCATGGCCGCGGTCGTCGAGTGGCCCGAGGTGCGCCTCCTGCGTCCACTGCTGCGAATGCCCCGTGCGCGCCTTTCCGCCACGCTTCTCTCGCGCGGCGTCCCGTGGATCGACGATCCGTCCAACAGCGATCCGCGGTTCGAACGGGCCCGGCTGCGCCGCGACGGCACGCCTGCAGCCCGACTCTCCGGTGCAGATGGTGTGAGGGCCGGCCGCGAACTGCAGACAGCCGGGGCGGGTGTGGCGCTGCTGGAGGCCCGCGACGATGGCGGTGTCGCGATCGACCGGGTGCTCCTTGGATGCCTGCCTGTGGACCTGCGCCGCAGGCTGGCGAGCCGGGTCGTTCAGGCTTTGGGCGGCGGCGATCATCCGCCGCGGCGGGAGCGTCTGGAGCGGGCGCTGGTCCGTCTGTGCGCCGCCGCCGCCGATCGCGGCCGATCGGGCCGCGGCCAGGATTTTACCCTGTCGGGCTGCCAGTTCTCCCTTCGGCAATCCGCCGGCTCGCGGGAGCTTGAGTGGATTGTCCGGCCCGAAAATGGCAGGAAAGGCAGGCAGCCCTTGATTCCGGCTGCATTTTTCGCTTGCTACCCTGCGGCCGCAACCCATCTTGATCGTAGCCCCACTTAACGGAAGCCATCAGTGAACCCGTTCAATCGCAACGCTGCCCTCTGGATCGTCATCGTCCTGCTGCTCGCGCTGCTCTACAGCGTCTTCCAGGGTGGGGCGACGCGGACTCCCGGCAACACGATCTCCTACTCCGAATTCGTTCGCGCGGTCGAACAGCGGCAGGTCCAGGATGTCCGCATCCAGGGCAATACGATCAACGGTACCTTCCGCGAGCCGCGCAACGGCGTGCAGAAGTTCTCCACCTACGCGCCCAGCACGCCCCCCGACGACCAGCTGATGCCGATGCTCATCAAGAACGTCGACCGCGTCGATGCGGGACCGGCGGAAGAGGGCATGAACCTCGGCAGCATCTTCGTGAGCTGGCTGCCCGTCCTCGTGCTTGTGGGCGTCTATATCTTCTTCCTGCGCCAGATGCAGAGCGGCACCGGCCGCGCCATGGGGTTCGGCAAGTCGAAGGCGCGCCTGCTGACCGAGAAGCACGGCCGCGTCACCTTCGACGATGTCGCGGGCATCGACGAGGCCAAGGGCGAGCTCGAGGAGATCGTCGACTTCTTGAAGGACCCGCAGAAGTTCCAGCGACTGGGCGGCAAGATTCCCAAGGGGTGCTTGCTGGTCGGCCCTCCGGGTACCGGTAAGACGTTGCTGGCGCGCGCCATCGCCGGCGAGGCCAACGTGCCGTTCTTCACCATCTCGGGCTCCGACTTCGTGGAAATGTTCGTCGGCGTCGGCGCGAGCCGCGTGCGCGACATGTTCGAGCAGGCCAAGAAGAATGCCCCCTGCATCGTGTTCATCGACGAAATCGACGCAGTCGGCCGCCATCGCGGCGCCGGCTTGGGCGGCGGCAACGACGAGCGCGAGCAGACGCTGAATCAGCTGCTGGTCGAAATGGACGGCTTCGAGGCCAATGAGGGCGTCATCCTGATTGCCGCCACCAACCGTCCCGACGTGCTTGATCCCGCCCTGCTGCGTCCGGGCCGCTTCGACCGCCAGGTCATGGTGCCGAACCCCGACGTCGGCGGCCGCGAGAAGATCCTCAAGGTCCACATGCGCAAGGTGCCGCTGGCGCCCGACGTCGATCCGAGGGTGCTGGCCCGCGGGACGCCGGGCTTCTCCGGTGCCGACCTGGCCAACCTCGTGAACGAGGCCGCCCTGCGCGCCGCGCGCGTCGGCAAGCGCCTCGTGACCATGGGCGACTTCGAGTACGCCAAGGACAAGGTCCTGATGGGCACCGAGCGTCGCTCGATGGCGATGACCGACGAGGAGAAGACGCTCACGGCCTATCATGAGGCGGGCCATGCGCTGGTCGCCATGCATGTTCCCAAGAGCGATCCGCTGCACAAGGTGACGATCATCCCGCGCGGTCGCGCGCTGGGCGTCACCATGCAGCTCCCCGAGCGCGACCATCTGAGCCACACCAAGCAGTACCTGGAGTCGCGGCTGGCCATCATGTTCGGCGGCCGCTTGGCCGAAGAGCTGGTGTTCGGACCGGACAACGTCACGACCGGCGCCGCCAGCGACATCCAGGTCGCGACGCAGACGGCGCGCGGCATGATCACCGCCTACGGCATGTCCGAGAAGCTTGGCCGCGTGCGCTACCAGGCGAACGAGCAGGAGGTTTTCCTGGGCCATGCCGTCACGCAGACGCAGAACGTCTCTGAGGCGACAGCCCAGCTCATCGACCAGGAGGTGCGCCGCCTGATCGAGGAAGCCGAAGGCCGGGCCCGGACGATCCTGACCGAGCGCCTCGAGGACCTGCATATGATCGCCAGGGCCTTGCTCGAGTACGAGACGCTGAGCAACGACGAGATCGGCACGATCTTGCGCGGCGAGAAGGTCGTGCGCGACGACACTGGCGGTGCCGGCACCTCCGATCGCCGCCGCCGCGCCTCGGTTCCGACCACCACCACCGGCCCGGCGCCGGGTGCCAACCCCGAGCCTCAGCCGGGCGTTTGACGAGACGCTTCGCGGGCGTCGCGCTCGATCGCCCTCTCGTGATGGCGATCGTGAACGTGACGCCCGACTCCTTTTCCGACGGCGGTGAACGCCTCGACCCGGCGCGGGCCATCGATGATGGCCTGCGCTTTGTCGCGGAGGGAGCCGACATCCTCGATGTCGGCGGCGAGTCCACACGCCCGGGTTCGGCTGCCGTCTCGCCCGAGGAGGAATGCCGCCGGATTCTCCCGGTCGTCGAAGGGCTGGTTCGCCAAGGGGCGGTCGTCTCGCTCGACACGCGCCGCGCCCTCGTCGCCGAAGCGGGCCTGGCGGCCGGCGCGCGGATCGTGAACGACGTCTCGGCGCTGCGTGACGACCCGGCCATGCTGCCCCTGGTCGCGCGCCGCAAGGCGGCGGTCATCCTGATGCATCGGCGGGGAAGACCGCAGGAGCGCTATGCCGGGCCGGCCTATATCGACGTCGTCGAGGATGTCCGGCGTTTTCTGCTCGATCGCGCCGTCGCATGCGAGATGGCCGGCGTGGAGCGACAGTCCATAGCCCTCGATCCCGGCCTGGGCTTCGGCAAGGCGGTCGAAGAGGAGCTTGCGCTGATTGCAGGGACTGAGCACCTGGCAGAGGAGGGCTACCCTGTCCTGATCGGCTGCTCCCGCAAGAGCTTCATCGGCCGGCTTACGGGCGTCGAAAAGCCCTCGGATCGCGATCCGGCATCGGCCTGGCTGGCGGTGGAAGCCGTCCGCCGCGGCGCTTCGATCGTGCGCGTTCACAACGTCGTGGCGACCCGGCAGACCCTCGCCGTGTTCAAGGCGATGCGTTAAAACGCCAGTAATGGCTCGTTCACTCTTCGGCACCGACGGCGTTCGCGGTCGTGCAAACACCGCTCCGATGACCGCCGAGATGGCGATGCGCATCGGCATGGCCGCCGGTCAGGTCTTTCATCGGGGCGCCCATCGCAACCGTGCCGTGATCGGCAAGGACACACGCCTGTCGGGCTACATGCTGGAGCAGGCCCTGACGGCCGGCTTCCTCTCGGTCGGCGTCGACGTGTTCCTGCTGGGCCCGATTCCCACGCCCGCCGTCGGCTTCCTCACCCGGTCGATGCGGGCGGATGTTGGCGTGATGATCTCCGCGTCGCACAATCCCTACGAGGACAACGGCATCAAGCTGTTTGGACCGGACGGATTCAAACTGTCCGACGCTGTGGAGAGCGAGATACAGTCGCTTGTGATGAAGCCGTCGGACCTCGTCCTCGCCGACGCCGCCGCGATCGGGCGGGCCAAGCGGCTCGACGACGTGCAGGGCCGCTACATCGAGTCGGTCAAGGCGTCTGTGCCGCGCGGGTTGGATCTCAGCGGCCTCAAGGTCGTCGTCGATTGCGCTAATGGCGCTGCCTACAAGGTGGCGCCCACCGTGCTCACCGAGCTGGGCGCCGAGGTCGTGCGCGTCGGGGTGGCACCGGACGGATTCAACATCAACGGCAATTGCGGTTCGACCCATCCCGGCGTGCTTCAGGAGCAGGTCGTTGCGCACCATGCCCATATCGGCATCGGCCTCGACGGCGATGCCGATCGCGTCATCCTGGTCGACGAGACGGGCAGGGTGATCGATGGCGACCAGTTCATGGCCACGATCGCCGATCAATGGAAGCAGCGCGGCCTGCTGGCCGGCGGCGGCCTCGTGGCGACCGTAATGTCCAATCTCGGACTGGAGCGGCACCTCCAGGAGCGGGGACTGAAGCTCGTGCGCACCCAGGTCGGCGACCGCTACGTGCTCGAGCGCATGCGGGCGGACGGCTTCAATCTGGGCGGCGAGCAGTCTGGCCACATCATCATGACGGACCACGCCACAACCGGCGACGGGCTGATGGCGGCGCTGCAGGCGCTGTGCGCCCTGATCCGCTGCGATCGCCCTGCCAGCGAGTTCTTCCGCGCCTTCGAGCCGGTGCCGCAGCTGCTCAAGAACATCCGGGTCGCCGACGCGACGGCCGCGCTCGATGCCGTCTCCGTAGCAAAGGCAATTGCCTCAGGAGAAGAAAGGCTCGGCAAGGGCGGGCGCATCCTGGTGCGCAAGTCGGGTACCGAGCCGTTGATCCGCGTGATGGCTGAGGGCGACGATTCCGAGCTCGTGCGCAGCGTGGTCGACCAGATCATCGACGCGATTCCGAGGCAGGCCGCATGAAGGGCCGCGTGTTGATCGTCGCCGGGTCGGATTCCGGCGGTGGGGCCGGCATCCAGGCCGACATCAAGGCCGTCACCGCGATGAATGGTTTCGCGGCGACGGCCATCACGGCGCTCACGGCCCAGAACACCGAGGGTGTGCATGGCGTGATGGGCATCGAGCCCGCCTTCATCGCGCAGCAGATCGAGGTCGTGCTGAGCGACATCGGGGCCGACGCGCTGAAGACAGGCATGCTGCACAGCGCCGAGGTGATCGAGGTGGTGGCGGCCGGAATCGCCCGGCATGCGCCCGGCGTGCCGCTGGTCGTCGATCCGGTGATGGTGGCCAAGGGCGGGCACCGGCTTCTGCTCACCGAAGCCGAAGCGGCGCTGCGCGACACGCTGCTGCCGATGGCGGCCCTTATCACGCCCAACCTGCCGGAAGCGGAAGTGCTGGTGGGCTTTGCGGTGAGGGTCGAGGCCGACATGAAGCGCGCTGCCCAGCGGCTGATGGAACTCGGCGCCGGCGCGGTGCTGATGAAGGGCGGCCATCTCGAAGGTGATCGCGTCGTCGACCTGCTGTTCCACGATGGAAGGTTCGACCGGTTCGAGGACACAAGGATCGCGAGCCGCAGCACCCATGGCACGGGCTGCACGCTGGCCTCGGCCATTGCGGCGGGCCTGGCGCAGAAGATGACGCTGCATGATGCCGTTGCGCGCGCGCGGGACTATGTCCGCAGGGCCATCGAGACCGCGCCCGGTTTCGGGCGCGGTCATGGCCCGCTCAATCACGCCGTGACGGTCAAATAAGGCCGGCGTCCTTCGTTGCGGGGTGCCGGGGCATCCATTGGCCGGCTTCCGCCAGGACGATGAAATTCCAGAGCTCGCGGTTGAAGGCGTCCGGCTCTTCGAGGTTCACCGCATGGCCGGTCTTGGCGAACATCGCGAGGCCGGCGTTCGGCAGGACCTGCTTCAGGTAAAGGCTGGGCTGCAGGCAGGGATCGTCCTCGTCGCCGCAGACGATCAGGGTCGGCAGGTCGAGTGTCTTCCATTCCTCTTCGAAGTCGTAGAGCGACGGCCGCTTGCCCTGGTAATTCTCCATGGTGTTGGCGGCGCCGACCACGGGGTGCTCGGAGAGATGCTTCGTGAACTCGTCGAAGCCGCGCGGATCCTTCAGCCTGAAGCGCGAGCGTGTCGGATTGGTCGTGAGGCTTTCGGCGTACTTCGCCATGCCGTCCTTGCGGATCAGAGCGGCCGTCGTCACGGCATCCCTCTTGAACTGCTCATGCCCTTCGAGGCCGGCGCCGGACCCCACGCCTGCGAGCGTCAGCGAGAGCGTGCGGTCGGCATAGCATCTGCCGAAATGGGCCGTCGCGAAGGCTCCCTGCGACAGGCCGACGATATGCGCCTTCGGAATCTTCAGGTGGTCCAGCATATGCAGGGCATCGTCGACGGCATGTTGCTGGCCGTTCATGTCGCCGTTCGGCGGCACGTCGGAACCGGGATAGCCGCGGAAGGAATAGGTGATGCAGCGATGGCGGCGGGAGAAGAAGCGCATCTGCGGCTCCCAGGCGCGCCAGTCGCCGCAATATTCGTGGACGAACAGGATCGGCGTCCCGCTGCCGGCTTCCTCGTAATAGAGCTTCACCCCGTCGGGCGTGATGGCATGGGGCATGGCACGTTCCTCTTCGCAGCGTTGATGGCGGCGCCCGATAGGCTAGCATCGCGGTCATGGCAAAGCATCGCATCTACACGATGGCCTTCGCGAAGGTTTACGACGCCCTGGTCGCGAAGGCGGAGCGGAAGGGGCGCACCAGGGCGGAGGTCGAACGCATCCTCTCCTGGCTCACCGGCTACGGTGCCGCGGCGCTGAACGCACAGTTGAGCAAGGAGGTCGACGTCGAGTCCTTCTTTGCCAAGGCGCCCAAGCCCAACCCCTCCCGCGCCCTCATCAAGGGCGTGGTCTGCGGCGTTCGCGTCGAGGAGATCGAGGAGCCGATCATGCGCGAGATCCGCTACCTCGACAAACTCGTCGACGAACTCGCGAAGGGAATGCCGATGGAGAAGATCCTGCGCAAGGAGTGACGCAGAGCATCCTCCCTACACGCCGAACCGCTCCAGCCGCTCCAGCACCGTCGGGATCTTGTCGTCGGTGACGTTGGCGAAGGCGAGGCGGATGAAGCGTTCCTGGCCGGCGCCGAACATGTCGCCGGGGATGGTGAGCAGGTTCTCCTCGTCGGCCATGCGCTTCGAGACTTCGGTGGAGGTGGTGCCGGCGAAAGGATGCTCCACGTAGGCAAAGTAGGCGCCGATGCTGACGAGGCGCCAGCGGTTGGAGCGTTCGAGGCCCTGGCCCAGCAGGTCGGCCCGCGCCTTGAGGCCGGCGGTGTTGTTCCGCGCCCAGGGCAGCAGGTTGCGCAGGCCGTACAGCGCGGCCTCCTGACCAAGCCGCGGCGGACAGATCGAGACGCAATCCATCGCCTTCTCGATTTCCGCCATCAGTGCGGCACCCGCGGTGACCGCACCGACGCGATAACCGGTCAGCGCGAACACCTTCGAGAAGCTGTAGAGGTGAACCAGCGTGCCGCGCCAGTCGGGCCGGCTGAAGAGATCGTGCGGACACTCGCCCTGAGGCAGGAAGTCCTTGTAGGTCTCGTCGAGCAGCAGCGCGATGCCGTGCTTCTTCGCGAGCTCGAAGAAGGCATGGATCGCCTCGGGGGGATAGACCGCACCCGTCGGATTGTTGGGCGAGATCAGGATGATCGCGCGGGTGCGCGGCCCGATCAGCGTCTCGGCATCCTCGGCGCTGGGCACCGCGCCGGAGCCCGGCCGGAAGTCGAGCGGCACCGGCTCGATCCCCTGCATGCGCATCCACATGTCGTGATTGAAGTAATGCGGCCGCGGCACGATCACCTGGTCGCCCGCCTTGGCGATGCTCATCAGGGCGAGGCAAAAGGCCTGGTTGCATCCCGACGTGATGCCAACCTCGGCGGGTGCGATGGGGGCGCCGTAGAAATCGGTCAGATGTCCTGCATAGGCTTCACGCAGCACCGGTAGGCCGAGGATCGGCGTGTAGCCGTGCATCGTGGGATCGAGCAACAGTTCACCCAGATGCTGGCGCAGTTCGAGCGCCGGCGGATAGCCCGGAACCGCTTGGCTGAGATCGATCAGCGGCCGGTCGGCAGGAAAAGTGCGCCCCAGCACCCAGCGCTTGGTCTCGCCGATGGGCGAGGGGGCGACGGCGGCGAGCCAGGGATTGGTCATCGGAACGGTATTCATGAGGAGGCGGACGCTTCTTTCGAATCTGGTGCCGGAGATCCGGCGATGGAGCTCGATCAGGACGCAATTACAGAAGATTCCCGCAGAAATTGCAGGTGCCTTTTCGGCTCTGGGCGGCGGAGCATCCAAGTCTCGCTGCTGCCTGTCAAATTCAGCTCGAATCCGTACGTCATGTCAAAATGCATTGCTTGCCCGGCGTCTTGTGCATAGCATCGCGTCAAGGCTCCGTTTGAGAGCCAGTGCCCAAGCGTCAGCGCGGGCTGGGATCAATCTGCCGGTCGAAACCGGCTCTGAGGAGGAAACATGGTCTCGATGAAGGTCAATCGTCGTCGATTCGTAGCCGGCACTGCTGCGGCTTCCGCGGCACTCGTGGCTGCGCCGTTCGTTCGGAGCGCGAATGCGGCCGGCAAGCTCTCGGTCGGTTTCTGGGATCACTGGGTGCCCGGCGCCAACAAGGCGGTCGAGGCTCTCGTGAAGGAGTGGGCCGACAAGAACAAGGTCGAAGTCTCGATGGACTTCATCACTTCGCAGGGCAACAAGCTGCTGCTCACCACGGCCGCCGAATCGCAGGCCAAGTCGGGTCACGACGTGCTCGCCTTCTCGACCTGGCTACCGTCGCGTTACGCCGACCAGCTCGTCCCGATGAACGAGGTCATGGAACCGCTCATCAAGGAGAATGGTGCGGTCAACGGCACCGTCGAGTATCTCGGCAAGGTGAACGGAAAGTGGCTCGCCGTGCCGGCGACCTCGGGCAGCCAGATCAAGGGCCCGTGCTCGCGCATCGACCTGCTGAAGAAGCATGCCGGCATCGACATCCAGGCGATGTACCCCGCCGGACAGGCGCCCAAGGCCGACGCCTGGACTCTCGACAACTTCCTCAAGGCGGCGGAAGCCTGCCAGAAGGGCGGCAACCCGTTCGGCATCGGGCTCGGCGCAACGTCGGACAGTGTCGACAGCGCCGGTGCGCTGTTCCACGCCTTCGGCGCCCAGCTCGTCAACGCCAAGGGCGACATCGTCGTGAAGAACGACCAGGTCCGCCAGGTGCTCGACTACTACAAGAAGCTGATGCAGTTCCTGCCGCCCGACGTGCCGTCGTGGGATGACGCGTCGAACAACAAATTCCTGGTCTCGGGCCAGGGTACGCTGATCATGAACCCGCCCAGCGCCTGGGCCGTCGCCAAGCGCGATGCGCCGCAGGTCGCCGAGCAGCTCTGGACGCACGGCTTCCCGATGGGACCGAAGGGCCGCTATGCGCCGTTCCTGCCGTACTTCTGGGGCATCTGGAACTTCAGCAAGAACCAGTCGGCGGCCAAGAGCCTGATCACCTTCCTCTCGCAGGCCAGTGCCGCGGAGAAGATGACCAACGCCTCGCAGGGCTACGACCTGCCGGCGTTCGAGAAGCTCACCACCTTCAAGGTGTGGGCGGAAGAGTCGCCGCCCAAGGGCACGCTCTACCACTACCCGAACCCGCACAATCACCAGACCCTCTCGATCGCCGCGGCTCCCGCGCCGCACAAGATCGCCGAGCAGATCTACACCCAGGCCATCATGACCCAGATGGTCGTGCGTTACGCCAAGGGCGAGGCCATGGACAAGACGCTCGACTGGGCGGCCAAGGAGCTCGAGGGCTTCACCCGCAACTGATGCGACGCCGCCCGCCGGTCCCTCGATGAGACCGGCGGACGGTGGCGGATCGGCCCTGGAACCGGACTTCAGCGCCGGTTCCGGAGGGATGCGGGAGGTCGGCCCTGTCGCTGGCAGGGCAGTTCGCCGCTTCCGTCGCGGTCACCCGCTTCCGCTCGATCTCGTCGCCAATTTCAACCTGGTGTTTCCCGCATGGCCCGACGGGGCCTGGAGTACCCGATGGCAGACATCGCCGCCCGCAATCCGGCCGGGCATCCGACACAGCAGCGCAGCGGCCTGCACAAACTCATGCAGCGCAAGTCGACCATCGCCTTCCTGATGGCGTTGCCGCTGATCCTCCTGATCACCATCCTGGTCGCCTATCCGGCGGGCTACGCGGTCTACCTGGCCACCCTCAACAAGGGCATGACCCGCTTCGTCGGCTTCGGTAACTTCGAGTTTCTGTTCGGGCGCGACACATTCTGGCTGGTCGTCTATCAGTCCTGCCTGTTCGCCATCACCGCTGTGATCTTCAAGGCGATCATCGGCTTCGTGGTCGCGCATTTCGTCCACAACATTCCGGCCAAGGGCCAGCGCAAGTGGCGCGGCATGCTGCTGGTGCCGTGGGTCATTCCGCCGGCGATGAGCACGCTCGCCTGGCTGTGGCTGTTCGATCCGTCCTACAGCGCGCTCAACTGGCTCCTGGCGATCATGGGCTTCGAAGGCATCCCGTGGACAGGCGAGGCGGGGTGGGCCCGCTTCTCGGTCATTCTGGTCAACGTCTGGATCGGCTCGCCGTTCTTCATGATCATGTATCTGGCGGCGCTGAAGTCGGTGCCCGAGCAGCTCTACGAGGCCGCCTCTATCGACGGCGCCACCTGGTGGCAGCGCATCTGGTACGTGACCCTGCCGATGATGCGCAACATCATCGCGATCACCGCGCTGTTCTCGCTGATCGTCACTTTCGCGAACTTCGATATCGTGCGCGTGCTGACGGCGGGTGGTCCGCTCAACAGCACGCATATCTTCGGCACCTGGGCGTTCCGCGTCGGCATCGAGGGCGGAGACATTCCGCTCGGCGCCGCCGTGTCGCTGTTCATGGTGCCCATCCTGGCCGTCGCCGCGACTTTCATCCTGCGCGACATCACCAAGCGGGGGAGTGAAGTCTGATGGCAAACGCCGCAATCGCCAACGGGGAGCCGACCCGCCCAAATTACGGCAGCATAAGTCGCGATCGGACCTGGGCGCTCCGCTGGTCCTATTTCTTCCTCGTGCTGTTCGCCATCTTCTTCCTGATGCCGCCGGTCTACATGCTGATCACCTCGCTGAAGACCAGCGCGGAGATCTCGGCCGCGACCAACCCGTGGTGGATCAGCAATCCGACCCTGCAGAACTACATCGACCTGCTCTCGCAGAACCAGTTCCTCGTCTTCTTCCGGAACTCGGCGATCGTGTCGATCTGCGTTGTCATCCTGACCATGCTGATCAGCGTGATCGCCGCCTTCGCGCTCGCCCGCATGAAATTCTGGGGATCGGCGACGCTGGCGACCGGCGTTTTCCTGACCTACCTGATCCCCGAAACGCTGCTGTTCATCCCGCTGTTCAAGATGTTCGCGTGGGTGAACGAGGTGTTCGACGTCCAGCTGATGAATCACTGGTGGACGATGATCATTCTCTATCCGACGCTGACCGTGCCGTTCGCCACCTGGATCATGATCGGCTACTTCGCGTCGATCCCCAAGGAGCTCGACGAGGCGGCCCTGATCGACGGTGCCACCTGGATGCAGACCTTGACCAAGATCTTCATTCCGGTGGCCCTGCCCGGGATCATCGCGGCGACGATCTTCACCTTCACGGTCGCCTGGGCGCAGTTCCTCTACCCGCTGGCCTTCACCACCTCGACCAGCGAGCTGGTGCTGCCGGTGGGCATCATCACGACGCTGATCAAGGGAGACGTCTTCAACTGGGGGCAGATCATGACCGGCGCGCTGCTCGGCGCGGCGCCGCCGCTCATCATCTACGCCTTCCTCATGGATTACTACATTGCGGGTCTGACCGCGGGCGCGACAAAGGGATAGTCGACACATGGCTCAGGTAACGTTGCGTAAGGTCGTCAAGAAGTACGATGAAGTCCTCGCCGTCCGCGGCATCGACCTCGACATCAGCGACAAGGAGTTCATCGTCCTGGTCGGTCCGTCGGGCTGCGGCAAGAGCACGACTCTCCGCATGATCGCCGGTCTCGAAGAGATCAGCGATGGCGACATCGCGATCGGGGGCCACGTCGTCAACGACGTGCCGCCGAAGGACCGGGACATCGCGATGGTGTTCCAGAACTACGCGCTCTATCCGCACATGAACGTCTACGAAAACATGTCGTTCGGGCTGAAGCTCAAGAAGACGCCGAAGGATGTGATCGACCAGCGGGTCAAGCAGGCGGCGCAGATCCTCGACATCACCGAGCTCCTTGATCGCAAGCCCAAGCAGCTCTCCGGCGGCCAGCGCCAGCGCGTCGCCATGGGCCGCGCCATCGTGCGCGATCCCAAGGTGTTCCTGTTCGACGAGCCGTTGTCCAACCTCGACGCCAAGCTGCGCGTGCAGATGCGCACCGAGATCAAGAAGGTGCACCAGAAGGTCCGCACCACGACGGTCTATGTGACCCACGATCAGGTCGAGGCGATGACCCTGGCCGACCGCGTGGTGGTGATGAACGGCGGTCTGATCGAGCAGGTCGGTTCGCCGAACGATCTCTACCATTCACCGGCGACCAAGTTCGTCGCGGGTTTCATCGGCTCTCCGGCCATGAACTTCATCACCTGTCAGCTCGAGCAGGCGGCCGGCGCGCTACGCGTGCGCCTGAACGACACTCTGTCCTTCCCGGTTCCGGCCGAGCGCACCGCC
This sequence comes from Rhodospirillales bacterium 24-66-33, assembly GCA_002281855.1. GTDB lineage: Bacteria > Pseudomonadota > Alphaproteobacteria > Reyranellales > Reyranellaceae > Reyranella. The sequence continues at coordinate 68,807 of NCHQ01000003.1, read as the reverse complement.
CGCTATACGGCCCATGTCGGCAAGCCCAGTCTGATGCTGGGCCTCCGACCCGAGCACATCACCGAGACCAAGCCGCACACCGAGTCGAACCAGCACGACTTCGACATGCTGATCGACGTCGTGGAACCGATGGGCATGGAAACGCTGGTCTACTTCACGGTCAACGGCCGGGAGATCTGCGGTCGCGTCAATCCCAATGCGGGAGCCGAGGCCGCCCGGTCCATGAAGCTGAGGGCAGACCTCAGCAACATGCACCTGATCGACGACAGCACCGGCAAGGTGCTTTAATCGTCTCTTTCTGGCGTTGAGGAGATTTTCATGGGTTCGTTGACGGGCAAGGTCGCCTGGGTGACTGGTGCTGGCTCGGGTATTGGCCAGGCAGCAGCAGTGGCGCTGGCCAAGGACGGTGCGACCGTGGTGCTGACCGGGCGCCGCCGCGAGGCGCTCGAGGAGACGGCCGAGATGATCCGTAAGGCGGGCGGCACGGCCGAGGTGAAGCCGGCGGACCTGATGAAGGCCTCCGCGGTCGAGAAGACCGTCGCGGCGATCGCCAAGAAGCACCGGCGCATCGACATCCTGGTCAACAATGCCGGCCTCAACATCCAGAAGCGCAGCTGGAAGCAGCTGACGCCAAAGGGGGTCGACGAGGTCGTGCACGGCAACCTGTCGAGCGCCTTCTACTGCACCTCGGCCGTGCTGCCGCTGATGCGCAAGAACAAGGGCGGCGTGCTGATCCACACCTCCTCGGTCGCCGGCAAGGTGCCGAGCCTGTTGTCGGGCCCGGCCTATTCGGCGGCCAAGCACGGCGTGGTGGCGATGAGCCACACGATCAACATGGAGGAATGCGTCAACGGCATCCGCTCCTGCGTGGTCTGCCCGGGCGAGGTGGCGACGCCGATCCTCGACAAGCGGCCGGTGCCGATCACCCCGGCCGAGCGCAAGCGCATGGCCCAGTCGGAGGATGTCGGTGATCTGATCCGCTACATCGCCTGCCTGCCACCGCACATCGTCATCAATGAGGTGATGATCAACCCGACCTGGAACCGCGGCTACGTCGCGAGCCTGCAGCGCGGAAAGTCCTGACATGGGCAGCGTGACGATCAAGGCGAAGGAACTGGAATCCTTCGTCGCGGACATCTTTGCCACGGCGGGATGCTCGAAGGAGGAGGGCGGTCGCATCGGCCGCTACCTGGTCAGCGCCAACCTGTCGGGTCATGACAGCCACGGCGTGGTGCGCGTGCCGCGCTACGCCTCGCAGAAGAAGAGCGGCACCGTCATTGCCGACGTGACGGTCGACGTGCTGGTCGACACGCCGGTGATCGCCGTGGTCGACGGCAAGTACGGCTTCGGCCAGACCGTGACGCCGCAGGCCGTGCAGATCGGCATCGAGAAGTGCCTGAAGAACGGCCTCTCGGCGGTGACCCTGCGCAATGCGGGCCATGTCGGCCGGGTCGGCGACTGGGCCGAGATGGCGGCCAAGGCCGGTCTCGTCTCGGTGCATTTCGTCAATGCCTCGGGCAGCGTGCTGGTGGCGCCCTATGGTGGCGTCGAGCGACGCTTTTCGACCGCGCCCTACTGCGTCGGCGTTCCCCGCCCCGGCGAGGATCCGCTGGTCCTCGACTTCGCCACCTCGATCGTGGCCGAGGGCAAGGTCCTGGTGACCAGCCAGGGTGGCAAGAAGCTGCCGGAGGGCGCACTAATCGGCCCGGACGGCAAGCCGAGCGCCGACCCGCATCTCCTCTACGGCGACTACACGCCCACGGGCCCGCGCGACCACAGCAAGGGCACCGGCGCCATCCGCGCCTTCGGCGACCACAAGGGCTCCGGCCTCGCCTTCATGTGCGAGATCCTGGGCGGCTCGCTGTCGGGCACGGGCGCGACCGATCCCAAGCGCGGCCGCTTTGCCAACGGCATGCTCTCCTTCTACGTCGATCCCAAGGTGTTCGACGCGGAAGGCTTCTTCCCGGCGGACATCGCCAAGTACGTCTCGTTCGTGAAGGGCTCCAAGCCCGCGACTCCCGGCGTCGAGATCCTGGTGCCGGGCGAGCAGGAATCGCGCACCCGCGCCCAGCGCCTCGCCGACGGCGTGCCGTTGCCCGACGATACCTGGGCCGCCATCGTGGAGACCGCCCGCTCGGTGGGCCTCGACGAGCGGCGCATCCAGCAGGCGACAATGTAGGGGTTCTGCGGCCGGCGGCCCGTTGCAGCCGGTAAACGGACCCTGCGACCGGATCCACCCCGACCGGCGCGACGACAGAGTCGGTGCGCAGCATACACCGTGCACCGAACGGAAAGGGCCCGGACGGTCACCCGGTCGCCGGGCGGCGGCGGCCACGGTGCTTGCGGGAGGGGCGAAGCGCGCGCACCATCCCCACCGAGAACAGAATCAGGCGGGTGGCATGTATCGAGTAACTTCCCAGTTCAAGGCGACGGTGTTGGCGCGTTTCGCGGCGGCGCTGCATCAACTCGACGATTGGAATCGCGAGCCCAACTATCTCGAGGAGGAGCGCCTCTTCCGTGCCTTGGGCTACATGAAGCGCGGGAACTTCAAGCTGGCCGAAGCCGAGCTCAAGGAACTGAGCGGGGTTTTCGCCTCCCCGCCGGACAAAAATGCCGTCGTGCCGCTCATTACGCGTGAACGCTACACCAAGGCCCTGATGCGGCGTGGGCTCGCCCAGTTGAGAGGGGAAGCGGCCTGACGCCGTGCGAGAGACACGGAATTGCCCGATGCCGAAGTTCCAGTAGCCGTTGTCCGCGGTATTCGCGACGATACCGCCAATGAAATCTCCGGAGGAAACATGAAGAAGATGACGAGGCGCTCCGCCGGCGCGCTGGCGCTGGCTGTGCTTGCGAGCCCGGTATGGGCGCAGGAATTCCCATCCAAGTCCCTGAAACTCGTGGTGCCCTATGCGCCGGGCGGGGGCGCCGATTCGGTGGCTCGGATCGTCGCCAAGAAGGTCTCTGAGAATATCGGCCAGCCGATCGTGATCGAGAACAAGGGCGGGGCCGGATCAATCGTCGGCACCGATCTCGTGGCCAAGGCCGAGCCCGACGGCTACACGCTGCTTCTCGGCCAGTCCGGCCCGATTTCGATCAATCCGGCCGTCTACAAGACGCTGCCCTACGATCCGGTGAAGGATTTCGCGCCGATCACCATGACGACGGCCTATCCCTACATCCTGGTCGTCAATTCCGAATCGCCCGCCAAGACGCTGCAGGAGTTCGTGGCGCTGGCCAAGAGCAAGCCCGGTACCCTGAACTACGGCTCGACCGGCGTCGGTGCCGCCAACCACCTCGTCGCCGAGCTGTTCGCCAGCAAGGCCGGCCTCAAGATGACGCACGTGCCCTATCGTGGCACGGCGCTGGCGGTGGGCGATCTCGTCAGCGGCACGCTGAACGTCGTGTTCGGCGATCCGATCAGCGTCCTGCCGCACATCAAGTCCGGCAAGCTGCGGGCGCTGGCCGTCACCAGCCTGGAGCGATCGCCGGTGGCGTTGGAAGTGCCGACCGTCGCCGAAAGCGGCTATCCCGGGTTCGAGGCGCTGGCCTGGCATGGCATCCTGGCGCCGGCCAAGACGCCGCCCGCCGTCATCAAGAAGCTCAACGCCGAGATCGTGAAGGCGCTGGCCGATCCCGCCACCAAGGAGCTGCTGGAGAAGCAGGCCATGCAGACGGTCGGGAACTCGCCGGAAGCGTTCGCGGCCTTCATTCAGAAGGACATTGCGACCTGGAAGGCCGTCGCGGCGGCCGCCAAGGTCACCGTCGAGTAGGCACCGCCAACGCCAGCAGCGAGGAGACATCCTCGCTGCGGTCGAGCGCCCACACGGCGTCGATCAGCGGCTGGATGTCGTGGTCCGGCTCCCAGCGCCTTGCCTCGTCGCGCAGCTTGGCCTCGATCTCGGCATCCTTCAGCGGGTTGGACGAGCTGCCGCGCGCCGCCTGGGTCGACAGCGCGTGCTTCTTTCCGTCGGTGCTCCAGATGTCCATTTCGGCGGCTATCGTCGAGATTCGGTCGTCGCTCGTGCATTCGAACTTGCCGCGCAAGGCCTTGATGGCGGGATCGGCGACGCAGGTATCGGTCAGCTGATCCAAGCCGGCCTTGCCGAGCACGAGGGCGGCCGCCACGCAATGCTGCAGGCTTACCTGCGCCTCGCGGCCCGTCGCGATGTCGGCGCGATCCGTGCGCTGCAGGAGGAGGGGATTGCCGCGCACGGCGATCCGCTCGACCGCCACGTCGGGGTGGGCGCGGCGCCAGTCGAGTGCTAGGTCGAGCAGGGGATGGATCACGAAGCCTGCGGCATAGGGCTTGATCGAGTTGTGATTGACCTGCCAGTCGGTGCCGAGACCCTCGAGTAGCGCCGTCCAGTTCGGCGGTTCGCCCATGGCGGCGAGGAAGCCCTGCGCGCCGGCGATCGGCTCAAGTGGGCCGGCAAAGCCCTTCTCCGCCAACAGGGCCGAGAACAGCCCGTTGCGGGCGGCATTTCCGACGCTGATGCTCTTGGCGGGCCAGCCCAGGCATTCGCAGAGGCCGGCGGACTGGGTCGCGGCGCTGCCGAGCGCCCACACGGTGCGCTCGGCGTCGAGGCCCAGGAGCTTGGCCGCGCCGGCCGCCGAACCGAACACGCCGCAGGTCGAGGTGATATGCCAGCCCTTGGGGTAATGGCCGGGCGAGACCGCGCCGCCGACCCGGCATTCGATCTCGAAGCCAAGCGCGAAGGCGAGGAGCAGGTCCGGGCCGGTGACACGGCGGATTTCGGAAAGGGCCAGCAGCGCGGGTGCGAGCGGCGAGGTCGGGTGAACGACGGTCGGCAGATGCGTGTCACAATAGTCGAAGACGTTGGCACCCGCGGCATTCAGGAACGCGGCCGTCAGCGGATCGATGCGCTCGGACCGCCCGACGAGGGTGGCCTGCCGGCCGCCCGAGAACTCGCCCAGGGTCCGCAGCGCCAGCTCGACCGGCTCGGTGCGGCATCCTGCGATCGCCACGGCGAAGAAGTTCAGCAGGGCGCGTTTGGCTTCGTGGCGGGCCTTCTCCGGAAGGTCGTCCCACTTGGTATCGACGATGAAACGGGCAAGTTCCGGGGTGACGCCTTGTCTGGGCAGCATGATTACTCTTTCGATGAGGAAGCGTGTTTATTCGCGGACCGGCGGGCCTTCGAGCCGGAGCGTTGCGTCGGCAGCCGGCTTGATGCCTTCGTCGAGCCGCAGGCAGCCGGCGTTCAGCCCGTCCCCGGGCTTCTTGTCGACGGGGGCGATGAACAGCGCGGTGACCTTGATGTCGCCCACGGCCAGGCGTGCCTCGCTCAGCCAGCGGGTGGCGCGCAGCGAGGCCCCGCCCTTGTCGAGCGGGACCCAGCCGCAGATCACGGTGCGTTCGCCCGAGGGATCGATGCGGACATGGGCCGTGTCGTTGCCCTTGAAGCTGCCGGCGGCACTGTTCACCTGCCATTCGAAGGGGACGGCGCGGTAGAGCTTTGCATCATCTGCGGACACGTCGATGGTCCCGACATAGTCGGCCTTCGCCAGAGACGGGTCGCGCAGCCAGCCCTGCGAGACCGCGACGGCGTAGAGCGCGAACGCCGCGGCCGCCAGGAGCATCGCCCAGCGCGGAATGCCGGTCATGGTCAGGAGCGTCCGATCAGGCGAGGATGGTGGTCAGGCCGCCATCGACCACCAGCGTGTGGCCGGTGATGTAGCTGCCCGCGTCGGACGCCAGCAGAAGCAGCGCGCCGCGCAGATCCTCGGGCTTGCCCCAGCGTGCGGCGGCGGTGCGGCGCTGCAGCATGTCGCTGAACTCCTTGTTCTGCTGCAGGGGCACGTTGAGCTCGGTCCGGATGTAGCCGGGCGCGATCGCGTTGGCGGTCACGTGCGGTCCGAACTCGGCCGCCAGGTTCTTGGTGAGGCCGACCAGCCCGTGCTTGGCCGAGACATAGCCCGCCACCGAGGCCCGACCGAGGACCGCCATCACCGAGGAGATGTTGACGATGCGGCCATAGTTGCGCGCCAGCATGTGACGTCCGACCTCGCGGGCCACGATGAACTGCGAGACCAGGTCGGTTTCGATCACCTTGCGGAAATCAGCTGTTGCCGTGTCGACGATGTCCTGGCGGTGCACGATCCCGGCATTGTTCACCAGTACGTCGATGCGGCGGTGCTTGGCGACAATGGCGGCGACCTTTGCGACGACATCGGCCTCGTCGGTCACGTCCATCGTGACAACGTGCGCCCGGCCGCCCTTGCGGTCGATGGCGCGGGCCGTCGTGTCGAGTTCCTTCACCGTGCGACCGGCGCAGAGCACCGTGGCACCGGCCTCCGCCAGGGCCAGCGCCATGTCGCGGCCCAGCCCGCGCGATGCGCCGGTCACCAGCGCCACGCGATTCTTCATCGAAAACAGATCCGCCATGATCCCGCCTGAACTGCGTTTCTTTGCCTTGGGGCCCGATCCTAGCCTATGAAAGGTGCCGCGAGATATCGGGAGAAGCGACATGGCGAAATCGAACAAGGTGGCAATCGTGACGGGCTCGGCGACCGGGCTGGGCGCCTCCTGCGCGCTCGACCTGGCGGAGCGCGGCTGGAACGTCGCGATCAACTACACCAAGAGCAAGAAAGAGGCGGACGAGACCTACGAGGCGGTGAAGGCCAAGGGCGTCGAGGCGATCCTCGTGCAGGCCGACATGGGCCAGGACGCCGACTGCCGGAAGCTCGCCGACGAGACGATGAAGCAGTGGGGCCGCATCGACGGTCTCATCAACAATGCCGGCACCACCAAGTTCCAGAACCAGGGCGACCTCGATGGCGTCACGCCGGAGGATTTCGACCGCATTCTGCGAGTGAACGTCACCGGCCCCTACATGATGAGCCGCGCCGTCTACCCGATGATGAAGAAGCAGTGGGAGAGCGACCAGGATCGCGGCTCGATCGTCAACATTTCCTCGATCGCCGGCGTCATGGGAGTCGGCAGCTCGATCCCCTATGCCTGTTCCAAGGGCGCGCTCAACACCCTCACCCTCACGCTCGCGCGCTGGCTGTCACCGGCGGTGCGGGTCAACACGGTCTGCCCGGGCTTCATCCAGACGCGCTGGCTGCTGGGCGGCATGGGTGAGGAGAACTACAACAAGATGAAGATGGGGCAGGAACAGAACACGCCGCTGCGGCAGGCCGGCACGCCCGAACAGATGGCAGAAGCCGTGATGTTCTTCCTGACCAGCGCCAGCAATATCACCGGCGAATTCCTGATCGTCGACGCCGGCACCCATCTCGCCAGCCTGCCGATGAAGGCGCGGTAGGTAGACCGACGACGCCGGAGCATGAGCGAAGGATCTCGCGCCCGCAGAAGAATCCGCTGGCCGCTCTGTGAGGTCCTTTGCTTCGCTCAGGACGACTCTTAAGTCGGAATCTCGTGGCCGCGGCCGATGTTGCGGACCACTTCCTTGAGGTGCGGCTTCACCTCGAGGAGGGCCTTTCGATAGGCGACCAGCCCCCGCAGCATCGCACCGTCGCGCTTCAGCAGCGTGTCGGCGAACTCGACCATTCGGGTGTTGGGCCAGCCGTGCTTGCGCAGGTCGAGGAGCTTCAGGAAGGCCTGTTCCTCGGTTCCCGGCGCGAACTGCGTCATCAGGATGGCGGCGGCGGCGGTCGAGCGGGAGATGCCGGCGTGGCAATGGACAAGCACGTGGCCGTCGGACCGCGCATGGACGCGCTCGCCGAAGGCCAGGACCTTCTCGATATGGGCCTGCGTACACGCCTCGAAGCCGGGATACTCCGCCACGACGTCGTCGAAGCGGATCAGCTCGTGATCGATGTTGGCGTAGGTGTCGAGCGCGGGCGGGCGCGGCTCGTGTGTGTCGATGATCGAGAGGACGTGGCTGACGCCGACGGCGCAATGCTGCGGCAGTTCGGGAATGCCGCAGATCGTGACCTTGAAGGGAGGGAGAGACATGGCCCGACCCTACAGCAAGCCCCGCGCCATGTGCAGCCCGAGGGCCAGCAGCCCGATCAGGAAAACCCGGCGGAACATCTCCGGGGACAGGGCACTGCGCGACCTCTGGCCCAGCCAGACGCCGATTGAGGTCGGCACGATGGCGGCAATCCCACCGATGACGTTGGTGGCGTCGAAGGCGCCCTGGCGGAACAGCGCGACCGTGAGCGAGCCGATCAGGAAGATGAAGAGGATTCCCAGCGCCTGGACGAGGTCGTCCTTGTCGATGTCCAGCGACTGCATGTAGGGCAGGAACGGCACCGCCGCGATGCCGGTGAAACCGGCCACGGCGCCGCTGGCGGCGCCCATCAGCGGGTTCATCCAGCGTTCGGTCCGGCGCGATACCCTGGGCCGCCAGGCCAGGAGCACGATGGTCGAATAAGCGGCCAGCATGACGCCCAGCCAGGCCGAGGCCTGGGCCGAACCGAGCTTGTCCAGGCTCGCGGCCACGAGGATCAGCGTGACGGTCGCGGTCAGGGCGAGCGTCCAGAAACGGCGGAACAGGCGCAGCAGGCCGCGCCCGTAGGCCGCCTGCCAAACATTGGTGACCAGCGTCGGAATGGTCATGATCGCCAGCGCATCTTCGAGCGGCACGACCAGGGTCATCAGTCCCACGGCGATCGGCGGCAGGCCGATGCCGACCGCCCCCTTGGCGATGCCGGCGATGATGAAGGCGACGAAGATCACCAGAATCTGGGCTTCGGTCATCAGCTCAGCACACCTTTCACCAGCCGGTCGAACGCCTCCCAGAACAGGGCCCGGATCTCGTCGGTCTCCATCATGATCTCGTGCCGGGCATGGCCGATGGTAAAGTGCTCGCCGTGCTTCAGGCGGGCCACCAGCGGGGCATGGGACCGGGAGTCGATCAGCCGGTCCTCGCCGGCGCTTATGACGAGCAGCGGAATGTCGATGCGCTCGAGATAGCCGGGCGCATGGACGGCGGCCATCGACCGGACCGCCTGCCGGGACCAGCCGAGCGTCGGACCTCCCAAGGCGAGACGGGGATCGGCCGTGAACCAGTCCTCGGTGAAGCGATAGCGGCGCTCGTCATGCGTCACGAAGTTCGACGCGAATTCTCGCGCCAGCAGCACGAAGGGTCCGGTCCCGAACAGGTAGCGTTCCTCGACGGCAGGCACCTCCGGCATGATCATCAGCACCGACCGCAGCATGGCTTCGCGACGGAGCACAGTCATGGGGGCCACGAACAGGGCAGCAGAGAAGGGGCCGGTCCCGCTCTCCGCCATCTCGCGCATCATGATGTGGCTGCCCATCGAATGGCAGAGCGCGAGCACCGGACGAGGCGCGTCAGACGAAACGACGGTTTCCAGGAAATGCCGGAGGTCGGCCATGTAGGTCGCGAAGGTGTCGACATGTCCCTTGCCGCGATCCTGCAGCGGCCTGTCGGACAGGCCCTGGCCGCGCCAGTCGAAAGCCGCGACCGCGAAGCCGCGCTTCAGCAGGTCGCCCACCACCTCGCTGGCGTACTTCTCGATGAACTCGCCGCGCCCTGTGAGTATGACAGCGGTGCCCCGCGGGACCCCGAGGGCATTCCACCACGCATAACGAAGGCGTGCGCCCTCCCGCTCCAGAAACCCGTAACGATCGGCCGCACGATAGGTTGCGCGAAGAGAGGGAGGGACCGCAGCGGGCGCTGCGGCGGGGTCCGGATCGGTCATGGTTTGTGGCGTTTTGGCGAAGGACGGGCGACAAGGCCAGCGACAATTGGGCATTTTAGCCATCATCGCCTTGGGTCTCTTTACCGTACCCGGAACCGCAGGCTATAGATTGCGATGTCGCCTTACCGACTGCGAAGGGTCGCAGCCGAGGAAATCGGGCGCAAGGAAACCTCGAAGAGGTCCGCCGCACTGCGTGGTAGTCGGCTCGCTGAAGAGTCGATCCGGGCACGGTCCTTGCGTTGACGGTTGTCGTCCGCAGGCGACATGCGACCGCGATCCCGAAGCGAGCGTCAACCACCGGCGGATTTGCCGGAGCGATCGTCCCTTTATGATGCGTCGGGGCTTGGTTTTACTCATCGTCGTCGCGGCCACGCTGGTCGGTTGGCGCCTGCTGGACAGTCGTGTCACGGCGGCCGACGTGGAAGGGCCGTTGCATGGGGTCACATACGCCCCCTGGGCCAAGGACCAGGATCCGCTCGCCGGCAAGGCAAGCGGCATCTGGAGTTTCCTGCGTACAGCGGTGAACGAAACCCCCACGCCGCAGATCAAGCCGCGCAAGGACCAGATCGAGCGTGACTTCGCGATGCTCGGCGGCAAGGTCAAGTACGTCCGTACCTACCGCACGACCGACGGCGGCGATTCGATGCCGGCCCTGGCCACCAAGTACGGCCTCAAACTGGTGCCCGGCGCCTGGATCTATAGTCCCAACGAGGCCAAGCTGCAGTTCGGACGCGAGGCCAGCGAAGTCAATGCCGAGGAGACCGGCGCGCTGATTCGTATGGCCAACCAGAACCCCGGCATCGAACGCATCCTGGTCGGCAACGAGAACATCCTGCGCTTCGACGGCGAGAAGGATCTGCGCGACCCCAACGCCACCAGCCCCGCCCAGCTCATCCGCGAGATCCGCAACGTCAAGCGCAACGTCAAGGTCCCTGTCAGCACCGCCGAGCCGTGGCACATATGGGAGCGCTACCCCGAGCTCGCGCGGGAGGTCGACTATCTCGCCGTCCACATCCTGCCCTACTGGGACGAGCAGTCGAGCTCGACGCCGCTCGAGTATGTGAAGGAAAAGATCGGACTGCTGCGCAAGCTCTATCCGAACAAGAACATCATCGTGACCGAGGTCGGCTGGCCGTCGAACGGCGCCGCGCGCCGCAGCCCGGGTTCGGGTGTTGTGAAGTATGCGACGCCGGCCGAGCAGGCCAAGAACGTACGCGACATGGTGGCGTGGCTGCGCTCGCAGAACATCGACACCTTCGTCGTCGAGGCCGTCGACCAGCCGTGGAAGTCCTACGACCTCGAAGGCAAGGCGGGCGGCTACTGGGGGCTCTGGAATGCCGACCGGCAGCAGAAATTCGCCTGGACCGGTTCGATCGAGACTTTCCCGCAATGGTTCTCCTGCGCGGCCTGGTCGCTGGCGGCCTCGCTGCTGCTGATGCTGCTCTTCCTGTGGCGTTGGCCGCGCCTGGGCATGGCGGGGCAGGTGGGCTTCTGCGCCCTGGTGGCGCTGTCGGCCAGCGCCGTGGCCTACGGCGCGTCCGTCGCGGCCGGCACCTACATGGTCGCCTCCGAGATGGTGGGCTGGGGCGTGCTGGCCTTCTTCCTGGTGGCCAGCCTCGGCATGGCGCTCGTGCAGGCGCTCGAGATGGCCGAGACGATCTGGCGCGGCCGCTGGATGCGCGAGGCGCTGCCGGCCGCCGAGATGATTGCCCGCCAGCCGGCGGACCGCGACTGGCCGAAAGTCTCGCTGCATCTCGCGATCTGCAACGAGCCGCCGTCGATGGTCATGCAGACGCTCGATTCGCTGGCCGCGCTCGACTACCCGAATTTCGAAGTCATCGTCATCGACAACAACACCAAGGATCCCGCGGTGTGGCGTCCGGTGCAGGACTACTGCGCCCATCTAGGCGAACGCTTCAAGTTCTTCCATTTCGACGTCATGAAGGGCTTCAAGGCCGGCGCCCTCAACTTCGTGCTGAGCCAGACCGCGCCCGACGCCAAGGTGATCGGCGTCATTGACAGCGACTATATGGTGCGGCCGGACTGGCTGAAGGCGCTGGTGCCATATTTTGACGACGACAAGATAAGCTATGTGCAGGCGCCGCAGGACCATCGCGACTGGCGCGGCGACCGCTTCAAGGAAATGCTGAACTGGGAATATGCCGGTTTCTTCGACATCGGCATGTGCCTGCGCAACGAGTACGACGCCATCATCCAGCATGGAACGATGACGCTGGTGCGCCGCTCATGCATGGAGGAGATGGGCGGCTGGGCGACCTGGTGCATCACCGAGGACACCGAGCTGGGCCTGCGCCTCATGGAGAAGGGCTACGGCGCGATGTACAGCCGCGAGCGGTTCGGCCACGGCCTGACCCCCGACCATTTCTCCGGCTACAAGAAGCAGCGTTTCCGCTGGGCCTATGGCGCCATGCAGATCATGAAGGCGCATGCCGGCAAGATGTTCTTCGGCGATACCAAGCTCACCTTCTGGCAGAAGTATCATTTCGTCGCCGGATGGCTGCCGTGGTTCGCCGATGCGCTGAATCTGATCTTCACCTGGGCGGGGCTGGCCTGGGTGCTTGCGGTCGTGCTGCCGCCACTGTTCGGCATGAAGCCGGTCGGCCTGCCGCCGGCCGAGTTCATCGCACCCACCATCGGCATCTTCGTCTTCAAGCTGCTCTATTCGTTCGGGCTCTATTTCGACCGCGTGCGCTGCACCTTCAGGCAGAGCATTGGGGCCTCCCTGGCGGGCCTGGCGCTGACCTATACGGTGGGTCGGGCGGTGATCTACGGCTTGGCGACCAGCCGTCTGCCGTTCATGCGCACGCCGAAGATGGACGAGCGCGCGACCCTCGGCATGGCGCTCGGCATGGCGCGCGGCGAGGCGATCCTGGCCGCGCTCCTGTGGATCGCGGCGGCGGTCCTGTGGTTCGGCAACGGCGTCGTCGACCCTGAGGCCCGCCTGTGGTCGCTGTTCATGATCGTGCAGTCGCTGCCCTACGTGGCCGCCGTCTACGTCTCCATGGTCAACGCCGTGGAGCAGATGCGGCATTCCGAACCGGTATTCGAGGCGCCGGCTCCCGCGCCAGCGGCGGACCCGGCCCTGCAACCCGCACAATAGGGAGCGGCTGCTTTTTCCTGTCGACTTGGAAAGGCGTCTGTTAGCGTTCCGCCATGCCCCCGATCGAGACTCGTGACGACCTCGGCTCTCGCGCCGGCACTGCCCTGTTCCTGAAGCGCTGGCTGCGCCGGCCGTTTGCCGTGGGAGCGGTCGTGCCGAGCGGCCGGCTGCTGGCCGAGGCCATGGCGCGGACGACCTTCGCGGAGATGAAGGGCCGGGACGGCCATGTCATCGAGCTGGGCGCCGGCACGGGCGAGGTCACCAAGGCGCTGCTGGCGGCGGGCATTTCCGCCGAACGCCTCGCGCTGGTCGAACGCGATCCCGAGCTTGCGTCCTTCCTGCGGCGGCACTTCGTCGGTCCCCAGATCGTCGAGGGTGATGCCGCCCGGCTACCGAAAATCCTGTCCGAGCAGGGGATCGGTTCGGTATCGGCCGTCGTTTCGAGCCTGCCGCTTCTGTCGCTTCCCGCGGACGTGGTGCGCGGCATCGTGGAGGGCGTGTTCGATGCCCTGCCGCGTGGCGGCGCGCTGGTCCAGTTCACCTACGGCCCGGCGCAGCCGGTGCCGCGCAACCTGTCCCAGGCGCTGCGGCTGGTCGGCACGCGCGGGCCCCGGATCTGGCGCAACATTCCGCCCGCCGTGGTCTGGACCTTCCGGAGACCCGCCGGCCCGTGAACCCGATTCGCCTGGATGAAGCGCTGCGCGCCCGGGTCACGGAGCATCTCGGTCGCTTCGATCTGCGCCGCCGCGTCGATGCCGGTGGTCTCAAGCGCGCGGCCGTGGCCATCGTCCTCGCCGAAGCCGACGAGCCCGGCGAGGCGGCGTTTCTGCTAACCCGGCGCACGCCGAAGCTGCGGGCCCATGGCGGCCAGTGGGCTCTACCCGGCGGGCGGGTCGATCCCGGTGAGACGATCGAGCAGACGGCGCTGCGCGAACTGCACGAGGAATTGGGCGTGCTGGCTTCCACCGACGATATCCTGGGGACGCTCGACGACTATCCGACCCGGTCGGGCTACCTGATCGCGCCGGTGGTGGTGTGGGCACCGGGCGTGACGCTGACCCCCAATCCATCGGAAGTGGCCGGCGCCTACCGGATCGGCTGCGGCGAACTATTCCGGGAGGGCTCGCCTGAGATCGTGGCGATCGAGGAGTCGGACCGCCCGATCATCCGCCTGCCTCTACCCGTGGCGACGGTGAATGCCCCGACGGCGGCCCTGCTGTTTCAGTTCCGGGAAGTGGCGCTGGCCGGCCGCGACACCCGGGTCGACCATTACGAGCAGCCGGTCTTCGCCTGGCGTTAGGCGGCCGTGCGCCGCTTGAGGAAGACGGTCGTCTCCTGTTCCATGACCTGCTCGCCCAGCTGGTTCATCGTGACCTGGCGCAGCTTGGCGATTCCGCGGTCCGGCCGGGAGGCCGAGGGCCGCAGCTGGACGATGTCGGAGACGACGCGCAGCGTGTCGCCCGGACGGACGGGGCGGGGAAACTGAACCTCGCCGATGCCGGGCGAGCCCAGGCTGCAGGCGCGGAAGATGCCGAGATCGAGCCATAGGCGGAGGGTCGCCGCCATCGTGTGGAGGCCCGAGGCGATCAACCCGCCGAACGTCCACGTCGCGGCGAAGGCGGGGTCTGTGTGAAACGGCTGCGGATCCCATTGGCGCGCAAAGTCGATGATGGCAGCCTCGGTGATCGTCATACCGCCGCTCACGAAGCGGTCGCCGACCTTGAAATCCTCGAAGAAGCGATCGGTCAAAGGATCAGTTCCATGTAAACGTTGCCGGGCACCGGACTGGGGTAATAGGGCGCGATCTCGGTGAAGCCCATCGTCCGATAGAGCCTGACCGCGGGCTCCATTTGGGGACCGATTGTGTCCAGCCTGAGACGTCGGTGACCGCAGGCGCGCGCTGCCTCGACGATGCGTAATGCGAGCTCGCGGCCGATCGAGTTTCCGGCCTCGGTGCGCTCCCGCCGGAAGTCCGGTCTGACATAAAGGCGCTTCATCTCGCCGATGCCCGGCTCCAGCTGGCGCAGCGCCACGGTACCCGCCGGCACACCGTCGACCCGCGCCAGCAGCAGGGCGCCGCCCGGCGGGCCATACTTTGCACGGAGGTCCGCAAGCTCTGCTTCGAAACCCTGATAGTCGAGGGAGAAGCCGAGCGAGCCCGAATATTCCCGCACCAGTTCGGCGATGGCGTCGAAGTCTGCCGTATCGCGGGGCGGAGCGATGTCAATCCTGCCTGTCATGGGGTCATTTTCGGGGGCATGTGCTACCCTGTCACTCCAAACGAACCGGGAGGCTCCAGAAATGAATCCGACGCGTCGCCATGTCATGGCGTTCGCAGGGGCGGCGGGCGCAGCGCTTGCCGCTCCGGCCATCGCGCAATCCGCATGGCCCAACAAGCCCGTGCGCTTCGTCGTACCGTTTCCGCCGGGGCAGGCTGCCGACATATTCGCGCGCCTGATGGCGGAAAAGCTGTCGGAAAAGTGGAAGCAGCAGGTCATCGTCGAGAACAAGGGCGGCGGCAGCGGCATCCCGGCCACCGAGTACGGCAAGATGGCGGCGCCCGACGGCTATACGCTCATGGTCGTGTCGAGCGGCACCTTCGGCGTCAATCCCAGCCTCTATCCGGACCTGCCCTACAAGCCGCTGACCGACTTTCTGCCGATCTCCAACATCTTCCTCGTACCGCTGGTGATCGTGGCCCATCCGAGCCTGCCGGTGAACACGCTCGCAGAGCTGATCGCGCTGGCCAAGAAGGAGCCGGGCCAGCTTTCCTACGCCTCGGCCGGCCCCGGCACCTCGCAGCATCTCAGCATGGAGCTGTTCAAGCTCAAGGCCGACGTCGATATCGTGCACATTCCGTACAAAGGCAGCGGCCCGGCGATGGCCGACCTGCTCGGCGGGCACGTCAAGCTGATGATGGACAGCACGGCGTCCGCGCTCAATCACATCAAGGACGGTCGCATCAAGGCGATCGCCGTGACGACGTCGCGCCCGGCGCCGCCGCCGCTCGACAAGATTCCGTTGATTGCAGCCACCTTCCCGGGCTTCAACGCCGCCGGCTGGTCGGGCCTCGCGGCTCCGGCACGGACGCCGCTGGAGATCGTGGCCAAGGTCAGCCGGGACATGCAGACGCTGCTGAACGACGAGGCGGTCATCAAGCTTATCGAGCAGCGCGCGGCCCTGCCGGCACCGGGCACGCCCATCCAGTTCGCCGAGTTCATCAAGAATGAAATCGACACCTGGGGCGCGGTCGTGAAGGCGACCGGCACCAAGCCGGGGACTTAAAGCCCCGCCAATCGTAGGCCGTAGATCAGGCCGACGACCAGAAGGCCGACGAAGATCGTCTCGGTGATGAGCAGCATCACCGGGGCCATGCCGATGCGGACCAGCGCCAGCAGCGAGGTCTTCATGCCCAGCGCCGCGATGGCGGTGATGATCAGGAAGGCCGAGATCTGTCCGACCGCGTCGCGCACGCCAGCGGGAATGACGCCCAGCGAGTTGAGTGCGGCGAGAGCCAGGAAGCCGAACAGGAAGACGGGAGGCGTCGGTCGCGCCGAGGTCTGCGGGCCGCCGCTCCGGGCGACCCACCAGGCGATGCCGGCGATGGCCGGCAAGAGGGCTGCTACGCGCAGCAGCTTGGTGATGATCGCGTCGCTCAGCACCTGCGGGCCCATGGTCTGGCCGGCGCCCGCAACCTGCGCCACGTCGTGGATCGCGCCGCCCAGGAACACGCCCATCTCGAACAAGGAGAAGCCCAGCACCTCGCGCAGGGTGGGATAGATCACCATGACGACCGTGCTGAGGAAGTTGACGCCCATCACGGTGAAGGCGAGGTCGCGGTCGGAGTTTTCGTGCTTGGGCAGCACGGCCGACGCGGCCATTGCCGCGGCCGCGCCGCAGACGCCGGTGGCGCAGCCGGTGAGCAGGCCGAAATTCTGGCTGAGGCCGAACAGGCGCGCCGCCCAGGCGCCGAACACGATGGTGCAGCCGACCGCCGCGATGGCCACGACGATGGGCAGCGCGCCGCCCTCGACGAGATTGCCGAGGGTCAGCCGCGCGCCCAGCAGGGCGACGCCAATCCGCAGCAGCGTGCGGCCCGCGAATTCGAGGCCGGGCTTCAGCGCGGGCCTGGCCGACAGCGGCTGCAGGGCCATGCCGATGACCAGGGTCAGGATCAGCGGTGGCACCCAGACTGCGCCGAAGCGCAGCAGGCTCCTGGTGTCGGCATAGTAGGCGACGGCCGCGATGACGGCGCACAGGGCGATGCCCGGTGCCGAGCGGCGGAGATTGTCGGGAGCCCAGAGCTTGGCGAGGTCGGTGGCGACGGCGCTGTTACGCATCGAGCACGGCCACGAGCTGGCCTTCGCCGATTGCCTCGCCTTCGCTGACCTTGAGTTCCTTGATGACGCCCGCCTTGGGCGACAGCACCGGAATTTCCATCTTCATCGATTCGAGGATCATGATCTCGCCCTCGGCCTCGATTCGATCCCCAACCTTGACCTGGATCTTCCAGACATTGCCGGCGATCTCCGACTTCACATTGACGACGGCCATGCCCCAAGCGTCTCCCGTTCAGCTTTGTCCCGACTTTTCCGCCAGCATGCGTGCGAGTGCAAGCGCGGAGCCGCCCACCCTTGCGCCGAGCCGGTATGCGGTTGCGTTTACGTCCGAAATCGTTCCGTCCTGCAAGGTGGAGCGGCCGTCGCCGATCCGCGCCGATTGCGCAGCGACTGCGATGGCGGCGATACCCTCCCTGTCGAGTTCGGGCAGCGCCAGCACGCCGCCGCGGTCGGCGCCGAAGCCCGCATCGTTGAACATCAGCAACAGCGGCCGGAACGGCGCCGTCGCCTTGTAGGAGTTGAGTGCGCCGTGACTGCCTGTCGCGACGATGCGACCGCGATCCTCCGGCAGCAACAGCGTGGCCGAATCGGCGCAGACGGCGCCGTCGACCTCGTGGCGGCTTTCTCCCTTGGCAGGCGGCATCGAGTGCGGCCACGGCGCCTGCTTCAGCCGCTCAGCCGCCTCGCGGGCCGACATGCCGGGCGCCACCCCACAGGCCGCCGCGAGCCTGTTCGCGCGGCTGATGGTGCCTCGTGCCTCCAGGTCCGCACCGTCGCCGATGCGGGCACTGTCCGTCGCCACGGCCGCCATCGCCATACCGAGCCCATCGGCATAGGCGAGGCCGCTGATCCCAGCTTCGTCCTTGCCGATCCCGGCGTCGTGGTGGATCGCGGCGCGGCAGCCGAACTTTGCCGACATGTAGGCGGCATACACGGCCGCGTGGCTGGCACCGATCACGACCGCGCCGTCCGCTTCGGGCGGCAGCTTGGTCACGCTATCGAACACGAGGACGGGAACGACGGGGCTAAGAGGCATCGCGCAACCCTAGCCGGGAGGCTATACCCTCGGCCATGTCGCAGACGGTGGACAACAAGGTTTCGATCCTGGTGCTGCAGCACCCGCAGGAGCAGGACCGCGTGCTGGGTACGGCACGCCTGCTCTGCGATTCGCTGGCCAATGGCCGGGTCGTGATCGGCCTGTCGTGGCGCAATCTCGCCCATGCGCTGGGGGAGGCGGCCGAGCCGCGCGACTGGGGCGTGCTCTATCTCGGCTCGACCCAGACCAAAGGCCAGACGAGTCCGCTGGTCGCCATCGATGGCAAGGGCCAGCCGCTGCCTGACCAGGAAGAGGCGCGTGCCGGCTTGAAGGGCTTGATCGCCCTCGACGGCAACTGGGCACAGGCCAAGGCGCTGTGGTGGCGCAATGCGTGGCTGACCAAGCTGCGCCGCTTCGTCGTGGTGCCGGACGGTCCGTCGCTCTACGGCGACCTGCGGCGCGAGGCGCGGCCCGACGCGGTCTCGACCCTGGAAGCGGTGGCGCTCTCGCTCCAGGTCCTCGAGGGCGATGCTGCAGTGCGGGAGAAACTCCTCGTGCCGTTTCGCGCCCTGCTGGCGAAAGCGCGCCAAGAGGGTGTGCGGGATTCCAAACGGGATCGTCGCGTCCGCCGTTAGTCCCTATACTTCCGCCCATGCTCGACCAGCCGGCGGCCCAACTTCCCGTTTCCCAGCGGACCAACCCCGAGCGCTCCTTCAGCGAGGAAGTACGGGCCCTCAGGCTGGGCGACGGCGAAGTATTTCGGGGCGAGGGGATTCTCGCCGTCACCAAGGCGATCCTCCAGTCGGGCGTCTCCTATGTCGGCGGCTATCAGGGCGCGCCGGTCTCGCATCTGGTCGACGTGCTGGTCGAGTCTCAGGACCTGCTGGATGAACTCGGCGTCCATCTGGAGACCTGCACCAACGAATCTTCCGCCGCGGCGCTGCTTGGCGCGTCGATCAACTATCCGATGCGCGGCTGCGTTACCTGGAAGTCGATCGTCGGCACCAACGTCGCAGCCGATGCGCTCTCCAATCTCGCCTCGCCCGGTGTGATCGGCGGCGCGCTGATCGTGGTGGGCGAGGATTACGGCGAGGGCGCCTCGGTCATCCAGGAGCGCACGCAAGCCTATGCGTTGAAATCCTCTGTCTGGCTGATGGATCCGCGGCCCTCGCTGCCGACCATGGTGCGCTGTACCGAGAAGGCGTTCGAACTCTCGGAGGCGACCAACACGCCGGTGATGATGGAACTGCGTATCCGCGCCTGCCACGTCACCGGTGAGTTCGTGGCCAAGGACAACGTTCCGCCGGCCATTTCGCGCAATCATCGGCTCGCCGAACCCGCCGCGCACAATTACGACCGCATCTCGCATCCGCCATCGACCTATGCGCACGAGAAGATCAAGGTCGAGGTCCGCCAGCCCGCCGCCGAACGCTTCATCGTCGAGCACGGGCTGAACGAACATCTGCCCGGCGAGCGGTCCGATCTCGGCATCATCGTGCAGGGCGGCATCACCAACGTGCTGGTGCGTGGCCTCGACCGGCTGGAGGTCGAGGGCAAGATCCCGACGCTGGTGCTGAACGTCACGCACCCGCTGGCGCCCGACCAGATCGCCGACTTTTGCAAGGGCAAGCGCGCCGTGCTGGTCGTCGAGGAAGGCGCGCCGGATTATATCGAGCAGGCCATTCACGTCCTGCTGCGCAAGCGCGACATCGACACCAAGATCTACGGCAAGGACGTGCTGCCCATGGCCGGCGAGTACACCGCCGAGGTGGTGACCGAAGGCCTGCTCAAGTTCTTCGCCCAGTCGGCCAACGACATCGATCTCAGCGGCCCGCGCGAGCGGTTCGAGGCGGCGCGAGCCGGACGCACCGAGGCGCAGCGCCTGCTGGGCGGGCCGCTGCCGCTGCGTCCGCCGGGCTTCTGCGTGGGATGCCCCGAGCGGCCGGTCTTCTCGGCCATCAAGCTGCTCGAACGCGAGGTCGGCAAGGTCCACATTTCGAGCGACATCGGCTGCCACTCCTTCGCGACCCTGGCGCCCTTCAATCTCGGCAATTCCATCCTGGGGTTCGGAATGTCGCTGGCAGCCGCCGGCGCGGTGGCGCCGGTGATGCAGAAGCGCACCATCTCGGTGATGGGCGATGGTGGCTTCTGGCACAACGGCCTGCTGAGCGGCGTCGCCTCGTCGATGTTCAATCGCGGCGACCGCGTGCTGGTCATCATGCAGAACGGCTACACCTCGGCCACCGGCGCCCAGTTCATTCCCAACACATCGGGCAATCGCCGCGACGGCGAGACGACGTCGGACATCGCCGCCACGCTGAAGGCGATGGGGGTCGGCTGGCTGCGCACCATCCGGACCTACAATGTCGGCACGATGCTCAAAACGCTCCGAGAGGCGATGAGCACGGACGACAAGGGCCTCAAGGTCATCGTGGCCGACGGCGAATGCCAGCTCGCGCGCCAGCGCCGCATTCGCCCGCAGATCGCCGCCCAGCTGAAACGCGGCGAGCGCGTGGTGCGCACGCGCTACGGCGTCGACGATGAGGTCTGCACCGGCGACCATTCCTGCATCCGTCTCTCCGGTTGCCCGTCGCTGGTGGTGAAACCCAGCCCCGATCCACTGCGCAGCGATCCGGTGGCCAGCGTCAACAACGGCTGCGTGGGCTGCGGTCTGTGCGGCGAGGTGGCCGATGCCGCCGTGCTGTGCCCGTCCTTCTACAAGGCCGACATCGTCCAGAACGCGACCTGGTGGGATCGCCTGAAATGGAAGGTCCGGTCGAAAGTGATCGGGGCGATGGCGGGTGCCTAAGCCCATCACCCTCCTGATCGGCGCGCTGGGCGGCGATGGCGGCGGCGTGCTGTGCGACTGGATCGTGTCGGCGGCGCAGAGCCGGGGGCTTGGCGTTCAGGCGACGCAGATCCCGGGCGTCGCGCAGCGCACCGGCGCGACGACCTACTATGTCGAGGTGATGCCGGCAGGCGCCGCCCCATCGTCCGTGCTGGCCCTCAATCCCGCGATCGGCGAGGTCGATATCGCGCTGGCGACCGAGCTGCTGGAAGCCGGCCGCATGATCTTCAACGGCTTCGTGACGCCCGACCGCACGACCCTGATCGCCTCGACGCACCGCGTGCTGGCGATCGGCGAGCGCATGGCGATGGGCGACGGCAGCTTCGACGTCGGCCGGCTGCTGCGCGCGGTCAAGGAGCGCAGCCGCGAGCAGATCCTGTTCGACATGGACCAGGCGGCCGAGGAATCCGGCGGCGTCCTCAACGCGGTTCTGCTGGGGGCACTGGCAGGCTCGGGCAGGCTGCCGATTCCCGACGGCGCCTTCGAAGCCGCGATCCGGCACGCCGGCAAGTCGGTCGACACCAACCTGGCGGCCTTCGCTTTCGGCCGCGGCCATGCGCGCGGCGAGCTTGAGCAGGCCGTACGGGAGCATCGCAAGCGGCAGACGGCGGTGCAGGGCGTCGCGGATCTGATCGAGCGCGCGCGCCGAACCTATCCGGCGACGAGTCTCGATGTCGTGGAGGAGGGCATTCGCCGGCTCACGGCCTATCAGGACCGGCGCTATGCCGCGCTCTATCTCGATCGCCTCGACGCGATCGCGGCGCTGGGCTCGGCCGAGCTGCTGCGCGAGGTGGCGCGCCATCTCGCCGTGCGCATGTCGTTCGAGGACGTGATCCGGGTGGCTCAGGCCAAGACCTCGGCCGATCGGTTGGCGCGCGTGCGGGCCGAGGTTCGTGCGAAGGGTCACGAGCCGCTGGAGGTCACCGAGCATTTCAAGCCGGGCATCGAGGAGATCGCCGCGATCCTGCCGCCGGCGATGGCGCGCCGTCTTATCGACTGGGGCCGGCGGACCGGCCGCCTTGGCAAGACCTACTTCTCGATGCACGTGCGCACGACGACCATCCTCGGGTTCGCGCGGCTGCGGCTGGTGGCCGGCCTGCGCTGGTGGCGGCCGCGTACCTCCCGCTATGTCGAGGAACAGGCCGAGATCGAGCGCTGGCTCGGTCAGATCCGGGCCGCCGCGCCGCTGGGACTCGACCTCGCGCGTGAGATCGCGGAATCGGCGCGCCTCATCAAGGGCTATGGCGACACCCACAAGCGCGGCCTCGATAACTATCGCCGCATTGGCGATGAGGTGATTGCCCCCGCTCTGGCCGGCCGGATGACGCCGCGTGCTGCGGCCGACGCCGTCGCCAACGCACGCGTTGCGGCTTTGGCCGATCCCGAGGGCGAGTCGCTGGCGAAGACGCTGGCCGCCATCGCCGCCGCGGCGCCCCGGATGCCGCAGGCCGCGGAATGATCGACGTCTCTGCGCTGGCGCGGCGGGATGCCTTCACCCGCACTCTCGGCATCGACTTCGTCGAGGCCTCGCTCGGCCGGGCCGTGACGCAGGTCGCGATCGAAGAGCGCCACCTCAACTTCAATGGCGTCGGTCATGGCGGCCTGACCTTCACCCTGGCAGACGCCGCCTTCGGCTATGCCTGCAATTCACAGGGCGTCGTCTCGGGCAGCATCGATGCGCACATCGTCTACAGCGTCGCTGTCCGCCTGGGCGACGTGCTGACCGCGACGGCCGTCGAAATCTCGCGCTCCAGCAAGGCCTCGACCTACCGCATCGACGTCGTGCGTGGCGACGGCAAGCTGGTCGCCGCGATGACCGGCACCGCCCTGATCAGCGGCAAGCCGGTGGTTGTCTAACGACATACAATTCATGTCATCCTGAGCGCAGCGAAGGATCGTGCGCGCGCAACGGAGTCCGCTGGTCGTTGCGCAAGGTCCTTCGCTGGCGCTCAGGACGACAGGGCTTGCTTAAGCCGCGCCCTTCAAGATATCCGCCATCTTCTCGCCGACCATGATCGAGGGCGCGTTGGTGTTGCCCGAGGGCATGGTCGGGAAGATCGAGGCGTCGGCAATGCGCAGACCGGCGATGCCGTGCACCCGGAGCTTGTCGTCGACCACGGTGTTCGGGCCTTCGGGGCCCATGCGGCAGGTGCCGATCGGGTGATAGGCGGTCTGCGAGTTGTTGCGGATCCAGGTGAGGATCTCCTCGTCGGACTGCACCGACGGGCCCGGCGAGAACTCCTCGTCGCGGTAGGGATCCATGGGCGCGGCATCGACGATCTTGCGCATCATGCGGAAGCCGGCCGTCATCGCGTCCTGGTCGATCCTGTCGGCCAGGAAGTTGAAGCGGATGGAAGGATGCGCCTTGGGATCGGCCGAGCGAATGTGGATCGAGCCCAGGCTCTCGGGCCGCAGCTGGTAGCAGGCGATCGTCATCGACGGGAAGTCCTGAAGCTTGCGGGTCTTCGGGTCCTTGATCGAGTAGGGCACGAGATGCATCTGCACGTCGGGGGTCTCGAGTTCCGGCCGTGTCTTCAGGAAGCCCAGCAGCGGCGCCGAGGGCAGGCTCATGAAGCCGCCCCCTGTGGCGAGGTACTTCATCATCTGCGTCACGGCGCCGATGCCGCGCGCCATGTGGTTGTAGGAGACGCTCGCCACCTTCAGGCGCCAGATGATGCGGGCGTTGATGTGGTCGCGGAAATTCTCGCCGACCGCCTTCAGCTCGTGCTTCACCTCGATGCCGTGCTTCTTCAGCAGCTCGGGCTGGCCGATGCCCGACAGTTCGAGGATCTGCGGGCTGGCGACGCCGCCGGCCGACAGGATCGTTTCCTTCGCCTTGGCCTGAACCGTCTTGCCGTCCTTGTCGTACTCGACGCCGACGCAGCGCTTGCCCTCGAGCAGGACGCGCAGCGTGTGGGCGTTGGTGACGACGTGCAGGTTCGGCCGCTTCATGGCCGGCTCGATGTAGCAATGGGCCACGCTCATGCGCCGGCCCTTGTAGATCGAGGTCTGCGTCTTCACGACGCCTTCCTGATCCTCGCTGTTGTAGTCCGGGTTGGTCTTGAAGCCGGCGGCCTTCGACGCCTCGAACAGCGCGTCGTAAAGCGGGTTCTGGTCGGGCACGGTCGAGACCTTCAGCGGCCCATCGGTGCCGCGGCCGTTCGAGCCGTCACCGTCGACGAAGTTCTCCATGCGGGTGAAGAGCGGCGCCACGTCGCGCCAGCTCCAGCCGCGACAGCCCATCTGCGCCCAGGTGTCGAAGTCGAGCGGCTGGCCGCGCACCCAGACCAGGCCGTTGATCGAGCTGGAGCCGCCCAGCACCTTGCCGCGCGGCACCGGGATGACCCGGTTGGCGGTCCCCGGTTCGGGTTCCGACTGATAGAGCCAATTGGCGGCCGGGTTGTCGATCAACAGTCCAAACGACAGCGGCATTCGGGAGTAGGGGTGGCTGGCCGCGCCGGCTTCGAGCAGGAGCACCTTGTTGGTCGGCACTTCCGTGAGCCGTGCCGCCAGGGCACCACCCGCCGAACCTGCGCCCACGATGATGTAATCGTACTCGGCCATTTCCGCTGCTCTCCCCGCGCATTCGTTGTCATGCAACCGTAGCGCACTGCCATGCGGATGACAGGGGCAATCTGTCCTCGGCATGTGTGAATCGTCATGCCCTGACGGCCCGGGCGATCCCCTGCCTCTCATCGTGCTGTACCCGCGGTATACGGGCCAGCCGCCATGCGATAAGCGTCCACCACCATGGTGCGGCGGAGACGGCAATGATCGACACGGAAAAGGGCAGGGCGGACATCACGCGATTCACGATCGATGTCGCGATCCGCCTCGGGCTGATCGCGACGGTCATATATGTGAGCCTGCTCCTGCTGCAGCCGGTGGCGGCGTTGATGATGTGGGCCATCATCCTGTCGGTCGCCGTCTATCCCCTGTTCGACATTGCCCGGCGGCGCCTGCATCTGCGGGGCGGGGTCGCGGCCGCGCTGTTTTCGATCCTGATGCTCGTCCTGTTGCTGACGCCCGTCGTCCTTCTCGCGGCGTCCGCCGTGGGAAGCCTCGACGAGTATGCCCGGATGCTGCTGCGCGGCGAGCATGTCGTGCCGCCGCCGCCTGAATCGGTGAAGGACTGGCCGATGGTCGGCGCGCGGGTCTACGACTTCTGGCTGACGGCCTCAAACGATGCGCGAGCCCTCGTGACGGCCCATGTCGGCCAGCTGGCCTCGGTCGGTCGCTGGATGGGCGGCATCGCGGCGGGCGTCTTTCTGGGCGTCCTGCAGTTTGCCGGCGCCATCGTCGTGGCGGGCGTCCTCTTGGCCTATTCCGACGAGTTGACGGGAACACTGCGCGGCCTCGCGGTGCGGGTGGCCGAAACGCGCGGCCGGCACTTCCTCGAGATCGCCGGCTCGACCATCCGCAACGTGTCGCAGGGCGTCATCGGCATCGCCCTCCTGCAGTCGGTTCTGCTGGCGATCGGCATGCTGGTGGCGGGCGTTCCGTTCGCCGGCGCCATTACCTTCGTCTGCCTGGTGCTGGCAATCGTGCAGGTCGGGCCCAACATCGTCATGATCCCGGTGATCATCTGGACGTGGATGTATCTGCCGGCCCTGCATGCCGGCCTGTTCACGGCCTATACGCTGCCGCTGCTGCTGCTCGACAATGTGCTGCGTCCCATCCTGATGGCGCGCGGCCTGCCGACGCCGATGGCGGTGATCGTGGCCGGCGTCATCTGCGGCACCCTGGCGGGCGGCCTCATCGGCCTGTTCGTCGGCCCGGTGGTGCTGTCGGTCTTCTACGACCTGCTGGTCGCCTGGATCGCGGCAGGCCGGAAGGTCGGGGAAAGCGACCTTCCAACGCCGATGCCCTGATCAGCCGACCGGTTACTCAGGGGAGCGCGCAACTCCAGCTGCGCTCATGTCTCGCTGGTCGATAGACGTTTGAGCGCCACTGGAGTGGCGCGCTCCAATGGCGCTGCTCTCACTTCTTCTTCGGACGGAGCGCGTCCCACTGCTCGTCGGTCCAGTCGAGCATGGCCGAGGTGTTGGCGCCGCCGCCGCCCGACTGCAGCATCTTGCCGCCGTCGATGACGATCGCGTCGCCGTTGATGTAGGCCGCACCGTCGCTCACCAGGAAGGCGGCGAGGTTGGCCAGCTCGATATGTTCCCCGGTGCGGCGCATCGGGATCGCCTTGATCATGTCCTCGTTGCCGCCGCGTTCCTTCGGCATCAGCCGGCTCCAGGCGCCTTCGGTCGGGAAGGGGCCCGGCACGATCGCGCAGGTGCGGATGCCCTTGGGGCCCCACTCGACGGCCAGGCTCTTGGTCATGGCCAGCACGCCCGCCTTGGCCATCGCCGAGGGGACCGTGAAGGGCGCGCCGGTCAGCGACGAGACGGTGAGGATCGACATCACCACCTTGTTGCGCTCGCCGGCATCGATCCAGCGACGGCCGGCCGCGACCGTGCAGTAGGCCGAACCGTGCAGCACGATGCCCAGCACGGCGTCGATCGCCCGCGAGGACATCTTGTGGGTCTGGGCGAGGATCTGGCCGGCGGCATTGTTGACCAGGATGTCGAGCGGCCGCTTCTCCCAGATCTTGTCCATCATCGCCTCGACGGCGTCGGGGATGCGCACGTCGCAGCCCACCGTCTCGATCTCGCCGCCGGTCTCCTTCGCGAGCTCGGCCGCGGTCTCCTTCAGGACGTCCTCGCGGCGGCCGCAGATGATCACGTTGGCGCCCAGTTCGAGGTAGCGATGCGCCATCGAGCGGCCGAGGCCGGTGCCGCCGCCGGTCACGAGGATGCGCTTGCCCTTGAGCAGGTCGGGTTGGAACATCTTCTTTCCTACTTCTTGATCTCGGTGAGCGCGATGCCGGCGGTGACCAGACTGTCGATTTCGGCCGCGGAATAGCCGGCTTCCTGAAGCACGGCGCGCGTGTCGGTGCCGAACTTCTTGGGCTTGGTGCGGACCTTGGGCGGGGTGCGGGAGAGCTTCACGGGATTGCCGACGTTCCGCCAGCCATCCTTCTCCCACACCATGCCGCGATGCTTGGTGTGCGGAGCCTCCATCACATCGGAGACCTCCAGCACGGCGGCCGACGGTACGCCGCCCTTCATCAGCTCCTGCGAGAGTTCGTTGGCGTCGCGGTCCTTGAGCAGCGCGCGCAACTCGGCTTCGAGCTCGGCACGATGGGCCACGCGCTCCTTGTTGGTCTTGAAACGTGGATCGTCGGCCAGTTCCGGCTTGCCCAGCATCTGCGTCAGCTTACGGAACTGCCCGTCATTGCCGGCGCCGACCACGATGTTGCGGGTCTTGGTCGGGAAGTTGGAGTAGGGCACCAGGCTCGCGTGGCTGTTGCCGACGAGTTTGGGCTTGAGACCGGCCATGAAATAGTTCGGCGCATGCGGCTGGTGCAGCGCGATGGCGCTGTCGTAGAGCGTCGCATCGACGAACTGCCCCTTGCCCGACCGGTTTCGCTCATAGAGCGCCATCATGATGCCGATCGTGGCGTTCATGCCGGTCGACAGATCCACCACGGGCACGCCGATGCGAACCTGGCCGCCCTCGGGCGAGCCGTTGACCGAGACCAGGCCGGCCGAAGCCTGGACCATGGCGTCGTAGCCCGGGAAGCCGCCCAGCGGTCCGTCGGCGCCGAAGCCCGAGACACGGGCATGGACCAGCCGCGGGAACTTCGCGGCCAGCACGTCGTGGTAGCCGATGCCCCACTTCTCCATCGTGCCGGTCTTGAAGTTGTCGATCAGCACGTCGGCCGTCTCGAGCAGCTTCAGCAGCACCTCGCGGCCCTCCGGCTTGGAGAGGTCCAGCGCGATCGTGCGCTTGTTGCGGTTGATGCCGGCGAAATAGGCCGAGATGCCCTCGTCGTCGAACGGAGGGCCCCAGGTACGGGTCTCGTCGCCCTGCGGCGGCTCGATCTTGATCACGTCGGCGCCGTGGTCGGCCAGCATCTGGCCGCAATAGGGGCCTCCCAGCACACGCGACAGGTCGATCACCTTCAGGCCCTCGAGCGCGCCCCCGCTTGCCACCGCCATCTCGTTCCACTCCTCGAATTCAGACAGGAGGCGCGGTTATAGACCATGGGGCTGAGGCCCGGTACCGTCCGGGCATGATCGAACGCGAGCTTGATATCGCCACGCAAGATGGCGCCATGAACACTTATACGGTGCGGCCCGACGATGGCGGGCCGCTGCCGGTCGTCATCATGCTGATGGACGCCCCGGGCGTGCGCGAGGGACTGAGGGAAATCTGCCGGCGGATTTCGCAGTCCGGCTACTACGTGCTGCTGCCCAATCTCTACTACCGCTCGACGCGCGAATTCGTCTGCGGCCCGACCCGCAACCACCCGGACGGCGAGGCCAACCTGAAGCGCATGTTCGGCCTGATGGAGACGCTCTCCAACGCCAAGGTGGCGGCCGACACCGGGGCGCTGCTCGACGTGCTGCCGACCCTGCCCGACGCCAAGCCCGGCAAGGTCGGGCTGGTGGGCTACTGCATGAGCGGCGCTTTCGTCACTGCGGCGGCGGCGGCGCATCCCGACCGCATCGGCTGCTTCGCCTCCTACTACGGAACGCGCCTGATCACCGACAAGCCCGACTCGCCGCACCTGATGCTGGGCGACATCACGGCCGAGGGCTACTACGCCTTTGCCGAGCACGACACCTACGTGCCGCTGTCGGACGTCGCCAAGTTCGAGAGGCTGCTGGCGTCCGCGCCGTTTCCCTCGCGCGTCGAGACCGAGGCGGGCACGCACCACGGCTACGCCTTCTCCGACCGCGGCAACCTGCACGAGGCCGCCCGCGAGAAGCACTATGAGCGCATGCTGGCGCTGTTTCGCCGGCACATCGGATAGTCCTGTCGTCCTGAGCGCAGCGAAGGACCTCGCAGAACGATCAGAATGGATGTCGCCGAGGCGCCAGATCCTTCGCTTCGCTCAGGATGACAAAGAGAGAGCAAGAACATGTTGAATGGCATCCACGGACATCAGGACATCGAGCGCGTGGTCTATGGCAGGCCGGCGGGCGTCGCGTTGCGCGCCGAGGCCGAGCGGCTCGGGGCGAGGAAGGTGTTCATCACGACCTCGAAGTCGGTGGCGCAGAGCGCGCTGCTGACGTCGGTGATCGAAGGTCTGGGCGATCTGCACGCCGGCACCTATGCCGGCATCACGGCGCACTCGCCGCGACCCTGTGTCGTCGACGGCGCCGCGATGGCGCGCGCGGCCGGTGCGGACCTGATCGTGGCGGTGGGTGGCGGCTCGGTGATCGATGCCACCAAGACGATCCTGATCGCGCTGTGGCAGAACGTGACCACGGTCGATGAGCTGGACGCCTATCGTGCGGGCAAGCCCAAGGAAGGCGCCGCGCCGCCGTCGGAAGCCATCCGGCCGCCGGCCGACGCGATCCGCATGATCGCCGTGCCGACGACGCTTTCGGCCGCCGAGTTCAATGCCTACGCCGGCATCTCCGATCCGCGCAAGGGCATCAAGGAGAGCTTCGGCCATCGCCTGATCGTGCCGCGGGTCATCGTGCTCGATCCCGCGGCCACCCTGGCGACACCGATGGACCTGATGCTCTCGACCGGCCTGAAGGCCGTCGATCATGCGGTCGAGCGGCTGTGTTCGCAGCAGGCGCATCCCTTCGTGCTGGGCACCGCCACCGAGGCGCTGAAGCTGCTCGCCCGCGCCCTGCCGGCGCACAAGGCCAATCCGGACGACATGGCGACCCGGCTCGATCTCCAGTTCGGCATGTGGCTGTCGATCGGCGCCGGTACGTCGGGCGTCGGTGTAGGTGCCAGCCACGGGATCGGCCATGTGCTGGGTGCCGCCTGCCATGTGCCGCACGGCCATACGTCCTGCGTGATGCTGCCGTCAGTCCTGCGCTGGAACCTGCCGGCCAATGCCGAGCGGCAGAAGCGGGTGGGCGAGGCGTTCGGCAAGCCGGATGCGGCGGCGGGAGACCTGGTGGAAGGGCTGGTGAAGGCGCTCGGCCTGCCCGGCCGTCTCTCCGAGGTCGGCGTCGGCAAGGACCGTTTCCGCGAGATCGCCGAGAAATCGATGCACGACCGGGCGGTGCTCAACAATCCGCGGCCCATCAAGGGGCCGGAGCAGGTCATGGAGATTCTCGAACTCGCGGCCTGAACCGACATGACCCCATGAATTCTTCTCGTGAGCCCGAGGGGTGGCAAGCGGCTAAAGCCACACGACCTAAGGGGAGCAAACGCAAGTCACGGGTGAAACCATGGTCGATGTTCGAACCGCCGAATCCGCCGCTACGCGGCCGCCGCTCGCCGAGTGGGTCGATGCGCCGGTGAACTACCTCGCCGATCTCAGCGTCAAGCCGGTCACCTACAATCCGCCGCACGGCACGGGCCTGCCGCGCAGGGACGGCAACTATCGGGACATCACGGTCCGCATCCACGATGCCCGTCCGATCGCGCGCGACCTCTCGCTCGACCGCCAGGCCTTCATCCTGACGCACCACGATACCGATGTGCGCGACTTCTACGACGAAGAGGAAGTGCGCACGAAGTACCACGCCGAGGTCGAGGCGCTGATCAAGCGCGAAACCGGTGCGTCGAAGGTGGTGGTGTTCGACCATACGGTGCGCACGGCCGACCGCGCCGTCGAGCGCGGTCTCCGGACACCGGTGCGCAGCGTGCACAACGACTACACCGAGAAGTCGGGCCCGCAGCGGGTGCGAGACCTGCTGCCGCCCGAGGAGGCCGAACGGCGTCTCCAGAAGCGCTTCGCGGAGTACAATGTCTGGCGCAGCATCGATCACGAACCGGTCGAGATGGCGCCGCTGGGCTTCGTGGACTCCGAGAGCATCGCGCCGCGCGACCTCGCGGTCTGCGACCTCGTCTATGCCGATCGCACCGGCGAGATCTACCAGGGCGTCTACAACGCCGATCACCGCTGGTTTTACTTCCCGAGGATGACCCGGGACGAGGCGATCCTCATCAAGTGCTACGACTCGTTGAAGGACGGCCGCGCGCGTTTCTCGCTGCATTCCGCCTTCGACGATCCGACTTCGCCCGCCAATCCGCGGCCACGGCAGAGCATCGGGGCGCGGGCGTTCGCTTTCTTCGAGTAGGGCGTGTTGAGCTACGCCGGCCCGACTTGTCATCCTGAGCGAAGCGAAGGATCTAACGTTAGCTACGCAGTACTCTGGTCGTTCCGCTGGGTCCTTCGCTTCGTTCACGACGACAGAGTCTTAACTCGCCGCAATCATCTCCAGATGCTCGACCAGTTCCTCGGGATTGCTGAAGAACGGCGAGTGCCCGCTTTCCAGCCGCAGCACCTTGCACGGCGTTTCCTTCGCCATGGTGCGCTGCAGGGCGATGCGGATCGCGTTGTCGTGGATGCATTCGATGTACCAGCGCGGCACCGAACCGAAGCGGTCCTCGGTGAGGGTCACCGGCGTCGTCGAGATGGCGAGCGGCTGCGGCCGCAGCCGCTGCATTGCCTTGTAGCGATCCTCGGGCGAGACGTCGGCGTAGAACAGGCTCGGTAGCTTGTCGCGCGCGAAAGTGTAGGTCTTGCCGTCGGGGCTGACCTGTCGCGACAGCCGGAACATGGCGTCCCGTTCGAGCGAGGTCATGTCCCTGCCGCTCTTGCCCGAGGTCGGCAGCAGGGCGCAGACATAGACCAGCGCCTTGATCTTGCGCCGCCGCGCCTCGGCGAGCTGGCTGATCGTGACGCCGCCCAGCGAATGGCCGACCAGGATGACCTGCTCCTCCATCTTGTCGAGGAGACGCGCCAGCTTCTCGACGTTGTCGGCGAGGGTGACATTGGCGGGGGGTGTGTGGTCGTCGCCGAGACCGGGCAGGTCGGGCGCGCAGACCTTGTGGCCGGCCGCTTCCAGCAGGGGGACGACCTTCTCCCAGCACCAGCCGCCGGTGCAGGCCCCATGAACCAGCAGGAACGTCGCCACGCGCTAGGCCTTGCCGACGACGGTGCGCGCGCCGGGGGCGGGCACGAAGAAGTCAGGCATCAGCGGCGTGCCGGGCGAGACGGCGTACGTGTCGAAATCGGTGACGCCCTCGGCCGCCAGCACCTCGTCATCGATGAAGAAGTTGCCCGTGCAGTCGCGTGCCGGGCGGCTGAAGATCGCGTGCGCGGCATCGGCCATGATCTCGGGCTTGCGGCACTGCTTCATGCCTTCCTCGCCGCCCAGAATGTTCTGGATGGCGGCGGTTGCGATGGCGGTGCGCGGCCACAGGCAGTTGAAGGCTACGCCCTTGTCGCGGAATTCCTCGGCCATGGACCAGGCGAAGACCGACATGCCGTACTTGGCGAGCGTGTAGGCCGCGTGATTGGCGAACCACTTGACGTCGAAGTCGAGCGGCGGCGACAGGTTCAGCACATGCGGGTTGGCGGCCTTCAGCAGGTGCGGGATGCACTTCTGCGAGACCATGAAGGTGCCGCGCGCATTGATCTGGTGCATCAGGTCGTAGCGCTTCATCGGCGTGGCGAGCGTGCCGGTCAGGCTGATGGCGCTGGCATTGTTCACCAGGATGTCGATGCCGCCGAACTTCGCGACGGTCTCGGCCACGGCCTTGTCGACGCTCTGCTCGTCGCGGATGTCGCAGGCGAGCGGCAGCGCCTTGCCGCCGGCCTTCTCGATCTCCTCCGCCGCGGTGAAGATCGTGCCGGGCAGGCGCGGGTCAGGCGTCACCGTCTTCGCGGCGATGGCGATGTTCGCACCATCGCGCGCGGCCCTCAGCGCGATGGCCAGTCCGATACCCCGGCTTCCGCCGGTCACGAACAAGGTTTTGCTAGCCAAGCTCATGGCGTCCCCAAGAAATCTTCGGGCTCTATAGCCGGGCGGAGGCAGCGGCGGCTAGTGTCGCGACACTCAAGGGAGGCATGCATGAATCCGTACTTCGAAACGGCGAGCCGACTTGCACGCGCCATACGAAACGGACGGTTGAGTTCGGTCGAGGCGACCCAGGCACATCTCGATCGGATCGCGCGCGTGAACGGGCCGCTCAAGGCGCTGGTTGTGGTCGACGAGGCGGGCGCGATGAAGGCCGCCCGCGCCGCTGATCGTGCGCGCGGCAAAGGCAAGGACCTCCCGGCACTGCACGGTGTGCCGATCACCATCAAGGAAGCGTTCAACGTCGCCGGCCTGAAGACGACCTCTAGTCATCCGCCGCTCGCGGACAACGTCGCCCGGGAAGATGCGAGCATCGTCGCGCGGTTGCGGGCGGCCGGCGCCGTCATCCTGGGCAAGACCAATGTGCCTGAACTTTGCGCAGACTTTCAGACAGGCAGCCCGATCTTCGGCACGACGCTCAATCCGTGGGACGAAACCCGGACGCCGGGCGGCTCCACGGGCGGGGGCGGCGTCGCGGTGGCGGCCCGCCTGTCGCCATTGGAGATCGGCAGCGACATCGGCGGTTCAGTGCGCAATCCCGCGCACTTCAACGGCATCTTCTCGCTGAAGCCCACCGAGTGGCGCGTGCCGAGCCGTGGCCATGTGCCGGACCTTCCGGGGACGACGCGAAGCACCCGCTACATGGGCACGTTCGGGCCGCTGGCGCGTTCGATCGATGATCTCGATCTGGCGCTGCGCATCATCGCCGGGCCGGACGGCCACGAGGTCGAGGCGGCGCCCGTGCCGCTGGGGCCTACACCCAAAATCGCGGCCAAGGGCCTGCGCATCGCCGTCCTGACGAGCAATCCGCTGGTGCCGGTGTCGGCCGCTACGGCGTCGGTCGTCGAGGCGACGGCGAAGCTGCTCTCGAAGGCAGGCGCGCGGGTGAAGCACGCCCAGCCCGAGCACCTCGACTGGCAGCAGGGCTGGGACGACTGGTCGGACCTGTTCCAGTACATGATCCAGAGCGAAAAGCCGCTTGCCGAGCGCGAGCGGCATTTCGACAGGCTTGAGTCATCCGATCCGACCAGGCGATCCGTCGCCCGCGCCGCGCGTCTCAGCATGGCCCAGTTCTTCGCCGTGCTCGACCGGCGGGACCGGATCGTGCGTCAGTGCGAGTCCTTCCTCGACGACTACGATGCCTGGCTGATGCCCGTGATGCCGGATGCGGCCTTCGTCCGCCAGTCGCAGAAACTGCCGCTCAAGGTCGACGGCGTCGCGCACCCGTATTTCTTCGCCGGCACCGCCTACAACTTCCTGGCCAACCTGACGGGCCAACCGTCCATCGTGCTGCCGTGCGGCTTCTCGAACGAGGGGCTGCCGATCGGCCTGCAGCTCACCGGCAAGCGCTGGGGCGAGGCGAAGCTGCTGGGCATCGCGAAGGTGCTGGAGAAGCTCCTGCCGCCGTGCCCGGTGCCGCCTTCCTTCGCGTCGTGAGGGGCGCGCCTCACTCCACCTTCACGCCGGCCTTGTCGATGATCGGCTTCCATTTGGCGAATTCGGCCTTCTGGTAAGCGCCGAACGCGTCCGACCTCATCTGCTCGGGCGTCGGGATGTCCTGGCCGAGATTCTCGAGCTTGCGGCGAATTTCCGGATCCTGCAGGGCCTTGACCGCGGCGGCGTTGAGCTTGTCGACGATCTCCTTGGGCGTGCCCTTGGGGGCCCAGAGCCCGTGCCAGATCGCGACCTCGATGCCGGGGAAGCCCGCTTCGGCGGTCGTCGGGATATCGGGCGCCGCGGCGGTGCGCTGCTTGGCGGTGACGGCGTAGACCTTGAGTTTGCCGGCGCGGATGTGCGGCAGCGAATTCGACGACTGGTCGATCATGACCTGGATCTGGTTGGCGATCAGGTCCTGCACGGCGGGGCCGGTGCCGCGATAGGGCACGAGCTGGTAGTTGGTGCCGGTGACAGCGAAGAAGGCCAGCGCGCCGATATGCGAGCCCGAGCCCATACCGGCCGTACCGCCCGAGATCTTGTCGGCATTGGCCTTGAGGTAGGCCACCAGCTCCTTGAGGTCCTTGGCCGGTACCTGGTTCGAGGTCACGACCAGCAGCGGGTTGGACGGCAGGAGCGCGATCGGTTCGAGGTCGTTGATCAGATCATAGTTCAGGTTCTTGTAGATCGCGCCGTTCACGACGTTGGTGCCGAGATGGCCGATGCCGATCGTGTAGCCGTCCGGCGCCGAACGGGCGAGCTTGCCCATGGCAATGGAGCCGGCCGCGCCGGTGACGTTGTCGATCACCATCTGCTGGCCGAGCTCCTTGGCCATGCGTTCGCCGACGATACGCGCCATGACGTCGGTCGGGCCGCCGGCCGCGAAGGGCACGATCAGGTTGATGGGCTTGTTGGGATAGGCCTGGCCGAAAGCGGGGCCCGCAGCGGCCATCGCGAGCAAGGCGAGAGCGACTCTACGCAGCATGCAATTCCTCCCAGAACTTCTCTTGTTGGGAGGAGCCTAGCGCTAAGCGGCGTCCGGCTCCATCGTGACCAACACGGTCCGGTTGGAGACCTGCTGGCCCTCCTGGACGGAGATTGCCGCGACCTTCGCATCGAGCGCCGCCTTGAGCTGATGCTGGATCTTCATGGCCTCCAGCACGATCAGGGTCTGGCCGCGGGTGACCTTCTCGCCCGCGGTCACCTTGATGGTGACGATGCGGCCGTCCATGGGCGCGCGCAGCTTGCCGTCGCTGCCGGCCACCGCCGTCTCGGGCGGGGCGTAGGTCCTGTCGGTGAACCGGACGGTGAGCGCATCGATGTCGAGGATGACGTCGTTGCCGTCGATGTGGAACGGAGCCTCGACGGGATCGGACTCGCGGACCTGCATCAGCCGCTCCTGGCCGCCCGCCGCCAGCCGGATCGGCGTCGGCTCGGGATTGGAGTTGCGCCAACCGCGCATCGACAGCGGGTACTTCTTCGCCGAGGCCTGCCACAGCAGGTTTGCCGCGGCGGTCCAATGCGCGTCGCTGATCGCCGGGGCGGGGAACTCGTGCTTGGTGAGGAACGCGGTCGTGGCCTCGCCGGCCGCGAAGTCCGGATGCTCCAGCAGGCGGATCAGGAAAT
The DNA here is from genome assembly GCA_002281855.1 of Rhodospirillales bacterium 24-66-33. Lineage (GTDB taxonomy): Bacteria > Pseudomonadota > Alphaproteobacteria > Reyranellales > Reyranellaceae > Reyranella. The sequence continues at coordinate 32,857 of NCHQ01000003.1, read as the reverse complement.
GCCGGTTGGTGGTCGGTCCGAGCACGACCGTTTCGGCAAGGGCGCGGACGAGGCGCACCCGTGCCTCCTCGCGCGTGGCGCCGTGCGCGATCACCTTGGCGATCATCGGATCGTAGTATGGCGAGATCGCCAGCCCGTCCTTCATGCCATGATCGATGCGGACGCCGGGGCCGGTGGCCGGCCGCCAGACGTCGATGCGCCCGGTCTGAGGCAGGAAGCCGGCATAGGCGTCCTCGGCATAGAGGCGCACCTCGATGGCGTGGCCGGTGAAACTCACTTCATCCTGGCGCAGCGGCAGGTGCTCGCCGCGCGCGACGCGGAGCTGCCATTCGACCAGATCGAGGCCGGTTATGGCTTCGGTCACCGGATGCTCGACCTGCAGGCGGGTGTTCATCTCCAGGAAGTAGAAGGCGCCGTCGGCCCCCAGCAGGAACTCGACCGTGCCGGCGCCGCGATAGCCGATGGTGCGCGCGGCGGCCACGGCCGCGGCGCCCATGCGATCACGAAGGGTGGCATCGACGGCGGGCGAGGGCGCCTCCTCGATCACCTTCTGGTGGCGGCGCTGCACCGAGCAGTCGCGCTCGCCGAGGTGGATGACGTTGCCGTGGGCATCGGCGAAGACCTGAATCTCGACATGCCGCGCATCGACGACGGCCTTCTCGAGGATCAGCTCGTCCGAGCCGAAAGCGCTCTCGGCCTCCGTGCGGGCGGTCCGGATCGCTTCCAGCAGGTCGCCCGCGTGTTCGACGAGACGCATGCCGCGCCCCCCGCCGCCGGCCGCGGCCTTGACCATGACCGGCAGGCCGATCTTGCGCGCTTCGGCTTCGAGGTTGGCATCGCTCTGGTCGGCGCCCTGGTAGCCCGGCACGCAGGGCACGCCGGCGTCGATCATGCGCCGCTTGGCGGCCGCCTTGTTGCCCATCGCGGCGATGGCGGTGGGCGGCGGGCCGATGAAGATGAGCCCGGCCTTCTCGCAGGCGGTGGCAAAGGCTTCGTTTTCAGACAGGAATCCGTAGCCGGGATGGATCGCGTCGGCGCCGCTCTTGTGCGCGGCCTCCAGGATGCGATCGATGCTGAGATAGCTTTCGCCCACGGGAGACGGGCCGATACGGACCGCCTCGTCGGCAAAGGCGACGTGCGGCGCGCCCCTGTCGGCATCGGAATAGAGCGCGACCGTGCGATAGCCCATCGCCTTGGCGGTCCGCATCACCCGCCAGGCAATCTCGCCGCGGTTGGCGACCAGGATCTTGGAGAAGGACGTCATTCGATGGCCCAACGCGGCGGCCGCTTCTCGGCAAACGCACGCAGTCCCTCGGAAGCCTCGGGGCCGCGGCGCGCCTCAGCGAACTTATCGGCGGCGAAGTCGAGCACGGCCGACAGCGGCTCGGTCCCGACCTTCATCACCACCTGTTTGGTCAGCGCGTTGGCGATGGGGGCGCACTTGTCGATCTGCTTCAGCACCTCTTCTAGCTTGGCGTCGAGGGCGGCGGTGTCGGCAACCAGATAATGGGCGATGCCGAGCCGCAGGGCCTCGGGACCCTTGAAGCGCGCGGCCGTGAGGGCCAGGTGCCGCGTCTGCGGCACGCCGATGCGCTGGGCGACGAAGGGCGCAATTTGGGCCGGCACGATGCCGATCGCCGTCTCGCTCATGGCAAAGCCCGCGCCCTCGGTGCAGATCGCCACGTCGGAGACGCAGAGAATGCCGAAGCCGCCGGCAATGGCGTAGCCCTCGACCGCCGCTACGACCACCTGTGGCGTGCCGTTCAGCATTTCGAGGAAGGCGCCGAACTGGCGGTTCCAGACGGCGATCGGATCCTTCTCGCCGGACTTCGGCTTGTCGGTGAAGCTCTGCTCCATGTTCTTGAGGTCGGCGCCGGCGCAGAAAGTGCCGCCCGCGCCGCGCAGGATCACGACCTTGATGTCGCGACGGTCGCGCAGGATGCCGAACACGGACTTCAGCTCCTCGATCAGCGTCGGGTTCAGCGCGTTCTTCACTTCCGGCCGGTTGAGCGTCACGTAGAGACGCGACCGCTCACGCCGGAGAAGGAGGGCTTCGTACTTGTCGGCGAATTCAGTCATTACAAACTCCTCAGCAACGCACTCCGGCTACCACGCCATGACAGGGTTGTTGTCGCGACGGCCGTGCGCAATTTATCTGTTTTCCACCCGCGGCAGCGTGCCCATGTGCTTGGAGATGATCTGCAGCATCACCTCGTCGGCGCCGCCCCCGATCGAGGCGAGGCGCGAATCGCGGAAGGCGCGCGCGGTGGGCGATTCCCAAAGGTAACCGGCGCCGCCCCAGTATTGCAGGCAGCCGTCGGTCACCAGGCGCACCATGCGGCCGGCCTTCAGCTTGGCCATCGAGGCCAGCATCGTAACGTCCGCGCCGTCGAGATACTCCTCGCAGGCCCGGTAGCAGAGCGAGCGCACCAGCTCGATCTCGGTGCGCAGCTCCGCCAGCTTGAAATGGATCACCTGGTTGTCGAGCAGGGGCCGGCCGAACACCTTGCGCTCACGGGTGTATTCGATGGTCTGATCGATCAGCCTTTCCATGCCGACGACGGCGCTGATCGCGCCCCACAGCCGCTCCTCCTGGAACTGCTGCATCTGGTAGATGAAGCCCATGCCCTCCTGGCCGATCAGGTTCCGCACCGGCACCTTCACCTCGTCGAGGAAGATCTGGGCGGTGTCGGAGGAGCGCATGCCGAGCTTGTCGAGCTGCTTCACGATCTGCACGCCCTTGGTCTTCATCGGCAGGCAGATCAGCGACTTGTTCTTGTGCATCGGGCCTTCGCCGGTGCTGGCCAGCAGGCACATCCAGTCGGCCTGCGTGCCGTTGGTGGTCCACATCTTGCCGCCGTTGATCACCCAGTCGCCGCCGACCCGCCGGGCCGTCGTCTTGATCGAGGCGACGTCGGACCCGGCGCCGACCTCGGAGACGCCGAGGCAAGCTACGAAGTCGCCGGCGATCGAGGGGCTGAGGAATTCCTTCCGCAGCTCGTCGCTGCCGTGGCGGGCCAGCGCCGGCGTCGCCATGTCGGTCTGCACGCCGATCGCCATCGGCACCGAACCGCAATGGATGTGGCCCAGCTCCTCGGCCATCACCATGGCGTAGGAGTAATCGAGGCCCATGCCGCCGAATTCGGTAGCCTTGTTGATGCCGAGCAAGCCGGCGCTGCCCAGTTTCTTGAAGACCTCGTGGGCCGGGAAGATGCCGGCCTCTTCCCACTGGTCGACATGCGGATTGATGTCCCGCTCGATGATCGCCCGCAACGTGCGGCGAATCTCGTCATGTTCCTGGGTGAACTGCATGGCGGGCTCCTAGCGATTGCCCAGCCGCGGGAGCGTGCCCATCAGCTTGGAGATGATCTGCAGCATGACCTCGTCGGCGCCGCCGCCGATCGAGCCGAGGCGGCCGTCGCGGTAGCCGCGGGCCACCGGATTGTCCCAGAGATAGCCGGCGCCGCCCCAGTATTGCAGGCAGGCGTCCGAGACCTCGCGGCGCAGGCGGCCGGCCTTCAGCTTGCCCATCGAGGCCAGCATGGTGACGTCCTTGCCGGCGAGATAGTCCTCGCAGGCACGGTAGACGATGGAGCGCAGCGCCTCGACTTCGCTCTTGAGTTCGGCCAGGCGGAAATGGATCACCTGGTTGTCGAGCAGCGGCTTGCCGAAGACCTTGCGTTCGCGCGTGTACTCGATGGTAGCGTTGATCAGCCGTTCGCAGGTGTTGAGCGAGCCCGCGCCGGCCCACAGCCGCTCCTCCTGGAACTGCTGCATCTGATAGGTGAAGCCCATGCCGGGCTGGCCGATCGTGTAGCGGACCGGCACCTTCACCTCGTCGAAGAAGGTCTGGACGGTGTCGGAGGCGCGCATGCCGAGCTTGTCGAGCTTCTTGGCGATCTCGAGGCCCTTGCTCTTCATCGGCACGACGATCAGCGACTTGTTCTTGTGGGCGGGTCCGTCGTCGGTGCTGGCCAGCAGGCACATCCAGTCGGCCTGGGCGCCGTTGGTCGTCCACATCTTGCCGCCGTTGATCACCCAGTCGCCGCCGACCCGGCGCGCCGTGGTCTTGATCGAGGCGACGTCGGAACCCGCGCCGGTTTCGGAGACGCCGAGGCAGGCGACATAGTCGCCGGTGATAGAGGGGACGAGGAATTCCTTCCGCAGTTCGTCGCTGCCGTAGCGGGCGAGGGCCGGCGTCGCCATCGAGATCTGCACGCCCGTCGCCATGGGGATCGAGCCGCCATTCACCCAGCCCAGCGATTCGGCGCAGACCATGGCATAGGAGAAGTCCAGACCGGAGCCGCCATATTCGACCGGCTTGTCGACGCCCAGCAGACCGGCATCGCCCATCTTCTTGAAGAGTTCATGGGCGGGGAACTGCCCTTCCTTCTCCCACTGGTCGACATGGGGATTGATCTCGCGATCGATCAGGGTCTTCCAGGTCTGGCGCAGCGCCTCATGCTCGGGGGTGAATTTCATCGATTACATCCTCGCCACGCCGAAGGAGATGGGATTGAGCGGTCGCACGATCGATTCGCGCGCGATCGACAGGGTGAAGGCGAGGACCCGGCGGGTGTCGCGCGGATCGATGATGGCGTCGTCCCACAGGTGGGCGGTGCCGTAGAGGGCCGTCGATTCGCGGTCGAACTGGTCGACGATGCCCTTGAACATCTTGTCGATCTGCTCGTGCGGCGGCTCCTTGCCTTCGCGCAGGAACTTCTGTTCGGTGACGGTCTTCATGACGCCGGCGGCCTGTTCGCCGCCCATCACCGCGGTGCGGCTGTTGGGCCAGGCGAAGATGAAGCGGGGATCGAAGGCGCGGCCGCACATGCCGTAGTTGCCGGCGCCGAAGCTGCCGCCGATCACGATGGTGATCTGCGGTACGGTCGCATTGGCGACCGCCTGGATCATCTTGGAGCCGTGCTTGACGATGCCGCCGCGCTCGCTCTCGGTGCCGACCATGTAGCCGGTCGTGTTCTGCAGGTAGACGATGGGCGTGCCCTGCTGGCAGCAAAGCTGGATGAACTGCGCGGCCTTCACGGCGCCCTTGGCAGTGATCGGGCCGTTGTTGCCGATCAGCGCCACCGGCTCGCCCTCGATGGCGGCCCAGCCACAGATCGTCTGCTGGTCGAACAGAGCCTTGAACTCCAGGAAGTCCGAGCCGTCGACCAGGCGCGCGATCACCTCGCGCACGTCGTAGGGATCCTTGTGCGACGGCGGGACCACGCCGCACAGCTCCTCGACGTCGTAGAGCGGCTCCTTGAAGGGCCGCTCCGCGCGTGGCGGCAGGCGATCGTTCCAGTGCCACTTGGCGATCACGTCGCGCGCCATCCGGATGCCGTCGGCGTCGTTCTCGGCCATCCATTCGGCGACGCCCGAGACGGTGGCGTGCATCTCGGCACCCCCCAGCTCCTCGTCGGTCGCGATCTCACCGGTGGCGGCCTTGAGCAGTGGCGGCCCGGCCAGGAACACCTTGGCCTGGTTGCGCACCATGATGACGTAGTCGCTGAGGCCCGGCAGATAGGCGCCGCCCGCCGTCGAGGAGCCGTGCACCACGGTGACCTGCGGGATGCCGCGTGCCGACATGCGCGCCTGGTTGGCGAAGCCGCGGCCGCCGGGCACGAAGATCTCGGCCTGGTAGAGCAGGTTGGCGCCGCCGGACTCGACCAGATTCACGACCGGCAGCTTGTTCTCCATGACGATCTGCTGGACCCTCTGGCCCTTGCGCTGGCCGGAGGGCGCCACGGTGCCGCCCTTGATGGCGCTGTTCGAGGCCGTCACGACGCAGCGCACGCCCTCGACATAGCCGATGCCGGCGACCGAGCCGCCGCCGGCGCTCGATCCGTCCTTGTCGTCGTGCATGCGGTAGCCGGCGAGCGGCATCAGCTCGAGGAAGGGGGCTCCGCGATCCAGCAGCAGCGCAATGCGCTCGCGCGGCATGAGCTGGCGGCGCTTGGCGAAGCGCTCGCGCGATTTCTCGGAGGCCGCCTGGACGCTGGCTTCGGCCTCGCGGAATTCGGCGATGGCGGCGAGCATGCGTTCGCGGTTCTGCTTGAACTCGTCGCTGTTGCGATCGACCTGGCTTTCGAGGATGGGCATGTCGTCCTCAGCCGCCCAGGACCTTGGGCGTCTTGGCGAGATGGAAGCCGTCGAACGGCTTCGATCTGTCCGTGGCCGGCAGCTCGACCGAGCGGTTGGCGAGCGGCACCCCGCCGTCGATGCGGATCTCCGTGCCGGTGATGAAAGCGGAGGCGTCGCTCAGCAGGAAGCAGACGGCGGCGGAGACTTCGCTTTCGGTGCCGAGACGGCCCAGCGGGCAGTAGCCCTTGAGCTTGGGGATCTGTTCCTTGAAGTCGCCGGTATAGGTGTCCATGCCCGAGGAAGCGATCCAGCCGGGCGCCACCGAGTTCACGCGCACGCCGGCCGCCGCCCATTCGAAGGCCAGCGTCATGGTGAGGTTCGCCATGCCGGCGCGCGCAGCACCGGTGTGAACCATGTTGGGGAAGCCGTTGCGGTAGTCCGCCGTCATGTTGACGATCGAGCCGCCGTGGTTCTGCATCGACTGGGTGAAGACCTCGCGGCTCACGATGAAACCGCCCGTCAGGTTGTTGCGCACCACCACGTCGAAGCCCTTGGCGCTGAGCGACGCCGCGGGGGAGGGGAACTGGCCGCCGGCATTATTGAACAGGCCATGGATGCGGCCGTTCCTCGCGACGATCGCGGCGACCGCTTCCTTGACCTGGGCTTCCTCGCGGATGTCGAAGATATGCGTCTCGCAGCTGCCGCCTGCTGTCTCGATCTCGGCCTTCACCGTGTCGAGCTTTTCCTGCTTGCGACCGGTGATGACCACATGTGCGCCCAGAGCTGCGATCTCGTGCGCCGTGCAACGGCCGATGCCGCTGCCGCCGCCGGTCACCATGACGGTCCGGCCCTCAAACAGCCCCGGTTTGAAGACCGAGCGATAGGTCATGTTTCCTCCGATTGAACGACCGTTTACCGGCCTGTAGTTGACGTTTACGTAAAGGTCAAGTAATCCCCCAAGGCCATTGCCGACGGGAGGAAAACGCTCATGACCTTGCAGGAAATCACCGAGAAAATGAAGGAAGGCGCTTCGAAGAAGTCGGCCTTCGGCAGCAGCGTCAAGTTCGCCACGGATCAGGGCGTCGTCCACATCGACGGCAACCAGACCCCGCCGGCCGTCACCAACGACGACACGGCTGCTGACTGCACCATCAAGATGGATTTCAGCGACTTCGCCGACCTGATCGAGGGCAAGCTCGACGGCATGAGCGCGTTCATGACCGGCAAGCTCAAGATCGAAGGCGACATGGGCGTCGCCATGAAGCTCCAGTCGATCCTGCGTTAAGCGCTACGCGCTTAACGCTGGTGGGCGACAGCGCGTTCACACGCGCGAAAGCCCACACGGGAGTAACAAGGGCCCCTTTGCGGGGCCCTTTCTGCGTCTGTTCAGCCCTGCTTGGCCTTGTGGTAGTGCCGCCTGGCCTTGGCGCGGTTGCCGCAGGACGACATGGTGCACCAGCGCCGCTTGCCGGCCCGGCTCTCGTCGAGAAAGAGGTACAGGCACTCCGGGTTCGCGCAGCGCCGGACCTTGGCCAGTTTGCCGCTCGCCAGCAGGTCTCCCGCCGACCACAGGACGGGCGCGAGGAGGGCCAGCGCCGTGCCCGATCGCATGTCGACCTCCCAGTCGAACGTCTCTTTGCCGCGCTTCAGGACCGTACGCGCCGGCGCGGCCGCCAGGGCCGCATTCAGACCCTCGAAATCGCGGGCCGCGGGCGCCTTGCCCTGGGCCACGGCGTCGAACAGGCGATGGATCGTCTCGCGCAGCTCGAGCGCGCGCTCGAATTCCTTGGGGGCGGGAGGCTTCGGCGCCTTGGCCCAGCCCGCCAGGTCTGCCGGCGTGTTCAGCGTCTCCGTCGGCATGTCCTGGCCGCGCCAGTAACGGGTGTTGGCGAAGTCGAGGCAGAGGTCGGGGCGATTCATCGATGGGACTTACTAACCAGTTGTCCGGTTGACAAGGAAGGCGTGCCGACATAACCAGATAACCAGTTATATGGTTATCAGGAAAGGAATTGCCATGTTCGACCATGTGTCCATCGGCGTTGCCGACATCGCCCGCACCCGGAAGTTCTACGACGCCGCGCTGGAGCCGCTCGGCTATGCGCGCCTGAGCGACGGCGAGACCTCCCTTGGCTATGGCGAGAAGGAAGTCGGCCTGTGGATCGGCAAGGCGGCGAAGCCTGTGAAGGCCGACATGGAATCGGGCCTGCACTTCTGCTTCGTTGCGAAGGACCGGAAGTCGGTCGACGCGTTCCATGCCGCGGCGCTCAGGAGTGGCGGCAGCGACAACGGCAAGCCCGGCCTTCGTTCGGACTACAGCCCGACCTACTATGCGGCCTTCGTGATCGACCCCGACGGCTATCGGATCGAGGCCTATTGCGGCAAGTGAGGCCCGGTCTCTCGGTCACGACGGAGGTGGTGATGCTGAAAGGCGGTTGTTTCTGCGGCGCCGTCCGCTACGAGGCCGAGGGCGAGCCCAGGCACGAGACGCTGTGCCACTGCTCGATCTGCCGCCGGACCACGGGCGCGCCGATCGTGGCGTGGTTCACCGTCAGGGCCGGCGACTTCCGAATCGTGACCGGCGAGCCGGCGCGCTTCCGGTCATCCGCGGCTGCGACGCGAACCTTCTGCGGCGCGTGCGGCACTGCGCTTACCTTTCGGTCCGACGACCATGGTGACGAGATCGACGTGACGACCTGCTCACTCGACGAACCTGAACGGCTACCGCCGAAATCCCACACATGGCGGGCCTCCGGCCTGTCGTGGATCAGGAGCGCGGACGGTCTGCCTGCCTACCGGGAGAAGCGGGCGGACTAGGACCGCCCGGTCAGGCTGCCTTCTTGCCGTGGTGGCTGTGCAGCTTGGCGCTCAGCACGCGGCGGATGGCATTGAATTCGGGGCTCGCCACGTCGCGCGGCCGGGGCAGGTCGAGCATGTTGTCGCTCTCGATGCGACCGGGCCCTGGCGTCATGACGACCACGCGGTTGGCCAGCAGAATCGCTTCTTCGACCGCATGGGTGACGAACACGACGGTGAGCTTCGTACGCTCCCAGATGTCCAGAAGCTCGTCCTGCAGCCGTTCCCGCGTCATGGCATCGAGGGCGCCGAACGGCTCGTCCATCAGCACCAGCTCGGCATCGTTGGCCAGCACGCGGGCAATCGCCACGCGCTGCTTCATGCCGCCCGAGAGCTGGTGAGGATAGGCGTTGGCGAACTTGGCGAGGCCCACCAGATCGATGAACTTGTCGACGATCTGCTTCACCTCGGCGGCACCCAGGCCGCGCGCAGCCGGACCGAAGCCGATATTGGCGCGCACGCTCAGCCACGGAAACAGCGCATAGTCCTGGAAGACCATGCCGCGCGACGGATCGGGACCGGCGATCGGCCGGCCCCACATCAGCGCTTCTCCCGAGGAGGGCTGGTCGAAGCCGGCCATGATGCGCAGCAGGGTGGACTTGCCGCAGCCCGAGGCGCCGATCAGGCAGATGAACTCGCCCTTGTTGATCGAGAGGTTGGCGCCCGAGAGCGCATGGATCGTCTGGTCCTGAAGCTGGAAGACCTTGGACACACCCTTGATCTCGACGATGGGAGTGGCGGACTCAGCCATGATGGTTGGGGCTCCAGCGCAGGAGGTAGTTGCCGAGCGCCACCACGACGCGGTCGGACAGGTAGCCCGCGAGGCCGATCACGATCATGCCGCAGATCACCAGTTCGGTGCGCGACAGGGTGCGACCATCCATGATCACGGCGCCCAGCCCCTCCGGCACGCCGGTCATCTCGCCGACGACGATGACGAACCAGGCGAGGCCGAGGCCGAGCCGCAGGCCGGTGAAGATCGACGGCGTCGCGGCGGGCAGCACCACCTTGTAGAACTGGGCGTTGCCGCGGCAGCCCAGCATTGAGGCGGCCTCGAAAAGCTTGGGATCGACCGAGCGTACGCCGAAGATCGTGTTGAGCAGGATCGGATAGAAGGCGCCGAGGCAGACCAGGGCGAAGGCCGACTTGGCGCCCAGCCCGAACAGGATCATCGACAGCGGCAGCCAGGCCGTGACCGGGATGGGCCGCATCACCTGCAGGAACGGATCGAGCAGCATGCGCGCGCTCGGCACGCGGCCGATCAGGATACCGATCGGCAGGGCGAAGAGGGCAGCCAGCGCAAAGCCGCCATAGACGCGGCTCATCGAGGCCAGAAGGTGGGTGGTCAATGTTGCGGAGTAGGCATCGTCGTAGATGCCGCCCACCGCGAAATCGATCATGTACTCGCCGACCGCGTAGGGAGTCGGGATCAGCCGGGTCCATTGCTGGGTGGTCGCCACCTGCCAGAAGGCGAGCAGCAACAGCGGCACGATCAGCGCCAGCACCGTTGGCTTGACGCGCGCCCACGTCGAGCGCGCGGCTCTGCGCGGGACGACGGCGGCCGGTGCCGCCGCCGGAATCGATCCTGTCTCGACGATCGCCATGATGCGCTCCGTCGCCTCCGCTTCGTCTAGCTGGCGATCTCGTTCGAGAACTTGGGATTGAGGAAGACGTCGAACTTCGGCAAGGCGCGGATCTGCTTCAGTTCCAGCATGTGCTGGGCATAGGTCTTGGCCTGGCCCTGCACCTTGTCGTCGAGCTTCCACACATACTCGACATTGTTGGCGCCGAGCGCCTGCTCGACCGCGGCGCGGTTGGCGCCGAGCTTCTGGACCGTCATCTCGACCACGGCCGGCTTGTTGGCCGACATGAATTCGACCGCCTGACGGTGGGTCTTCAGCATGGTGCGGATCATGTCCGGGTTCTTGGTCACGGTCTCCTCATTGGTGCCGATGATCATGTTGAGGCCGCCCATGGCCGTGCCGTAGGGGTACTCGACGAGCTGACCGACGCCGGACGTGATGGACAGGGCCGGGCCCGGCTCGGCGCCGACATAGGCGTCGATGTCGCCACGCGCGAGCATGGCCGGCATCTCGCCGAACGGGACGCGGACCGACGTGATGTCCTTCGGCTTGAGGCCCTCCATGCGCATACGCTCGAGGATGAAGACTTCCTGCGTGGAGCCCGGCCAGATGCCGACCTTCTTGCCCTTGAGGTCCTTGATCGTCTTGACGTCGGAACCGGCCTTGGAGATCACGCCCATGCCCTTGTTCGACATCGCGCCCACTACGACGACCGGCTCGCCGGCGGCGGCGCCCAGGATGCCGGCGGCGATGCCGAACGTGCCGAGGTCGACCGACTTGGTGACGACGGCATTCTTGCAGTCGGTCGGGCTGTCGAAGGTGATGATCTCGATCTTGAGGCCGGGAGGCGCGAACTTCTCGTAGAAGTGCGGCGGCATCGAATGGACGAGGCGCAGCGCGCCCATCTTGACCGTCTGCCCGCCTTGCGCACGCAGGATGGACGGCGCGGCCAGGGTTCCCACGGCAGCAAGGCTGGCCCCGGCCAGCAGACGACGACGATTGATCATGAAATGCCTCCCAAGCAGTGCCCTTGGAAGGCAACAAGCGTGCCAAGTCGGCACGCTTGTTGTGGCAGCTGAGCGGACTGGCCTCTAGAACCCGACCGCGGCGCCGTCGCGGCGGCTCTCGGAGGCACCGAGATAGGGGCCGCCGTCCGGGAAGCGCCAGATGATCTGGCTCGATCCGAAATCGAAGCTCGGCATCTTCGTGCGCGTCAGGCGATGGCCGCGGCTTTCCAGACCCTCGAGCGTGCCCTGGGGCATGTGCTCTTCCGTCCAGACCGTGCCGTCGGTCTCGTGCACGCGCCAGCGTGGGGCGTCGATCGCCGCCTGCGGGTTCTGGCCGTAGTCGACCATGCGCGAGAAGACCTGCATGTGGCCCTGCGGCTGCATGGCGCCGCCCATCAGGCCGAAAGTCGCCACCGGCATTCCGTCCTTGGTGATGAAGGCCGGGATGATCGTGTGGAACGGCCGCTTGTTCGGCCCGACCTCGTTGGGATGCCCCTTGGTGGTGACGAAGCCGGTGCCGCGGTTCTGCAGCGCAATACCCGTGCCGGGCACCACGATGCCGGAGCCGAAGCCGGTATAGTTGGACTGGATCAGCGACACCATCATGCCCGAGGCATCGGCGGTGCCGAGATAGATCGTGCCGCCGTCCTTGGGCGTGCCCGGGCCGAAATCCTTGGCCTTCTTCGGGTCGATCAGCTTGGCGCGGCTCTTCAGGTAGCCCTTGTCGAGCATCTGGGCCGGCGTCACTTCCATGAAACGCGGGTCGGCGACGTAGCGGTAGATGTCGGCGAAGGCGAGCTTCATCGCCTCGATGCGCAGGTGGGCGACTTCCGGACCGTCGCAGTCGAGGCCGGCCAGCTCGAAGTTCTCGAGGATGCCCAGCGCCATGCAGGCCGCGATGCCCTGGCCCGACGGCGGGATCTCGTGCAGCGTCGTGCCGCGATAGGCGAGGCCGATCGGATCGACCCAGTCGGGCTTGTGCGCCGCGAGATCCTCCTTGCGCAGCGCGCCGCCGTTTTCGCGGGCATACTTGTCCATCATGTCGGCCAGTTCGCCGCGATAGAAGGACTCACCCTTGCTCTCGGCGATCTTGGTGAGGGTCTTCGCCTGGTCCGGGAATTTCCACAGTTCGCCGGGCTGCGGCGCGCGCCCGTTCGGCAGGAAGGCCCTGACCCAGCTCTCCTGTCCCTTGAGCCGGTCGATCGCCCGATGCCACTGGTGCGCCACCATGTAGGAGACGCGGAACCCGTCATGGGCGTACTTGATCGCCGGCTCGAACAGGTCGGCGAAGGGCAGCTTGCCGTAGCGCTTGTGCAGTTCCATCCAGAGCGACACGGCGCCCGGCGTGGTCACGCAGTCCCACCCGACATGGGGCATCTTGTCGAGGCCGGCATACTTGTCGGGCGTCATCAGCGCCGGCGAATGGCCGTGGGCATTCAGTCCCACGAGCTGCTTGCCATCCCAGAGAATGCAGAAGGCGTCGGCGCCGATGCCGTTCATCGTGGGCTCGACCACGGTGATGGCGGCGGCGCTCGCGATCGCCGCATCGACCGCATTTCCGCCCTTGGCCAGCATGCGCAGGCCGGCGGTGGAGGCAAGTTGCTGGGACGAGGCGACGACGTTCTCGGCGAAGACCGGCAGCTTCTTGGTGGAGTAGGGGAAGTCGTACGTGAAAGACGGCACCTCGGAGTCCTTTCTACTTCTTCGAGGCCTGGAGGGCCTCGATGCGCGCCACGAAGCGTGGCGTCTGCAGGAACTGGCGATGATCGGTGGCGGTCTTGCCGAACAGGCGGGAGAGATCGAACACGCCGGAGCCCGCGATCTCGCCCATCCGCCCGGAGATCGTCACCCTTTCGCCAAGCCGCAGGGTTTTTAGCGCCGCCACGGCCGTTTCGGAAAGACCCGGCGGCGGCGTGGCACGCGATCGTGTGGAGAAAAAGTCCGTCACCGTGCCGGCAAAGGCCAGCGCCCAGTCGTTGAACGCGTAGAGCGAAACCTGGCGGCCGATATCGAAGGTCACGGCCACGGTCTGGGCATTGCCCTCGATCCTGGTGAGCGTGCCGCACCAGTCGCTGAAGACCCCGACCGTGTCGGCGAGCGCAATGCTCTGCCGGGCGGCTTCCTCGACCCGCAGCGGGTTGTTGGAGGCGAGAGCGGGCTTGGCCAGTTCCTGCAGCCCGTCGAGGAACGCCTTCTGCGCCGGATTGCGCTCATGGCAGGGCCGGTCGAAGCAGCCGGTCAGCACGAGGCTCGCGCCGCCAAATATGAATGCCCGTCTGAACACGTCCTCTCCGCCCGCGAGAGCGGGGGGAGAGGAAGGGGACCCGCGCGTCAGCGCGGGGGAGGTGAGGTGGGTCATGCGCCGCATCACCCCTCACTTTACCTCAATATGACGATCACGCCGCCTTCGACTGCGCCTTGGCCCGCTCTTCCTCCTTGAGTTCCTTCTTGGAGAGCTTGCCGACCGGGGTCTTGGGCAGCTCGGGGCGGATCTCGAGGGCGACTGGCATCTCGTGCTTGCCGATCTTGCCGTCGAGATGCTTCTTCAGTTCCTCGAAGGTGAGCGAGGCGCCGGGCTTCAGCTTGACGAAGACCTTGGGCGCTTCCTGGCGATAGGGATCGGGGATGCCGATCACGATCACCTCGTCGACCGCCGGATGCTCGTAGACGGCCTCCTCGATCATGCGCGGATAGACGTTGTAGCCCGAGGAGATGATGAGATCCTTCGAGCGGTCGACCAGGTAGAGCCAGCCGTCGGCGTCCATGTAACCCATGTCGCCGGTGCGCAGGCCCATCCAGTTGCTCGACGGATGGCGGAACAGGACCTTCTCGGTCTCCGTCTGATTCTTCCAGTAGCCCTTCATGACCTGCGGGCCGATGATGCAGACCTCGCCGACATGCTCCTTGCCGACGGGCAGCACCTTGTCGCCGTCCTCCATGTCGCGGATCTCGATGATGGTGCCCGGCATCGGCACGCCGCACGAGCCGACCCGGCGCACGCTCTTGTCGACCGGGCAGATGGCGCCGGTCGGCGACGTCTCGGTGAGGCCGTAGCCCTCGATCAGGGTGGCGCCGGTCAGCTTCTCGAAGCTCTGCTGTACCTCCACCGGCAGGGGCGCGCCGCCCGACATGCAGATCTTGAGCGAGCTGAGGTCGAGGCCCTGCGCCTTGGGATGCTTGTTGATCGCGGTGTAGAGCGTCGGCACGCCAGGCAGGAAGGTCGGCTTCTTCTTCGCCAGATCGCTCACGATCATGTCGATGTCGGGCCGCGGGTAGAGGATCAGCTGGTTGCCGTTGCGCACCGCCCCCAGCATGATTCCCGACAGGGCGTAGATGTGGAACAGCGGCAGAACGCATACGACTTTTTCGGTGCCGGGTGTCGTGTAGGGCGTGGTCCAGGCCTGGCCCTGGCTCATCGCCGCCATCACGCAGCCGTGCGTCAGCATCGCAGCCTTCGGCAGGCCCGTCGTGCCGCCGGTATATTGCAGCAGCGCCACCTCGTCCCACAGGTTCTCGCTCGCCGGCTTGTGCGGCGTGTATTTGCCGTCGTTGGCCAACAGATCCTTGAACGACATGTGCCAGTCGTCGCGTGGCCAGGTCGACAGGTCCTTCTTCTTGGCGATCGGGTAGAGCCAGTTCTTGGGCCACGGCAGGTAATCGGCGATCGATCCCACGATCAGCTTCTTGAGCCGCGTCTTGCCGCGCATCGCTGCCATCTTCGGGTAGAGCGCGGTGACGTCCAGCGTCACCAGGATGTCGGTCTCCGAATCGCCGATCTTGAATTCGAGTTCGCGTGCGGCATCGAGCGGCGAGTAGTTCACGACCCGACCGCCGGCCTTCAGGATGCCGAAGAAGGCGATCAGGTAATGCGGCGTATTGGGCAGGTAGAGGCCGACGTTGACGCCGGGCTTGACGCCCAGCTTCTGGAAGCCGGCGGCGGCGCGGTCGGAAGCCTGCTTGTAGTCCCGGAACGTCATCACCTTGTCGAGGAAGTCGGTGAAGGGCCGGTCGCCATACTTGGCGCAGCTTTCCTCGAAGCTCTGATGGATCGTCATCTTCGGGACGTCGAGTTCCCACTTCACGCCCGGCGGATAGCTGTTTTCCCACGCATAGTTCGACATTTATGGAGTTCCTCCCTGCATCGACTATGCGAGGCGGGGAGCGGGAGGGTCAAGAAGTCGGCGGGATCAGATACTCGTACTCGTAGACCGTGCGGAAACCCTGCGCCGCGTAGAGCGGCATCGCCGCGGCATTCGTCGCGACCACCTGCAGGTAGGCGAAGCGCGCGCCCCGTTCCCAGGCCCAGGCGTAGAGGCTCTCGGTGACGCGCCGCGCCAGACCCTGCCGCCGCGCCTCCGGCATCACCAGCACATCGAACAGCCCCATGTGATCGCCTTCGACCGCGCCGATCGCCATCGCCATGGGCCGGCCCTCGTGTTGGACGAAGGCAAAGCCGGCCGGCTGGGCGATGACCTGAAGCATCCGCTGCATGGTTTCGCGATGCTCCGGCTTGACCGGGCTGTAGGTTGCGAAGGCATCGAGCCAGGCGGGAGTTGGGCTCGCGGCGATCTCGACGGCAGGGGCGGCCCGGAAGCCGTCATGCAGGGGGCAGCGCTGAAGCAGGCTACGCTCGATGGGCTGGTAGCCCCGAGCCTTCAGTCGATCCGCCGTGCCGAAGGGGGCCAGCGGTGTGAGACGCCAGACGGGCGGCCGGCCACGCTCGCGGACGGCCGCCTCCACGGCTTCGATATCAGGTGAAGCCGTCGGATCTAATGCATTGATGGAGTTGGCTCTTTTCGTATAGCCACCTGAGAAGCGCAGGTGCCATCCCTGGATGTCCTGGAACTCCAGGGCCGGCCAGCCGCGGAACGCGAGCCGCTCCAGGCGACGGACTTCATCCAAATTCTTAAGAGATGACATGGTGCGTGGTCTCTGCTATTGTCTAATTGCTAATAATAACATCAAGTTATTTTGAAAACTGTAAGTTACGCATGAAGTCTGACCCCCTCGATGTCGGCTCTCGCGTTTGCTGGCAGCCCTCCGGTTGTTCCTTTTGTTTCCCGACCGGTCTGCGGCTGCCAGCAATCCTTTCGCTCGTCCTGATGCTGGCGCTCGCTTTGGCCGGATGCGGAGGCGGTGGAACCGGCGCCGACGACAAACCGCCCAGCGACAAGGTCGCGTACACCGCCTGGAAGGAATGGACCCGATTCGGCCGGGCCACCGTCGTCTACGGCGGGCAGGCGAACGGCTACACGAACCGTTACGGCATGACCGAGCGCAGCGAGCCGCTCTCCAGCCGCGTGGGCGAGTACTGGGCAGCCTGCGGCCGACCGAATTGGAAAGGCACTTCGGACAAGCCGTGGTCCGGCGCCTTCGTCACCTGGGTGATGCTGCAGTCTGGCTATGGCGCCTCGCAGTTTCCGCGCGAAGGCCGCCATGGGAGCTATCTGGCGTCGCTCTACGATCGCCAGCGCGCCTCGCGCAGCGCGCCCTTCGTGCTGCATGCTCCGAACGAATACTCGCCGAAGCCGGGCGACCTCGTCTGCTCGGGATCGGCCGGCCCGACTTGGCGCTATGCCGACCCGCGCACCGCTCACCGTCGCATCGACAACACGGCTGCCCATTGCGACATCGTCACGGAAGTTCGCGGCGGCTACATCCACGCGATCGGCGGCAACGTGAAGGACAGCGTGGCGATGAGCCTCTTCCCGGTCGATTCGCGTGGCCGCCTGATGAACGTGTCGGGTCGGCCATGGCTGCTGGTGGTAGAAAAGCGCGGCTAAAATGAAACTCCGGCGAATCACGATTTGAGTTTTCGCTCGCGCTAAACGAGTATCCCGGCACCTTCATCGGTTCGGGAGCGCACAGTGTCGACCAATCTTACGATCGCTCTCAGCCAGCAGCTTCAGACGACGCTGTCGAGCACATCGAATGGCCAGGTCGGCATCTGGGCCGTCTACTTCACGGACACGGGTGTGCCCGTCGCCACCGCGCTCCAGGTGGGAAGCACGCCCACGCCATCGACGCAGATTACGCTGCCGAACCCGTACGACGGCGGCAAGGTCTACCTGCTCATCCAGAGCTACGACACCGGCAATCCCAATTCTCCGGCTGAGCTGACGTTTGGAGCGAACGGCGTCATCCAGCAGGAATCGGACATCAGCTGGGCCAATTCCGACACTTATCAGTTCCGCTTCGACAGTTTCGAGCTCTCGCTGCTCGGTGCAGCGGCGGACGCCGGCAATCTGACCGACGTCAACGTCTTCGGTATCCCGATGTCGGTGGATATCGCGTACCCCAACGGCGCTGTCACACAAACCCGGGGCTATCAGGTCAACGGAAGCACGGTCTTCAGCGATATCGAAACCGCCTTCACGGCCGATGGCGGGCTGGTTCACGACTTCGAATACGGGCCATTGGCAGGTCAGCCGCGTCTGGCCGCCGCGCCGACGACGGCGTTGGCACCGGGGGGACCCGGCGGCGTTTCCGCCTCGGACTGGAACGCCTATATCGAATCGATCGGCAACGAGATGGCTTCGAGCGTCATGATCGCCGGCCAGTACAATGGTGCGGGTACGGTCGACTACGTGATCGGGCAACCGCCGAGCGCCTCGTACACGGAATGGCACAATGCCGGTTTCTATTCGTACAAGCTGACCTACGAGAAGCATCCGGAAACGGTCTACGATGCCTCGACAACGCTGGGGGCCAATCCCTTCGCGGTGCAGCTGAACAGCAGCGCCATCACGGTCACGGATCCCAACGCCGGGCAGTACGTCGCCGGCCAGACCTATGTGACGTTCGAGAACGTCAGCGCCTTCGCAGGCTTTTCCGCGGCGGAACTCAATTCGACCTATCTCGTCAGCAACGTCATCGACGCCAACACCTACCAATTCGTCATCCAGGCCACGCAGGCGAACGAGACGACCACGGGAGGCGGCAGCGGCGTCGTCAGCTCGGTGCCGCTGGGCGACAATCCGTTCTCGGCCACTGCCGGCGACATGTTCTTCACGGTGACGGATCCGACCGCCTCGAAGTATGCGGCCGAAGGCGTCGAAGTCACGTTCGCGGGCGCCGAGGCCTTCGCGGGCTTTACCGCCGACTACCTCAACGGCACGAAGTTCACCATCACCAAGGTCCTGAGCGCCACGCAGTACGAGGTTGGCACCTCGACGGCCGCCCATCAGGGCACGGGCGGCGGAGATACGGTCGCACCGACCTACGTTCGTCCCTATGCCGGCACCTATGTCTTCACGCCGGAGGCCAACAGCCAGGTCAAGGGCACCATCAAGATCGATACCCAGGATCTCGCGAACAGCATCTACTCGACCCTCGGGTTCGCGCAGATCTACAGCCCCGACGGAACGCCCTACGAGTTCTCGACGCTCGTCAATAATGTCGGCGCCGCGACGACCGATCTGAACACCGGCTTCAACACGCAATGGGGCGCCTTCTTCGTCAAGCTGCTGACCGGATATATCGGCGGGTATATGGGCGGGAAGGGGGACCTGCCGAATCACTGGGCTGGCGGGCCGGCGAATGTCGACCTCAGTCAGAACTGGAATTTCGATCCCAGCTACGCCTTCGGCGCCAGCACGATGACGCCCTGGACCTGGGACGTCTCGAAGTACGGGGCGGGTGTGTCCTACGACAAGTACGCGGAGATCTTCTTCTCCCACACGAACTCGTACGGAAACGGCTATTCCGACGCCCTGATGAGTCTGTTCCAGCAGGGCGGTCCGCTGATCCCAACCGGCTATACGGTCCCGCTCGGCGCCAACCCGTTCACGACGACGGTGGGTTCGAACATCGTCACCGTCAGCGACCCTAATGCCGGGACCTATGGGTACCAGGTGGGCGACCTGGTGACGTTCGCCGGAGCGGGGACGGTCGGCGGCATCAACATGTCGGCGCCGCCCAGCCTCAATATTCCGGGCGATCCGGGCAAGGCCGCCTTCGTCATTCAGAGCGTGACAGGCAACAGCTACACGGTGCAGGCGGCTACCAGCGCATCCGCCTCCACCACGGGCGGCGGATCGGGCGTGGTTGCCGGGCTGGACGCCCCCAGTATCACCCTGACCCTCTACGACGACAACGAGACGGCGCCTGCCGGCAGCACGTTGCCGGACCACCAGCTCTACACGCCCACCGAAATCTACAACACGAGTCCCGGTCCGTTCGTGAAGGCGCTGGACTCGGCCGACTCGGTCGATGTCCAGTTCTCGCTCGGGCTTGGACAGATGCGACCCGCGGCCGATCTGAAGGTCAGCCTCGGCTTCTTCACCGGCGGCACCGCAGGCGACTACAAGTTCGAATACGTTGCGTTCGATACGGCCAAGGAGACCCTGTTTCAGCAGTGGACCTACGACGCTGCGACCAAGACCCTGAAGGCCGCGGGTGCTGCCGCGCCGACGGGCACCGGCCTCACGATCAACGACCTGCCGTACGAGACGGGCATCAACTGGTATCAGCTCGTCTTCTCCGAAAAGACCGAGCACAACCCCATCAACCGCACCTACAACATCTACATGAACGGGTTGGCGGGATCGGGAATCCTCAATCCCAATTACGTCGCCACGGGCGTCAACCAGGCGGGCAGCATCGCCATCGACGGCCTGGCCTCGTACGTGGGAAGCGACGTCGCGGACCGGTATCTCACCGGCACCGGCGGCCTTTCGTTCAACATGTTCAACGGCAACACCCTGTCGATGGATCCGCGGCTGCTCGAGCTGATCACCGACCTGTCCATCATCCAGGCCAATCCCAGCGTCTGGCAGGCGCCGCTGGCGCCGGTGCTGGGCACGCTCTCGAGCTCCGTGTTCAGTAATTGGGGGGGCTCCACCACGCTGGGCACGCCAAATGCCGATCTCTCCGACGTGACCGACGGTTCGCTCGCGTTCGGCTGGTACGCGTCGGACCAGGCGTGGCTGAATTACAATGCGGAGAACAGCCAGGGCGGCGTGATCGCGAACTTCACCAACAAGATCGGGGCACTGAACACCGCCCAGATCTCGTTCCTGTCGGGCGCGGGTCTCAGCTCGCATGTGCCGATCACGGCCGTGGCGGATATAGACGGCAAGTGGACGACCGCCGCTTCCTCGTTCGGCAGCGGCACCTACACGGCCGTGCTGACCGAATTCCTGGGCCACGGCACGGCGCATCAGATTGGCAACCACAGCAGCCAACTGACCTTCACCGTGGAACTGGACAGCCTCGATTTCCAGAGCGCGAGCAGCTACATCGCGCTCGACGGGGGCAGCGGCGGTGCAGCCGGAAACTGGATCACGCTGCAGACGGCGAATTCCAGCCTGCCGAACGGCACCCTCCTGGTCTATGCGACCGATGCCAACGGCGATCTGGTCGGCCGCGACGGACAGGTCGGCGCGTCGTTGGAGGAGTCGGTGCTGGCGCGCATCGGCTCGGTCGCCTTCGACAACGGGACGGTCATGGGGCAGGGCACACAGTCCGTCTACCTGCCGGTCGGCCTGCAGCTCCACTTCGCGATCCAGACCGGCGCGAACGCGATCGAGGAGCTACCCGGCATCGTCGTGACGGGTAGCGGCTCGCTTGCGGTCAATGTCAGCGGCAGCTACGGAACGCTCAATCTGTCGGCGGCCGTGGACAATACGCTTTCGGCCGCGGCGCAGCTCGCGCAGAGCCAGCAGCAGGACGATGAGGCCTGGGTCTATCTCACCCAAGGCTCGACCGTGCAGGTCAACGTGGCGGGCAGCGCATTTAATCTCAATACGATCCACTTCGTGAAGATCGACGTCAATTCGACGACCGGAGAGTGGAGCGTCGGCGGTGTTCCCTACAGCAACACCGACGCCTTCCGGGCCGCGGTGCAGCAGAACTGGGATCCGAACTTCGCGGTGTCCGGCGGCCGGGGCAATTTCACCGCATCGGACGACTGGACCGTCTCCCAGGGCACGGGATACTACGCGCCGGTCCTTTATACCGAGAGCGGCAACACGCTCGTCCTCGGCACGGCCAACGCGGATGGGCAGGAGCATATCCGGACCTACGGTCAGAACATGTTCGGCTTCGAGGACCTGCTCGCCAGCCAGGGCAGCGATTTCGACTACAACGATCTGGTCATGAAGATCGCGATCGCCTGAGCCGGCGGCGCCGGCTCAGTTCGTCATTCCCGCCGCGTGCATGATCGCGGCGGTGCGCTCGGCGAGCATGATGGTCGGTGCATTGGTGTTGCCGCCGATCAGGGTCGGCATGACCGAGGCATCGACGACGCGCAGGCCTTCGACGCCGTGCACCAGCAGCTTGTCGTCGACCACCGCCATGGGATCGCTGGCCGGGCCCATCTTGCAGGTGCCGACCGGGTGATAGATCGTCTCGCACTTGGCGCGGATCCACTGTTCGATCTCGGCGTCGGTCTTGACCGCCGCCCCCGGCCCGAGCTCATCAGCGCGATAGGGGTCGAGGCCCGACTGGGCGAGGATGTCGCGACCCATCTTCACGCCGGCGATCAGCGTATCGAGGTCCCGGCGCTCGCTGAGATAGTTCGGATCGATCAGCGGATGTTCCTTGGGATCCTTGCTGCGCAACCGGATCGTGCCCTTGCTTTCGGGGCGCAGGGTGCAGACGTGCAGGCTGTAGCCGTCCCGGTTCAGGCGCGTGCGGCCATGGTCCAGGATCAGCACCGGCAGGAAATGGAGCTGGATGTCGGGCGCCGTGAGGCCGGGCCGTGTGCTCAGGAAGCCGCCGGATTCGGCGATGGGCGAGGTGCCGGGGCCCTTCTTGTTCACGACGTACTGATAGAGCGAGGCCAGCTTGTTGGCGCGGTCGTAGGTATCGCGCGTCCTGCAGAACTGCAGCAGCGAGGCGTCGAGATGGTCCTGAAGATTGGCGCCGACGCCCGGCAGGTCGTGCAGCGGCCGGATGCCGATCGACTTCAGGTGATCGGCCGGGCCGATACCCGACAGCATCATGAGCTGCGGCGTATTGATGGCGCCGCCGCACAGGATGATCTCGCGGGTGACGCGGGCGACCTCGTCGCGGCCGTTCAGCGTGTAACGCACGCCCATGGCGCGATTCTCGTCGAAGATGATGCGCTCGGTGAGCGCGCCGGTGACGACCTCGAGATGGGCGCCGCTGTTGGCGACCGCCGGACGGAGATAGGCGCTCGCGGCGCTCCAGCGCTGCTTGTTCTTCTGCGTCACCTGGTACAGGCCGACGCCTTCCTGCTCGGCGCCGTTGAAGTCCTTGTTGCGCTTGTGGCCGGCCTGTTCCGCGGCCTTGAGGAAGGCCTCGTTCAGCCGGCTGGGATCGACCTGGTCGGCGACGTTCAGCGGGCCGCCGGTGCCATGGAAGGCATCGGCGCCGCGCTCGTTGTTCTCGGCCTTCTTGAAATAGGGGAGGACGTCCTCATAGGACCAGCCCTCGTTGCCGAGCTGGCGCCAGTGGTCGTAGTCCGAGGCGTGGCCGCGGACGTAGAGCATCGCGTTGATCGAGGAAGAGCCTCCCAGCGTCTTGCCGCGCGGCCAGTACATGCGGCGATCGTTGCAGTGCTTCTGAGGCGTGGTCTCGTAGTGCCAGTTGTAGGGGGTCTTCTCGCCCAGCGAAGCGAAACCGGCGGGCATCTTCAGCATGAACGACTTGTCGGGACCCCCGGCCTCGAGGACCAGGATGCGGAGCTTGGGCCGTTCCCAGGCGAGTCGCGCGGCGAGCGCGCAACCGGCCGAGCCGGCACCGACGATGATGTAGTCGTAGAGCGAAGACATTGTCCTTCCTTCAGGGCAGCCGGTTTTCGATGACCGCGAAGACGGGTCGGCCGGATATGGGCGATAAAATGCCGTTCGCGTCCAGTGGAAAGACGCTGCGGGTAACGGAGTCCCCTACATTGCCGCCGATCGCGGAGACCTGCCCCGGTTGGACGTCGACCACGATGTCGCAATGTCCTGCCCCGCGATTCAGGTTCTGCAACGTCGTGCCACTGCCCTCGCGCGACACGCAGACGAGGTCGCCGACCCGGGGCGCATAGGCGTCGGGCTCATGCGGGATGAACGCCGCGCCCGGCCTCTTTGCGCGCTCGACGATGCGTTCGACGTAGATCGTGTGGCGCTGATCGGGGCAGAAGAGGTCGCGCGGCACGCCGGCGCTCTCGATGTCCCACGAGATGAAGGCTGCCGACCAGGGCACGTCGTTCAATCCGCTCAACCTGTTGCCGACGGAAGCCCAGTAGTCCGCGATGCGCTGCGGCGCCTCGCGCTCCCTGATGCCGAGTTGTTCCGTGCGAGGCGGTCCGTCTTTCGAGTACGTGATCAGCTGCTTGCCGTAGCGCCCCCATTCGCCGACCGCCAGCAGCACCATCGACGTCCGGGCGCTCGACGACGGCGGCGGCGATTCGGGTTTCCAGGACGATGCGGGGCAGGGACCGAGCGGCGGCAAGTCCTTCGCCTGCACGACCGGCTTGCTCGTTGGCGGCGTCGTACAGGCGGCGGCGAGGACGAGAAGCAGGAGTGCCAGAAGGGGACGCATAGGGGGTGCTCAGCCGCCTCCCTGCCAGCGTCCGACACCGCCAATCAGGATCGTCGGCACACCGCCGGTCCCGTTCTTGACGGTACAGACCTGGCTGCCGGGCCGGCGCCCGTCGCGCGGCTCGGTGACCTCGAGGCCGGCAGCCTTCAGCCGGCTATGGGCCGCCCCGATGTCGGGCACGCGCCACGACAGTCCCCAGAGGTGGTCCGGTTCGTCCGACACGCCCTTCTTGAGGTCGTGGGCGATCTCGACCACCAGGTCACCGCAGCGGAAGAACAGCAGGCGAGCGCCCCACTTGGGATTGCTGCGGTCGAGCCGCAGCTCGAGGCCGAGCCGTCCGGCGTAGAAGGCGATGGCGCGTTCGGGGCTGGGCGTGCGCACGACGATATGGTCGAGGCTGGAGATGGCAGCGGCCGTCTCCACCGTGAGCGGCGAAGGAGCTTCCTCCGATTGCGCGCACAGTCCGATCGCCACGCCATGACCGAGCAGCGCGAGACCTTCGTCCGTTCTCGTCGTCGCGACGGCGCGGCGCTCGAGAAGCGTCGCCGCCTTGTCGAGGTCCGGCGCCGCGAACACCATCGATCGCAGGCCCGACACGTCTGCCTCGAAACGCACCCCGACATTGCCGGTGCGCAGGCGCCCGTCCACCGCCCGCCGCCCCAGCAACGTCTCGTAGTCGGCAGCCGAGCCGCCGACGACGAGATGGTCGAGTGCCGCGATCATGATGTCAGCCGATGCGCTTCAGGTTCGCCTTGTAGTCCTGGCCACGCTGCACGTAGCTCTCCGCGCTCATCGACAGACGCGAAGCATTCTCCTCGCTCAGCTCGCGCACGACCTTGGCCGGCGAGCCGAGGATCATCGACCGGTCGGGAAAGCTCTTGCCCTCGGTTACGATCGAGCCGGCGCCCACCAGGCAGTCCTTGCCGATCACCGAGCGGTTGAGCACGACCGACTGGATGCCGATCAGCGAACCGTCGCCGATGGTGCAGCCGTGCAGCATCACCTGGTGGCCGACCGTCACGTTGCGGCCGATGGTGAGCGGCGCGCCGGGATCGGTGTGCAGGACGCTCAGTTCCTGGATGTTGCTGTCGTCACCGATGACGATCGGCTCGTTATCGCCGCGCAGCACGGCGCCGAACCAGATACTCACGCGCTCGCCCAGGATCACCGACCCGATGATGGTGACGCCCTCCGCGATGTAGCAGGAGGCCGGAATCACCGGCACGCGGTCGTTCAGCTGATAGATGGCCATGTCGAACACTTCCTATGAGGATCGGCTTCTCATCTACACCACTTCCGGCGTATCGTCTTGCCAACGTGCAGGCCGCTCTGCGAGGTGTGCTGAACCCATCGTGCAGAGACAGATGATGGATCTATCGTGATCGCTCGCATGCTCCGGCTGTCGCTCAGTTTGACCTGCCTTGTCCTGTCGGTGACCGTCGGTCACGCCGACGACGGAGCCGATCCCCTGCAAGCGTTGAGAAATGCCGCAGGAAAAAATGATCCTGAGGCGCAATACTCCCTGGCGATCGAAATCCTGAGATATTGCCAGCCGTCGAAGGAGCAGCAGGACGAGGCGATCAGGTGGCTTCGTGCTGCGGCCGACAGACCGGGTAGCAGTCAACCCGTCGCGAAAGCGCAACTCAGGTTGGCCAGGTTCTTTGACGCCGGCACCTACACTGGAAAAGACATCGACGAGGCCCTGCGCTGGTACAGGCGGGCGGCAGACAATCTCGTCGTTGAGGCGATGGTGCGGCTCGCCGAAGTCCACTTGGCGAGGAAGGGGGCGCCGTCGCCGGATTCCGCGGAGGGCGTCCAGTGGCTGCAAAAGGCGGCACACGTTGGCTCCCCCGAAGCGGAGACTTGGCTGGGAGTGCTCTATGCACATGGCGGGGCCGTGCCGCGCGACTATGCGGAGTCGCGCAAGTGGTTCCTCAGGTCGGCGCCCACTATGCTCAATTGGTCTTGTTGGCCTAACAACTGGCCACGCCGGCGCTTCGGCAATTGCCTTCCCGCGGAGTATCTCGGCACTTTTTTCGCAGAAGGGCTGGGGACGCCGCAGAACGACGATGCGGCGCGTTTGTGGTTCGAAGCAGCCTCGAGAAATTATTCGCCCTATTCGGATTACTCGCTGGGCATCATGTACGAGCGTGGAAAGGGCGTCCCCGCGGATATCGCCAAAGCGCTCGCCTACTATCGCGCATCGGCTCAAAGGAACTTCAGAGCCGCGCAGTACCGCCTTGGTCTTGCGTATTTGCACGGCGACGGGGTGCCCGCCGATCAGGCCGAGGCGCTCAAGTGGTTCTCGCTCGCCATTGAACAGCGCCTCACGACGATCTCGCAGTCCGGGCTGGTCGGCCGGAAGCGTCGCGACTCCAATATCGAAAGCAATCGAGGGCTATCCGGGCGTCGCGGGGAACTGGATGAGGCAGCCTACGAGGATGCCCTTGCCGAAGCCGTCGAACTCGCAAGGACGCTCGATCCCCAGGAACTTGCGAAGGCGGATGCCTCGATACGGGCGTTCGAATTGAGGTATTTCGCAGGGCCGGGACATCCGCCGCCGGCGCCACCTTGCCGCCCACAACGTTAGGCGTTCGCCTTTCCGTTTACGTAAAGCTGTATTGACGTTTACGTAAACGTCAACTAACACCGCTGTATTATGACCGCCGCCGCCCTTCCTTCGGCCAAGACGCCGGCGCTGCGCGACAGCCAGCGCATCTACAGCATCGCCGAACTGTCGCGCGAATTCGCGATCACGCCGCGCACGATCCGCTTCTACGAGGACGAAGGGCTGATCAAGCCGCGGCGGCACGGCACGACCCGTCTTTACACGGTGGGGGACCGCACGCGGCTGAGCTGGATCCTGCGCGGCAAGCGCCTGGGATTCTCGCTGGCGGAGATCCGCGAGCTTCTCGACCTCTACCAGGTCGACCGCACGGGCATGCAGCAGCTGCGCGAGCTGCTGCGCCGCTGCCAGCTCCACATCGGCGATCTGGAGCGCAAGCGCGCCGATCTCGACCAGCACATCGGCGAATTCAGGGAAGTCGCAGCACAAGTGAGCGCCGAGCTGAAGCAGCGCGGCATCGATCCGGAAAGCGACTAAGGAAACTGCGACCGAGGAGGAAGCCATGGCCGTCTACAAGGCCCCGATCAAGGACATCCAGTTCGTTCTGAACGAAGTCATCGACGTGTCGAAGCTCGCCAAGCTGCCGGGCTACGAGGACGCGACGCCCGACACGATCCACGCCATCGTCGAGGAAGCCGCCAAGCTCTGCGAGAACGTGCTGTTCCCACTGAACCGCACCGGCGACGAGGAAGGCTGCCACTACGAGAACGGCGTCGTGCGCACGCCCAAGGGCTTCAAGGAAGCCTACAAACAGTTCGCCGAGGGCGGCTGGACGGGCATCACCTGCGATCCCGAGTTCGGCGGGCAGGGGCTCCCGGCGACGGTGGGCTTCGCGCTGCAGGAGATGTTCACCGCCGCGAACCAGGCCTTCGCGATGTATCCCGGCCTCAGCCACGGCGCCTACGAGGCGCTGTCGCGCCATGGCTCCGACGAGCTGAAGAAGCGCTACCTGCCGAAGCTGGCCGACGGCACCTGGTCGGGCACCATGTGCCTCACCGAGCCCCATTGCGGCACCGACCTCGGCATGCTGCGCACCAAGGCCGAGCCGCAGGCCGACGGCAGCTACAGCATCACCGGCACCAAGATCTTCATCTCGGCCGGCGAGCACGATCTCACCGAGAACATCGTCCATCTCGTGCTGGCGCGCCTGCCGGATGCGCCGGGCGGCACCAAGGGCATCTCGCTGTTCATCGTGCCGAAGTTCCTGCCCAAGGCAGATGGCTCGGTCGGCGAGCGCAACGGCATCCGCTGCGGCGCGGTCGAACACAAGATGGGCATCAAGGCCAACGCGACTTGCGTGATGAACCTGGACGGCGCCACCGGCTGGCTGGTCGGCGAGGCCAACAAGGGCATGACGGCGATGTTCGTCATGATGAACGCCGCCCGCCTCGGCGTCGGCATGCAGGGGCTCGGCATTGCCGAGACGGCCTACCAGAGCGCCGTCGCCTATGCGCGCGACCGTCTGCAGGGCCGTTCGCTCACGGGTCCGAAGAATGCCAGCGGCCCGGCCGATCCGATCATCGTGCATCCCGACGTGCGCCGCATGCTGATGATCCAGAAGTCCTTCACCGAGGGCGCCCGGGCGCTCTCGCTGTGGGTCGGCATGTTGATCGACGAGGCGCATGCCCATCCCGACGCCGCGACGCGCGAGGCGGCCGACGATCTCATCCAGATGCTGACGCCGATCATAAAGGCCTACTTCACCGACATGGGCAGCGAGTGCGCCAACCTCGCGGTGCAGACCTGGGGCGGCCACGGCTTCATCCGCGAGAACGGCGTCGAACAGCTGGTCCGCGACGCGCGCATCACCCAGCTCTACGAAGGCACAAACGGCATCCAGGCGCTCGACCTGGTCGGCCGCAAGCTGCCGATGAAGGGCGGCCGCGCCGCCCAGCGCCTGCTCGGCGAGATCGGCGGCTTCATTGCCCAGCACAAGGCCGACGAGAAGATGAAGGAGTTCGTCGAGCCGCTCGAGAAGGCGATGGGCCGCGTGCAGGACTCGGCGCTCTTCCTGATGCAGAACGCGATGAAGAACCCCGACGAGGCCGGTGGCGCCGCCACCGACCTGCTGCGCCTCATGGCGCTGACGGCCATGGCCTATATGTGGAACCGCATCGTCGTCGCCGCCCACAAGGGACTGGCGGCCGGCAACGACAATAATTTCTACGAAGCCAAGATCGTCACCGCGCGCTTCTTCATGGCCCGCGTGCTGCCGCAGACCGTGTCGCTCAACCATCAGATCAAGGCCGGCGCCTCGACCCTGATGGCGCTGCCGGCCGAGGCGTTTTGAGAGGGTTGCAACGAAGAAGGCTTGCGCTCGCACTCGCGGGCGCTTCGCTGTCCCTGCTGTTCGCGGTCACTTCGGC
The DNA here is from genome assembly GCA_002281855.1 of Rhodospirillales bacterium 24-66-33. Lineage (GTDB taxonomy): Bacteria > Pseudomonadota > Alphaproteobacteria > Reyranellales > Reyranellaceae > Reyranella. The sequence goes on along the minus strand of NCHQ01000003.1, from coordinate 3,843 downwards.
AAGAGCCACGTATCCTTATCCCAATGTACAGGAGATGAGTTACATGGCCCTCTTCGCTGCTGGGTCGCCCCAACTTATTGGGGATGGCCAGGTGAAGGCGGCCGCCAATGCATTCCTCGGCAAGTCGTGCAACGGCATATGCCGCGGTGAATGGCCCGGGCAGGTCTTTGTCATGACCCATACAGACAGTGTCGAGGCTTCAAGGAACGGCATGGCGCTATCGCGGATGCGAGCTCAGAGCGTCAAACGGATGCTGGTCGAGATGGGTGTCCCGGAAGATCGCGTTGTCACCCTGACATTTACCGACCAGAAGCCGCTGGCCAAGAATGCGCCGGCGGAAACCAACCGCCGTGTCGAGATCTCTTTCCAGGTCCCACGCAACTAGTACGGAGGGGCGTTCTGAAGTCGGTCCTCGCCTACGGAGTAGCGGCGTTCCTCGAGATCGCCGGCTGCTTCGCCTTCTGGGCGTGGCTGCGGCTCGGCGCATCGGCCTGGTGGCTGGCGCCGGGTCTCGTGGCCCTCGGCCTGTTCGCCTGGCTGCTCACCTTCATCGACTCGGATGCGGCGGGCAGGGCCTATGCCGCGTACGGCGGCGTCTACATCGCCGCGACGCTCGTCTGGCTGTGGGCCGTCGAAGGCACGCGGCCCGATCGCTGGGACGTCACCGGCGCCCTGATTTGCCTGATCGGGGCCGGCATCATTCTTTTCGCGCCGCATCGCGCGACGGGTTAACCTCGGGGCGTTCTCCAATAAACGCCTGAGGAAATTGCCCCATGTCCGCACCGCACGTTCTCGCCGAAGTCAAAGACGGCATCGGCTGGATGACGCTCAACCGCCCCGAGTCGCTCAACGCGCTGTCGATGGAGATGCGCGACCTGCTGATCGAGCACAGCGCGAAGTTCGAGAAGGATCCGGCGGTGCGTTGCGTGGTGATCCGCGGCGCCGGCACGCATTTCATGGCGGGCGGCGACATTCGCGGCTTCCACAAGTCGCTGACTGAGGACAAGGAGGCCCATCTCGCGGGCTTCGAGATGCGGGTCGTGAAGGCCCACCAGGCGATCTACCAGATCCGCCGCATGAACAAGCCGGTGCTGGCCTCGGTGCAGGGCGCCGCCGCCGGCTTCGGCCTGTCGCTGATCCTGAACTGCGACCTCGCCATCGCGTCCGACGATTCGTTCTTCACCCTGGCCTATCGCCATATCGGGCTGAGTGCCGACGGCGGCGCGACCTACTTCCTGCCGAGGGTCGTGGGCGAGCGGAAGGCGCTCGAGATCGCCCTGCTGGGCGAGCGCTTCTCGGCGCAGGAGGCCAAGGACAACAATATCCTGAACTGGGTCGTGCCGAAGGACCAGCTCGCCGCCGAGACCGAGAAGATGGCGCGCAAGCTGGCCGACGGTCCCACCTACGCGCTGGGCGTCGCCAAGAAGCTGATCCGGAACTCGTTCGACAATAGCTGGGACGAGCACTCGCACCGCGAGGCCGAGGGCTTGGCCGCCTGCGCCGCCACCGAGGACCATTTCGAGGGCCTGAGCGCCTTCCTCGAAAAGCGGAAGGCGAAGTTCAAGGGGCGGTAACGATGCGCCTTCTCGGCAGAAGGTTGCTCTGCGGTTGCATCGGTGCGGCCGCAAGTGGCTCGGCGCTTGCCATGTACCCGCCGAGCTTGATGATCTTCTTCGGATACGGAGAATCGGAGATCGGTTCTGCAGGCGGGTCGACGATCAAGCAAGTCGTCGACTATTTTCACAAGATGCGCGATGCCCACATCACAATTGTCGGCCATTCCGACACGGCTGAAGCCAGTGTGCCACTGTCGATGGCACGTGCGGTGACGGCGAAGATGCGCTTGCTGGAAATGGGGATTCCGCCCGATCGTATCTCGACCGTTGCCCGAGGCGACAAAACGATCCTGGTGCAAACGCCGCCAGGGACCCGCGAACCTCAGAACAGGCGGGTGGAGTTCGTGCTCCAGAATGGATAGGGGCGGCGGCCGCCCGAGATATTGTCCCGGGCGGCCGTAACGACCGAATGGATCAGCGGCCCTTCCAGTTGGGCTTGCGCTTTTCGGCGAAGGCCTTCGGACCCTCGACCGTGTCCTCGCTGTGCGCCATGGCGACGAAGGCGGGGTAGGTCTGGTTGCGCATGCCGATCTCGAGCGACGGCTGGTCTAGTGAACGCATCACGACCTGCTTGGTGGCGCGGATCGACATCGGCGAGCATTCGAGGATCTGGGCGGCCCACTTCCTGGCTGAGGCCATCAGCTCGGCGTGCGGGACCACTTCGGTGACGAAGCCCAGCTCGTAGCCTTCCTTGGCGCCGACGTGGCGGCCGGTCAGCATCATGCCCATCGCCCTCTTGAGCGGGATCATGCGGCTGAGGCGCTGCATGCCGCCGGCACCGGCGGCCAGGCCGACGCGCGGCTCGGGCAGGGCGAACTTGGCCTGGTCGGAGGCGATGATGATGTCGCAGGCCAGCGCGATCTCGAATCCGCCGCCCATCGCGATGCCGTTCACGGCGGCGATCACCGGCTTGTCGAGGTCGAACCGGTTGGCCAGCCCGCCGAAGCCCTTGGCCGGATGGACCGGGCGCTTGCCGGTCTTGGCCTGGATCTCGGCATGGTACTTGAGGTCGTTGCCGGCGCAGAAGGCCTTGTCGCCGGCGCCGGTGATGATGGCGACCCAGAGGTCCGGGTTGGCCTGGAACTCGTCGAACGCCTCGACCATCTCCTGGTTCGCCATGGGATGGCAGGCGTTGTAGACCTCGGGGCGGTTGATCGTGACGATCATCAGGTGGCCGTCGGTCTCGACTTTGCTGTACTGGCCCATGGCATATTCCCTTTTTGGTGAACGGCGATTTACCGCCCAAAATGCCACGGTGAAAAGCCGGAGTGCGATGCCTATCTGCATCGTGAAATGAAGTTCACCGTATTCCGGGGCGTGTTCGGCGGCCTCGCAGGGGTGTTCGCCGCGCTGTCGGCCAGCCTCACTTACGCGTCGACCTTAAACCACGATCTTCAGATCGTCCCGAGCCGTCCACAAGCGGTTGTGTGGGCGGGACGGCCGGATTCGCCCTCCGGTGCCCGGCTGGATGTCGTGCAGGTGGCCCAGATCAAGAAGCCTGCAGCGGGCCTCGGGGCGGTGGAGCCTGCTACCCCGGCAGAGCTCGCCGCCAGGTCGCTCAATCCCGGCGCCTCCGATCCCGACGTTCCTTTGCCGCATCCGGGACTTTCAGAAGAGTTTTCGGACAGGACTGACGTGGCGCGGCCCCTGACAGGCCCGACCCCCTTCGGCCGCGGCGAGAGCGGGGGCGGGGTCCTCGGTCTGCGGCTGCCCCTACCGGCGCAACGGGGCTCCTCCGGGCAGACCACTACATCTGGTATTAGATAGCTGAGGACGCGGCTGCCACGGGAGTCGGTCTCCACCGGCCCTTAACCCTCACTGTTGCGTCCGTGTCACAGGTTTCCGGCGAGTCGGCGCGGACAGGGCGGTTTGGTTGCACCGCACCAGTGGTGGTGTGTATATTCCCCAAAGTTGGCGACACGGACAGCCCGCCGACGAGCGATATACAGTTTCAGTCTGCAAGTATCAGAAACGAGGGGAAGAACTCATGAAGAAGGCTCTTCTGGCGGCCGCCGCCATTGTAGCGCTGCCGGTGGCTGCGCAGGCGCAGGCCCCGCAGCCGGGTCTGTACATTGGTGCCGAGGGCGGCATCAACTGGCTGACGAACTTCACGGCGAACACGAACATCCCGGCGTTCCCGACGGTGAACGTGACCCCGCAGCTGGGCTGGATGGCCGGTGGCGTGATCGGCTACGACTTCGTCGGCCCGCGCGTTGAGTTGGAAGGC
>NCHQ01000001.1 GCA_002281855.1 Rhodospirillales bacterium 24-66-33 | reverse complement strand
TCGACGCCCCTGGGTGAGTCGGTCTACCCGCCGCCACCGCGCCGGCTAGTCTAGCCGATCCGGCAGACGCCGACTTACAAGGGTGAGGTTATTGGGGCTACTCCTAGCCTCTTGTTTTAGCTGCATTCATTTCCGGCCAGCCTCTCAGGAAGCCGGATACGGGGAGAGACCATTCATGTTCAGTCACGTCACGATCGGCAGCAACGATGTGGGCAAGGCCAGGCCCTTCTACGACGCACTGCTGGAACCCCTCGGACTGGTGCGCCACATGGACTATCCAAATGCCGTCGGCTACGGCCCGGCGGGCGGGCGGCCCCAGCTCTGGATCCTGAACCCGATCGACAAGAAGGCCGCCTCGGTGGGCAACGGCATCACGATCGGCCTCGAGGCTCCCGACCGTAGCGCGGTCGATAATGCCTACAAAGCGGCACTGGCGGCAGGCGGCAAGGACGAGGGCGCACCCGGCCTTCGGGCCCACTATCATCCAAATTACTATGGCGCCTATCTCCGCGACCTCGACGGCAACAAGATCTGCGTGGTCTGCCACCACAAGGCCTAGCCGAATCCGGCTACGTGAGGCGGAGCGAGGACGCAACCTCGCCGGGCAGGGAGCGTTATCTGCCAGACATTCCCTGACCAACCGGAGGACAACCATGCGCGTCACCAGCCACGCCAACGGCAAGGATCTGGCGAAGGAGATCGCGGCCCTCAAGACGCAGCTCGAGGACCTCGCTGAATCGATGAACGGAGCCGGCCAGTCGATCGTCTCGCGCGGCGAGGAGGCCATGGAGGACACGCTGAAGGCCGCGCGCGAGCTGATCGCGAAGTACGGCGATACCGCCAAGGCGATTGCCGAGGACACGGTGAGCCTCAAGAACAAGGCGGCCGACACGCTCGTGGAGCAGACCGAAGCCCGGCCGTTGACGACCGTGGCGGCCATCGCCGGCATCGGCTTCCTCGCAGGCTGGCTTTGTCGTCGGCAGTAGCCGGCCGACAGCTCGTACGTCTCGGCCAGCTCCGGCGACGACACCCTCGATGATCGGCCCTCTGCTCCGGGTCGCGGCCAGTTCGGTCGCGGCCCGTTCGCTGCGCACGGCGGCGCAGGATGCGACGACCAGTGCCCTCCTCTCCCTGGGCGCGGCAGTCGCCATGGGGGTGGGCTCGATTTTTCTGTCCTTCTCCGCCTACACCTTTCTCGAGAGCCACCTCGATCCCGCAGGTGCTTCGGCGATCGTGGGTCTCTTCTGGCTGTTGGCGGGCGGCGGCTATTTCGCCGTGACGCGGCGCCGCCGCACCTGAACCGGTGTCACCGAGGCGAGTGGCGGCTTAACCGCAAGTCGCTCGCTGACCGGCCGATCCTCCGACAGCAGAACCTCCAGCCAGCGCAACGACGGCAGATGTGCCGCGACGGTGCTGATCAGGATCAGCAGCGGCACCGCCACGATCGCGCCCACCGCTCCCCACATCCACCCGAGAAACGCGACGCCGGCAAAAACCGCGACCGTGTTGAGCGCGCATCGTCGGCTGACGAAGGCCGGCGTGATGAGTTGGGACTCCACGAAATGGATGGCCGCCAGAATCGCCGGCGCTGCCAGCATGTGGATCCAGTCGTCGTAGGTCAGGAGTGCAACGAACGCCACCAGGCCAATGGCAACCGGCGGTCCGATGAAGGGCACGAACGATGCGAGTCCCACGAGGACACCCCACAGGATGGGATTGGGGAAGCCCAGCAGCGCAAGCACGACGGTCGAGATCACTGCGACCAGGGAGTAGATGACCACGAGGGCGAACAGGTAGGTGCCGACGCGGTCGTTGATGTCCCGCATGACGCGCGCGATCCTCACCCGCGTGGTGAAGTTGATCGGCACCCGCAGGATCTGCCTCTTGTGATCATTGCGGTGCGCGAGGATCATGAACGACAACACCGCCGCGTAGCCGATCTGCAGAAGCACGGCAGGCGTCGTGCTCATCAGTTCGGAAATCAGTGATTTGTCTCGGACCACGACCTGTGCCGGCGGCTCCTCCTTTGCGGTTGTCTGCGGTTGCGATGCCTGGGTCGCCTGCTCGACGCGATCGGTGAGCTGCTTCACGACGGCCAGCGATTCCCGCAGCCCCTGGAGTTTCCGTTCGAGCGTGTAGGTGAGGTAAGGCGCCTGCTCGGCCCAACTGGACACAGCCGGCGCGGAAATCACCAGGAGACCCGCGACCACCAAGGCGAGGAGGGAGACGGACGCACCTGCCGCAGCGGTCGGCGGCAGCCGCAGGCGTTCGAACTTCTTCGCCACCGGCGTCAGGATCAATGCGAGGACGATGGCTGCCGCGGTGGGAATGAGAAAGTCACGCGCCAGATAGGCCACGACGCCGACGGCGCAAACCGCCAAGACGATAAGCGGACGCCGTATCGCCGAGCCGCCACGCAGATGGACGGTCGGAACCCGCAGGACTGAATTTTGGGACACGGAACCTCGCTGATGCGCAGTAACGCCCCTTTGGAGGGCGAGTTCCCGCATGTTCCTCCCTGCGGGATGCAGCGTTTGCGCAAGGCCGCGTGCCACCATTAGGCTCGACGCCGCATGCCGACATACGCTGACACCGTCCCCGTGATGGAGCGCCACCGTTTCGACGTGGCTTCCCTCGACCGCTACTTCCGCGAGAAGCTCGAGGGCTATCGCGGCGGACTCGAAGTCCGGCAGTTCGACTCAGGCCACTCCAACCCGACCTTCTTCGTCGCCGCCGACATGGCGGACGGCCGCCGCGACTTCGTCCTGCGCAAGAAGCCGCCCGGTCAGCTTGTCGCCTCGGCGCATCAGGTCGACCGCGAGTTCTGCGTGATCTCCGCCCTCGCCTCGACCGACGTGCCCGTCGCTCCGGCCCGGCTGCTGTGCGACGACGATGCCGTCATCGGCCAGATGTTCTACGTCATGGAAGCCGTGCCGGGGCGCATCCTCGTGAACCCGGCGATGCCCGACCAGACGCCGGCCGAGCGGACCGCCATCTTCGAGTCGATGAACGCGGTGTTGGCCCGCCTGCACAAGGTCGATCCCGTGAAGGTCGGGCTCGGCGACTATGGCCGCAGCGGCCAGTACATCGCCCGGCAGATCTCGCGCTGGAGCCGGCAATATGCCGAGCTCAAGACCGAAGACATTCCGGCCATGGACAAGCTCTCGGCGTGGCTGCCGGCGAACATTCCCGATGACGGCGATCCCACCACGATCGTCCACGGCGACTACCGGTTGGGCAACCTGATCGTCCATCCGACCGAACCACGCATCGTGGCGGTGCTCGACTGGGAGCTGTCGACGCTCGGACATCCTCTGTGCGACGTCGCCTACAACTGCCTTGGCTATCATCTCGAGGAGCCGCCGCACGGCTTCGCCAAGGTCGACTTCGCGGCGCTGGGCCTTCCCACCGAACAGGAGTATGTCGCCGCCTACTGCCGACGGACCGGGCGCGCGTCGATTCCCAACTGGAACTACTACCTGGCCTTCTCCCTGTTCCGGCTCGCCGCCATCGCGCAGGGCGTCTACCGCCGCGGCCTGCAGGGCAATTCGTCCAATCCCGAATCGATCAAGATGAGCAAGTCCGCACGAGAACGGGCCGAACTCGCATGGAGTCTCGTTTCGTAACAAAAAAAATAGGTTCGGAGGAAACAAGAATGACAATGAAGAAGATCGGCCGGCGCACCTCGATTCTCATGACGGGGGCGGCCCTGGCGACACCACTCGCCGCAAGCGTGCGCGCGCAGCAGACCGGCCTGCCCGACAAGTCGCTCAAGATCCTCGTCGGCTTCCCGGCCGGCGGCGGCACCGATGTGATGGCGCGCCTCATCGCCGAGCCGCTGAAGCAGCGTACCGGCCGCAACGTCATCATCGACAACAAGGCCGGCGCCTCCGGCACCATCGCCGTAGGCGACCTGAAGAACGCGCCGACCGACGGCACGACCATCGCCTACGTCCCCTCGGCCACCATCGTGCAGAAGCTCACCATGCCCGGCGTGCCGTTCGACCCGATGACCGACATCGCACCGATCACGCTGGCCGGGACGGTCCAGACCGCGTTCTGCGTGTCGCCGACCATCGGCGTCAACAATCTCAAGGAATATATCGAGTGGCTGAAGAAGAACCCGACCCGCGCCTCCTTCGGCACGACGGCGCTCGGTTCCTTCACCCATTTCTTCGGCGTGATGGCGGGCAAGGCCGTCGGTATCCCGCTGGAGCCGGTGCCCTATCGTGGCGCCGCGCCGTTGGTCGCCGACCTGCAGGGCGGTCATATCGCGGCCGGCTGCGGCGGCATCACCGACTTCCTGGAACATCATCGCGCCGGCAAGGTGAAGGTCATCTTCACGTCCGGCGTGAAGCCCACCACATCGGCCCCCGACATCCCGACCATCAGCCAGCTCGGCTATCCGCAGCTCTCGATCCTCGGCTGGTACGTCTTCTTCGCGCCGCCCAGGACCCCGGCCCCGCTGATCGATGCCTGGGGCAAGGAATTGAAGGCGGTTCTGGCGATCCCCGAGATCGAGAAGAAGCTGGTCGAGCTGGGACTCGACGTCGAGACCTCGACACCGGCCCAGTTCACCGAGCGCATGACGGCCGACCTCGCCCGGTGGAAGACGATCATCGATTCGATCGGCTATAAGCCGCAGGGTTGATCCAACGGAGGCGAGTGCATGCCGGTCCTGAAGCGGCCCGATGCCGAGATCCACTACGAGGTCCATGGCAGCGGCTTTCCGCTGCTGCTCTACGCGCCGGGCGGCCTGCGCTCGTCGATCGAATTCTGGGGACCCGGCGCCGACGGCGCGCCGCGCGCCTGGATGGATCCGCGGATTGCCCTCGCCGACAAGTTCACCGTCATCTCGATGGACCAGCGCAACGCCGGCAAGTCGGTGGCCGACGTGAAGCCCGACCATGGCTGGCACACCTTTGCCGCCGATCACCTGGCCCTGATCGACCATCTCGGCTTCGCACGCTTCGCCGTGATGGGCGGTTGCATCGGCGGCAGCTACTGTTTCGAGGCGATCGAACAGGCGCCGGACCGCGTTGCCGCCGCGGTCCTGCAGAACCCGATCGGCCTGTGGGAGAATCGAGACACCTGGGACGACGCCATAAAGGGCTACGGCGCGACCGTGCGCGCGCGCGATCCGTCTGTAACGGAAGAGACGATCCGCAGCTTCGGCCAGAACATGTTCGGTGCCGATTTCGTCTTCTCGGTCACGCGTGACTTCGTCCGCGACTGCCGGACGCCGCTGCTGCTCCAGCCAGGCACCGACAAGCCACATCCCGCCCCTATCAGCGCCGAGATCGCGGCGCTGGCTCCCGACATCGAAGTCCAGAAGGAGTGGCGGGGACCGCAGTTCCTGCAGGAGTCGATTGACCGCGTCCGTACGTTTCTGGAAAAGAACACACGATGATCAAGAAGCTCACGATCCTTTTCGCGACCCTGCTCGCGACGACCGCGACGGCAGAGGCCCAGGAAGTCTGGGGCTCCGTTGCGACAGACAACGAACGCCTGTTTGGACTGTCGGTCGGTATGGCGACGCGCGAGGCCGCCGAGACCTCGGCGCTCGCCGAGTGCGGCCCCCTGGAGTGCAGGATCCGGATGACCGCCCCGCAACGCTGCATCGCCTACGCGCACAGCGACAACGGTCAGGCATCGGGCTACGGCGCAGCTCCCTCGAAACAGGAAGCCGAACAGTCCGCCTGGAACGAGTGCAACGCGAGGGTGCCCAGCAACTCCTGCATGATCCGCAGCGCGCGCTGCTTCGAGTAGACCCGACGACCGGACCGGACCTCGGGACCCGGAAGAGTCAGCGCAGCTCCACCGGGCCCGACTGCTCCTCGAGCCATTTCCGGGCTTCGTGCAGGCTCTGGAATACCTTCACCTTGCGTTGACCTTCCGTCAGCTTCGCGAAGGTCTCCGCATTCTCGGCCGCCTGGCCGGGGCTGACGACGAAGGCCAAGGGTCCGCGCGGCCTGTCATCGCGTTGCGCCAGCACGAGGTTGGCCATCGCCTGAGCCCCTGCCTTGTCCATCGGCTTGGTCGGCGACGCGATGTCGATCAGCTTGCGGTAGTGGAGGACGTCGCTGGCCAGGAACTGAATGACCGCGTCGCGGACATCGTCGGCGGTGAAGGTCCCGCGGACGACGGCAGTCACCAGCCGACTGGGATGGAAGACATCGACATGGATCGGCATGGATTACGGCCCGGGCTGCCCACATATAACCGCATCAGCGCGGCAGGGTAGGGCGCTTAACATGCCCGGTCGGCCATGGATACAGGAGTTGAGTGGTGGAGAAGATCGCCGTCATCGTCGTCGTGGCCCTGGTGGCCGGAGCCGCCCTCTACCTGTTCGGCCGTAACGTCTCCTTCCGGCAGCGATTGATCCGTTCGGCCACAGCCACGGTCGCCTGCGCCCTCGCCGCCGGCGGCGCGGTCTATGGGCTCGAGGCGCTGACCGGCGACGATGCCCAGATGGTGGAAAATGCGATGACAGAGGCTCGTACGCTGCCGCTCGTCGGGCTGGTGCTGGCCGACGTGCCCGATTCCGAGGCACGCCTGCGCGCCTCGCTGAAGGAAGAGATGCGCAATCCGACGACCCAGGGAGCGCCGCGGCCGCTGGTGCTGATGAGCGAACTGCGCGCCAAGTACATCGTGCCGGCTCTGCGCGCGGCCGACGCCGAGGACGCGGAGGGTGTGCTGGCCGCGCGCATTGCCCTGATGCGGCACCTGCTCGGCACCAACGTCGCGGCCTGCCGCGAACTGGCGCTGGTCGGGATCCAGCATGCCGACCGGCTCGACCCACAAGGCCAGCAATTGATGCGCAACATGCTGACGGCTATGGAAAAAGCCTATCGTACGGGACGCACCGCGATGAATTCGGGCGCCGCGCCGCCGCCGGTGCCGAACGACACCGAGGCGCAGGCGCTGCTCGTCGAGGCGGGCCTCACGCCGGGCGATTTCGAGCAGCTGCAGAACCTCGCGAAGCTCTCGCCCGAGCAAGCGTGCGAACTCGGCATTCGCCTGAACGGCACCCCCTCCAAACTGCCCGCCGACCGGGCAGGCGGCCTCGCCCGCTATCTCGCGGCGGCGCAGTAGAAGGACCGCTAAGCCACCACGGGGGCGACGACAGCCTTCAGCACCGCGACGGCGTCCTGCGGTGAAAGGCGGACCTGAAGGCCGCGCTGGCCGCCGTTGAGATAGACGAGCTCGTGCGCCATCGCTTCCGCCTCGATCGCGGTCCGCACGGCGCGCATCTGGCCGAACGGGCTGATGCCGCCCACCTTGTAGCCGGTCATCCGCTCGGCATCGGCGGGCTTCATCATCTCGGCCGACTTTCCCTTGAAGGCGGCCGCCAGTCTCTTCATCGAGACCTCGCGATCGGAGGGCACGATCACGCAGGCGGGCTTGCCGTCGACCAGGGTCATCAGGGTCTTGAGCACCCGGATCGGCGGCTCGCCCAGCGCCTCGGCGGCCTGCAGTCCGACCTTGTCGGCATCGGGATCGTAGTCGTAGGTGTGGACGGTGAAGGCGACCTTCGCCTGCTCCAGCGCCTTGGTGGCGCGCGTGACCTTCGACATCCCTGCTCCTCGCTCGACGAGGAACAGGATAGCGCCGTCGTCCCTCAGTTTCCCTTCAGAATTTTCGCCGTGGCGTCGGCGAAGACCTGGCATCCCAGCACGATGTCGGCGTCATGGGTGTTTTCGGTGAAGTGATGTGAGATGCCCCCGATCGAGGGCACGAACATCATGGCGGCCGGCATCTTGAGCCCGATCACCTGCGCATCGTGGCCCGCGCCCGACGGCATGCGGACATGCTTATCCGGCGCATGAAGGGCCGCCGACTCCTCGATCGCCTCGAGGAAGCGCTCGTCCATCAGCAGCGGCTGGGTACGCGAGAGGTTCACACACTCGACTGTGCAGGGGCTGTTCTTCTGGTGATCGGCGACGATCTCCATCAGCTTCGCCTCGAACCCCTGCAGGATCTTCTGGTCGGCGTCGCGGAACTGGAGGACCATCTCGGCCCGGCCGGGAACAATCGCCGGCGCACCCGGCTCCAGCACCATCTTGCCCACCGTCCACACGCTGCGCGGACCCGAGACGGCGGGGAACTTGTCCATGACGTCGTTGTAGAGCCGCATCATGGCGACGCCGGCATCCTTGCGGATCGGCATGGGCGTCGTGCCGGCATGGTTCTGGATGCCGCTGAAGGTCAGGCGGAACTGCATGATGCCGACGATCGCGGTCACGATACCGATGTGCTTCTCGCCCGCCTCCAGCAGGCCGCCCTGCTCGATATGGGCTTCGAGATAGCCGCGATACCGGCCCTCTTCGAGATGTTCGCGCGGCACGCCTTCGAGACCGGCCGCCTTCAGCGCCGCCCGCATCGGCGTACCCTCGTCACGGTGCTTGGCCTTGTCGATGTCGGCCTCGGAGAAGATGCCGATGAAGGACCGGCTGCCGGTCATCTGGCCCCAATGGCCCTCCTCGTCGGCCCACGAGGCGACGTCGACGGCGAGATGTGCCGTCTCGGGATCCTCCGCCAGCGCCCGCGCCACTTCGAGCCCGTAGATCACGCCCATGACACCGTCGAGCCAGCCGCCGCGCGGTTGGGTGTCCGAATGCGAGCCGATCAGGATGCGCGGACCGGTCTTGGGGCTCTTGCCGATCACCGTTCCGATGCCGTCGATCACCGGCTCCAGGCCCGCTTCCTTCATCCGCGCCGCGAGCCAGTGCCGGCTCTCCACATCCTGAGGCGACAGGTGCGGTCGGTGCACGCCGGTCTGGTAGCGGCCAAAATCGGCGATGCGCCGCAGATCGCCGAGCAGTCGTTCACCATTGATCTTGGGCATTTGCTATCTCCCCTTCCTCATCCTGAGGAGCATCGCGCAGCGATGCGTCTCGAAGGATGGGCAACAGACAAGGTGCGGGCTCCCATCCTTCGAGACGCGGCTCTGAGGGCCGCTCCTCAGGATGAGGGTTTGTGTGTTCATCAATTGAGATGCACCGCCACCCAGGCGGCCAGGGAAAGCAGCTGGTCGTCGGCATGACGCAGGCCGACGAGCTGGACGCCAAGCGGAAGTCCCCGCGGGCCGGTGCCGGCCGGCAGGGTCACGCAGGGCGTGCCCGCCAGCGTCCAGATCGAGTTGAAGACCGGATCCCCGGTAAAGGCGATGCCCTGCGGTGCCTCGCCCGGCGCGCTGGGCGTCAGGAGAAGGTCAACCTTGTCGAACAGCGAATCGACATGCGCCTTGAAGGCCGCGGCCTTGCGTTGGGCGGCGACGTAGCGCTCGAAGGAGACGGCGAGGCCGCGCTTCATCGGGCCGTTCATCAGCTCGTCACTTACCTTGTCGGGATTGCGCAGCCGTTCGTCGGCATAGTTGCGCACGCTCTCGAAGCCGGTGATCGCGGCATGGTCGTCGATGATGTCGGCGAAGGGCGCGGCAAAGGCCACGTCGACCACCGAGGCCCCCTTGTCGGAGAGCCTGGACGCCGTCTCCTCGATCAGCGCCTTGGTCTCGGGTTCGGCCTTGTCCCAGACCGGCGAGCGGCAGACCCCGATGCGCGGCCGCCCGATGTCGCGATCGATGCGGACCGGCGGCAGCTTCAGCACGGCCGCGCGGAACAGCGCAATGTCGCCGAGCGTGCGCGCCATCAGGCCGAGCGTATCGACCGAGTGGCACTGCATCTTGATGCCGACGCGAGAGAAGTCGCCGAAGGTCGGCTTGTAACCCACCACGCCGCAATAGGCGGCCGGCCGGATCACCGAGCCGCCGGTCTGCGTGCCGAAGGCCAGTGGCACGTGGCCGTCGGCCACCGCCGCGGCGGACCCGGACGACGAGCCACCGGGCGTATGCTCGGGATCGTGCGGGTTGGTCGTGGCGCCGGCATGACGATTGGCGAACTCGGTCGTCACCGTCTTGCCCATGATGACGGCATTGGCGGTCCGGCAGAGCGCCACGCAGGCGGCATCGCCGAACGGCACCTTGCCTGCGAAGATCGGCGAGTTGTGGCCGGTCGGCATGTCGTAGGTGTCGATGATGTCCTTCACGCCGACCGGGATGCCGCGCAGCAGCCCGCCGCTGGTCACATCTGCGGCTTTCGCCTGCGCGATGGCCTGGTCGGGATCGAGATGAGCCCAGGCCTTCACGATGCCGTCACGCTGGGCGATGCGGTTGAGATAGCCGCGCACCAGCTTTTCGGACGTGAGGGTGCCGGCTTCGATCGCGGCGACGGCCTCGACGGCGGTGATCGCTTTCATGACAGGACGCTCCGCGCCCAAGCGGCGATGTCGAGCAGGCCCGCATCCTCATGCTGACGGCCGACGAGCTGGATGCCGACCGGCAGGCCGGTCGGCCCCTTGGTCAGAGGCAGGGTCACGCAGGGCATCCACAGATAGGTCCAGAGCAGGTTGAAGGTGGCGTCGCCCGTCCGCTCGAGGCCGAGCGGCGCTTCGCCCTTGGCCGGCGCCGTCAGGATGACGTCGATCTCTTCGAACAGCGCGTCGACCGCGGCGCGGCCCGTCTCGCCGAGCTTGCGCGCGGCGACCCAGGTCGCATAGTCGATCTTCGCACCGGCCTCGAGCTTATCCCTCTTCAGGCTCTCGCTCAGCAAACCGGGAAAGCGCCGCGCCTCGTCGGCGTGGGCGCGAGGCCCGTCGAAGGCCGACAGCGTCTTCTGGCCGTCGGTCATGTCGCGCACCGGCGCCGGCAGCTCGATCTCCTTCACCTGGGCACCCGCCTTGGCGAAGGCCGCCGCGGCGTCGTTCACGGCCTGGGTGCCTTCCGGCGACAGCTCGCCACGATGATGGGTAAAGGCCACAGCGATTCTCGGAGGCCGGTCGAGCATGGTGACCGGCGTGAAGGGCATCGCCATCAGGGCGGCGCGAAACAGGGCGATGTCCTCGACGCTGCGCGCATAGGCGCCGATCGTATCGAGCCATTCGGTGTTGGCCTTCATGCCGGCCGGCGCGAAGTGGCCATAGGTCGGCTTGTAGCCCACGATGCCACAAAAAGCGGCGGGACGGATCACCGAGCCGCCGGTCTGCGTGCCGGTGCCGAGCACGCTCTGGAAATCCGCGACGGCCGCCGCCGAACCGGAGGAGGAGCCGCCCGGCGTATGCGCCGGATTGTGCGGGTTCTTCGTCGGGCCGGGATGGCGATTCGCGAACTCCGTGGTCACCGTCTTGCCGAGCAGGATGGCGCCGGCCTCGCGCGCCAGCGCCACGGTCGCGGCATCGGCGAGCGGCTGATGGGTGCGGTAGATCGGCGAGCCGTAGGTGGTGGGCAGATCGAAGGAATCGATGATGTCCTTCACCCCCATCGGGATGCCGTGCAGCAGACCCTTGCGTGGTCCGCGATCGAGCACCTTGGCAGTTTGCAGGGCAGCCTCGCGCGCAAGATGCGACCAGGCGAGCACGTCGGCGTCACGCTGCTCGATGCGGTCGAGATGATCGCGCACGATCGCCTCGGCGGTGGCCGCTCCGGCGTCCAGTCGTTGCGCGAGTTCGGTGGCGGTGAGCGTATTGAGCGCGGCCATGATCGTCAGCAAAACAGCAAGAAGCATGCCGCGTCCAGCGGGGCGCACCGTGGCTCGCTTCGTGCTTCGCGTAACGGAACCACGGAGGTTTCGCATGCTCACTCGTCGCGCCGCGCTTCTCGCCGGCACTGCCCTTCCCTTCATCGGCTCGGGGTCGGCCAAGGCACAGCAGCCTTCGACCCTGCGCATCGCCATGACGCTCGCCGACATTCCGGCGACCGATGGTGCACCCGACCAGGGCACCGAAGGCATCCGCTTCATGGGCTACACGATGTACGATCCGCTGGTCGCCTGGGACCTGTCCTCGGCGACGGCGCCGGCAAAGCTGGTGCCCGGGCTGGCGACCAAGTGGTACCAGGACCCGGCCGATCCCACGAAATGGATCTTCGAGTTGCGCCAGGGCGTGAAGTTTCACGACGGATCGGACTTCAACGCCGACGCGGTGATCTTCAGCATCGATCGTGCGCTCAACGACAAGTCGCCGGTCTTCGACCGCGTCGGACGCAGCGTGCTGCTGGCGGCCCTGTGGCCGCTGGTCGGCTACCGCAAGATCGACGACTACAAGGTCGAGCTGCAGACCAAGGGTGTCGACACGATCATGCCGTCGCTGCTCAACCGCTTCCCGATCTCGAGTCCGGCCAACTTCGAGAAGGTCGGCCGGGACTGGCAGGCCTACCGCAAGTCGCCCTCGGGCACCGGCCCATGGAAAATGAAGTCGTGGACGCCGCGCGAACGCGCCGAGCTGGAGCGCAACAACGACTACTGGAACAAGGCGCGCCTTCCGAAGAGCGAGCGCATGGTCCTGCTGCCGATCCCCGACGTCTCCACGCGCACCGCCGCGCTTCTGTCAGGCCGGGTCGACTGGATCGAGGCGCCCGCCCCCGATTCGCTCGACAGGCTGCGCGCCGCGGGCTGCAAGATCGAGACGAACGCGATCCCGCACATGTGGCCCTATACGCTGAGCATGCTGCCCGGCGCGCCGACCGCCGACATCCGGGTGCGCAAGGCGCTGAACCTCGCCATTGACCGCGACGCGATGGTGAAGCTCCTGAACGGCCTCGCCGCTCCCGCCGTCGGCTGCGTGCCGGCCGACCATCCCTGGTTCGGCAACCCGACCTTCAAGATCCGCTACGACCCGGCGGAAGCGAAGAAGCTGCTGGGCGAGGCGGGCTACGGCCCCCAGAAGAAGCTCAAGATGAAGGTCGCGATCTCGACCTCCGGCTCGGGCCAGATGTATCCGCTGATCATGAACGAGTTCATCCAACAGCAGTTCGCCGAAGTGGGCGTCGAGCTCGAGTTCCAGGTGATGGACTGGAATGCGCTGCTGAACTTCATGCGCCAGGGCGCCAAGGCTCCGGAGGCCGCTTCGTTCAGCGCCATCAACGTGAGCTGGAACACGATGGACCCGCACAACGCCTTCATGCGGTTCGTCGACAGCCAGCAGGTCCCGCCCAAGGGCTCGAACTGGGGCTACATCAACGATCCGGAGTTCGACAAGCTGGCCGCCGAGGCGCGCAGCACGTCCGACCCGGCGGAACTCGACAAGGTACTGGCGAAGATCAACACCCGCATGGTCGACGAGGCGGTGTTCGTGTGGTTCGTCCACGATGTCTGGCCGAACGCGATCTCGTCCAAGGTCAAAGGCTACGTCCACCCCAAGAGCTGGTACGTCGACTTCTCGCCCGTAACCGTTGGCTAGACGGTGGGCTAGCCCGGCTTTCGCTGCGACCAGCCGATATAGAGGCCGGCGCCGACGATGATGGCGGCGCCGACCCAGCCCAGGAAATCGGGGAAGTCACCGAAGAAGAGATAGCCCACGACCACCGAGCCGATCAGCTGCATGTACTGGAACGGCGCCACGATGTTGGCCGGCGCATAGGCCAGCGCCCGGGCGACGAAATAATGGCCCATGGCACCGAGCACGCCGAGGCTGCAGAAGAAGAAGATGTCGCGAGCGCCGTGCGGGGTCTTCCACACGAACGGCAGGACCAGCAGCATGCCGAAGCTGCCGACGATCGAGCTGTAGATGGCCGAGGTCTCGGGCGTGTCGATGGCGGAGATGAGGCGCGTCAGCACCTGATAGACCGCGTAGCAACACGCGCTCAGCAGCGAGAGCAATGCCGCCCACTGGAAGACCGCGCTGCCCGGCTGGATCAGGATCAGCATGCCCACGAAGCCCACCAGGAGCGCCCCGATATGGCTGCGCGCGGCCCGCTCGCCCAACACGAGCCAGGCCAGCGGCAGCACGAGCAGCGGCGCCATCATGGTGATCGCCGCCGCCTTGCCCAGCGGGATGTAGACGATGGCGAGGAAGCTCGCGACATTCGAGGTGAACAACATCAGCGAGCGCGCGAGCTGCGTGCCGATCCGGCGGGTGCGCAGCATGCCGAGCCCGAAACGGGGCACGAAGAAGATCAGCATGAACACGATGTGCCCGAACGCGCGCGCCCACGAGATCTGCAGCGTGTTGTAGTCGGCGCCGAGAAACTTCGCGAAGCCGCTCATGACGGGAAACAGCAGGCCGGCGCCGCACATGAAGAGGATGCCGGCCAGGATACGCTGGCCGGCGCGCGCCGGCTGGGGCGCCGGTTGCTTCAATGCCCCTGCTTCGCTCCCTGCAACGCCTCCCAGACGCGCGCTGGCGTGGCCGGCATTTCGAGACGTTCGACGCCGGCCGGACGCAGCGCGTCCAGGACCGCCGCCATCACCGTCTGCGGCGCGCCGATGCACCCCGCCTGGCCGGAGCCCTTGACGCCCAGCGGATTGGCGTCTGTCGGCCGCTCGATCAGCTGGATATCGAAGTACGGCAGATCGGTCGCACGCGGCAGCGCGTAATCCATCAGCGAGCCGCTGAGGAGCTGACCGGAGTGCGGATCGTAGACCGTGTGCTCCACGAGGGCCTGGCCGATCCCCTGCGCGAGGCCACCCTGCACCTGCCCCTCGGTGAGCATGGGGTTGATCAGGCGGCCATAATCGTCGACCGCGGTGTAGCGCAGCAGGTCGATGGCGCCGGTTTCGGGATCGATCTCGACCTCGGCGACATGACAGCCGCTCGGGAAGGTGAAGACGTCGGTGATGTTCAAGACGTGCTCGCCGAGCCCGGGTGACATGCCCTCGGGCAGGTTCGCCGCCTCCTCCGCGCTCCCGGCCAGCGTCGCGAGATCGATGGCACGATCGCTACCACGCACCGTGAAGCGCCCCTGATCGTAGTCGAGCTCATGCTCGCTGGCTTGCAAGAGGTGGGCCGCCAGCCGGCGCGCTTTCGCCAGGGCTGCCTCCATGGCCTTGACCAGCGCCGCCCCGCCCATGTGCATCGAGCGCGCGCCGCCATGGCCGGCCCCGCTTCTCACGGCCCGCGTGTCGGCCTGGACGTAACGGAATACGTCGATGGGCAGGCCGAGATGTCGCGAGGCAATCTGGGCGAAGGAGGTTTCGTGGCCCTGCCCGTTCGATTCGGTGCCGACGGCGATGGTCACGCTGCCATCCGGCTCGAAACGCACTTCGGCGCCCTCGTTTGGCGCGCCGCGTGACGTTTCGAGAAAGCAGGCGACGCCGAGGCCGCGCAGCCGCCCTCGCGCGCGCGACTCGGCGCGCCGCGTCTCGAAGCCCGGTGCGCGCGCCACCGCGGCATCGAGGTTGGCCACGAAGTCGCCGAAGTCGATCGCCATCCCCATCGCGGTCTTGTGCGGGAACGACGCAATCAGGTTCTGCCGCCGCAGGTCCGCCGGATCCCGGACGAGCACCCGCGCCGCCGCCTCGATGGCGCGCTCGACGATATAGTTGGCCTCGGGCTTGCCGGCACCGCGATAGGCGTCGACCGGAACCGTGTTGGTGACGGCGCCACGCACGTCGACGGCGATCGCCGGGATATCGTAGACGCCGCCCTGCGCCGTGGAGGCCGCGACCACGGAGGCACCGGGTCCGTTGCCCGAGAGATAGGCGCCGAGATTGGCGACCATCGCAACGTCGAGCGCCAGGATACGGCCCGTCGCATCGAGCGCGATCCGCGCCGTCGCGTCGATGTCGCGACCCTGTGCGCCCGTGACGAAATCCTCTGCACGATCGGCCAGCCAGCGCACCGGACGCTTCAGGCGGCGCGCCGCCCACAGCAGCAGGATCCATTCAGGATAGAGGAAATTCTTCATCCCGAAGCCGCCGCCGACATCGGGCGCGTGGAGCTGGATACGCTCGGGCGCCACCTTGAAGATGAACTCCGCAAGCTGGCGGCGGATGCCGTGGAGCCCTTGCCCGGTCAATTCGAGGTCCATCGTGTCGGTCGCCGCATCGTAGCGCGCGATGCCCGCGCGCGGCTCCAGCGGCACGACGATGACACGATTGTTCGTCACATCGACCTCGACGATGTGCGCGGCGTCCTTCATCGCCGCGGCGACGGCGGCGTGATCGCCGCGCTGCACATGAAAGACGAGGTTGCCCGGCGCCTCGTCCCACAGGGAAGGCGCGCCCTCTACCAACGCCGCGCGTCCATCGACGACCGACGGCAGCGGCTCGTAATCGACCTCGATCCGCTCCGCCGCTTCGCGCGCAACCTCTGCACTGTCGGCCACCACGAAGCAGACCGGATCACCGACGTGGCGGACCCGGCCCGCCGCCAGCGCAGGGCGCGGCGGCACGATCAGCGGTTTCACGGCGGCGAGGCAGGGCATGTGACCCAACCCGTCCGCGGCGAGAACGTCGGCCGTCGCAACGAGATGCACGCCCGCCATCGAGACCGCTGGCGAAACGTCGAGAGAAGCGATCAGGGCGTGGGCATGCGGCGAGCGCAGAACGTAGCCATGCAGCGCCGCAGGCTCGGCAATGTCGTCGACATACCGGCCGTGACCGGTGAGGAACCGTGCGTCCTCGAAGCGCCGTATCGATCTCGTGTCCTGGCTTCCATCCGCCACGTGGTCTCTCCCGAACCGTTCGCTTGCAACGACCATACACCATTGACGGGCCGCAACGACGGGCGGAGGCTGCCGCCCTCACACCCAAACACCGCTCTTCGGAGGAAGCCCATGATCGATCTGCACTACTGGCCGACGCCCAATGGCAAGAAGGTGACCATCCTGCTCGAGGAGTGTGGCCTGCCCTACAGGATCGTGCCGGTGAACATCGGACAGGGCGACCAGTTCACCGATGCCTTCCTGGAGATGAATCCCAATCACCGCATGCCGGTGATGGTTGACGACGCTCCCGCGGACGGAGGCAAGCCCCTGGTCGTCTTCGAGTCGGGCGCGATCATGATGTACATCGCCGAGAAGGCCGGGAAATTCTATCCGCAGGACCTCCGAACCAGGCACGAAGTGAACGAATGGCTGATCTGGCAGATGGCCAACCAGGGACCCAAGAGCGGCGAGTGCGGCCATTTCCGCCGCGTCGACCAGACGAAAGAGGGCGACCAAACCTATGCGATTACACGCTTCACCGACGAGGTGAACCGTCTGTACGGCGTGCTGAACAACCGCCTCTACAAGCACCGGTACCTCGCGGGCGACCAGTACACGATTGCCGACATGATCTCCTATCCATGGACCGTGAACTGGAAGTTCCAAGGTCAGGACATCGAGGAATTTCCGCACTTCAAGCGCTGGTTCGAGGAGCTGGGGGCACGGCCCGCCTTGCAAAAGGGGATGGCGGTCGGCGCCGATCTTTCGGTCGATCGCGAGAAGCTGCCGCCCCAGGAGCAGGAGCGCCTGCGCAAGCTGCTCTACAACCAGCGTGCCCGGCCGGTACCCGCCGCCTGACTACAGGCGCTGCTCGCTGGAGAGAGGCGGCGCCACCTCCTCCAGCGATTTGCACTCGGCGGCGATACCGAGCTTCAGGGTCACGAGGGCAGCTGCGATCATCAGCGCGGCGCCCAGCAGGTAGCCCCACATGATCTCGGTCGAGCTGCCGCCGGCGATCAGCACCCCGAACAGCCAGGGACCGCCGACTCCGCCGATCAAGGTACCGAAGGCATAGAACAAGGCGATGGTGAGCGCCCGTATCTCGAGCGGGAAGCATTCGCCGACCGTGAGATAGGCGGCACTCGCTGCCGCCGAGGCGAAGAAGAAGACGACGCTCCACATGGCCGTCTGGGTTGTGGCGTCGAGATGGCCGGCATCGAACATCCAGCCCGTGACCGCCAGCAGCACGCCCGAGATGGCGTAGGTGGCCGTGATCATCTGCCGGCGCCCGAGCGTGTCGAACAACGGCCCCAGCAGCAACGGCCCGAGGAAGTTGCCGATGGCAAAGGGCAGGATGTAGAGGCCGACCTTGTCGCCCGGCACATTGTAGAAATTGGTCAGGATCAGCGCGTAGGTGAAGAAGATCGCGTTGTAGACGAAGGCCTGCGAGGCCATCAGCACCAGGCCGAGGATCGTGCGGCTGCGATAGTGCTTGAGCAGGGTTCGCGCCACGGAGACCATTGTTGTCTTGTGCGGATCGCCGAGCGTCAGCCACCGCGTCACCGGCTCCAGCTTCCGGCCCGTCTCGGCTTCCACCCGCGCCTCGATCTCCTCGACGACACCCTCGGCCTCGCGCGGCTTGCCATGGATCATCAGCCAGCGCGGGCTCTCCGGCAGGTAGCGACGCAGGTAGAGGATGACGAGGCCCAGCACGGCGCCGCTGCCGAAGGCGACGCGCCAGCCCATGTCGGGGTCGAGAACGTTGGGATCGAGCAGCCAGACGGACAGGAGCGCGCCGCCGGCCGCCCCGAGCCAGAAGCTGCCGTTGATGGCGAGATCGATGCGACCGCGCAGGCGGGCGGGAATCAATTCCTGGATCGCCGAGTTGATCGCCGAATACTCGCCGCCGATGCCTGCGCCGGTCAGAAACCGGAAGAACAGGAAGCTGTAGAAATCCCAGGAGAAGGCCGTGGCCGCCGTTGCCACGAGATAGACGCCGAGCGTGACGTTGAAGAGCTTCTTGCGGCCCAGCCGGTCGGTGAGATGCCCGAAGAACAGGGAGCCCAGCACCGCACCTGCGAGATAGGCGCTGCCCGTCAGGCCGACCTGTTCGGCCGTGAGCTGGAGCCTCGGGCTGGTCTGCAAGGCCGCTGCCACGGAACCCGCCAGCGTGACTTCCAGACCATCGAGAATCCAGGTGATGCCCAAGGCCACGACGACCAGCCTATGGAACCGGCTCCATGGCAGGCGGTCGAGACGGGCGGGAACATCGGTGCGCACGGGCGATGCAACGCATCAGCGCGCCGAAAGTTCATACGGGCTGGAGCCACCAACGCCGCAAGGCTGGTCTACCGGCCCGGTGCTGGCGACAGAGGGGGCCACCGCATAGAATATATCAATGACCGACAACACAATGGCAGCCGCCGCCGCGCCCGTCTCCGCGGCCCCTGCCGTTTCCAGCGCCGCCGCCGCCGCCAACAACACGACCTTTGCCGTCATCCTCTCCTTGAGCTTCTGCCACCTGCTCAACGACATGATGCAGTCGCTGGTGCCTGCGCTGTATCCGATCCTCAAGGATTCATACGCACTGTCGTTCGGTCAGATCGGGTTCATCACGCTCGCCTTCCAGTGTACGGCGTCGATGCTGCAGCCGGTCGTCGGCATGTACACCGACAGGAAACCCCAGCCTTATTCCCTGATGGTCGGCATGGGCTTCACCCTGGTCGGCCTGCTCCTGATGTCGCAGGCGAACTCCTATCCGCTGATCCTGTTCGCGGCGGCGTTGATCGGCATGGGCTCCTCGGTCTTTCATCCCGAGGCCTCGCGGGTCGCACGCATGGCCGCCGGCGGGCACTACGGCCTCGCCCAGTCGCTGTTCCAGGTCGGCGGCAACATGGGCTCCGCGGCGGGACCGCTGCTGGCGGCCTTCATCGTCGTGCCGGCGGGCCAGCGCAGCATCGTGTGGTTCTCGGCGGCGGCACTCGTCGCCATGATCGTGCTCTTCCAGATTGGTCACTGGTACAAGGCCAACCGCACCAGCCAGAAGCCCGCAACACGAAAGACCGCAGCTGCCGCCGGTCACGTGACCCTGTCGAAGGCCAAGGTCGGGGTCGCCGTGGCGATTCTGGTGGCGCTGCTCTTCTCCAAGAACGTCTACAGCGCCAGCCTCGGCTCCTACTTCACCTTCTACCTGATCCAGAAGTTCGGCGTGGAAGTGCAGACCGCGCAGCTCTTCCTGTTCGCCTTCCTGGTCGGCATCGTCGTCGGTACGATCCTGGGCGGTGTCGTGGGCGACCGGGTCGGCCGTATCCCGGTGATGTGGTTCTCGATCCTGGGCGCCCTGCCCTTCGCGCTGATGCTGCCCTACGCCAACCTGTTCTGGACCGGCATCCTCGCGGTCGTGGTGGCGATCATCATGGCGTCGGCCTTCTCCGCCATCCTGGTCTATGCGCAGGACCTCCTGCCCGGCCGGGTCGGGCTGGTGGCCGGCATGTTCTTCGGCGTCTCGTTCGGCCTGGGCGGCCTCGGCGCCGCGGCACTGGGCGAGATCGCCGATCACGCGGGCATTGAAGCCGTCTACAAGGTGACGCCGTTCCTGCTGCTGTTGGGTCTGCTCACGGCCTTCCTGCCCAAGCACCCGAGCACGCCCAAGCTGCCGGCCTGATCAGGCCGATAGTCAGGCAAGCCCGGCCGTCGCAATCCGACCGGCCTCGGCGATGACCGCACTGCGCGCCTCGTCGGAGATCGTGGAGCCTGTGTAGTAGGCGGTGACGAAGACCGGGGCGCGGCCGGGTGGCCAGGCGACTGCGATGTCGTTGGCGCTGCCGTTGCCACCCGTGCCCGTCTTGTCGCCAATGCGCCACGCCGCCGGTACTCCGGCCCTCAGCCGCTTGTCGCCCGTCTTGTTCGCGACCAACCAGCCGATCAGGCGTTCGCGCGAAGCGGATGACAGGACGTCGCCGGCAACGAGCTTCTGCATCGTGGCGAGCATGGCCAGCGGCGAAGTCGTATCGCGCGGATCGCCGGGCGTGCCCTCGTTCAGCGCGGTCTCGATGCGGTCGAGACGAGTCACCGTATCGCCCAGTACACGGGCGAAGGCCGTCAATCCCGCAGGACCGCCGAAGCTCGCGAGCATCAGGTTTCCCGCGGTGTTGTCGCTGAGAGTTACCGCCGCGGCGCAGATCGCGTCGACCGTCATGCCGGCCGGTCCGCCATGCTCCCTGGTCGCGGGCGAGTAGGTGACGAGATCGCTCGCCGCAAAGACGATGCGGCGGTCGAGACTCTCCTCGCCGCGGTCGACGCGGGCCAACATCAGGGCCGCCGCCAGGAACTTGAAGGTGCTGCACATCGGGAAACGCTCGTCGCCGCGATAGGCGACTCGCCGGCCGCTCGCGGTGTCGAACATCGCCACGCCGAGGCGGCCGCCATTGCGCCGCTCGAGCTCGCGAAGCGATGACACGGCATCGTCGGCAAAGGCGGGCAGGGAGAGCAGCGGCGCGGCCAGAAGCACGCGGCGGGCGATCGAGACGGGCATGAATTGCTCCTCCTGAAAGCCCGCGGGCCTAAGGGACAACTATGGCAGGAACCGGCCTGTCGCTCCCCCACGGTTGCGTTAAACTGGTGACAGGATTCATCGTCAGCGCATCATTTGTCTGCGCAAGCCGCCGCGATCCCCAGGAGACGGAATATGGTTCTCGGAATGTCCATCGCGACCTTTACGATCGCGCACGTCGTCATCAGCCTGGTCGCCATCGCGGCAGGCGCCGTCGCCTGCGCGCGCATGCTCGAGGGGCGCCGGCTGGATACGTGGAACTCGGTGTTCCTGCTCTTCACCGTGCTGACGACGGTGACCGGCTTCCTCTTTCCCATCACCGTGTTCACGCCGGCGCTCGGCGTCGGCATCGTGTCGTCGGTCGCGCTGGCGATTGCGCTGCTCGCCCTGTATGTCGGCCGCCTCGCCGGCGCATGGCGTTGGATCTATGTCGCGACCGCCCTGTTTGCCTTCTATCTCAACGTGTTCGTCCTGGTCGTGCAGTCCTTCCAGAAGATCGGCTTCCTGAACAGGTTCGCGCCGACCGGCGCCGAGCCCCCCTTCGCAGTGGTGCAGGGCATCGTGCTGCTGGGCTTCATCCTGCTGGGCTTCCTGCTCTTCAGGCGCTTTCGTCCGGCCTAAAAAAAATGGAGGAAACGACATGAAGGATTTCGCAGGCAGGATCGCCGTCATCACCGGCGGCGGCACCGGCATGGGCCGCGAACTGGCGCGGCAGCTCGCGGCCGAGGGCTGCAGCATCGCGCTGGGTGACGTGTCCGCCGGCGCGATGGCCGAGACCAGGCGGCTCTGCGAGGCCGCCGGGCTCAGCCAGGGCCAGCGCATCACCACGCATGTCGCCGACGTGGCCGACGAGCCGCAGGTGGTGCGCTTCCGCGACGAACTGACCGAGCAGCACGAGACCGATCGCATCCATCTCCTGTTCAACAATGCCGGCATCGGCGGCGGCGGCAGCTTCCTCGTCAACGCCCGCGAAGAATGGGAGCGCACGTTCAACATCTGCTGGGGCGGCGTGTATCTCTGCACGCGGTCCTTCATGCCCATGCTGCTGCGCGCCGATGCGGGCCATATCGTCAATACGTCGAGCGTGAACGGCTTCTGGGCCTATATCGCCCCCAACGTCCCGCAGACCGCCTATGCCGCCGCGAAGTTCGCCGTGAAAGGCTTCACCGAGGCTCTGATCACCGACCTGCGCCTCAATGCCCCGCACATCAAATGCTCGGTCGTGATGCCCGGCCATATCGGCACGTCGATCGTCGCCAACTCGCGCAAGCTGCAGAGCGGCAACCAGACCGAAGAGATCACGGCGCACGAAGTCGGGCTGGCGCGCGCCCGCATCGCCTCGATGGGCATCGATGCCACCAAACTCTCGGACGACGACGTCCGACGGATGATCGCGGAGCGCGCACGGCGCTTCCTCGAGGAAGCGCCGACCACGGCGGCCGAAGCGGCGACGATCATCCTGGATGGCGTGCGCAACGAACGCTGGCGCATTCTGGTCGGGCACGATGCCGAGCGCATCGACAGTCTCGTGCGCGAGAGCCCGGAGCGCGCCTACGAGACGGAGTTCTTCGAGGCCTTTGCCAAGGAAACGGGCTGGGTCGTCGGCGGCCGCTGATCGCGGCGCGCCTCCCGCGGTCCGACACTACGGCCGCAATGCGTCGCGTTCTGGCAGCTGGCGGGAGCCGAGCCGCGGGGTTTGCCGATCCTCGACGTCGACCGCGACGCGCTCCCGGCCATCCGACGACGGGCGGCGATTGGCGACGGCCTGGTGGTCGTAGAGGAACAGGCGACGCGCATTGGCGGGCGGCTTGCGCACCGCCTCGGCGAAACCACGCGGCCCCTGCAGGACGACCTCGTATCGATCCGGATCGGCGGGAGACAGGCTGACATAGCAGGCGGCGCGGATTCGTCCTGCTTCGTTGACGGCGACCTCGAAGGTCGGCCCCACGATCTCCGGCAGAGCGACGCCCGCGGCGCGGAGGTCGTCGTAGAGTTTCTCGATCTCGTCCCTGGATCTCATGACCGACCAGGTTGCGAGTTGGTCCGCGAGCTTGCCCCGTGCCCGGGCGGCATTCAGCCCGTCCTGCACGCGCTCCAGCATGTACCGCCCCACTCGAGGCGGCTCGATCTGGCCGACGATGATGGCGGACAGGGGTACCGGATGCGCCAGGGAGTTGTTGCACACGTTGGCGGCCTGATGCGACAGCGGCAGCCGCGGCCGTTCGAGCCCGATGGGACAGAGGTTGAGCGCCAGGAACTCGCCGATCGTCTCGACATACTGGAACTCCTCGACCGGCCTTGCCATCAGGTTGGCGGCGAAGGCCGGCGGCAGCCCCATGTCGGCGGCATACTTGATCAGCATGGCGGCGCCGCTGCGGCCGTCGGCGAACCCCTGAAGGCGACTAGCGATCGGATCGTCGGAGGTCAGACGCCGGAGGTGGCTGCGATCGAGGAAGAAGTTATGGAAGGCGACCTTGCCACCGACCTCGACGTTGCAATCGAAGGGATAGGCCGCGCCGGTGCGAACGGTGTTGCCGCCCAGAAGAGCGAGGGCGCACGCCGAGAGGCAGAGGTCCTGTTTGCGGACGACAGCGACGACCCTGTAACTCCTCAGCAGCTCACCGATCCGGACTCCCTCCGACAGATCGCCGCCCAGACTACTCAGCTCGATCGACGCCAGCGGCATTCCCGGCCTTGGCGGCACCAACTCCTTGAGCTTGTCCAGCAGGTCGCGCAGCCTCTCCGCGTCGCCGGGCTCGATCATGCCCGTCAAGCGCAACCTCGGACTTTCGACCGCGACGGTTCTGGAGAACAGGGCCGCGGGGGCGGAGGCCGCGAGCGACACGATCGTCGCCGCCCGCAGTTCGCCGGTCCCCGGAGCCGGTGCGATGCACAGGACCGCCAGCACGAGAATGGCCAACAGGGCCCGCGTGATCGTCCTGCGCGCAGCTCCCTGCGCCCCACACCGAGCACGCTGCGTGTCGAACGACGCCGGCGGCCCGCCGACGCTCCAGTCTCCACTCGCAACACGGGCCAACGCTTGCACGATTCCACCGAGCCCAACGAGAAAAGGCTCCAGTCCCCGCAATGACGGTGACTGGAGCCTTATCCGTTAGCATCGCGCCCCTCAATCAACGAGCGCGCAATGGTATCCTTCGTTTCTCAGGTGCCGGCGATGCAAGCTTCCAATAAGCCGCCCGTCCCCACGAGAAACGTGCGCTCAGGCCTTGAGGTTCACCGCGGCTTCCTTGCCGCGCTCCACCTGAACCTCGTAGCTGATCTTCTGACCTTCGTTCAGGCCGTTGAGCCCGGCACGCTCGACCGCGCTGATGTGGACGAAGACATCCTTTCCGCCCGAATCGGGCTGGATGAATCCGAATCCTTTGGTGGCGTTGAACCACTTAACGGTACCTGAAGCCATTTGGTTAGTGTCCTTAATTTCCGGCGCGAAATCTGTGCCGTCGTTACGATAGCAATATTTCACCCTGTCTGGCCATCGCCTGTCCACGGCAACGGCAAGACAATCGAGAGTTGCCCCGAAAGTGCCTTTTTGTGTTCCCGGAGTGGCCTCATGCGCTGCAGCATCATGTTGCGCTGCGATCCCGCGCGTCAGCGGGACGGCGGCGTGAACCCCTTGCTGCGAATCTTCTTTTCGAGGATCGCGATGCCGCCTGCGGTGTCACCCTTGTTGCACTTGGCGATTCCTTCGAGGATGTCGAAGTCCGGTCGCGTTCCGCCGTTGCCGCCTGCATCGCCCAGATAGCGGGTCGCGTAGTCGCCGAGCTTCTTGCAATAGGCAGCATCGTCAGTTTGTGCTGCGGCACTGCAAGCAAGAAACAAAGAGAAGAGAATTGCGGAAGTCAGTCGTGTCATCGCCCGGACGCTCGCTGGAAACGGTCAGCCGTAAAAGGCTCGGCCGGACGTCGCGTTACGCGCCGTCGCCTCGATCGACAATAGGCGGCCTCCCGCGCTCTCCGCTACGCGAAAGCCGTTCACGAAGAAGCGATCTGCCCTCCACCGGCTGATCGCGCTCACACTTCGAGCCACTCCTTGCGGACCGTCGAACTAGCCGTGAGTTCGGCGGGAGATCCGCTGAACACGATCCGGCCGTGCCCCATGACGTAGAGCCGATGGGAGATCTTGAGCGCGATGGTGAGCTTCTGTTCGACCAGGAGGATCGCCGTACCGCGCCGCGCGATCTCGTCGAGCAGCCGCCCGACCTGCTCCACCAGCATGGGCGCCAGTCCTTCGGTCGGCTCGTCGATGATCACGAGGTCGGGATCGCCCATCAGGGTGCGGCACATGGTGAGCATCTGCTGCTCGCCGCCCGACAGCACGCCGGCCGGATTGTCCTGCCGATTGCCGAGATTGGGGAACAGCGAGAAGACATCGTCGAAGGTCCAGCGTCCGAAGACACCGGCGCGCTTCAGCCCCAGCTCGAGGTTCTGCTTCACCGTGAGGCCGGGAAACACCTGCCGGTCCTCGGGCACGTAGCCCACACCCGCATGGGCGATCTGGTCGGGCCGAAGGCCGGCGATCGGCCGGCCCTTGAAGCTGATCTGCCCGACCGGCGGCACCAGCCCCATGATCGCCTTGCAGGTCGTCGAACGGCCGACGCCGTTACGGCCCAGCAGGCTCACGATCTCGCCCTCGTCGACCGCTAGGTCGACGCCCTGCAGGATGTGGCTCTTGCCGTACAGGGCATGAAGGTCGCGGACCTCGAGCATCATGGCGCCGCCCTCATGCTGCGATCGTCCCGAGATAAGCCTCTTGCACGGCGGCGTTGCCGCGGATGGCGGCCGGCGTGTCGGAGGCGATGACCTCGCCATAGACCAGCACGGTGATGCGGTCGGCCAGGCCGAACACCACGCTCATGTCGTGCTCGACCATGATCAGCGTCTTGCCTTCCGACACGCCGCGGATCAGCTCGACGGCGGCGTCGGTCTCGCTGTGGCTCATGCCGGCGGTGGGTTCGTCGAGCAGGATGATGTCGGCGCCGCCTGCGATGGTGATGCCGATCTCCAGCGCCCGCTGCTCGGCATAGGACAGCAGACCGGCCTGCACGTTGCGCCGGTCGCCGAGGTTCAGCCGGTCGAGCAGCCGGTCCGCCTCGGCGTTCAGCGCCTTCTGGCCGCCCAGCAGGTGCCAGAAGGAGTAGCGGTAGCCACGCGACCACAACAGGCCGCAGCGAATGTTCTCGAACACCGTCATGCGCGGGAAGATCGAGGTGATCTGGAAACTCCGCGACAGGCCGAGCCGGTTGATCTCCTGCGGGGCAAGGCCGGCGGTCGACTTGCCGTTGACGGTGATGCTGCCGGAGCTGATCGGGAACCGCCCGGAGATCAGGTTGAAGAGCGTCGTCTTGCCGGCGCCGTTCGGGCCGATGATGGCGTGCCGCTCGCCCCGGGCGATGCCGAGATCGACCCCCCGGATGATCTCGGTGGCGCCGAAATTCTTGCGCACGTCGCTGAGCTCGATGGCCGGAACGGTCACGGGGCGCCTGCCTGCCGCTTGGCGTCTTCCATCAAGGCATCCCACCGCAGGCGGAAGGCGTGTGCCTCCCGACGCAGCCAGAACGCGCCCACTCCCAGGGCCGCGACGGCAATCGCCCAGGGCAGCGGTGACGTGGTGTCGATTGTCTGGCCGCCGATCGCGAACCGCTTGCCCTGCGCGGCGCCAATCGTGGTGAACGAGGTGAGTTCGACCAGCAGCACGAACCCCAGGAAGAGCATCAAGGCCGGCGGCAGGGCGCGCAGATAGGGCAGCAACAGCTCGCGCAGCCGGCCCGTCCGCCAGAGCGGTGCATGCATGCCGATCAGCCCGGCGAGCCCGACCGGGGCATACATGACCATGACGATGAACAGGACGCCGACATAGAGCAGCCAGGCGTTGCTGAGCAGGCTGACGCCGCTCTGCAGCAGCACCACCACGATGGTACCGAGCACGGGTCCGAAGAAGGCCCCTGCGCCGCCAATATAGACCGCCAGCAGGGCATTGGCCGACTTGACCGCCGAAACGGTGTCGAAGGTGACGATCTCGTAGATCATCACGTAGAGGCCGCCGCCGACCCCGGCGAAGAAGCCCGCCAAGGTGAACTGCATCCATCGCACCCGCCGCGGGTCGTAGCCGACGAACTGCGCGCGCTCGAAATTGTCGCGCGTGGCGTTCGCCATCCGGCCGAGCGGCGTCTGCATTTGCAGCCTCATCAAGACGGCAGCCACGAACGCCCAGCCGAGGACGAGGCAATAGACCTGCCAGGGTGAGGTGTAGCGGACGCCCAGCAGGCTGGTGTCCATTACACGATCGATCGTGATGCCGCCCTCCCCGCCGAAGAAGCCCATGAACATCAGGGCGGCTGCGGAAACGAGCTCGCCCAGACCCAGGGTGATCATGGCGAAGGCGGTGGCGCGCTGCTTGGTTACGAGCCAGCCCAGGACGAAGCCGAAGAACAGCCCGCCCAGTCCGCCCGCCAGGGGCACCAGCTCGGTGGGCAACCAGATCGTGCCCGCCTTGACCAGATTGACGGTGTGGGCCGCGCAATAGGCGCCCAGGCCGAACAGCACCGCATGGCCGAACGAGAGAAGCCCGGCCTGTCCCAGCAGCATGTTGTAGGACAGCGCGAAGATCGCCATGACGCCGATCTCGCTCATCAAGGTCAGGGCAAATCCGGAATGGCGACCCCTCGTCCAGTCATAGAAGAGGAAGGGAAACGCCAGCAGGACGGCAAGCGCCACAAGCCAGGGCCAGTTGCGACGAAGCAGGGTCATGTGTCGCGCGTCCCCATCAGGCCGCGCGGACGAAACACGAGGATCAGCACCATCAGCAGGAAGGGCAGCAGAGCTCCGATACGCGGCAGCGTCACGTTGAGCACTTCCGCGAACGGCGTACTGGCGGTGACGGCGATGCCGAACTGCGCCAGCAGATCGGCCAGCGACACGTCGAAAACCACAGCGAAGGTCTGGATGAGCCCCATGAAAATCGAGGCGATGAAGCATCCCGTCAGCGAGCCGAGGCCGCCGAACACCACGACGACGAACACGATCGGTCCCATGGTGAAGGCCATCGCGGGCTCGGTGACCTGGTAATTGCCTCCAATGACGCCGGCCAGCCCCGCCAGCGCGGTGCCGGCGGCGAAGACAAGGGTGAAGATGCGCGGCACGTTGTGGCCCAGGGCCGACGCCATCTCGGGATGCGTCAGTGCCGCCTGGATCACGAGGCCCACGCGCGTGCGCCTGAGGCCGAGCCAGATCGCCCCGAACATCAGCGCCGAGATCAGCAGCATGAAGGCGCGATAGGCCGGGAACTGCGTGCCGTAGACGCGGAACAGCGGGAAATCGAGCAGCTCGGGAATCCGGTAGGGAACCGGCAGCAGGCCCCAGGTCATCTGCACGACCTTTTCGATGATCAGGGCGAGGCCGAAGGTCAGCAGCAGCTCGGCGACATGGCCGTGGCGATGGACGCGCCGCAGCCCCCACATCTCGATGGCGGCGCCGATCAGCCCGCACAGAAGCGGCGCCAGGATGAGCGCCGGCCAGAAACCGACATAGAGGCTGATCGTGTAGGCGAAGTAGGCGCCCAGCATGTAGACGCTGGCGTGGGCGAAGTTGAGCACGCCCATCATGCTGAAGATGAGCGTCAGTCCGCTCGCCAGCATGAACAGCAGCATGCCGTAGACGAGGCCGTTGAGGAGGGAGACGACGAAAACTTCCATCGAACCTGTCCGCCGCGAAGGGCGATGCCCGCTCTCCCATCGGAAAGCGGGCATCGGGTTCAGAGCCTAGGGACGCTTCATCTTGCAGCTGTTGGGCTGGTCGATGTCCTTGGCGAGGATCGTCGCCGTGGTTGCCCAGCCGAGGCCGGTGCCCTCGGCATCGTACTTCACGCCCTTCTTGAAGGTGCCCACGAAGTACTCGCCGATGAGCTGATGGTCGGCCTTGCGCATCGTGGTCTCGAAGCCGAGGAAATCGCGGATCGACATGCCTTCCAGCGCATAGGCGATCTTGGTCGCATCCAGCGCCCCCGCCTTGTTCACGGCCGCCTGGAGATATTCGAAGATCGTGCGGAAGCCGGCCGAGGTGAAGTCGAACTTGTGCTTGTCGCGGAAGCCCTTGGTGAAGGCCTCGGCTTCCTTGTTGCCGGTCTCGACCGAGACGTTCTCGCTGAACGGCATCACCGACAGCACCCGGTTCTCGCCGCCGGCGCCGATCGCCGTCGGCCCACCGGCCAGATGGGCATAGAAAGTGTAGTAGCGCAGGTCTGCACCGGCATCGATACCGGCCTTGATCAGCAGGTTCATGTCGGGCCCCCAGTTGCCCGTCATCAGCGCCTGGGCGCCCGAAGCCTTGATCTTGGTGATGTAGGGCGAGAAGTCCTTGATCTTGCCGAGCGGGATCAGCTCGTCGCCGACGATCTGCACGTCCGGCCGGAGCTTGGTGAGATAGGTCTTGAGCTCGCGCTGCACGGACTGGCCGAACAGGTAGTCCTGGTTGATGAGATAGACCTTGGTCGTGTCCTTGGGCAGGGCGCGGACCATCACCTCCGCCTTCATCGCGGCATGCAGGTCGAAGCGGAAGTGCCAGAAGCTGCACTGCTCGTTGGTCAGCTCGGGCGCCACCGCGCCGCAGTTCAGGTAGATGATGCGGTTGTCGGGATTGCGATCGTTGTGCTTGTTCACGCCGTCGATCAGCGCGGCGGCAATGTTCGACCCGCTGCACTGCATGATGAACGGCATGTTCTGATCGGTCGCGCTCTTCAGCGCGATCAGCGCGTCCGACGGTTGCGACTTGTTGTCGAACGGCACGAGCTCGAATTTCTTGCCGAGCGCGCCGCCCTTGGCATTGATGAAATCGATGATGTACTGCATCTGCTTCAGGTTGGCGTCGCCCACCTGGGCGAAAGGACCCGAGAGCGGATCGGTATAGGCGACCTTGATTGTCTGCTGCGCCGAGGCCGCGGCCATGCCGGCCATTGCCAGCATCAAGCCAAGAAGAATGGAAATCCCGTTGCGTACACGCATGGTCTCGTTCCTTCCCTAGTGGTTGTTTTTTGTTCTATTTATTCATTCACTCACTAGTGAATTAACGAACGTGACGCAAGTGCGACCTGCTCTCTTCGTGGCTCGGCTAGCCTTTCCGACGCGAACAGACCGACAGGAAACCGGCGGCCATGAACGTCGCCATGCGCTCCTTCACGGCGGCGTAGTCGTCCGACCGGCAAAGCCCTCCCGACAGTTTGTCGATGCGGCCGGTCTTGGCGAGCGTCAGCATCAGCGCGCCGGTCACGAAGTGGTAGCCCCAGAAGATGTCCGCCTCGGCGCACTCGGGCAGCGCCTTCTTGAGCAGGCCGATCAGACGCAGCACCACCGGATCGAAATGCTCGTCCATCATCCGGGCGCCCCACTCCGGCGTGCTCGCCACCTGGGCGCTGAGCGCTCCATAGTTGCGCCAGCCTTCGCCGCCGCCGGTGTAGAGATCGAGGTCGGTGTCGAGGAAGGCCCGCAACGCGCCTGCCACCGTCGGCGACTCACCGACCTGCTTCTCATAGTCGTCGAGCGCCTTCATGCGCCGCTCGCTCGTCACCACGGCCCGTCGCGCGAACACGTCCTCGAACAGCTTCTTCTTGTCCTCGAAGTAGTAGTTGATCAGCGTGTGGTGCACGCCGACGCTGTTGGCGACGTCCTTGAGCGTAACGCCGTAGAATCCGTGCTTCGAGAAGAGATATTCCGCGGTGTCGAGGATCTGGTCGATCGTCTCGGCGCGCTGCTCCGCCTTCGCCGAGCTCCTGCGCCGCTGCTTTACTGCTGTAGACAAACTGAGGCCTCTCGATCGGTCAGAACGAACGTTGCGTGGACGCTTCCCGCTCAAGCCCGGAGGGGACATGCGGGCAGCAACCCCGCGATTATAGAGGTGCTGCGCTTGCCCCGGTAATCGGGCGCCTCACCGGGTCCCTCGGAATGCCGGACGCGCATTACTATTTGCGGTCGGTCGCATCGACGGCCCAACGGCCGGCCCCGTGCGCAACGATCAGCAGAAAGGCCGCCAGCAGGCCCAGGTTCCGATAGAACAGCGACTCGTTCAGAAGGGCGTCGCCGCCCGAAAGCCGCCAGAACGGATGCCCCACAAAGGTGAGTACGGCCAGCCAGACGACAAGCAGTCCCGCCGCCACGCGAGCCCGGAAGCCGATCAGAACGCACAGCCCCGCCGCTGTCTGGAAGAGGGCGTTGGCGTAGGCGAACCACAGCGGAGCGGGCGCGCCTCTGGCCACCAGTTCCATGAACCGCCGGGTGGTCACATGATTCACGAAAAGATCGATATCGATCAGTTTGGCGGCACCGTACCGGATCATGCATACCGACATCAGGAGGCGGCACAGGAGAACCAGGAGGTCCTTGTCGAGCAGCCTCGTCATCTCGTTCGCCTCCTGATGGGCACCGCCGGGAGGCCCAGGCGAATTGGTAGTGCATTCGCGTTCCACCGCCAATGGCCCGCCGGAGCTGGAGCAAGAGCGTGGCGGCGGCGACGGCGGCGAGGCCGCCGGGATCAACGTCCGCCCCGATCAGGACTCGATCGGGTGCTGCACCAGCTCCGTCTCTTCCTTCGTTTCAAAATCGAAGACGCGGAGTTCGACGATGGCGAAGCAGCCGATCCAGAGCGCGGCGTCGTAAGCACTGACCAGGCTGTCGGCGTCATCCTCGGTAACGCCTTGCCAGCCCCACAGCCCGACCAGGCCGACCACGACGGCATACAGCACCACCTTCGCCACATTGCGCGCCCGCCATTCGAGGCCGCCATACTCGCCCGGCGCGTAGACGTCGTAGGCGAGCAGAGCACAGATCGCCAGCCAGGCTGCCGAATTGACGAAGCTCGACGTTTCGCCCTCCGCCCAGTAGCCCCAGCACGTATAGACCGCCAGGCCGTAGCCGACGGTCTGGGCGGCGTGAATCCCGAACTGCTCGAACCGCGATGCATAGGCCAGGTCGAGGTCCAGGGAGTCATAGAAAAAAGACGCGAGCAGGATCAGCCAGGCGACCTGTTCCAGTGCCTCGTTTGCCGTGCCGAAACGCAGGTAGAGTCCCGCCGCCAGCCATGCCTTCCGGCCGCTGACGGACGGCATTCACGGTTTTCGCGGTGGGGCCGCCGGTTCGTCGATGTGGGAAGAATGGTGCCCAGGGGCGGAGTCGAACCACCGACACTGCGATTTTCAGTCGCATGCTCTACCAACTGAGCTACCTGGGCACGTCGTTCGTTGGCGGCCGGGCTTATAGGACGGGCTAGCCCCGCTGTCCAGATGCGCCGCCGCCCCTCTCGTCGAGATCTTCCTCGCCGGGCGCCTCGTCGGTCGGCACGCGATAGCCTTCCTTCAGCCAGCGGCCGAGGTCGATGTCGGCACAGCGCTTGCGGCAGAACGGCTTGTATTTGGGGTCCGCGGGTTTTCCGCAGGTCGGGCATTTCGGTTCGATGCGCACGGCGCGCAGCGGCGGGGATCGGTCAATCATCGCTCTTTTCCAGCGCTTCGAGCTGGGCTGCCAGGGTCGGGCCGCGCCGGGCGCGGGTCAACTCGAACAGGCCGAGCCGGGTGAAGCCGTAGATCTGGGTGGGCACCGGATCGCTTGCCAGGTGCTCGGCCAGCACCGCCTGGACCTTGTCGCGGTCGTAGGCGCTGCGCATGTTGACGAAATCGATCACCACGGCCCCCGCGAGGTTGCGCAGCCTGAGCTGCTGGGCGATCGCCGGCGCCGCCTCCAGGTTGACGTCGACGGGCCGGCGCGGCGCGCGGCCCTGGCGGCCGCCTGCACCGGCACTGTCGACGTCCACGGCGCACAGCGTTTCGCCCGGTTCGAACAACACCTCGACCCCGCTCTGCAGGACGATCCGCGGCGCCAGCGCGGTGTCGATCTGGCCCGCCACGTCGTCGATGTCGAAGGCCGGCATCGTGCCATTGTGCCAGCGGACGCGAATCTTCTCGCCCTGCCGGTCCATCTTGTCCTGGAGCGTGCGCGCCATCGTCCGGTCGTCGAGGATCACCTCCTCCAGGTCCGCGCCGTGATCGCGCAACGCCCGCACGATCGGATCGCGCTCGCCCGGGATGCGCGCGGACAGGTCGGCCGGCGGCTCGACGTCGAGGGCCAGGCGCCGGATCTTCTCCCAGCGCTCGAGCACACGCGTGGCGTCGGCCTGCAGGACGTCGGCCGTGGCGCTCGCGGCGGCGGTGCGCAGCACGATTCCGCCATCGAGCAGGCCCTCGACATGCGCGCGCAGGCGATCGCGCTCGGACTCCCCCTCGATGCGGCGGGAGAAGGTCACGCCCGCGCCGTTGGGGTGATAGACGAGATAACGGCCGCTGATGGCGATGTTCATCGACAGGCGCGGACCCTTGTCGCCCTCGCCGTCGTTGCGCACCTGCACGAGGACCGGCGCGCCGAGCGGCGGCCAGCCATCGACGCCCGACAGGTCCTCCGCCCGCAGGAAGCCTGCGCGATCGATGCCGATGTCGACGAAGGCGGCATCGAGATCGGACATCACGCGTTCCAGCCGGCCGAGGAAGATGCTCTCGACCCTCGAAGGCTTGTCGCGGCGGACCACCTGGAGCTCCAACAGGCGGCCCTCCGTCACCAGGGCCATCAGGAACGCCTGAGGCAGCACATGGCAGACGAGCCGATCGACACGGCTCATGGCAGGGAGGCCTTCAGGAGCGCCACGGTTTCGAAGAGCGGCAGTCCGACGACGTTGCTGTAGGAGCCCGACAGGGAGGCGACGAAGGCGGCGGCCCGGCCCTGGATGGCGTAGCCGCCCGCCTTGCCCTGCCATTCGCCACTGGCCAGATAGTCATGGATCTCGGCCACCTCGAGGCGCTTGAAGCGCACGATGGTCTCGACCAGGCGCGTCCGCACCCCGCCGTCGGGCCCGGCCACGGCGACGCCGCCCAGAACGCGATGGCGGCGGCCGGAGAGTTTGGAGAGGCACAGTCGCGCCTCGGCTTCGCGTTCTGCCTTCGGCAGGATGCGGCGACCGCAGACCACGACACTGTCAGCCGCCACCACGAGGGCGCCGGCGTGACGTCGCTGCACGACCGCGAGTTTCGCTTCAGCCATGCGCAAGGCATAGGCGCGCGGCAACTCGCCCGTCCGGGGCGTCTCGTCGATGTCGGCAGGGTCGATCGTTGCGGGCTCGTATCCGACCTGTCGCAGCAGGTCGAGCCGTCGCGGAGACGCGGAGGCCAGTACGAGCGGGGGGATCGTCGAGGCGCGCAACGCCTACTTGAAGCGGAAGGTGATGCGGCCCTTGGTCAGGTCATAGGGCGTCATCTCGACGGTGACGCGGTCGCCTGCCAAAACGCGGATGCGATTCTTGCGCATCTTGCCCGACGTGTGGGCGAGAATGACGTGGTCGTTGTCGAGCTTCACCCGAAACATCGCATTGGGCAGCAACTCGGCCACGACGCCCGTAAATTCGATCAAGTCTTCTTTGGCCATCCGGCCTCCGGCTGGGGTGAATTTCTGGGAAAGCGGCCGGAAAATGGGCCGCAGGAGGGGGTAAGTCAATGGCGGCGCGGGCAACGGCCGGGATGGCCGGCCTTCTCACCGAAGCCTGGCTCCCTTATACAGGGCGCGGCTGCGGACGCCCGGGGAAGAAGGACCAGCAAAAGATGAACTCAACCTGCATGTCGGGCCTCGTGGCCGCCCTGCTCCTGACGCCGGCGCTCGCATTCGCCCAGGCGTCGCCGGCTCCCGCGGCTCCACCCAACGCCATCACCCATCCGGCCCAGAAGACGATCGGCAAGCCTGCCGCGCGCCAATATTCGACGGCGCTGATCGTGATCAATGCCCGGGGTGCGAAACTCGACGGCCAGAAGCTGGTCCTCGATGGCGTATTGCCCACGGCGACCCTGTTCACCAGCCGGCCGAAGCGCTCGGTCGGTCACATGGTGACCCCCGACATGGCCGACATCTGGCGCACCGGCAGCTTCGCCAAGGATCCGCCGAACGCCACGGTCTCCGTCTTCCACAAGGATGGCGGCAACGTGTCGGACCTCGTGGTGACCCTGAAGACCGCCAAGCTCGAGGGCGAGAAGTTGACCTTCGACGTCGATGTGCTGGAAGGCAGTCTCGGCGCCGCCGACGGCCCCGCCTCGGTGTTCATCGACACGATCTGGTTCGGCATCGGCTCGCACGGCGCCCAGTACTATGGCCAGAACCAGACGACCGGTGGCGAGACGCCGGCGATCGGCGATCCGGACGGCACGAGCACGTTCAGCGGCTGGTCCAATCCCGCGCCGACGCACCCCGTCAATCCGTATCCGTATGCCGGCGGGGGCGGCTACGGCAGCGGCGCCGGCGCTCCTCCGCCGCCCGACATCGATCCGCGCTACCAGCAGCGCTACAACGCGCCGTCCTGCGGCAAGCCGCCCCTCCTGCCCTGCTACTGAGCCGCACGGTGACCATCATGCACTCCCTCCGACTCTCCGTCGCCTTCGCGACCGCCGCCGCCACGCTCGGCCTCGCCTTCGGCGCCGTCGCGCAGACCCAGCCGGCCACGCCCGCCAATTCCTCGGTCCAGGGCCTGCCTAAGGTCGTCGGGGCGGCGCGCCATCCGCGGCTCATCCCCTCGATGTTCGTGCTGAACGCCCGCGGCGCCAAGCTGCAGGACAACAAGCTGATCCTCGACGGCATCGCGCCCAGCGTCATTGTGTTCGCCGACCGCCCGGTGCGCTCGGCGGGGCATGCGATGCTCGCGCATGTGCTCGAGGAATGGACGGCGAAGGCGCCCAACTCCTTCGCCAAGGATCCGCCCAATGCCACGGTCTCGGTGTTGAACAAGGCGAAGGGCAGCGTCGTGGATGCCGTCGTCACGCTGAAGTCGCCGAAGCTCGAAGGCGACAGGCTGACCTTCGAGGTCGACGTGCTCGAGGGCGACCTGGCAGGTGCCGACGGCGGCGCCTCGGTCTTCATGGACCTGATCAACCTGCCGGTGCCGCGTCACAGTTCGCATCGCGCAGCCTGGTACGCGGGTTCCGAGAACACGCGCTGACGCCGAACGGTTCAGACCGAGGGCGTGATCGGTATCCCGAAGCGCGACTTCAGTCTGGCCAGGACCTGATCGCGGGTGTGACGGTAGGCCTCGAGCCGCGTCTCCCGCGATCCCTCCACCGCGCTGGGATCGGGCATCGGCCAGTACTCGACCTCGGTCGCCGTCCCGCGCGTGAACTCCAGCGCGCTGTGATGTGCCTCAGGCGACAGGGTGACGATCAGCTCGAACGACGCGGCATCCACGTCATCGAAGGTCTTGGCGTGGTGGCGGTGGACGTCGATGTCGATCTCGTCGAGCGCGGCGACCGCGAACCCATCGACCTCGCTCGCGCGCACGCCCACCGAATCGATATAGACCCGCTGACCGTAGAGCCGCTTGGCCAGCGCCTCCGCCATCGGCGACCGGACCGAATTCTCGCTGCAGGCGAAGAGCAGGCTGGACGGCAGTCCGATCATCGCCCCCGCCCGCTCACGATTTGATGTGCAAGGCGCAGATCAGCGTGAACAGACGCCGGGCCGTGTCGTGGTCGACCTCGATCTTGCCGTCGAGCCGCTCGCGCAGCAGGTCCGACCCCTCGTCGTGCAGGCCCCGCCTGCCCATGTCGAGCGCCTCGATCTGCGCCGGGCCGAGCTTCTTGATGGCGGCATAGTAGCTCTCGCAGACGAGGAAGTAGTCCTTCACCACCTTGCGGAACGGAGTCAGCGACAAAACGATGTCGCGCAGCTTCTCATCGGCCTCGTTGCGCACGTCGAACACCAGCCGCTGCTCGAAAATGCCGATGCGCAGGCGATAGGGGCCGGGCTGGCTGCCGACCAGGCAGAAGTCGTTCTCCTCGATCAGGTCGAACAGCGCCACGGCCCGTTCGTGCTCGACTTCCGGCGTGCGGCGGGCGACCGATTCCTCGTCCAGCACCACATCGACGATGCGCCGCGTCCTGTCGGTCGTCCCGGCCGGCATGGCTAGCGGCCCAGCCGGAGCGAAACCGAACGGCCATGAGCGCCGAGCCCTTCGGCGTCGGCGAGCGCCAACGCGGACGGGCCGAGGGCCGCCAGCGACTGCGGCGTACAGGCGACCAGCGACGTCCGCTTCAGGAAATCGGAAACGCCCAGCCCGCCGGAGAAACGCGCGGCGCGCGAGGTCGGCAGAACATGGTTGGTGCCGGCGACATAGTCGCCGATCGCCTCGGGCGTGTGGCGGCCGAGGAAGATCGCGCCGGCATGACGGATCTTCTGCGACAGCGCCTCGGCCTCCGCCATCTCCATCGCCAGTTCGACATGCTCGGCGGCGATCGCGTCGACGATGGGCGGCGCTGCCGAGAAGTCCGGCACCAGGATCACGGCGCCATTGTCGCGCCAGCTCGCCGCGGCGATATCGGCACGGGCAAGCGTCTTCAACTCGGCCTCGACGGCGCGCATGACGGCGTCGGCAAAGGCCGCATCGTCGGCGATCAGCACTGACTGCGACGACGGGTCGTGTTCGGCCTGCGACAGGAGGTCGGCGGCGATCCACCGGGGGTCGTTGTGCCGGTCGGCGACCACGAGGATCTCGGAGGGGCCGGCGATGAGGTCGATGCCGACCTGGCCGAACACGCGGCGCTTGGCGGCCGCGACATAGGCGTTGCCCGGCCCGGTGATCTTGTCGACCGGCCGGATCGATTCCGTGCCGTAGGCCAGCGCCGCCACCGCCTGCGCGCCGCCGATGCGCCAGATCTCGTCGGCGCCGGCGATTTCGGCCGCCAGCATGACCAGGGGATTGAGCGTGCCGCCCGGCGTCGGCACCACCATCGCGATGCGGCCCACGCCCGCGACCTTGGCCGGCACGATATTCATCAGCACCGAGGACGGGTAGGCCGCCGTGCCGCCCGGCACGTAGACGCCCGCCGCATCGACCGGACGATAGCGCGCGCCCAGCCGTGTCCCGGTCGCGTCGGTAAAGTCGACATCCTTCGGCATCAGCGCGCGATGGAAGGTCTCGATGCGCCGGGCAGCGAAGGCCAGTGCCTCACGCTGCGCTGACGGCACCTGCGCCGCCGCCGCGTCGCGCTCGGCCTCGGAGATGCGCATGTTGGCCGCCGTGATGCCGGCCCAGTCGAATTTGGCGGTGTAGTCGACGACGGCCGCGTCGCCGCGGGCGCGTACGTCGGCCACGATGCCGGCGACCACCCGGTCGACATTCTCGTCGGTATCCCGATTGCGCCCGAGGAAGGCCGAAAATTCCTTTTCGAAGCCCGGCGCCGAAGCGTCGAGCCTAAGCGGCACGGGGCACCCCGAGCGCGACTTCGCGGAAACGGTCGATCCAGTGGCCGACCCGCTGGGGCCGCGTCTTGAGCGCGGCGCGATTGACGATGAAGCGCGAGGTGATGTCGGCGATGTGCTCGATCTCGACCAGCCCGTTCTCCTTGAGGGTGCGGCCGGAATCGACGAGGTCGACGATGCGGTGGCTGAGGCCGAGCGACGGCGCCAGCTCCATCGCGCCCGACAGCTTGACGCACTCCGCCTGCACGCCCCGTGCCGCAAAGTGCTTGCGCGTCACCTCGGGATACTTGGTGGCGATGCGGACATGGCTCCAGCGCCGCGGATCGTCCCTGCCCGCCATCTCGACCGGCTCGGCGACGGCCAGCCGGCACTTGCCGATGCCGAGGTCGATCGGGGCATAGATCTCCGGGTAGTCGAACTCCATCAGCACGTCGGCGCCGGCAATTCCGAGATGGGCGGCGCCGAAAGCCACGAAGGTCGCCACGTCGAAGGAGCGAACCCGGATGATGTCTAGGTCGGGATGGTTGGTCGCGAAGCGGAGCTGGCGGGCATCGGGATCGGCGAAGGCCGCTTCCGGCACGATGCCGGCAGCCGCAAAGACGGGGCCGGCCTCCTTGAGGATACGACCCTTGGGCAGCGCCAGGATGAGTTTCTCGTTAGCGTCGCTCGACACGACCTGTCTCCAGTAACGAATGCCCGCCCCTGATCGGAGCCAGAAAGGCTATTCGACCGGGTGGGCGGGCTTCCACGGGGTGGGCCAAGGCTCACCGACATCCCCCAAATGGCATGCGAGCCGGCCGATTTCCAGCCGTATGGCCCGGCCGGCCGAAAAGCGCAGCAGGACTGAATGCTCGTTTTCCAGCACCACCGCGAGCAGTTCCAGCATTCGGTCGGGCTCGGCCGTGGGGATGTCATGGTGCCGCACGCCGGTGACCTCGTTGAAAACGAGGGCGGAATGGGTCCGGGTGTGGCCAATCTCCTGCCCTGGATCGGCTTCCCACCGGAACCGGTTCAGCAGCAGGACGAACCGGCCCTCCTCTTTCAGATAGGCGCAGTCGCGGACCGCCACCAGCGCGTCCTGGACGGCGGCGGAAACGATCGCCAGGTCGTCTGCATCGAGCGCAGACAGTTTCAGCTTGGCGGTCATGCGCCTAGCCCTTCAGCCGCTCGATGTCGGCACCGCAGGCGCTGAGCTTCTCTTCCAGCCGCTCGAAACCGCGGTCGAGGTGGTAGACGCGATGCAGCATCGTGTCGCCCTCGGCCGACAGCGCCGCGATCGCCAGCGACACCGAGGCGCGCAGGTCGGTGGCCATGACCTCGGCGCCCCGCAGC
The DNA here is from genome assembly GCA_002281855.1 of Rhodospirillales bacterium 24-66-33. GTDB lineage: Bacteria > Pseudomonadota > Alphaproteobacteria > Reyranellales > Reyranellaceae > Reyranella. The sequence continues at coordinate 564,435 of NCHQ01000001.1, read as the reverse complement.
TTCGGCACGCCCCGCACCAGGGCCGACTGATGGTGGATGGTGACGTTGGCGCCCATGCGCGCCAGTTCCGGCACGTGCATGAAGCGGCTCTCGAAGATCGTCTCCGTGATCATCGAGGCGCCCTCGGCCCGTGTCATCAGCGCCATCATCTGGGCCTGAAGGTCCGTCGGGAAGCCGGGAAACGGCTCGGTCATCACGTCGACGCCGTGCAGGGCCCCGTTGGTCCGGTGCACGCGCATGCCGTTCTCGGTGTCCTCGAGCGTGACGCCGGCGGCACGCAGGCTGGCCGCCACGGTATCGATCAGGTCGACCCGGCCGCCGATCAGCTCGACGTCGCCTGCCGTCATGGCGACGGCCATCGCATAGGTGCCGGTTTCGATGCGATCGGGGATGACGGCATGTTCGATCGGCTTGAACGAGGTCACGCCCTCGATGGTGAGCGTCTCGGTGCCGATGCCGCCCACCGGCACGCCCATGGCCGACAGGCATTCAGCGAGATTGGCGATCTCGGGCTCGCGTGCGGCATTGTCGAGCACGGTGGTGCCCTTGGCGAGCGCCGCCGCGATCATGAGGTTTTCCGTGGCACCGACCGACACTTTCGGGAAGGTGTAGCGCGCGCCCTTCAGGCCCTTGGGTGCCCGCGCGACCATGTAGCCGCCGTCGATGTCGATGTCGGCGCCCATCGCCCGCAGGCCGGCGATATGCAGATCCACGGGACGGGCCCCGATGGCGCAGCCGCCCGGCAGCGAGACCTTGGCCTGGCCTTCGCGCGCCAGCAGCACGCCCAGAACCAGCATGGAGGCGCGCATCTTGCGCACGATGTCGTAGGGCGCCGTGGTCGAGGTGATTTTCGACGCCTTCAGCACCATCGTCGTGCCGTGGCTGTGGCCGTTCTCCCCGGCGGTGGCGTCGATCTCCACACCGTGCTGGCGCAGCAGCTGCATCATGGTGGTGATGTCGGCCAGGCGCGGCACGTTATGGAGAGTGAGCGGCTGGTCGCTCAGCATCGATGCCACCATCAGCGGCAGGGCCGCGTTCTTGGCGCCGGAGATGCGGATCTGGCCCTTGAGCTGGCGGCCGCCCCTGATGCGAATTCTGTCCATGGTCGCCTCCGCTCAGATTTTCGGCAGGGTGACGCCGCGCTGCCCCTGATATTTGCCGGCCTTGTCGCGATAGGAAACCTCGCAGGGCTCGTTGCCCTGAAGGAAGAGGAACTGGCAGGCACCCTCGTTGGCATAGATCTTCGCGGGCAGCGGCGTGGTGTTGGAGAATTCCAGCGTCACATGCCCTTCCCATTCCGGCTCGAGCGGCGTCACGTTCACGATGATGCCGCACCGCGCATAGGTCGACTTGCCGACGCAGATCACCAGAACGTCACGGGGAATGCGGAAATACTCGACCGTCCGGGCCAGCGCGAAGGAATTCGGCGGAATGACACAGACGTCGGTATTGCGGTCGACGAAGCTCTGCTGGTCGAAGTTCTTGGGGTCGACCACCGACGAATTGACGTTGGTGAAGATCTTGAAGTCGGTACCGACACGGGCGTCGTAGCCGTAGGACGACAGGCCATAGGAGATGACGCCTTCGCGCTTCTGGGCGTCGACGAAGGGCTCGATCATGCCCTTCTCCTGCGCCATGCGGCGAATCCAGCGGTCCGAGAGAATGCTCATTGGGGCGCTTCTAAACGAGGGAGGGGGGCGGCTCAACCGCCGGTCTTGCCTGCGGCCGGATCAATGCCCTGTCCCGGACCCGTCGGTTTCGGGACCTCCCCCTTGGCGCGCGCCTGCGCCTTGCGCCGCTTCAGGTTCTCACGCAGCGCGGCGGCGAGCCGGTCTGCACGTTCGTCCTTCTCCGGGACCTGCTTCGAGGGGGCGGTCATCCGGGGCAGGATACACCATTGCGGGGCGGCCGGGGCAGTCCCGTGTGCCGTCCCGGTCGCCTGTCTGATCCGGCGGTCAGTCGCCCGCCGCCGGTGCCTCGACAGGCTCGCCCGCACCGCGCTTCTTCGAGTGATCCGCCGCCAGCATCACGTAGACGGCCGGCACCACGAACAGGGTGAACAACGTACCCACCGTCAGGCCGCTGGCGATCACCAGGCCCATCGAGAAGCGCGACAGCGCGCCGGCGCCGGTCGCCACGATCAGCGGCACGACACCCAGCACCATGGCCGCCGTGGTCATCAGGATCGGCCGCAGACGGATGGCGGCGGCCTCCTGGATGGCCTCGCGCCGCGACTTGCCGGCTTCCTGCAGTTCGTTCGCGACTTCGACGATCAGGATGCCGTGCTTGCTGATCAGGCCCATCAGGGTGACCAGGCCGACCTGGGTATAGATGTTCAGGCTCGCCCCCGGCATGCCGACCGTGCTCAGGGCCATCAGGAAGATGAGCGCGCCCGCGATCGACATCGGGACCGAGAACAGGATGATCAGCGGATCCCGGAAGCTCTCGAACAGCGCCGCGAGCGACAGGTAAATGATGATCAGCGCGAAGCCGAAGGTGACGATGAAGCCACCGCTCTCCTGAACGTACTGGCGCGACGCACCGCCATAGTCGATCGAATAGCCCTGGGGCAGCGTGCGCTGCGCCAGCTCCTTCAGAGTCTCCAGCGCCTCGGCCTGCGACACGCCCGGGAAGGCGACGCCCTGGATGGTGGCGCTGTTGAGCTGCTGGAAGTGGTTGAGTGACTGCGGGATCGCCTTGGTGGCAATCGACGCCACGGTCGACAGCGGCACCGTCGTGCCGTCGCCGGCCTTGATATGGTAGTCGAGGATCTGGTCGATGTTCTGCCGCGAGGATTGCTGGACCTGCGGGATCACCTTGTAGGAGCGGCCGTCGAGCGCGAAGTAGTTGACGTAACCGCCGCCCAGCATCGAGCCCAGGGCGCCGCCGATGTCGCTCATCTGCAGGCCGAGCGCAGAGGCCTTGTCGCGATCGATCGCGACCGTGGCCTGGGGCGCATCGATCTTGAGGTCGGTGTTGAGGAAGATGAACCGGCCGGTGGCGAGCGCTTCCTGCAGGAACTTCTGCGCCACGTCGTTCAGCGCCTCGAAGCCGCCCGTCGTGTTGATCACGAACTGGATCGGCAGGCCGGTCGAGCCGGGCAGCGGCGGCGGCTGGAAGGCCACGACCTGCGCGCCGGCGATGCCCGCCAGCTCCTGCTGCACGATCGGCTGGAGCTGATTGGAGGTCATCGTGCGCTTGTCCCACGGCTTCAGCACGTAGCCCGCGATCGACTGGCCGGGCACGTCGAGCTGGAAGACGTGATCCGTCTCCGGGTGGCTGGCACCGATCTTGTAGACCTCGCGCGAATAGATCTGGCGCTGGTCGATTGTCGAATTGGGCGCCGAGGTCGCGAAGCCGATGATGATGCCCTGGTCCTCCTGTGGCGCCAGCTCGCTGCTGGTGGCCGAGTAGAGGAAGTAGATGCTGCCGAGCACCAGCACGGCGAAGGTCGCCGTCACCGGCAGGTAGTTCAGGCTGCCCGTCAGCCAGCGGGCGTAGCCGCGCCGCAGGCGGTCGAACACGTTGTCGATGCCGCGGATCATGCGGGCTTCCAGGCTGCGGTCGTCGTGACCGTGCGGCTTCAGCATCCGCGAGCACATCATGGGCGAGAGGGTCAGCGCCACCACCGCCGAGATCGTGACGGCTCCGACCAGAGTGAAGGCGAACTCGGTGAACAGCGCGCCCGTCAGGCCACTCTGGAACCCGATCGGAACATAGACGGCAATCAGCACCACGGTCATGGCGATGATCGGCCCGCCCAGCTCACGCGCCGCCTGGATAGCGGCCGGGACGGGCTTCTGCCCTTCCTCGAGATGGCGGTTCACGTTCTCGACCACGATGATGGCGTCGTCGACCACCAGGCCGATCGCCAACACCAGCGCGAGCAGGGTCAGCAGATTGATGGAGAAGCCGAAGGCCGCCATCATGGCAAAGGTGCCGATCAGCGATAGCGGAATGGCGATCACCGGGATGATCACCGACCGCACCGATCCCAGAAAGGCGAAGACCACGAGGGTCACGATCACCAGCGCCTCGAGCAGGGTGTGGATCACCTCGTCGATCGAGCTGTTCACGAACTCCGTCGAGTCGTAGATGATCTGCCCGTTCAGCCCCTGAGGGAGCTGCGCCTGGATCGACGGAAAGACATCCTTCACGCCCTTGATCACGTCGAGCAGGTTGGCGGCCGGCGCGACCTGGATGCCGATATAGACCGCCTTCTGGCCGTCGAAGCTCACTTCCGATTCGTAATCGTCGGATCCCAGCGTCACGTTGGCGACGTCGCTGAGGCGGACGATCGCCCCCTTGTCCTGCTTCAGCACGAGGTTGCGAAACTCATTGAGCGAGGTCAGCGCGGTCGAAGCCTTGAGGGTGACCTGCACCATCTGCCCCTTGGTCGTGCCGAGGCCCGCGATGTAGTCGTTCGCCGTCAAGGCCTGTCCGACATCGGCCGCGGTCAGGCCGTAGGCGGCGAGCTTCTGCGGGTCGAGCCAGGCGCGCAACGCGAAGTTCTTGGCGCCCAGCAACTCAGCCGTCTGCACGCCCTCGACTGCCTGCAGCCTGGGTTGCACGACGCGCACCAGGTAATCGGTGATCTGGTTCGGCGCCAGCTCTTTGCTGTTGAAGCCGATATACATCGCGTCGATCGTCTGGCCGACCTTCACCGTCAGCACCGGCTGCTGCGTCCCGGTGGGCAGTCGGTTCAGCACCGAGCTCACCTTGGTGTTGATCTCCGTCAGCGCCTTGCTCGAATCGTAGTTGAGCCGCAGGTAGACCGTGATGGTGCTGACGCCGCTCTGGCTGGTCGAGGTCATGTAGTCGATGCCGTTGGCCTGGGCGATTGCCTGCTCGAGCGGAGTCGTGATGAAGCCCGCGATCACGTCGGGATCGGCGCCGTAGTAGGTCGTCGTGATCGTGACGACGGCATTCTCGGTGCGTGGATACTGCAGCACCGGCAGCGCGCTGATGGCGCGCAGGCCGACGACCAGGATCAGCAGGCTGACCACGCTCGCCAGCACCGGGCGGCGGATGAAGATATCGGTGAACTTCATGGGACGATGTCCTGCGGTCTGGCTATTTGTCGACGATCTTCGGGTTGGCGTCGTTGGTCGGCACCGCACGGTTGTCGACCAGCACCGGCACGCCGTTGCGCAGCTTGATCTGGCCGGAGGTGACGACCGTGTCGCCCTCGGAAACGCCCTTCAGGATCGCCACTTGGTCGCCACGCGTGGCGCCTGTCGTGACGAACACCTGGCGGGCGGTGAGCTCCGGCTTGGCATCGCTGCCCTTGCCCTTGTCGTCGACGATGTAGACCAGCGAGCCGTAGGGATTGTAGCTCACCGCCGTCTGCGGCAGCGTGACCAGGCGCTGCGCCGCGCCGGTGTCCAGCTCGACCGTGGCAAACATGCCGGGCATCAGCTTCTGGTCCGTGTTCGGCAGGGTGGCGCGCACCTGAACGTTACGGCTGCCCGTCTCGATCTTCGGATTGATGGCGGTGATCTTGCCTTCGAAGGTGCGGCCGGGGAAGGCGTCGATCTTCGCCCTCACCTTGTCGCCGACCGTAATCTGCGCCACGGCCTGCTGCGGCAGCAGGAAGTCGACGAAAATGGGATCCATCGACTGCAGGGTGGCGATCATGGTGCCGGCCGCGAGGAACTGGCCGAGATCGACCTGGCGCAGGCCGAGCTTGCCGTCGAACGGCGCCCGCAACGTCTTCTTGTCGAGGATCGCTTTCTGGACGGCGACCTGTGCGCGGGCGTTGCGCAGGTTGGCTTCGTCATTGTCGACGATCGCCTGGCTGATCGCCTGCGCCTTGAGCTGCTTCAGGTCGCGGTCGTAGGTGATCTGCGCGAGCTGTGCCGTCGCCTCGAGCGACTGAAGCCGGGCCTCCTCGTCTTCCTTGCGCAGGGTCAGAAGCACCTGCCCCGCCTTCACCTCGTCGCCCGACTGGAAGGTGATGGTTTCGACCACGCCCGGCACCTCGAGCGACAGCTCGGCGCCACGCACCGCGCGCAGGCTGCCGACCGCATCGATCTTGGGTTGCCAGTCGCTGGTCTCGGCCTTCGTGGCTGAGACGGTCTGGGGCATGTTGGCCATGCCGGCCATGGCTTCCTTGATCTTGCCGTTGACGAAGGACTTGAAGCCGAACAACCCGCCGAGCACCGCGCCGACGAGAATGAGCATGATGAGCATTCGCTTGATCATCGTATGCCTCTTGAGCTGATTTGAATCGGTTGATCTGGATGAGGGGCGGCCGGTCAGTGACCGGCGCGCGGAAGCTTGATGTCCTGGACGGGCGGCAGCGCGAAGCGCGTCGGCTTGCCCATCAATTTCGGATCGACGTCGTTGCGGTTCCACCAGCCGCCGCCCAGCGCCTGGAACAGCGCCGCCGTGTCGGAGTAGCGCGCCGCCTGCGCCTTCAGCCGGTTGATGACGGCGGTCTGGTACGTCTGTTGTGCATTGAGCAGGGTGAGATAATTCACTGCACCCAGCTGGTACTGCTGCTCGGAGAGCCTGAGGCTCGCCGCCGCTGTCTGCTCGGCGGCGACCTGGGCACGCAGTGTGTCGGCATCGTACTGCACGGCGCGCAGCGCGTTCGCGACATCCTGGAAGGCCGACAGGACCACGCCGCGATACTGCGCGGCGGCGCGCTCATAGGCGGCGATCGCGGCCTTGCGCTGGCTGTCGAGCCGGCCGCCATCGAACACGCTCTGTGCGATGCCGAGGCCAAGGCTCCACACGCCCGAGCCCGGCACGATCAGCGAGCTGATCCCGCTCGAGGTGAATCCCAGCAGGCCGGTGATGGTGAACTGCGGCATCTGGTTGGCGACAGCGACGCCGATATCGGCGCTGGCGCCGCGGAGCTGGGCCTCGGCGGCGCGCACGTCCGGCCGCTGCTCGACCAGCGAAGACGGCAGGCTGAGCGGCAGCTCCTGCGGCAGCTTCAGCTTGGCGAGATCGAAACTCTCACCGCGATCCTGGTCCGGCGAGCGGCCGACGAGGCGCATGAGCTGATTGCGCTGCTGCGCCAGCTGCTTCTGCAGCGGCGGCAAGGTCGCCTGGGTCTGGGTGAGGGCCGCTTCCTGGGCCAGCACGTCGGCACGCGAGGCGCCGCCCAGGTCGAACTGTCGGCGCACCACCGTCAACGAATTGTTGAGGATGGCGATGATGTCCTGCGTCGCCTTGATCTGGGCCTGCAGCGAAGCGAGGTTGATCGCGGCGACGACGACGTTGGAGGACAGCGTGAGATACGTCGCCTCGAGCTGGAAGCGCTGGTTCTCAGCCGCAGCCTCGCGTGATTCGACCTGGCGCCGCACACCGCCGAACACGTCGGGCGAATAGGAGATGTTGAGCGACGCCGCGGTGACGCCGAACATGGCGGCGGAGCCCACCTGCCCCTGCGAAGCCGGCGAGGCGAGCTGCTGCTGGCCAGATCCGTTGGCGCTCAGGCTCGGAAACAGGCTGCCCTGCTGGGCGAAGTAGAGTTCGCGAGCCTGCCGCAGCGCTGCCTGGGCGGCGTCCACATCCGGGTTGGCCTGCAGCGATTCGCGGACCAGAGCGTCGAGCTGCGGCGACTGAAACAGCACCCACCATTCGCCGGGAATGTCCTGCTCCGGCACGAAGGTCTGCGCGCCACCGCCGGGGCCGGCGGCGGAACTGGTCTGCGGCGCCAGCGCCTCGGGCGTGTAGCCGGTCGATGTCGGCTTGTCCGGCTTCACGAAATCCGGACCGGCCGTGCAGCTGGCGAGGAGGAAGGCCGTGAGGGCCACGAGAAAGGGCGAGCGCCTGTTCATTTTCGTACTCGCGGATCTATTTTTCGGGCGTGGCCGCGCGGCAGATGGCAAGCGTCTGCTCGCGCACGATCTGCTTCATCAGCTGGACGTTTTCGCCCTCGAGACCGACCGCTTTGAGAATGGGTCGTTTGTGGTTGTTGCAGAAGATGACGACCTGGCCGATCAGCGCCATCGTGCGCATCGTCATCTCCGGATCGGCTTCGGACTTGCCGTAAATACGGGCGAACAGCGCCAGGCAGGGATTGAATATCTGCTGCATGCCGTTCTCGTGCATCCGGTCGAGCCCGGGCGTTTCTTCGACCTCGGCGCGCGCGAAGATGAGGCGACGGCTGTCGACCTGCGGGCCGCTCGTCACCACGGTGACGAAGGCTTCGAGCGTCTGGCACAGAAGTTCGCTCAGTTCGGACGCCGTGGCTTCCGGATCGTCGAGCGCGGCGCGGACGCGCGGGAGCACCCCGGACATGTGCCGCTCGGTGTCGGCGACGATGTCCTCGATGATCGCGCGGTAGAGGCCTTCCTTGTTGCCGAAATAATACTGGATGGCCGGCAGGTTCACGCCTGCGCCCTCGGCGATCTGCCGGGTGCTGGCGCCCTCGTATCCATTGGCAGCAAAGAGATCGAGCGCGGCTTCCAGGATGCGGCGGCGCGTATCCTCGCCTCTCGCCTGGGTACCCTGGCGGCCACGTCCAGTGGTTGGAATATTGATCATCGCTACCCTGAGCAGTGCAGACCCAGGCTGATTACTATCAGTCGATAAACTATGTCAATCGATATATATTTTCGCGGGCGGCGCGAATTCAGGGCCGGTGAAGGCGAGCAAAAAAAAAGGGGGGGGGGGGCGTGCGGCACTCGACGACCGCAGCGGCGGGCATCGAGCTTCATGCGACCGTGCCGCGAGCGCCAGAAAGCCTCGATGGCGGACGCGCTGCTCGTCATCCGGCTCGATGCGATCCAGGTCACCGGTCGGGGAATTGCGGTCCCGGTCGTCTTCCTCGCGCCCCGGCGTCGGCCGTTAAGGCTACAGCTTGGCGGCCAGCGACTTCGGCACGCGGACCGGCATGTCCAGCAACATCTGGGCAAACGCCTTGGCCAGCGGATCGGCCTTGAGCGAGGCCATGCCGCCGCCGCCCAGCGCCTTGCGCAACAGGAAGTTGAAACCCTTGATGCCCGGCAGCCGCCAGCGCGTGACCGGTCCCTCGATCCGATGGGCGAAGTACTTCGCCACCGCCTCTTCCGTCACCTCGGCATCGAGGATGGGCTCGTACTCGGGCTGGCGCGCGAAGATGCCGATATTGGCATTGTCGCCCTTGTCCCCGGACCGGCCGTAAGCGAGAGCAATCATCGGCACGGTGACCGTGTCGTCCGTCGGGAGCGATGGCGCCGGCGGGGCCTCGACCGGCAGCTGCGCCGTCGTGAAGCCGCCGCTCAAAGCGCCTTCCTGCATCGCGATGCGATGGCCGTCGACATCGACCGTGACCGGCACCATCGACTTCGGCAGCAGGCAGGAGAACATGCGGATGACGGGCGATGGCGAGACGCGGCCAGCACCGAAACTGCCCGTCATGCCCACGACACCACCCGTCGACATCGGCGAGATCTCGCGGCCGAGCAGCACCAGCGCTTCCTTCTGGTCGTGTTTGGCGGCGATCTTCACGACGACCTCGCGCGCGTCGGGCACACGACCGTGCGGCCCGTAGGTCGCCTCGCTGCCGATCACCTCGATGCTGACGTCGCGATAATCCGCCATGCCCTTCTCGGCGAACATGCGGCGCGTCTTCTTGATGATCGATTCCGCGCTGTGGCGTCCCTTCGCAACCGCCTCGCGTCCCCCCATCATGAAGATCGAGCTGAACTTGTAGCCGTCGGGCCAGGTCGTCGAGACCTTGTAGGTGTCGGTCGGCGGCCGCCCCCGGGCACCACTCACCCGCACGCGGTCCTTGGCCACCTGCTCGTAGGTCGCATGCGTGAAGTCGCACACCACGTCGGGCACCATGTAGGCGCGCGGATCCCCGATCTCGTAGAGCATCTGCTCGGCAACCGTCGCCGTCGTGATCAGCCCGCCGGTGTCGTCGGGCTTGGACAGCACGAAGCTGCCGTCGCTCGACACTTCGGCAATCGGGAAGCCCATATTGTCGTAGTCCGGCACCAGCCGCCAATCGGTGAAGTTGCCGCCGTTGCACTGCGCACCGCATTCGATGATGTGGCCGCACAGCGTCCCTGCGGCGAGGCGATCGAACTCTTCCGGCGTCCAGGAGAAGGCGTGGATCAATGCGCCCAGCGTCACGGCCGAATCGACGCAGCGGCCGGTGATGACCACGTCGGCGCCCTCGGCCAACGCCCGGGCGATTGGAAAGCCGCCGAGATAGGCGTTCATGCTGGCGATCTTCGACGGCAGCTCCGCCCCCGTATCCATCTCGCGGATTCCGGCGGCGCGGAATTCGTCGACGCGCGGCAGGATGTCGTCGCCCAGTACGACCGCGACCTTGAGCGTCACGCCCGCCGCCTCACACGCCTTCAGCACCGCGTCGCGGCAGGCCAGCGGATTGACGCCACCGGCATTGGTCACGACCTTGATCTTCTTCTCGGCGATCTCGCGCGCCAGCGGCGCCATGACGACCGAGACGAAGTCGACGGCGTAGCCCGCCTGGGGATTGCGCAGCTTCTGTCCCGCCATGATCGACATGGTGACCTCGGCGAGATAGTCGCTCACCAGATAGTCGACGTTGCCGTGCCGCACGAGCTGCACGGCAGCGGTCTCGGTGTCGCCCCAGAAGCCCGAATGGCAGCCGATGCGGACCGTTTCCTTGCTCATCGTGCAGCCCCTCTCGTCGCCCTACTTCTTCTTGCGATTGACGAACGCACCCATGCGTTCGATGTGCTCGCCCTCGGCCACCGACTGGGCGAAGGAATCGATGCCGGCCTGAACGGCCTCGTCGAGCGGCAGTCGCTCCCAGCGCCGCATCAGGCGCTTCTGCGCGCGGACGGCAAGCGGCGTCGCCTCGACGATCGAATGCACGCAGCGCTCGATGGCCGCGTCGATCTTCGCCGTCTCCACGACCTCCTCGACCATGCCCCAGGCCTCGGCCTTGCGCGAATCGATGTTCTCACCGGTCAGCAGCATCCACGAGGTGCGACCCCAGCCGATCAGGCGAGGCAGCAGCGCCGCCTCGACGACGGAGGGAATGCCGACCTTGACCTCGGGCATGCCGAAATGAGCGCTGTCCGTGGCGATGCGCAGGTCGCAGGCCGCCGCCACTTCGAGGCCGGCGCCCAGCGTGTAGCCTTCCATGCGGCAGATCACCGGCACGGGACAGTCACGGATCGACTGGCAGAGCTTGTGGACCATGGTGATGAAGGTGCGGCCATCCTCGGAGGTGCGCATCCCTGCCATGTGGTTGATGTCGGCGCCGCCTATGAAGGCCCGGCCGCCGGCGCCGGAGAAGACGACGACGCGCAGATCCTCTTCGGTCGACAGCGCGTGGAAGGTTGCGGTGAGATCGTGCAAGGCCGCCGGATTCAGGACGTTGAGGCGCCGCGCATTGTCGAACACGAGATGGGCCACCGTGCCGGCATCGCGCGTGTCGCGACGGACCTCGATCTTGTGCGCGGCTTCCGCCATGTCGTTTCGCTCCGTGGGTCTTTGTGATTGGCTGATTCTCCCCTATTAGAACCCGCCAACGACGCTTCACAAGAGCCAATGCCCAACACCTTTCCCGACCTTGCCTCCTGGGGCATCGACCTTTCGCGCTACACCGTGTTCGTACCGCCGGATCCGTTCGAGGACCATGTCGGGCCGTTCTATTTCGACCTCCAGGGCGATGCGCGCACGGCCGGCACGGTTCACTGCGTGCTGCCGACGCTCGCGCGTCACGGCAACTATATGGGCGGAGTGCATGGCGGCGGCATCCTGACCTTTGCCGACTACGCGCTCTGCCTGGTGGCCGGCCGCGCCGCCGACGGCGGCACCAATTCCTCCTTCGCCATGACGGTGAGCATCGCGGTGGAGTTCGTGAACGGCGCGGTCATCGGGCCGCCGCTCGAAGCGCGCGGCGAGCCGCTGCAGGTCACGGGCCGCCTCGCCTTCGCGCGCGGCTCGATCACCCAGGAAGGCCGCACGATCGCGCTGTGGTCAGGCGTGTGCCGCCACGTCGCGCGCGCCAAGGCCATGGCCCGCAAGGACGAGCAGGCGCCATCGAGGATCGCCCTGCCGCCGCAGGTCGTTCCCGAGGGATTCGAGCCGTTCAAGGCCAGCGCCTATTCCACCCATATCGGCCCGGCCTTCGTGCGCAAGGAGGCCGATGGCGCCTCGTTGGTACAGCCGACGCTGGCGCGCATGTGCAACTCCGGCGGGGCGCTGCATGGCGGCTACATGATGAGTTTCGCCGACACCGCCATCACGCGCGCCGCGGCGATGACGACCGATCTCGCGCCGACCACCGTCTCCTTCGCCGCCGAGTTCCTGGCCGCGGGCGACATCTCCGCGCCGCTGGTCACGCGGGTGGAAGTGCCCAAGCGCGGCCGGTCGATCGCCTTCCTGCGCGGTCTGCTGGAACAGAATGGCAAGGCCCTGCTCTCCTACTCCGCGACGGTGATGCTCCGGCCGCGGGCCTGATCCGCGCCGGCCTGGGCGGCGACCCGCGCCACTTCCTGCACCAAGGCATCGTCGAGGCTGCGCACGCCCGGCAGATCCCCGCCCTTGGCCGCTCGCTCCACGGCGTCGGCGATCCGGCCGAGGGTCACTGCGCCGATCATGCCGGCAGTCCCTTTCAGCCGATGCGCCGCCCGCGCGATCGTCTCGAGATTCTCGGTCTCGCGAATCTCCCGATGGACGCCCCGTGCCGTGTCGAGGAACTCGCGCTCGATCTCCGCGAGCGTCGCCGCGTCGCCGCCGAACAGCTCGATGAGCCGGTCGCGATCATAGGCCGGGCTCATGCCGCGTTCTGCCGACATGCATCCTTCAGCCAGACTTCGAGGGTCGCCTTCAGCTGCTCGATGCCGACCGGCTTGGTGATGAAACCGTCCATCCCGGCCGCCCGGCTGCGCTCTTCCTCCGACTCCAGCGTGCTGGCGGTGACGGCCAGGATCGGAAGGCGTGCGCTGCCGGTCGATGCCTCACCCTGGCGGATGCGCCGCGCCAGCTCGAAGCCATCCATGTCGGGCATCTGCAGGTCGGCGAGCATCAGGTCGTAGGAACGGGTGCGCCACATCGCGAGCGCCTCCTCGCCGCCAGCCGCCATGTCGGCCGATGTCCCGGCCAGTTCGAGCTGCCGCGCCAGGATCTTGCGGTTGACCGAATTGTCGTCGACGACCAGGACTCGGCCGCCCAGCCGTACGGCCGCAGCCGGTGCGGCCGCGGCCGCGGCCGGAGCGACACAGCCCGGCCGCCCGGCCGCCTGCGCGATCGCCCTGACCAGCACGTCGCGCCGCCACGGGCGTTTCAAGTCGGCGAGGCACAGCTGGTCGTTCGAACCTTCGATGGTTACCGCCGTCTGGGACGACACCACGACGTCGACTTCGGCGCCCGCGTCGCGCAGATAGCGCGCGATGGCGGCGCTCTCCTGCGGGTCCGGCAGGGAGAGGACGAGGGAAAGATCCTGGAGGGGAAGCCCGGCGGCGGCCTGTGCCGGCGCCGCCGCCTGGAGCGTCACCGTGACGACGAAGGTCGATCCGACCCCGGGCGCGCTGTGCACCTCGACGCGGCCGTCCATCGCTTCGGCGAGGCGCCGCACGATGGACAGGCCAAGCCCGGTGCCGCCGAAGCGGCGGGTCGTCGAACTGTCGGCCTGGACGAACGGGTTGAACAGACGATCGCGCTGGGCGGCCGTGAGACCGATCCCCGTGTCGACCACCCTGATGCGGAGCACGAGCGCGCCGTCCAGCTCCCCGCCCTCTCCTTCGAGGAAGAGGCGGACGCTGCCCTTCTCCGTGAACTTGATGGCGTTGCCCAGCAGGTTGAACAGGATCTGCTGCAGACGCAGCGGATCGCCGATGGCGCGAGCCGGTACCTCTGACGCCACATAGGCCGACAGGATCAGCCCCTTCTCGGCGGCCCGGGCGGCCAGCGCCTCGGCCGCGCCTTCGATCAGCTCGACGGTGGAGAACTCGACCCGCTCGAGATCGAGGCGCCCGGCCTCGATCTTGGAGAAATCCAGGATGTCGTCGATGATCCTTAGCAGCGACGCCGCCGAATAGCGCACCGTTCCCAGCTGGTCGCGCTGGTCGGGCGAGAGTTCGGTGCGCTCCAGGATGTCGATCATGCCCAGCACGCCGTTCATCGGCGTGCGGATCTCGTGGCTCATGGTGGCGAGGAAGGTCGACTTGGCCTGGTTCGCCTTCTCGGCGTCGCGCTGGGCCGCCAGGGCCGCGTCGCGGGCCTGCCGGGCTTCGTCATAGGCAATCTGCAGCCGGCGCGCCAAATCCTCCTTCTCGTAGGCCAGGGCGATATTGTCGTACTGCCAGCGGTGCACGTCGCGCACATAGGCCATCAGGTGGCCGACATAGGCGGCGCCTGCGATGCCCACGAGCTGGTAGAATGGGCCGCCCGAGGCGACGAGTAACAGCAGGAGCGGCGCCGCCGTGGCGACAGCGAAGGCGTAGAAGGTCGGAGGATGGGCCGAGCGGGTCGGCACCGCCGTCGTGACCGTGGCCAGGAGCACGAGCCCCAGCAGCATGCGCTGCAGCTCGAAATCCCGAGAGGCCACCAGATAGCCTGCCCAGCCCCAGCAGGCGCCGCCCAGGAAGGTGAAGCCCGCGAACCACCACCCCCAGCGGAGCGTCTGCTCATCGTCAGGGCGGTCCTGCGCGAAACGATGCCGGAGAAGGTCGAAGCCCAGGGTCACGACGAGGTAGGCCCCGAAGGGTCCGGCCAGTTCGACCAGGTCGATCTGCCGCCAGTAGATGGCAGCGATCACCGGCCACAGGACGAACGAAAAATAGCGCGACGGGGCCGATCCCTGGAACAGGCGCCGCACCAGTTCGGCCCGGACGAACCGGTCCTGGTACGCGGCCGCCTCCGCCTCGTTGACTGGAGGAGCGGCCGGATCAGCGGCAGCGAGCGACATCAACCATCCCAAAACCAGGGTTTGAGCCGCCGCCCGATCGGGCAGCTACAGCTTGCGGATTTCCCGCACCGCCAATCGTATCAAAGATATCAAGAAAACGATATAATTCGTTGAGAAATAGTGTTAATTTGAAGGCATTAAACGTCATTTATTAGGTTAAAACATGCAGCTTCCGTCCGTGTTGTTGGTCGAAGACGACGCATTTCAGCGCAAGGCCGCCGAGACCTATCTGTCCAATCACGAGCTCAAGGTCACGGCCGTCGAGAACGGCGCCCAGATGCGCCGCCAGCTCTCCCGGTCGATGCCTGACCTCGTCCTGCTCGATGTCCAGCTTCCGGGTGCGGACGACGGTTTCGCACTCGCCCGCTGGCTGCGCGAGAGCAACACCCGTGTCGGCATCATCATGCTGACCGCGGCCACCGATCCGGTCGACAAGGTGCTGGGCCTCGAAAGCGGCGCCGACGACTATGTCGCCAAGCCCTACGAGCCGCGCGAGCTGCTGGCCCGCTGCAAGAGCGTCCTGCGCCGGTCGGTCGCCAAGGCGACCCCCTCCCGGCTCGAGCGCGTGCGGATGGGCGGCCACGTGCTCGATCTGGCCAAGCGCCAGCTTCTTGACGTCGACAACATCGATGTTCCGCTGACATCGGGCGAGTTCGATGTCCTGAAGATCTTCGCGGAAAACCCCAATCGTCCGCTGTCGCGTGACTGGCTGCTGGAGACGACCAGCCACCGCGCCCGCGACCCGTTCGACCGATCGATCGACCTGCGGATCACGCGCATCCGGCGCAAGATCGAGCCGGCGGCGGACAAGCCGACGGTGATCCGCACCGTGCGCGGTGTCGGCTATATGTTCGTGCCGCCCGTCGAATAGCCGGGCTATAAGAGCCGGCCCCGGCGCGGCCGGGGCGCAGCCCGTCGGTTGCGGGGGCCCGTAGTTCAGCGGTTAGAACGAGCCGCTCATAACGGTTATGTCGCAGGTTCGAATCCTGCCGGGCCTACCAACCGCCCGCCGCCGCTGGACACGCGGCCCGGGCGGCCCGTCTACAGAAAGGCGACCGAGAACCAGGGCACGGCGGCGATGACCGCCAGGCCGGCCATCAAGGCGAGCAGATACGACCAGATCGCCCCGATTGCCTCGTCCGGTGAGACGTTGCCGATCCGGCATGCCAGGTAGAAGCCGATCCCGATCGGCGGCGTCATCAGGCCGATGTTCATCGCGGTCACGATGGTCATGGCGTAGTGGATGTCGTTCACCCCGAGGCTCTTGGCGATCGGAAACATCAGCGGCGCCATCAGCACGATTGCCGGCAGGCCCTCGAGCACGCAGCCCAGGATGAGGAAGACCACGATGCTGAGGATCATGAAGACGATGGTGCCGCCCGGCATCGCGGCCATGAACTGGGTCACGTCGCGGGCGATGCCCGCCTGCGTGATGGCCCAGGCCATGGCCGAGGCGGTTCCCAGGATCAGCAGGATCGAGCCGGTCAGGGCCGCCGTCTCGACCAGCATGGCGTAGGATTTCCTCAGGCTTATGCCGCCGTAGAGCACCACGCCGACGAAGGCAGCGTACAGGACCGCGATGGTCGAGACCTCGGTGGCCGTCGCGACGCCGCCCGAAACCGTGCTGCGGATGAGGAACGGGAGCACCAGCGCCGGCGCCGCGATCAGCGCGGTACGGCCGATGACACGCAGGCTCGGCCGCCGCACGCCCGACATGTCCTCGTGGCGCGCCTTCCAGCGGGCCAGGATGGCGAGGCCCAGCAGCAGGACCATCGCGATGGCGAAACCGCTGGTGAACAGCGCCGCGATCGAAACGCCGGCAACGGAGCCCAGGACGATCAGGACGATGCTGGGCGGCACCGTGTCGGCCATGGCCGCGCCGGTGGCGAGCAGGGCGATCATTTCCCGGGGCTTGTTGCCGCGCCGCTTCATCTCGGGGAACAGGGCGGGCGCCACCGTTGCCATGTCCGAAACCTTGGAGCCGGAGATGCCGGAGACGACGAACAGCGATCCCAGCAGAACATAGGACATGCCGGCCCGGATATGCCCGAGCCACGAGGCGAGGAAATCGACGATGGCCTTGCCCATCCCGGTGGCGTCGAGGATGCAGCCCAGCAGCAGGAACACCGGCACCGACAGCAGGATGATGCTCGACATGCCCTCGTCCATGCGGCCGATCACGACCGAGAGGGGCGCATTGGTGCCGAACGCGAGGTAGCTGATCGTGCCGATGGCGAAGCAGAAGGCGATCGGCACACCGCAGGCAAGGCTGACCGAGACGAAAAGGACGAGAAAGAGCAGCAGCTTCGAGTTCCCGGCACGGACCAACTGCGGGGAGAAATGCCACAGCAGGCCGGCAATCGCGCCCACGACGACGGCCGATACCAGCAGATCCCGCAGGTCCGGCGACCGCAATGCGCGGCGGATCACCAGGACGAGCATCAGCACGATGCCGAACGGGATCGCCGCCACACGGAAGCTGTTGGGAATACCGAGCGCCGGCGTGGTGATGAACCACTCGTCCATCGTGTACTCGACCGCGTGCGGCAGCAGCGCGAGGAGGACGGCCGCGACGACGACGAGACCGAAGGCATCGATGAAGGTGCGGCGGCGCTCGGAGAAGTAGTTCACGAACAGCGTCAGCCGAAGGTGCTCGTTGCGGTCGAGCGCCATCGCCGAGCCGAGCATCGCGACCCAGATGAAGCTGATCGAAGAGACCTCGTCGATCCACACGACCGGGAAATTGAACAGATAGCGCGAGGCCACGCCCGCCAGCAGGAGCAGGACGATGCCCAGCATGAGCAGGGCCGCGACCGCGTTGATGGGCTCGAGCCACTTCCAGCGCCCACCGGGGCTCGGGTTACCAAGCGACTCGGACAGGGCGAGTTCTTCAGCAGTCGCGCTCATGACGATTTTCCGAACAGATCCGCGGAAGGAAGGCACCCCGGCCCTGCCGGGCCGGGGCGCGTCGCACTCAGCTCAGCTTGCCGGTGTACTTTTCCAGGATGGACCAGGCCTCGTCGCCGTACTTGCCCTTCCACTCCGCGTAGAAGCCGGCGGCCCGCAGCTTGTCGCGGAAAGCGTCCGGCTTCGGCTGGTTGATGACCATCCCCTTGTCGGTCAGCTCCTTCTGCAGGCCGGCATTGAGTTGAGCCACGTCCTCGCGCTCCTTCACGCCGGCGGCATTCACATGCTTGGCGACCACCGTCCGGAGGTTCTCCGGCAGCCGCTCCCAGGCCCGGCGGTTCGCCAGGAACCAGAAGCCGTCCCACATGTGGTTGGTGAGCGAGCAGTATTTCTGGACCTCGTAGAGCTTCGCCGTCGCGATGATCGCGAGCGGATTTTCCTGGCCGTCGACGACCTTGGTCTGCAGTGCGGTATAGACCTCGGAGAAGTTGATGCTGGCCGGCGCGGAGTCGAACGCCTTGTACATCGACGTCCAGAGCGGCGAGACCGGGACGCGGATCTTGAAGCCCTTGAGGTCCTCGGGGCCCTGGATCGGCTTGGTCGAGGAAGTCGTCTGGCGGAACCCGTTGTCCCAGATCTTGTCCATGGCGACCAGGTTGGCCTTGGCAATCTGGTTCCGCACGTACTGCCCGAGATCGCCGTCCATCGCCTTCCAGACCGACGGATAGTCCGGGAAGGCGAAGCCGATGCCGTTGATCGAGGCCGCCGGCACCAGCGTCGAGAGGATCAGGCCGGACAGGGTGAAGAACTCGATGCCGCCCGAACGAAGCTGGCTCAGCATGTCGGTGTCGGAACCGAGCTGGTTCGACGGGAAGATCTGGATCTCGACCCGGCCATTGGTCTCGGCCTTGATCGCGTCGGCCATCTCCTTGGCCCGCTGGTTCATCGGGTGGGCGACCGGCAGGTTGTTGGCGTACTTGTAGGTGAATTCCGCGCTCTGAGCGCGCGCGACCCAGGGGGCCGCAATGGCAGCAGTGCCCAGAGCAGACGCTCCAAGCAGCGTCCTGCGAGATACTTTCATGGTTTCCTCCGCTCCATTCAGTCTTGTCGATTTGCCGTCCGGAGCATGTGCCCGGTCGGCGGGAGAGCAGGCGGGATACTATGGTTTGCCCACCACTTACACATCCTTGCGTGCATTACCGACAGGACGGATCGGAGTGCGGGAGCCGGAGGATCGTGGCACGGCTTTGCGCTTGCCGATCCACGTCGCAGCGGTTTCGGCAACCTCGGAAAAGACCTGCTGGTCGCTGCGGCCCGATCGAACGAGCACACCGAACGAATGGTCGGCGTCTCTCACAGGCCGGTAGGTGGCCCGCTTTCCCAAGCTCTTCAATACCTCTTGCAGGAGCGCAGGCTGCGCGAGCGCATCCCGTGTCCCTTGGATGAACAACAGGGGAATTCGGATATCGGACAAATGCGCCGCGCGCTCGACGGAGGGTTTTTCGGGCGGGTGCAGCGGGAACCCCAGCAACACCAGGCCGCGAACGTTCGGCAGGGGTTCCACCGACTGTGCCTGGGACGTCATGCGGCCCCCGAAAGACTTGCCTCCCGCGAACAGGGGAAGCGCCGGCGCGAGCTTCGTCGCTTTGCCGACGGCCGCCCGTATCGCGGCATGCGCCACGGCCGGCCGGTCAGGCCGCTTCGACCCGACCTCCATATAGGGAAACTGGAACCGGAAGGTGCTCACACACGCTTCGGCCAGACGCTCGGCCATGGCGGCCATGAACGGATGCGTCATGCCAGCGCCTGCCCCATGGGCGAGGACCAGCAGTGCTACGGCATGCGGAGCCGCTCGATAGAGAGCCGAAACGGTGGTTCCCGGGTCGACCCGCAGGCTGAGCTTTCGCGCTTTCACAGAATGTTCCATCGATCGGAATCGAGAGTCAGCTTGGACGACCGTCGGGATGAGCGGTCTCACGATCGCATCAACGGCGACGAGGCGCTATCTGCTCGACACCAATAGATCATCGCCCCCGCCTCAGGTCGGCGGTGGACTCGATCTGCCTCGATCGCCGCTGCGTGCCGGTCACCACGGGCATCGGCGATCTGCGCCGAACAACGCCGCGAACTGCGGCACGGTACAGGCGAGCGGCTGGCCGGTCTTGGCCTCGTCCGCGACACGCGAGAACTCGATCGTCCAGGCGGAGAAGCCGGCCATGAAGAAACGGCCGGCAGTTCCCACCTCGGCATCGCCACAGCCTTCCTCCAGCCCGATCGCCTGCGGATACCAGGCGCCACCCCGACCGATCCGGAGTGGCGCGCTCCAGGCTTCGGGATCCGACAGGTCGCGATTGACGCTTGCGTAGATGCCCTCCTGCACCAGATCGCCAGTGCCGCCCGCGGTCCGGTTCAACAGCATGACGAAGGCTCCCAGCGCACGGTTGTAGTGCACGGCAGGCCCCCAGAAGCCGTCGGGATCGGCGTGCCGCCAGCCGCGCCGCATTGGCCAGAGCGGCCGGGGCGGACGACGGCCGTCGGTCGACCATCCCTCTTCCGTCCAGAGCGCGGGTGCCGTCGAGGGATCCGCTGCCGGCAGGCGCAGCACGGTCACGCCCTGCGCCTTCTCGTCAGGATGGTAGCTGGAGAAGAAGACGTAGATCCAACGGCCCTCCCGATCCGGAAGGGCGCTGAGATCGCCATACCCGCCGGCAAAGAACCCGTTGCGCCAGGACAGGTCCGTGCGGTCGATCGGCAGACGCAGCAGGTCGCCGCGATGACGCCACGTCAGCCCGTCATCCCCGGACACCGCCCGCCCCATATGAGGCAGGAAGAGCTTGCTGGCACCCGCGACCGGCGTCTCCGCATGGAACCAACCGTGCAACGCGCCGCCAGGCTCCTGCCAGACCGCCTCGATCCATTTGCCGATCCCCGGCTCGGGATCGTCGAGGAACCTCACCGGCACGGGCGGCGCATCGAACTGGAGATCGGGCCGTCCGACCCGTCGCAGAGTGTGGCCGATCGGGTCGTACCGGGAGAAGAAGGCAACGGCAGAGTCCCGGCCGATAAGGACCGGGCTGTTGCCATCGGTGCGCCAGCAGCTGTCGCCGTGCAGAGTGAGCGGTGGCGCCGGACGGAAACAGACGCGCAACCCGCCTCCGCTTACGACGATGTCGGCCGTTGCCGCCTCCCCCGTCACGACACTCACAGCAGCACCGCCTCGGCTTCGCGTTCACGTTCCTTCTTCGGCGCGACGATCTCGGTCACGGTCGCCTCGCTCAGCAGCAGGTTGCTGGCGACCTGCACGCCACTGAACGCATCGTCGATGCGCATCACATGTTTGAAGGCCAAGGCTGTCCTCCGTTTCGACTTGCCGTCGGGTGAGGCTAGTCACCGCGAGCCGCGCTCGAACTGATCCATCTCAACCGGCACCGAAGGCGAGCCGGTTTGATCCACGTCAAGATGCGCGTGTTTCTTCTGCAATATCCTTCATCGGTTGCAATCGGGAGGATCGGGACATGTTCAAGCACATCCTCATTCCGACGGACGGCTCGCCGCTTTCAACGACGGCGGTCCAGAAGGCCATGCAACTGGCGCGCGATGCCGGCGCCAAAGTCACCGTGGTCACCGTCGTCGAACCGTTTCATGTCTTCTCCATGGACAATGCGCAGATTGCGGACACGCGTTCGGCGTACGAGCAGCACGCCCGGCAGGCGGCCGAGCGCTGCCTCGAAGACGCCCGACGCCAGGCCGAGGCGTTCGGCGTGCCGTGCGAGATCATGCATCTCGAGCAGGACCTGCCGTATAAGGCCATTATGGAAACCGCCACGGCGAAGGGCTGCGACCTGATCGCCATGGCCTCCCATGGTCGGCGCGGCGCAGCTGCCCTGCTTCTCGGCAGCGAAACCGCGAAGGTGTTGACCCACAGTTCCATACCGGTCCTCGTCTACCGGTGAGGGCCGGCAAACGGTGCCTCTCGGACGTCGGCATCCGGGAGGGTGCCGATCTTCCGTAGCGGATGTCGCTTCAACGGCGTGGGCTGGCGAATGCCACGCTCTGCGGTGCCGCGCCCGTGGCGCAGCGGCGCACCGCGGCGACAGCCGCGCCGCGCATTTGCGCAGGACCGGCCTGCAGGTCGATCACCGCCTCCCCGTCGAAGGCAGCGGGCTCACCCGTCGGTTCGGCGACGAGGTCGAAGCGCAGCTGCATCGTCGTGCCCTGCTCGATCGCATCCAGCAGGCGCTCGGACAGGCGCGGAAACATCTCCCGGGTCTCGTCGCTCAGCACGACATGGTCTTCGGCGAACAGAAGGCCGACGGGAAACACTTGATCGTCGATGACGATCTCGGCGCGCGGATCATGCTTGGCCCGGCCGGCTGCCACGCCATCGGGCATCAGGGGACCATCGTTCGTCAGGTAGAGCTGGAGCTGCAGGATGCGATGATCATTCGCCGGTTCGCAGGCCAGCACCAGGGCATCCAGGTTCAGATTGCGGCTACGCGGCTCGATCAGCGCGTAGCTGGGCAGGTCGACACCCTGTTCCAGGGTCCAGCCCGCATGGGCATCAAGGTCGCCCGCCAGGACAGGAGCGAAGCACAGCCCGGTGACAATGCCGGCCACCAGCGCCGTTCGCACAATCCGCCGCAGAGCCTGCATGATGGAAAATCCTTCCCGCCTTCGACCTCACGGTAGCCGGGAACGGCGCGGCCAGGGCTGATCCAGATCAAACCGGTGGCGGGCCGGGGCCGGGCCGGTGTCTGTTGATGCAGGTTAATGAAGCAGCGGCGAATCCGGGCAAGCTGAGCCGTCGAACGTTGGCATTCGCCTGCGAAGGGACGCGCATGACCACGATCCATCGACGTCTTCCGGTCCTGCTGGCGACCCGCTTCGCCGCCCTGCACGTTTCTCGGCCGAGGGCCAGAAGCTGGTCGTCGCCCACCAGGTCCAATACCAACTGCCGGGTCCTCGCCTCCTGGCCGACCGGGCTATTCTCGGCCCGGTCGTGCTCACGCTCGAGAGGCCTAATTGGAGGGGTACCGCGCCCTGCCCTAGACGCCCATGCCGACGGTGGCGGGGATCGAACGCAGGTGGCTCTTGACCTTTTTCACACCGGGCACGTTCTCGGCGGCAACGCGGTAGGCCTTTCGGACTTCCTCGCCCCCGACGAACCCCCAGAGATGCACCACGCCGTCGCTGACGACGACATTCACGGGCCACCGCGACTTCCAGGCCTGCTTGTCGAAGGCTTCCACCACGGCGTGGCGCAGCTTCTTGTCGTCGGGCAGTCCGACGGCGCCATCGGGCTCGCGCGACAGCAGCGCCCCCAGCAGGTTGGCCCGGCTGACGATGCCGACGACCTTCTCGTCCCGCACGATCGGGATGCGTTTGACGTGATGCTTCTCGATCAGCCCGACCAGTTCGCCCAGGGTGGCTTCATCGCTCGCCGTGACGACCTCGCGGGTCATGACGTCCGCGACCTTGCGGGCGTGAGACGTGACGTAGTCGTGGGCGGCCGTCGCCTCGCTGTCCAGCAGGCGCAGCAGCCAGGACTTGCGCGGCGCGGTTTCGATCTCGGCGCGATGGATGAGATCGGCCTCGCTCACGATCCCGACCACGTTGCCCTTGTCGTTGACGACCGGCGCGGCGCTCACGCCGGCGCCCAGCAGCAGTTCGGCGGCATCGAACACCGTCTCCTTCACGTTCACGCAGACGATGCTCTCGGTCATGATGTCCTTGGCGCGCATTTCCCGTTCCCTTCGGTCAATCTGGTGATGCACGGTCGTCCAGGGCGCGACCGACCGCATTGCGCCATGTCAAAGTCTCTGCACCGGCCCTGTCCGGTCAGGGCACCAGGACAGCCGCGCCCTGGAAGGCCCCCGCACGCAGATCGGCAATGGCTTCGTTGGCGGCCGCCAGCGGGTAGACGGTCGTCGTCGTCTTCACAGGCACCATCGGCGCCAGCGCCAGAAACTCCCGGGCGTCTTCGCGCGTGAGGTTGGCGACGGAGAGAATCTGTCGCTCCTCCCAAAGGAGCTTGTAGGGAAAGGACGGTATGTCGCTCATATGGATGCCGCCGCAGACCACGCGTCCGCCCTTCCGGACCACCTTCAGCGCCGCCGGCACGAGATCGCCGACCGGCGCAAACAGAATGGCCGCGTCGAGAAGATGCGGCGGGCGCTCGTCGGAGCCTCCGGCCCAGAACGCTCCCAGCGAACGTGCATGCGCCTGCGCCGCAGAATCGCCCGGCCGGGTGAAGGCATGGACCTCGCGGCCCTGCCATCGGCACACCTGGGCGATGATGTGCGCGGCGGCGCCGAAGCCATAGAGGCCGATCCGGTGCGCGTCGCCGCAGAGCTTGAGGGACCGCCACCCGATCAGTCCGGCGCACAAGAGCGGCGCCGCGGCCACCGGGTCGTCGAAGCCCGTCAATGCGAACGAGAAGTCCGCGCTGGCCACGACGTGGGTGGCGAAACCGCCGTCCCTCGTGAGGCCGGTGAAGACCGGACGATCGCAGAGATTCTCCCTGTCCGACGCACAATACGGACAATGGCCACAGGTTCCGCCGAGCCACGGTACACCGACTCGGCTGCCGATCCGTGCGGCCGACACACCCGTGCCCACGGCGTCGACGATGCCCACGATCTCGTGGCCCGGTACGATCGGATGCCGGATTCCCGACAGATCGCCATCGAGGATGTGGACATCGGTGCGGCACACGCCGCAGGCCTCGACCCTGATCAGCAGGTCACCGGGACCTGGCCGGGGGTCGGGCCGCTGCTCGAGGTGGAGCGACCCGCCGGGGGAAGAGAGAACCATGGCCTTCAAGGAAGGATCCCTTCTCCTTCGGATCGAGCGTCGCCTTCTTGAGCTGGCTCGGATCGCTTGGGGTGCAGGCCTTGATAGGGGACTTGCGACCATCGCGACTTGACGGAGATCAAACGCGAGCCGGTACAGTCGTCTAGGCCGCGAGCACGTTCACCTTCATCGTGGCGAGCTTCTGGTAGAGCCGCCCATGGTGGCGAACCGGCCACCAGTCGTAGAGGAAGAGCTGCAGCGGCCGCCACATTGCCACCCACCCCAGAATCAGCAGGCCCTCCTGGAAGACCTGCTGGAGGGGAGCGGCCGCGATCGAAGCGGCGACCTGGCGGAGCAGGATACAGATCGCCAGGAAGACCAGGCCCATCACGAGGGCGAAGCGGCCCTCCCGGAGCTGGAATCGGATACGCCTCGTGCTCGCCACCGCGCGATACGAGAAGTAGTTGTGAATCGCCTGCGGGATATTCGATTGGCGCGCCTGATCGAGATGCTCCGGCGGAACGCGGATCACCAGCTCGAGCGGGCTCGCGAGCGGATACTCGTCCGCCCAGCCGACGATGAACTCTTCGGCTTCGCGGTCGAGATCCCTTTCGTGAAAGGGAGACGGGTCGAGGGAATTGAAGAGCTGCCGGATATCGCTGATCCGGATGTCGATGATCCCTGAATCGGGCATGGCTTCCTCCGCCGCTGCGGCCGGCAGCGTTCGATCAACGCCGCAAATCGATCCTGCGCAAGCGTCATGCTAGAGTGGACCCAGGCATTCGCCAGAGGTCCGCTCGACGGTCGCGCCGGCCGCGGCGGATTGCTGCCTGTAGACATCGGGATAGTCCAACAGGCGCCCATCATCATTGGGAAAGCGCGTGCGGTAGACCAGCATCACCGGAATGATCTCCGCGAGCGGCTCGCGATGGGTCCCGCCGCGTGCGATCGACCGGTCGATCTCGGCCTCCGTGACGCCGAGCGCCCAGGCGGCCATGGCGCGGGCCTTTTCGACGCGCACGCATCCGTGGCTGAACGCTCGCACCGCGCGCTCGAAGTACCTCCGGTCGTTGGTATCGTGGAGGAATATCAGCTGGTCGTTGTCGAGTTCGAACAGGATGCGGCCGAGCGGATTCTGGGGACCGGGTGGCATGTGCCGCGCGCCTTCCCAACGCACCATGGCGGGCGTCGGTGTCCAGGAGGGGTTGAAGGTCACCGCCCAGATCGCCGTCGAGAGTTCGGGCGTGGGAGTCGACGGTCGGCCGACCACGACTCGGCTGCGCAGGACCGGCTTTCCGTCTTCGAGCGCGACGAGTTCGAACGACGGGATGTTGACGACCACCAGCTTGCCGCGCGGCGGCACGGCGATCCCGATCCCCTGCAGCGCCGCCGACAGTTCGGAGACCGGCGGCATGGGCGGAGGCGGCGTGACGGGAGACGGTGCCGGATCGCCGGCGCAGCCTGCGATCAGCGACAAAGCGAGGACGGCGACGAATCTCGTTAGTGCGAGAGAAGCACGCATCGGCCGCCCGAGAGGAGTTCGCTTGTGATTCCGCCGAGCGTCCAGCGCCCCTGACGATTGTGTCCATAGGCGCCAGCCACGATCACATCGGCATCGTAGGTTCGCGCGAGACCCGACAGCTGAGCGGCATTGGCCAGTTCGGCCGGGACAACCTTCTCTTCCGCGGCGATGCCGTGGCGGGCGAGCCAGCCGGACACCCGCGCCACGCTCTGCCAGGCGGCGGCATGGTCGTCCGCCCCGTGAATTTCGACGACGATGACGTTTCTGGCCTGGGCGAGCAACGGCAGCGCATCGCACACGGCCCGCCGCGCCTCTCGCGTATCCTTCCACGCGACGAGGATCCGGTCGAACCTCGCGGTCCGGGAGGACTCCGGCACCAGCATCACCGGACGCCCCGCCTGCATCACCAGATCGCACAGGTCGGGCTGGCGTGTCGCATCTGGCAGCTCACCGGCTTTCGGGACAGCGGCGACGACGATGTCGGCAGCGGCGGACTCGCGCGCAAGGCGCTCGGAAAGCGGCTCTGTGCTGCTCTCGCCCTGCCAGTCCGCGACATGGTCGTGCTTGGCGGCGATCGCCCGGAAGTCCGTTTCCGACGCCTTGAGGTGACGCTCGATCTGCCGCCGGTCCTCCTGGAACAGCGCCGCAGGGACCGAGTAGTCGCCGCAGATGCAGTGGATCGGACGGCAGTAGGCACGCGCCAGCAGCATGGCGTCCGACTGCCGGGCGAGCGCAATCGCCGCGCCCGCCACGCCCTGGCAATCTCGACCCGGCGACAGCGCCGCCATCACCACCCTGTACGTCATCGCCTGCCCTCCTCCCGCCCCGGCACATCGGGGGGCACGTTCGGCTGCCACTGGCCGCCCGGCATGGCGTGATAGCGCTGCCTCACGGCCGCCCAGGCAACACGGCTGGCATGTTCCTCGCGACCGGCATCGCCCGCGTGCAGGGCCCAGGTCTCGTTGAAGGCTTCGCGATAGAGGTCCTGGGCCCGCAGGGGGAGCTGTTGCCTGACCGAGATCGGCAGGTTGGCGTTGGTGAGGTAGAGCATGACGGTCTCGACCGTTTGAAGGCAGCGACGCGACCATGCCGGCACCGGCACGGGGTCGCCTTGACCTATCTCAACGTCGAGCGTCAGCGGTGCAGACTGTGCCGCCACCACGGCTTCACGGCTTCCAGACAGACGATGAGGCCGACGGTCACGATCAGCGACACGCCGAGATCGTCGGCATGCAGCGGGCCGAACTGGAAGAGGTCCATCGCCGGCGGCCAGGTGAGCGCAAGCGTCAATACCGCCGCGACCACGGACAGGAGAAACCACAGGAAAGCGTTCGGGCGCCGCAAGGCGACCGACAGCGACGACGAGAAGGAACGGTTCACGACGATCAGCCCGACATTGATCAGCACGAGCGAAGTGAACATGAGGGCGCGAAGCTCGTCGGTCGGCATGTCGCGGCTGATCCCCACGAACAGGACGATGGCCAGGGCCACCAGCGCCAGCGCTCCCTGCAGCAGGCTGAAGACCATGGTCGGTCCCGACAGCAGGCGGCTGTCCGCGGCCCGCGGCGGCCGCTGCATCAGATCGCGCTCCTCCGTCTCGGCCTCGAAGGCGATCGAGCAGACCGGATCGATGACCATTTCCAGGAATGCGATGTGTACGGGACTGAGCATGAACGGCAGGCCGAACAGCAACGGCAGCAGCGCCAGGCCCGCGATCGGGATATGCACCGCCACGATGTATGCACTCGCCTTGCGGAGATTGTCGTAGATGCGCCGTCCCAGGCGGATGGTGCGCACGATCGAACCGAAATCGTCGTCCAGAAGAACGATGGCGGACGCTTCTCGCGCGACGTCGGTGCCACGGCCGCCCATCGCGATGCCGATATGCGCGGCCCGGAGCGCCGGTGCATCGTTGACCCCGTCGCCCGTCATCGCCACGACCTCGCCATCGGCCTTCAGGGCCTGCACGAGGCGCAGCTTCTGCTCCGGCATGATGCGGGCGAACACGCTGGTGGTGCGGATGGACTCCCGCAGGGACACATCGTCCAGCCTCTCGAGCGAAGGTCCATCGAGCGTCTGACCGGCATCGAGCCCGGCGCGGGCGGCGATCACCTGCGCGGTGGCCGGATAGTCTCCGGTGATCATGACGACCCTGATCCCGGCCGAGTGGCACTCGTCGATCGCCGCCGGCACGTTCTCGCGCAGCGGATCGGCGAACCCCAGCAGGCCGAGGAACTCGAGATCGAAGCCCATCTGTTCGTCCGGCAGGGGACCGTCCGGCACTCGTCCCCGTGCGACACCCAGCACCCGCATGCCTTCACCGGCCATTTCATCGACCGCCCGGGGCAGCCAGGCCTGGTCCGCCGGATCCAGCCGGCAGAGCGCGCCGACCGCCTCGGGTGCGCCCTTCGTCGCCACGCGCCGGACACCCGCCGCGTCCTGCCAGACATGGCTCATGGCCAGCAATGCCGGCTGGAGACCATAGCGGCGCAGGAGCTCGCCCTCGATTGTAGGACTGGCCTGTGCCGCGATGGCCTTCTCCATCGGGTCGGAGGGCTCGGGCGAACTGGCACGGCGGGCGGTCCCGATCAGAATCGTCGCCTCGGGATCGGGCTCGCCCTGTCCGGTCCGCCATGTCGTCGCGGGCGTGCGCACTTCTGCCAGCGTCATGCGGTTCTGGGTCAACGTGCCCGTCTTGTCCGAGCACAGGACCGTCGCGGCCCCCAGCATCTCGATGGCCGAGGCACGACGCGTCAGCACCCGCACGCGCGACAGGCGCCAGGCGCCCATGACCATGAAGGCCGTGAGCACCAGCGGAAATTCCTCCGGCAGGAGCGACATGCCGAGCGCGATGCCGCCCAGTATGGCTTTCAACCAGTCATCCTGGGTCAGACCGATCAGGAGGACGACGGCCACGGTGGCGACGGCTCCGACCGCCGCGAAGATCCGCACGAGCCGGCGGGTTTCCACCTGCAGCCGCGGCGGCTCGGGGGAGATCGCCTTCAGCGACTGGCCGATGCGACCGAGCTCACTGCCGGGTCCGGTCGCGCGCACCACGGCAATGCTCTCGCCATGGACGGCCAGCGTTCCCGAATAGAGATACGGCGTGTTCTCGCCGCCGGGGCGCGCCATGGCGTCATCACCATCGCCGGCGCGCTTGCTGACGGGAACCGATTCACCGGTGAGCAGCGATTCGTCGACGACGAGGCTGCTGGCCGACACGGCGACCGCGTCGGCGGGAATGCGGTCGCCTTCGAGCACGACGATCGTGTCGCCGCGCACGACCTCCCGGCCGGGGATGCGCCGCCGCTCCCCGTCGCGGATCACCAGCGCGCGCGGGCTCGCCTGATCACGCAGGGCCGCAAGCACGCGCTCGCTGCGGGTCTCCTGCACGACGGTGATCAGGACAGACAGTGTCGCGAAGGCGAGGAGGACGATCGCCTCGCCGAGGTCGCCAAGTACCAGGTAGATCGCGCCCGCGGCCAGCAGCAGCGAGAACATCGGCTCCCGCAGCACGTCGGCCACGATGCGCAGGATGCCCCGGCCATCGCCCGCAGGAAGCTCGTTGAAGCCCTCGGCCCGCAGGCGCGCTTGCGCATCCGCCTGCGGGAGGCCCGACCGCCACGAGGCTCCCGCCGTCTCGGTCTCGGATTGCGGCACGGATCACCTCCTGGATGCTATCTCCGCCACCGCGGGCTGCCGGGGCTTGCCCAGCTGGTCGATCGCCAGCAGCAGGACGCCCACACGGCTCGCGGACGAGGCCCACTCCGCAAGACGCGGGTAATTGTCGACCAACCAGTTGAAAGCGATCTGGACCGCCGCAAAGGCCGCAGCGGCCTGGGTCACCTCGCCGAGCGACAGGGAGCCGTCGATATACTTGGGCACGGACAGGATCAGACCGATGATGGGCGCCAGCAGCGTATTGCCGGAGGATACGAGTGTGGTCCTCACGTGCTGGCCACACAACAGCCGCCAGGTCCGCAGCACCTCGGCCAGCGCGAAGCTCACCGCCCCCGCCGGCACTCCCGCTCCCACCGGGCCGGCCGGCGCCGTGCGCAGCCGGGCAACCGCGAACTTGAGCTCCGACTCGGCCTGGTTCTTCCGCTCGATGACATGCGCCATGCGACGCCCGACCAGCAGCATGGCCCCGGTCGTCAGCATGGCGTAGGCGATGCTGGCGAACACGAGGTAACCCGGCAATTCTAGGTCGAGGCGCGCGGGTCCGATCGCAATCGCGCCGCCGACCGTCCACAGCACAACAACGAAGGTCGCGGCGGTGAGCACCGAGGACAGCAGGCCGGTCACGAGGTCTATCGGAGCATCGGTGGCGATGCGCGCATCTTCGGCGATCCGGTATTCCGCGAGCTGGGGTTCGTCGCTTCCGGTCTCGAGACGCCGGTAGTTGCCATTCTCCAGCCAGAGCCCGACCAGGTGCGCGGTGAGCCAACCGCGCCAACTGCGCTGGAAGGTCATGCGCGCCCAGACGGCGAAGGCGGCCAGGAAGATGCTGCAGGCGGCGAGGCCGGGCAGAAGATAGGTCTGGTGGCGGATCCCGGCGCCGTTGCGCTTTTCCAGCGCATCGAAGAAGTCCCGATTCCAGACGTTCAGCCGGTACTGCACCAGAAGCTGCGCCACGACGCAGAGGATCAGCAGCCCGATCAGGGTCCACGGCATCCAGGAGGCCTTGCCGCGGCCGAACCCCAGCGCGCTATGCCAGAAGCGCCTGAGCGGCCCGGGCCCGACGGCCGAGACGCCATCCTCGGTCCTCATCCGTCTCCCCGCGATGCCAGCGCCGCCAGGCCGAGGAAGGCAGGCTCCGGCCGAACGATGACGGCGGTGGGGATCTGCCCGACATAGTCGGCGAAGCGGCCCTTGGCGGTGAAGCGCGCGCGGAACGACGAATCCAGCAGAACCGGGAGGATATGGGGCGCGATCCCGCCCGCGAACAACACCCCGCCGCGGGTGCCGAAGGTGAGCGCGATGTCGCCCGCGAAAGATCCCAGGAAATCACAGAACAGTTCCAGCGCGGCGCTGTCCCGGGGCGAACCATAGACAGCCCCTCGGACGATCTCCTCCGGCGTGACCGTTCCGGACTCACGGCCCTCTTCGATCGCCAGCGCCGCCTGCAGGTTCACCAGTCCCGCGCCCGACAGCACGCGCTCGGCCGAGACATGGCCGAAGCGCTGGCGCAGCCATGCCAGGATCGCGGCGTCGCCCGCGTCGGTCGCCGCCATCGTCGCGTGCCCGGCCTCGCTGGCCACGACCCGCGGCGGCGCGCCGGGCAGGTAACAGGACAGGCCGAGCCCGGTGCCCGGCGCGATGACGGCTACGGGCTCTCCCTGGACGGCGCTGCCGTCGCCGACCGCGACCAGGTCGTCGGCGCCGAAATGCGGCACGGCCCAGGCCAGGGCCTCAAGGTCGTTGACGAGGCGCACCGACCGAAGATGCAGCGCCTGCCGCAGACTCTCGGCATCGAGGATCCAGCGGGCGTTGGTGAGCTTGCAACGGCCGCCCGAGACGGGTCCGGCCGCCGCAATCACCGCCCGGTCCACGACCATGCTCGCGGCCTGGCCATTGAGGAAGTGATGCACGGCATCGTGGATGCTGGCGTAGGCGCCGGTGCGCACCGATTCGATCGGTCCCACCTGCCCGTCCGTCAGCAGGGCGAACCGGGTGCGGGTGCCTCCGACATCGGCGAGGAGGCAGCTCATGGCACGCTTCCTCGGACCTGGGCTGCGATGGTCGCCTTGTACCAGCGGGCCGAGGCCTTGGGGATGCGGCGCTGCGTGGGATAGTCGACGCGCACGAGGCCGAAGCGATTGGCGTAGCCCGCGCCCCACTCGAAATTGTCGAGCAGCGACCAGACGAAATAGCCGCGCACGTCGGCGCCCAGCAGGACCGCCTCTTCGAGCGCATCGAGGTAGCGCGAGAGATAGTCGATGCGTTCCACGTCGTTCACGGCTCCCGCGGCATCGCCGCTCTCCTCCGCGCCGGCGCCGTTCTCCGTCACGTAGATCGGCAGCCGATAGCGGTCGCAGGCGTCGAGCAGCGTGTTCCTGAAGGCATCGGGATCGATCTGCCACCCGATCGGGGAACGCGGCACCTCGGCCGGCGCATCGCTCCAGGCAAAGCCCAGGCGTGACCCCGCGTCGGCGCGCGCATAGATCGGCGAATAGTGGTTGATGCCCAGCCAGTCGATGGGGCGCCGGATCCGTTCCATGTCACCGTCCTGAACGAACGGCGCGATGCGCTCGGCCAGCACGGCGGGATAGGCGCCGCGAATCTGCGGATCGGCGAAGGCGCGGTTCCAGTAGTCGTCCAGCAGGGCGGCCGCCGCGCAGTCGGCGGGCGTCGGATCGACCGGCCGCACCGGTTGCATGTTGCAGATGGTCCCGAGCGATACGCCGGGAAGGTAGGCCCGAAGCACATCGATCGCCGCGCCATGCGCCAGGTTCACATGATGGATCGCGGCATGATGCTGGGCCGCATCGTCGACAGCCGGCGGATGCCAGCCGAATGCGTACCCGAACAGCGTGAAGACGCCGGGCTCGTTGAAGGTCGCGAACCGCTTGACCCGGTCGCCCAGCCGGCTCGCCACCAGTCGGGCATAGTCGGCGAACCAATTCGCGCTGTCGCGTTCGGCCCAGCCGCCGCGATCCTGCAGCGCCTGCGGCAGGTCCCAATGGTACAGGCACACCCAGGGCTCGATTCCCGCGGCGAGCAACCCGTCGACGAGCCGGTCGTAGAAGGCGATCCCGCGCTCGTTCGCGATCCCCCGCCCCTCCGGCAGCACGCGCGGCCAGGCGACCGAGAAGCGATAGGCGCCCACGCCCATCTCGCGCATCAGGGCGATGTCTTCGGCATATCGATGGTAGTGATCGCACGCGACATCGCCGGTATCGCCATTGGCGATCCGACCGGGCTGGTGGGAAAAGCCGTCCCAGATGCTGGGACCGCGCCCGTCCTCCCGTGCCGCGCCCTCAATCTGATAGGACGAGGTCGAGACACCCCATACGAAGTCGGGCCGCAACAGGCGCCGACCCGGCGACACAGGCACGGCCTGGCCGTCGAAGCCGGAAGGTGGACTGACCATTTGGGCGGCTCCCGATCACGGTGTGAGGGCGATCTTGAGAACCCCGTCACGCTGATGCGCGAAAAGGTCATAGGCCTGCTCGATGTCGGCGAGCTTGAAGCGATGGGTCACCAGGGCGCCCAGATCGGCGCGTCCCGCGGCGATGACGTCCATCAGCCGCCGCATGCGCTCCTTGCCGCCCGGGCAGAGCGACGTGACGATCTTGTTGTCGCCGAGGCCCGCCGTGAAGGCATCGAGCGGGATGCGCAGATCCGTCGAATAGACGCCGAGACTCGACAGCGTTCCGCCCGGCCGCAGCACGCGCAGCGCGCTCTCGAAGGTCTGCTGCGTGCCCAGCGCCTCGATCGCGACATCGACACCGCGCCCCTCCGTGAGTTCGCGGATTGCCGCCACCGGATCGGTCTTCTTGAAATCGACGACATGGTCGACACCGAGTTTCCGCGCGACCGCCATCCGGGCCGGCACCGTGTCGACGCCGATCACCGTGGTGGCGCCCATCAGCCGCGCACCCAGCGCCGCGCAGAGACCGATCGGGCCCAGGGCGAAGACCGCGACGATGTCGCCGATGCGGACGCTGCCCCCTTCGGCACCCGCGAACCCGGTCGACATGATGTCGGGACACATCAGCACCTGCTCGTCGGTGAGGTTCGACGGCACCGGGGCGAGATTCGTCATCGCATCGGGTACGAGCACGAATTCGGCCTGGCAGCCGTCGATCGTATTGCCGAAGCGCCAGCCGCCCGCCGGCTTGAAGCCGTGCCGCGTTCCGGGTCCATCCTGGGAATGCGCGCCGCAGAGACAGGCATAGCTGTGACCGCTCGGCGTGATGGCGCCGGCGATCACACGCTGGCCTTCCTTGTAGCCTTTGACCTCCGAGCCGAGCTTCTCGATGATGCCGACCGGCTCGTGGCCGACGATCAACCCCTTGGCGACGGGGTACTCTCCGCGAAGAATGTGCACGTCGGTGCCGCAGATCGTCGTCGTGCTGATCCGCACCAGCGCATCCAGGGGGCCGACATCGGGCACCGGTCGCGACTCGAGGACGATCCGGCCCGGCTCGGCAAACACTGCCGCCATCATCTTTGGCATGGGTTCCTCCGTTGTTGGCCATCACGCTAGGCGGCCAGGAACGCCGGGGAATTGATATGCCTCAAGCTTCCGCGCGAAACACGACCTCCATCGTCTGGGCGACGCTCTCGGGATTGACGCTGATCGAGTCGATGCCGAGCTTGGTCAGGAAGCTCGCGATCTCCGGATAGTTGGCCGGTGCTTCGCCGCAGATGCCGACATGACGTCCGTTGCGGTGGGCGCCTTCGATCGCCAGCCGCAGCATTTCGAGCACGCCGGGGTCGCGTTCGTCGAACTCGAACGAGACCATGTCGGAATCACGGTCGACGCCCAGGACGAGCTGCGTGAGATCGTTCGAGCCGATCGAGAACCCGTCGAACAACCGGGCGAAGGCATCGATTTGGATGACGTTGTTGGGAATCTCGCACATCACGTAGACTTCGAGCCCGTTCTGGCCGCGCGTCAGCCCGTGCTTCGCGAGCGCGGCAATGACCTGCGCGCCCTCCTCCACCCGGCGGCAGAACGGCACCATGATCCGCACGTTCTCCAGGCCCATGTCATCACGAACACGCCGCAGTGCAGCGCATTCGAGCGCAAAGCCGTCCGCATAGGCCGGGTGCGTGTACCGGCTGGCGCCGCGAAACCCGAGCATCGGGTTTTCCTCGCGCGGCTCGAAGCCACGCCCGCCCAGCAGCTTGGCGTATTCGTTCGTCTTGAAGTCCGACAGCCGCACGATGACCGGCTTGGGATGGAAGGCCGCGGCGATCGTGCCGATCCCTTCCGACAGGCGCTCGATGAAGAAGGCCTTCGGATCGTCGAAGTGCCGCGTCAACCGCGCGATCTGCTCGCGTTCGGCGGGATCGGTCACCTTCTCCGGATGGGCCAGCGCCATCGGATGAACGCCGATATGCTGGTTGACGATGAACTCCATGCGGGCGAGCCCGACCCCCTCGTTCGGTCGCATGGCGGTCCGGAAAGCGAGGTCCGGATTTCCCAGATTCACCATGATGGGCGTGCGCGGCCGGGCCAGGTCCGCAACGTCCTTCGTGACGATCTCGATGGGCTGGTCGCCCGGATAGACGCGGCCGGTTTCGCCCTCGGCGCACGACACCGTCACCCGCGCGCCTTTCCTGAGAACCGTCGTGGCATCGCCGGCGCCGACAATGGCAGGAATGCCGTGCTCGCGCGCCACGATGGCGGCATGGCAGGTCCTGCCGCCGCGATCCGTCACGATGGCCGACGCCCGCTTCATCGCCGGTTCCCAATCGGGGCTGGTCGAGCTCGCGACCAGCACGGCGCCCGGCGGAAAGCCCGGCAGGTCGGCGGCACTCGACACCGGATAGACGGCGCCGCTGGCCGCTCGTTCGCCCACCGCGCGTCCCTCGACCAGCGGCGCGCTCTTGCTGCGCACCCTGTAGGTCTCGATGACGGAGGCTGCGCGCCGCGACACCACCGTCTCGGGGCGGGCCTGCACGATGAAGAGCTCGCCATCGGGACCGTCCTTCGCCCATTCGATGTCCATCGCACGCGGCTCACCGGCCAGTTGCGAGTAATGCGCCTCGATCCGCAGGGCACAGTTGGTCAACTCGAGCACTTCGGCATCGCTGATGCAGAAGCGGTCGCGCTTGTCGGCCGGCGTCTCCACATAGACGGTCGTGCCGGCGGCATGTTCCTTCCCGTAGATCAGTTCCTGCTGCTTGCGGCCCAGCGACCGCCGCAGGACGCAGCGCTTGCCGGCGCGAAACGTGGGCTTGTGGACGTGAAACTCGTCGGGATCGACCTTTCCCTGGACGATGCTCTCGCCCAGTCCCCAGACTCCGGTCACCAGCACGACGTCGCGAAAGCCGCTTTCGGTGTCGAGCGTGAAGGTCACACCGCTGGCCGCCAGATCCGAGCGCACCATCTTCATGATGCCAATGGACAGGCCGACCTTCAGATGGTCGAAGCCATTGGCATTGCGATAGACGATCGCCCGGTCGGTGAAGGCGGAGGCAAAGCACTTCCGGCAGGCTTCCTCGAGTTGGGTGATGCCCTGGACGTTGAGAAAACTGTCATGCTGGCCGGCGAAGCTCGCCGTGGGCAGATCCTCGGCCGTGGCAGAACTGCGGACAGCGACCGCGACGCGCGCGCCATACATCGCCTCGAGCTTCCGGTAATTCTCCACCAGCATCGTTCGGATCTGGTCCGTGCCCGTGGCGGCATAGACGAGTGCTCTTGCCTCGGCGGCCGCCCTCGCCAACCGACCGACATCGTTCGCACCGACGCCGTCGAGCAGAGCCGCCAGTTTCGGCCAGGCTCCGCTCGCCAGCAGCGCCTCGCGATAGACGTCCGCCGTCAGCGCAAAGCCGTCCGGCACCCTTACGCCCTGGCCGCCGAGCGCGGAAACCATCTCTCCCAGCGAGGCGTTCTTGCCCCCCACCGACGCGAGATCGGTGGAGCGGATCTCTCGAAACCAGCGAACTCCTGCAGCCGCCCTGTCGATCATGCCCGCACCTCCGCAAATACCGGCGCGAGCCGGATGTGATCGTTCGCCTTTCGCAAGCCTGTCATGCTTCCGGACGCCGCCCGGCAGGCCTCTCGCGCGACAGCACGGCCCGCACGAGATCGGCACGACTGACGATACCCACCGGGATGCCATTGCGAACGATCGGGATGCGCTTCACCCTGTGCCGCTGCAGGCGCTCCACCAGCTCCGCGAGTGGCGTGTCCTCGCTCGCCGTAACGACTTCTTTCGTCATGATGTCCCCGACCCGCCGCGTGCGGCTGGAGATGGACGCGCGGCTGGTCGAGGTGTCGCTTTCCAGAAGGCACTGCAGCCAGCTCTTTCCCGGGCCCGCATCGCTGTCGGCCCGGCGGATGAGATCCGCTTCGCTGATGATTCCCAGGATCTCCTGCGTGTCGCCCACGACGAGGAGCGCGCTGACATTGGCTTCCAGCATGAGTTCTGCGGCGTCGAACAGGGAGTCCGTCGGCCGGCCGCAAACGACCTTCTCGGTCATGATGTCTCTTGCCAGCATTGCCCGCTCCCGCCGTCGGAGGATGCGGAGCACTCTAGAAACGCCACCCGGGGCGTCCTTGACTTGCGTCAAGTGGAAGCAAAGACTTTTCGTCTCAGCCTGGCCGGCCAAGCCAGATCGCGATGCTCGAAAACAGGCTCCCGAGTGCCAGGGCGAACCATCCGGTCAGCCAGACCAGCGCCTGCATCTCCGGGTCCGGCCAGAGCGCCAATGCCAGCCCGAACAGGATCGCTCCCAAGCCATCCAGGGCGAGGACCCATCCACGATCGACCATCTTGCTCACTTCGCGAGCCGCCCAGAGCTGCATCGCGCCGGTCGAGATCGCCCAGATCGCGATGATCCCCACCAGATGCCCGACGACCACGTCGAGCGCGAACAGGGTGCCGGCGGCGCAGGCCAGCCCCGCCACTCCGATGAGGGCCAGCCCGATACGCGCGCTGCCGCTCCTCGCGAGCGTCGCGCCGGTCAATGCCAGCGTGCCATCCACGAGGGAGTAGCCGCCCCACAGCACCGCTAGTCCGGTGACCGTGAGCCGGGGCCAGAAGAACACGAGGAACGCGAACAGAAGCGCGGCGCCGCCGCGCAGCAACAGCAGAGAGCGATGATCGGAGACCGCCGTCTCGCCCCGCCCTGGCGGTTCTGTCGCCGCGCGACCTCGGGTTCTCTCATCGACCATCGTTCAACCTAGCGACCGAAAGCGACGACCCGCCGTGATCCAGATCAAAGCCTCAGCCGCTTGATCTGGGACAAGGAGCACGGACGTCCGGCGGGATCAACTTCGTCTACGGGCGCTCGACCAGAAAGGACCGGCAGGATGGGCTCGGGACGCGCATTGATAACCCTCTGGGCCGTTGGCAGTGCGATTGCGTGGGTCGGCTGGATGCTGCTGCTCAACCAGTCGTGCATCCGCCAGGCCGATGGCCGGCTGTGGTGCCAGGCGGACGATTCGTGGCTTCCGTTCCTGCGCGGCACGGCACGGGACCCGTTCGAACTCGCGCTGATGGGACTCGTGCCCTCGGTGTTGATTCTCGTCGTCGGCATCGCCCTTTTCCGGGCGCTGCGCCGCTCCTAATCAGATCATGGAGAACTCGATGAAAAAGCTGATCGCCTTGCTGTTGTTTCTGCCGTTCCCTGCGCTCGCGCAGGGTCCCGGCTACGGCGCCGCTCTGGCCGAACGCTGGTGCATGGCCTGTCACATCGTCGAGCCCGCGCCAAGAACCGCCAGCGCGAACGGTATCCCGAGCTTTTCCGCCATCGCGGCCAAGTCGACGACCAACGCCGAGCAGCTCAAGGCCTACCTTTCGATCGGGCACACGCGCATGCCCGACTTCTCCCTCAGCAATCGGGAACGCCAGGCGCTTGTCGACTACATACTGAGCCTTCGCTAGCCGAGAAGCTGGGTCGTCTGCTGGGCCTCCGGCGTCGCGCCGCACACGGTCACGCTGGTAATGAGCTGGCCGAGACGGTTGGCCTCTGCCGAATAGTCCTCGAGTGCGCGAACGCCCCAGGCGCCGTGAGCCTGCCAGACGCTCGCGGCGTCACGCGCCGACAGCAGCGTCAGGTATGTCGAGACATTGTCCTTGAGCCGGCGTTCGGCGAATCGCGAGAACTCGCTCTGCCAGGCCGCGCCGACGGCGGCCCATTCCTCGAAATAATCGGCGTATGTCGAAAGTGCCGTATTCGCCATGTTGCTCGCCGGCAGTGACTCCACGCTCGGCAGCTTGTCCGCATGCATGTCGTTCATCTCACCCTCCGCTTCCGGCACCGACTGTAAGCGCGGATGGAGCGCAGGCCGTTGATCTGCATCAACCCGGCGCGACCTTGATGCAGATCAACGTTTCTCAGGTGTCCGCGTCGTAGCCTCAACCGCGCGGAGAAACCCTTTTCCGTGTCCCCAGGAGACAAGCGATGAAAATGTATACTGCAGTCCTCACGGCAGCGCTGTCCCTTCTTCCCTTCGGCCTCGCGGCGCAAGCGCAGACTGCGCCCAAGGGCGTGAATGTCGGCTCGCTCACCTGCACAGTCGCCGGGGGCGTCGGATTCGTCTTCGGCTCCTCCAAGGAACTCGACTGCATCCTCGCCAAGACCGACGGCACGGCCGATCACTATACGGGCACCATCAAGAAATACGGCGTCGATCTCGGCTTCACCAAGCAGGGGCATGTCGTGTGGCTGGTCTTCGCCCCCGGCCAGGTCGCCAAGGGTGCGCTTGCCGGCGACTATGTCGGCCCGACGGCCAGTGCTTCGGCAGGTGTGGGCGCGGGCGCCAACGTCCTGATTGGCGGCGGCAACAAGCAAGTCAGCCTGCAGCCGGTCAGCGTCGAAGGCAATGTCGGCCTGAACGTCGCCGCCGGGCTGGCCGAGGTCACGCTCAAGGCGGCCAAGTAACCATACGGCGCGTTCGCTCCAGGATGCGCCCCGGCGTCGGGGCGCATCCTTTTTTATGTGGCGCCTATCGGCCGCTGTTGCCGAGCACGCGGCGCAGTTCCTGCAGGAGCCGGTGCCGCGCCGCGTCGTCGGGAGCGGCCTGCAGCGCTCCCCGGATATCGAGCAGCATCTGCGCATAGTCATTGTGCCAGTCGCGCCGCGCGTTCGCCGCCTCGGGCGGGAGCCGCGGCATGCCGTTCGCCTCGGGGATCGCACTCCACCGGCCGTCGCGATGGACGAAGACGAACTTCTCGTCGAGGACAGGCGCGACGATGCGGGCTCGATCGACCCCGGCTGCAGCCAGCGCGGCGGAGAGGCCGTCGATTCCGTTCGGCTCCCCATGGACGAGCAGGAGAGAACCAAGCCCGTCCAGCATCGGCCGGCACCAGCCGACAAGCTCCTCACGATCGGCATGGCCCGTATAGGTGTCGATCGACCGGACACGCGCCCGGACGCCGATCTCCTCGCCGTGGATGCGCACCTGGGCGGCGCCACCGCGGATCAGTGCCCCCAGGGTGCCCGGCGCCTGGTACCCGACGAAGAGGATCGTCGAGTCCGTGCGCCACAGATTGTCCTTGAGATGATGTTTCACCCGTCCGGCGTCGCACATGCCGGACCCGGCCAGGATGATCGCACCGGCATGAATACGCCCGATCGCCCGGCTCTGATCGACCGTCTCGCTCAGCCGGAACTCGCCGCCGCTGAACGCATGTCCGCCTTCGGAGCGGCTGAGGGAGGCGCGATGGGTCCGGAAGACCTCGGTCGTGCGGCCCGCCAGCGGCGAGTCGAGAAAGACCTGTGCGCCCCTGAGCTTGCCGCCCCGTTTGAGTTCCGCGATGTCCTCGAGGATCTCCTGTGTACGCTCGACCGCGAAGACCGGCACGACGACATTGCCGCCGGCGGCCAGGGCGACCTCGAGTTCGCGGCCCAGGACGGCCCTGCGATCCGCTTCCGACATCGGCTCGCGCGAGCGGCTGCCGTAGGTGGACTCGACCAGCGCGACATCGGCGCGACCGGGCCGCGCGGGATCGGGCTGCAGGGCCTTGCCGAGCGGCCCGACGTCGCCGGAGAAGACGAGCCGCAGCGGACGCGGTGCGGCGTCGACCTCGATTTCGATGAAGGCACTGCCGAGAATGTGCCCGGCATTGCGCAGGCGCGCCCGGACGCCGGGCAGCGGCTCGAACCAGCGATCGTACGGCTGAGACTCGATGAAGGAGAGCGAGGCCTCGGCATCGGCGCGCGTGTAGATCGGCACCACGACCGGCTCGCCTCGCCGGGCATTGCGGCGGTTCAGGCGCTCGACGTCGTTCTCCTGGATGGCGCCGGCGTCGGGCAACAGCCAGCGCAGAAGGTCGCGCGTCGCTTCGGTGGCGAAGGCGCGGCCCTGAAATCCGGCGAGCGTCAGTTTGGGAAAGAGCCCGCTGTGATCGATGTGGGCATGGGTGAACAGCACCGCGGCGATCTCTGCCGGCGCGAAAGGGAAGTCTCGATAGTTCAGGGCACGCAGCGACTTCGGCCCCTGGAACAGACCGCAATCGACGAGCAACGTCCCGTGCGGCGTCACCAGCCGGTGGCACGATCCCGTGACCGTGCCGGCGGCACCATGGATATGGAGCGAGAGGGTCATGCGCGTCGCCCGAGGGTCATGCCGTCCCCGGCGGCGGCCAGCTGGATGGCGAAGCGGAAGTCGGCCTCGAAGGCGGCGTGGATCCGGTAGAGCGGCTCGCCCCGTTCCACAGGATCCCCGATCCGCTTGAACAGATCGACACCCGCGCCCTTGTCCATGGGCGCGCCGGCGAGGCGCGCAATCCGCGCCAGGCGCAGGCAGTCGATGGCCGTCACGACCCCGTCCCGGGTGGCCGGCACCTCATGCGTGAGGGTGCCGAGGCTCGTCGCCTGCGGCGGAGCCCCCTGCGCCGCGATCAGCCGCCGCATCTTCGCGAGCGCCGCGCCGCTGTGCAGCAGTTCGCGGGCCCGCACGATCCCCTGGCCGCCGCGCAGCGCGGGATCGAAGTCGAGCACATGGCCGGCCAGCAGGACGGCCCTCTCCTCCAGGTCACGCGGCGCCTCGGGATGTCGTTCGAGGACCTGCATCACGTCTCGGGCTTCCAGCCACGGACCGATCCCGCGGCCGATGGGCTGGCTGCCGTCGGTCGCCAGCACCGTCGTGCTGATGCCGACCTGGTCGGAGACGTATTCGAAGAGCTTGCGCAGCCGAACGAAGCGCTCGCGATCGCGCAGCTTCGCCGTGGGCCCGACCGGCAGATCGAGAACGAGATGCGTGGAGCCGGCCGCGAGCTTCTTCGACAGGATGGAGGCGACCATCTGCTCGGGCGTGTCGATTGCCAGCGGCCGTTCGACCGAGATCAGGACATCGTCCGCCGGAGAGAGGTTGGCATGCCCGCCCCACACCAGGCAGCCGTTCTCGGCGGCCACGATCTCGTGCATTTCGTCCGAGCCGACATCGACCCTCGCCAGCACTTCCATCGTGTCGGCGGTGCCGGCGGGCGAAGTGATCGCGCGCGACGACGTCTTGGGGATGGTCAGGCCGTGGGCTGCCACGATCGGGACGACGATCATCGAGGTCCGGTTGCCCGGAATGCCGCCGATGCAATGCTTGTCGACGACCATCTCGCTGGCCCAGGACAGGCGACCTCCCACGGCCGCCATCGCGCGGGTCATCGAAAGCACCTCGGCCGCGGTCGTGAAGCGTGCGCCGGCGATCAGGAAGGCCGCGATCTCCATCTTGGAGTAGCGATGCGCGGCGAGATCGCGCGCGATTTCCTGGTAGGCGACCGGATCCAGTTCGGCGCCGTCGATCTTGGCACGGACATGGTCGAGGCTGGGCGGCGGTCCCGCCTGGGCGATTTCCACCGGCGCTCCCGCCGGAAGCCCGAGCTGGCGATAGGCGAGTTCAGACAGGCCGAGCTCGTCGGTCGCCATGATCGACTCGTCGTCGACGATGTTCAGCGTGGCGACGATGCGGCGCCCCCCGCCCCAGATCTCGATCCGGGCGAGCGCCACGAATTCTTGTGCGCGATAATGCTCGCAGCGACGGGCGAGGTAAGCGACGGTCTCCTGACAGGCGTCGATTCCGAGCCTTCGAACCTTGAGCATGCAGGCTAGCGGCGGCGCATGAGGACGATGAGCGCTGCCGTGAGTCCCGCCACGAGATAGAAGCAGCCGACGATCAGCGGGCCGTAGACGTCGCCGACCGACGCGACGATCGCGCGATAGGCCGACAGGGTCAGGAAGGCGAGGCTGACGGTCAGCAAAAGACCGACGACGAGATAGGCGGCCACCGTGGCCGCGAGGCGCCGCCCGGACGTAACGAGGACGCCGGCCCCCACCGTCGCCAGCGACCGGGCCAGGGCGACCAGCAGCGCTCCGGCTTCCGACGCAACGCTCATTTGCGCCGCACGAGGAGCGCCAGCACGAAGCCGGATGCCGCGGCGAGACCGAGCGCGGCGAGCGGCTTGCGCCGGACGATGTCGGCAAGTCCCTCCTGCCCCTCGTCGACCGCCTTCGCCGCCCCCTTGGCCTTGTCGACCCATTCGTCGGCCAGCAGGGCCGCACGCGCCAGCAGTTCCCGCGCCGCTTCGGCGGCCGCCGTGGCGGCCTCGGTACCCTCGCTCTGGGCGGCACGGGCGATGGCGGCCGACGCCTGATCGAGATGTTCGCGCAAGGCAGCCGCCTCCGTCCCGAGATAGCCGAACCTGTCCTTGGAAGCGCACTTGGTCATGAGAAATCCCCTCCGCGGGAAAGATCGTCGGCGAAGGCAGGCGCCGCTTTGACCTGAATCAAAGCCGCATCAGGGGTGCGGAGACAAAATGGCACCGTGCGTACGTTCGTCTTCCGCTGCCCGACCACGGGCTACAATGTCCAGGGCCGCTACGAAGGAGGCAACGGGCCCCTGCCGGCGTTCGTCGGACAGCACTGCCTCGCCTGCAACGGGCTGCACGTGGTGGATCCGCGGACCGGAAAAGGGATGAGCGAATTGCGCGCCGTGGCCGCGCGCCGGCAGTCGTCCGACCCGACATCGTCCGACGATTGACTTGAATCAACGCGTCGCCGGACCCGCCAATCCACACTAGCCACATTGCCATCGGGAGAAACCATGACCCACAGTCACGCCATCGTCTGGATGGACAGCAAGGAAGCCCACGTGTTCCGCTTCAACGCCGACGATGTGGAGCGCGAGAACATCAAGGCCCACACCCCGTTCCGCAAGGTGCACCACAAGGCCGGTGTCATCGGTGCAGGCCATGCCGCTCTCGACGTGAGTTTCCTCGATCACATCGTCGACGCCATCCGCGGCGCCCAGGAATGGCTTCTGGTCGGCCCGGCACAGGCCAAGCAGGAACTGATCCACCATCTCGACAAGCATCTGCCGCACGTCAAGAAGACGCTGGTGGGCGTCGAGGCGATGGACCATCCGACCGATGGCGAGCTGCTGGCCTATGCCCGGCGGTCGTTCAAGGCGATCGATCGCCTGCGACCCAACGCCCCGATCGGTGCCGCTTCCCACTGAGCATTCGTGAAAGCGAGGAAAGTTCGATGACCGATATCCCGATCTATTTCCTGCTGCTCGCCTGTGCCTCGTTCATGCTGCTGGGCATTTCAGTGGCTTCGGCGACCGCGCAATACCTGCGGTCGCAACAGGCCCAGGCCGTGGCGATCGTAAAGCAGCGTCTCCGTCGCTGACCGCGCATCTGCGGGCTTGGACTTATCCGGAGAATCGCGGGCGAGGGTCGCCCGCGATTCTCGAGAGTATCGGATCAGGCGTCGAGCTTGCGCAGGGCGGCGAGGTTGCAGAGATCGACCGACCGGCTGCCGGCCTGAAGCCGGATCAGGCCCTGGCGCGCAAACTGGGTCAGGGTGCGCGAC
This sequence comes from Rhodospirillales bacterium 24-66-33, assembly GCA_002281855.1. GTDB lineage: Bacteria > Pseudomonadota > Alphaproteobacteria > Reyranellales > Reyranellaceae > Reyranella. Next base: position 519,868 of record NCHQ01000001.1, on the reverse strand, counting down.
ACCGTCTCGATCGTGAGGCCGAGATGGTCGGCAATGTCGGAGCGCTGCATCGGCAGCTCGACATGCTCGTCGTCGCTGGAGATGCGCTTGGCCATGTCGAGCAGGAAGGTCGCGATCTTCTCCTGGGCGGTCTTGCGACCGAGCAGAAGCATGTGGTCCTGAGCACGGCCGAGGCACTTCATCATCGATGCGAGCACCTGGTTGGCAAAGGCGGGATCGGCTGCCGTCAGCTCGGCGAGGCGCGAGCGGCGGAAGGCCACGAGGGTGGCATCGCACAGCGCTTCAGCGGTGAAGCGGTATTCGGGGCCGGCTTCCAGCCCGAAGATGTCGCCGGCAAGATGAAACGCATCGATCTGCCGGCGGCCGTCGCTCAGCAGCTTGCAGGTCCGGATGGACCCCGAAACCACCTTGTAGAAATAGTCAGCCGGGTCGCCTTCGGCGAACAGCTCCTCACCCTTTACCAGCATCCGCGGCTGGCCGCAGACTGGGGTACCCGCAGGCTGCATGTTGGCAGCTCCACGCAGGGCGACGGCAGCAGGAATACGGGCAGAAATTACTGAGTTCGTATGCATGGCTGGCTCCCGGCTGGGTGTCTTTGACGGACACAGGGATAGGGCCCGAGCGGGCAGCCGACCATTTGGGTCTTGAACTAAGGGATTCTACGTAGGCAGCCGGGCGTCGGCCGGAGTCACAAGGCCTTCCAGGACCCCCGCGAACAGCCGGTACTTGACCCCGACGACGGCGAGTTCGCGCGCCCAGTTCACGATGTCTCCCCAGGGGTCGTTGAGCTTGCCGAGCCCCGCCACCACCGCCACGACGGTCCCGACCTCGATCGTTCCCTGCAGCACTTGCCAGCCACCGAAGCAGAGGGCGGAGCCGACGGCCAGGTGATGCATCATGTTCATCAGCAGGTTCATCGTGAACTTGATCCTGTAGATGCCCATGTTCAGCGTGAACACCCGCTCGATCGGATCCTGCGTCCAGCCCCAGCCGATGCGGCCACCCGATGCCCGACGACCGACGGCGATGCGGCTCACCAGCCCGCCGCTGATGCCGCGCTTGACCAATATGCGCGACTGGGCCCGGCGGTTGATGGCCCGCTGCAGCAGGGGCACGAAGACGACCTGCGGCAGGAAGAACGCGAGGCCGAGAAGCGCCATGCGCCAGTCGAGATAGAGCATGTAGATGATCACGCTCGCCAGCACGCCTCCCTGCAGCAGGGGCTCGGAAAGGCTGACGCCGGTGAAGCCGCCGATCGGTTCGGCCTCCTCGAGCACCATCGAGATCTCGACGCCGGCTTCCTCGCCGCTCACGTCACGGGTGGCGCGATCGGCATACTCGCCGACTAGGCTGCGCAGGCGGCGAACCGAATCCTCAGCGACCCAGCCGCGATAGACGTTGAGACAGAGTTTCAGACTCTGTTCGGAGAGCACCACGCCGACATAGGCGGCGGCCAGCCACAACACGGTCTCGAAAGCCCCGCGATCAACCAGCACGTTGATCACCCGCCGCTGCAGTTCCAGCGGCGCAGCACTCAGCAGGAAGACCAGGACCGACAGGACGGCGAGCGCCGCCTGATGGCGCCCCGACGAATGGAGCACGAAACCGAGGATCGTCGCCGGCATGGATGCATGACCGTCACGGCCGGGCATCGAGCACAGGCCTGATACTGGCGGCCAGATCCGACAGCGGCTTCTCCAGAACGTCCTCGATCCCGAGGCTCGATGCCCGGGCGCGCAGGGAGCGCGTCACCCGGCCGCTGATGAGGAAGACCGGCAGGGTGACGCCGCGGCTCCGCAGACGCTCGACGAGTTCCAGCCCGTCGATGTCGGGCATCCGGTAGTCGATGACGAGACATCCGTCGGCCGGCAGGTCGTGCTCCGCCAGCAGTGCCTCCGGCGTAGGATAGAGCCGCACATCGAAGCCCTCCATCTCGAGCGAGAACTTGAGCGCGTGGCGCACGGCGGCATCGTCATCGACGAGCAGGATGGCATCTGAAGCCTTCGACATGCACCACCGTCACCTACCGCAAGCGGGGCCGCGTTGATCCAGCGCAAATCCTAGGACTCTCCCTCGGCCATGAGAACCATGCGCACCAGTTCGGAGAGGCTGTCGGCCTGCATCTTGGTCATCACGTTGGCGCGATAGACCTCCACGGTGCGGGCGCTGATGCCGAGGTCGTAGGCGATCACCTTGTTCGCCTTGCCGGCCGCGAGCCCCCGCAGCACGTCGCGCTCCCGCCCGGACAGCGCGTCGAGGCGCTTGCGGATCGCCAGGATGCGGTCCTCGCGCTCGCGGTTGCGGGAATGGCTGTCGAGGGCAGACCTGATCGCGGAGAGAAGGGTTTCGTCGTCGAACGGCTTTTCGATGAAGTCGACGGCGCCCGCCTTCATGGCCTCCACCGCCATGGGCACGTCGCCATGGCCCGTCATGACGATCACGGGAAAACCGGCCCTCAACCCGACCAGACGGCGCTGCAGCTCCAGCCCGTCCATCTCGGGCATGCGGATATCGGTGACCACGCAACCCGGCTGAGCGTCCGGCAGGGCCTTCAGGAACGCGACCGCGGACTCGTGCACGCGCACGGCGAGGCCGGCCGTGCTGAGCAGGAAGGCGAGCGACTGCCGGACGTCGACATCGTCGTCGATCACGTGAACGACCTGGCTAGCCATCCTCGTTCTCCCGATCGTGTGCAGCCGCGCGCAGGGTGAAGTGGAAGATCGTGCCGCCCTCCGGAGGCGAGTTCACCCAGATCTTGCCGCCATGCGCCTCGACGATCGTGCGGCAGATCGAAAGCCCGAGCCCCATGCCCTTGCGCTTGGTCGTGACGAAGGGCTGGAAGAGCTGCCTCGCCACCTCCGGCGCGAGGCCCGACCCGGTGTCGGCCACGGTCACCTCGACCTGGTCCTCAAGCCCGGTGGCCGTGGCGATGTCCAGCCGGCGGACCGCGCCGCCCTCGCTCATGACGTCGATGGCGTTGCGCATCAGGTTGACGAGCACCTGCTGGATCTGGATGCGGTCGGCGAGCACGAGATCGGCTGCGGGATCGAGCCTGAACGTGACCGCAATGCCGTGCTCCCGCGCGCCGACCAGCGCCAGGGTGCTCGCATCCTCGATCAGCTTGGGAAGACTCTCGATCCGCCGCTCGCTTTCGCCGCGGGCCACGAATTCGCGCAGGCGACGAATGATCTGCCCGGCGCGCAGGGCCTGGTCGGCGGCCTTCGAGACGGCGTCCCGCAGCATCTCGACGTTCTCACCCTCCATGCGTTCGAGCAGTCGGCGCGACCCCCTGAGATAGTTGCTGATGGCGGTCAGCGGCTGGTTGATCTCATGCGCGAGCGTCGAGGCCATCTCGCCCAGCGCCGTGAACCGCGACATGTGCGTCACTTCCGACTGCAGCTCCTTCAGCCGGTCCTCGGTGAGCTGCTGATCGGTCAGGTCGCGGATGAAGCCGGTGAAGTGATGGCGCTCGCCGGTGCGCAGCTCACCCACCGTGAGATGCATCGGGAAGGTCGTCCCGTCCTTGCGCTGGCCCACCACGATGCGGCCGATGCCGATGATCCGGCGCTCCCCGGTCTTGAGGTAGCGCTCGATATAGGCGTCGTGCTGCTCGCGATAGGGCGAGGGCATCAGGAGGCTGACGTTGCGGCCACAGGCCTCGTCGGCGTCGTAGCCGAACAGGCGCTCCGCGGTCGTGCTGAGCGATTCGATGCGGCCACGCTCGTCGATGATGATCATGGCGTCGGGCACGGTCTGCAGGATGGACCGCAGGCGCGCTTCCGCCGCCTCGAGCGCAAGCGCGATCGAGGTGTCGCTCATCGGGGCATCCGGCTCATCGGCGCATCACCATGACGGGCGACGTATAGCATGCACCGCCGCGCCGAGGTCACCTCAATCAGGGTCTTATGAACGAGAGCGGCGCATCCTCGTCGAGATTGTCGATCGCCGCCGTCAGCTCCGCCGCGATATCGTCGTTGGTGCGTCCGAGCCTGAAGATGCGGATCGCTTCGGAGAGCAGGCAGCGGGCGACCACGTCGCCGGCGATGCCCTGCCCTGCCCCTTCCGCCAGTGCCGCTTCCACGTGGCGAGATACCATTTGATAAGTGCTCATGAAGATTTCCTTTTTCAGATTCCGCGTGAGTGCCGGCCGTCGGCATGGGCGAGGTGGGCGTCGAATGCCGCACAGACGAAACGCACCAGGGGGCGCCCACGCTCTGTGACGTGCAGCGACTGTCCGTCGCGCTCGACGAGCCCGTCGCTCACCAGCTTGGGAAGTTCAGCCACCTCCGAAATGAACGAAGGGGCCGACGCGCCATGCCGGCGGCAGACGTCGTCGAGATCGACCGAGAAGCTGCACATCAGTCTCTCGATGATCTCGCCCCGCAGCCGATCGGCGGCCGTGAGCTCCAGGCCCCGGGCCGAGGCGAAGCATCCGGCCTCGATCAGCGACTGGTAGCGTCCGGGATCGGCGATGTTCTGCGTATAGCCGCGCGGCAGGCTCGAGATTGCCGACGCGCCCAGGCCGACGACGGACGGCTGATCGACCACGACATATCCCTGGAAGCTGCGCCGCAGCCCGCCTCGCTCGGCCGCGGTCGAAAGCGCATCGTTCGGCCGCGCATAGTGATCGAGGCCGATCCGCTTGTAGCCGCCCTCGACCAGGCGTTCCGCCACGAGATTGGCCATTGCAGCGCGCGCCTCCGCGCCCGGGAGGCTTTCGGTGTCGATCAGGCGCTGGCGCGCCTTCATCCACGGGACATGCGCGTAGGCAAAGACAGCGAAGCGGTCCGGCGCCAGGTCGAGCGCGGCGTCGAGCGTACGGGCCAACGTCTCCGGCGTCTGCTTCGGCAGGCCGTAGACGAGGTCGATGTTGATGCGGGCGATGCCGGCGGCGCGGATCCTGGACATGGCAGAGGCCGTATCCTCGATCGACTGCAACCGGTTGATCGCCTTCTGCACCTCGAGATCGAAATCCTGGACGCCGAAGCTCACGCGATCGACGCCGATCTCACGCATCGTCGCGACGAATTCTTCGTCACAGAAGCGCGGATCCACCTCCATCGAGGTTTCCGACCCGCTGCGCCGGTCGAAGCGCGCGGCCAGCCGCTTCGCCACGGTGACGAGGTTCGCCGCCCCCAGCTGGGACGGCGTCCCGCCGCCCCACTGGATCTGGCCGACCATCATGCCGGGAACGGCCTCGGCCACGAGATCGATCTCCTTGGCAAGCGCTCGGCCATAGGCGGCGAGCGAGTCCGAACGGTTCATCGCCGCCGTGTGGCAGGCACAGTACCAGCACAGGCGTGCGCAGAAGGGCACGTGGAGATAGACCGTCGAGCAGTCGTGGCTCAGGTCAGCGAGCCATGCCCTGTGCTGCACGGCGCCCACGGCGCCGTGGAACTGGGCGGCCGTCGGATAGCTCGTATAGCGAGGAACCGAGCGGTCGTAGGCCGCGATCGTGGTGGCGTCCATCAGTGCGAGATCAGCACGGGGATGGTCATGCTGGACAGGAGGGTGCGGCTGACGCCCCCCAGCACCATCTCGCGCACCCGCGAATGGCCGTAGACGCCCATGACGATGAGGTCGCTGCCGATATCGGCGGCCCGCGACAGGATGACGGCACCCACATCGGTGTCGGCGGCGACGTCGCGCTGCACCGTCACCTTCACCCCGTGGCGCGTGAGCCAGAGCGCCACGTCGGCTCCCGGTTCCGCGCCGTGGCCGTCCGGAGACGTCCTTGGGTCGACCACGAGGATGACGACCTTCTTGGCCATGCGCAGGAGCGGCAGCGCGTCGGCCGCCGCGCGCGCACTCTCGCGACTGGCGTTCCAGCAGAGCAGCACGGATTCGCCCACCGGGGCGCGCACACCGATATGCGGCACGACCAGGGTCGGCCGGCCACTCGCCAGGACGACGGCCTCGGGCAGGTCGGACGGGGTGGGCGTCTGGGCATCGGGGTCTGTCTGACCGAGGACGAGAAGGTCGGTGTAACGCGCCTGGAGGACGAGCTCGGAATCGATGAAGCCGTCGGTCACGCGCCATTCATGTGACGGAACACGGCGCTCCTTGACGGCCTTCTGGAAGGCCGCCAGGGCGGCAGCCTGGTCGGCATCGGCGCTGGCTTCGTAGCTGGCGAACAGCGAGTCCATCGCCACCCCGCCTTCGAAGAAGATCGGCGCTTCGAGCGGCGGACGGGCGTGCAGGCCGACCAGATGGGCGCCATAGCGCTCCGCCAGCTCCGCCGCCACGGTCAGCCTCTGGCCCACTTTCGGGCTCGCATCGCAGTGAACGAGAATCGTCTTATAGGCCATGGGCATCCTCCTGAAAGTTCGTCGATCCTCATCGGCCGCGACGGGCGCGACCTTGACGCAGGTCAATCGCCACCGGGAAAATTCGTGGTCCATTGCCGTCGATGGACATCATCTCCCGTTTCTTCGCGATGTGCGGCGACGGCCTCATGGCTGCCGCATCGATGCCGCTCGGCCTGCCGGCCGCACTGTTCCTGGCCGGGCTTGCCGGCAGCCTCGTGCATTGCGTGGGCATGTGCGGCCCGTTCGTGCTGGGCCAGGTGATGGCCTCGGTCGATCAGCAGCCGGGGGATCGATCTTATGGCGAGTGGCGCCGGCTGGCCGGCGCCCTGCTCGTGCCCTACCATCTCGGCCGCTTCACCACCTATACGGCGCTGGGAGCCGTGGCCGGCGGGGCAACGGCCGTCTTTGCCTCGCTCGAAGTGTTCGGCCTTCTGTCGGCTGTCCTGCTGGTCGCAGCGGCTGTCCTGCTCGTGGCCCAGGCTTTCGGCTTGGTGATGAACGCCACCTCGCCCGCCACGAACCTCGTGGCGCGTCTGGCCGGCCCCCTCTCCGCCTCACGCTCGGCCGGTGCACGATACGGGCTGGGCGTGGTCCTGGGCTTCCTGCCCTGTGGCCTGCTCTATGCGGCGCTGGCCGCCGCCGCCGGTACCGGCTCCGTCCTGTCAGGCGCCACCGCCATGGCCTGCTTCGCGCTGGGCACCGTGCCGGCACTCGTCGCCGTCGGCTGGGGCGGGCTGATCATGCGGCGCCATCTGCGGACGGTCGCGAAGTGGGTGAGCCCGCCGCTTCTCGCCGGCAACGCGCTGGTCATGCTGGCCCTGGCGAGCCAGCGCCTCTAGGCCAAATAGGTCGCCGCAAGCCCCGACGAGCAACATTATTTCGCCGGCGAGCGCCACGACACGAAATTCAGGGGCTGCGACATTCGATTCAATTATTTCGTTTATTTCGTTTGTTTCGTTTATTGGCTCGGACTCCGGCTCGTTCGACCGCCTGTCGGGCGGTCGGCCCTCGCCCTCAGAAGCCCGCGAGCACCTCGAGAAAGGTGGCCAGTGCCAGCACGACCAGAATGGCCGCGAACAGCCAAAGGGCGATGCCGCCGACATCGTGGACGAATTCGTCGGGTGTCATTGGCTTCCGTTGCTTCAGCATGACCCTCTCCCCTGAACGATCTGCCATCGCGCCGACCGGCACGCACCCTCGCACCTGTCGTTACGAGTTCGCCCGCCGGCCGGCCATTCGGGGATTGAACTAAGGAATATTACGTAGGGTCTGCTGCGGCAGGGAGGTCGCCTCGGCGGGCTCCGGCTCGAAGCGGATGACGTCGCGATAGGCATGCCAGGTGGCGTGCGCGACCAGCGGCAGGGTCACGACCAGCCCCAGCAGTCCCACTATCATGCCGAGGCCGGTGAGGAACACGATCACGCCGGCCCACAGGAGCATCGGCCGGAAATTGAGACGCGTGGCCGCAACCGAGGTCGCGATCGCCTCGAACATGTTCGAGTTCCGCCGGTCCAGGAGATAGGGGATGGAGAAAGCGCCGATCGCGAAGGCGATGGCCGCCAGAAAGGCGCCGAGCCCCATGCCCAGCGCCAGGAACGGCAGGCTCTTCGAGGTCGTCCAGACGAGGTCGAGAAAGCGGTCCCAGGACGGGACGGTGCGAAACTCGAAGAGGGCGAACAGGAGCTGCGCCATTCTCATCCAGGCCAGATGGAAGAGGAGGAGAAGCACGCCCATGAGCGCGATCTGCTCGGGATTCCTCCGCCACGCCATCAAGGTGGATTTCCCGTCCACCGGCTGCCCGGCCTCGAGGCGGCGGCTGATCTCGTACAGGCCGGTGGCGATGAAGGGGCCGACATAGAAGAAGCCGGCGCTGAGCGGCAACACGAGATAGGGCAGATCGAAGCGCAGCATCAACACAATGGCGAGCCAGCCGGCGGCCACCGGCACGAGCCCATAGGACAGGCTGGCGCCGGGGGCGGCCACGATGTCGCGCCAGCCGGCGGCGAGCCATGTCCAGGGGCGATCGACGGGAACGCGCCGGATGAAGGGCCGGGGCGTCGGGAACACCGCAATGGTCTCGCTCATGGCGCCTCGCATTCGGATTGCATGCGGCATTGTGATCCGCCGTCCGGCGCGATGGCCTTGACCCAAATCAAGGGAGCGACCGGCACCGTCTCCTAGTGTCCCCGCGACCATTCGGGGAGTAAGCATGCCGAGCCAAGCCGTATTGACAGCCGACCAGCGTCCGGCGCCGCGTTACGTCGAGGACGTGATACGCGCGGCCGTCATATTGACGATGTTCTGGGGCATCGCGGCCTTTCTGGTAGGCGTCGTCATCGCGGCCCAGCTCGTCTGGCCGCAGCTCAGCTTCGACAGCCCCTACCTCACCTTCGGCCGCCTGCGGCCGCTCCACACGTCCGCCGCCGTCTTCGCCTTCGGCGGTACCGCGCTGATCGGCACGGCCTTTCATGTGGTGCAGAGGACCTGCCGCGCCCGGCTGTTCGGCGGCGAGCCGCTCGGCTGGTTCGTGCTCCTGGGTTACCAGTTCTTCATCGTCGCCGCGGCGCTCGGCTACCTGTTCGGCATCACGCAGAGCAAGGAGTACGCCGAGCCCGAATGGTTCGTGGATCTCTGGCTCACCATCGTCTGGGTGGCCTACCTGATCGCCTATCTCGGCACGGTGATGAAGCGCGAGGAGCCGCACATCTACGTGGCCAACTGGTTCTATCTCGCCTTCATCATCACCATCGCGATGCTCCACATCGTCAACAATCTCGCCCTGCCGGTCTCGGTCACCGGGACCAAGAGCTACGGCGCCTGGTCGGGCGTGCAGGATGCGATGATCCAGTGGTGGTACGGCCACAACGCCGTCGGCTTCTTCCTGACCGCGGCCTTCCTGGGCATGATGTACTATTACATTCCCAAGGCGGCGAACCGGCCGGTCTACTCCTACCGGCTGTCGATCATCCATTTCTGGTCCCTGGTGTTCCTGTACATCTGGGCCGGTCCGCATCACCTGCACTACACGTCCCTGCCCGACTGGGCCCAGACCCTGGGAATGGCCTTCTCGGTGATGCTCTGGATGCCGAGCTGGGGCGGCATGATCAACGGCCTGATGACGCTGTCGGGCGCCTGGGACAAGCTCCGCACCGATCCGGGCCTGCGCTTCTCCGTGACCGCCGTCGGCTTCTACGGCATGGCGACCTTCGAGGGGCCGGTCATGTCGATCAAGGCGGTCAACTCGCTCAGCCACTATACCGACTGGACGATCGGACACGTGCATTCCGGCGCGCTGGGCTGGGTCGCCTTCATCGTGTTCGGCACGATGTACTACCTGGTGCCGAAGATGTGGAACCGCCCGGCCATGTGGTCCACGCGCCTCATCAGCTGGCACTACTGGATCGCGACCATCGGCATCGTTCTCTACATCACGGCGATGTGGGTGAGCGGCATCATGCAGGGCCTGATGTGGCGCGCGTACGACGAGCTCGGGTTCCTCCAGTACTCGTTCGTCGAAACGGTCGCTGCCATGCATCCCTTCTACCTGATCCGTCTCCTGGGTGGCGTCTGCTTCCTGAGCGGCGGGCTGATCATGGCCTACAACATGTGGCGAACCATCCGCACCGAAACGGAGACGCTCGCCACCCGAACCACCCAACCGGCACTCGCGGCGTAAGGAGCGTCCCATGTTTATCCGCCACGAGACGATCGAGAAGAACGTCATCCTGATGCTCGTCCTGACGCTGATCACGGTATCGATCGGCGGCCTGGTGCAGATCATCCCGCTGTTCACCGTCGAGACGACGATCGAGCGCATCGACGGCATGCGCCCGTACACGCCGCTCGAGCTGATGGGCCGCAACATTTACATCCGCGAAGGCTGCTATCTCTGCCACAGCCAGCAGATCCGGCCGTTCAAGGACGAGGTCGAGCGCTACGGCCATTACAGCCTCGCGGCCGAGAGCATGTACGACAAGCCCTTCCAGTGGGGCTCCAAGCGCACGGGACCGGATCTCGCGCGCGTCGGCGGCCGCTACTCGAACGACTGGCACGTCGCCCATCTCGCCTCGCCCCGCGCCGTCGTGCCGGAGAGCGTGATGCCGGCATACCCCTTCCTGGCGAACAGCCCGCTCAACTATGCCGACATCGCCCAGCATCTCCGCACGCTGCGCAGCGTCGGCACACCCTACACCGACGAGATGATCGCCAACGCGCGCGCCGATCTCGAGGCGCAGGTCGATCCGGACCGCGATCCGACGGCCATGCAGAAGCGCTATCCCCGCGCGCCGGTCGCCAAGTTCAACGGCGAGACGAGCACGATCACCGAGATGGATGCGCTCGTCGCCTACCTGCAGATGCTGGGGACGCTGGTGCAATTCGGCGACATCCCGCCGGACCGGCTGAAGCAATAGAGAGGAGCCCGCCATGACCCTCGAGAGTCTGCACGAATTCCTCGCCTCCTTCTGGACGGTCTGGGCCGTCATCATCTTTCTTCTGATCGTCTACTGGGCGCTGCGGCCGCGCAACCGGAAGCGCTTCGAGAAAGACGCCCGCATCCCCCTCGACGACGACCGCTGAAGGACCGGCCATGCCAACCAAGATCGAGAAAGACACACTGTCCGGCCAGAACACCACCGGCCACGAGTGGGACGGCGTCAAGGAACTGAACACGCCGCTGCCGACATGGTGGGTCTATACCTTCTACGCCTGCATTGCCTTCGCCGTCGTCTACTGCGCCCTGTACCCGTCGTGGCCGTGGCTCACCGGCCATACGCAGGGTCTGCTCGGCTATTCGAGCCGGGCGGAGCTGCGGCAGGAACTCAGTGCCCAGACGAAGGAACGCTCAGCTTTCGTCGACCGCATCCGCACCGCATCGCTGGCCGACATCCGCAAGGATCCGGAACTGTTCAACTTCGCCATGGCGGGCGGCCGCTCGGCCTTCCAGACCAACTGCATGCAGTGCCATGGCGCCGGCGGCGGCGGCAGCACGGGCTTCCCCAACCTGGTGGACGACGACTGGATCTGGGGTGGCAGCATCGACCAGATCTACGCCACCATCGAGCACGGGATTCGCAACACCGACGACAAGTCCCGCCAGTCGATGATGCCGCGCTTCGGCGCCGACGGGCTGCTGACCGGGGCGCAGGTGGCGGCCGTGACCGACTACGTGCTCAGCCTGTCCGGCAAGGCGAAGGCCACGCCCGAAGGCGCGAAGATCTTCGAGGAGCAGTGCGTTGCCTGTCACAAGGCCGGCGGCAAGGGCGACCAGGAACTGGGCGCACCCAGCCTGTCGGACGGGATCTGGCTCTATGGCGGCAGCCGTGACGCCATCTACCGCTCGATCTTCTATGCGCGCAACGGCAGCATGCCGGCGTGGAGCGGCCGCCTCGACGAGGCGACGATGAAGATGCTGGCGGTCTACGTCCACGCGCTGGGCGGCGACCGCTAGGCGCGGTGCGGGTCGAACGATGGTCTCCCCCGCCCGCAAGGCCGACATGGCCCCGCCCCGGCCGCCGACGCCGGAGCCGCCGCCGCTCTATGCCCCGCGCACGAGGGTCTATCCTCGCGCGATCGCGGGAAAGTGGCGACAGATCAAATGGGCGACGCTCGTCCTGCTTCTCGGCCTCTACTATGCCGTGCCCTGGCTGCGCTGGGATCGCGGCCCCGGCGCGCCCTCGCAGGCCATCCTGATCGATCTCGACCATCGTCGCGGCTGGTTCTTCGACGTCGTCATCTGGCCGCAGGAAATCTACTTCGTCACGGGGTTCCTGATCCTGGGCGCGTTCGGCCTGTTCTTCGCCTCGTCCCTGTTCGGCCGCGTCTGGTGCGGCTTCACCTGCCCGCAGACCGTCTGGACCGACCTCTTCATGTGGGTCGAGCGGCTGATCGAGGGCGACCGCAACGAGCGCATGCGGCTCGACCGCCAGCCGCTATCGGCGGCCAAGGCCGCACGCAAGACCCTGAAGCACACCGCCTGGCTGGCCATCGCCGCGGCCACCGGCGGCGCCTGGGTCTTCTACTTTGTCGACGCCCCGACCACGCTGGTGAAGATCTTCCGCGGCGAGGCCTCGATGGAAGTCTATGTCTTCGCAGGCCTCTTCACCGCCACGACCTATGTCCTGGCCGGCTGGGCGCGCGAGCAGGTCTGCACGTACATGTGCCCGTGGCCGCGCTTCCAGGCCGCGATGCTCGACGAGCAGAGCCTCATCGTCACCTATCAGAAGTGGCGCGGCGAAAAGCGGGGCAAGCACAAGGCCGGCGACAGCTGGGCCGGCCGCGGTGACTGCATCGACTGCAATCTCTGCGTCGCCGTCTGCCCGACGGGTATCGACATCCGCGACGGCCAGCAGATCGAATGCATCGGCTGCGGCCTGTGCATCGACGCCTGCACGCAGACGATGGACAAGGTCGGGCGTCCGACCGGGCTGATCCGCTGGGATACGCTGGCTGCGCAGCAGGCGAAGGAAACCGGTGCCGCTGCCGTGCCGTGGCGGCCGGTCCGGGCGCGCACCCTGCTCTACGCCGCCCTGCTCAGCGTCGTTGCCGCCGTCATGCTGGTGGTCTTCGCGCTGCGCGCCGACACCGAGCTGACGGTGCAGCGCGACCGCAACCCGAACTTCGTGCGCCTGTCCAACGGCGACATCCGCAACTCCTATGCCGTCAAGGTGCTGAACAAGCGTCGCACGCCCCAGCATGTCCGGCTCGAGATCGACGGCCTGCCGTCGGCGCAACTGGGCTTCGTCGGCGCCGACGTCGACGGCAGCGGTGCGACGGCGACGCTGTCCGTCCAGCCCGACACCGTGGGCACATTCCGCGTCTTCGTCACGGTGCCGGCATCCGCGGCGCCGGCCGGCGCAAAGCCCATCACCTTCACCGTGCGCGACGAAGCCAGCGGCGGGCGTGCGTCGCACGACGCTGTCTTCGTCGGCCCGGGACGCTGAGGAGAGAGCCATGAACGCCACCACTGCTGCACGCGGCCGCCACATCCCCTGGCTCTTCGTTGCGGGGTTCGCGATCGTTTTCGCCGTCAACGGGACGATGATCGGGGTCGCAGTCGGATCCTTCTCCGGCCTCTACACACCAAAGCCGCGCGACCGCGGTCTGCACTTCAACGAGGTCATCGCCGCCCAACAGGCCCGCGATGCGCTCGGCTGGCGGGTCGAGCCGACCTGGCGCCCCGGCAGCGACGATCTCGAAATCGCCGTGTTCGATCGTACCGGCCAGCCGCTCGCCGGCGCGCAGGTCGCCGTGGCGCTGGTACGGCCGGCCGAGAAGGGCGCCGTCGTGGGCGTTGCGATGGAAGCCGTCGAGATCGGCCGCCACGCCGGCCACGTCGCCCTGCCGGCGCGCGGCAACTGGGACGTCGACATCTCCGTCGAGCGGGGCGGCCAGCGCTTTGCGCAGACGCGCCGGATGTTCCTCAGGTGACCGACGCGGTCCTCTATGCCCCTGCCGTCTCCGCTCCCGCGGCCGCGCGAACCTGCGCGCATTGCGGCGAGACGCTGCGGGGCGCGCCGGACGCACAGTTCTGTTGCCCGGGCTGCGCCAGCGCGCACGCCATCATCGGCGCCGCCGGACTCGGCGCCTTCTACCGCCGCCTCGAACAGACGCGTGCCCACCGGCCCGAACCGCTCGACATCGACTTCGCCGCCTATGCCAAGCCCGACGGGCACGGGGGCGCCTCGCTGGAGCTTCTGGTCGACGGGCTCGACTGCGCCGCCTGCGTCTGGCTGATCGAGAGCTTGCTGGCGCGCAATCCCACGGTCACGCGCGCGCGGGTCCATCTCTCCACCCGGCGGCTGTCGCTGGCGTGGCAGGGCGCGGTCGACGACGCCAACGGACATGCCGGCCTGGTCGCCGCCCTCGGCTTCCGGCTGGCCCCCTACGACACCATCGCCGCGGCGGCCGGCGACGATCGCGAGACGCGCGAGCTGCTGCGCGCCCTGGCGGTCGCGGGCTTCGCGGCAGCCAACGTGATGCTGCTCTCGGTCGCCGTCTGGGCCGGTCATGACGGATCGATGGGCGAGGCGACCCGCGCCCTCTTCCACTGGCTGTCGGCGGCCATCGCCCTGCCGGCCGTCGCCTATGCCGGCCGGCCCTTCTTCCGCTCCGCCCTGAACGCGCTTCGCGGTGGGCGCACAAACATGGACGTGCCGATCTCGATCGGCGTCACGTTCGCCTGCATCGTCAGCCTGCACGAGGCGTGGGCCGGCGAGCAGCACGCCTATTTCGATTCGGCCATCACCCTGCTCTTCTTCCTGCTGATCGGACGCTATCTCGACCGCCGCGCGCGCGGACGTGCCCGGCAGGCCGTGCATGCGCTGCTGGCGCTGTCGAGCCGCAGCGCGACGGTCGTCGGCACCGACGGCAGTACGCAGTCGCGGCGCGTCGACGCTCTTCTGCCCGATGACGTGCTGCTGGTCGCCGCCGGCGAGCGGCTGGGCGCCGACGGCATCGTGAGCGAGGGTGTCTCCTCTCTGGATGCGTCCCTGGTGACGGGAGAGAGCCTGCCGCAGCCCGCCTTTCCCGGCGTCAAGGCCTTCGCCGGCACGATCAATCTCGGCGCGGCCCTGCGCGTGAAGGTGACGGCTGCGGGCGACAACACGCTGCTCTCGGAGATCGTGCGCCTGGTCGAAGCGGCCGAACGCGGGCGCTCGCGTTTCGTGGCCCTCGCGGACCGGGTCGCACGCGCCTATGCGCCCGTGGTCCACATGACGGCCCTGCTGACCTTCCTGGGCTGGACCTTGCTGGTCGGCCTCGCCTGGGACCGCGCGCTGCTGATCTCGACGGCTGTTCTGATCATCACCTGCCCCTGTGCGCTGGCCTTGGCGGTGCCGGTCGTCCAGGTGGTGGCCAGCACACGGCTGCTGCGGTCCGGGGTGCTTCTCCTGTCGCCGACGGCGCTCGAGCGCCTGGCGCAGGTCGATCACGTCGTCTTCGACAAGACCGGCACGCTCACGCTCGGCCGGCCCGAACTGGTGGCGGCGCCGGACGATCAGGAGGCCCGGCGGCTGGCCGCGTCGCTCGCCCTCAACTCGCGCCATCCCCTGGCCCGCGCCCTCGTGCGTTCCGTCCCGGAAGCGGCACCGGCCACGCGCGTCGTCGAACATCCCGGCGCCGGGCTGGAGTGCGATGGCGTGCGACTGGGGTCGGCCTCCTTCTGCGGGGTCGCGGATCCGCCGGATGACGGTCGGTCCGAACTGTGGCTCTCGCAACCGGACCGCGCGCCCCTGCGCTTCGCTTTCGCCGACCGTCTGCGGCCGGACGCCGCTGCGACCGTTGCCGCCCTGCGCCGGACAGGCCTCGCCGTCGAGGTCCTCTCGGGCGACCGGCAGGCCGCGGTCGCCGAAGCGGCGTCGGCGGCCGGCATCGCCGAATGGCGGTCCGGCGTCACACCGGCAGAGAAGGCCCAGCGCCTTGCCGTACTTGCGGCTGAAGGCAAACGCGTCCTGATGGTGGGCGACGGGTTGAACGATGCGCCGGCGCTCGCCGCCGCTCACGCGTCCCTCTCGCCGACCACCGCGGCCGAGGCCACCCAGTCCGCCGCCGACGCCGTCTTCCAGGGCGACGCGCTGGGACCGGTCGCGGAAATCCTGGACGTGGCGCGCCGCGCCGACCGGCTGGTCCGCCAGAACCTCGCCCTCGCGCTCCTCTACAACCTGGGCGCCGTGCCGCTGGCGATCCTGGGTCACGTGACGCCGCTGATTGCGGCCGTGGCCATGTCCTCTTCCTCCCTGCTGGTGATCGGCAATGCCCTGCGCCTCGGCATCGGCGGAGCCAAGGGACGGAGGCCCTGATGGACAGCCTGCTCGTCCTGGTGCCGGCGGCGCTCATACTCGGCCTGCTCGCCCTCGCCGCCTTCCTCTGGGCCCTGCGCAACGGGCAGTACGATGACCCCGACGGCGCTGCCGGCCGCATTCTTTTCGACGACGACGACACAAGGAGAAAATGATGTCCTACTGGATCATGGGAACCATGGCCGCCCTGATGGGCCTGCTCGGCCTCTTCATGGCGGGCGCGGCGAAGGACTCCGGCATTCTCGCCTTCGGGCTCGGCCTGTCGCTTTTCGGCGTCCTGTTCTGCTGGTTCATGATCAAGACCGGCTTCGACGAGGCCGAACGGAAGACTGCCGAAGGCAACTAGCCGGGATTGATCTGGATCATGGGCCGTTGAATTCCGGCGGGCATAGTGAGCCATCGCCCAAGGAGAACTCATGCCCCTCAAGAAGATCGTCCTCGAACTGGCCCGCACACCCGAGTTTCCCAACGGCAGCTCGAACCATGGCTACGAATTCGTTGCCCCGCTCGATGCGCAGGGTCACCTGCAGGCCGACGGTTGGGCGAAGCACAAGACCGCCTGCACCGTACGCCGCTTCTGGGAAGGCGCCGACGACGAGGCCGGCCATCTGATCCATCGCCGCGACGGCAAGTGGGCCTTCTCCTACAAGCCGGGAGACGACGACGACGAGCCGATCTTCCGCTTCGACACCCACAAGTTCGTGGCCGGCGAATACGTGTCCGTCACCGAGCATGACGGGGTCCAGCGGCCGTTCAAGGTCGTGAAGATCACACCGAAGGTGGTGTGACGCCGCGATTTGCCAGCTCGCTGCGGGATGTCGGCATTCTCGCTTCGCACGCGGCCTCGAACAGCGGGAGCGTTGTAACCGCCTTCAGGCCGCGTTTCGCATCCTGTCCGCCGACACGGCACGCGCGACGCGCGTCGCACCCTCGATCTGCTCAAGGACGGAACTTGCCTCCCAGGCTGCGCCGCGCAGCGGGTGGCCGACGGCAAAGAGGCGTCGCGATGCATGGCCATCGCTTCCGATCACCGCGCCGGTCGCGGCATCGGCCTCGATGCCAAATCCGACCGGATGAGGCCTCACCGCGCCTCTTGCCAGGAGATTACGAGGCAGCGCATCGGGCAAGCGCCGCCAGTCCGCCTCATACCCCGCGGCGTTCACGACATGATCGAAGCGACGACTCTGGCTCTCAGGATCGCCGCGCCGACGCCAGGTCACTTCGACGCCGGGCTCCGCAGACGGCGCAAGTCCTTGCACGCGCCCGGCCACATTGAAGAAGCGACCCTGCTTCAGGACGCGGTCCAGCCACGTCATCGAATCGGGCACGGCGCGGTGGAAGGCCATGTCCCAGAAGGTCCTTAGATGGCGGGTGAACCGCCGGCGCTCGATGTCGGACGCATTGGCCCATAGCGGCTCGATGAACGGACGCAAACTGAGGATGAGGCGCTGCCAATCCTCTCCACCTGTCGCGATGGCCCGCCGTTCCCGCTGGATTTCCCGCAACAGGGCCAGCGCGGTGCCGGGAAGCTTCTCGAGGCGCAGAAAGGCAGGCCACGCCTCGACCTCACGCCGCGACTGCACGAGCAGGCCACGGCGTGAAAAGGTGAAATAACGCCCCCGAAAGCCGCGCTTCTCGAGGCTGATCACAATGTCCAGCATCGTAAGGCTGCTCCCGACGATCGCCACGTCGCCCTCCGAGCCGCCGATCGCATCATAGGCGTTCGCTGCCCACGGATTGCCGATGTATCTCGCTTGCGAGCGCACCGAATCGGAAATCGCAAAACCCGATTCGTTTCGCACGAGTCCTGTCGCCAAGACGATCCTGGTGGCCGGAAGCCGGCGTCCCGAGGCAAGCAGGACCTCGCCTTCCGGCAAGACGTCCACGGCACGATCGACCACGTGCTGCACCCCGGTCTTTGCCAGCTCCGACTGCACATAGTCGCCGTACAGGCAGCGCGGCGGGAAACTCGCGTCGAAGCTCCCGTCGGCCGGCCCCGCCCAGCCGCGCCTGTCCGGATGGTTGGCAAGCCATCGCGACAGGTGTCCAGGATCGTCCGGATACAGGCTGAACATGCGCGCCGGCCCGTTGACGAGATGGTCGAGATCCGACGTGCTGTAGGCGATGCCACGTCCGAGTTCGGTTCGAGGCTCGACGATCGTCACCTGCCCCGCTGGGTATCCCGCCTCGACCAGTTTGATGGCGGTTGCGGCCCCTGCGAAGCCGCCGCCGAGGATCACGATCGAATCAAGCATCATGCACGCGTGGCATGATGAGCTTCGCAAAGCGGCGCATTTCCGCCTCGAAGAGCTGGGACCTCTGCGACGCGACCAGCGTCGTGAAACTCGTTGGGGTCCTGTGGCGCGGCTCGGCTGCCCTGGACGAGGGCCCGGAGGCCAAAGCGTATGGGAAAATAATCATTTGAGGCGGCTCGGTGGACATGTCCGTCTATACCACGGCGAGAGATATGCAGCGTCGTGCCAGGGCAGAGCCTGAAAAGGAAAGCGACACGAACCGGCCGGTCGTCCAGGCCGCGAACATCACCGCCGACTGAGGGGCAAGGGTCCGGCCGTCACCTCGCCTGCAGATCGACCGCCAGCGCCGCCGGCAGGCGGTCGAGACCGTAGGTGCGCATCGCCGTGCCGCTGTACAGCGCGGTCTTCTCGGCCGCGCCGGCGCTCGCCGTCAGGTGCTTGAAGGCGTTCCACAGAACCGGGTAGCTGCACTGCCCCTTGTCGACCGGGAAATTGCTCTCGAACATGCAGCGGTCGGCGCCGAACGCCTCGATGCAGGGCTCGATATAGGGCGCCCAGGTCTTAGCCAGCTCCTCCGAGCCCGGCGGCCTCGGCTTCTTATGGAAGTCGAAGCCGTTCACGAACATGGTGAGACCGCCGAGCTTCACTCTCACGTTAGGCAGCGCCGCGAGTTCCATCATGCACTGCTTCCATTCGGGATAGACTTCGGCGTGCTTGCCGCGGAAGGGACCGATGCCGAGCGGGCCGCCGACGTGATCGACGACGATCGTCAAATCCGGCACGGCCTGCGCCAGCGTCACGACGTGCGCGAGCTGCGTGTGATAGGCCCAGACGTCGAGCGGCAGCCCCTGCTTAGCGAGGCGGCGTGCGCCCTCGGCGAAGGACGGATGCTCGAGCGGTCCCGGCGGCTTCATCACCAGGTTCGTCGTGACGTCGGGCGACGGGTGCCAGGCGGTGCGGTTGCGGATGCCGCAGAAGCGGCCGCCCGCGGCGGCCCGATGCTTCTCAAGCAAGGGTTCGACGCGGTCCCCCAACGTGAGGTCGACCATGCCGATGATGCCGGCGCAGGCACGCGTCGGCCCGTGGCGGCCACTGGCGCTAACCGCGGCCGCGCCGGTCACGAACTCTGTCTCGCCGAGCGACTGCTCGTCGGCCGGTCCCGAGGCACGATACATCTCGCCACACTGCACGAAGATCGTGGCGCGCACGTCGTGGCCGCTCGCCGTATCGGCCAGAAGCTGCGGCAGCAGGTAGGAATGCCCGCCGTCGCGTTCCCAGAGATGATGATGCGGATCGACGATCGGCAGGCGGGGCTCGAGGATCGGCTCCTCGGTCAGGCCCAGCCAATCCTCTCGTACGACAATCTGCCGGCCGTGGCCGAGCAGCGGGTCGTTCTCGGCCATTGCTCTCTCCCTACTCGATGCGGATGTTGGCGCTCTTCACCATCTCGGCGAAGAAGGCGATCTGCTTCTCACGGAACGCCGTGAACTCGGCAACCGTGTTGGCCTGCGTCAGCGCACCCAGCTCGGCCAGCCGCTTCGCCACGCTCTCCATCTTCATCACGGCGTTGACCTCGGCGTTGAGGCGCGAGATCAGGGCGGGATCGGTGCCGGCCGGCGCAAACAGACCGTTCCATTCCCAGGTCTCGAAGCCCGGAATCACCTCCGATATGGCCGGTACGCCCGGCAGCACCTCGACCGGCTTGGGACCGGTATGCGCCATGCAGCTCACATCCTTCGAGGTCAGCAGCGCCACGGTGCCGGGGACGTTGCTGAACAGCAGCGGGACGCGGCCGGCGAAGAGATCGTTCCGGACCGAGCCCATCTCCTTGTAGGGCACGTGATTGATCTTGATGCCGGCCTTCTGGTTCAGCAGTTCGAGCGAGACGTGCTGCACCGTGCCGATGCCGGTCGAGGCGCAATCGAGCGCACCGGGCTTGCTCTTGGCGAGCGCGATCAGCTCGGGCACGGTCTTGGCTTGGAACTGCGCATTGCGCATCAGCGTGACCGGCGTCTGCATGGTCTGGGCGATCGGCAGAAGATCGCGTTGCGTGTCGTAGGAAAGCTTGCCCGCGAACAGCGACGGGTTCACCGACTGCGCCGTGGCATCGTAGAGAATCGTGTAGCCGTCGTTGGGCGCGCGCGCCACGATCTGGGCGGCGATGGTGCCTGCCGCCCCCGGCTTGTTGTCGACGGTAAAGCTCTGGCCGAGTTTCTCGCCCAGCGCCTGGCAGTAGATGCGGCAGACGACGTCCGCGGTTCCGCCGGCGCTGTAGGCATTGACCACGCGCACGGGTTTGTTCGGCCACGCCTGGGCTCGGCCGATCGCCGGCGCGGCGAGTGTTCCGACCGCGGCGCCCAGGAAAATGCGACGCCGCATGCTCGCGTTCTTGGTCATCTGATTCCTCCGTCACAGGCAGTTCTTGTCGACCGTGGCGGAAGCCTTCGGACAAGGCGCACTGCCGGACAAGCGCAATCGGCGCCGATCCACTGCACGCCGGAATCAATACTCTTATGCCGGCTCGCCCGCGCTTCTTCCGTTCGTCGAGCAGAAGTTCGCGACTGCAGCACGATCGAAGCACCACCATGCCTGCTGGCAAATTCGCCGTGGACATGGATTGCATCCAAGACCATGCTTCCCTCAATCAATACATAAGCAAGTACAGGGAGGAAGATAATGGGCGTACTGTCGATTCGTCTCGGCGTTGCGGGCGTACTCCTCGGCCTCAGTGCAACCTCGGCATTTGCCGTGGATGGCCCCAAGGTTTCCTGGAACCTCTCCGTCTGGGGACCGCCCCGGGCCTTCACCGCCGGAATCGAGACCCTTGCCAGCTACGTGAGCAAGGAGACCGACGGCAAGTTCACCATCAAGATCCACTACGGCGATGCGCTGTCGAAGGCGTCGGACAATCTCGACAACATCAAGCTCGGCGCCTTCGAGATGGCGCAGATCTGCACCGGTTACCATCCGGGCAAGCATCTCGGCATCAATGCCCTCGACCTGCCCGGCCTGCCGCTGGCGGATCCCGAGATCCATGCGATGGTGCACGACGTCTTCTACAAGAACCCGTACATCGTGAACGAGTTCAAGCGCTGGAACGCCATGGTGCTGATGTCGGTCCTGCAGCCGCAGTCGGAGTTCATGGGGACCGGCGATGCGCCGACCAAGATGGCCGACTACAAGGGAATGCGCGTGCGCGCGCTGGGCGGCACCGGCGCGGCCATGAAGAATCTCGGCGCCGTCCCGACCTCGGTGCCCGCTCCGGAAGTCTATACGTCGATGGAACGTGGCGTCTTTCGGGCCGCGGCGTTCCCCTACACCTACGCCTTCGCGTCGTACAAGATTCCAGAGATCGCGAAGTGGTACACGACGAACCTGTCGCCCGGCGCGAACAACTGCCCGACCATCGTCGCCCTCGATGCCTTCGGCAAGCTGCCGCCCCAGTACAAGGAGCTGTTCGACAAGGCCCGGCCCCTCGCCTACCAGGCCCTGATCAAGGCACACAGTGAGACCGACAAGAAGAACCTGGCCGACTGGGAGAAGAAGGGCCTCAAGGGGATCGTCTATTCGCCGGAGGAACTCAAGATCTTCCAGGAAGTTGGCGCCGCGCCGGTCTGGAAGGCGTGGGTCACCGAAAACACCGCCAAGGGCGTGCCCGCCCAGGAGCTGCTCGATCTCATCCTCAACGAGGCCCAGAAGGCCAAGGCCAAGCTGAAGAAGAGCTGACGCGGCAACGCACGTGGCGGCGATGGCTTCTTCCGGCCGGGCGATGGGCGGCGCGGTGCTCGACCGCCTCGACCGCGCGCTGCAGGTCGTCGAATTCGCGACGGCGGTGATCGGCGGCGCCGTGATCTTCGGCGTGATGTGGGTCGGCGTCGCCGAAATGGTCATGCGCAAGGCGTTCAACGCGCCGCTCTATGGCCAGCTCGACCTCATCGAGCAGAGCATGGCGACCTACACCCTGCTCACCATCTCCTACTGCTACCGCAAGGCGGGCCATATCAGGGTCGACATCCTGGTCGGCCACTTCAGGGGACGCCGCAAGTGGATCGCCGAGCTGATGGCGTCGATCGCCGCTTTCGCCTTGATCGTCCTGCTGCTGCCGGGCGTCCTGCATTTCTTCGAGAACGCCTATTACATCGGCGATTCGACGATCAACACCCAGTGGCCGACCTGGCCTTCGAAGCTGGTTCCCGTCATCGGCTTCAGCGTCCTCGCTCTCAGGATCGCACTCGAGATCTGGGCCTACCTGCGCCTGGTCGCCGATCCGCTGGCTGAGCCCATCGCCGTGCCCGTCGCTTCGCACCTGCCCGAGGACGCCTGATGGAGCCCATCACGATCGGCATCATCGGGATGATCGCCCTCACCGTCATGATCGTGGCCGGCATCCGGATCTTCGTGGCGGCCGGGCTCGTCGGCTTCTTCGGACTATGGGCACTGCGCGGCTTCGACAAGGCGGTCGGCATCGCCGGCCACATTCCATACTCCGACACCACGAACTACGCGCTGTCGGTCCTGCCGCTGTTCATCCTGATCGGCCACCTCGCCCATCATGCCGGAATCGTACAGGGCGCCTATCGGTGCGCGCGCGCCTGGCTGGGATGGATGCCCGGCGGGCTGGCCGTCGCGACGATCTTCGCCGCGGCGGGCTTCGCCGCCGTCTCCGGCGCCAGCACGGCAACCGCTGCCGTCTTTGCCCGCATCTCGATCCCCGAACTCCTGCGCTACAAGTACCAGCCGGGCATCGCCGCCGCTGTCGTCGCGGCCGGCGGAACCCTGGCGTCCCTGATCCCGCCCTCGGCGATCATGGTCGTCTACGGCATCATCACCGAAACCTCGATCGGCGGCCTGCTTCTGGCGGGCTTCATTCCCGGCGTCATTTCCGCCGTCCTGTACGCCTCGATCATCGTCGTGCGATTCAAGATCAATCCGGCGCTCGGCCTGTCGGTGCACGGCATCCCGTGGCGCGAGCGCTTGGTCACGCTGCCCGATGCGCTGCCCATCGTGTTCGTGATCGGTGCCGTGATCGGCGGCATGTACACCGGCTGGGCGACGCCTACCGAAGTGGGCGCGCTGGGCGCCTTCATCGTGTTCGTCATGGCCCTGCTCAAACGGTCCCTGACCGGGCGCGGCCTGCTCGACTCGCTGCTCGACACCGTGAAGCTCACGGTGATGATCTTCTCGATCATCTGGGGCGTCCTGATCTTCGTGCGCTTCCTGGCCTTCGCCGGGGTATCCAGCAGCTTCTCCGACTGGATCGTCGCCATCGGCGTGTCGCCCTACCTCGTGCTGCTGTTCGTGATCGTGCTCTACACGGTGCTGGGCATGTTCATGGACGGCATCGGGATGCTGCTTCTCACGCTGCCGGTCATCTTTCCGGTCATGATGAAACTCGACTTCGACCCGATCTGGTTCGGCATCATCGTCGTGAAGATGGTCGAAGTCGGTCTGCTGACGCCGCCGGTCGGCCTCAACTGCTACGTCGTGAGCGGGGTCCGGCCCGACATTCCGCTGCAGGCGATCTTCCGCAACGTCTGGCCGTTCGTGCTCATGGACTTCGCCTGCGTCGGACTGTTCACGCTGTTTCCCGGGATCGTCACCTTCCTGCCCAGGCTGACGATGAGCGGGACGTGACGCCAGCGCCTCAAGCCGTCGCCGTGCCCCGCAGCGCCCGCACGACGTAATCGTTGAGGCGCCGCGCGAAGGCGGCTGGATCGGACGGGATCTCACCGTCCAGGATGCAGGCTTCGTCGAGCAGCAGGTTCGCCAGATCGTCCACGTCCTGAGCGCGGTCTTCCTTCTTCGCCGTGCCCAGAGCCCGCACCATCGCATGCTTCATGTTGAGCTCGAGGATGGGCTTGGTGCCGCTGCCGCGGTTCTGGCGTTCGAGCAGGCGCTCCAGTTCGCGATCCCGGCCCTGGGCGCTCGCCACCAGGCAGGAGGCGCTGTCGGTCAGGCGCGTCGAGGCCTTCACGTCCGCCACCTTCTCGCCCAGCACCTGCTTGGCGGCCTCCAACACGGCGGCATCGTCCTCGACGGTATCGAGATCCGCGTCCTTCGCCTTCTCCTCGTCGACGAGCGGGATCAGGCCGAAATCGACCTCGCCCTGGCTCAGCGACTTGAGCGGCTTGCCCTCGAATTCCTGCGGCATCGTCGTCCAGAAGGCGTCGACGGGATCGGTCAGCAGCAGCACCTCGACGCCGCGTGCTTTCGCCGCCTCCAGCTTCGGGTTGGACTTCAGCCGGTCGAGGCTGTCGCCCACCAGATAATAGATCTCGGTCTGGTTGGGCTTCAGGTCGGTCACGTAGTCCTTGATCGAACGCGGCGCGTCGCCGGCGGTCGAGGCAAAGCGCGCGAGGCCGAGCAACTGGGCGCGCCGCTCCTGGTCCTCGTAGAGTCCTTCCTTGAGGATCGGGCCGAAGGTCTCCCAGATCTTGCCGTAGGTCTCGGCATCCTTGGTGGCGGTGCTTTCGAGTTCCGACAGGACGCGGCCGACGAGGCCCGAGCGGATCTGGCGGACCTGCGGATTGTTCTGCAGCATCTCGCGCGACAGGTTGAGCGGCAGGTCCTCGCTGTCGACCACGCCACGCACGAAGCGCAGATAGGCCGGCAGCAGCTCGGCATCGTCGGTGATGTAGACCCGGCGGACGTAGAGCTTCACCCGCCCCTTGCGCGCGGGATCGGTGAGATCGAACGGCGGCGTGCTGGGCACGAACAGCAGCACCGCATAGGACTGCCGCCCCTCGACCTTGTAGTGCAGGGTCAGCACCGGCTCGTCGAACGCCATGGCAAGCGAGCGATAGGCCTGCGTGTAGTCCTCCGGCGTCACTTCGGACTTCGAGCGCTGCCACAGCGCGCTGGCGGCATTGACCTGCCGCGCCTCGCCCTTGTCGTCGATCAGCTCGATCGGAAACAGCACATGGTCGGAATAGGTCCGCACGATGCGCTCCAGCTCGTAGGGCTGGAGGTAGCGCGCCGCGTCTTCCTTCAGATGCAGCACGATCTCGGTGCCGCGCGACACCCGCGCCGCCTGCTCCGGCGTGGCGGGCGACACCTCGAAGCCGGCACCGCTCGCCGAGGTCCAGGTCCAGGCCTCGGCCGCACCGGCGCGGCGGCTGGTCACCTCGATGCGGTCGGCCACCATGAAGGCGGCGTAGAAGCCCACGCCGAACTGGCCGATCAGGCCCAGCCCGTCCTTCGCATCCTTCAGCCCCTTCAGGAAGGCCTTGGTGCCGGAGCGGGCCAGGGTGCCGAGATTGTCGATCAGCTCCTGCCGGTCCATGCCGATGCCGTTGTCGGCGATGGTCAGGGTCTTGGCGGATGCATCGGGCTTGATCCGGATGGCCAGCCGCTCGTCGCCGGCCAGCAACTCCGGCCGGGCAATGGCCTCGTAGCGGACCTTGTCGCAGGCGTCCGAGGCGTTCGACACCAGCTCGCGCAGGAAGACGTCCGTCTCGGAATAGACCGAGTGGATCATCAGGTTGAGCAGCTCGGCCACTTCGGCCTGGAACTGGTGCTTCTCCGGGCTGCCCTGGGCTGCCGAACCGTCGACGTTCATTGCGCTTGAATTCCTCGCGGTTGATTTTCCGGCGGTGGATATAGGAAAGGCAGCGCAGACGGCAAGAGTGTCCGGCGCTCTACCAGGTCATGCGGAAGCCGGCGGTGAGGGCATGGGCATTGTCCTGTCCGGAGATCTCGCCCTCGTAGCGGAGATAGATCGAAGTCGCGTCGGCGATGGCCGTGGTGGCGGCGAGGCCCAGCACGACGCCGTTGCGCTGCGGCGCCACACCGTAGGTCGTGAAGGGCGCCACCGGCGCGCCGGCCAACGAGGCCGTCACCGGACGCGCCGTGTCGGCATATTCGTGGCTCCAGCCCAGCCGCACTTTCATCGCCAGACGGTCGCGCCAGCCGAGGTCCATCGAACCGCCGAGCTGCGCGCCCAGCACCGTGCGTAGCGAGTTCGTGGTCTGCTGCGCCACCGAGAGGTTGAGCGAGTCCGCGCCCGTCTCGGTGAAGGCGTTCTGGGTGCCGGTATAGGCCTGCAGCCGAACGAACGGCGTGATGAACGCGTTCGCCACGCCACCGATATCGAACCGATAGCCCGTCTCGATCTGGCCGTAGAACTGGTTGGCACCGGTGAAGCCGTAGGCCGTGCGCGACGCCAGGCCCGGGATCACGATGCTGCGCCACATCTGGTTGGCGGAGTAGGCATAGCCCGCAATGGCGTCGGCGTAGACCTTGCCCTCGCCGTAGTTGGCGTAGACGCCAGCCTGGACGGTGTTGGAGTTGCCGGCGCCGCTGAACCCGCCGACCCACTGGTTGGCGTTCTGATAGCCCACCGTCGCGCCGACCCGCAGGCCTTGCGCCACGAGGCGATCGAGGCCGCCGGCAAAGCCGCCGACATTGTAGGTCAGTGTGCCGCTATTGCTGCCGCCGTTGCTGATTGTGCCCAGCCCACCGAGCGCACTGCCCCAAGCGCCCCACAGGGCGGGAGAAGCCGTGTCGCAGGCGACATCGCAGGCTTCGGCCAGTGCGACGCGGTTCGAGTCGTCCAGACCGCCGCCACCGCCAGCCTGTCCGGCGAAGTTGCTGAGGAAGAGCTGGGTGCCTTGGACCATCGAGCTCGAGAAGCCGGAATAGTTCTGGCCGCTGATGGCGTTCATCACCGTCTGGCCCTGCTGGGTGGAAAGGCCCGCGAGCGCCGTGACGACGGTGGCGTAATCGCCGGTCGCATTCGGCGCTGTGGCGTCGAGCACCGCGCCGACCGCCGCCTGGTTGGGCGTCAGGGCCGCCTGCGCAAAGCCGCCGACCTGCAGGTTGAGGTAGGCGTTGTTGGCGTCGTAGCTCAGCGTCGGGACGAGAAACGGCAAGGTGCTGGTCGCCGACTGAAAGGCGCCGCTCAATCCGCCCGTTGCCGTCACCAGCGTGTAGCTGGAGCGGGGCGCGAAGGTGCCGGGCTGGGCAATGACCTGCAGGCCGCCATCCAGTCTCGCGGTGCCGTCCACCAGGAGCCGATCGGCGGCGGTCGGTGACACGCGCATTCCCATCGTGCCGGCCGCCGTCTGGACGAAGGTGCCGCTGATCTGGTGTGTCGCGCCGGCGCCGGCGGCGCTGATGCCGAGCCAGCCGCTGTTCTCGAAGCGGGCATAGGATCCGGCCGCGATCGACACCAGGCCGTTGATGATGCCGTTGTTGACGACGATCGATCCCATCGCGGTGGCGTCGGTCTGGATGGCGTATCCGCCCGGCGCGGCGTTGATCGTGCCCGCGTTCAGCAGCGTGCTGAAATCGCCCGACATCTGCACGGCTGTGCCGCCGGCGCCCGTCACGCCGATCGTGCCGTAGTTGGTCACGACGCCATAGGTGCCGTTGCTGATGCCGATGCTGTTGGCCCCCGTCATCAGGATGGACCCGTTGTTGACGACGTCGTCGCCCGCGCCGTTGATCGCCACCGCGCCGGCGGCACCGGAGGTGAGATTGGCTGAATTGGTGACGGGATTGTAAAGCCCCGGGATGTTGACGGTGTATGCCTTCGTCACGCGGCCCTCGACGTACACGCCGATGACGGTGCCGCCATAGGTCGAATTTGCCGACGTCACCTCGGCGCCCGGCACGGTGATCTCCGTCCAGGTCGCAACGCCCGCCGCATCGACGGAGACGGCCCAGGCATGTGGCCTGAGGTCGGTGCCGATGGAATCGGCAACAAGATTATAGGTATTGGCCCGGCCGCCGCTGGTGATGCCCTCGAAATGCGTGAAGAGGGAATCCGGAGCATCGTATCGCGTGAAGACGTTCGTCGTCTGATTGTAGATGTAGCCATGCTCCGTCGGGATGAGCACAGGCCCGGGTCCGGAGTTTTCGCCGTAGCCGCCGGCGATCTTGTTGCCGTAGACGCCGTAGGCAGTGGTGCTGAGCGCGCCCGGCTTGTTGTTGTTCGTGAACGTTGCGGTCGGGATGTCGTAGATGAAGGCATTCCCGGTCGGGAGATTGGTGTCGTAGTTGCCGACGACCTGGTTGCCAAAATTGCTGTGGGCGATGGTGTAAAGGGTCGCGGCGATGCCGGGATAGCGCAGCGTCGTGAGCTGCGATGCGGACGGCGCCGCCGCATCGAAGAGGTAGCCGAGGTCGTAGGGGCTGGACACCGTCGTGATGTAGCTCCCGACGACGCGCAGGATGCCCGTGGAGGAGCCGAAGCTCGGACCATAGGGCGTGCTGCTGATGGCCCCGGGGTAATTTGACTGGTTGGCCGTCGCCGTCGGGAACGGGGCGATGGTGCCGTTGGTCAACCCGAACAGCAATCCGCCCGTGTCGCCCCCGCTGTTGGGGATCGAGTAGTTGCCCGTCATGTTGTCACCGCGAATGCCGGTGACCGTCGTGACCCCGCTCGTGCCGTATTGATAGCGCTTGAAAACGAGCTGCGCCTGCGCCGATCCGGCAAACAGGCAGAGGCCCGCCACACCCACAGGGACCGCGAGCATGCGTAAGCAAGTGCTGGCAGCGCCCCGCGCCGGTGTGTCCACCATGACCTTCCCCCATCCGGACTGACCGGCGAGCCCTGCCGCCACAGCTGACCCTTATCCGTATTGACCCTGCTGGAACATGATCCCGGCAATGCCAACGCTCTGTAGCCTGCCAGCGTTCGCCAACAAACAGAAATTCGGCGTAGAGTCAGTGACAGGAAAGACGCGCAGTCAGCAACGCTCTGACATGGCCGTGCATGTCTCGCTGAAGAGGCGGGACGATTGGATCAGCGCTTCTTCTTGGCCCGCTCGATCGCTTCCACGATGAGGTGCCGCGCCTCGTCGACATCGCCCCAGCCCAGCAGCTTCACCCATTTGCCGGGTTCGAGATCCTTGTAGTGGATGAAGAAGTGCTCGATCTGCTGACGCGTGATCTCCGGGAGGTCGCCGACGGTCTTCACGTGCACATAGCGCTGGGTCAGCTTGGGCGAGGGAACGGCGATGATCTTCTCGTCGCCGCCGCCATCGTCCTCCATGCGCAGCACGCCGATCGGGCGCACGTTGATCACGGCGCCGGGAATGATCGGACGGGTGTTGGCGACCAGCACGTCGATCGGGTCGCCGTCGTCGGACAGCGTGTGCGGCACGAACCCGTAGTTTCCGGGGTAGCGCATGGGCGTGTACAGGAAACGGTCGACCACGAGGGCGCCGGCTTCCTTGTCCATCTCGTACTTGATCGGTTCGCCGCCGATCGGCACTTCGATGATGGCGTTCACGTCTTCGGGCGGCCGGTGGCCGATGGCAATGGCTTCGAGTTTCATGGCGCGATACTTACCGGAGCCGCGGCAAACATCCAAAAAAGAATCCGGCGGCCCTTGCGGACCGCCGGTTCCTTTTTGTCGCAGAGGACGCGTCAGTCGTCGGCGTAGATGTCGCGGTCCTTGGTCTCCGGCATGAAGAGCAGGCCGACCACCAGGGTCATGCCGGCAACCACGATCGGGTACCAGAGCCCGGAGTAGATGTTGCCGGTCGCCGCCACGATGGCGAAGGCGGTCGGCGGCAGGAAGCCGCCGAACCAGCCGTTGCCGATATGGTACGGCAGCGACATGCCGGAGTAGCGGATGCGGGTCGGGAACAGCTCGACCAGCAGGGCCGCGATCGGCCCGTAGACCATCGTCACGTAGATCACGAGGATCGTCAGGATGACGATGACCATCGTCATGTTGATCTGCTTCGGGTCGGCGGCGGCGGGATAGCCGGCGGCGCGGATGGCCGCGGTCGCCTCGGTGTTGAACGCGCGCTCCTTGGCCACGCCCTCGGCCCCCGCCTTCGCCTTGTCGAAGGAGGTGATGACCTTGTCACCGATCTTGATCTGCGCCGGCGTGCCGGCCGGAGCCGCCTGGTTGCCGTAGTTCACCGAGTTGCGGGCCAGGAACGACTTGGCGATGTCGCACGAGGTGGTGAACGACGCCGTGCCGGTCGGGTTGAACTGGAACGAGCACTCGTTCGGATCGGCGATCACGACGACCGGCGACTTCTCGATCGCCGCATTGAGCGCCGGGTTCACCGCATTGGTGAGCGCGTGGAACAGCGGGAAGTAGGTGACCATGGCGAGCGCGCAGCCCGCCAGGATGATCGGCTTGCGGCCGATCTTGTCGGACAGCCAGCCGAAGAAGACGAAGAACGGCGTGCCGATGAGGAGCGACACCGCGATCACGATGTTCGAGGTCGTGGCGTCGAGCTTGAGCGTCTGGGTGAGGAAGAACAGGGCGTAGAACTGGCCGGTGTACCAGACCGCCGCCTGGCCGGCGGTGCCGCCGAACAGGGCAATGAGAGCGATCTTGGCGTTCTTCCAGACGCCGAAGGCCTCGCGCAGCGGCGTCTTGGAACCCTTGCCCTCGGCCTTCATGCGCTTGAAGGCGGGCGACTCCTCGAGCTGCAGACGGATCCAGATGGAGACGCCCAGCAGGATGATCGACAGCAGGAACGGCACGCGCCAGCCCCAGGCCGCGAACTGCTCCGGCGTGAGCGCGAGGCGCAGCGCCACGACGACGAGCAGCGACAGGAAGAGGCCGACGGTCGCCGTCGTCTGGATCCACGAGGTGTAGAAGCCGCGGCGATCGTGCGGCGCGTGCTCGGCGACGTAGGTCGCCGCGCCACCATACTCGCCGCCCAGTGCCAGGCCCTGGAGCAGACGGCAGGCGATGAACAGGATCGGGGCGGCGATGCCGATCGAGGCATAGCTGGGAAGAATACCGACCACGAAGGTGGCGATACCCATCAGGGTCATTGTCACGAGGAAGGTGTACTTGCGACCGATCAGGTCGCCCAGGCTGCCGAAGAACAGCGCGCCGAACGGACGAACCGCAAAGCCCGCGGCAAAGCCCAGCAGCGTGAAGATGAAGCCAGCCGTCGGATTCACACCCGAGAAGAAGTTGGCGCTGATGTTGATGGCGAGCGCGCCGGCGAGATAGAAGTCGTACCATTCGAAGACGGTGCCGACCGAGGAGGCCACGATGACCTTCCTCTCTTCGCGCGTCATCGGACGACCGCGATCGTTTACCGAGCCTACAACGGCCATGTGCGTTTTCTCCCCTGGACATTGTGAGGGTGTCCTGACACGGACCCCTTCTTGATTCTTGTGTAAATCGCACGTCCTGTGTGCTGCAATTCGACCAAGGTCCAAGGGCGCGTAGAGTGCGTCGCAGCATTTTCTACCGCGCCGCAACCAAGAAGAAGCAATGTCCGGCCAGTCCCTGTCCTTTCTGATCGCCGACGACCATCCCATGGTCCGAGACGCTCTGGCGTCGGCGCTCGGACAGTCGTTTGCCAGCGCACGCTTCGAGAGGGCGGGCACGCTCGACCAGGCGAAGGCGGTGCTGGATCGCGAACCCGAGACCGATGCCGTGCTGCTCGATCTCGACATGCCGGGCATGGACGGTCTCACCGGTCTCGCCCGCCTGCGCGCCGAGCACCCGACCGTGCCGATCGTCGTCGTGTCGGCGGCGCGCGAGGCGGCCGTCATTCGCCGCGCCTACGAGTTCGGCGCCTCGGCCTATATCGACAAGTCCGCGCCGCTCGACGAGATCGCCGCCATCGTGCGCGCCGTGCTCGACGGTGAGATCTTCACGCCGCCCGACGCCGTGCCCGGCGACACCTTCGCCCAGCGCGCCGCGCAGCTCACGCCACAGCAGTGGCGCGTGCTGGCGCTGATGGTCCAAGGCGACCAGAACAAGCAGATCGCCCACAAGCTCGGGGTCGGCGAAGCCACCGTGAAGGCGCATGTGACGGTGATCCTGCGCAAGCTCGGCGTGCGCTCCCGAACGCAAGCCGTCATCGAATCGCGCGGCCTGGCGCTGCCGCCTTCGGAAACGATCAGGACTTAGCCTGACGCGATTGCGCACCGACGCGCTGTCGCTCCCGGTGTGGCGAAGTCGGCCGTGTGCGCCACCCGTGATGGTTACGCCGTCAGCCGCCCGGCCGCCGAGCTGCGCAATCTCAAGAGCGCGCGCAGGGAGGCGGGCTTTACCGGCTTGTGCAGCAGCTCGACCTGCCGGGCCCGCGCGCGCAGGCGCAGCGTCGGGTCGCGGTCGGCGGTCACGAGGGCGGCCGGCACGGCGCGGCCCCAGGCCTCGCGCAACGCAACGACGGCCTCGAGCCCGTCGGCGCCCTCGTCGAGGTGAAGGTCGGCCAGCACGAGGTCGGGCAGACGGCCGGCCCGCGCAACGGCCGCCAGCGCCTCGGCCTCGCTGGCCGCGGTCGCCACCTTGCAGCCCCAGCCGCCGAGCAGCGCCGCCATCGCCTCGCGCACGCGGGCCTCGTTGTCGAGACAGAGCACGAAGCTCTCGGCTTCGATCGACGGCATCGGTTGCGGCACCGGCGCGGCACTGGGCTCGGTCACCACCGCGGCCACCCGCAGCACGGTGACGGAGAAGGTCGAGCCGCGGCCCGATGCCGAGGCAAGGCCCACGGGCAGATCGAGCATGCGCGCGATGCGGTCGACGATGGCGAGGCCCAGCCCCAGCCCCCGCTCCTCGCGCGGCGCCTCGTCCTCGGGCTGCAGGCGCACGAACTCGTCGAAGATCACCGCCTGCTTGTCGGGAGGGATGCCCGGCCCGTTGTCGCGCACCTCGATGCGCAACGAGCCGCCCGCGCGGCGGCAGCCCAGCAGCACCCTGCCTGGTCTTCCCTCGGCGCGGCCGTAGCGCAACGCGTTCGAGAGAAGGTTCTGCAGGATGCGGCGCAGGAAGGCCGGATCGGTGTCGACGAAGGCGGACGTCGGCGCGATCACCAGCTCGACGCCGTACCGCGTGGCCGTCGGCGCGAAGGCGGTGGCCAGCGAGTCGAACAGCGGCTGCAGCGCGAACGGCCGCTTCTCCGGCTTGAAGGCCCCGGCATCGAGCTTGGAGATGTCGAGCAGCGCATCGAGCAGCGACTCGACGGCGCCCAGGCTCGCATCGATCTTGTCGCCGAGATCGTTGCGCGGATCGCGGTCGATCATCGCCGCCGTGAACAGCCGCGCCGCGTGCAGCGGCTGCAGCAGGTCGTGGCTCGCCGCCGCGATGAAGCGCGTCTTGCCGAGATTGGCGGCCTCGGCCTCGGCGCGGCTCGCCTCCAGCTCGGCCGTGCGCTCGGCCACGCGCTGCTCCAGCGTCTCGGCGGCGCGGCGCAGCTGGCCGTCGCTGTCGCGCAGCGCCTCGGCGGTGCGCACGCGCGCCGTCACGTCGTTGCAGGTGGCGACGAACCCGTCCTCGGGCAGCGGATCGAGGCGCAGCTCGATCACGCGGCCGTCGCGCGTGGCGATCTCGTGCGTCTGGGGCGACTCGGGCCGGCGCAGCAGGGCAACGACATCTGGCGTGGCGCCGAACTCGCGCGGCGCGGCGCCGACCGCCACGGCATCGTCGTCGAGCGCCAGCAGCGACGTGAATCGGTCGTTGAAGATCTCCAGCCGGCCGTCGCGATCGAAGGCGGCGATGCCCATGCCGACATGGTCGAGCGTGTTGCGCAGGATCTCGTAATTGTAACGGATCGCCTCGGACGCCTCGTCGATGATGGCGCGCGCGCTGCGCGTCAGCAGCCGGCCACGCCGGACCGAGGCCGCCACGATGACGCGCGCCGAGGCGGCGCCCAGCGTGCCCGACAGCATGCGTTCGGTGCGCGCCAGCGCGGTCTGCAGCGACAACTCACCCGACAGCGTACGGGCCGCGCGCTCGACGCCGACGAAGCGCGCCAGCAGCTGCCGAAGTTCCTCGATTCGGGCGGCATCGGCTGGCGTGCGCCGCGACGGCGGCGCCGGCTCGGCGCCCAGCACGAAGGCATCCGCCTGCTCGCGGTCGCGGCCGACCGGCCGCACCAGCAGCGAGACGCCAACCAGCAGCGCCGTGTTGACCGCGAGGCAGGCCAGGAAGCCCTGCAACACCGGATCGAGGCTGGCGAGGGACTCCGGCAGCCACGGCATGAAGGGGGCCGCCGGCGATTCACTTGCCCCCAGCCCCTGGCGCAGGGTCGGCAGCAGCAGCGCGTAGAGCCACACGACGAAGCCGCCGACCAGGCCGGCCACGACGCCGAACCGGTGCGCGCGCTGCCAGTACAGGCCGAGCACGAGGCCGGGCGCGAAATTGGCGACGGCGCAGAAGGAGATCAGGCCGATCGAGGCGAGCGGCAGGTAGCCCGAGATGATGCGCTCGTAGGCGTAGCCCGCCATCAGGATCAGCACCACGGCGGCGCGGCGCACCAGCACCACCAGCGGGCCCATGTCGCGCACGACCCCGGCCTGCCGGCGCAGCAGGTAGGGCATCAGCAACTCGTTGCCGATCATCCCCGACAGCGCCATGCAGGCCACGATCACCATCGAGGTCGCGGCAGAGAGACCGCCGATGAAGACGAAGGCCGACAGCCAGCTCTCGCCGCCGACCAGCGGCAGCTGCAGCACGTAGAGGTCGGGGCTGACGTTCGGTCCGAGCAGCAGCAGGCCGGCCGCCGCGATCGGGATGACGAACAGGTTGATCAGCACGAGATAGGCCGGGAACAGCCAGCGCGCCGTCCGTAGGCTGGCGGGATGGTCGTGCTCGACGACGGCGACGTGGAACTGGCGCGGCAGGCAGAGGAAGGCCATGCCCGACAGCAGCGACATCACCACCCAGGTGAGCGGCGAGGCCTCGCGCGTCAGCCGCTCGGCCACGGCCGGCGCCTCGGCGAGGCGCCCCACCATGTCGGCCGGCCCGTCGAACAGGAACCAGACGACGAAGGGACCGACCGCCAGCAGCGCCAGCAGCTTCACCACCGATTCGAAGGCGATGGCCAGCATCATGCCGCGATGCTGCTCGGAGGCCTGTACGTTGCGCACCCCGAACAGGATGGTGAACAGCGCCATCAGCGCCGCCACGATCAGCGACGTGTCGGCATGCACGACGCCGGGCGCCCCGCCGACCCACGGCGAGGGTGCCGCAATGGTGCGGAACGAGGAGGACACGGCCTGCAGCTGCAGCGCGATGTAGGGCAGCACGCCGACCGTGGCGAACAGGGTGGCGGTGACGCCGACGGCGCGGCTCTTGCCGTAGCGCGAGGCCAGGAAGTCGGCGATCGAGGTGACGTTGTGCTGCTTGGCCACCCTGACCATCTTGCGCAGGATCGGGTAGCCTAGGGTCACGACCAGGACCGGGCCGGTATAGATCAGGATGAAGTCGATACCCGAGGTCGCCGCCCGCCCGACCGCCCCGTAGAAGGTCCAGGAGGTGCAGTAGATGGCCAGCGACAGGCCGTAGACGACCGGCGCCACCGAGTTTTTAGACCAGTCACGCGCATAGCGGTCGCCGAAATACGCCACGGCGAAGAGCAGCCCCAGATAGGCCAGCGACAGGGCCAGGACAGCCGGTTCGGCCAGCATGCGTGTGCGTTTCTCCCCGCCGTCATTGAACCCGGTTGCCGGGGCCGGAACAAGCGGAGGCGGCGCACGGTCCCCTGCTCAGCGGTACTTACCCTGACCGAACAACCTCAGCCGCCCTCTCGCGCCGTTGACGATCGACGCAGCAAGCCGTTCCGGGAACCCCTTCGGCATCGCCGACTGCGCTTGGTCGAGGGCGGCGTCGGCGGTCTGCGCGATCTCATCCAGGACGCCGATCGCGGTGGCCTGCGGAATGTCGCACAGCCCGGCGGTCTGCAGGAAATGGCGCGGCGTGATTTCGTCGAGACGATAGTGGCGGCTGCTTCCAACAGCCATCGCGAGCTTCATCTGCGTGCGGCGGAGCTGGCTCGCATCGAAGGTCGGCTGCACAGAGAGCGCGTCATAGATCGGCGCGAGGGCGAAGCGTCCGCCGGGCGCGAGGCGGATGCTGAAGTTCTTGGCATGTCCGTCCGTTGCAGCGATCAGCCAGAACAAGACCTGTGTCTTGAAGAAGCGCCGAAGGTCGAGGTCCGGCGTATCGCTTGCCTTCAGCAGGCGCGCGATGGCGACCATGCCGGGTCCGCCGCTCTGCTCGTACTTCAGGGTGGGAGGAACCGACATTGCCTGACAGCAATCCTCCTGGGGCACGCGCAGCAGACGCCTGTCCCGGGTCCACAGGCGATCGAACCGCTCGACGACCAGGGTGCGGCGTCCCGCGAAATCCACGATCTGCGATTTCGCCACCGGAAGATCGAATGCCTCCATCAGGCGCAGGCAGAAATGCTCGTTCTCGACACTGTCCGACAGGTCGAGACCATTCGGCAGCGCGCCGATCTGCGGCTTGAGGATGTGCGTCGTCGGCGTTGTGCCATGCGGCACATGCCAATGCTTCTTCCAGAACAGGAGAGCGGTTTTCTCCTGCACCCCGGCCAGCGAGATCCGCAGGTCGCCCCCTTCGTCGATGCCGAGTGGGTTGCGCGCGAGCTTGCCGAGCAGTTCGGCGATGTCGGCATCGCCGATGCGCCTCCCGTCCAGCCGGTCGGGAGGCGCCGCGGCCTCCCCTTCGGGAAGGAACTGCAGGGCACCGACGCAATCACGGCCGATGGCGCCGAGCAGGCTGTAGGAATCAGCCCCTTGTGCCCCCGCGCGCTCAGCGACACGGCGGCGAACGTCCTCATCGTCGGGAAGAAGATTGTCGAAGAATGCGACGACGGGAGCACCGACATAACGCCGCTCGCTCAACGGCAGGGACAGCGACACCGGAATGGCGTTGGTCCAGCCGAGCCACTCGTCTGCATACCTGAAGTCGATGGCGCCACCCGGTTCGCGGCGCAGCTGTCCAACGCGCTTTCCGTTCAGGAAAATGTCGAGCGGTCGCGTGGCGCGGGAGCGAGCCATCAGAACAGCTCCTCGAGCTCCTCTACGCGGCTCGTGGTGCGGGGTCGAACGACCAGTTCCAACCCCAGCGCCGCCAGTGAATTCATCAGAGTCTGGAGCTGCGTGGCCGGCTCTCCCTTCTCCAGCTTGGAGACGGTCGCCTGACGGGCGTTCATGCGGGCGCCCAGCTCGCCTTGCGTGAGATTTTGCTCCTTGCGACGGCGCTGAACGGCGATCCCGAGCTGCTTCGGATCTCTGGCGATGATTTCCATGTGAACAGCATACGCGAACGCGTATCAAACAACAATATACGGTATCGCGTATTTAAACTAATTATACGCAAATGCGCATAGAAAGACAATTCTGCCTGCATGCGCATTGCCCCGGGCGTCATTGAACCGCCCGGACGGGGCCGCTAAAAGCTCGCCCCATGGCATCCTACCAGTACATCTACGTGATGAAGGGTCTGAACAAGACCTTTCCCGGCGGCAAGCAGGTCCTGAAGGACATCTGGCTCTCGTTCCTGCCCGGCGCCAAGATCGGCGTGCTCGGCCTCAACGGCTCCGGTAAGTCGACCCTGCTCAAGATCATGGCCGGGCGCGACGACAGCTACACCGGCGAGGCCTGGGCGGCCGAGGGCGTGAAGGTCGGCCTGCTGGAGCAGGAGCCGGGCCTCGATCCCGCCAAGGATGTGCTGGGCAACGTCATGGACGGCGCCGGCGAGATGGCCAAGATGCTGGCGCGCTTCGAGGAGGTGTCCAACGCCTTCTCCGACCCCGACGCCGACATGGACAAGCTGATCGCCGAGCAGGGCGAGCTGCAGGAGAAGATCGACGCCGGCAATGGCTGGGACCTCGGCCGCACCGTCGAGATCGCCATGGACGCGCTGCGCTGCCCGCCGTCGGATGCCAACGTCGAGAAGCTCTCGGGCGGCGAGAAGCGCCGCGTGGCGCTGTGCCGCCTGCTGCTCTCCAAGCCCGACATGCTGCTGCTCGATGAGCCGACCAACCATCTCGACGCCGAATCGGTGGCCTGGCTGGAGCGCCATCTCGCGGAGTTCCCCGGCACCGTCGTGGCCGTCACCCACGATCGCTACTTCCTCGACAACGTCGCCGGCTGGATCCTCGAACTCGACCGCGGCGCCGGCATCCCGTGGGAAGGCAACTACTCGTCCTGGCTGAAGCAGAAGGACAAGCGCCTCGAGCTGGAAGAGAAGACCGCCGACGCCCGCCGCCGCACCATGCAGCGCGAGCTCGAATGGATGGGCACCAGCCCGTCGGCGCGGCGCTCCAAGAGCAAGGCGCGTATTGCGGCCTACGAGCAGATGGTGGACGAGGACAGCCAGCAGACGCTCGACCGGGCGCAGATCGTCATCCCCGCAGGCCCGCGCCTGGGCGACCATGTCATCCGCGCCGAGGGCATCTCCAAGGGCTTCGGCGACCGGCTGCTGATCGACAACCTCACCTTCAACCTGCCGCCGGGCGGCATCGTGGGCGTAATCGGCCCCAACGGCGCCGGCAAGACCACGCTGTTCAAGATGATCACCGGCCTCGACAAGCCCGACACCGGCACCTTCTCGGTCGGCCCGTCGGTGAAGCTCGGGTACGTCGACCAGAGCCGCGAGACGCTCGATCCCAACAAGAGCGTGTGGGAGGAGCTTTCGGGCGGCCTCGACATCATCAAGCTCGGCACCAAGGAAGTGTCCAGCCGCGCCTATTGCGGCTCGTTCAACTTCAAGGGCGCCGACCAGCAGAAGAAGGTCGGCCAGCTCTCGGGCGGCGAACGCAACCGCGTCAACCTCGCCAAGATGCTGAAGAGCGGCGCCAACGTGCTGCTGCTCGACGAGCCGACCAACGACCTCGACGTTGACACGCTGCGCGCGCTCGAAGAGGCGCTGGTCGAGTTCGCCGGCTGCGCCGTCGTGATCTCGCATGATCGCTGGTTCCTCGACCGCACCGCCACCCACATGCTGGCCTTCGAGGGCGACAGCCATGTCGAGTGGTTCGAGGGCAACTACCAGGACTACGAGCTCGACCGGCACCGCCGCCTCGGCACCGACGCCGACCAGCCGCACCGGATCAAGTACAAGCCGCTGGTCCGCTAGGCCGGCGGGCGCAGGAACGGCGGCTCGGCATGAACCCGCTCAACGAAGTCCAGTGGGGACACGACTGGGCGTGGGGCGTGCCGCTGATCGCGCTGACCTGCGTCATCCACATCCTCTGCCTGGCGGTCTTCACGGGCCGTGTCGACCGGGTGCTCGACACGATGCGAGACCGCGGCCGCCACGTCACCCTCACCTTCTCCCTGGTGATGGCGATGGCCGTGACCCTGGTCACGACCCTGCACATCCTCGAAGGCGGCATCTGGGCGCTGGCCTTCCGCTATCTCGGCGCCATCCCCGACAACCGCTCCGCCATGCTCTACTCGCTGGGCGCGCTGACCACCTACGGCGACACCACCATCCACCTCGCCCACCAGTGGAAGATGCTGGGGGGGCTGGAAGCCGTGAACGGCATGCTGCTATTCGGCCTCACGACGGCGTTCCTGTTCGCGATGATCCAGAGGGTGCTGCCGCCGGCGAAGCGGTGAACCCCTTTTCCTCCCCCGTCACACGGGGGAGGTGGCCGAAGGCCGGAGGGGGGAAAGCCGCAGGTCTGCACTCTCCTCGACAGATAATCATCGCGCTGCCTGCCCCCTCCCTGCACTCCCCCATGTGACGGGGGAGGAGGAGAGATCAGGCCGCCTCTCTCCGACACAGGCACGATGCCCGCACCGGGAACTCGGTCCGCGCCGCAGCCAGATCCAGACGCGCCTTGATCAGCGGCGCCTCGACCGTTTCGCCGCGCCGCGCCAGACATTCGTGGAGGCCGTGCAGGCTCCACACATTCTCGGGATGCCAGCAGGCGCGGTTGGTCTTGCCGTCGAAGCCGAGATCGGCGCGATAGACCGCCTCCGCCTCTGCGAGATGGCCCTGCTCCAGCAGGAGCGCGCCCAGCGCATGGCGGGTCGGCTGCATCCAGCCCCAGGGCTCGTCGTAGGGCAGCGAATCGTCGAGTTCGACGGCGCGGCGCAGGTGGGCGAAGGCGAGATCGAAGTTGCCGCGGCGATATTCCAGCTCGCCGGTCAGCATCTCGTCGGCGATGGCCAGCAGGTCGACCATCGTGTTGTTGTGCAGGCGCCGGCTCTCGGGCACGCGCGCCTTGGCGGCACGGAAAGCCGCGCGCGCTTTCTCGGCCAGTTCGATCTCGCCCAGCACCGAATGCGCCACGCCCTTGGCGTAGAGCGTCATCGCCGTGGTCGAGCAGTAGAGGTCGGGATCCTTCGGCAGCTCCTGCGCGATGATCTCGCGCCACTTGCCGAAGCGCACCAGCACATGCTGCTTCATCGAGAGATAGCCCTCGACGAAGTCGGCCATTGGCGGCGACGGGATGCGCAGCAGCTCTTCCGGCGTGGTGTCGATCAGCTCCTGCGCCGCGGTGATGGCAGGCGTGTACTGGCCGAGGAACATGGCGCCGTAGACGATGAAGTGATGGTCGTGGCTGCGATACATCGAATAGACGTTGAGAGCACCCTCGCGCGCCAGATACTTGCGATCGACCACGACGGCCTTCTGGTTGTAGACGACGACGTCGCGATAGTTGCCGCACAGCACGTCGATATGGGTCGGCATGTGCACGAGGTGGCCGGAGTCCGGCACGAGGTCGCGCAGCCGGTCGCCGGCGCGCAGCGCGCGCTGCGGAAACGGCGACATCTCCATCAGGTGGACATAGAGGTGCAGCAGGCCGGGATGATCCCAGCTCGCCGGCATGTCGCGGAAGGCGCTTTCAAGCACCTCGACCGCCTCCTCGGTGCCGGCGCCCGGCGTCGGCTGGCCGGTCTTGAGGTCCCACATCTGCCACGGCGTCTCGTTCATGATCGCCTCGGCGAAGACCGAGCGCAGGTCGAGATCGTTGGGATGGGCATGGAACAGCTTGCGCATCTCGACCGTGAAGGCCTTGTCCCACGTCGTCTGGTCCTCGATCGCCTCGCGCTGCGGGTAGCGCGCCGGCAGCGTACGGATCAGCGCCTGCTCGACCGGGGAGGCGTTGGGCGCGGCGGCCAGCGCGCGCTGCATCGCGTCGTAGGAGGCTTCGAGCGCGCGCTTCTTGCCGGCCGGATCGTAGCGGTGCCAGGGGAGATTGTAGTTCGGCCCGGCGGCGTAGGAGATGCCCCAATGGGCCATGGCGCAGCCGGGATCGGTCTCCAGCGCCTTCTCGAAGCACTTGATCGCTTCGGCATGGTTGAAGCCGTAGAGCCAGTTCAGTCCGCGATCGAACCAGAGCTGCGTCTGCGGCGACGAGGTGGTGACGGTGCGCTTGTAGGCGCCGAGATCGTAATAGTCGTCCATGGTCCATGTCCCCGCTGCGATCCGGGGACATGGTGCCGTCGTGACCGGCCCGGCGGCAAGCCCGGCCGTTCTCCGCGCCACGCAGGGCTCACCGACAGGGCGGCGCGCCGATCCCCTGGCTCCGCCACTGCTTCAGGCAATCGCTGTCGTCCTTCATCACCAAGGGCACGAACAGCAGCGACTGCTGCCCGGCGATCAGCTGCTGCTGGTTGATCCAGGTACCCGGCGCCGGCACGCGCGTGCGATAGCGCACGATGCCCTCACCCGCCGCCGCCGTCAGGGTCGGTGTGTCGACGACCGGCTCGGGGCCATAGATACCGGCCGCCGTGGCGTTGCCGATCCTGCGCCCGCCGCTCACCAGCCAGAGCTGGTTCTGCTTGGCCGAGGCATAGGGGAAGAAATCCGCGCGACCGGTCGGCGGATCGTTGACCGCGAACAGCTTCGCGTCGATCTGCACCTTGAGCGGTTCGGGCCGTCCCGCCGGCGCGGCCAGGATGTCGGTGCGCAGCGCGCCGTAGAGACCGCCGAGTTCCGGCACGCGCAGCTCGTCTGCCGTCGCGAGACCGATGCGGCCGAGCGGCGTGTCGATCACGACCGGCTCCTCGCCCGCGCTCGCCCAGGCCGCGGTCGCGGCCGACAGGTGCGTGACGCGATAGCGGCCCAACACTGTTCCCGTGGGCCCGGCCAGCACGACCGTATGATAGACCTTGTCGCCGTCGCGCTCGGGATAGGAGCCGACCACGAAGCCGCTGCCGGCCTTGGCCGCCGCCGTCAGGGCCTGCTCGAAAGCGCCCTCGCGCGCTTCGGCCTTGGCCTTGATATCGGCGGCAAACAGGCCCGACGGCAGCGCGGAGAGTTCCGGCAGGACCAGCAGCTCGCCCGCTTCGGGACGCGCCGACGACAGCAGCGACGGTCCGTCGGGCCATTGCGCGGCCGACAGCGCGACCGAGCGGACCGACGTCGTGGCGTTGCCGTCGGTCGGGCTGCGATGCAGCGCCAGCAGCGGCGCGTAGAGATCGGGGCGGCGGCGCGCGAGCTGGGCGGTCCGCTCGGCATCGGCTTCGGCCGGGACGATGCTGGTCGCAAAGACGCCAGCGAGGCCGGGCGCCAGGGTCTCGGGCGGCACCACCGGCGCCTGCACCAGTTTCTCGCCCTTCGGCGACCAGATGCTCGAACCGCCATTGTAGTAGAGCTTGCCGCCGCTGATCGGGTTGGTCTCGACACCGCTGCGCGTGGCACCGACCACCCACACGCCGTTCTGGGCGCTCAGGTACTGGACGTTGGACACGGTCGAGTGATTGCCGGTCGCCTCGGCGGGCGGCGTGCCGGGCATCACGCGATCCGACACCGAATGCCAGGCGATGATCTGGGCGCCGCGCAGCGCCGCGAGCCGACCATACTGCCAGTAGGTGTCGTCGTAGCAGATCAGCAGCGCGATGCGGCCGATCGGCGTCTCGAACACCCCGACACCGGTCGTGCCCGGCGCGAAGACCTTCTGGTCCTGCGGGTTCAGACCGTTCTTGCGGTACTTGCCGATGATGCCGTTCGGCCCCAACAGCACCGCCGTGTTGTAGGCGAGTCCCGTGGCCGCATCGCGCTCGGCGATGCCCACGCTCATGTACAGGCCGGTGCGCTGGAGCACCGGGAGCAGCGCCGCCGTCGTCTTGCCGGGAATGGTATCGAGGAAGGGCGCGAGCTGCTTCGACCCGCTGAACAGGTAGCCGCTGACCGCGGTCTCGGGGAACACCGCGTAATTGACGTCCTGCCGGGCCACCTGCTCGACCGCCTGGACGAGCCGCGCGACGTTGCCGTCGAGATCGCCCCAAGCCGGCACGAAATCGACCGCCGCCACCTTGATCGGCTTCTGCCCCACCGGCGCCTGCGCCGACGCTCCGGCCGCGAGCGACAGGCAGCCGGCGAGGCCGGCCAGCATGGCGAGTCCCCATGGTTTCCAATTCATGTACGTTTCCCCCTGAAATTCTTCGCAACATATTGCACCAGCGACGCAGCCTCCAGTGCCGCCGTGGGTTGATCGGACATGAGCAGCGAAAAGCGGATCGTCATCTGCGGCGGCGGCGCCATCGGTGCCGCGATCGCCTGGTTCCTGAGCCGCCGTGGCGCGCGGCCGGTCGTGGTCGAGCGCCACGAGGTCGGAGGCGCGGCGTCGGGCAAATCGGGCGGCTTCCTGGCACTCGACTGGTGCCGCGGCAGCGCGCTCGACCGGCTGGCGCGGCGCAGCTTCGCCCTGCATGCGAGCCTCGCCGAGGAACTGGGCAATCCGTGGGGCTACAGACGGCTCACGACCTTCGCTGGTGAGGCTGCCGAGGGCAGGCCCGCGCACGGAACTCGCGGGCGGCCGTGGCTGTCGCCCGGCGTGACCCTGACGGGCCAGATCGGCTCGACCGAGACGACGGCGCTGGTCGAGCCGCGCGCCTTCACGACAGGTTTGATGCGCGCGGCCGAGGCGAACGGCGCCGAGCTGCGCCATGGGACCGTCACGGGATTGCTGAAGACCACGTCGGGCGCGATCGGCGGCGTCACGCTGGGAAGTGGCGAGACCGTCGAGGGCGATGGCGTGGTCGTCGCGATGGGCCCCTGGTCCATCCTCGCCTCGCGCTGGCTGCCCCTCCCCGCCGTGTACGGATTCAAGGGCCACAGTCTGGTGTTCCGCACCGGCGATGCGGTGCCGGCCGAAGCGCTGTTCCTCGAATACGAGGAGGCAGGCGGCGAGACGCTGACGCCCGAGATCTTCGCACGGGCCGACGGCACGGTCTGGGCCTGCGCGGTCTCGAGCACGGCGGCTCTGCCGGTCGATCCGGCCGATGTCGCGGGCGACGACGGCGCGCATGAACGGTTGGAGG
The DNA here is from genome assembly GCA_002281855.1 of Rhodospirillales bacterium 24-66-33. GTDB lineage: Bacteria > Pseudomonadota > Alphaproteobacteria > Reyranellales > Reyranellaceae > Reyranella. The sequence continues at coordinate 475,540 of NCHQ01000001.1, read as the reverse complement.
CGCTATGCCGCGCCGTGTCACCCGCGCTGGCCGCGGCGCCCATCGTTGCGCGCCAAGCCTGCTTCCGTCCCGTCACCGAGGATGGGCTGCCGCTGATCGGCGCTGTGCCGGGCGTCGCCAACGCCTGGGTTGCGACCGGCCACAGCGTCTGGGGCATGCTCAACGCCCCCGCGACCGGCGAGGCGATGGCCGAACTGATTCTCGATGGCGCGACGAGCCATGTCCCGCTGAGGCATTTCGCGCCGGGTCGGATGCAGGCTTTCGCGGGGCTGCGTTAACCCTCCGGCCGGCTCGTCCAGCGCGGCGGCAGGAGCCTCGTGTTGAGGACGAACGGCGCGCTGTTGTCGCTCAGGCGGATCGTGCCGATGAACGGCAGATCGTAGGAGGCGTGGAAGTAGATCTGGGAGCGCTGTACGACGCCATAATCCTCGTTGAGCGGCGGCAGGCCGAACAGGGCGCGGAACGGGCACTTGAAGGTCGCCTGCTCGCCGGGCTTGAGTTCGCCGGCTGAGCCCGCAGGAAAGCGCACGTCCGTGGCCTCGATCAGGGTCGGCTCGCGGCCCGACGCCCGCACATGATCGAGCACGCACGAGAACTTCAGGCCCTTCATGGCAAACAACCGACTGGGGTTCTCGGCGGTGAAGGTCGCGTCGAACGGCGAGCCCGCCTTCTGCTCTTCCGAGGCGTAGCTGGGCACCGGCCGGATCGCCCAGGCGCCGATCCCGGCACCCACGATCACCACCACGACCGCGAGGAACACGATCAGGCTCTGCAGCGACTCCACACCGCTGTGCGCCATCATGCGCAGTTCCTGCTGCAGCGTCGTGGTCGGTGGCGGCAGCGGCCTCGGCACGGGCGTCCGGGGTGCGGTCTTGCGCGCCCTTGGCTTCGCCCCGGAAGCGGTGGGTCTCGGGCCGGAAGACGGCGGTTTGGCGCCGGAAGAAGCACTCTTCCGCGACTTGCTCGGGGACTTCTTCTTCTGCGCCATCGAGCGGAGACCTAGCGCGTCCGGCCCGCGCCATCCATCCCGCCACTGGTCGCAGGCGGATCAGGCGAAGGCGATCTCCAAGGCGCGCCGCGTCGCCGTCGCGCCCTCGCGCGCGACCTCGGCGGCCGGGCGGGTCCAGTGCGCGGGATTGGGCGCCTCGTAGCTCAGCCAGCCTTCGTAGCCTTTCTCGCCGAGGAGCTGGAACAGATCGCTCCAGCGCACCACACCCTGCCCCGGTGACAGACGGTCGACCGGCGGCACGGCGTTGGGCGGCGCATCGGGCACGTCGCTGTACTGGACGTAGAAGATCTCCGCGCCCGGAACGTCCTCGAAGCCGCGACCGGGGCGGCCACTCCGCTGCAGATGATAGGCGTCGAGCAGCAGGCCGACACTCTTCTGCCCCGCTTTGGCGATCAGCTCGCGCAGGATGTCGAGGCGGCTCACGATGGGATGCTGGAACTGGTATTCCAGTGCGAGCCTGAGCCCGTGGCGCGAAACGATCTCGCCAGCCCGGCGGATGTTGGCGACGCCTTCCTCCAGCGACGCCGAACCCGGCCCGATGCCGCTCATCACCGTCGGACAATCGAGCATGACGGCCCGCTCGCAGGCCTCCTCCAGCGAGGCGAACAGCCGCTCGCGATCCCGCTCGGCGGCGAAGGTCCAGCCATATTCGCAGCCCACGGCGCTGACTCGTATCCCACTCGCGCGCACGCGCCCCAAGAGTTCGGTGTTCGACAGTCCGCTCTTCCCGGCGCGCTCGAAATCGACACGGCGCAACTCGACCGCCCCGAAGCCGCCGGTTTTCGCGGCGGCCAGCGCCTCCTCGAACGGCGTCGTGTCGACCGTCCAGAGATGGAGCGCGAGGCCGCGGAACTCGTGATGCATGATCTGATCCCCCCACCGGATTATGGACGGTGGGGACAGAGGCTCAAGCGGCCGTGACTAGATACGGTGATCCATGTCGAGCGCCGGTTCCGGCACATCGACGCAGCCGATGATGCGGGCGGGGACGCCGGCGGCGGTGCAGCCGGCCGGGACGGGGTCGAGCACGACGCTGCCGGCCGCGATCTTCGCACAGGCGCCGATCTCGATGTTGCCCAGCACCTTGGCACCGGCGCCCAGCAGCACGCCGCGGCGCACCTTGGGGTGACGGTCCCCGCGCTCCTTGCCGGTGCCGCCCAGGGTGACGCCATGCAGCATGGAAACGCCGTCCTCGACGACGGCGGTCTCGCCGATCACGACGCCCGTGCCGTGGTCGATGAAAATGCTCTTGCCGATCACCGCGCCGGGATGGATGTCGAGGCCGAACAGCGAACTCGACCGGCTCTGCAGGAAGTGGGCAAGCGTGCGCCGGCCCTGCGTCCACAGCCAGTGCGAGGCCCGGTAAGTCTGCAGCGCGTGATAGCCCTTGAACCAGAGCAGCGGGTCGAGATGCGACGTGCAGGCCGGATCGCGATCGGCGACCGCCACGATGTCGGCGCGGGCCGCGAGGCCGATGCCGGGGTCGGCCGCCAGCGCCTCGTCGAAGGTCTGGCGGATCAAGGCGGCCGGCACCTCGGTCGTGCCGACGAGCCGCGCCAGATGGTAGCTCAGCGCATTCTCGAAGCGCGGCTGGCTCAGGATCGTGGCGTGGAGGGTCCCGGCCAGCACCGGCTCGGCGGCGGCCGCCAAATGGGCGGCTTCGCGAATCCGGTCCCAGACCGGGTCAACCGAACGCAGTTCGGCCGGGTTCTTGGCAATCGCGCTATCCATGGCGCTCTCCTCCGCTCCGCTTCCGCCCCCTGCGACGCTCACGGAGCGCTCGCACGCCTCCCGTCTGGGAGACTACGTCGGGCGCCTCAGGCGTGCAATCCGGGCTATCGAGCCGCGCGGGCTTCTAGTTCCAGCACCAGCGGCTCGACCTTCCCGCCGTTGTTCTGGATGTAGGAATTGAAATCCGAACGTCTAGTCATGACCATGCTGACGCCCTCGACCTTCACGTCGGCGATGCGGTCGTTGCGGACTTCCCATTCGAGCTTGATCGGCTGGCCGCTCGTCTGGTTCAGGCGGCTGTCGACGATCATCACGCCGTTGGCGCGCGGGGTCACCTTGCCGATGGTCAGGGTCTGGCCGCCATACTGGCCGAAGCGCTCGCTGTAGGCCTTGGCCTCGGCGGTGGCGACGGCCTTGAGGAAGCGCGTACGCTCGCTCTCGGTCGCCTGGTTCCAGTGCGTGCCCAGCGCCGAACGGCCCATCGCCAGCATGTCGAAATTCGTCTGGAGAACGCCCAGGATCGCGGCCTGGCGGTCAGCGCCGGTCTTGGTCTTCACGATCTCGATGACCTGCTGAGCAGTGCTCTGCACGATCTGTGCGGGATCGGCGGCAACGGCCGGCCCGGCGACGGGCATGGCAGAAAAGATCGCGGCAATCGCGGCGAGCTGCAACGCGACACGACGAGAGGCGAGCTTCGGCACCGTGCACTCCTTTGAAGATTTTTGGGGGAAGCGTTCTAGCGCGGACGCCCGATCAACGCACCCTCCGCCGAGCGCGTTGCGCTAACGCACCAGTGCCAGGTTGTCGCGACGCTCCAGTTCCGCGCGGGCATTGGTCTTCTCGCGCTTCTCGCGAATCTGGTCGGCCCGGCTCTGGGTGTAGGCCGAACGCAGCGCCGCGTAATAGTCGACGCTGTTTTTCTCGAGATCGTCGAGCGCAAAGATGGTGCGGGACCGGTAGTCGACGGCGTTCAGGCCGTAGCGGCCGATCTGCCAGACGTCCCAGTCGATGGCCAGGTTGAAGGTCAGGATCCGGAACGGATCGACCAGGTAATCCATCATCAGGCCGGTGGCGTCGCGCGCATTCGACGGCCCGTAGGCCGGCAGCATCAGGTAGAAGCCGCCATTTTCAGGCTCGACGCCGGCCCACAGGCCGATCGTCTTGCCGAAATCCTCCTTGGTACGCTCGAGGCCGAAGCTCGAGGCCACGTCGAAGATGCCGGCGACGCCGATGGTCGAATTCACGAGAAAGCGCGCCATGGTCGTGGCGGCGCGATTCGGATCGCCCTGGAAGACCTCGTTGATGGCCGTGACCGGCTCGCCGAGATTGTCGAGCAGGTTGCGCACGCCGGTCTGTGCCCGGTCGGGCACCAGATCGCGGTACATCACCGCCAGCGGCCGGAACGCGATGATATCGACCGCCCGGTTGATCGAGAAGATGAAGCGGTTCGGGGTCTCCAGCGGATCCCAGACTTCGGCGGCGCCGGTATCGCCGGAGGCGCAGCCTCCGACCACGGTCCCGGCGAGGGCGACCGCGACAACAGAGCGGCGGATGCTGGCAGCAATGGCTCTCGTCACACCGATCATCAACGCCGACCCCGGATGGTTCCGCAGGCCCGGGACGCCGGGCCAAAAAAGCGTGACGCGACGGTCATTCGTCGCACCGCCCGGAGTGTCGCACACGGACGCTGTGGTTTGAAGCAATTCCGGGGCCCTTCCTGGCCCTGCCGCTTTTCCTTTGTTTCTTGTGTTTCGGGGGCCACAGATCGCTTCCAATAATCATTGCACACATAAAGATATGCTTATATCATTCTTCGCATGGAACACCTCCTCACCCTGCTGCGGGCCGCCGCCGAGGACACAAGGTTGCGCATCCTGGCGCTGGCGGCACGCGAGGACCTGACCGTCAGCGACTATGTGAACGTGCTGGGGCAGAGCCAGCCGCGCGTCTCCCGGCACCTTAAGCTGCTGGTCGAGGCGGGTCTGCTGGAGCGCTTCCGGGAGGCCCAGTTCACCCGCTTCCGCCTGACCAGCGGCGGCGAGGATGCCGCCCTGGTGCGCGAATTCGTGCGCCGCCTCGACCCCAAGCATCCCCGGATCGCGACCGACCGGGCGCGGCTGGATGCCGTCCAGCAGCGCCGCCAGACGGCAGCCGCCCGCTTCTTCCGCGACAATGCCCAGCGCTGGGACGAGCTGCGCGCGCTGCACGTCGCCGACCGCGAGATCGAGCGGGCGCTCAGCCATCACCTGCCGCTCGGCGCCCGCCGGCTGCTCGACGTCGGCACCGGCACGGGCCGGCTGCTCGAGGTGCTGGCGCCCAAGGTCGAGCAGGCGATCGGCGTCGACCAGAGTCGCGAGATGCTGGCGCTGGCCCGCGCCAACCTGGCACGCGCCGGCATCGACAATGCCGACATCCGCCAGGGCGACATGTACGCCCTGCCCTTCGAGTCCGACAGTTTCGACGTCGTCACGATCCACCACGTGCTGCACTATGCCGACGACCCCGCCGCGGCGCTGGCCGAGGCCTCGCGCGTCGTGAAGCCGGGCGGCTCGGTCCTCGTCGTCGACTTCTCGCCGCACGACCTGGTCGAGCTGAAGCGCGAGCATGCCCACGTCCATCTGGGCTTTGCCGACAACCAGGTGCAAGGCTGGCTGCGCAGCGCCGGCCTCACGCCGCTCGAACCGATCCACTTTCCCGGCCGCCGCCTGATGACGGGCATCTGGCGCGGCGAGCGCGAGCTGCCGGCCCGCGCCCCCCTGCGGCCTGCGGCCGTTTCCGCCCATGGAGAATCACGATGAGCCCCGATACCGGTCCGATCGGCAATCCCCTCAGCTCCCCCGGGAGCGCGACCGAGTTTCCCGCCCGCGCGCCGCAGCGGCTCGCCGTATCCTTCGAGTTCTCGCCGCCGCGGACCGATGCGGCCGAGCAGACGCTGTGGGAGACGGTGAAGCGCCTGACCCCGCTGCATCCCTCGTTCTTCTCGGTGACCTACGGCGCCGGCGGATCGACGCGGCAGCGCACGCATGACACGGTCGCGCGCCTCAAGAGCGAAACCGGCATCGATGCCGCCGCTCACCTCACCTGTGTGGCCGCGACCCAGGGCGAGATCGACGACATCGCACGCGCCTATTGGGATGCCGGCATCCGCCACATCGTGGCCCTGCGCGGCGACCCGCCGGGCGGCATGGGCGGTCAGTACACACCGCATCCCGGCGGCTATGCCAATGCGGCGGCGCTGGTCGCGGGGCTCAAGAAGATCGGCAACTTCCAGATCAGCGTTGCGGGCTATCCCGAGAAGCATCCCGCCTCGGCCGACGAGAAGGCGGATCTCGAGAACCTGAAGGCCAAGGTCGATGCCGGCGCCGACCGCTGCATCACCCAGTTCTTCTTCGAGGCCGAGGATTTCCTGCGCTTCCGCGACCGCGCGGCGGCGATGGGCATCAACGTGCCGATCGTGCCCGGCATCATGCCGGTCTCGAACTTCCAGTCCGTGAACCGCATCGCCGGCCTCTGCGGCTCGAAGGTGCCGCCATGGTTCTGCAACATGTTCGACGGGCTGGACGACGATCTCGAGACGCGCCGCATGATCGCCGCCACCGTGGCCGGCGACCTCTGCCGCCGCCTGCGCGACGAAGGCGTCGAGCAGTTCCACTTCTACACCCTGAACCGGGCCGATCTCACCTTTGCGATCTGCCACCTGCTGGGAGTGCGCCCCAAGTGACCAACCAAGCGATGACCCGCGAGGAGAGAGCCGAGCAGCTGCGCGCCATCGGCGCCGAGCGCATCCTGATCAAGGACGGGCCCTACGGCTCGATGATCCAGAGCTACAAGCTCGACGAGGAAGGCTTCCGCGGCGGCCGCACCTTCAACCACGACCAGAAGGGCAACAACGACCTGCTGAACCTGACGCGGCCCGACGTGGTGGGCGAGATCTGCAACGCCTATCTCGACGCCGGCGCCGACATCGTGGCGACCAACACGTTCAACTCGAACTCGATCAGCCTGTCCGACTACGGCATCACCGGCATGGCGCGAGAGATCAACGTCGCCGCGGCGAAGCTGACCCGCGCCTGCGCCGATGCCGCCACGGCGCGCGATCCGTCCAAGCCGCGCTTCGTGGCGGGCGCGCTCGGGCCGACCAACAAGACGCTATCGGTGTCGCCCAAGGTCAGCGATCCCGGCTTCCGCGCCGTCACCTTCGACGAGGTGAAGGACATGTATCGCGAGCAGATCGACGGGCTGCTCGACGGCGGCGTCGACTTCATCCTGGTCGAGACGGTGTTCGATACCTTGAACGCCAAGGCCGCCCTCGTCGCCGTCGACGAGGCGGGCGAGGCACGTGGCGAGGTCCTCCCGGTGATGGTGTCGATGACGCTCACCGACCTGGCCGGCCGCAACCTCTCGGGCCAGACGGTCGAGGCCTTCTGGCATTCGGTGCGGCATGCCAAGCCCATCACCATGGGCCTGAACTGCAGCTTCGGCGCCACCGAGCTCCATCCCTACGTGCAGGCGCTGAACCCGCAGGTCGACAGCATGCTCTGCATCTATCCCAATGCCGGCCTGCCGAACGAACTCGGCGCCTACGACGAGCCACCGGAAATGACCGGCAAGCTGGTCAAGGGCTGGGCGGAAAACGGCTGGATCAACGTGGTCGGCGGCTGCTGCGGCACGACGCCCGCCCACATCAAGGCGATCGCCGAGGCGGTCAAAGGCATCACGCCGCGCACCTGGCATGTCCTGCCACCCGCGCTGCGTCTCAGTGGCATGGAACCGGCGAGTTTCTTCTAATGGCTCAGGATATCGATATCGACAGCAAGCCGGCGCCGCGGGCGATGTTCATCAACATCGGCGAGCGCACCAACGTCACGGGCTCGGCCCGCTTCAAGAAGCTGATCCTGGAGGGCGACTACACGGCCGCCATCGAGGTCGCGCGCCAGCAGGTCGAGAGCGGCGCGCAGATCATCGACATCAACATGGACGAAGGTCTGCTCGACGCCGAGCTGGCGATGGACACGTTCCTGAAGCTGATCGCCGCCGAGCCCGACATCGCGCGCGTCCCGATCATGATCGACAGCTCCAAGTGGAGCGTGATCGAGGCCGGCCTCAAGTGCGTCGCCGGCAAGCCGATCGTGAACTCGATCTCCATGAAGGAAGGCATCGAGCCGTTCATCGCGCATGCCCGCAAGGTCCGACGCTACGGCGCCGCGGTCGTGGTCATGGCGTTCGACGAGAAGGGCCAGGCCGACACCAAGGAGCGCAAGGTCGAGATCTGCGCCCGCGCCTACGACATCCTGGTGAACCAGGTAGGCTTCCCCGCCGAGGACATCATCTTCGATCCCAACGTCTTCGCGGTCGCGACCGGCATCGAGGAGCACAACAATTACGGCGTCGATTTCATCGAGGCGACGCGCGAGATCAAGAAGCGCTGCCCCGCCGCCAAGATTTCCGGCGGCGTCTCCAACCTCTCCTTCGCCTTCCGCGGCAACGAGCCGGTGCGCAAGGCGATGCATTCGGTGTTCCTCTATTATGCCATCCAGGCGGGCATGGACATGGGCATCGTCAATGCCGGCCAGCTCGAGGTCTACGACCAGATTCCGCAGGAACTCCGCGACGCCTGCGAGGACGTGATCCTCAACCGCAATCCCAACGCCACCGAGCGGCTGCTAGAGCTGGCGCCCAAGTACAAGGGCACCGGCGAGGTCGCCGAGACGCAGGACGCCGAGTGGCGCAGCTGGCCGGTCGAGAAGCGGCTGGAGCATGCGCTGGTCAAGGGCATGGACCAGTTCGTCGTTGCCGACACCGAGGAGGCGCGGCTGCAGATCGCGCGGCCGATCGAGGTGATTGAGGGCCCGCTGATGGCCGGCATGAACGTGGTCGGCGACCTGTTCGGCGCCGGCAAGATGTTCCTGCCGCAGGTGGTGAAGAGCGCCCGCGTCATGAAGAAGGCGGTGGCGCACCTGCTGCCCTACATCGAGGCGCAGAAGACGGCGGGCTCGCGGCCCAAGGGCAAGATCGTCATGGCGACGGTCAAGGGCGACGTCCACGACATCGGCAAGAACATCGTCGGCGTGGTCCTGCAGTGCAACAACTTCGAGGTCATCGACCTCGGCGTCATGGTGCCGTTCCAGGACATCCTGAAGAGCGCCAACGATAACAAGGCCGACATCATCGGCCTCTCCGGCCTGATCACGCCGTCGCTCGACGAGATGGTGACGGTCGCCGAGGAGATGACGCGCCAGGGCATGAACCTGCCGCTCCTGATCGGCGGCGCCACGACCTCGAAGGTCCACACGGCCCTTCGCATCGCGCCGCGCTACAACGGCACCACCGTGCACGTGCTCGACGCCTCGCGCGCCGTCGGCGTCTGCTCGGCGCTCGTCTCGGAGTCGGGCTCGCAGGCCGAGGACTTTGCCATCAAGGTCGCGGCCGAATACGAGGCGATTCGCGTCGAGCGCGCGGGCGGCACCAAGGAGAAGGTGATCGCACTCGAGGCGGCACGCGCCAACGACTTCAAGATCGACTGGTCTGCCTACACCGCGCCCAAGCCCGCCATCACCGGCACGCGCGTGTTCGCCGAGTATCCGCTGCACGAGCTGGTCGAACGCATCGACTGGACGCCGTTCTTCCGCGCCTGGGAGCTGGCCGGCAACTATCCCGCCATCCTCGAGGATCGCGTGGTCGGCGACAGCGCCAGGAAGCTCTACGCCGACGCGCGCAAGATGCTGGACCTGATCGTGCGCGAGAAGTGGCTGACGGCGAAGGGCGTGATCACCTTCTGGCCGTGCCGCCGCGAGGGCGACGACGTCGTGCTCTTCAGCGACGACACGCGCACCAAGGAGATCTCGCGGCTCTACTTCCTGCGCCAGCAGATCGAGAAGCGAGCGCCGCGCGCCAACATGTGCCTGGCCGACTTCATCTCGCCCGAGGCCGACTGGATCGGCGGTTTCGCCGTCACCGCCGGCCACGGCATCGAGGCGCATCTCGCCCGCTTCAAGGCCGACCATGACGACTATTCGGACATCCTGCTGAAGGCGCTGGCCGACCGTCTGGCCGAAGCCTTCGCCGAGCGCCTGCACGAGCGCGTGCGCAAGACCCTGTGGGGCTACGCGCCCGACGAGGCGCTGACCAACGACGAGCTGACGCGCGAGAAGTATCGCGGCATCCGCCCGGCGCCGGGCTATCCCGCCTGCCCCGACCACAGCCAGAAGCCCGAACTATTCCGGCTGCTGAACGCCGGCCAGAACGCCGGCATCCAGCTCACCGAGAGCTTCGCGATGATCCCGACCTCGGCGGTCTCGGGCTACTATTTCGCCCATCCAGAGGCGCAGTATTTCGGCGTCGCCCGCATCGGCAAGGACCAGGTCGAGGACTATGCGAAGCGCCGCGGCGTCTCGATCGAGCAGGCCGAGCGCTGGCTGCGCCCGAACATCGGATACTAGAGGACGGATAGCCGTCCCGGCGTCGTTGCGGCTCGCCGTCTCGCTTTCCTGGCAAGTCGCAACGCCGCGTATCCGGCGATCGCGGCGCCAGCCAGGAGCAGCAGGTCCATGCCGGCGATGGCCCTGAGATGGGCCGCAGCGAGGCTTGTGCCGAGATGATGGCCGGTCGTGATCCAGTTGAGGATGACGGCGGCCACGGCCAGGCCTGCGATCGTCCCGCTCTGTTCGAGCCATGCCTTGCCCGGCCGTAGCCAGGCATGGGCAAACGTCGCGACCCAGACGATGTAGAACGTCCAGACCTCCAGCGCGGCTCGCTCCTCACCCAGGAACGTCGCACCGAGCGGCAACAGGCGGTTGACGACGAAGAAGGCCAGCGTGGCAACGACGATGCCGGTCACGGAGCCGACGGCGATTCCCTCGACCACGCGAGCGCCGCGCAACCCGAGCCGTTCGTGCTTCGTCCGCCGCGATTCGAGCCAGAACAGATAGCCCGTCGCAATCAGCAGGCATCCCGCCAGGCCCAGACCGAAATAGACCCAGCGCAGTGTCCAGTGCCGGAACTGGATGAAGTGCAGGCCCGAAATGAATCGCTGCGCGTTCAAGACCGGCGCCGCCGTGTACTTGTACAGTACCGCTCCGGTGGCCGCGTCGAAATGAACGAGATCGAGATTCATCGTCACGGCATCATCGTATGAGCGGCGGATCTCGACATACGAATTGGCGTCACCGGGGTGCCATACACGGACGAAGAAGGGCTTTCCGCCCTCCCACAGGCGCGAAGCCTCGAGAATCAGGCTGTCGAGCGAGACCGCGCTCGTGGCCGGCGCGCCGGCCTTGGGACGAGTGTAGTTTCCGAACGTTTCCTGGTTGAAGCTCCGCCGGTCGCCGCCATAGGCGAGTTCCGTAGTCGACGGGAAGTAGATCGAGAAGAAGATGATCAGGCCCGACAGAGAAATGATGAAGTGAAACGGCAGACCGAGGACGCCCGTGACATTGTGCAGATCGAGCACCAGGCGCCTCGGCTGCTTGTCCGCCCGGAAGGTGAAGAACTCCGTGAAGATCTTGCGATGGATGACGACGCCCGACACGCAGAGCGCCAGCATCGCCATGGCGGCCAGGCCGACGATCCAGTACCCCAGCGACCAGGTGCGGATGTTCAGGCTGTAGTGGAACGGGAAGATGAACCCCGTCCCGGCCAGCGTGCCCTCCTCCGGTATCAACTTCAGGGTCGCAGGATCGATGCTGCGCTGAATGAAGGGTCCGCTCGTCCCGCGGTAACCGACGCGCACGGCCGGCTCCCGTTCCGTGGGGAAACGCATGAACCACTGGACCGTGTCGCCAACGAGCGGCTTCAGCTCACCGGCGACCGCATCGACCGAGAGGGGCTGTACCGCCTCCACCCTCGTGCTCGGCTTCATCCAGAGGTCGATCTCCCGATCGAAGACCGAGAGGGTCCCCATCCAGAAGATGGCAAACAGGACCCCGCCCAGAACGACGCCCGCCCAGGTATGCAGCCAGTTCATGGACGCGCGAAATGTCGGCTCCACGTCAGTTTTCCGTCAAATTTGCACGCGCCCGCAATGACTGCTCCCGGTACTGCCCTACATAAGACGATTGGGACGGACGATTTTCCCGCCGGGGCGCTCAAATTTCCGAGGGCGCGGCGATCCGCTCTCCGCCCCGTCAGGGTCAGTCCCACCTCAGAAGTCGGCGGATAGCGAGACGAGGACGGTACGCGGCGCGCCCATGGCCAGGCCGAACAGGGAATTCGCCGATTCCCAGTAGTTGTTGTTGCCGACATTCAGGGCGTTGACCTTGACGCTCAACGGACGACCCTCCACCTCGAAGCCATAGCGTGCGCCGACGTCGAAGCGGACCCAGCTGGGGATCTGCTGGGTGTTGGCGTTGTCGTAGTATTGCGCGCTTGTGTAGATCGCGCGACCGGTCAGGGTGAGACCGCGAACCCAGGGCGTGTCCCACTCCAGCCCGACATTGAGCTGAACGTCCGGCACGCCCGTGGCGACCTTGCCGTCGGTGAGAGCATTGCCGGTCTTCTGCAGGCGACCTTGCAGGAAGGTCACGCCACCCAGCACCCGCACCGAGTCGGTGAGCAACCCCATCGCATTCAGCTCGATACCGCGGTTGCGCTGCTCGCCGTCGGCCGAGAACGTGTTGTTCGACGCATTGGCGATGCCGCTGGGCTGGGTGATCTGGAAGAGCGCCAGCGTGGTGATCAGGCGTCCCCAGTCGACCTTGGCACCGACCTCGAACTGGTTCGATACGAAGGGCGGCAGGACCTGGCCGGCATTGGCGAAGTTCGCGGGAACGATGCTGCCCGGCTGAAGGCCTTGCATGTAACTGCCGTAGAAGGAGACGTTCTCCCACGGCTTGACGACGACGCCGACGGCTGGCGTCAGCGCGCCGCTGGAGTAGCTGCCGGTCAGCACACCGGAGGCGTTGTTGTAATTGTTGCTCTCGATCTGCTGCTGGCGCAGGCCCCAGATCAACTGCACGCGGTCGTCGGCTCCCGACATCGTGTGGCCGAAACCATAGCTGTAGGCGAGGGAATCACTGGCGCGGTTGGGATTGAGGAATGGGACGTTGGGCACCGCGACGAAGGTCGGATTGTAGATGTTGGAGGTGACGGTCGTCAGCGTGGGATACTGGTTCGACGTGACCGTGAACTGCCGGTTGGCGACCAGCGATACCTGATGATGGATCGGCCCGGTGTCGAAGCGCCCGCGTATCCCGACCTCTTCGCTATCGGTCTGGTTGAGGAACGGAATGTACTGGATCGGGTTCGTGAGATTGCCCATCGCATTGGTAATCGTCGGCCGCCCCCCGATGGTGTTCGAGCGGGTCGTGCGGCCGCCCAGCACACCATAGACCGTCCACTCCTCGGAGATATCGAACTCGCCGCGCAAGCTGCCGAACCTGTCCTCGATGTCCGAGTAGCTCCAGGGCTGCGCCACGTTGGACGTGGCGCTCGGCGCGGCCGGAATGGCGATGCCGGGATTGATGCCGAAATTGCGGAAGGGCGCGGTCGCATACTGCCGCTGGTATCCGAGGTCGACCGCCAGCCGCGCCCGCTCGCCGCGATAGTCGAGCGCAAGCGCCAGGAGGCCCATCTCCTGCGACTGGCTCTGCACCGCCGTGTTGCCGCCGCGATAGCTGCCATTGAAGCGGACGCCCCACTCCTTGTTGTCGCCAAAGCGGCGGCCGACATCGACATGACCGCCGAACTGGCTGTTCATGGCGTAGTTCGTGGTCACCCGCGTGACCGGCGTCTCCACCGCGCGCTTCGGGACAATGTTGAGCATGCCGCCGATGCTGCCTTGAGGCGGCATGCCGCTCACCAGCGCGCTGGGACCAAGCAGCAACTCGACACGCTCGACGAAATCGGCGCTGATCGTCTGTCCCGGCAGAACGCCATAGAGGCCGTTGAACGAGACGTCCCAGGGCGCGACGAAGAAGCCGCGTATGTAGGTGCTCGGCACGAACGATGTTTCCGACGTCGCCATTCGTACCGAGGGATTGTTCGCCAGCACCTCGGTGACCGTCCGGGCCTGCTGGTTCTCGACGGTCTCGGCCGTGTAGCTGGTCTGGCTGAACGGCGTGTTCATGACGCCCTTGTTTCCGAAGAGGCCAAGCTGTGCGCCGGTTGCGACCTGGCCGCCGGCGAACGGCGGTGGGACATTGTCGATGATGGCCTGCGGCGGCACCGCCACGCCCTGCACCTGGACCGGGTCGAGTTGCAGCGCACCGGATCCGCTATCGGCAAGGCGCTGCAGCATCGCGGTGTTTCCGGTGATGCGATAGACGATGCCGGTGCCGGCCAGCAGCCGGTCGAGCGCCTGGGCGGGCGTCAGGGCGCCGCTCGCGCCCGGCGAGGAAACGCCCTGGGCCAGGCCGGCGCTGATCGAGACCTGCATGCCCGACTGCTGGCCGAAGGCGGCGAGCGCGCCGGCAAGCGGCTGCGGCGGAATGTCGAAGCTGCGTTGTTGCGCCTGGGCGATGCCGATACCGGGTTCGGATTGAGCGGCCGCCTCACCGCCCCCGACGGTCACCGTCGCCAGTGCCAACGCTACGCCCCGCAGGGCCTGCCTGCCCCGTCCCCCGACAACCGCCATCGTACTCTCTCCCAACGATATGGCGCGGCGACCGGGTCTGCGGCGGCGTCTCAGATCGGCGCGTGGTCAATCAACGTCCGGCGCCGGCATAGTTTTTGAAGAAAGTTCGCGCGCTCAATTCGCGGAGACGACGATCAGCCAGGGCGATACCTGGCGGACGACGCCGCCATGCACGCCGGCGGCCGCGCCCAGGGCTGCAACCGGATCGTCGAGATTGTAGACGCCGGTGACACGCTGCCTCGCCAGCGTGCCGTCGGTGACGAGCACGATGCCGTGGAACGAACGGCCCACTTCGTCGACGATGTCCGCGATCGCGCGATCGCGGGCGACGATCTGCCCTCTCCGCCACGCCGCGACTTCGGTGGGCGGCACGGTCCCGCGCGCGACAGCGTCCCCGCGCTGCACCCTCGTCCAATCACCGGCCTTCAAGCGCTCGGAGATGTGCGGCGCGGCCGCACGATCGACGCGCACCTCGCCCTCGCGCACGGAGACCAACGTGCCGTTTTCCAGCAGCCGTACGTCGAACACGGTACCAAGCACGGTCGTCTCGACGCCACCGGCCTCGACACGGAACGGGCGCGCGCTGTCCGGTACGACCTCGAACAGCGCTTCGCCCCGCAGCAGCCGCACGCCGCGGCTGCCAGCGCCCAGTACCTCAATGGCACTGCCGGGCGCCAGACGGACCGTCGAGCCGTCCTCGAGCACGACCGACCGGCTTTCGGCAATCGACGTAACGTGGTCAGCACGCCATTGGAGCAAGAGGCCCGGCAACGCCGCGAAGGCGAGGCAGGCCGCGAGCGCCAGCGCCGCGGCCGGGAGCAGGAAGCGCCGACGCCGCGCCCGGGCGCCGTCCAGCCGTGTGACGGACGCAACGGCACCCGGCCGGGACTCGCGAGCAGCGCGATGGGCGACGTAGGCCGGCGCCCCGATCGCGTCGTAGACATCGGAGACGCCCCCCCAGGCGGTCGCATTCTCGGGACTCTCGGCGAGCCACGTCTCGAAGCGCCGGCGCAGGTCGACATCATCCGGCTCTTCCTCCAACGCGAGCAGCCAGTGGGCCGCCGCGACCGAGGCATCCTGCTGGTCCTTGTCGATCGACATGTCCGTCCTTGGCCAGAGGGGCCACCGATTTCAGGGCATCCGCACGCCCACGTCACACTAGACGCTGCGGCGGTCGAAAATTTTTGGAAAGATCTTGGGCTACCGGTCTGCGCTCAGCCGGCGGTGACAATGCGCCAATCCCTCGGCCACGATCTGGTAGGCGACTGGCACGGACACGCCCAGGCGGGCCGCTATTTCCTTGAGCTTGCAGCCATCGATGCGGCGCATTTCGAGGGCGATGCGGGTCCGCTCGGGTAGTTCCTCCATCGCCTCGATCAAGCGGCGGATATCCTGGCGCGCCGAAGCCTGTATCTCGGGCGATGCCAGGCCGTCGGCCAGTGATTCCGCTTCGGACAGGCTCTCGCTGCCGACCACGCGTTCCCGCGCCATGCGGCGGCGGCAATCGACCGAGAGGTTGCGCACGATGCGATAGAGATAGCCGACCGGCTCCTCCAGCGGGCCCTTGGCCATCGCCGAGACGAACCGCAGCCATGCCTCCTGGACGACATCCTCGGCGCGCGCATGATCGCCGACGATGCCGCTCGCATAGCTCGTCAGCGCATGTCGATGCGCCGCGTACAATGCCAAGGCCGTCGGCTCGCCACCCAAGCTGCGCACTCCAGTTGCGAATTATTCGCAAGCCGCGTTATAGGCCCCGCTGGACACGCGCGGCAAGAGACATCGCGTGCCGCGGAGAATCCCGCTATGAGCGCGCACCTCTTCGCCCGTGCGGAAGCGGTGGGAGACACAATGCTGAGCTATGCCCTCGTCCTGTTCGTCGGATTCATCGCCGGGACGGTAAGCGGTATCGTGGGCACTGGCGCGACCGTCATCCTGCTGCCGGTGCTGGTCATGGTCTTCGGACCGCGTGAAGCCGTGCCGATCATGGCGGTCGTCGCGCTGATGTCGAACTTCGCCAAGATCACGGCCTGGTGGCGTTACATCGACTGGCGCGCCGCGGCGGCCTATGCGCTGGGTGGTGTTCCGGCCGCCGCACTCGGCGCCCGCACCCTGCTGGCCCTGCCCGAGAACACCGTCGAGACGGCGCTCGGTGTCTTCTTCCTCGCCATGATCCCGGGCCGCCGCTGGCTCGCCCGGCGCAACATCGCGCTGGGCTATGGTGGCATGTTCGCGGCCGGGATCGTGATCGGCTTCCTGACCGGCATCGTGGTTTCGACCGGACCGCTCAGCGTGCCCGCCTTCGCCGCGCACGGACTCGTCAAAGGCGCGTTCATCGCCACCGAAGCCGCGGGCTCGCTCGCGCTCTACATCAGCAAGGCGATCACCTTCCAGGCATTCGGCGCGCTGCCCACCGACATCATGGCGAAGGGCTTGATCACCGGCTCCTCGGTGATGGCCGGCACCTATCTCGCGCGCCTGATCGTCGAACGCCTGAGCGTCGCCGCCTTCCAGTACATGCTCGACATCGTGATGGCCGTGTCGGGCATCGCGCTTCTTTGGCAGGCGCTGCGGTAGACGCGCGCGATTTTGATTGGCAAGGAGGGACTCCCCTTCAAGGAGACCAACGATGGCAATCACGAAGAAGCAGGAACTGCGGGCCCTCACCGAGAGCGAGCGCGAGCTGGTGGCGACGACTGGTGTGCGCGCCGCGCGCTCGCTGACCGACTCCGAACTCAACCGGCTGGTGAAGCGGCTGCGCACGCGCCGCGACCGCGCGCGCACGGTGGCCGACCGGCAGCGCCGCGAGATGCGCGGCAAGGCGCGCCCGCGCGGCGCGACGCCGCCGAAGGCCGACGAGGGATCCATGGTGAAGCTCGAGGTCCTGTCGGCGGCGCTGGCTCGCATCGAGACGGAGACGGCGCGCCGCGGCGAGATCAAGGCGAAGGCCGAGCTGGTCGCCAGCGCGAAGAAGGCGCTGGCGCTGAAGCAGAAGGCCAAGACGGCCAAGACCCCGGCGAAGGCCAAGGGCCCCGCCAAGGTCGTTCGCGGCAAGGCGCGCGTCGCCGTCGAGAACCACGTGCCGGGATCGGTGCGCGGCAGCGTCCGCAAGCAGGGCGCGCGCACCCAGGCGAAGCGCGACGCGCGCTAACGCCTCTTCCGGGCACGACTTCGCCCGGCCGCCAGGCGAGAAGCCGCCGCCGACACGGGCGGCGGACCGCGCTAGGCTGGCAGCAGGCTTCCAGGGAGGAACGCATGCTGGCCAACACCACGCGCACACTCACCGAGGCACAGCGCGAGCAGTGGGCCGTCGACGGCTACCTGCAGATCGAAGGCGCGCTGTCCTCGGCCGAAGTGGATTTCTTTTCGAATTTGCTCGACGACAAAGTGCGCACCGAGCCGGGCTATGAGCCCGCGCCGGGAGCACTGCCGCGCGGCCACTATGCGTGGAAGCTGCCCGACCAGAACAAGGACGCGTTCATGGACCGGCGCGACCTGCTGCCCTACCACCAGGCCTTCATCGACCTGATCGACCGGCCGGCGATCTTCGATCTGATCCTCGACCTGATGGGCCCCTACATCCAGTTCTCGATGAGCCAGGCGATCGTGCGCGCGTCGACGGACCTGTTCCCGGGCTACACCCACACCGACGGCGGGCAGGCGCAGAAGGCGATCCGCGTCAGCGAGACCAGCCGGCCGCTCGCCGTGAAGGTCATGTATCTGCTGACCGACGTGACCGGCCCGGACAGTGGCAACTTCACGGTGTTCCCCGGCAGCCATCTGCGGCCCTTCCCCGAGCGGGCCGAGCGCATCCCCCACCCCGGCATGCCGGGCGCCGTGCCGCTGCTCGGCAAGGCGGGCGACGCCTACGTCTTCCCGCACGCGCTGGGGCACGGGCCCTCGCCCAACCATTCCGGCAAGGCGCGCAAGACGCTGCTCTACAACTACTGCCAGATGTTCATGCGCGCCTACGATTTCAGCGGCCCCTACACGGCGATCCTCGACCGCTGCACGCCGCGCCAGCGCCGCCTGCTGGGCGACCTCGGCCACGATTTCAGGCCCGGCGACTTCTTCTACGCGCCCGAGGACCAGGAAGCGGTGATGACGGGCGCCGGGTCTTGAGTCGTGGTAGTGGCTGTCTCCCGGACGGGCCCCCTGTGGGCGGCCCTCCCCCTGAAGGAGTATCTATGAAGAACGTCGTCATGACGGCCGCCCTGGCCGCCCTCGCCCTGTCGACCGGCGCCTGCAGCCTGCAGCAGTCGAGCGCGCAGCAGCTCAACACGACCAATGCGAATTCGCGCATCTACATCGGCTCGCTGACCTGCAACGTCGGCGGCAGCACCGGCTATATCCTGGGTTCGGCCAAACCGCTCGACTGCGTGTTCCTCGGCAAGGACGGTGTGTCGACGGCGCAGTACACCGGCACGATCGACAAGGTCGGCATCGACATCGGCTACACCAAGGCCGTGCACACGATCTGGCGCGTCTATTCGCTGGGCTCGGACCGCGGCCCCACCCAGCTGGGCGGCACCTATGTCGGCGAGCAAGGCACGGTCGCGGCCGGCAACCAGGCCGGCGGCAACTGGATTTATGGCGGCCCGAACGCCGAGATCGGCATGCTGGCCTCGGGCGTCGTGAAGGATGCCGGCTACAATCTGGCGACCGGCGTCGCCGCCATGACGATCCGCCTGAAGCCGTAGACGTCCAGACCGGCTAAGCCGTCGCCGCCTGCAGCGCGCAGCCGGCGACGGTAATGCGGTGCATCAGGCGCCGCTCGCCCTGGTAGTCGTTCTGCGCGCTGTGCCAGGTGGCGCGATTGTCCCAGAAGGCGATCGAGCCGTCGCGCCACTGGAAGCGGCTGGTGAAGTCGCCCCGCGTCACGTGCGCGTAGAGGTATTCCAGCAGCGGATTGCTGTCGTCGACGCTCCAGCCCTCGAAATGCAGCGTGAAGTCCGGATTGACGTAGAGCGCCTCGCGGCCGCTCAGCGGATGGCGGATCACCACCGGATGCAGCACGTCGCCGACCTGGTCGGCATTGTGGAACACGTGGTCGCTGCCGCTGGCCTTGCGCGCCGCGGCGCCGAACCGGTGCGCCGAGGAGTGCACCGCGTTCAGCCCGCGAAGTGTTTTCTTGAGGCCTTCCGACAGGGTTTCGAAGGCGCGGTAGACGTTGGAGAACAGCGTGTCGCCGCCCTTCGACGGCAGTTCGCGCGCCACCAGGATCGAGCCCATGGCGGGGATCTGGTCGTAGGTGTGATCGGTATGCCAGCGCTCGCCGATGTTCTTCTGTTGCTGCGGCTCCTTGCGCACTTCGGCGATTTGCGGATAGCCGGCGACGGGCGTGAAGTAGCGGTTGATGTCGATCTGGCCCCAGCGCTGCGCGAATTCGATGTGCTGCTCGGGTGTCAGCGTCTGGTCGCGGAAGAAGATCACGCCATGGTCGACGAAGGCGCGTTGCACCTCGTCCCACTGGCGATTGCTCATCGCCTTGAGATCGAGCCCCAGCACCTCGGCACCGCATCCGCCCTCGAGCTCGCGCACTTGAACCGTCTCGTACGTCATGGCCAACCTCCGATTTTCGAGCCTACCGCGGCTGCACCCCGAGCAACAACAGCGCCACGGACAGCGTGAAGACGCTGGCGGCGGTCGAGATCACCACGGCGTTGGTCGCGCGGGCGACCCCGACTCCGTACATCTGGGCGATCAGGTAGACGTTGGCGCCGGCCGGAAGGGCGGCATTCAAGGTGGCAACGGTGAGCCATAGCGGATCGAGCGGGAAGACGTAGCGGCCGATCGTCCAGACCAGCACCGGCAGCAGGGCGAGCTTGAAGACCGACGCCACGGCCGCCGACTGCCAATGACCCTTCAGCCCGACATGGGCGAGCGAGGCGCCGACCATGATCAGGCCGCAGGGCGGCGCCGCCGCGGCAAGGGCCTGGAGGATGCGGTCGATCACCGCCGGCATCGCGATTCCGGGAACGTGGGTGGTGATCTCGCCCCACAGCAGGCCTGCGAAGATCGCCGGGATGACGGGGTGCTTCAGCATGGAGAGCGCCGCACCGCCCAGGCGCTTCAGCAGATTGCTTCGCCGCCCGCCGGCCCCGTCGATCTCCATCAGGAAGCAGGTGAAGGTGAGCAGGATCAGCGAATGCACGCTGATGATCATCAGCAGCGGCACCAGCCCCTGCTCGCCGAACCCGTAGCTGATGAACGGAATGCCGATGCCCACGCCGTTGGAGAAGGAACCGCTCAGGGCAAACATGGCGCGGTCGCCCAGCCGCAACCCCTGCATCCGGCCCAGCACCATCAGCATGCCGTAGAGGACCATCACGCCGCTGAAGAAGGCGAGCAGCACCTGCGGCTCGAGCGTCTCCAGCCGCACCTTGGCCATGGAGCGGAAGAGCAGTGCGGGGAACAGCGCGTAGAAGGTTACGGCGGTGAAGCCGCGCAAGCCCTCCGGACTGAGGAGCTTGCTGCGGCCGATCACCCAGCCGACCAGCACCATGCCGAAGACCGGCACGATGATGTCGACGATCGCGCTCATAAACTATGAACGCGCCACTCCCGTGGCGCGTCCTTACTCTGTCTGCAAGGCGCGGGCTCCCGCGCCCCAGCGTTTTCGCCGACCTCGGCGAAAACGCGCGAAGGCGCTGCCGCCCGCCGGCGCATGTGAATGCGCCTAAGCCGCCATCGCGAGGTTGCTGTAGCGCGTCAGGTGATGCTGCTGGTTGCCGAACATCAGGTCGATCATCGTCAGCCGCTTGAAGTAGTGGCTGACCGCCATCTCGTCCGTGACGCCCATGCCGCCGTGCATCTGCACCGCGCTCTGGCCGCAGAACTTGCCCGACTTGCCGATCTGGACCTTGGCGCCCGAGGCGGCCTTGGCGCGCACCATCGGGTCCTTGTCGTCGATCTTGAGCGAGGCCATCAGGGTCATCGAGCGCGCTTCCTGCGCGTTGGTGAAGCAGTCGACCATGCGGTGCTGCAGCACCTGGAACTTGCCGATCGCCACGCCGAACTGCTTGCGAGTCTTGATGTATTCGAGCGTCGCGGCATTGATCGCGTCCATGCAGCCGGTGGCCTCGGCGCAGAGCGCGACGATCGCGCGATCGACCGCTTCCTCGACGACCGGGAAGGCGTCATCGACCTTGCCCAGCACCGCGTCGGCGCCGACCGAGACCTTGTCGAAGGTCAGTTCGGAGGCGCGCAGCGCATCCTGGGTCGGATAGTCGCGACGCGACAGGCCCTTGGCCTTGGCATCGACCACGAACAACGTCAGGCCCTTGGGCTCGCGCGCCGAGCCGGCGGTGCGGGCCAGCACGATGATCTCGTCGGCGGAGGCTGCGTTGTAGACGACGCCCTTGTGGCCCGAGAGCGACCAGCCGTTGCCTTCCCTGGTCGCCTTGAGCGAGACGTCGGCCAGGTTGTAGCGGCTCTGGCGCTCCAGCCAGGCGAAGGCGAACTGCTTCTTGCCCTCGATCATCGGCGCCAGCAGGGCGGCCTTCTGATCGGCGGAACCGGCGCGGGCGATCATGCCGCCGCCCAGCACCACCGTCGGCAGGAACGGCTCGAGCACCAGGCCCTTACCGAACTGTTCCATGACGATCATCGTCTCGATCGGGCCGCCGCCGTAGCCGCCATCCTCTTCCGAGAAGGCCATGCCGAGCCAGCCCAGCTCGGCGAACTGCGCCCAGTTCTCGGGCAACCAGCCGCGCTCGGTCGCCACGATCTTGCGGCGGTTCTCGAACGTGTACTTCTCACGAGAGAAGCGCTCGGCCGATTCCTGCAGCTGCTTCTGTTCGTCGGAAAGGGACAGATCCATGTTTCTCCTCCGGAATTCTTGGTCGCCGTTATAGCCCTCGTCAGAGGCCCAGCACCATCTTCGAGACGATGTTCTTCTGAATCTCGGTGCTGCCACCGTAGATGCTGGTCTTGCGCATGTTGAAATAGCGCGGTGCCGCCGGCGGGGCGTGGTCGGGCCCGGTCGGGGTCTCGTTCGTGTCGTGGAACAGCATGCCGGGCTGGTAGGGCTGAGCGTACTCGCCCACCGCTTCCATGGTGAGCTCGGCGATGCGCTGCTGAATTTCCGATCCGCGCACCTTGAGCGTCGAGACCTCGGGGCCGGGCGCGCCGCCCTGGGCCATCGCCGAGAGCACGCGCAGCTCGCTCATCTCGAGCGCCTGGACCTGCAGGTCGATATCGGCGATCTGCGCCGTGAAAGCGGGATCGTCGGCCAGCGTGCCGCCATCCTGCGGTTCGATGCGGGCGATCTGGCGCAGCATCGAGACGCCGCGCTTGGAGGACGGGACCTCGGCGATGCCCAGCCGCTCGTTGGCCAGCAGGAACTTGGCACAGGTCCAGCCCTCGTTCTCCTTGCCGATCAGGTTCTCGACCGGGACCTTCACGTTGTCGAGGAACACGTCGTTCACGTGATGGGCGCCGTCGGTCATGATGATCGGCCGCACCGTGACGCCCGGCGTCTTCATGTCGATCAGCAGGAAGGAGATGCCTTCCTGCGGCTTGCCGTCCGGGTTGGTCCGCACCAGGCAGAAGATCCAGTCGCCCCAATGCGCGAACGAGGTCCAGGTCTTCTGGCCGTTCACGATGTAATGGTCGCCTTCCCTCACCGCACGCGTGCGCAGGTTGGCGAGGTCGGAGCCGGCGCCCGG
This sequence comes from Rhodospirillales bacterium 24-66-33, assembly GCA_002281855.1. GTDB lineage: Bacteria > Pseudomonadota > Alphaproteobacteria > Reyranellales > Reyranellaceae > Reyranella. The sequence continues at coordinate 452,562 of NCHQ01000001.1, read as the reverse complement.
CTCGGAATAGCCCTGGCACCACGAGACCTCGGAGCTGCGGATGCCCGGCAGGAAGCGCTCCTTCTGCTCTTCGGTGCCGAACGTGTAGATCACCGGCCCGACCATCTTCGGGCCGAACGGCAGGATGCGCGGCGCACCCTCCTCCGCCAGCACGTTTTCGAACAGGAAGCGCTGCGTCACGTCCCAGCCCGGGCCGCCGTACTTCTTGGGCCAGGTGTAGGCGAGCCAGCCCTTCTTCCCGAGCGCCTTCTGCCACACGATGTGGTCGTCGCGGTCGTAATGCTTGCCGGAGAAGGTCTTCTCGCGGGTCGCGGGCGACAGGTTCTCGCGCGCGAACGCCCGCACTTCGTCGGCGAACGCCTTGTGTTCCGGCTTGAGCGACAGATCCATCTAGAGCCCCAACACCATCTTGCTGATGATCCCCTTCTGGATCTCGTTGCTGCCGCCGTAGATCGTGGTCTTGCGCGTGTTGAAGTAGCGCGGCGCGGCGAGGTGGGCGTAGTCGGGACCGACCGGCTCCTCGTTCGTGCCCTGCCACAGCAGGCCCGGCAGGTACGGCGCGGAATATTCGCCGACCGCTTCCATCGTGAGTTCGGTGATGCGCTGCTGGATCTCCGAGCCGCGGATCTTGAGCCCTGAGACTTCCGCGCCGGGCTGGCCGCCCTGCGCCATCTGCGACAGCACGCGCAGCTCGGTGAACTCGAGCGCGGTCACCTGGATCTCCAGATCCGCGATCTTCTCGGCGAAGCTCTGGTTCTCGATCAGCGGGCGGCCATTGTCCTGCTCGACGCGCGCTATGTCCTTCAGCGCCTCGACGCCGCGCTTGGACTGCGGCACCGCCGCGATGCCCAGCCGCTCGTTGGCCAGCAGGAACTTGGCGCAGGTCCAGCCCTCGTTCTCCTTGCCGACCAGGTTCTCGACCGGGACCCTGACGTTGTCGAAGAAGACCTCGTTCACCTCGTGGCCGCCATCGGCCATGATGATCGGCTTCACGGTGATGCCGGGCGTCTTCATGTCGATCAGCAGGAAGGAGATGCCCTCCTGCGGCTTCGACTTGAAATCGGTCCGCACCAGACAAAAAATCCAGTCGGCCCAGTGGCCCATCGTGTTCCAGGTCTTCGACCCGTTGACGATGTAATGGTCGCCGTCCTTCTCCGCCTTGGTGCGCAGGCTTGCGAGGTCGGAGCCCGAACCCGGCTCGGAATAGCCCTGGCACCACCAGACGGTGCTCTCGCGGATCGCCGGAAGGTACTTCTCCTTCTGTGCCTCGGTGCCGAACGTGTAGATCACCGGTCCGACCATCTTGGTGCCGAACGGGATGATGCCCGGCGCATATTCCTCGGCGCAGATGTTCTCGAAGATGTAGCGCTGGGCCGGCGTGAATCCCGGGCCGCCATGCTTCTTGGGCCAAGTGTAGACCAGCCAGCCCTTCTTCCCGAGCGCCTGCTGCCAGCGCATGTAGTCATCGCGGATCAGGTGCTTGCCGTTCTTCACCTTGTCGCGCACGTCGGCCGGCAGGTTGGCGCGCACGAAGGCCCGCACCTCGTCGGCGAATTTCTGTTCTTCAGGCGTGAAAGCGAGGTCCATGTTCCCCTCCCGTGGAGGCATTTTCGATTTGGCCGGAGTTTAGCCACGAGGCCGACGGGGACAAGCGCCGATAAATCGTCTGGCGATTGCCGGCGCCGAGATGCGGAACGGCTTTCCGTAAGAAAATCCCACGTCACCGCCGCAGCCTTGCAACCATTGATTCAGGTCAAATCCCTACTCCCCGTAATGGCGTTCACTTCTTCCAGCGTAAAGCGGGAGAGTATCAATGCAGAGAGTTTCGGTTGCTGGCGCGATGGTTGCGGCAGCCCTCATGGCTTGCTCATTTGGGCAAGCAGCCAAAGCCGACGATACCGAGAGTCAGAGTCCCTGGCAGGTCCGCGTCCGCGCGCTGGGCGTGCTTCCGGCCTCGTCGGGGAGCACGGTGAACGTGCAGGGCGGCCCGGCGCTTTCGACGCCGAATTCCAGCCTGTCGATCGGCAATTCGATCGTCCCCGAAGTCGACATCAGCTACTACATTACGCGCAACGTCGCGGCCGAACTCATCCTGGGCGTCACGCCGCATAACATCACCGGCAGCGGCGCCCTTGCGAACCTCAACATCGGAAAGGCATGGCTCCTGCCACCGACCTTGCTGGCGCAATGGCACTTCACCGATTTCGGCGCCTTCAAGCCCTATATCGGCATTGGCTTGAACTACACGATCTTCTTCGGTCAGAGCGCCGGCTATACGCCGACCAACGGGCTCGGGGTGACGAACCTCAGCCTCAACAATACCGTCGGCGGCGCCGTCCAGGTCGGTTTCGACTACATGTTCGACAAGCACTGGGGCGTGAATTTCGACGTCAAGAAGTTCATCCTGCGCCCGACCTACAATGCCACGGTCAACGGCACCATCCCGGTGAGCGGGACGGCGGTCATCGATCCGTGGATCATAGGCGCCGGCGTGACCTACAGGTTCTAGGTCTACCGCCTGAAGGCTCGAACGATTTCGGCATCGCTCAGGCCGATTTCGCGCAGGACGGATCGTCCCGCGACAGCGGGTCCCGGAGTTCTCTCCGGGACCCGTTGCCATATTCCATCCCATGAGCCGCATCGCCCCACCCGCCGAGAGCCGCCTCCGTGACTGGTATCCCGGCGCCAGCCTGACCGACAGTTTTGCCATCGCGCTGCCGCCGGGTGCGCCGACCGATGTCGACACCCTCGCCACCCTCCTCTTCGCCGATCCGCCCGTGTGGTTCACGATCCTGCTGGCGATCCGCGATCGTGTGATGACGCTGTTCGGCGTCAAAGCCTCGCACGCCCTGGAGGCCGGTGAGCACATCGCCTTCTTCCCCGTCCTGTCGCGCTCGACCGACGAGATCGTCCTGGGCGCCGACGACCGCCATCTCGATTTCCGCGCTTCGGTGCTCCTGCGTCGCACCGACAGCACGCTCGTCGCCACGACGGTCGTGCGTTGCCACAACCTGCTGGGCCGTCTCTATCTCGCGGCGATCCTGCCCTTCCACATTCTGGTCGTGACGGACGCGTTGCGCCGTCTTCGCCGCCGCTTCTAGGCTCTTTCCGAGCTTGATCGGATCACCAACACCAACCTCATGCTTCGAGACGCCGCGCTGCGCGCGGCTCCTCAGGGTGGGGTGGCTTGGTCAACTTGAGACGGGAAGACTCTAGCGTTCCGGCGGCACGATCAAGACCTTGTCGGCCTTCAGCTTCTCGATCGTCTCGTCGCTGAGGCCCGCCTCGCGCAGGACTTCGACGCCGTCGCCGCCGATCTGCGGGGCGTGGCGGCGGAACTCGACCTTGGTCTTCTCGAAGTCGAGCGGGCTGGCGAAGGTGGTGATGGGGCCCTCGGTCGGGTGCTCGCGCTCGGTGAAGAAGCCCGTGGCCTTGAGGTGCGGGTCGTCCTTCAGCTCCTCGAGGGTGCGCACCGGCATGGCGGGGATGTCGGCCTCGTCGAACATGTCGAGCCATTCCTGCGTCGGGCGATGCTTCAGCAACTCGGCCAGCACCTGGTAGAGCTCGCTGAAATGCTTGGCGCGCTCCATGCGGTCGACGAACCTCTTCTCCTGGGCGAGGTCGGGCCGCTCCGCCAGCTCGAAGAACTTGATCCAGTGCGCGTCGGTATAGGGCAGCGCGCAGATGTAGCCGTCCTTGGTCGGGAAGGGATGGCGGAACTTGTTGATGATGCGGTCGTAGCCCATCGGCGCGCGCTCAGGGTTCCAGGTGGCGCCGAACAGATGCTCGGTCAGCCAGAACGAGGCCAGGGTTTCGAGCATCGGCACCTCGATCATCTGCCCCTCGCCCGTGCACTTGCGATGGTAGAGCGCGCCCAGCACGGCGATGCAGAGATGAAGCCCGGTCGTCTTGTCGGCGATCAGGCTCGGCATGAAGCGCGGCGGCAGGCCGTCGACCCGGCTCTGCAGCGAGGCCGCGCCCGAGACGCCCTGCACCAGGTCGTCGAAGGCCGGCTTGTGGCCATACGGCCCCTTGCGCGCATAGCCCAGCGAGTAGGCATAGATGATCGAGGGGTTGATCTTCTTCAGCTCCTCGTAGCCCAGGCCCAGCCGTTCGATCGCCTGCGGCCGGCTGTTGTGGATGAAGAGATCGGCGTCCTTGATCATGTCCTTCAGGACGGCGCAGGCGGCCGGCTTCTTGAGGTCGAGGCAGAGCGAGCGCTTGTTGCGGTTGGCCGCCATGTAGATCGGGCCCATGGCCGGGGCGTTGCCGAGGCTGCCGCCCGAGGCGCGCAGCAGGTCGCCCTCCGGCGGCTCGACCTTGATCACGTCGGCGCCCATGTCGGCCAGATGCTGCGTGGCGAACGGCCCCAGCAGAACGGCCGTCAGATCGATCACACGCACGCCCTGCAATGGTCCCGGCATTTCCTCGTCCCCGCTATGTCGTTTTGATCTTGCCGGAACCGTGCCATCGCCCCTTGCGAAATGGTAGTCCTACGCTAACACCTCGTCCCGAGCCGCTTCGCGGTGCGATGCGCGGGGCATTTCTGGAAATTGGGGTCTCGTGATGGCTGGAGCGCTGGACGGTCTGCTGGTGGTGAGTGTCGAGCAGGCGGTGGCCGCTCCCTATTGCGCCGCACGGCTGGCGGATGCCGGCGCCCGGGTCATCAAGATCGAGCGGCCGGAGGGCGATTTCGCCCGCGGCTACGATGGCTATGTGCACGGCCAGTCGAGCTACTTCGTCTGGCTGAACCGCGGCAAGCAGTCCCTCACCCTCGACTTCAAGGCGAAGGACGATCTCGCGCTCCTGCACCGGCTGATCGGCAAGGCCGACGTGCTGATCCAGAACCTGGCGCCGGGCGCGGCCGAGCGGGCGGGCTTCGGCTCCGCCGCCATGCGGGCGGCCCACAAGAAGCTGATCACCGTCGACATCTCGGGCTATGGCGATCACGGCCCCTACAAGAACCGCCGCGCCTACGACCTGCTGGTCCAGGCCGAGAGCGGGCTGGCCTCGATCACCGGCACCGAACATGCGCCGGGCCGGGTCGGCATCTCCGCAACCGACATCGGCACCGGCATGTATGCCCATGCCGCCGTGCTGGAGGCGCTGATCGCCCGCGGCCGGACCGGCGAGGGTCGCGCCATCTCGGTGTCGCTCTTTTCCTCGATGGCCGAATGGATGACCGTGCCGCTGCTCGGCATGGAATATTCCAACTACGAATGGCCGCGGCTGGGCCTCACGCACCCGTTCATCGCGCCCTACGGCGTCTATCCGACCTCTGACAAGGTTCCGGTCCTGATCTCGATCCAGAACGACCGCGAGTTCGAGCGTCTGTGCCACGGCGTCATCGACCGGCCCGGCCTCGAGAAGGATCCGGACTATGCCACCGGCAAGGCGCGCAACGCGCGGCGCGACGAGACCAACGCCATCGTGGCTAGAAGCTTCGCGTCGCAGACCTTCGCCGATCTCTCGGCCCGCCTCGAAGCGGCACAGATCGCCTGGGCGCGGGTCAGCAGCGTGAAGGACCTGACGACCCATCCGCAGCTCCGCCGCACCGGCTTCAACTCGATCGGCGGCGAGGACGTCTCGATCCCGGCGCTGGCCGCCTCCTATACCGGCGAGCCCGAGCGGCTGGGCGACGTGCCGACGCTCGGCCAGCACAGCGAGGCGATCCGCAAGGAGTTCGCCGCCTGATGTCCGACCGGCCGACGGGCCGCCTGCTCCGGGGAGCAAGGCTCGCGGCCTATGGCGCCGCCTACTTCTTCGCCGCCGGCGCCTTCATGAGCTACTGGCCGGTCTGGCTGCGCGACCGCGGGGTCAGCGACACCGAGATCGGCACGCTGTTCATGTCGCGCCAGATCGTCACCGTCATCGCCACGCTCTCGGTGGGCTGGATCGTCCACCGCCTGGCCGGCCCGCGCGGCGTCATCGTGGCGCTGGGGATCGGCGCCATCGTGATGATGGTCGCCTACCAGTTCTCCTATTCCTTCCTGGCGATCTTCATCGTCACGATGATCTGGGGATTCCTGTGGTCGCCGCCCATGCCGCTCTATGATGGCGTGTTGGTGACGGAGACCAAGAAGCATGGGCTCGATTATGCGCGCGTCCGCATGTGGAGCTCGGTCGCGTTCATCTTCGGCACCTTTCTCGCAGGCATCGCCGTCGACCGCTACGGCCCGCCCTGGGTGCTCTATGTCGGCATGGCGAGCATCGTGCTGCTGGCGCCGTTCGCACTGCTGCTGCCGGCTACCCCGCCGCGCGCCGCCACCACCGGCCACGACCATGCGCCGTTCCGCGTGTCCGAGCTGCTGCGCCAGCCGCCCTTCCTGCTGTTCCTGCTGGCCTGCGGCCTCTGCCAGGCCAGCCATTCGGTCCTCTACAGTTTCGGCACCCTGACGTGGCGCGGCGCCGGTATCCCCGACGTCACCATCAGCGCGCTGTGGGCCGAGAGCGTCGCCATCGAGATCGTGCTGATGCTGTTCGGCGGCTGGCTGCTGGCAAAGCTGGGCGTCTGCGGCTTGATCGGGCTCGGCCTCGCGGCCGGCCTGGTGCGCTGGACGGGCATGGCCTTCACGACCGAGTTGTGGGCGCTGGTCCTGCTGCAGGTGCTGCATTCCTGCACCTTCGCCGCCTGCCATCTCGGCGCCATGGCCTTCCTGCAGCGCGCCCTGCCGACCCACGGCGCGGCCATCGGCCAGAGCCTCTATTACGCGCTGGGCACCGGCGCCACGCAGGCCGTGGTCTATCAGTTCTCCGGCATCCTCTATTCCGAGTACGGCCAGCGCGCGTTCCTCGGCATGACCGTCGTCAGCGCCCTCGGAATGTGCGCGCTGCTGCTGCTGGCGCGGACGTGGAAGGGCGGGCTGCTGGTGGGGCAAACGAAGCCCCAACCGTTGTCATCGCGGGCGGGGTAACCCCCGCCCTGGAGCGCAGCGAAGGATCTCACGCAAGCCACGGAGTCCTTCGGTCGCTCGGCAAGGTCCTTCGCTGTGCTCAGGACGAAAGTTTTACCTACCGCGACCGGCCGCGCGCCGTGACCGGCCAGATCTCGACCAGCGTGTCGCCCTTCACCACGTGGAAGCTCTCATAGAGATTCACGGTCGGGTCGCAGTGCGGCGGCGTCAGGACGACCAGCTCGCCGAGCTTGGGCGCCTCCTGGCCCTTCGGCGCGATCACCGCGAGATGTTCGTCGCCCATGAAGCGGGTGGTCGCACCTTCGACGGCACCCTTCAGGATCATCGGCGGGCCCTTCTCGGTGGCCATCGCCTTGAGACCGGCATCGACCGTCACCATGCCCGGCGTGTTGGCGCTGACCGCGCGCGAATCGATCTGCAGCGCCTGCTCGAAGGTCGGCTTGTCCAGGCCGCGCAGGTCGCAGACGTTGTAGTCGTGGTCCATGAACACGTAGGAGCCGACCTGCAGCTCGGTGAAGACGCCGAGCTTGGCGTCGATGTAATGCGTGCCGGTGCCCGAGCCGGTGACGATACCGGGCTTCAGGCCCGCCTCTTCCAGCTTCGCCAGGATGCCCTGGAGATATTCCGTGCGCTCCTTGATCTGGGCGGTGCGCTCCTTGAAGTCGACGATGTGCTGGTGGCTTCCGCAGTAGAACTGGACGCCGGCATAGGCGAGCGACCTGAAGTTGGCGATCTTCTGCACCAGCTCGACCGTGGCCTCGGGTGAGGCCGTGCCGGTGCGGTGGATGCCGGGATCGATGTCGACGATCACGGTGAGCGGCTTGCCGGCCTTGGCCGCCGCCGCGGCGAGCGCCTCGGCATTGACGGGATGGTCGACCACCAGCATCAGATCGGAGACCTTGGCGTTGAGCTCCACCAGCCGCTGGATCGCCTGCGGCGTGACCACCGGCGAGGTGATGTGCAGGCTCTGGATGCCGGCCTCGCCCAGCGCCTCGGCCTCGCCCAGCTTGGCGCAGCACACGCCGAGCGCCCCCGCTTCCATCTGGCGGCGCGCGATGTCGGCCGACTTGTGGGTCTTGGAATGCGGCCGCAATTTTACGTTATGCGCCTTGGCGAAATTCGCCATCTCCGCGATGTTGCGGTCGAGCATGTCGAGGTCGAGCACGAGCGCCGGCGTGTTGAGCGATCCGCGCGACCCCTGCTGTCCAATGAGGTGGCCGTGCAGGCGCTGAGCTTCGCTGGTCATTTCTTCTGATCTCCGGTTTGCAGAGTACGGACGACCATGGCTTCGCCGGTCGTGCCGCGGTTGACGCCGGCGCTCTTCATGAAGGTGTTGTCGCCGCCGGTGCCCCAGAGCGCGACGCCCTGGGCCAGCAGGCCGCCATCCACCTTCACCGTCTCGCCGGTGATGAAACGCGCCTCGTCGGAGGCAAGGAAAGTCGCCACATCGGCGATATGCTCGGGTTCGCCGCGGTCGGGCCAGGGCTGCTGGCCGAACTGTTTCTCGTATTTGTCGGGCCGGCCGCGATGGACCAAGGGCGTCGAGATGACGCCCGGCGCGATGCCGACCACTCGGATCCGATCGGGGCCCAGCTCGGCCGCCACGTTCTCGATCAGGCTGATGCAGGCCGCCTTCGCCGCCGAATAGGCATGGCTGCCGCCGCCGCCGACCATGCCGGCGATCGAGGCCGTCACCAGGATCACGCCGCCGTCCCCGTGTTCCTTCATCGCCTGCGAGGCGTGCTTCATGCCGAGGAATACCGACCGCGTCAGAACCGCGAACGTATAGTCCCAATCCTCGACGCTGGTCTCGGCGATCGGCCCGAAGGCACCGCCGACGCCGGCATTGAGATAGGCGATGTCGAGCCGGCCGAAATGGCCCTTGGCCTCGGCGACCATGGAAGCGACATCCGTCTCCTTCGAAACGTCGCAGCGCACGAAGCCGATCCTGTCGCCGAAGCCCTGCGCCCTGGCGACCGCCAGCGTCTCCGCGCCATTGGCCTCGTTGAGGTCGGCCACCAGCACCTTCGCGCCCTCGGCCAGAAAGCGCATGACGGTCGCGCGGCCCATGCCGCTCGCGCCCCCCGTGACGATGGCTACCTTCCCCGCCAGTCGATTCATGCCGATTTGACCCTCCGATGCCATGGTGGTGTTGCGCAGAGCTTGAGGCAAGCCTAGCGTTTCACGAATGAGATTTTTGCTCCTGATTGCGCTCATTGCCGCTGTGCTGCCGGCCGCCGCCCAAACGCCGACTCCCGATCCGGTGATGACGCCGTTGGTTGCCGACGTGCTCTTTCCGCCGCAGGCGGTGCCGGGCTCCGACAGCAGGCGCCATCTCGTCTACGAGCTCGGTCTCGCCAATGCCGGCCCGGCTGCGACGACCCTGGAGAAAATCGAGGTGCTCGAGGCCGGCACGACGAAGACGCTCTTCACCCTCGATCGCGACGAAATCGCCCGGCGCCTTTCGATCGGCGGCCGGCGCGGGGCCGAATCGGCCGATCTCGGCACCGGCCAGTTCGGCGTGGTCTTCCTGCACGTGCCGCTCGACGCGGCGGCCCCGACGCCGTCCTCGCTGGTGCATCGGATCTCGTTGCGCCTCGCCCTTCCCACCCCCGTCGACATCACCGAGACCGTTGGCAGAACCGACGTGAGCAGAGTGCCCCCGCCGGTACTCGGGCCGCCGCTGGTCGGCAAAGGCTTCGTGGCGGCCGACGGCTGCTGCGATACGATCCGCCACGTGCGTGCGCTACTGCCTCTGAACGGCAGCTTCGCGCTGGCGCAGCGCTTCGCCATCGATTGGGAGCAGGTCGACGGAGAAAACCGCCTGGTAAAGGGCAGTCTCGCCGATCCGAAGAACTACACGATCTACGGCCAGCCCGTGCTGGCCGTCGCCGACGGCACGGTGGTCTCTGCGCGCAACGACCTGCCGGAGCAAGTTCCCGGAGCGCTGCCGGCAAACCTGCCGATCGCCGACGCGGACGGCAACTTCGTCGTGCTCGACATCGGCCGCGGGGCCTATGTGCTCTATGCCCACCTGCAGCCCGGCAGCGTCCTCGTGGGCGCTGGCGCGCCGGTGAAGCGTGGCGACATCCTGGGCAAGGTCGGCAACACCGGCAACAGCCAGGCGCCCCACCTCCACCTGCACGTCATGGATGGGCCCTCTCCGCTCCTGTCCAACGGCATTCCCTACGTCTTCGACTCCTTCACCGTCACGGCGATCGACTCCGCCGGCACGCCGGACTTCGACAAGGCCGAGGCCACCGGCACTCCGCTCACGCTGACGCTCCTCAGGCCGCCGCAGCCTCTTCACAACGTGCTGCCGCTCGATCTTTCGGTCGTCGAATTCTCGCGCTGACGGCCGGGCCTAACCGCTGTTGCGCAAGCCGGCGGCGATGCCGTTGATGCTGAGGTGGATGCCCTGCACGACGGCGGGATCGGGATCGCCGGCGCGGTGGCGTCGGAGCAGTTCGATCTGCACGTGGTTCAGCGGATCGATATAGGGGAAGCGGTTGCGGATCGAGCGCGCCAGCAGCGGGTTGAGTTCCAGCAGCGTCTTCTGCCGCGTGACGGCGCAGACCGCGTCGATCGACGCCTGCCACTCCTGTTTCACGCGGGCGAAAACCTGCTCCCGCAAAGCCGCATCGGTCACCAGCTCGGAATAGCGCGAGGCGATGGCGATGTCGCTCTTGGCCAGCACCATGTCCATGTTCGACAGGATGGTGCGGAAGAACGGCCAGTTGTCGTGCATCTCCTGCAGCATCGCCAGGCCATCGGCCGGCCGGGCGGCGGTCCACGCCTCGATCGCGGCGCCAAACCCGTACCAGCCCGGCAGCATCAGCCGGCATTGCGCCCAGCTGAACACCCAGGGGATCGCGCGCAGATCCTCGATGCCCTGCTTCTTCGAGCGCGAGGCCGGGCGGCTGCCGATGTTGAGCGAGGCGATCTCGTCCAGCACCGTGGATTCGCGGAAGTACCTGTCGAAGCCCTCGGTCTCGTAGACGAGGTCGCGATAGGCGCGGAAGGCATGCGCCGACAGCTCCTCCATGACGGCGAGATAGTCGGCAGGCGGCGGCGGCCGGTCGGCATCGAGCAGCGAGGCTTCCAGGGTGGCGGCGGCCAGGGTTTCGAGATTGCGCCGTCCCACCTCGGCGTTGGAATACTTGCCGGCGATCACCTCGCCCTGTTCGGTGATGCGGATGGCGCCCTGCACAGCGCCGGGCGGCTGCGCCAGGATCGCCTCGTAGCTCGGCCCGCCGCCGCGGCCCACCGAGCCGCCGCGGCCATGGAAGAGGCGCAGCCCGACCTGGTGGCGCCGGAAGGTCTCGATCAGGGCGAGTTCGGCCTTGTACAGCTCCCAGGTCGAGGTGAGATAGCCGCCGTCCTTGTTGCTGTCGGAGTAGCCCAGCATGACTTCCTGGGTGCCGCCGCGCGACGCGAGCAGGCGGCGATAGGCCGGCAGGGTGAGCAGCTCGTCCATGATCCGTCCGCAGCGCTGCAGATCGCCGATGGTCTCGAACAACGGCACGATGTCGACGTCCAGCCGGCCCTCGCGCGGATCGAGCAACCCGCCTTCCTTGAGCAGCACGGCCACTTCCAGGATGTCGGAGACGCTGTCGGCCTTCGAGATCACGTAGTTGGGCATGGCAGCCCGGCCGTAGCGCCGATGCGCATCGGCCGCCACGCGCACCAGGTCCACTTCTGCCGCCGTTTCGTCGCCATAGGAAAGATAGGGCGAGGCGAGCGGCCGCATGTTGCCGAGTTCGGCGACCAGAAAATCGACGCGCGCCGCCTCGTCGAGCGCGGCATAGTCGATGCCGGTTCCGGTGGCCGCCACGAGTTCGGCCATGACGCGCGCGTGCACGTCGGAATTCTGTCGCAGATCGAGCGACGCCAGATGGAAGCCGAAGACATCGACGGCGCGGCGCAGCGAGCGCAGGCGCCCGCGCGCCAGATCCGCCGAGCCATTCTCCGCCAGCGAGCGGTAGAGCGTGTCGAGGTCCGCTTTCAGATCCTCCACCCTCTCATAGGCCGGCGCCGGACCGACCGGCGGCTGCGGCGGCTCCAGCCTGTCGAGCGACCACGCAGTTGCGGCCAGCCGCGCATAGATGCCGACGATGGCGCGCCGGTAGGGCTCGTCCTTGCGCTCCGGCGCGCGGTCGGCCGAGCTTTCGACGAGCCGGCGCAAGCCCTCCGAGACGTGCACGATGCGGCCGTCGAGCGACAGCTCGCTGCCCAGCCGGTGCAGTTCCTCGAGATGGAAGCGCAGCGCCCGCTGGCTTTGCAGGGTGAGCGTCTGGCGCGTGACATCCGCGGTGACGTAGGGATTGCCGTCGCGGTCGCCGCCGATCCAGCTGCCCATGCGCAGGAAGGACGGCACGTCGATATCCTTCCAAGCCGCCTCGATGCCGCCGAGCCGATCCTCGAGATCGGCGTAGAAGATCGGCAGCGCGCGCAGGAACGTGTGGTCGTAATAGGCAAGCCCGTTGGCGACCTCGTCGATCACGCGCAGGCGGGTGTCGCGCAGGATGCTCGTCTGCCACAGAGTGAGCACGGCGCGGCGCAGCGCCTGGCGGTTGGCCCGCAGCTCCTCCGGCGTGAATTCGACCCGGTCGCGCTCGTCGAGCAGCCGCGCGATCTCCATCTCGCGATCGATCGAACTCTTGCGCCGGATCTCGGTCGGATGGGCCGTCAGAACGGCGCTACAGAGCGCGCGGGCGAAAAAGCCCTGCAAGCGCTCGCGGGAAATGCCGGCCTTGGCGGCACGGCCCAGCGCATAGGCCATCGTGCCCTGTGCCGGCGGCGTCTTGGCGATGGCGAGGGCCCGCGTGCGGCGGATGTGGTGCTGGTCCTCGGCGATGTTGGCCAGATGCGAGAAGTGCCCGAAGGCGCGGATGATGCGGAGCGCCCGATCCATCGGCAGGCTGGTCATGGTGGCCTGCAGTTCCTGCCGCGCCGCCTCGTCGGCCTCGCGGTGGAACAGCACGCCGGTGCGGCGTATGTGCTCGACGAGGTCGAACACGGCGTCGCCTTCCTGGTCGCGCACCGTTTCGCCGAGGATGCGCCCGAGAAGCCGCGTGTCGTAGCGCAGCGGCACGTCCTTCCTGGCTGCTTCCCGGCTGGGCGTTTCGATCTGGTCCATGAACTGCCCCCTTCACCCCTGTCCTGATACCAGATGCACGGCCCGGGGCCGGTCCTCAACTAGGGGATTCGTCCAGGAAACATATGCGTGCCCGCCGATCGCCGCACTTCAGAAGTCGACTGCTGCCGAGAACAGAAACGTCCGCGGCAGGCCCTGGGCGACCGCACCGTAGCTCGCCACGCCCGACCAATAGCTGTTGTCTAAGACGTTCTGGACGGCGCCGCGGAACACCACCGGCGTCTTGCCCAGGACCGTGCGGTAGCGAGCGTCGAGGCTCAACGTCGTCCATGTCGGGATGCTCTGCGTGTTGGTTGCGTTTACATACTGGCTGGAAGTGGTGATGACGCCCGCCCCGAGCGTCAGGCCGTTGACGAACGGTGTATCCCATTCCAGGTTCAGCGTGCCCTTGAACACCGGGGCGCCGATCGCGACATTGCCGTTGGTGGCGGCATTGCTCGTCGAGCTGAGCCTTGCATCGAGCAGCGCCACGCCGCCCAGTACACGGACCGACGGCACGATTTCGCCGAACACCTTGATCTCGAGGCCACGGTTGGTCTGCTGACCGCTGGCCGTGTAGACGGTATTGACCAGTTGAGCGAACGGCTTCTGGATCTGGAACAGGCTCAAGGTCGTGGCGATCTTTCCGAAGTCGACCTTGGCTCCGACTTCGAACTGCTGCGCTATATACGGCGCCAGGACCTCGCCGGCATTGCTCGCCGCGGCCGGAGCGACGTCTCCCTTGCTCAGGCCCTGGATGTAGTTGGCGTACAAGGCCACGTTGTCCCACGGCTTTACGACGAGGCCGGCCATCGGCGTGACGGCACTCGTGTTGTAGGCCGATGTGATCGCCCCGGTCGTCGAGAAATTGTCCGACGCGATCTGCTGCCAGCGAAGCCCGAGAGTGAGCTGGAGCCGCTCGCCGAAGGCCGACAGCGTATCGGCGAGCGCGACGCCGCCCAGAGTGCTCTGGGATATCTTGGGCACCTGGGTTGGAGCGGGAACGTACTGGGACGGCTGGGCAACCGGCGAATAGATGTTCGACAGAACCGCCGAAGAGGCATTGACGATTCCGCGATAGATCCAGTCCTGATAGCGGCTGGCCTGCAAGGCGACGGCATGCCGAACCTCGCCGGTATGGAAAGTGCCGCGCAGCCCGGCATCGTATGTCAGGCGATTGACGTTGAACTTGTAGTAGCCGGGCGTGCTCGTCGTGTTGCCCGCCGCATTCGTGATGGTCGGCGTACCGAACAGGCGATCGACCTGGGTAAGCCCACCACCTAAATCTGCGAAGAACGTCAAGTCGGGGAGGATGTCGTACTCGGCGCGCAGCAGCGCGGATTGGTCCGCGGCCTGCGACCATTCCCATGTCTGGGTGACGTTGCTGCTTCCGCTGGGTGCCGCCGGCATCGCCACGCCTGCGGCAACGAGGAAGGGCCGCGACGGCGCCGTGAAGCTCTCGTATTGGCTGACGACATCGACCGTCGCACGAAATCGCTCGCCGCGGAAATCGAAAGCGAACGCGCCGACCAGCGCATCGCGCGACTGATTGTTGATCTGGGTATTGCCGCTGTAGGCGCCACCGTTGAAGCGCACGCCGTACTCGCGGTTTTCGCCAAAGCGGCGGGCAACGTCGATCCGGGCGCCGAGCTGCGACAGGCCGGTATATTCGGCGGCGACCCGCGTCAGGTCCGTGGCGGCACGCTTCGGCACGATGTTGATCGAGCCGCCGACACTGCTGTTGGGCGCCATGCCGAACAGCATCGCGGTGGGGCCGGCGATGACGTCGATGCGCTCGACATAGTCCGTGAACACCCGATAGTTCGGCGCGACACCGTAGACGCCGTCGAAGGCGATCTCGCCGAAATTGCCCTCGGCGATGGGAAAGCCACGAATATAGTACGCATCGAGCATGCCGTTCGCCGGGCTGGTGACGCGCACGGTCGGATCGGTGTTCACCACATCCGCCACCGTCGCCGCCTGCTGGTTTTCAATCTTCTGCGACGTGTACGTCGTCATGTCGAAGGGCGTATCCATGAAGTCGCGGTTGCCCAGCAGACCGACCTGGCCGCCGCGCGCGACCGAGCCACCGGCATAGGCCGGCGGCAGATTGTCGATCATCGCCTGCGACGGCACGTCCTGGCCCTGCACCTTCACCGGATCGAGTTGCATGACACCGGCCGGCGCGTTCGCCAATTTCTGAACCTGGACGGTGTTCGCGCTCGTGAAGTGAAACGTGAGCCCGGTCCCGGCGAGCATTCGACCCAGCGCCTCTGAGGGCGTGTGCGATCCGCTGACAGCATTGCTTGTAACCGACGCCGCGACATTGCCGTCCGCCGCGACCTGAAGTCCGGACTGATATCCGAACTGAACCAGCGCATCCGTCAACGCCTGGGCAGGAATGTTGAACTGACGGGTGCCCTGGGTGCCGGCGGGTTGAGCCCATGCAGCTCCCGAGAAGGTGATCCCCTCCAGCGCCACCGACGCCAGCAGCGCAGCAAACACTCCCGTCCGGCGGCGCGTGTTCCGCGCCTTCGTCCTCGCCCCAAGATTCACTGAACTCTCCCCACGGCAACTCACTCAGGGGCGATGACGCGAATGCGTCTCGTTCGTATTTCCCCTTAAGGGTTTGACGATATGGGGGGTGGTCATTTTCCCTCGAAAGCTGCCGATCTCCGGCATTTTCATCGAGGGCCACCTCGGAGAACCTCCCGCTAGCCCGCCAACACGATGAGAAGCCAAGGGGTTACACGCAGCACACGTCCGCCTTGAGGCCCGACGATCGCTTCGAGCGCTTCGGCGGGATCCGTCGCGTCGAACACCCCGGTTACCGGCTGGTCACCGATGCTGCCATTGGCGATCACGATCCGACCCGAGAACCAGGGGCGCAGGCGCTCGACGACTTCGGCGACGGGACGATTGCGGACGGCGAGCCGGGAGCCCGGCCCGGCCAGGAGATAGTCCGGCAAGTCGGCCCCTTGCCGTACCGAGCCATCGCGGTCGACTCGGACCCAGTCGCCGGCAAAGAGCTCGTAAGACGAACCGCGCATCGTCGCATCGACCTCGACATGCCCGCGCGCGACGCTGATGGAGGTCCCTCCCTCGAGCATCACGACACCGAAACGTGTGCCGAGGACTGTCGTCGTCGCGTGGCGCGCCACGACACGGAAGGGTCGGCTGGAATCCGGCGTCACGTCGAACTGCGCCTCGCCCGACAACAACGTCACGCGTCGCTCGCCGGCTGAAAAGCTGAGCCGGATGGCGCTGTCCGGCCCCAGCTGGACTTTGCTTCCGTCTCCAAGCTGAACAGATCTGACCTGTGCGGTTCCCGTGGCATGATCCGCTTCCAGTTTGCGGACCAATGAGGGCGTAAGAACAACCGCACCAAAGAGCGCGAGAACCGTTGCGAGAATGATCGGGCGCCGCGTCCAGGCCCGCCAGACCGGGCTCGGCCCACCAATGCCGGGGAACCCCACGGGGCTTGCCGCCGGCTCCGTCCCGACGCTGGCGAGCAGTGCGCCCGTCCGCGACACGCTCTCCCATGCCGCCCGATTGCCCGGCTCTTCCAGCCACACCCGGAATTCGGCCTGCCGGTCCTCGTCCGAGGGGTCGTCGTCGAGCAGGATCAGCCAGCCCGCAGCCTCCCCTCTCGCCCGCTCCGGGTCAGCCTCCATGGAAGCCGGTTCCCGACGCAGACTCGTGCCGGACGGTCGCGCGAAGTGTTTCCAAACCACCGACACACGCAGACCAAGGCGCCCCATAAAAGGTAGACGATCCGGCTCGTCCGATTTTCCCCGGAATCCTCATTCCGGACGAGCGGCAGCGCCACGGGCGCGCCAGCGATCACAATGGGCGACGCCTTCGGCGACGAGCGTGAACGTACGCGTCACCGACAGATCGAGGCGGTTGGCAACCTCCTGCAGCGTCCGACCCTCGATGCGGTTCATTCGGACGGCGATCTGGGTGCGTTCGGGCAGAGCCGCGAGCGCCTCGAGGACAAGGCGAAGCTCATCCTTCGCCTCAGCCGTGCGCTCGGCGGAGGGTGCTTCGTCCGGAACACCAAGTCCCGTTTGCTCGGCCGAGCCCCGCATGATTTCACGCGAGAGCTTCCGGCGCGTGTCGATCGCGAGGTTTCGAACCAGCCGGTAGAGATAGGCGACGGGCTCGAGAATGGTCCGTTGCTCTTCTGCCAGGCGCAGCTTGAGCCAGGCTTCCTGCACCACATCCTCCGCCTGAACGCGCGACCCCACGATCCTGGCCGCATAATCGACAAGAGAGCCCCGGTGCCGGGCGAAGAGAGCGGAGGAGTCGGACGGCAAGTATGCCTCAGCATTCCCACGCGCGGGCGAAACGCGACCGCGGTCGTCACAAACTACCGCTTTTGCGAATCACTCGCAATTATAAACCGCGGCCGTCATCTTCCACTACGGCATGGATACCAAGGCTCTAGGCTACTTCGATGACGTCCCCGCCGCCGGCATAGAGCTTCTCGACCAGCGCCTTGCGACGCTCCAGCGTCGCGCGCTGGTTGATGTAACCCTTGTCGGTGATCTCCTGGCCGTCGACCTGCGGCGGCTCGGCCATCAGCAGGACGCGTTTCACCCGCATCGACGAACCGCGGCCTTCGGCGTTCATCTTCGCGAGGCCTTCCTTCAGCGTCCCGACGACGCCGGGATGCGCCAGAAGCTCAGGCAGCGGCAGCTGCGCGGCGCTGTCGCCCGCGAGCTGGCGGCAGGCCGCGACGTTGGGGAAGCCCAGCAGGCCGACATACTCGCGGTCCTGGCCGCAGACCACGGCGTCCTGCAGCACCGGCGAGGCCGCCGCGATGGCGGTCGTGCGCAGGGTGCCGACGAGAACGAAGGTGCCGCTGGTCAGCTTGAAATCCTCGACCACGCGTCCATCGAAGATGATTCCCTGGCTCGGATCCTCCGGATCGACGAAGCGGCCGGCGTCGCCGATCCTGTAGAAGCCCTCCTCGTCGAACATCTGGGCCGTGAGCTCGGGTTGCTTGTAGTAGCCGGGCGTCACGATCACGCTCTTCAGCCGCAGCTCGTAGCGCCCTGCCGCGCCGGTCGGCACCATCTTCAGCTGCACGCCGGGATAGGGAAGACCCACCAGGCCGACGCGCTCCGACGCCCAGTGCACGCTGGTCGCGGTCGGTGCGGTTTCCGTCGAGCCCCAGCCGGTCACGAAGGGAATGCGATAGCCGGTGTGCTTGACCGCCAGCACCTCCATGCGGTCATAGAGATCGCCCGGCAAGGTCGCGCCGCCATAAGACAGCACGCTGATGTTGGCGAAGAAGCGCCGGGCCAGCGCCTCGTCCTTCTCCAGCGCCGTGGCGAGCATCGCGTAGCCCGCCGGCACGTTGGAGAACGAAGTCGGCGAGACCTCGCGCAGGTTGCGCAGCGTCTCCTCGAACAGGCCGGGCACTGGCTTGCCGTCGTCGATATAGGTCGTGCCGCCCTCGTTCAGATTGCCCTGGAAGGTCGCGTTGCCGCCCATCGTATGGTTCCACGGCAGCCAGTCGAGCATGACCGGAGCCATGTCCGTCGCCTTGCGCACCCGCGCCATGCTCATCATGGCGACGTTGGCGCACATCATTTCCTGGGTGTTGATCACGGCCTTGGGCAGGCCGGTGCTGCCGGAGGTGAACAGGAACTTGCCCACCGTCTTCGGCCCGATGGCCTCGATGGACCTCGCCACCGCGTTGGTCGCCGGGGTCGCCACCAGCTCGGTCCACGGCAGCGACTGCATCCCGGGCGGCGGCTTGTCGACATGGACCAGCAGCACGCCTTCGAGGTCGAGCGCCGCCAGGGCGCGCGCATAGATCTCGCCGTTCTGAACGAAGACCAGGCCGGGCCTGATGAGGTCGAAGACGTATTTCAGCTTGGCGTGGTCCTGGCTCATCACCGAATAGGCCGGCGAGACCGGCGCGATGGGCGCACGCGCCTGCATGGCGGCCATGGTCAGCAATGCGAACTCGATGGAGTTCGACGACAGGATCATCACCGGCCTGTCGGGACCGAAGCCGCGGTCGAGCAGCGCCTGCGTGGCCGAATCGACCTGCCGCTTGGCCTCGCCATACGTGACTTTCAGCCAGTCGCGCGCCGGGCCACGGCGCTGGGCCAGCCACAAGCGATCGGGCACTTCGCCCGCCCACCTGGCGAGCAGCGCCGGCACGTGGGGCGCAAAGGGCTTCAATGGGTGGTTCGACTGCAGCACGACGGTGCCGTCGTCGCGCCGCTCGACCTTGATGTCGCGGCTCAGGAATTCGATGGGCTTGAACGGAACTTGCATTACACTGTCCAACGACGTTCTCCCCGGCGCCTGTTCTGTCGATGCGATTTAGGGACGGGAACCGCCCATCGGCAAGGGAGCGTTTGAAGAGTGTCGCGCAGCAATTCGTCGGTGACGGCACCACCACCAGGTCGCTGGCTGCAATTGTGCTCCGGTCTTCTCTGCATGGTGGCGGTGGCCAACCTGCAATATGGCTGGACACTGTTCGTCCATCCCCTCCACGAGAAGTATGGCTGGAGCCTGTCAAGCATCCAGACCGCCTTCGCGGTCTTCATCATCGCCGAGACCTGGCTGGTGCCGTTCGAGGGCTGGGTCGTCGACCGGTTCGGCCCGAAATATGTCGTGGCGGCCGGCGGCGTGCTGGTCGGCGCGGCCTGGTCCCTCAACTCGATGGCCGATTCGCTCTTCCTGCTCTATGTCGCCGCGGCGCTGGGCGGCATCGGCGCCGGGGCGGTGTACGGGACCTGCGTCGGCAATGCGGTCCGCTGGTTTTCCGACCGTCGCGGCCTGGCGGTCGGCTTCACCGTCGCGGGATTCGGCGCAGGCTCGGCGCTGAGCATCATCCCGATCCAGGACATGATCGCCACCCGCGGCTACCAGGCCGCCTTCCTGTGGTTCGGCCTGGTCCAGGGCCTGATCGTGTTCGTCACCGCCTGGGCGCTGCGAGCACCGCCTCGCGGGGAGGCGGTCGCGCCGGCCCCGCGCTTCCTCCAGACCCCGCGCGACTTCGCCCCGACGGAGATGCTCAAGTCCCGGATCTTCTGGCTGCTCTATTTCATGTTCATCCTGGTGTACTCGGGCGGGCTCATGGCGACGGCGCAGATCGCCCCCATCGCGCGCGACTTCAAGGTCGCCGACGTGCCGGTCAGCCTGCTCGGCCTCACCCTGCCGGCGCTCACCTTCGCCATCACCCTCGACCGCGTCATGAACGGTGTGACCCGTCCCCTCTGCGGCTGGATATCGGACCATATCGGCCGCGAGAACACCCTGTTCATAGCCTTCCTCCTGGAAGGGATCGGCATCTGGGCGCTGTGGGTCTATGGCCAGGACCCGCTGCTGTTCGTGATCCTGGGCGGCCTGGCCTTCTTCGCCTGGGGCGAGACCGCCAGCCTCTTTCCCACCATCTGCACCGACGTGTTCGGCACGAAGTACGCCACCACCAACGCCGCCCTTCTCTACACCGCCAAGGGCGTGGCCTCGCTGCTGATCCCGCTGGCAAGCTTCTGGGTGGTCGAGACCGGAAGCTGGCATGACGTCTTCATGACGGCCGCCCTGTTCAACCTGCTCGCCGCCTTCCTCGCCCTGGCCGTCCTGAAGCCGCTGCGGCTGCCGGCCCGGGCCCCTGCCGGAGAGGCCTAGCTCGACCGCAAGTCGAAATCGGCGTGCGACCTGAATGCCCGTTCACATCGTGGCGGTTTTCGGCCAGAGTCCGCCGCAGCATAAAGGGAGAGAGTGATGGACTTCGAATACTCGGATCGCAGCAAGGCGCTGCTCGAGAAGCTCAACAAATTCATGGACGAGGTCATCTATCCGGCCGAGCCCATCTACGAAGAGCAGATGGAGACCGCCAAGGATCGCTGGCAGCTTCCGCCGATCATCGAAGAATGCAAGGCCGAGGCCAAGAAGCGCGGTCTGTGGAACATGTTCCTGCCGGCCGACCGCGAGACCGGCGACACGCACGGCACGATGGGCCTCAGCAACCTCGAATACGCCCCGATCTGCGAAGTGCTCGGCCGTTCGTCGATCGCCTCCGAGGCGGTCAACTGCTCGGCGCCGGACACCGGCAATATGGAAGTGTTCGCCCGCTACGGCACGGCGGAGCACAAGGAGAAGTGGCTGAAGCCGCTGCTCAACGGCGATATCCGCTCCTGCTTCGCCATGACCGAGCCGGCGGTCGCCTCGTCCGACGCGCGCAACGTCGAGTGCCGCATCGAGTCCGACGGCAACGACTATGTCATCAACGGCCGCAAGTGGTGGTCGTCGGGCATGGGCGACCCGCGCTGCAAGGTCATCATCCTGATGGGCAAGAGCGATCCCAACGCGCCTGCCTACCGCCAGCAGTCGATGATCGTCGTGCCGCGCGACGCGCCCGGCATCAAGATCGTGAAGATGCTGCACGTGTTCGGCTATGATGACGCCCCGCACGGCCATGCCGAAGTGGTCTACGACAACGTGCGCGTGCCGAAGTCGGCCATCCTCCTCGGCGAGGGCCGCGGCTTCGAAATTGCCCAGGGCCGCCTCGGACCGGGCCGCATCCATCACTGCATGCGCGCCATCGGCGTCGCCGAGCGGGCTCTCGAAATGGCGATCAAGCGCGCCAAGAGCCGCACCGCGTTCGGCCAGAAGATCTCCGAGATGGGCGTCACCAAGGCCCATGTCGCCGACATGCGCATGGAAATCGACATGGCCCGCCTGCTGGTCCTCAAGGCCGCCTGGGCGATGGACAAGTTCGGCAACAAGGAAGCCCGCCAGCAGATCGCGATGATCAAGGTGGCGGTGCCGAACATCACCTCGAAGGTCGTCGACCGCTGCCTGCAGCTGCATGGCGCCGGCGGCGTCAGCCAGGTGTTCAAGCTGGCCAGCATGTACGCCCACCAGCGCACCCTGCGCCTGGCCGACGGTCCGGACGAGGTCCATCGCGACCAGGTTGGCCGTCTCGAGATCGCCAAGTACAACTGAGTCCCGGTACCGGGACGGAACGAGGCGCGATCCCAAGGGATCGCGCCTTTTTCTTTGGGGCCTCATACTCATCTCCCCCTAGCGGGGAATAGGAACATGAGAAGAGCGACGCAGGAGTCACCGTGGACAATCCGAAGACGAGCCGGCACGTCACCGATCATCTGGCCAACGAGCGCACGTTCCTCGCCTGGATCCGGACGTCGATTGCGGTGATGACGCTGGGCGTTGCGATCAACCGCTTCGCGCTGTTCCTGATGGAAATGCATCAGGTCGTCCCGCAGGTGCGCGATCTCGCCAACCGCCATGTCGAGAAGCTCGGGATCGGGCTGGTCATGCTGGGCATCGTCATGCTGGCCGGCTCGACCTGGCACTACCTCCATGTCGGCAAGACGATCGACGACGAGACCTATCGCCCGTCCGTCAAAGTCATGGTCGGCACGGCCATCGCCATCGGCCTCATCGGCGGCTCGACGCTGATCTGGTTGTTCTAGCGCGTTCTGACGCGCACGGTCCTAACGAGGAGAAGGCGCCGATTGCGGCGGTGCGGGCGGACCGTCCGGCATGTCGAGCAATTCGCTTTCCGGAGCGCCGGCCTCGTAGGCTTTCACCAGCGCCTCGGGATCAAAGGCGACGCCGATCGGGTTCTTCCGGAACGCTTCGGTCTGGAAGTAGGCCGCCGTCGCCTCCTTCGTCTCATAGCGGTCGACCTGCAGTTCGACGCCGTTGCCGTCGGGATCACGATAGTAGATCGACACGGTCGGCCCGTGATGGATGCAGCGCGCCGGCTCGATGCCCAGCGCCTTCACGCGGCGATAGGTCGAGAGCAGCGCGCCGCTGTCGCCGAACGTATAGGCGACATGCGCGAGACCCGAGGTCCTGGCATCGGGCGACTTCAACCCCGCCAGATTGACGATGCCCAGCCGATGATGCTCGTCGTCATAGGTCAGGAAGCAGATGTACTCGGTGCGCTGGACCACGTGCATGTTCAGCACCGCCGAATACCAGTCGATCATCGGCTGCACGTTCGACGAGCGCAGCACGAAATGGGCGAACAGGATGGGCGCGGTTGGCTTGTCCGACAGGCTCCGGCGGCGCGATGCGGCCTCGATCACGGTATCCATGGCAATCTCCTCGATCCAGGCCGCGTCAATCGACGCAGCAGCTCATGCGGCTTGCGGAGGGCGGGACATCGAGAGCCGGATTCTCCGTGAAGAATCCGGTGGGATGAAGGGCGAAACCGGCGGTGATCACCGGCTGGACCGGAAAATCCTCGGGACGCGGAATGTGGTGCAGACCGAAACTGTGCCAGATCACGACATCGGTATCGACCAGCGGGCGGTCCGACGCCGTCCAGGCCGGCAATCCGTCGCCGCCGCTGCTCTGGTTGGGGTAGCGGCCGGCCGCGTAAAGCTCGTCGGGATGGTAGGCGGTGACCCAGAGTTGCCGGGTCATGAAGGCCGCGCGCCGGGTGACCATCGACTGGGGATGGGAGAAGGTGGGGATCGGGCTCAGCGGCAGCAACTTGTAGGCGGTGGGCTGGCCCAGCCCGTTGCGGGCCTCGGCACTCTCGATCTTCCAGAAGCGGGCGGCGTTGAAGTCGACGTTGCGCTGCGCGCCCTGCTCGGTTGCCAGGACCGTCTGGCGCGTGGTGAAGGCATTGCCGTACGGATTGTCGGCGCCCATGGGCAACGCCACGGTGTCGACCTCGACCACGCGGTTGCGCTCGCCGTCGACCGCCACGTCGAGGCGCATGTTGAAGACGTGCTGATGGTAGTGGGCATAGACGCCCGGCGACACGATCGTCCCATAGTCCGGCGCTTCGCCGGGCCGCAGGCCGGCGGTGTTCATGATACCGGTCGCCTTCATCTCGAAGTGGATCGAGCCGTCCTGGTGAAAGTACCAGAACGAGCCGTACTCGTAGTTGCCGATGGTCGAGATCGACGACACGACCAGCCGCCGGGCGCGCCTCACGTCAACCTCGCCCGTGAACAGGTCGGTGTGCTTCCACAGGATGCCGAAATCCTCCTCGTGCAGGCAAACCGCGCTCTCGATGCAGTAGGGATCGCCCTTGCTGTCGGCCAGCCAGGCGTCGAAGTAGCGGATGACGCCGAGACAATCGCAGCCCAGCGTCAGGGAATTGGCCAGCACGCCGATGCCGTACTCGCCGACATCGAAGGCATTCTTGCGGAAATGCCCGCCGCCGGGGTGGCCGTAGGGCACGACCATCTCGGACAAGGCCGCCCGGTGCAGCACCGACCGCAGCCGTCCATCGTCCTCGTAGCCGATCGCATGCAGCACAAGCCCTTCGCGGGCATTGAAGCCGACGCGGAAACGCCATTTCTGCCAGCGCACCTCGTTGCCCTCGACGACGAAGCTCGGGCCGGCCGGCTGGACGATCTCCAGCGGCTTCACGTCATCGCGAAAGACGCTTCGATAGCGGGCGGCATAGTTGCGATCGAGCCTCGGCACGTCGGCCACGCCGTAGTCGTCGACGCGCAGCACCTCGGCACGATCGAGATCGACGACGGCACACAGCCCCTCGATGGGATGGGCATAACCGTTGTCGTTCTTCTCGCTCCGGTACCAGCAGAAAGTATGCGAGAGCCGCCGGCCCTCTTCGTCCGGCAGCCCGTAGTTGCCGGCCGACCAGGGGTCGACCTGGACGTTCTCGATGTCGGTGATGCCGCGCCGGGCCAGGGCCTCGCGGAAGCGAGGATCGGCCCGCGCCACCTCTCCAACCAGCGTTATGTCGTCAACCAGGATGCGCGGCCGGACGCCGGGAACGTGCCGCCAGTCGACGACCTTATCGGCGACGAGGTCCACCCGGGCCTCCCAGACCTGGCCGTTGGTGCGGTCGAACGCGCAAACGAACGCCTCGCGCGGAAACGACTCGCCCGCCCGGAAATCACTCACGACGTTCTTGTCGGGTTCGTGCAGGCTCACCGTTTCGAACATCATGCCCGGCCCGAGATCGTGTGCCGCTCGCACGGCCGCCGACGCTCGGCGAATCTCGTCGGGTGTCAGGGGATCGAGCGGATGACCGGGGGCCGCGTGCGTCAGGGTCTCGGCGATGGCATCGGGCATGGTTTTCCTCTCGACGGCATTGTCACGGTGGCGATCGCGGAGCGCAAGACGCGCCCTAGGGGCCGACCTGCAAAAGCAGTGCCTTGACCCCGACCCCATATCGGCTTCCTCTGCCGGCACATGTCCGCCCCCGCCATCGACACGACCGACAGCCTGTCGCGCCTGATCCCCTCGCGCACGGCCCGCGGCTTCTTCCTGGCCGTGCTGTCGGGCCTCTTCTTCAACTTCCTGAACGCCTCGGTGAAGGAACTGGCGAGCGAGATGCCGCCGCTCTACGTCGCCTGGGGCCGCTGGGTCGCCGGCGTCGCGCTGATCGCGCCCTATCTCTTCTGGCGCGCCGGCTTCGCCGGCATGAGAACCTACGACCTGAAGCTCCACTGCTTCCGCGGCCTCTTCCATACCTCGGGCTATGCGCTGTGGTACGAGGCCGTGGTCTGGTTGCCGCTCGCCACCATGGCGGCGCTGGGCTTCACCGGCCCGATCTTCGTCACCCTGGGCGCCGTGATCTTCCTGCGCGAGACGGTACACTGGCGGCGCTGGCTGGCGGTCGGCATCGGCTTCGCAGGCATGCTGATCATCGTCCGGCCGGGCCTCGTCACCGTGAACCCCGGCATCGTCATGATGCTATGCGCCGTGCCTCTCATCGCCGGCTCCAATCTGGTGGCCAAGGTCGTGTCGGGCCGCGACAAGCCTGCGGTCGTCGTGCTGTGGCAGAGCGTGATCGGCGCGATCTGCTTCACGCCCCTCGGCCTGTGGTTCTGGCAGACGCCGACCCCCGACCAGCTCCTGCTGTTCCTGGCCGCCGGCTTCTTCGGGACGATGGGTTACTTCTTCATCACCTGGGCCTATCGCCTGCTCGACATTTCCGCCCTGCAGTCCATCACCTTCCTGGGCATCGTCTGGGCCGCCTTGATGGATGTGGCGGTCTGGGGCAAGACCTCGGATATCTGGACCTTCGTGGGCGCGGCGATCATCGTGGCGTCCACGACCTATATCGCCCACCGCGAGGCAAGAGCGGGGGCCGCCGCGGGAGGAAAGAAGAAATGACGGATCGTCTGGCCGGTAAGGTTGCGCTCATCACCGGCGGCGCCTCGGGCCTCGGCGCCAATGCCGCCGAACTCATGGCGAAAGAAGGTGCCCGCGTCGTGGTGGCCGACGTCGCCGTCGATCGCGGCAAGGCCGTCGCCGACCGGCTGGGCTCGGCCGGCCATTTCGTGAAGCTCGACGTCACCAGCGAGGACAACTGGAAGGCCGCGATCCAGGAAACCGTCGACAAGTTCGGCGCCATCCATGTGCTGCTGAATTCGGCCGGCATCGGACTCAGCAAGACGGTCGAGGAGATCACGCTCGAGGAATGGCGCAAGGTGCACGCCATCGACCTCGACGGCGTGTTCCTGGGCTGCAAGCATGGCGTCTCGGAGATCAAGAAGCACACCGCACGGCTCGGTGGGTCGGTGATCAACATCTCGTCGATCTCCGGCATCATCGCCGGCGCCAACATGGCGGCCTACAATTCGGCCAAGGCCGGCGTCCGCCTGCTCAGCAAGTCGGTGGCGCTGCACTGCGCCAAGTCGGGCTACAACATCCGCTGCAATTCGGTGCATCCGACCTTCATCGACACGCCGATCCTCGACAAGTATCGCGACCGCTTCGGCCAAGACCTGATGCAGCAGAAGCTCGGCAAGCAGGTCCCGATCGGCCGCCTCGGCCGGCCCGAGGAAGTGGGCTGGGCGATCGTCTTCCTCGCCTCCGATGAATCGAGCTTCATGACCGGCTCGGAAGTGATCATCGACGGCGGCATCTCGGCGATGTGATTAAGTGTCGTCTCGGGCGGGGTAACCCCCGCCCTGGACCAATGCGAAGGACCTCACATGGCGGCCAGACGCCGACCGCGGTTGGCGCGAAATCCTTCGCTGCGCTCAGGATGACAAGGGGTTCAAATGCTGCTCAATCTCGACGGACGTAAGATCTACTTCGACCTCGCCGGGCCGCAGAACGCGCCGGCCGTCTGCTTCACCCATTCCCTCGCAGCCGATGGCGGCATGTGGACCGAGCAGCTGGTGCCGCTGCTGGCCGCCGGTTATCGCGTGCTGCGGCTCGACATGCGCGGCCATGGCGGCAGCCAGCCCGTCGAAGGCGACTACACGATGGACGAGCTGGCAGGCGACGTGAAAGGTGCGCTCGACGTGCTGGGCATCTGGAAGGTCCATTACATCGGCCTGTCGATCGGCGGCATGATCGGCCAGGGCTTTGCCCTCGCCTATCCGGAGCGCCTGCACTCGCTGACCTTGTGCGACACCCACCCCTCCTCGCCCGACGATTCGGCGGGCCTATGGGACCAGCGCAAGGCGGCCGTCCGGGAGAATGGCGTGAAGGCGCTGGCCGACGGCAACATGGAGCGGTGGTTCACCTCGGAGTTCAAGGAAGCCAATCCGACGCGGTGGAAGGAGATCCACTCGACGATCTGCGGCACGTCGGATCTGGGCTTCCTGGGCTGCGCCGCGGCCATCCAGAACTTCGACTATCTCGACAGGCTGCCGACCATCAAGGTCCCGACCCTGGTGATCTGCGGCGACGACGATCCGGCGACGCCGCCCGACCGCAACAAGCTCATCGCCTCGAAAATCCCCGGCGCGCGCTACGAGGACATCGCCAAGGCCCGCCATCTGCCCAACGTCGAGCGGCCCGAGCCGTTCAACCGGCTCATGATGAGCTTCCTCGGCCTCAATCGTTAGGACACGACAAATGGATTTCGCCTTTTCCGAAGACCAGCTCGCCATCAAGGACAGCGTCGCCAAACTCTGTGCCGGGTTCGACGACAAATACTGGCTGAAGAAGGACAAGGACGGCGGCTTCCCTGAGGATTTCTACCGCACGATGGCCGATGCCGGATGGCTGGGCATCGCCATGCCGGAGGAATATGGCGGCTCCGGCCTCGGCATCACCGAAGCCTCGATCATGATGCAGGCGGTGGCCGAGTCGGGCGCAGCGCTGCAGGGCGCCTCGGCGATCCACCTCAACGTGTTCGGCCCCAACCCCATCGTCGTGTTCGGCACCGAGGAACAGAAGAAGCGCATCCTGCCCGACATCATCAAGGGAAAGGTGAAGGGCTGCTTCGCCGTCACCGAGCCCGACGCCGGCCTCAACACCACGGCGCTCGAGACCAAGGCGGAGCGCGACGGCAACGGCTACGTCGTGCACGGCAAGAAGACCTGGACCACGACAGCGCAGATCGCCGACAAGATGCTGCTGATCGCCCGCACGACGCCGAAGGAAAAGTGCAAGCGGCCGACCGACGGGCTGTCGCTCTTCTACACCGACTTCGATCGCAGCAAGATCGAGGTGCGCGAGATCGAGAAGATGGGCCGCAAGGCGATCGACACCAACCAGGTGTTCATCGACGGGCTGAAGGTGCCGCTCGAGGATCGCATCGGCGAGGAAGGCAAGGGCTTCCACTATCTGCTGCACGGGCTCAACCCCGAGCGCATCCTGATCGCGGCCGAGGCGATCGGCATCGGCAAGGTAGCGCTGGCCAAGGCGACGCAGTACGCCAAGGAGCGGGTCGTGTTCGGCCGGCCGATCGGCAAGAACCAGGCGATCCAGCACCCGCTCGCCGAGAGCTGGATGCAGCTCGAAGCGGCCAACCTGCTGACCTTCAAGGCGGCCTGGCTGTACGACAACGGCAAGGAGTGCGGTGCCGAGGCCAATTCGGCCAAGTATCTCGGCGCCCGCTCCGCCTACGACGCCTGCGAACGCGCGATCCTGACCCATGGCGGCTACGGCTACGCCAAGGAGTTCCACGTCGAACGCTTCCTGCGCGAGGTCATGATCGCGCGCATCGCCCCGGTCAGCGAGCAGCTCATCCTCTGCTACGTTGCTGAACGGGTGCTGGGACTGCCGAAGAGCTACTGACCGGCCGAATTGAGGCGGAACAAGGGCAAGCGCAGACGAATGTATCGTTTGTATCGGCAACCCCTTGGCGATTCAGGGCGTTTGTTCAGTACCTGATCGCAACCCTTTCAACGGAGCCGCCCAATGACTCGCAACCAGCTGAATGCCGGCCTGGCGCTGGGAAGCGTGTTCCTGATGGCAGGCATCGTGGTCTTGGCCCCGCCGGTTCCGCCGGCCTCGGCCCAGAGCCAGGCCGAGCGCATCTGCCGGGAGCAGGGGATAACCCCGAAGACGGAAGGCTATGAATATTGCCTGTCGCAGGCCACCCGCGCGATTGAATGGGGCAAGCCGGAGATCGCTTACACGATGGCGCGGGTAACCGCGGACGCTCGCGATTCCTGCCTCGAATCCGGCCTGTCTCCGGCCACGTCCGGCTACGAGAACTGCATGGAACGCGAGACCCACGCGCGCAGCCTGCTCGTGTTCACCGACGAGCCGCAATACGACCGCGACGTCGCTCACCAGTAACGTCCGTCGAACGCCCGTCACGGCTTGGGCCCCTCACGGCTGGGATAGAGCGTCTCGAGCCCAAACGCTCAACTATTTGGTTTAATTCCTGGACCGGGCAGGTGCGGCAACTTTTACGCGACGGCCCGCGTTCCTGAAGAGAAGGAGCATGCCATGAATCGCCTGAATACAGTCTTCATCGCCGTGGCTGCCGTCGCCGTCTTAGCGATTGCCCCTCACGTGCAGGCTCGGTCGGGTGATACGCTCGCCATCGCGGAGAAAGCCTGTCTGGATCAGGGCATCAAGCCCCACTCGACTGCCTTCGAGAAATGTGTCGAGCGGGTCGCCGACGCCTATGACCGCACCGGTCAGATGCCGAAGGTGACGTGGCCCACCGCATCGATGGGCCACGAAGGGTTCCAGGCGATCTCCCAGGCGTGACCGTCGGGATCGGCCACATAACCCCGGAAGCCACCATGAGGCGGCGCATCGGCCGGCCGCAGCAGACTGCCGCCGGCGGACACAAGTTGGTCGAGAAGCGGCTGCACGGCTTCGTTGCCTGTCACGTTGTGCGCGAGGCTGAAAGCGCCCGGACTCTTGCCTGCCTGCCCTGAGTCGGCCGCGAGCGCGGCCGCGAGCCAGGTCGCTAGGACCATCCCGTTCATCTGGTAGAATGCGATTTCTTCCGTCTCGAAAATAGGCTTCCAACCGAACCCGTCGATATAGAAGCGCTTCGAGCGCGCTAGCTCGGCGATACCGAGCGTGATCACCGCGATCTGTTGCTGCACCCTTCTCTCCCTTATGATCGCAGAGCGGACCGTTCTTCACCCTACGACGAAGACCGATCTGCCATTTTGAGCGGGGTCGGCGTAGGCTCGGCGCATGCAACCGCTCCCCGCTTCCGTCCTCCCCGCCGGCGTTCGCGCCCGCATCCTTGCCGGCATCAACGGCCTCGACATTCACGTTCTCGAAGCCGGCTTCGACCGTAAGGCACCCGCCGTGATGCTGTTCCACGGTTTCCCGGAAATCGCCTATAGCTGGCGCAAGGTCATGCCGGCGCTGGCCGAGGCAGGCTATCACGCCATCGCGCCCGATCTGCGCGGCTATGGCCGGACGACGGGCTGGAGCGCCGACTTCGACGCCGACCAGATCGGCTTCCGCTTCACCAACCTGTTGCGCGACGCGATCGGCGTACTCTATGCGCTGGGCCTTCGCACCGCCGAGGCCGCGGTCGGACACGATTTCGGCTCCTCGGTCGCCTCCTATGCCTCGCTGGCGCGCCCCGACATCTTCAAGCGCATGGCGCTGATGAGCGCGCCCTTCCCCGGCCCGTCGGCCGTGCCCTTCGACACCGCCGGCAAGCCCGCTGCGCCCAAAGCACCGGATGTTCATGCCGCGCTGGCAGCGCTGCCGCGCCCGCGCAAGCATTACCAATGGTATCAGTCGACGCGCGAGGCCAACGAGGAGCAGTGGCACGCCAGGCAGGGGCTACACAATTTCCTGCGCGCCTACTATCACTACAAGAGCGCCGACTGGAAGGCGAACAAGCCCTACGAGTTGAAGGGCTGGACCGCCGAGGAGCTGGCGAAGATGCCGACCTACTACGTCATGGACCTGGCCGAAGGCATGGCCGAGACGGTCGCCAAGCAGATGCCGACGCCCGCGGAGATCGCGGCCGCGAAGTGGCTCACCGACGACGAGCTCGCGGTCTATGCCGGCGAGTACGAGCGCACCGGTTTCCAGGGCGGCCTCAACTGGTATCGCGCCCGCACCAGCGGCCGCGTGACGCCCGAGCTCGAGATCTTCACCGGCCGCACCATCGACCAGCCCTCGACCTTCATCTCGGGCAAGAGCGACTGGGGCAACCACCAGTCGCCCGGCGCGCTGGATAAGATGCAGAAGAGCGCCTGCACCAATATGAAGGAGATCCACATGGTCGAAGGCGCCGGCCACTGGGTGCAGCAGGAACAGGCGGCGGAAGTGAGCCGGCTGCTGATCAAGTTCTTGAAGGAGACGAACGCCTGACCAACCTGGCCAGCGTTTCCGTGGGCGACGAGGCCGCCCTCCTCGCGCTCAACAACGACCATGCCGTCGAGCTCTCCTGGCTCGACGCCCCGCGGCTGCGGAATCTTCTGGGGCAAGCCTTCTACGCCCGTCGCGCCGGCACCGTCGCCGCCTTCCTCATCGCCTTCGATCAGAACGCCGACTACGACAGCCCCAACTACCTCTGGTTCCGCGAACGCTATCCGCGCTTCGTCTATGTCGACCGCATCGTCGTCGCCCCGGCCATGCGCAAGCGCGGCCTGGCGAACCGCCTGTACGATGATCTTTTCCGGAACGCCGCCGCCACGGGCCATGACCTTGTCGTGTGCGAAGTGAATTCCGATCCGCCCAACCCGGCATCCGACGCCTTCCACGCGGCGCTCGGGTTCGCCGAAGTGGGCCATGCCGAGATCCATGGCGGCGCCAAGACCGTGCGTTATCTCGCCCGTTCCCTCGTCCCGGCACTCTGACACAGGAGGCGTCCCTCATGTCCGACCTCGCCGCTGTCGATTCGCTCACCGTCGACGTCATCACCGACAATGTGAGCGACACCTATGCCAGCAAGCCCGCGTTCGCGCTGTCGGAGATGGCCAACATCCTGAAGGCCGGCGCGAAGGAGATCTCCGGCGAGACGCTGCTGGTGGCCAATCTCGGCTACGGCCTGCGGCTCAGGACCAAGGTCGGAGCGAAGCAACACACGCTGTTGTTCGATACCGGGACCGAGGGCGCGGCTTTCCTCCGCAACTGCCGCAACATGGCGATCGATCTCGGCGAGGTCGAGGAGATCGCCGTCACCCATGGCCACTGGGATCACATGGGCGCGCTGCCGGCCGCACTCGATACCATCGCCGCCCGCCGCGGCCGGGGTAGCGTGGCAGTCCACGTCAATCCCGAGATGTTCAACGAACGCGGCGTCCTGCTGCAGGACGGCACGATCTTCCCGGCTGCCCGTGTCCCCACACCGGCCCAGATGGAGGCGCAGGGCGCGCGCGTCGTCAACGACGGCCAGGCACGCACGCTGCTCGACGGTCACTTCTATTACAGCGGCGAGATCCCGCGGGTCAGCGCCTTCGAGAAGGGCCGCGAGGACCATCTCTGCCGCAAGGACAATTCGGAGGAATGGCGGCCCGACCCGTTCCTGATGGACGAGCGCATGCTGATCGTGAACGTGCGCGATCTCGGCCTCGTCGTGTTCAGTGCCTGCTCGCACGCGGGCATCGTCAATGTCTGCACCGAGGCGAAACGCCTGTTCCCCGACATTCCCATCCATGCGGTGATGGGCGGCCTGCATCTCGGTGGCGTGATGGAGCGCCTCATCCCGCAGACGGTCGAAGCCCTCGAACCCTTCGACATTGGCCACTTCATCACCGGCCACTGCACCGGCTGGCGGGCGCTGCATGCGCTTGCCAACGCCTACGGCGACCGCGTCAGCCAGTCGGCCGTCGGCACGAGCTACATGTTCGATGCCACCCTGCCTCAGCCGGCGCGGGAGACCAGGCCGCCGACGAAATTCGAGACAAAGCCGACCTGGTAGGACAATAGTTCCGCCGCATCGCCTTTTCGCAGCAGCGGACATCGAACCTTGACCGAAGTGTCTCCCGGCCCCTTCTCATTCGGCGCGATCCGGGCCGCCGCCCTCGAAGGGCGGGAGCCGCCGCCGCTGAGGTCGGTCGCCAGCCTGAAGTCGTATCGCTGGTTCGTCGTCGGCACGGTCTGCATCGGCGCCGTCATGGGGCAGGTCGATGCCAGCATGACGCAGGTGCTTCTGCCGCGGCTCGAGGTGGAGTTCGATGCCCGCCTCAGCAGCGTGAGCTGGGTCGCCGTTGCCTACCTGCTCGCGCTCGCATCGTTCATGCCGATCTTCGGACGGCTCTCCGACATGTTCGGGCGCAAGCTTCTCTACACCGCAGGCTTCGTGCTCTTCATCGCGGGCTCGGCCCTGTGCGGCTACGCGACGACTCTGCCGTGGCTGATCTTCTTCCGCGTGCTGCAGGCGATCGGCGGTGCGCTGATCACCTCCAACAGCGTTGCCATCGTCGTGATGATCATGAAGCCCGAGGAGCGCGGCCGCGGCCTTGGTCTGCAATCGGCAGCGCAGGCGGTGGGCCTTGGCGCCGGACCGGCGATCGGCGGCTTCATCCTCGACACGCTGGGCTGGCAGTGGGCTTTCTGGATCAATGTGCCGCTCGGAATCGCGGGCGCAATCCTCGGCTGGTTCGTCCTTCCCCAGACGGGCAATCCATCCAAGCAAGAACGCTTCGATTGGCGCGGCGCGATCCTGATCGCACCGGCGCTGACGGGCTTCGTGGCGGCGCTGAACGAACTGCACGCGCTCGGCCCGACCTCGCCGATCCTGTTCGCCTGTCTCCTGGTCGGCATCGTCTGCGCCTACCTGTTCGTGCGCACCGAGCATCGCACCTCGGCGCCGCTGCTCGACCTCGCGCTGCTCACCAAGCCCGCCTTCCTGCTGGGCAACCTGGCGAACTTCACGTCCTACGCCACCCTGTTCGGGGTGTTCTTCCTCGTCCCCTTTGCTTTGGTGCGAATCTATCAGGACACGGCCCTTGCCGCGGGTCTGCGCCTGTCGATCCTGCCGGTGATGCTGGGTCTGCTCGCGCCCGTGGGCGGCATGCTCTACGACCGGCTTGGCGCCCGGGCGCCGACCTGCTGCGGCATGCTGATCTGCATCGCAGGACTGGCGATCCTCTACTTCTGCCTCGATGGCGTTGCTGCGAATCTCTGGCTGGTCACCCTGTCGCTTGCCGTGATCGGCGTCGGCCAAGGCCTCTTCATCTCACCCAACAGCAGCGCCATCATGTCCGCGGCCCCTGCCGGCGAAACCGGCCAAGCGGGCAGCGTCCTGAACGTGATGCGCATGCTCGGCATGAGCACCGGCATCGCGGGCGCTTCGACTCTTCTCGCACTGTCGCTGGGCGGAAGCAGCGGCAGCACGCTCGACCTTCCGGTGACGGCGCTCGTCGCAGCCAGCCGCGACGTCATCCTTCTCCTGGCCGGCCTGGCCGCGCTGGCCGGCCTGATCTCGCTGATCCGACCAGGCGGCGCCGCAGGTCGCGACGCCGCTGGCGGGAATCGGGATCCCGTCGTCGAGTGATCAGGCGGCGAGCTTGTTCGCCGTCTCCGCGATCCGGCGGCCCTGGTAGCGGGCGCCGGCCAGTTCGTTCTCCGAGGGCTGGCGCTGGCCGGTGCCGCCGGCGATCGTGGTGGCGCCATAGGGGCTGCCGCCGGTGATCTCGTCGAGCGTCATCTGGCCGGCAAAGCCGTAGTCGAGGCCGACCACCACCATGCCGAAATGCAGCAGGTTGGTGATGATGGTGAAGAGCGTCGTCTCCTGACCGCCATGCTGGGTCGCCGTCGAGGTGAAGGCGCCGCCGACCTTGCCGTTCAGGGCGCCCTTGGCCCACAGGCCGCCCGCCTGGTCGAGGAAGCTCGCCATCTGCGAGGACATGCGACCGAAGCGCGTGCCGGTGCCGATGATCACCGCGTCGTAGTCGGCGAGATCCTCGATCTTGGCGACCGGCGCCTTCTGGTCGAGCTTGAAATGCGAGGCCTTGGCCACCGCTTCCGGCACGGTCTCGGGCACGCGCTTGATGTCGACCTGGGCGCCGGCCTCACGGGCGCCGGCGGCGACGGCTTCCGCCATCGTCTCGATGTGGCCGTAGCTCGAATAGTAAAGAACGAGAACCTTGGTCATGTCTGTCTCCAGTTGTCGGTTGAGGTTGAAGGGTTGAAGGAAAGGGAAAGGTCAGGCCGCGATCCGGCCCATGCGGCCGGCGTGGTAGTCGCGGACCGCGCGTTCGAGCTCGTCGATCGAGTTCATCACGAACGGTCCGTGGCGCAGGATGGGCGCATCGAGGGGATCGCCGCCGACCAGCAGGATCTCGCTGTCTGCTTCGGCGGTAATCCCGAGACGGTCACCCGGCGTCAGTCGTGCGAGCTCACCTGCCTCGATCCGACGCTCGTCGCCGCCGATACGGGCAGCGCCCACCATCACATAGACCCCGAGTTCGGCTGGTCCGCCCACCGCAAGATCGGCCTGGGCGCCCTGCTTCAGGGAAGCGTGCACGACGAACGGTGCACCCGATGTCGCGATCGGCCCCGTGAGATCACCGACCGTGCCGGCAACGACCCGCACCAGCACGCGCCCGTCGTCAGCCGTAAGGGTCGGAATCTCCGACGCCGTCACATGTCGATAGGCCGGCTCCGCATGCTTGCCGCCCTTGGGCATGTTGATCCAGAGCTGGACGCCATGGACATGGCCGCCCTCGCGCCGAAGCTGCTCGTCCGGACTCTCATCGTGAACCACGCCTCGGCCTGCGCGCATCCACTGGACCTCGCCCGGCCGCATGCTGCTCGCATTGCCGAGACTGTCCTTGTGGGTCTGGCTGCCTTCCAGCAGCAAGGTGAGGGTCTCGATGCCGGCGTGCGGGTGCGCGGAGGCACCCTTGGCCTCGCCCGGCCGCACATCGATCGGGCCGAACTGGTCGAGGAAGATGAACGGGCCGATCGCCTCGTAGGCGTTCGAGGGAATGGCGCGGCGCACTTCGAACCCGTCGCCTTCGAGGGTCCGGAACGCCTCATGGATGGAAACGAGCTGGCGCCTGCTTTTGCTGATGGTCGAAGCCGTCATGGCCGCCCTCCTTGGTACGACGGCTATGTAGGCGCTGCCGGTTTGCCTGAAAATCCGTATAATGCTGAACGATCTTTTCAGTAATTTAGAAATGGCAACAAACCCCGGCACCCCCTCCTTCGCCCAGCTTCAGGTCCTGCTCGCCGTGGTCGATACCGGCAGCTTTGCCGCCGCTGCCCGTCGCCTCAACCGCGCGACCTCGGCGATCACCTACGCCATCGACAATCTCGAGGCCCAGCTCGGCCTGCCGCTGTTCGACCGGGTCGCCACCCGCAAGCCCGAGCTGACCCAGGCGGGCCGGGCCGTTTTGGCCGAGGCCCGCGCCGTGACGCACGGCGTCGACATGCTGCGCGCCAAGGTGAAAGGGCTGCTCGAGGGCCTGGAGGCCGAGGTCTCGCTCGCCGTCGACGTCATGCTGCCGACCGCCCGGCTCGTGGATGCGCTGCAGGCCTTCCAGACGACGTTCCCGACGGTGCAGCTGCGTCTCCATGTCGAGACGCTGGGCGCCGTTACGCAGCTGGTCCTGGAGGGCGCGGCGAACATCGGCGTCAGCGGTCCGAACGTCGCGGCCGACGGGACCGAGAGCATCGCCATTGGCGGCGTCCGGCTGGTGCCGGTGGCCGCGCCCTTCCATCCCCTGGCGCGTCTCGGCGGGCAGGCGCGAGGGGCGGCGCGCGAGCATATCCAGCTCGTCCTGAGCGATCGCTCGAAGCTGACCGAGGGCCAGGATTTCGGCGTGGTCGGCCCCAAGACCTGGCGGCTCGCGGACCTCGGCGCCAAGCACGCGCTGCTGCTCGCCGGAGTCGGTTGGGGCAGCATGCCGGCACCGATGGTGACGGGCGACATCGAGGCCGGCCGCCTCGTCGAACTCGATCTCTCCGACTGGTGGGCGGCGACCTATCCGCTGCGTGTCCTGCACCGCATCGACACCCCTCCCGGCCCCGCCGCCCAATGGCTGATCGAGCGGTTCAAGAGTCAGGTGTAGCGTCTAACCCCGCCACCTCGCGGCTTCTTCCGGGTCGGCATTGCAGGCGGCGGCGACCAGCGCGGCCGTCAGCAGTGTCGCCTGTCGCAGCTCGCTTTGCGCGACCTTGTCGCGCGTGTCGGCGGGCGTCAGCACGACCCGCAGATGGGCGTTGGGATCGTCGAAGCCCGCAACCAGGCGGATCGCGGGAATCCCGCCTGCCGCGAAGTTCGCGTGGTCGGAATTGGTCATCAGCGGCCGCACGGTGCGCAGGGATTGACCATGGGTCTCGGCAACGCCCAGCAGGAAAGGCTCGACGCCGGCATAGCCGCTGGTGAGGGCGGCGAGGTTCGGGCTGCCCGCCACCGAATCGAGATTGACGTTCAGCGCGATCTTGGCGCGTTCGGCGTCGCCCAGCGCCTTCACATATTGCGCCGAGCCGGTCAGCGCCCATTCCTCGACGCTGAAGAACATCACCCGCAGCCCGCGCCGCCACCTGGCCACTTCCGGCGACAGCGCCCGCGTCACCGCCAGAACAGCAGCGAGGCCGGTGCCGTTGTCCATCGCGCTTTCGGCCAGGTCGTGGCCGTCGACATGCGCCGACAGCACCACCCATTCGTCGGTCTGGCCGGGGTAATCGAACACGAGCGTCTCGGTCTCGGCCGGCCCTTCCGCGGTCTCGATGGCGATCGTGACCGAGGGGAAGCCGGTGGAACGGCGGGCCAGCTTGGCCGCCGTCTCGGGCGAAATGCCGAGCGCGGGAATGCCCTCGCCCGAGTCGCGGCCCGAGGAGCCCGCCACCACGTGGCCCGCCAGCGGACCGCCGATGAGGAACCCCACAGCGCCATGGGCGCGCGCCATGTCGTACTTGCGGCGGCGATGGATCGTCCCGGCCGCGAACATCAGCTCGTGCCGCACCAGCACGATGCGGCCGGCGATCTCCGCCTTATGCGCCTCGAATTCGTCGGGCGTGCCGCGTCCCAGGTCGATCACCTCGGCGGTGAGGCCCGGTGTCGCGATGGTCCGCACCAGGGGATGGCACGGCGCAAAGGTCCCACCCGGCAGCTCGAGCGTGGCCGACTTGGCCTGCCAGCCATTGTAGGGCACCGGAATCGACCGGCCCGAATTGGCCGGCGAGGCCGCCCGCACCCTCTCACGCAGCAACGCGAACGCCTTCTTCTCGCTCTCGGTGCCGGAGAGGCGGCCGCCGCAATCGCAGATGTCGTTGAAGTCGCGCCACAGCGCCTCGTCGGCCGCGAGGCGGCCCATCAGGTTGGCGTCGAGACGCATCCATTCACCCTTTCAGTTTGTCGTCGAGCATGTCGAGGAACGCCGTCGCCAGAACCGAAGGTTCGCGGTCGCGGCGGTGGAAGGCGCCGATGTCGTAGGTCACGGCGGGTTCGAAGGGCCGCGTCACCAGGCCAAGATGCTCGAAGCAGCGGGCCGACAGCGGATCGACGATCGACCAGCCGGCGCCGGCCGCCACCAGGCCGCACAGGCTGGCGAAGAACTCGGCCTCGACCACGGCATTGATCGATACGCCCGCCGCCGAGAAGACGCTGCGGATGCGGTTTGGAACCTGATGCGATCGCGCCGGCATCACCATCGGATGCGCCCCGAGCAGTTGCGGCGTCAGAAGCTTGCAGGCGGCGAGCGGATGGCGCGGCGGCAGGATCGCGACGCAGCGCATCGCGTAGCGCCGGACCTCGACCTGGCTGTCGTCGATAGGCAGTTCGGCGATTCCGATGTCGAAGCTCTCGGTCGGCAGGAGCTGGCTCACCACGTCGGAATGGCGCGAGATCAGCCGCACCGCCACGCCCGGACGCTCGGCCAGGAACTGCGCCACGAGATTAGGCAACAGGGAAATGGCAGCCGAGGGGTGGCTGGCGATCGACAAACGGCCCGACTGGCCCTCGCGGATCTGGACGGTCGCGGCCTGCAGCCGGTCGACCTCACCCAGCACACGGCTTGCTTCCGCATAGAACAGCATGCCCTCGGGGGTCGGCTTCAGCCGGCCGTTGGCGCGCTCGAACAGGGAGAAGCCAACCGCCTCCTCCAGACGCGCGATCTGGGTGCTGACCGCGGGCTGGGTCACGCCCATGGCACCCGCGGCGGCGGTCATGGATCGGTGGTCGACCACCGCCCGGAAGGCTTCGAGAAGCTTGACGTCCATACTCTATAATCAGCCGTTATCGTTTGTTTTGCCCGTACTGCATCCACTTCCTAGCAAGACTCCTGCCGATACAGGAGGTGGATAAGGAGCGGCATAGGAATTGCTTATGGGATAGCATGAGCAATCCCAGCCCCCTCATCCTCGCGGACGGCATCACCAAGCGCTTTGGCGCGAACCAGGTGCTGACGCGCGTGTCCCTGGAAGTACTGGAGCGCGACGTTGTCTGCGTCGTGGGTCCATCGGGCTCGGGCAAGACCACGCTGCTGCGCTGCCTTGCGCTGCTGGAAGAGCCGAGCGAGGGCCGCGTGGTGATGGAGGGCGTGCCCATTTCGACGCCATCGCCGGACAAGCAGGTCAAGGCCGCCGCGCGCGACGTGCGCTCCGAGATCGGCATGGTCTTCCAGCACTTCAATCTCTGGCCGCACATGTCGGTGCTCCAGAACCTGATCGAAGCGCCGATCCGCGTGAAGAAGCTGCCCAGGGACAAGGCCGTCGCCATCGCCGAGTCGCTGCTGAAGAAGGTCGACCTGCTCGAGAAGCGTGACGCCTATCCGGCGCGCCTCTCCGGCGGCCAGCAGCAGCGCGTGGCGATTGCCCGCGCTTTGGCCATGTCGCCCAAGGTCCTGCTGTTCGACGAGGCAACCAGCGCGCTCGATCCCGAGCTGCGCCGCGAGGTGCTCGCCGTCATGCGCCAGCTGGCACGCGAGGGCATGACCATGCTGGTGGTCACGCACGAGATGGGCTTCGCGCGCCATGTCGGCACGCGCACCGTGTTCATGGATCGAGGCGAGATCGTCGAGGCGGCGCCGGGTTCGGCCTTCTTCGATGCGCCGCAGACGGAGCGCGCCCAGCGCTTCCTGCAGCAGTTCGCGGATGAGTGATGGGGAAGGTCAACAAGGGAGACCGATGATGGGTGTAGCAAGGATATTGGGTGCGCTCGCGCTGGCCGGCACGGTTGGCGCGTTTTCGATCACGGGCGCTGAAGCGCAGCAGACGCAGTCGCGTCTCTACGAGGTGACCAAGAGCAAGAAGCTCAGGGTCTGCCAGTTCCCGCTCTACTATTCGATCTCGTTCCGCAATTCCAAGACGGGCGAGATCGAGGGCATCGACGCCGACCTGGCGAAGGAATTCGCCAAGGAGCTCGACGCCAAGCTCGAGATCGTCGAATCGAGCTTCGGCTCGTTCATCGCCGACCTGCAGGCCGGCAAGTGCGAGATCGGCATGTTCGGCGTCGGCGCCACGATGAAGCGCGGCCAGGCCGTCGAATTCTCCAAGCCCTACCTGCTGACCAACCTCTACGCGGTCACGCGCAAGGACAGCAAGATCAAGGAGTGGAAGGACATCGACCAGAAGGGCGTGAAGGCCGCCGTCTCTCTGGGCAGCTACATGGAGCCCTTCATGAAGGGCTACGTGAAGAACGCCGAGGTCGTCTCGGTGGCGCCGCCCAACACGCGCGAAGCCGAGCTGGTCGCGCAGCGGGTCGACGTCATCATCACAGACTTCCCGACCGCCATCAAAGTGACCGACGAGTTCGACTGGGCGACCTACATCCTGCCCAACGAGAAGCTCGCCATCACGCCCTACGCCTACGTCGTGCCGCAGGGCGACCAGATCTGGCTGAACTACGTCAACCTGTTCGTCGACACGATCAAACTCGACGGAAGGCTGCTGAAGTACGCCAAGAAGCACAAGCTCGACCCGATCGTCGCGCCGTAACCACTCATAGCTGGGGGCGCGCCACTCCAGTGGCGCGATCATGACGCGTCACTGGAGTGACGCGCCCCCAGCGAGAGGGAACAATGTTCAAGTACCAATTCCGCTGGGATACGGTCTGGGGAAGCTTCGACTTCCTGATGGGCGGCCTGCAGATGACGCTGATCATCTCGGCCATCACGCTGGTGCTGGCGATGATCGGCGGGCTGATCATCGCGCTGCTCGACATGTCGCGCTTCCGCGCCCTGCGCTGGATCGGCATCTCGATCGGCGAGGTGGTGCGCAATACGCCGATCCTGGTGCAGCTCCTGTGGGTCTATTACGTGCTGCCGATCGTGTTCGGCGTGCGCATCGAGGCGCTGGTTGCCCTGATCATCGGCCTCGCCCTCTACCAGGCGTCCTTCATCTCCGAGGTCTATCGCTCCGGCATACAGAGCGTGCCCAAGGGCCATCGCGAGGCCGCACAGGTGCTGGGACTGACGCCGCTTCAGTCGTTCAACCGCATCGTGCTGCCGCAGGCGATCCGCATGACCCTGCCGCCGCTCGCCTCCAATTTCGTGCAGCTCATCAAGTTCTCGTCGCTGGGCGCCGTCATCTCGGTGAGCGAGATCACCCGACGCGGCATGGAGCTCTCGGCCACCAACTTCCGGCCACTCGAGACCTTTACCTTCATCGCCGTGGTCTACTTCTTCATCTGCTGGCCGCTCGCCATGGCCATCCGCTTCTGGGAACGAAGGCTGCAGGCTCGCTGATGTCGTCGAAAATTCGTACCGAGCTGGCGCGCCGCGTCGAGGGCTCGCTCGACCGCCTCATCGCCGTCACGCAGCGCCTGGTCGCCGTCGCCTCGCCCAACCCGCCGAGCGACACGTTCGACGTCGCGCAGGTGGCCGAAGCGCTGTTGCGCGAGATTCCCGGCATCGAGATCGAACGGGTCGAGCCCGAGCCGCGCATCGTCTCGCTGATCGGCCGCATCCGCGGCCGGGCGCCCGGCCGGCGTCTGATCTTCAACGGCCATCTCGACACCTTCCCGCTGCTCGAGAACCTGCCCTGGACCGTGCCGCCGCTGGGCGGCGTGCTGAAGGACGGCAAGCTCTATGGTCGTGGCGTCTGCGACATGAAGGGCGGTATCGCCTGCTCGCTGCTGGCCGCCTTGCTGCTGGCCGAGAACCGCGATGCCTGGGACGGCGAGATCGTGCTCACGTTGGCGGGCGACGAGGAGAACATGGGCTCGCTGGGCTCGGGCTATCTGCTCGAGCATTTCCCGCATGCCGCCGGCGACGCCAACATCTGCGGCGATGTCGGCTCGCCCAAGGTCGTGCGGTTCGGGGAGAAGGGCCTGATGTGGGTCGAGATCGAGACCACGGGATCGCCCGCACACGGTGCCCATGTCCACAAGGGCACCAACGCCATCGACCGGCTGCGCACCGCCCTCGACTGCCTGAAGCAGCTCGAGGACGTGCCCTTCCAGTCGCCCCCGATCGTCACCTCGGCGATCGGCAAGGCCAAGCCGATCTCCGAGCCCCTGTCGGGCGCCGGCGAGGCCGACACGCTGTCGAGGGTCACGGTGAACATCGGCACCATCGAGGGCGGCACCTCGCCCAACCTGGTGCCCACTCATGCGATTGCCCGCGCCGACATCCGCCTGCCGGTCGGCATCACGACCGATGTCCTCGCGGCGAAGCTCGACGAATGGCTGGGGCCGCTCGAAGGCGTCAGCTGGAAGGCGATCCGGCGCTTCGAGCCGTCGTTCACCGATCCCGGCCATGAGATCGTGACCCGCACCGCTGCCGTCGCCGCCGAAGTGCTGGGCGAGACGCCTGCGGTCAACATGAGGGTCGGCGGGTCGGATTCGCGATGGTATCGCCTGTTCAAGGTGCCGACCGTGGTGCTGGGCCTCACGCCCTTCAACATGGGCGGCGCCGACGAGCATGTGCTGGTCGACGAGCTGCTGGCCGTCGCCAAGATTCACACGTTGGTCGCCTACGACTTCCTCTCCGCGGAGCCCTGACATGGACCGTCTGTCCGACGACGAGCTGTTCACCCTGCCCCTGACCTTCATGGGCGTGCCCTACGGACGCCCGGGCCCGGCCAACAAGGCCGCAATTCTCGGCATCCCGTTCGATTGCGGCACCAACATGCGCATCGGTGCGCGCGGCGGCCCCGATTCGGTGCGCCAGCAGTCGCAGCTGATGCGGCGCTTCAATCCGACCAATGCCGATTTCGATCCCGCGACCGCGCTGGGCCTGGTCGACTGCGGCAACGTCAAGCTCACGCCCTCGAAGATCGTCGATGCGTTCGAGCGGATCGAGCAGGCGGCCGATCGCATCGTCGAGGCCGGTGCCGTGCCGATCACGATCGGTGGCGACGGTTCGGTCACCGTTCCCGTCGCGCGCGCCGTCGGCAAGAAGTATCCGAAGATGGCGGCGCTCCACATCGACTCGCACACCGATTCCTATCCGTATGGGTCGGAGGAGAAGTACAACTCCGCCACCCAGTTCACCCATGTCGCCGAGGAAGGTCTCGTCGATCCGGAATTCTCCTGGCATGTCGGCATCCGCAGCACGACCTATGCGCAGGGCGTCGTGCCGCGCGCCATGAGCCTCGGCTACAAGGTCGTGTCGATCGACGAGTTGATCCGTGGCGGCTTCGCCCAGCGCATGGCCGAGTTCCGCGACAAGGTCGGCAAGCGGCCGGTCTATCTCTGCTTCGACATGGACGTGTTCGATCCGTCCTGTGCGCCGGGCGTCTG
Source organism: Rhodospirillales bacterium 24-66-33 (assembly GCA_002281855.1). Classification (GTDB taxonomy): domain Bacteria; phylum Pseudomonadota; class Alphaproteobacteria; order Reyranellales; family Reyranellaceae; genus Reyranella. The sequence goes on along the minus strand of NCHQ01000001.1, from coordinate 408,764 downwards.
CACCCCGTCCTGGGGCGGCCTCAGCGCCCGCGAAGGCATCGACCTGCTGCGCTGCCTCACCGACCTCAACATCGTGGCCGTCGACGTGAACACGGTGAGCCCGCCGCAGGACGTCAACGGCATGGCCGCCCACCTCTGCTCGCACGTGATCTACGAGACGCTGGTGCTGCTGTGCCGGCAGATGGGGCTGGCCGACGCGAAGTAGCCACAACGGAGCGCGCCACTTGAGTGGCGCGCTCCAATGAGTCACCGCAAGTACTTCGCGAAGAACGCTTTCGTCCGCGCCTCGGCGTCGGGAGCGGCGACGGTGTCGTAGGCGAGGTGATGTTGCTTGCCCGCCGCACCGGGCACGGTGCGATCGGCGGCTTTGGAATCGAAGCTGTGATAGGCGTTGGGATAGTAGACGGCCTCGACGAGGTCGCTACGCTGCAGGCCCGAGACCAGGCTCCGGCAGCGATCGGCCGACGTCCAGTCGTCCTTGTCGCCGGCCAGCAGCAACACCGGAATAACGATGCCGCCATCGAACTTCGGATTACAGCCGGGATAATAGGCGACGCCTGCCGCCAGGCCGCGTTGCGTCAGGCCGAAGCTCTTCTGCGCCGAGCGGATCACCGTCGAGCCGCCATGGCTGTGGCCGATGATGCCGATCTTGCCTTTCAGCACGTCGGGCCGCGTCGCGAGATAGTCGAGCGCGCCCGCGATGTCCGCCACGCGCATGTTGGATGTCACCACGTTGGGCGTCGTGCAGACGGCCTTGGTGCCGCGCGGACCAAACGAATCCGGCGCCAGCACGAAATAGCCCCAGCTCACCAGAAGCTTGCCCCAGACATCGGTGTGCCGGTTCGTGCCCGCACAGCTATGCGCGAGGATGATCGCCGGGAATGGGCCCTCGCCCGGCGGCTTGTAGATCCGCCCGTTCACCTCCGGTCCGGCCTGGCTGCTGCCGGCGGTGACGCTGGGGAAGCTCACGGACTGCGCCCAGGCGGGCATGCCCAGAGCCACGAGAAGGACAATCACGAGCAAGCGGATCATGTCGCTCCTCATCCGCTGGGGCGCGCCCCTGGAGTGGCGCGCCTCCAGTAAGATCACTCTGGTTGAATGCCCGCCTGTTTGGCGATCTCGCCCCAGGTCACGAGTTCCTTCTTGATGCGCTGGGCGAAGGACTCGGGCGACTCGCCGCCCGGCAGGCTCGACAGGTCGCGAATCTTGGCCTTCATCTCGGGCTCGGCCAGCACCGCCACCACATCGTCGCGCAGGCGGTTGGCGAGCGCAGGCGACATCTTGCCCGGCCCGAACATCGCGAACCACGCCATGGTCTCGACGCCCGGCACGCCGGCCTCGGCCATGGTCGGAATGTCCTCGAGACCCGGCAGCCGCTTGGTGCCGCTCACCGCCAGCATGCGCAGCGTGCCGGCCCTGTGGTGCGACATCACCGTGAGCGGGCTGGTGAACCCCACCGGGATATGGCCGCCGGCCAGCTCCTGCATCATGGGCGCGGCGCCCTTGTAGGCCACGTTCTCGATCTTCAGGCCGCTCCTCAGCCGGAACAGTTCGCCCACCATGCGCGTCGTGTTCTCGGTGCTGCCGAACTGGTACTTGCCGGGATTGGCCCGCGCCGCCGTCATGAACTTTTCCATCGTGTCCATGCCGGCCTTGGGCGAGCCGACCAGCGCGAGCGCGCCCTCGACCAGGGGGGTGACCGGCGTGAAGTCGCGTTCGGTATCGTATGGCAGGACCTTCGTCGTGTAGGGATTGATCGTGTGCGCGCTGGTGGTGACCAGCAGCGTGTAGCCGTCGGGCGGGGCCTTGGCGACGATCTCGCTGCCCAGGATGCCGCTGGCGCCACCCTTGTTGTCGATGATGACGGTCTGCTTCCACTTTTCCGCAAGGCGCGGGATGACCAGGCGCGCCACCAGATCGGTGCCGCCGCCCGCCGGATAGGGCACCACCACCCTGACCTGCTTCGTGGGATAGTCCTGCGCGCGGACGATCGCCGGCGCCATTCCAAAAGCCGCACCCGCCGTGCCCGCGGCCACGAAGCCGCGTCGCGTCATGCCTGTCATGCAATCCTCCCGTTCCATTTCCTTGGCGACAGACTAGGGTCAATTTGGGAGGAAAAAAACATGTTCGATCTGGTCATCAAGGATGCGGAAATCCACGACGGTTCGGGCACCCAGCCAGTCCGCGGCGACCTCGGCGTGAAGGACGGCAGGATTGCCGCCCTCGGCCCCAAGCTCGGCGCCGCCCGGGAAACGGTTAAGGCCGACGGGCTGGCGCTGGCGCCGGGCATCATCGACGGCCATACGCACTACGACGCGCAGATCACCTGGGATCCCTTCGTCGATCCCTCGCCGGCGCTGGGGGTCACCACGGCGATCCTGGGCAATTGCGGCTTCACCATCGCGCCGTGCAAGCCGGCCGACCGCGACCTCACCATGCGCCACCTCACCCATGTCGAGGGCATGTCGCTCGACGCCTTGCGCGCCGGCATCGACTGGGGCTTCGAGAGCTTCCCACAATATCTCGACATGCTGGAGAAGAACGGCGTCGGTCCCAACGTCGCCTGCTTCGCCGGCCACTCCGCGATCCGGACCTTCGTGATGGGCGCCGACGCCACCGAGCGCGCAGCCACGCCGGACGAGGTCGCCCGGATGGCCGACCTGGTGCGCGAGGCGATGGCAGCGGGCGCCATCGGTTTCGCCTCCTCGACGTCTGAAGCCCACAACGGCGAAGGCGGCACGCCGATGCCGTCGCGCCTCGCCGACGACCATGAGCTGCGCACCCTCGTGAAGGCGATGGGCGAGCGCGGCACCGGCGTCTACATGCTGACCAAGGGCCGCACGACCACGATCCCCTATCTCGAGGAGCTGGCCGCCGAAGCCAACCGCCCGGTGGTGATCGCCGCGCTGTTCCATTCCAACACCAATCCCGAAGCCGCCTTCACCACGCTCGACCAGGTGAACGAGGCCCGTGCGCGCGGTCGCACCCTGGTGGCCCAGACCTCGTGCTGCCCGCTCAGCATGGATTTCACCTTCCACAGCCCCTACCTGTTCGAGAGCATGCAGGCGTGGAAGCCGGCGATGGCCGCCCACGATCCGGCCGAGCTCAAGAAGATCTATCGCGATCCGGCTTGGCGCGCTTCGGTGCGTGAGGAGCTGCTAGCCAAGCGCGGCCGGCTGCTGTTCAACGGCGAATGGGACAAGCTGTTCGTCGTCGAGGCGGCGAAGGACGAGAACCGCGCGATGGAAGGCGCGACCCTCGGCGAACTCGCGAGGCAGGCGGGCAAGGACCCGCTCGACTTCATCCTCGACTTCGCCCTGTCGGAAGATCTCGATACGATGTTCGTGGCGCAGCTCCTGCACAATGACGACGAGGCGGTGGGCCGCATCCTGGCCGACCCCAACACCCACATCTCGCTGAGCGACGCCGGCGCCCATCTCACCTTCTTCTGTGACGCAGGCTTCGGCCTGCATCTGATGGGTCACTGGAGCCGTGATCTCGGCGTGCTCGATCTGCCGAACGCCGTGCATCGTCTGACCGGTCAGCCGGCGAAGCTGTTCGGCATCCAGGACCGCGGACTGCTGCGCGAGGGCCTCGCCGCCGACCTGATGCTGTTTGACCCGGCGACCGTGGCGCGCGGCCCCAAGCGTCGCGCACACGACCTGCCGGCTGGTGCCGCGCGACTCACCGCCGGGGCGGTCGGCCTGCACGGCGTCTGGATCAACGGCGCCCGGGCGGCCGACAAGAAGGGCTTCTGCGCCAACCCGTCCTCGCGGCCCGGCAAGGTGTTGCGTTCCTTCGGCTGATCCTGTCTGCAGGAGCGGTCAGGACATCGCCCGCCGACGGGCGACTTCGACCAGCGCGCGCGAACTGTCGGCAGGGGAAGATTTGTTGCGCTTCACCTGGCCGCATTTCAGGCATCTGTGCACGATGACGTAGCGGCCGCGCGCCTGCTCGACCCCGATCGGCTCCATCATCCCGCCGCAGTCGGCGGCCCGGTCTCCCGGATTCTCGTCGACGTGCTTGCTGAACAGACAGGCCGGACAGTGGTTGGTAAAGCCGTTGCCCTCGACCTCGGCGCCACAGCGCTCGCAGGTGAAGTTCTCGATGTTGCGCGCAAAAAGACGGGCCATGTCCTCAGTTTCGCACTGCCCCTGGACCGGCGCACACGAAAAAGGGTGGGCACCCGATGGCACCCACCCCGTCGGTCCGAAAGCAGTGTTTAGCGGTAATACCCGTAGTCGTTGCGCGGCGTAGTCGCGGCGCCGATGGCGGCGCCACCCAAGCCGCCGACGACCGCACCGGCCACCGGGGAACCCACCGTGGAGCCCACCACGGCGCCTGTGCCGGCGCCGATCGCACCACCCGTCAGGGCGCGGTCCGTCGGATTGTTTCCGCAGGCGGCGACACCCAGGCCGAGCGCCGCAACGATCGCGATATTGGTGAACTTCAGCATGAGAGTCTCCTGCGAATGAATTGTTAGCGACAGAACGACTGGAGGCGCTGCCCGGTTGCGTTCACCGAATCGCGTGCGGAGCACGATCACGGGGCGGACACGACCACCTGCTCGGGACTGCGCAAAATCGAAAAGACCGGCCATCGCGCGGATCGCCGGCTGGATCGAATGAGGATGGGACGGATAGAAGGTCTCCGGTCGCAGCCGACGCCACTCGGGGAGAGGGGTTGGAGGGCCGCAACCGGAGGGCCGGACGGTGAGGCCCGGCGTCCTTCTAACGCGCGCCGCACCGGCCGGTTGCCGGTGCGGCGTCGTCGGCGACCGTCTTACTGGATCACGATCTCGACGCGGCGGTTCTGCGGCTCGCGGACGTTCGGGCCGGTCTGCACCAGCAGGCCCTGCTCGCCCCGGCCGAGGACGGCGATGTTGGTCGCCGGCACACCCTCGCGGACCAGCGCGTCCTTGACGGCGTTGGCGCGACGCAGCGACAGCGCCATGTTATAGGCCTCGGCGCCCGACGTATCGGTGTGACCCGTCGCCGTGATGCGGGCGTTGCCCTTCTGCTTGTAGGCGCTCGCCGCCTGCTTGATCGTGGTGAGAGCCTGAGCCGACAGGTTGGCGCGGTCCCAATCGAAGAACACCATGAAGGACGGCGGCGCCACCATCGGCGGGGCCGGCGGCGGCGGCGGCGGCGGCGGCGAGACGAACTTGTAGGTCACGCCGGCCAGCGCGAGGATGTTGTTGTTCTGGAAGCTCACATTGCCGAACGGCGTATTGACGCTCGGGGTCGTCGTGCCGACGTAACGGCCTTCGACCGTGAAGCGCAGCTGCTCGTTCACATTGTAGGCGACGCCGAGAATGCCCTGATAGGCGAACTGGGTGCTGCCGAGCGAGGAATTGCTGTCGATGAACGCAACACCCGCACCGGCGCCGATATAGGGCGTGATCACCGAAGTGGGCATGAAGTCGTACAGCACATTGGCCATGACGTTGAGCTGGCCGACCTTGCCGTTGATCGCCGTACCCGGGATGTTGGCCGAGGTCGGAATCTGTCCATATCCGACTTCCAATTCAACGCGCGGTCCGACGAAGTCGTAGCCGGCCTTGCCGCCTACGGCCCAGCCCGTCCAGGTGCTGGCGTTGGCATCCGAACCGATGAACCAGGCGGCACCACCGCCCGCACCGATGTAGAAGCCTTCCTGCGCATTGATCGACTGCGCCTGAACCGCAGCCGGCGCCAGAGCCACGAACGCTGCTGCTGCAATGAGTTTCTTCATTCGAATTTCCCCGCTCATTAAAGGAACCACGAACGCACAACTCCCCTGCCCCGATTTGGTTGCATTGCCGCCCCACTCGCCGCTTCGACGCCGCCAAGTGGTGCAGATCGGCAACAGAAGGCCGTACGGTCTCGAACAGCCAAGACCCGCATCGTCCGCCGCGCGAAAGCGCGGGCCGGCCGTGCCTTGCAGGGTCGATGCACAGACCTCATCATCGCCGCCATGAACGGGTATCGACGCATCACGGTCTCTCCGATCGCCGGCGCCCTCGGAGCGGAGATCGGCGGGGTCGACGTGAGCGTCCGCCTCGACGATGAGACGGTCGCCGAGATTCGCCGGGCGTTGCTCAAGCATCTGGTGATCTTCTTTCGCGGCCAGAGGCTCGACGATGCCCGCCACAAGGCCTTCACCCGGCGCTTCGGCGACATCTTCGTCCATCCCAACTTCAACACCGGGGCCGGCGATCCGGAAATCGTGCGCGTCGTCCGCGCCCCCGGCGACGAACGCATCGTCGGCGAGGAATGGCATTCCGACACCACGATGATGCCGGAGCCGCCGATGGGCGCCATCCTCTACGCGCTCGAGATTCCGCCCTATGGCGGCGACACGCTGTTCGCCAACCAGTACCTCGCCTACGAGAGCCTGTCCGACGGCATGAAGGCGATGCTGGCCGGCCTGCGCGTCGTGCACAGCGACATCCGCGTCGCCGGTCCACAGGTCGGACTGAACGCGCGGCGCTCGATCAAGGTGCGGGAGGACTCGAACTGGCGCCCGACGGAGAGCCTGCATTCGGTCGTGCGAACGCATCCCGAGACCGGCGCTAAGTGCCTGTTCGTGAACCACTCCTATTCCTGCCGCTTCGAGAACATGACCGACCGCGAGAGCAAGCCGCTGCTCGACTTCCTCATGGATCACGGTCACCGGCCGGAGTTCACCTGCCGTTTCCGCTGGGAGGCAGGCTCGATCGCCTTCTGGGACAATCGCTGCACCAAGCATCTGGCGATCCACGATGCCGGGCCCTTCCACCGCCGCATGCAGCGCACCCAGATCGCGGGTGACGCCGTCGTCTGACCGACGACGGCGCCAGGTTGCCCGCTACTTCTTCTCGATGTTCCAGAAGACCGGTACGGGCGAGACGACGCTGCCGGTCACATTCTTGCGGATCGCCATGGCGTTGTTGTACTGGCCGAGGAAGGCGTGCGTCGGCACCTCGGCGGCGCGGAGCTGGAGCTTCTCGACGATCTGCTTGCGCTTGGCCTCGTCGACCTCGTCGGCGAATTCATTGCGCAGGCGGGTGATCTCGGCGTCGCACGGCCAGCCGAACCAGGCCTTGTCGCAGGCCGCGCTGATGAAGCTGTAGGTCAGCGGATCGAGGGAATCGGCACCCGAGGTCGAGGTGATGAGCACGTTCCAGCCGCCCTTGTCCGGCGGATCCTTCCTGGCGCGGCGCGAAACCAGCGTCTGCCAATCCATCGACTGCATGTCGACCTTCATGCCCGCCTTCTCCATCAGCGACTTGGCGATCGGCGCCATGTTCGTCAGCACATAGAGATCGGTCGAATGCAGCAGCACGACCGGCGTGTTGTCGTAGCCGCCTTCGGCCAGCAGCTGTTTGGCCTTGGCGAAATCGCTCTCGTACTTGTCGGCGAAGCCCGCCGTCGTCTCGTACGGACCGCCGCACATGAACATGGCCTTGCAGGGCGTATAGTATTCGGGGTCGCCGATGACGCCGTTCAGGAAGTCCTTCTGGTTCAGAGCGTAGAGCATCGCCTGCCGGTTCTTGGCATTGTCGAACGGCTTGTGGAGCTGGTTGAAGCGATAGATGTACTGGTTGCCCCACTTGTTGGTGGTCACCATCGAGACGTTGCGGTCCTTCTTCAGCAACGGATAGAGGTCGTGCTGCGGCGCCTCTATGATGTCGATCTCGCCGGCCTGCAGCGCGTTCACCGCGGTCTGCTGGTCGGGAATGGCGACCCATTCGACGCGATCGACCTTGGCGATCTTAGCCCCGGCGAGGCCTGACGGCGGCTCGGCCCGCGGCTTGTACTTGGGGTTCTTGACGTAGACCGTCTTGTCGCCGGGCTTCCACTCGTCGGCCTTGAAGATGAACGGGCCCGACCCGATGAACTCCTTGATCTGGTCGGTTCCCGGCGTCTCGGCGATGCGCTTGGGCATGATGAAGGGATTGCCCGAGGGCTTGGACAAGGCCTGCAGCACGACGCCGGTCGGCGCCTTCAGCACGATCTGGAAGGTCTTGGCGTCGACCGCCTTCAACTCGGCGACCTTCGCCCACAGGATGTTGCCCAGGCTGTCGCGCGACGCCCAGCGCTTCAGCGAGGCGATCACGTCCTCGGTGGTGACGGGCTGGCCATCGTGGAATTCGAGCCCGTCGCGCAGGGTGAAGGTCCAGGTGAGCTTGTCGTCGCTCATCTTCCAGGTGTCGACCATTTGCGGCTTGATCTTGAGATCGCCGTCCAGCGCGAACAGCGTGTCGTAGATCATGTAGCCGTGGTTGCGCACGATGAAGGCCGTGGTCCAGATCGGATCGAGGATCTTCAGGTCCGAATGCGCCACGACCCGCAGTGTCGTCGGCTGTTGCGCCATGGCTACGGCCGGCACCGAGAGGCCGAGCGCCGCGATCAGCCCAAGAACTTTCTTACGCACGCATGCCTCCTTGTTTGTTGTCTGCGAGGACCATTCCAGCCGCCTTGTCGGCGATCATGATCGTGGGCGTATTGGTGTTGCCCGACGTGATGGTCGGCATGACCGACGCGTCAATCACGCGCAGTCCCTGAAGCCCGATGACCCGCAGCCGCTCGTCGACCACGGCATGGGGATCCGACGGCAGCCCCATCTTCGCGGTGCCGACCGGGTGGAAGATCGTGGTGCCGATGTCGCCGGCCGCCTTGGCGAGAGACGCATCGTCGTCGCCGACGCCCGGGCCCGGCAGGTATTCCTCGGGATTGTATGGCTGCATCGCCGGCTGGCGCATCAGGCGCCGCGTCACGCGGATCGCGTCGGCCGCCACGGTGCGGTCCTCGTAAGTCGCGAGATAGTTGGGCGCGATGACGGGCTTCGCCGTGGGATCGGCCGAGCGCAGCCTGATCGTGCCGCGCGAGGTCGGGCGCAGGTTGCAGGCGCTCACCGTGATCGCCGGGAAGCGATGCAGCGGCTCGCCGAACTTGTCGAGCGACAGGGGCTGGACATGGAACTCGATGTTCGACTTTTCCTGATCCGGCGAAGACCGCGTGAAGATGCCGAGTTGCGAGGGCGACATGGTGAGCGGCCCCTTCTGCAGCAATGCATATTGCATGCCCATCAGCGCCCGGCCGACCAACGAGTGATAGGTCGTGTTGAGCGTCTTCACGCCGTCGACCTTGTAGATGGCGCGCTGCTGCAGATGGTCCTGCAGGTTACGCCCGACACCCTCGCGCACGTGCAGCAGCGGGATACCGACCTCGCCCAGCCAGTCGGGGGCGCCGATGCCCGAGAGCTGCAGGATCTGCGGCGAGCCGACCGCGCCGGCGGCCAGGATGACTTCGCCCCTGGTTCGCGCCTCGACGAGGCGGCCGTCCTGGCGATACAGCACGCCGGTGCAGCGCTTGCCCTCGAACGACAGCTTCTCGACCAGCACGCCGGTCTCCAGCCGGAGGTTCGGCCGCTTCAGCACCGGCTTCAGGAAGGCGCGCGCCGCTGACATGCGGATGCCGCGCTTCTGGTTCACGTGGAAATAGCCGACGCCGGTATTGTCGCCTGTGTTGAAGTCCGAGGTCTGCGGAATGCCCATTTCGGTGGCAGCCTTGATCACCGCGTCGAGCACTTCCCAGCGCACGCGCGATTCTTCGACCCGCCATTCGCCACCGGCGCCGTGATGCTCGGTATCGCCCAGGAAATGGTTATCGAGCTTGCGGAACACCGGCGCGACATCGTCCCAGCCCCAACCGGTGAGGCCGAGCTGGCGCCAGTGGTCGTAATCCTGCGACTGGCCACGCATCGAGATCATGCCGTTGATCGCCGAGCAGCCGCCGATCACCTTGCCACGCGGATAGTTGAGTGCGCGGCCGTTGAGTCCGGGCTCCTTCTCGGTCTGGAACATCCAGTCGGCGCGGGGATTGCCGATCGCGAAGAGATAACCGGCCGGAACGTGGAACCAGATCCAGTTGTCGCGGCCGCCCGCCTCGAGCACCAGCACGCGGTTCTTCGGATCCGCCGAGAGCCGGTTCGCGAGCACGCATCCGGCCGAGCCGGCGCCCACGACGATGTAATCGAAGTCCCCGTCAAGACGGGAAGCGGTCTCTGTGGTCATTCCACGTCCTTGAGCGATCGAAGGGTGTCGCGCACAATATGGCGGCAAGCGGGGGACGAAGTGAAGCGCGGCGGCTACGATAGCGTTCGGTCCGATGAGGCACTGCAGCAGGCTGAAGCGCGCGGCGAGAATGTCGGCTGGGATCGCGCTTTCGGCATTGCTGGCTCCGTGGCGGAAAGCGTCTGGCTCACCATCCTCACCGTGGTGGTTTGCTACTTCGCCGGGCGGGCGTTCTTCGGCATGGGCGTCCTGCTGCCCACCATGCTCATCGTCATGATCGCGGCCTTTGCGGCGCCACGGGCAGCGGGCTGGTTCGTCCGGCCGTTACGCGATTCACCCTTCCGGCGGCTTCTCTGGGGCCTCTCCGCCGCCGCGACGCTGCTGCTGATCGTCCGTATGGCACTCGCGGCAGTCCTGGTCATCCAACTGCGCCTGCAGGGCGCGGGTCCAGAAGCGGCCGGGGTTGGCGCCTTCCATGGCGCCGCCCGATTCACTCTGATGATCGCCATGCCGGTGTGGTTCCTCTACGCGCTCTGGGGCTGGCTGCGGCGCCGCTCACTGCCGCGCGATACCGCCCTGCCCGTCTGGCGCCGCGTCCTGCCGATCGTGTTCGTCATCGCGATGATGGTCTTCCTCGGCAGCGAAGGCGCCTACTTCGATAGCCGACCCGCGAAACAGTAGGGGCATTGCTCCGCCTTTCAGACGGCGCATAATTCCCTCAGCAAAACAAAGGGAGCCAAACGCCATGCAATACAAGCGCATTTCGGCCGATAGCCACCTCGACTTGCCCTGGATGCCGCCCGACCTGTTCACGTCGATGGCGCCACGCGATCTCAAGGAGCGCATGCCGTACGTCACCGACACCGACGACGGGCCGAAATGGGTGGCGAAGAACGGCGCCTCGTTCGGCTTCAAGAACGGCGTCGGCCCGTCCGGCTCCAAGTTCGTGCCCGGCAAGCACGGGCGCGTCGACATCATGGCCGAGACCGGCCTCTATGCCGACGGCGCCAAGGACATCCGGCGCATCTCCGATCCGCACCTGCGCATCAAGGACCTCGATCGCGACGGCGTGGATGCCGAGGTGATCTACGGCATCCTGGGCGCGGCCAGTCGCCTCAACGACCGCGAGGCCGGCAACGAGATGCTGCGCATCTACAACGACTGGCTGAAGGATTTCTGCAGCCACTATCCGGACCGGCATATCGGCCTGGCCTGCCTGCCCTACGGCGACATCGACGCCGCCGTCGAGGAGATCTACCGGGTCGCCAAAATGGGCATCAAGGGCCTCGAGCTCTCCTGCTCCTGGGACATGGAGCCGATGTGGCATCCGATGTGGGATCCGCTGTGGAAGGCGGTGAACGACGTGCAGTTGCCGCTGCACTTCCACACCTTCCCCAACGTCCCGCCCGGCACCATCGAGAAGTATCCCGGCCGGGTCGGCCGCTCGGTGTTCTTCACCGTGGTCTCGGGCTTCCAGATGAATCTCGTGAATATCCTGGCCGCCATCATGGGCGCTAACGTGCTGGAGCGCTTCCCCAACGTCCGCATCGCCTTCGGCGAATCGGGCTGTGGCTGGATCCCCTATGCGCTCGACCGCATGGACTTCGAATGGGAGGACCGCTTCACCGACCTCGGCATGAAGATGAAGCCCAGCGACTACTGGCGCCGCCAGTGCAAGGCGACGTTCCAGTTCGACCGCATCGGCGCCAAGCTGATCGACGACATGGGCGCGGAGAGCCTGATGTGGGGCTCCGACTACCCGCACGGCGACGGCGTCTGGCCGCACTCCGACAAGTACATCAAGGAACAGTTCGCCGAAGTCCCGGCCGAGCAGGTGAAGATGATCACCTGTACCAACGCCGGCAAGTTCTACGGTCTGATCAATTAGCCTGGCTTAAGAGCGAAGATCATTTCTTCGCTCGTCAGACGGGGGCGAGAAAAATGAGTCAGACGAGATCGCCCTTCGACACGGTGTGACGGAGGGCGAACACCTCACCCTCGGGCGCGTGCCGGGCACGCGCGGCCTGGGCCGCTTCGACCGACCAGAAGAACGCGACCAGCGCCCGCTCGATCTGAAGGTCGGGCGCGCCGCGCAGGTCTTTCTCGGCCGTGGGCGCCTGCCCGACGTTCGCGCGGCCGCTGAGCAGGTCGACACGGGCCGTCTCCGGCGAGGCGAGCCTGTCGAACGGCGCGACGTTGCTGCCTTTCATGCGCAAGGTCAGGACGGCCGCACCGATCCCCTCGCCCCAGCGCTGCTCGACCGCGCAGACGGTGCGCGAGGTATTGCGGAACTTGGGAAAGATCGCGCGGCTCATCTCGCTCGGCGCGCGCAGCCGGGCATAGTAGGCCTCGCTGTCGAAGGCAGCGGCATTCTCGGCATCGTAGAACAGCAGGTAGCGGCCGGGTCGCGTCACTCCCTTGAAGCGGCTGCCCCGCAGCCAGCCGGGACAGGAGACGCGCTCCCCGAGATGCTCCCGACTGTGCCAATGCTCGAAGAAGGCATCGTCGGCCGACTCGATGTCGACCCAGATGGCGAGCGCTGCCTTGCCACCGGTGCTCAACGGCCTTCCGCCTTCTTTTCGTACGTGATCTTGTCGGTGTAGGTCGGCATCAGCGCCGATACCACGAAAGCCATGTGGGTGACGACCAGCACGAAGAACCAGTGGTCCTGTCACCGGCCCCCAAGCAGATGTCGAGCTTCCTGGAGGCCATCGTGGACATGCGTCGGCTCACTCGCTGGAGGTCGAGCAGGCACCCCTGACGGCCTGCGTGAAGATCACGATCTCCGCGCGGCGATCGTGGTCGGTGGCCGGCACATAGGGCGGCTGCGGCAGGGCGGCAAGAGTGACCACCACCAGATCTTCGCCTCGAAAGATGTCAATGCGTTGACCGGCATGACCCAGCGCCGCCATCACGCCGTCACCCAGCCACCAGCTGTATCCGTAATGCGTGATGTCGGGGACGGACGGCGCCGGCACGACGAAGGCAGGCGTCGCCGCCGCCTCGACCCAGCCCTCGGGCAGCACGCGCGTCCCGCCGATGACGCCATCGTTACGGACGAACTCGGCGAAGCGGCCAAAGTCGCGCAGGACCATGCCGGCGCGGCTGCCGCCGATCTCCTGCCCGCCGTCGCTTTCGAGCGTATAGAAGGCGTCGCATTCCATGCCGGCGGGCTGCCAGACCTTGTCCGACATGTAGTCGGCCAGCGGCTTGCGCACGGCCTTCGTGAGCGCGGCGCCGAGCAGGAACGTGTCGCCCGAATTGTAGAGAAAGGTGCTGCCCGGCGGATGGGCGCGCGGCAGCGAGGCCATGAGCTTCAGCACGCCGTCGGGCACCTTGTCGGCCAGCGACTTGCTGTAGCGGTTCACGTCTGAATTGCGGTCGGGATAGACCTCGGTCCAGCGTACGCCCGACGACATCGTCATGACGTGCCGCAGGGTCACGCCCTCATAGGCCGAGTCCCTGAGCGCCGGCAGATAGTCCGTCAGCGGATCGTCGATCGACCCGATGGCGCCGTCCTGCACCGCTGCGCCCACCAGCATGGCGGTCATGGACTTCACGGTCGACATGGTCGACCAGCGGTCGTGCTCCTGGAGGCCGAGCCCGTAGCGTTCGAGCACGATCCTGCCGCGATGGATCACCAGGATACCCGCCATCACATTGCGGTCCATGAACGAGTCGACGTCGTGTTCGTGGCCGCCGGCGACGTAGACCGGCGCGATCTCGGCCCCGCGCGGCAGCTCCCGGGGATTGGGGCCGCGACGGATCGCGCGATGGGCAAACATCTTTTCGACGTTGCGGTAGGCGTAGGGCTGGATGGACGGCGGGAGGAGCAGGAAGTCCTCGCCCCGCGGAAGATGCTGGCGCGGGAGGGCCGTGCTCAGGAAAACGCCTTGAAGGTGATCAGGGTGAACGTGTCCTTCACCCCCGGCAGCGTCTGGATCTGGCTCGTCACGAAATGGCCGATGTCGGTCTTTTCGTCGAGGTAGCACTTCATCAGGAGATCGTACTGCCCGGAGGTCGAATAGACCTCCGACACCTGCTCGACGGCGACGGCATTGTCGGCAACCTCATAGGCCTTGCCGAGCTCGCACTTCACCATGACGAAAATGGTCTGCATGTCCGCCCTCCGCCGCGACGCGCGATTCTAGCGCGCCGAGCGGGCGAGGAAAGCCGGTACGTGATCGCCGAGGCCCATCGGCGCCGGCGTGTCGTCACGGTCGCGACGATCCTGACGCGGACGGTCAGACCGCTCCGGGCGGCGCTCCCGCGGCGGACGCGCTTCGCGCTCGGGACGCGCCTCACGCTCGGGCCGCGCTTCGCGCTCGGGCCGGGCCTCGCGCTCGGGGCGCGGCTCGCGATGCGGTCGCTCGGCTCGCGGCTCACGCGGCGGACGCGCCGCGCGTTCCGGACGGGCTTCGCGCTCGGGACGGGCTTCCGGCGCCGGACGCGCGGCGCTCTCGGGCCCCGCGGCCTGCTCGGCACGCGCTTCCTTCGGCGGACGGCTGCTGCTACGGCCACGGCTGCTGCTGCTCGAACCGGCGCGTCCACGGCCTCGCCCGCGACGGCGTCCGTCGGACGGTTCGAAGGCAAGGAGTTCCATGCCCGGGACTTCGACCCGCGGAATGGTGGTGCCGATCAGCTTCTCGATCGCTTCGACGAGGGGGCCCTCGTCCGGCGAGGCCAGGGTGAAGGAATGGCCGGTCAGCCCAGCACGGCCGGTACGGCCGATGCGATGGACGTAGTCCTCGGGCGAGAACGGGACGTCGAAATTGAACACGTGGCTCATCGCCACGATGTCGAGACCGCGGGCGGCGACGTCGGAGGCGACCAGAATCTGGATTTCGCCCTGCTTGAACTTATCGAGCGTCTCCATGCGCGCGGGCTGGCTCATGTCGCCATGCAGCGCCCCGGCGTTGAAGCCGTGCTTCTTGAGCGAGCCCTGCAGGATGGCCACGTCCTTCTTGCGGTTGCAGAACACGATCGCGTTCTTGATGTCCTGTTCCTTGATCAGGGCCCGCAGCGCCTCGCGCTTGTCGTCTTCCTGCACGACCACGAGGCCCTGCACGATGTTCTTGGAGGCCGAGGCCGGCGCCGACACCGTGACTTCCTTCGGATTGCTGAGGAAGCGGTCGGCCAGGCGCTTGATCTCCGGCGGCATGGTGGCCGAGAAGAACAGGGTCTGGCGCAGCGGCGGCAGGGTGGCGACGATGCGCTCGACGTCGGGGATGAAGCCCATGTCGAGCATGCGGTCGGCTTCGTCGATCACCAGGATCTTGACGTCGTTCAGCAGGATCCCGCCGCGCTCGAAATGATCGAGCAGCCGGCCGGGGGTCGCGATCAGGACGTCGGCGCCACGTTCGAGGGCGCGCTCCTGGTCGGGGAAGCTCACGCCGCCGATCAGCAGCGCCATGTTGAGCTTGTGGTTCTTGCCGTAGATTTCGAAGTTCTCGGCCACCTGGGCGGCCAGTTCGCGCGTCGGCTCCAGGATGAGCGAGCGCGGCATGCGCGCCTTGGCGCGGCCCTCCGAGAGAATGTCGATCATCGGGAGGACGAAGGAGGCAGTCTTGCCAGTGCCCGTCTGGGCGCATCCGAGGACATCGCGACCCATCAGGACGATGGGGATGGCCTTTTCCTGGATGAGGGTAGGCGTCGTGTAGCCCTTGTCGGCCACTGCCTGTAGTACCGGGGCGCTTAGCCCCAAACTCTCAAAACTCATTTAATTTCCGTGGTTTAGTCCATTCTTTCCGCTGGACTTGGAGCAGTCGCATAAGGCTCGAGGATCGAGCTAGACCGCTGGGCGGACCCCATATGACCCCTTGAAGGGGCCAAGTCAATGCGACCAGGCGCGGGGCAGCCCGGCGGCAGGGTCAGGCCTTGATCTCGATTTCGACGAAAACGAACTCGAAATCGTTGGGATTGATGACGTCGTGCTCGACCCCGGTCTGCCGGGAGTAGGACACGCCGGCCCGCAGCGGTGCCGGCACGGTGGCCTTGCCGTCGAAGATGTGCAGCTCGCCCGTGGTGATGGGCACCACGACATAGTCGTGGTCGTGGCGGTGCCAGCCAGTGTGGCTGCCCGGCGGGAAGCGCCACTCCGTCACGATGACACGATCATTCTCGGCCTGGACCGAGGGCTTGGCGAGGGGGCGTTCCGTCTGGGTCATGCGCGAAAGCTAATCCCTCGCGCAGCGTTTGTAAGGTGACACGAGGGCGCGGCCTGATATCGTGCATATGCACGCAATTGGAGCCCCGCCCTGCAGCACCCCCTTCTCACCGCCCCCATCGGCAAGAGCCTGTGGAAGCTATCGGCGCCCACCACGGCCGTCATGATCGTCCAGACCCTGGTGGCCATGGCGGAGACCTTCATCTTCGGTCGGCTGGGAACCGACGCCCTGGCGGGCTTTGCGCTGGTCTTCCCGCTCATGATGATGATGACCATGATGGCGGCCGGCGGCATGGGCGGCGGCGTGGCGGCCGCCATGGCTCGTACCCTGGGCGCCGGCCGGACCGGAGATGCCCGCGCGCTGGTGCTGCATGCGCTGGTCCTCGGCGCGGCGCTGGCGCTGCTCTTCACCCTGCTCTCCTGGACGGCCGCGCCCTCGCTCTATCGCATGCTGGGCGGCGAAGGCGCCGCGCTCGCCAATGCCCTCACCTACTCCCACGTGCTGTTCACGGGCTCGCTGTTCATCTGGGCCAACTTCTTCCTGTCGGCCCTGCTGCGCGGCGGCGGCGACGCGGCCACGCCCGGCCGCTACATGCTCATATCCTCGATCGCCCAGGTGCCGCTCTCCTACGTGCTCGCACTCGGTATCGGCGGCTGGCCGGGCATGGGCATGGCCGGCCCTGCCATCTCCTCCCTGCTGACGTCGGCGGTTTCGGCACTGTTGCAGGCGCGCGCCCTGTGGCGCGGCAAGCTCGGCTTCGTGCCAGCCCTCTCCGGCATCCCCCTGCAGGGCCGGCTGTTCTGGGAGATCCTGCGGGTCGGCCTGATCGCCTCCTTCTCCGCCTTCACGGCGAATCTGACGGCCATGCTGGTCACCGGCCTCGTCGGCCGCTTCGGCATCGCCGCGCTGGCGGGCTACGGCATCGGCGTGCGGCTCGAATTCATGCTCGTGCCGCTGGCCTTCGGCATCGGCTCCGGACTCACGACCATCGTGGGCGTCGCCGCCGGCGCCAACGACTGGCGCCGCGCGGTGCGCGCCGCCTGGATCGGCAGCCTGGTCGCCGGTCTCGGCATCGGCGCCTTCGGCTGGATCGTGGCGCTGTTACCCGAGGGCTGGGCCCGCCTGTTCACCAACGATCCCGACGTGGTCGCCGCCACCGTGGCCTATGTCACGCGCGTGGCGCCGTTCTACTTCGTGTTCGGCATCGGCATGACCTTGTCCTTTGCCAGCCAGGGCGCCGGCCGGATGAAGGCCCCCTTCGCCGCTGGCGTCACGCGCCTGTTCGTGGCGTCGCTGGGCGGCTGGTTCGCCGTGGAACATCTCGACTGGGGCCTGCCGGGCGTCTTCACAGCCATCGCCGTCGGAATCGTCACCTTCGGCACCCTGATCGCGGGGCCCTTGCTCGTGCACCCCTGGCGCGGAAGAGCGTGATAGGCTCGCTTCCTCACAGGAGGAAGCGATGCAACGGCCTTCGATCATCCGAACCTGGAACCGCAAGGAGGCCGACGAGGAGGCAATGGGCGCCGCCCATGCGCCGATCTGGCGGCGCATGATCGACGTTTCGATCCATGAGGACCTGCGGGCGTCGACCCTGCTCGATTACGGCTGCAACCAGGGTGGCTTCCTGCGGATGCTGTATGATCGCCATCCGTTCAAGGCGGCCGTCGGCATCGACATCGCGCGGGAGTCGGTCGACCGCGCCGAGCTGCTGAAGGGGCATCGGCCGATCGACTATCGGGTGGGCGAGAGTGCGGCCGCCCTCGGCCGGACGTTCGACTTCGCCTTCAGTCACGAAGTGCTCTACCTGCTGCCCGACCTGGCCGCGCACGCGACCGACATGAAGGCGGCGCTGAAGCCGGGCGGCACCTATGTCGCGGCCATGGGCTGCCACAAGGACAGCGCCGTCTGGCCGCGCTGGCGCAAGGTGATCGCCGAGACCTCGTCGATCCCACTCTACGATCACTCGCTCGATGCCGTCGCCAAGGCGTTCAGCGACGCGGGCTTCCATGTCGGCGTGCGCCCGCTCGACCTCGACGCCTTCATGCCGGTGACGGTGGGTAGCGAATATTTCCCCAAAGTCGTGGACCAGCTGCGCTATTACAGCCAGGAAAAGGTCCTGTTCCGCTTCGTGCGCGCTCCCTAGGAGATCCCTTCATGGCAATGTCGGCCCTGCCCTTCGTCACCGCCTTCTACGCCGGCCTCACCGGCCTTCTCTGTGTGCTGCTCGCCGCCCTGGTGATCCGTCAGCGCTTCCGGAGCCGGGTCAGCCTCGGCGATGGCGGCGATGCCGACATGAGCCGCATGAGCCGCGTCTTCGGGAACTTCGCCGAATACGCCGCGCTTGTGCTGGTCCTGCTGGCGCTGCTCGAAATCTGCGGTGCCTCGCGGGTACTGGTCCATGCGCTGGGCATCGGCTTCATCGTCGCCCGCCTGGCACATGCCTTCGGCCTCGCCCGCACGGCGGACACCAATCCCGGCCGGGCGGGCGGCATCGTGCTCACGCTGCTCGTGATCGTCGTGGCGTCGATCGCCCTGCTGG
This sequence comes from Rhodospirillales bacterium 24-66-33, assembly GCA_002281855.1. Lineage (GTDB taxonomy): Bacteria > Pseudomonadota > Alphaproteobacteria > Reyranellales > Reyranellaceae > Reyranella. Next base: position 390,019 of record NCHQ01000001.1, on the reverse strand, counting down.
TGATCGTGGCGCGGAAGATCTTCGTCTAGCCGCGCGCCCCGAGCTGGCGCAGCGACCTGTCGATCCAGAGGGCGCCGATCTTTTCCTGCACGGAGTTCTGGCGCAGGCGCTGGCGCAGATTGTTGAAATCGACCAGGTCGAGCCGCTGGTCCTGGTTGAAGCAGGAGAAGACCACCGTCTCCTTGCCGGTCTCCGGATCCCTGTGGAGCTGCAGGCACTGGGCGCAGATTTCCTTCATCATGCATTGCATGGGGGAGTTGATCGAGCCGAAGGCCACGTGCTCGGGCTTGAGGTACGGCTTCAAGGCGGCATGCCGTGCCAGGCGCACCGCGTTCATCATGCCGTCGGAGCCGATGGCCACGATGCGATCGGCGGCACTGTAGGGAATCGGCTGGTCGCCGAGTTCGCCCGACGCGTAAAGGCGCATCGCCTCGACGATGTTGGTGACGACCGACTTGTCCTGCCGCCGGCCCGGTTCGAAGCCCGGCGCCTCGTCGCAGCACCACACGACGACGTCGGCCGCGGCCTCGATCTCCTCGACCTTGTAGCGGTCGATCATGCGCTTGTAGCCGGCGAAGTAGAGCACCTTGCTGCCGGCCTTGCGGAAGGCCTGGCCGATCGAGAAGAGCACGGCGTTGCCGAGGCCGCCGCCCACCAGCACGACGGTCTCACCCGGCTCGATCTCGGTCGGCGCGCCGGTCGGCCCCATCACGATCACCGGCTCACCAGGCTTCAGCATCGCGCAGAGATCGGAGGAGCCCCCCATCTCCAGCGCGATCATCGACAGCAAGCCCTTCTCCTTGTCGACCCACGCACCGGTGAGCGCGAGGCCTTCCATTGTGAGGAGCGTGCCCTCGGCCCGCAGCGAGCGCGCCTCATAGTTCTGCAGGCGGTAGAACTGGCCGGGCTCGAAATTGCGAGCGGCGGCCGGCGCCTCGACGATGACTTCGATGATGGTGGGCGTCAGCCGGTCGACGCGGACCACGCGGGCGCGCCACGAACGGTTGGCCTCGTCGAGAATCTCCGCCGGCGTGCGCCGGGCCGGCGGCAGCGCCGTCATGGCCCTCGTCAGCACCGGATAGCCCTGCTTGGCCCCGCCCATCGCCTTCACGACGTTGCCGGCGAACGAGGGATGCAGGTCGCCGAAGAACGACATGAAGCGGTCGTCGGCGTGGCGGTACATCAGCACGCGCACGTCGCCGGGCTTGCAGACGCGCTCGGGGGTCACGGGATTGCCGGCCTCGTCGAGGGCGCGGAAATACTTGCCGTCGATGAAGGCATGGGTCGCATCCTCGCGCGCCAGCACCGTGTTGGGCTGCGTGCCGGCGGCGACGAGGATGGTGCGGGCCGGCAGCGTCGCCTCGACCGGAACACCGTTCTGTTCGCCGGCGACCTTGAGTGCCCTCGCCTGTCCCGCCGCGTCGATCTCGACCGCCACGGGTGACAGGCCCTCGACGAAGCGGATGTCTTCCTCGAGCGCCTTGAGCACTTCCTCATGGTTCAACGTATAGGATGGCGAATCGATCAGCCGGCGGCGATAGACCAGCGACACGCCGCCCCAGCCGTTGACCAGCTTGGCGATCGCAGGCTCGCGGGCCTCGCGGGCTGCCAACTCGCGCTCCGCCCGGATCGCGCGGGCATGAGCGAGGAACTCCCCGGCGATCTCACGCTCCTCGGGCGACCAGTTCGCGCCCACCGCGGCCTCGCCGCGCTCGGCGACCAGCGTCTCGTGGCGAGACAGGAACTTCTCGACCTGCAGCGGATAGTAGGCGAGCGATTCGGTTGCGGTATCGATCGCGGTCAGACCGCCGCCGATCACCACGACCGGCAGGCGGATCTGCAGGTTGGCGATGGAGTCCTTCTTGGCCGCGCCCGTGAGCTGCAGCGCCATCAGGAAGTCCGACGCCGCGCGCACGCCGCGTGCCAGGCCGTTGGGCAGGTCGAGCACCGTGGGCTTGCCGGCGCCGGCGCAGAGCGCGATGTGGTCGAAGCCCATGGCGAAGGCGCTCTCGACCGTCACCGTCCCGCCGAAACGCACGCCGCCGAACATCGAGAATTGTGTGCGCCGCTCCAGCAGCAGGCGCACCATCTTCAGGTAGTTCTTGTCCCAGCGCACCGTAATGCCGTACTCGGCGACACCGCCGAAGCCCGCCATCGCCCGCTCGCCGAGATTCTCGCGCAGGGTCGCTGCGTCCTTCACCGCCGCGAAGGGCACGCGCGTGCCGTCCATGGTAACGCCCGACTGCGTCTCGGGCAGAGGCTCGATCTTCAGCCCGTCGATGCCGACCACGGTGTGGCCGTCGTTCATCAGGTGATGCGCCAGGTTGAAGCCTGCGGGACCGAGACCGACCACCAGCACGGTGCGTCCAGTGGAGGGACGCGGAATGGGACGACGCAGGTTGAGCGGATTCCAGCGCGTCAGCAGCGAGTAGATCTCGAAGCCCCACGGCAGGCCCAGCACGTCCTTCAGGGTGCGGGTCTCGATCTGCGGGATGTCGACCGGTTCCTGCTTCTGGTAGATGCAGGCCTTCATGCAGTCGTTGCAGATGCGGTGGCCGGTGGCCGCCAGCAGCGGATTGTCGACCGCGGCCATCGCCAGCGCCCCGATGGAGAATCCCTCGCTCTTCAGCAGGTTCATCTCCGAGATCTTCTCTTCGAGCGGACAGCCCGCGAGCGTGACACCGAACGGCGACTTCTGGAACGCGCCGGTCTTGCGATCCTTGAGACCGCGCGAGCAGCTATCCTTGCCCTGGTTGTGGCACCAGATGCAGTAGTTGGCGTGGTCGAGGGCGCGCACCAGATCGAAGCCCTGGTCGGTGAGGGCAAAGCCCTCGCGATGGCGCAGCATCGGCCGCGGCAGCTTCATGCGCGTGACGCCATCGACGATCTCGGTCTCGATCGGCACGAGATGCTCGAAATCCAGTTTGTGCGGCACCTTGAACAGCGGACCGTCCTGGTGTCGGCGCTTGCCCTCAGGATGGTGCAGCGCCCAGGCGGCATAGCGCGTCAGGGCCTCGACCTCGGGCGTCGGCGCCTCGACCTTGAACTCGGCTCCGATCAGCTCGCGAACGGCCAGCGCGAAAGCCAGTTCCCAGGCTTCGAGGCCGGCCTCGAAGGTGACCGGCAGGTTCACGGCGGCCGTGACGGCGGCGCCGTCGAGGGCGGCCGCGACATCAGGCTTGAGGGTGCGGGTGACGTAGCGCTGCACGAACAGGCGCTTGCAGTCGTAGAGCGGTGCCAGGCGCCTGTGGCGGGCGCGCAGGTCGGCCGCTTCGACAGCCACGCCAAAGAGAGACCCGACGAAATCCTCGAGCGGCCGCGCCAGCTCGATCAGAAGATTGGACTCGTCCTTGGCGGCCATCGCGTCCGGCGCGGCCCGCGCCGCCAGCAGGCGGGCATGGACGCCGACATTCGCATCCTTGAGCCACTCGACGAAGGCGGCGTCTAATCCGACCAGGCCTTCGCGATCGTAGAAATCACTGAAGCTCGACCCGAAGGTGACCGACGGGGCCAGCGGGGACGCAGTCATTGCGATGTTCCGGAACGATGAATGAAAATTGTTCGTATGCGAACCGTTAAACAAGGCGGACGAGGAGCGCAAGACGCCCGATGACGACGCCCTTCGCGACATTTATGCCTGATGACGGCGGCCCGCGCTTCGCCCATGTTCCGGCGGCCATGCAGCAAGTCCCCGCCTCCGTGCGCCAGTGGCTGATCGTCGTCGCCGGCATGATCTTCTTCATGATCGTGATCGGCGCGCTGACGCGGCTCACCGAATCGGGCCTCTCGATGGTCGAGTGGCGACCGGTCACCGGCTGGCTGCCGCCGCTTTCGGATGCGGCGTGGCAGGCCGAGCTGCAGAAGTATCTGTCCTCGCCGCAGGGCCGCCTGGTGAACCGCGACTTCACGGTGCCCGAGTTCCGCGAGATCTTCTGGCTGGAGTACATCCACCGCCTTTGGGGTCGGCTGATCGGTCTCGTGTTCGCCTTGCCGCTGGCCTGGTTCTGGTGGCGCGGCGCCCTCACCCCCTACCTCAAGCCACGCCTCCTCGCGCTTCTCGTGCTGGGCGGCCTGCAGGGCGCGATGGGCTGGGCGATGGTGGCCTCGGGTCTCGTGGACAGGCCTTCGGTCAGCCACTACCGCCTCGCCGCGCACCTGCTACTCGCGATCGTCCTCTACGCCTACACGGTCTGGCTGATCCTCGAACTGACGCCCGGTGGCGTGCGCCGCGACGACGCCAAGACCGCGCGCAAGGCGACGGCGCTGATCGCCTTCCTGCTGGTCGTGCTGGTGTGGGGCGCCTTCATGGCCGGCCTGCGCGCCGGCACCGCGCACAGCACCTTCCCCGACATGTCGGGCTACTGGATCCCGCCCGGCCTGTTCGACCTCTCGCCGGCGTGGATCAACCTCTTCGAGAACGGCACGACCATCCAGTTCGTGCATCGCTGGCTGGCGAAGCTGCTGGTGCTGGGCGTGCTGGTCATGGCCTGGCGGGCGCCGCGCTCGGAGACCTTGGCGGCGGCGGGCATGGCCTTCGTGCAGCTCGGGCTCGGGGTTGCCACCATCCTGAGCGGCGTCAGCATCCCGATCGCCACGCTGCACCAGGCGGGGGCCGTGCTTCTCCTGACCACCCTCCTCGTCGTACGTCACCGCGCCAAGGCGTAGGTCAGCCCAGGCGGCCGGCGTGCCGCCACCAGGACGCGGGAAGCAACGAGGCCGCACGCTCTGCTTCCGCGACCGAGCCGTAGAGGGCGAAACAAGTCGCCCCGCTGCCGCTCATCGCGACATGGGCGGCACCCTCGCTTTGCCGCAGACGGTCGAGGACGCCGGCAACCTCCGGCCGCAGCGAAATCGCGGCGTCCGTCAGGTCGTTGCCGCGTCGCGCGAGTTCGTGCGCGAAATCGGCAAGGCCGTGCCAGCCGCTTCCGAGCGGCCGCGCCGGAGAGAAGCTTCCCTGGCGGGCGCCGAAGACGGCCGGCGTGGGCAGGCCCACCCCGGGATTGACCAGCAGAATGGCGCACGCCGGCAGGGTGGGAACAGGGGCGAGACACTCGCCAATGCCGGTCGCGAGGGCCGGCCGCCCGGCCAGGCACATCGGCACATCGGCGCCCAACACGGCGGCGAGATCGAAAAGCTCCTCCTGGGGCATGGCCACGCGCCACAGGTCGATCAAGGCCAGGAGCGCCGCCGCGGCATCGGCCGACCCGCCGCCCAGGCCGGCCGCCACGGGAATGCGCTTGGTGAGACGCAGCGCGGCGCGCGGCGCCACGCCGGCCCGCCCGGCCAACAGGCGCGCCGCCTTCAAGACGAGATTGTCCGGATCACCTTCGAGCGCGGGCGCTTCCGGTCCCACCACTTCCAGCGACAAGGTCGACGCAGGCGCGACCTCGAGTTCGTCGGCGAGATCGGTGAAGGCCACCAGCGAGTCGAGCAGATGAAAGCCGTCGGCGCGGCGGCCGACGACGTTCAGCCAGAGATTGACCTTGGCCCGCGCGAGCGGCACGCCTCCTGCCCTTCGATCAGCCGCCCTGCTTGCTGTCGGCAGCCTTCTCGTAGACGGTCGGCTTGTCGTTCGACGGGCTCAGGCCGTTGGCGATCTTGTCTTGGAGGACCGGCAGACGGTCCTTGTCGGGCTTCTGATGCAGAGCGCGCTCCCACTGGAAGCGGGCCTCGCGCCGACGGCCGACATGCCAGTAGGCATCGCCCAGATGATCGGTGATCGTCGAATCGTCGCCCTTCTGCTCGGTCGCACGCTCCAGCCACTCCACCGCCTTCTCGTACTGGCCGAGGCGATAGTAGGCCCAACCGACGCTGTCGGTGATGGAGCCGTCGTCCGGCCGCAGCTCGGTCGCGCGCTCCAGCATCTTCATGCCTTCCTGCAGGTGCAGGCCCTGGTCGATCCAGCTGTAACCGAGATAGTTCAGCACGTAGGGCTGCTCGGGCGACAGTTCGAGCGCCTTCTTCATGTCGGCCTCGGCCTTGGGCCAGTTCTTGGTGCGCTCCAGCACGATGCCGCGGCCGAAATAGACCTGCCAGTGCCGCTCGTCGGGCTTGCCGAGGCGCGAGATCGCAGTGTCGTAGGCGGCGACCGCCTCGGCGAAACGATCCTTGCTGCGCAACAGATCGGCCAGGGTCAGGGCAGCGTCGATGCGATCCGGCTTCTCGGCGACCAGCGTCCTGAGACGGGCGACGGCCTGGTCGAACTTGTCTTCCTGGGCGTCGAGCGCCGCCGTCCGCAGCCTCGCCTGCCAGTAGAGCGGCGACGTCGGAGCGATCTTGCCCAGGGCGGCGACCGCCTTGGGAATCTGGCCGAACTGCTCGTAGACACCCGCGATCATCAGCCAGGCGAAATCCTGCTCGGGCTTCAGCGCCGTGGCGAGCTGATAGAAGATCAGCGCCAGGTCGGTGCGCTGGTTGCGCGGATCGGCCGCCAGGATGCCGCCGATGTCGAACAGGATGTCGGCGATCCCCGAGGCCGGCGACGGCGGCTTGGGCATCGGGGCATTGGGCCCCATCAGCCCATCCATGACGACGGAGTCGCTGTAGCGCTCGCCATAGGTCTTCAGGATCTCGCGCGCATCGTCGCCCTTGCCGAGGCGCCGCAGGCCTTCGGCCACCGCGATCGTGGTGCGCAGGCCGTTGCGGTCGATCGATATGGCGCGGCGGTACTTCGCCTCGGCGGCGTCCTTGTCGCCCGCCATCTCGTCGATCTGGGCCTCGATCACCAGCGCTGGCGCTTCGGCACGCTCACCGGCCGCGGGCTTGAGGCGCGATAGAAACGAACGAGCGGCCGCGAAGTCCTTCTCGCCGGCCTTCAGCCAGGCCATCACATATTCGCGCAGCGCGCCCAGCTGGTTCTCGGCGCCGATCTGGGTGAGCTGACGCTCGGCCGCCTTGTAGTCCCCCTTCTTGACCGCCTCGATCGCCATCACGAGGTTGGCGAAACCGTCGCCGGGGCGTGTCGCCAGCACCGCGGGCGCCAGCTCGGCGGCGGAATTGACTCGGCCCGCATACATGCGCAGGCGGAACACGGCATAGATCAGTTCCGGGTCGAGCGGCGTCAGCGCCAGGGCCTGATCCATCTGGTCGGCCGCGGCTTCGTAATCGTGATCCTGCTCGCCCACCCGTGCGGCGAGGTAGCGGCCCTGCAACGAAATCGGGGCCAGCAACCTCCCGGGCTGGACGGCCGGCGGCCGGGTCGTCGGCGCGCGGGCGCCGCCTTGCGGGGCCGGGCCCTGCTGGGCCTGGCCGGGAAGAGGAACAGCGAACAGCAGCGCTGCCGAAAGCAGCGCAAAGGGGGTGCGGTTCATCAGGCTCACATGTTGGGGTAATTCGGACCGCCGCCACCTTCGGGCACGGTCCAATCGATGTTCTGCGCAGGATCCTTGATGTCGCAGGTCTTGCAGTGCACGCAGTTCTGGGCGTTGATCTGGAAGCGCGGCTGGCCGTTGTCGGCGGTCACGACCTCGTAGACGCCGGCCGGACAGTAGCGCTGCGCCGGCTCGGCATAGAGCGGCAGGTTGACGGCGATCGGGATCGACGGATCGCGCAGCTTCAGGTGAACCGGCTGATCCTCCTCGTGGTTGGTGTTCGACAGGAACACCGAGGAGAGCTTGTCGAACGAGATCACGCCGTCGGGCTTGGGATACTGGATCGGCTGGAACTCGCTGGCCGGCCGCAGCGTCTCGTGGTCGGCCTTGTGGTGGCGCAGCGTCCACGGCACGCGCAGCCCGAGATCGTGCAGCCACATGTCCATGCCGCCATAGAGGGTGCCGAGCGTGGTGCCCCACTTCAGCGCGGGCTTCACGTTGCGCACCTTGTCGAGATCCTTCCAGACCCACGACGCCTTCAGCTTCACCGGATAGGCGATCAGCTCGTCGCCGCCGGTCTTGCCGCCGGCCAGCGCCTCGAAGGCCGCTTCGGCGGCCAGCATGCCGCTCTTGACCGCATTATGGCTGCCCTTGATGCGCGGCACGTTGACGAAACCGGCCGAGCAGCCGATCAGCGCGCCGCCCGGGAAGGTGAGCTTCGGAATCGACTGCAGCCCGCCTTCGTTGATGGCGCGCGAGCCGTAGACCAGCCGCTTGCCGCCCTTGAGATACTTGGCGACGTCGGGATGGGTCTTGAAGCGCTGGAACTCGTCGAACGGCGAGAGATAGGGGTTTTCGTAGCTGAGATGCACCACGAGGCCGATGGCGACCAGATTGTCGCCAAAATGGTACATGAACGAGCCGCCCGAGCTGTTCGTCTCCGACAGCGGCCAGCCCTGCGAATGCACGACCAGACCCTTGCGGAAGGTGGCGGGATCGACCTGCCACAGCTCCTTGATGCCGATGCCGAACTTCTGCGGATCGACGCCGTCGCGCAGGTCGAACTTCGCCATCAGCTGCTTGGCCAGCGAGCCGCGCACGCCTTCGCCGATCAGCGTGTACTTGGCATGCAGCTCCATGCCGGGGGTGTAGCTGTCCTTGTGCTTGCCGTCCTTGCCGACGCCCATGTCGCCGGTCGCGACGCCCTTCACCGACCCGTCCTCGTGGTAGAGCACCTCGGCCGCGGCGAAACCGGGATAGATCTCGACGCCCAGCTCCTCGGCCTGCTGGCCAAGCCAGCGGCAGACCTCGCCCAGGCTGACGATGTAGTTGCCGTGGTTGTTCATCAGCCGCGGCAGCAGGAAATTGGGGAAGCGGTAGGAGCCGCTCTTGGTCAGGAACAGGAACTGGTCGTCGGTGACCTGGGTCTCGAGCGGCGCGCCCTTCTCCTTCCAGTCGGGAATGAGTTCGTTGAGGCCGATCGGATCAACCACGGCGCCCGACAGGATGTGGGCGCCCAGCTCGGATCCCTTCTCCAGCACGCAGACCGACACTTCGTGATTGCGCTGGGCGGCGAGCTGCTTCAGGCGAATCGCCGCGGACAGTCCGGCCGGACCGCCACCCACGATCACCACGTCGTATTCCATCGCCTCGCGCGTCATGCTGTATCGCCCTGCAATTCCATTTTCCCGGTGGACGCGCGCCTGTGCGGCGGCAATCCTTTGATTTAGATAGCGTGTCGGGGGCGGGATCGCCACCCGCTGAAAAGGGGATTTCCTGTGCCTGAGTTGAACGATATCGAGAGCAAGACCTTCTCTGCACGCGATTTCCGGCTGGAAAGTGGCAAGACGCTACCCGTCCTCCAACTTGCCTACGAAACCTATGGCGCCTTGTCGCCGGCCAAGGACAACGCGATCCTGGTCGTGCACGGCTACACCTCATCCCATCACGCAGCAGGCAGGAATGCCGCCGGCAAGCACGGGCGCGGCGTGACGGAAGGGTCGGCCGGCTGGTTCGACGGGCTAATCGGGCCCGGCAAGGCGATCGACACCGACCGCCACTTCGTCGTCTCGGTGAACGCGCTGGGCTCGGCGCACGGCAGCTCCGGTCCCAACTCGATCGATCCCGGCACCGGCAAGCCCTACGGACCGACCTTTCCCGAGATCACCCTGCGCGACATGGTGGCCAGCCAGAAGCTGCTGGTCGATTCCCTGGGGCTCAAGAGCCTCGTGGCCGTGGTCGGCCCCTCGATGGGCGGCTTCCAGTCGTTCCAGTGGGCGGCGTCATATCCGGGCTTCATGAAGGGCATCGCGGCGTCCGTCACCTCGCCGCGCGCGCCCGGTCGCCTGGGTGGCCTGGAGGCGCTCCAGAAGCGCCTTGCCAGCGATCCGAACTGGAATGGCGGCTGGTACTATGAGAACGGCGGCATTCCGGCCGCGCTGGAGCAGATCCGCTACGAGACGCTCTTGAACTACGGACAGGGCGAGGCCGAGGCCAAGGTCGCCGCCAAGAGCTGGGCGCAGATCTACGACGGCCATTCACTGGTCACCCTGCGCCGCGCGATCGACGGGTTCGACATCACCAAGCAGTACGACCAGCTCAAGCAGACCAAGGTCCTCTACGTCATCTCCAAGACCGACAAGCTGTTCGACCTCACCGACTGCGCCGCCCACGCGCTCGACATGCGCAAGGCCGGCGTCGATCTCACCTATGTCGAGATGCCGTCGGACAAGGGCCATATGGCCAGCCATGCCGACGCCGCGATGTGGGCGCCGATCCTGGGCGCCTTCATCAAGAGCCTGGCATGACCGAGGCGGCGTTCGCTCCGCAGGACGCCGCCGCGCTGCTGCGCTGGTACGTCGATCACGGGATCGACGAGACGATCGGCGAGGAAGCGATCGACCGCTTCGCGCTTCCGCCGCCGGCCGCCGTTGCCGCTGCTGCGGCCTCCGCGGCTTCGACACCCGCTTCGTCACCGGCAGCGCCGACGCCGATCCGCGCGCCGGCCGCACCGGCGGTCGTGCGCGCGCCCGTGCCGCTGGAATCACCGCAGCTCGCGGAGGATGCGCGCGAGGTCTCGCGCCGGGCGGCCACCATCGCCGAACTCGAGGAAGCCGTGCGCGCCTTCGAAGGCTGCGCGCTGAAGCGCACGGCCAAGAACACGGTGTTCGCCGACGGCGTGGCCGGCGCGCCGGTGATGATCGTCGGTGAAGCGCCGGGCGCCGACGAGGACAGGCTCGGCAAGCCGTTCGTCGGCGTCAGCGGCCAGCTCATGGATCGCATGTTTGCGGCCATCGGCATGAGCCGCGAGCGCGACCTCTACATCACCAACATTCTGTTCTGGCGGCCACCGGGCAACCGCACGCCGACCCTCTCGGAACAGGCGATCTGCCTGGCCTTCACGCGCCGCCACATCGAACTCGCCAGGCCGAAGATCGTGGTGCTGGCCGGCGGCACGGCGGTGAAGGCCGTGCTCAACACGACCGAGGGCATCACCCGCCTGCGCGGCAAATGGGCGACGCTCACGCTCGACGACGGCAGCGAAGTCCCGGCGCTCCCGACCTTCCATCCCGCCTATCTGCTGCGCACCCCCGCCAGCAAACGCCAGAGCTGGGCCGACCTCTTGTCGCTCGACAAGCGGCTGAAGGATCTCGGCGTTCGCTGACGCGCGGGCTCGGCCGGGCCGCACTCTTGTCATCCTGAGCGCAGCGAAGGATCCAGCGCTCGCTGAGCAGTACTCTGGTCGACCCGCTAGGTCCTTCGCTGCGCTCAGGACGACAAGGGGAACGAATAGGCTGTTGAAACAGGCCTTTCAGAAGCACTGGAGCAACATTGTTGCGCCCAGTGTCATCCGGCACAGGACACGGGAGGGTGCGACACCCGCTTCGATTGTTTCGTTTATTTCGTTTGTTTCGTTATCCGCCGGGATTTCGACTTTTCCAACGGCCTGCTGGAGGCTTTCCGACGTGGGCTGGACCGGCAGAGTTCGTGACCAATCGCTTCCCCATTCAGATGGGGAAGTGCCCCGTCATACGGGGCGATGGGGTCATACTTGTCATCACGTGCATTCTGACCCCTCTGTCGTCGTGAGACGACGACATCTCACCATTTTAATGGGGAGAAAGGCGATCCCACATCGACCGGAACGACTCTAGAGGCTCTTCTTCAGGAAGAACTTCTTATGGCCCGGCGGGTAATCGTCGAGGGTGGCGAAGACTTCGTAGCCGCGCTTTTCGTAGAACGGGCGGGCCTGCCAGGTGTGGGTGTCGAGATGCGCCGAGTGGCAGCCGCGCTGGCGGGCATAGTCTTCGGCGGCGTCCATCAGGCGCGTGGCGTGGCCCTGGCCCCGCAGCGCCTCGTCGACCCAGAGGATCGAGACGAACAGCCAGTCCGACCAGAGGTAGCCGAGAAGGCCGCCCAGGGTTTCGCCCTTCTCGCCCTTCAGGAAAATCTTGCAGGGATAGTAGTCGGACCTGCCGGTGCGGCTCGCATTGAACGTCGACAGACGTTCGCCCACATAGCCCGCGGCGCGCGCATTGTCGGGATCGAAGACGAGCTCGACCTTCTCCATTTCAGCGCCTCGTCACCTCAGCGCATCGCGGCGCGCTGACGGACCAGCGCCAGCACGCTGCGGCCGATCGGCATGTCGACACCGACCCATTCCGCCATCTCGACGACGGCGCCCAGCAGCGCCTCGATCTCGAGCGGCCGGCCGCGTTCGAGGTCCTGCAGCATGGAGGTCTTGTGGGCCCCGACCTCGGCGCCGCCGGCAATGCGCTTGTCGACGTTGATGGCGAACTTCACGCCGAGCTTCTCCGCGACGGCCTGGCCCTCGACCATCAGGGCGCGGCAGACGGCATGCGTGCCGGGATCGCCGATCACCTTGTCGAGCGTCGCCCCGGTCAGCGCGCTGATCGGGTTGAAGGCCATGTTGCCCCAGAGCTTGACCCACAGCTCGTCGCGGATGCGGGGCCGCACCGGCGCCTTGAGGCCGGCCTTGATCAGCAGATCGGAGAGCTTCGCCGCGCGCTCGCTGCGGCTGCCGTCCGGCTCGCCCAGCGTGAAGCGGTCGCCGTAGGTGTGGTGGATCACGCCGGGCTCGACCACATCGGCGGCCGGATAGACGATGCTGCCCAGCACCTGCGACGGCGGCAGCGCGGCCGTGAGCGCTCCGTCGGGATCGACCGATTCGATCAGCTTGCCTTCGAATTCGCCGCCCAGCTTGTAGGTGTACCACCAGGGCACGCCGTTGATCGCCGCGACGATCGTGGTGTTCGGCCCGATCAGCGGCTGGAGCTGCGCCATCGCCGGCAGCAGGGAATGGGCCTTCAGGGTCAGGACGAGATAGTCCTGCGGCCCGATCTCCTTCGGATCGGTGGCGACGCGGGGTTCCGTCACCGTCTCCTTGCCCTCGCTCAGCAGGACGAGGCCCCGGGTGCGCAGCGCCTCGCCATGAGCACCGCGCGCCACCACGGTGACGGGGGTGCCGGCCATTTCGAGCTTGGCCGCCATCAGGCCGCCGATCGCACCGGCGCCGAAAACGCAGATCGAGGTCACGGTGCGATCCTCAGGCCTTCGCCTCGCCCAGGCCGAGCTTGGCGGCCAGGCCGATGCGCTGCAGCTTGCCGGTGGCGCCCTTGGGGATCTCGCTCACGAACACGACCTTGCGCGGCACCTTGAAGTCGGCGGCGTGCTTGGCCACGAAATCGCGCAACTCGCGCTCCGTCGCTTCCTGGCCCGAACGCAGCACGACGACCGCGCCGACATCCTCGCCCAGCATGGGATGAGGGATCGCGAAGGTCACGACCTGCTCGACCGCCGGGTGATCCATCAGGATCGTGTCGACCTCGATCGGGCTGATCTTCTCGCCACCGCGATTGATGATCTCCTTGAGGCGGCCCGTCAGGAACAGGTAGCCATCCTCGTCGAAGCGGCCCTGGTCGCCGGTGCGGAACCAGCCATCGGCGAAGGCCTTCAGGTTGGCGTCGGGATTGTTGTCGTAGCCCGCCGTGACGTTCGGTCCCTGGATCACGACCTCGCCGATCGTGCCCTGCGGCAGGAAGTGGCCGGCCTCGTCCATGATGGCGATCTTCGGACCGGCCGGCAGGCCGACGGCCCCCGGCTTGCGCTTGCCGGGCGGCAGCGCGTTGGACGCCATCTGGTGGCTGGCCTCGGTCATGCCGTAGGCCTCGATCACCGGACAGTCGAACGCCGCTTCGAGCTCGAGCATGACCTGCGGCGGCAGCGACGCCGACGAGGAGCGGATGAACCGCAGCCTGGCAGCCTTCGCGGCGTCGGCATGGCTGCGCAGGCGCGTGAGGATCGCCTGGTGCATGGTCGGCACCGCCGTGTACCAGGTGGGCTTCACCTCCTCGAGCTGGGCGAAGAAGCGCAGCGCGTTGAAGCCCGGGGTGCACGACACCGATGCGCCGGCGCCCAGCGACGACAGCGTCGCGGCGATCAGCCCGTGGATGTGGAACAGCGGCATGATGTTCATGCAACGGTCGTTCGGCGTCAGCGCCAGTGACTGGGCGATGTGGCGGGCGGACGCGGCGAGGTTGGCCGTCGACAGCGGCACGATCTTGGGCCGCGCCGTCGTGCCCGACGTGTGCAGCACCAGCGCGATCTCGCCGTCGACCGAGGTGCCGGGCCTGGCGGCCTTCGCGGGCTTCAGCGCCGACACGTCGAGCGTGAAGCTGCCGGCCGGACCGTCGGCGGTCGGGATCAGCTCGATGATCGGCACGCCGACCTTCTCGGCCATGCCGCGCACCGGGCTGTCCATGCCCTGCTGCACGATCACGGCCTTGGGCTTCAGGTCGTCGAGGTAGAACTCGAACTCGTCGGCGCGATAGGCCGGGTTGAGCGGTGCCGAGCTGGTGCCCGAGGCGACGGCGATGAACGAGGACGCCATCTCCGGCCCGTTGGGCGCCACCATGGCGACCCTATCGCCGCGGCCGATTCCGACGGCGTTCAGCGCCGCCAGCGTATCGTCGGTCAGCTTCTTCAGATCGCCATAGGTGAGCCACGGCCGACCCGGCGCGCCGATCGCGGGCGCATCGGGCTTGCCCGCCGAGGTGACGTCATAAACGCTCTTGATCATCGTCTGTCCTTCAGGCCGCCGCCTTCTCGTCGGCCATGATGCGATCGTAGGCCGGCAGGGTCAGGAACTCGTAGAACTGCGGCTGCTCGACCAGGTCGATCATGAGCTGGGCGGCATCCTCGTGGCGGCCCTTGGCATAGGCTTCCTCGCCGATCTGTGCCTTCACCTTGTCGTTCTCCTCGCGCACGATCTCGCGGACGAGTTCCTTGGTGATGCCGCGGCCGTCGTCGAGCTTCTGGTTGTGGCGCACCCACTGCCAGACCTGCGCGCGGCTGATCTCGGCGGTGGCGGCGTCTTCCATCAGGTTGAACAGCGGCACGCAGCCGATGCCGCGCAGCCAGGCCTCGACATAGCCGATGCCGACGGCCACGTTCTGGCGCAGGCCGGCTTCGGTCTTCGGACCCGTGGGGATCTGGATCAGGTCGGCCGCGGTGACGTTCACGTCCTGGCGCTTGCGCGCGATCTGGTTGGCCTCCTTCATGACCGCGTCGAACTCGGCCTTGGCGATCGGCACCAGGCCGGGATGGGCGACCCAGGTGCCGTCATGGCCGTCGCCGGCCTCGCGCTTCTTGTCGGCGTGGACGCGGCCCATCGCCTCTTCGTTGGCCTTCGGATCGTTCTTGATCGGAATCTGCGCCGCCATGCCGCCCATCGCATGCACTTCGCGGCGGTGGCAGGTCTTGATCACGAGCTGGCTGTAGGAGCGCAGGAAGTGCGAGGTCATGCCGACCGTGCCGCGATCGGGCAGCACCGCCCATTCCTGCTCGCGGAACTTCTTGATGAAGGAGAAGATGTAATCCCAGCGGCCGCAGTTGAGGCCGGCCGAATGATCCTTCAGCTCCCACAGGATCTCGTCCATCTCGAAGCTGGCGACGATGGTCTCGATCAGCACCGTGGCCTTGATCGACTTCTGCGGCACGCCGAGCGCGTCCTGGGCAGCAACGAACACGTCGTTCCACAGCCGCGCCTCGAGATGGCTCTCCAGCTTGGGCAGGTAGAAATACGGGCCGGTGCCGCGCGACAGCGCTTCCTTGGCATTGTGGAAGAAATAGAAGCCGAAATCGAACAGCGAGCCCGACATCGGCTTGCCGTCGACCGTCATGTGCTTCTCGAGCAGGTGCCAGCCGCGCGGACGCACGAACAGCACGGCCGTCTGGTCGTTCAGCTTGTAGGACTTGCCGCTGTTGGGGTCGACATAGTCGATCTGGCGGCGGACCGCGTCGGCCAGATTGTACTGGCCTTCGACCATGTTGGCCCAGGTCGGGGTCGAGGCATCCTCGAAGTCGGCCATGAAGACGTTGGCGCCGCAGTTCAGCGCGTTGATGATCATCTTGCGGTCGACCGGCCCGGTGATCTCGACCCGGCGGTCCAGGATGTCCTTGGGCAGCGGCGCGACCGTCCAGTCGCTCTCGCGGATCTTGGCGGTCTCGGGCAGGAAGTCCGGCTTCTCGCCGGCATCGAGGCGCTTCTGGCGCTCGACGCGGAGCGCCAGCAGTTCTTCGCGGCGGGCATTGAACTTGCGCTGCAGCTCGGCGACGAAGGCGACTGCCTCTTTGGTGAGCACCTTTTCGAAGCCGGGCTTGAGGGCACCGTCGATCGTCACGCCCGCCGGAAGGTCCAAAGCCGCCATTCTCGTTCCCCTCGAAATTCTTTCGGATACAGTCGAAAGGGCGATTTACCGCCGTCCACTTCCTTAGGCGAGTCTGAATTGGCGTTTCGGCCGGGTGGCCCGCCGGTTGCGGTCCGGGGGCGAGGAAGCGGCGACATCGCTCGGGGGGAGAAGATCGATGCCTGACCACACCGTGGACCCGGTGGATGAAAAGCCGCCCCTGGCCAGGCTGCTTCCCCTCGGCCTGCAACACGTCCTCGTGATGTACGCCGGCGCCCTCGCCGTCCCCCTGATCCTCGGCAGTGCGCTGAAGCTTCCGAAGGAGCAGGTGGCGATCCTCATCAACGCCGACCTGTTCGCCTGCGGCATCGCCACCTTGATCCAGAGCATCGGCTTTCGCGGCTTCGGCATTCGGATGCCGGTGATGATGGGGGTCACCTTCGCCGCGGTCAGCCCGATGCTGGCGATGGCCGCCGATCCGAGCCTCGGCCTGCTCGGCATCTACGGCGCGGTGATCGGCGCCGGCCTGTTCGGCATCCTGGTGGCGCCGTTCATCAGCCGGCTCCTGCCGTTGTTTCCTCCGGTGGTCACCGGGACCATCATAACCGTCGTCGGCATTTCGCTGTTGGGAGTCGGCATCAATTGGGCGGCAGGCGGCGCCGGCAATCCGCGCTTCGGCGACCCGCTCTATCTCGCCGTGTCACTTCTCGTGCTTCTGGTCATTCTCGGCGCCACGAAATACTGCAGGGGCTTCTTCGCCAACATTGCCGTCCTTCTGGGGCTGATCGCCGGATTCGGCGTGGCATTCGCGCTGGGCGAGGTGAATTTCGCCGGCGTCGCCCAGGCCAGGTGGGTCGAGCTCGTCCATCCGTTCCAGTTCGGCTGGCCGACATTCGACCTGCTGGCGATCCTCACGATGAGCCTGGTCCTGATCGTGGTGATGATCGAATCGACCGGTGTCTTTCTCGCCCTGGGCGAGGTGACCGACCGCACGATCGGCCAGGAAGACATGACGCGAGGCCTGCGCGCCGACGGTCTCGGCACCCTGATCGGCGGCGTGTTCAATACATTCCCCTACACCTCGTTCTCGCAGAATGTCGGCTTGGTCGGCATCACCGGCGTGCGCTCGCGCTGGGTCACGGCAACCGGCGGCGTGATCATGCTGATCCTCGGCCTGGTCCCCAAGATCGCCACGATCGTCGCCTCGATCCCGCAGTTCGTGCTGGGGGGCGCCGGCATCGTCATGTTCGGCATGATCTGCGCCACCGGCATCC
This sequence comes from Rhodospirillales bacterium 24-66-33, assembly GCA_002281855.1. GTDB lineage: Bacteria > Pseudomonadota > Alphaproteobacteria > Reyranellales > Reyranellaceae > Reyranella. The sequence goes on along the minus strand of NCHQ01000001.1, from coordinate 372,727 downwards.
GCGTCCTGTCGCGCGTCGACTTCCGCGGCAATCCGGGCAACACCTACGTCGTTGCCGTCAGCATCGGCCTCGGCATGATCCCGCAGGTTTCGGAGAGATTCTTCGGGCACATGCCGAAAGCCCTAAGTCCCCTCTTGCACAGCGGGATTTTATTGGCTTCGATCGCCGCCATAGCGCTCAACGCCTACTTCAACGGCATGCGCAGTGGCGCGGCGGCAGTGGCCGACGCCACGGCAGCCGGACGGGAAGCCGAGACCGCGCACTAGGTCTGCGCACCAGAGGATCAATGGACCCGTACGTCGTCGAGTGGCTGAACCTGATCCTGCGCTGGGCCCACATGATCGTGGGCATCGCGTGGATCGGCGCCTCCTTCTATTTCATCTGGCTGGACAACCATCTGCACAAGCCTCTCGATCCGGCCGACGAGGCCAAGGGAATCGGCGGCGAGGTCTGGGCGGTCCATGGCGGCGGCTTCTACACCGCCAAGAAGTTCAAGGTGGCGCCCGAGCGGCTGCCGCCTGAACTGCACTGGTTCAAGTGGGAAGCCTACACCACGCTCGTCACCGGCTTCTTCCTGCTCTGCCTCGTCTATTACTACGGGGCCGAGGTCGCGCTGATCGACCCGTCGGTCCTGCCGCTGACGAAGCCGCAGGCGATCGCCATCGGACTCGGATTCCTCGTCCTGGGCTGGCTGGTCTACGATTTCCTCTGCCGGTCGATCCTGGGCCAGGACGAGGTCGTGCTGGGCGGACTCGTCTTCCTCTACTGCGTCGCCGCGGCCTGGGCGCTCTGCCACATCTTCTCCGGCCGCGGCGCCTACATCCATTTCGGCGCGATGCTCGGCACCATCATGGTGCTGAACGTCTACTTCGTGATCATCCCCGGCCAGCGCGAACTGGTGAAGGCCAAGGAGGAAGGCCGCATCCCCGACCCGATCCACGGGCTGCGCGGCCGCCAGCGCTCGGTCCACAACACCTATTTCACACTGCCCGTGCTGTTCACGATGATCAGCAACCATTACGCCGGCCTCTACGGCCACGAATGGAACTGGGTGCTGCTGCTCACGATCTCGATGGCCGGCGCCCTGATCCGCGTCTGGTTTGTCCAGCGCCACAAGGGCAACGCCAACCCGCTGGTACTGGCCGCGGGCTTCATCTTCATTGCCCTCACCGCCCTGCTCGCCCTGCCGAGGCCCAGTGCGGACGGTGGCGGACCGGTGGCCTTCGCCGAGGTCCAGCCCATCATCCAGGCGCGCTGCACGCCCTGCCACGCGGCGAAACCCACGCAGGAGGGCTTCCTGGCGCCGCCCAAGGGACTATTGCTCGAGACCCCCGCACAAATTCACGCGATGGCCGCGGCCATCAACCAGCAGGCTGCCGCCTCGCGCGTCATGCCGCCCGGCAACATGACCAACATCACCGATGCCGAGCGCCGCATGATTGCGCGGTGGTTCAAAGGCGGCGCACAATAGGCGTAGTTTGCGTCTCCTCTCTATCCCAAAACCCTTCGCAAGCCGCTTCCTACGACGCGGAGCCGCACTCCTTTAAGCGCTTGTGCATATTTAATTAGGTCTTTCTGATTTTGGCTGACGGTCAGCACTCTAAGTTTCGCACACTCCGCTAACGCACTTGGGTCTGACACTTGCACCTCTTGCAACGTCAACTCTTGAAGTGACGACAGTCTTTGAATTCCGTCGAGCGATTGAAATTGACAGCGACGAAAACTCAACTGGGCCAAATGCTCCAAGCTGCTCAAATCTCCAGGCTTCTCAGCGCTGAATTCCGACAGCGTTAGCGATTTCAACCCTTGAAATCGACTAATCGCATCCAGAGATGCCAGTCCCGACACGTTGAGTTGCAAACCCGTAATATTCTCGGACTTAGTTTTGGTGAAGAAGTCTGGAAAAGGGGTCGTCAAAACCGACAAGCTTTCTAGATTATCCAGGTCCAGCAGCGGCGAAAGGACTGCCTTACTGTCCAGCGAGATCTGTAGCCGACGAAGATTGGGCATTGCTGCAATATCCACTTAGTCACAACCCCAGCGCCGGTACCAATCGGTTCGCCGAACTGAGCTGTGGCAATGACCCGAACAAGTGGCGATGCGATGTTGTCGGTCACGAACTTGACGTCACTTCCGGATAGCGCCATTCCACGTCTCTCAGTTGCAGTTCTATTCAAAGTTCCTCTGGCCGGTGGTAGAATAGAGGCTGAGGGTTGTACTTCCAAGCAGCAAGCGATTGCGCGCTGGTTCAAAGCCGGCGCACAATAGGGCATGAACCTCCGCTCCCGCGGCGTGCCGTGGCGCCGTCTCCTGACGGCGGCGCTGGCGGCGGTCGCGATCTTCCTCTTCTGGAACCAGACTTCGGAGCGCGGCCAGCGCGAAGCCGCGCGCGGCGCCACGATCTCCGCCGAGGCGCGCGAGGCGGGCCAGGGCTGGGGCGCGAGCGTGGGCTTCGCCGACCAGCGCCGCCTCGACGATCACTACCAGAAGCATGGCAGCGAGTTCGGTCGCATCACCAAACAGGATTATCTGCGTCAGGCGCAGCTCCTGCGCGACGCCAAGGTCGGCGGACCGATCCTCGAGACGGTGCGGCGCGATGGCGTCGTGACGCGTTTCGACCGTGACACCGGTGCCTTCATCGCCTTCAATGCCAATGGCGTCATACGCACCTTCTTCAAACCCAACGACGGCGAGCGCTACTACCGTCGACAATCCGAAAGAGGGAACGATTGAACCCGCCGTCACCACCGCCCGGCCCGCCCAACGTGGCCGACCTGCAGGAACTGATCGACCAGTGGGCGACTTTCGCCCGCGGCCTCGAGCGGGAAGACTACACGTTCGATCTCGACAACTGGCTGAATGACGTCGACGTGCGAGAACTCATCCTCGAGGCGCTGCCGATGTTCAGCCGCGAGGAGATGGGCGACCACGCCCTGAAGCTCGACGAGGCCGACCGGGCCTTCATGGCCGCGACGCGCGACTTCAAGCGCTGCGTCTGGGGTGGCGGCACGGCGCGCAAGGAACATTGGACCGCCCAGAAGAACTGGTGGTACTTCCGCACACCGGCCCGCTCCAACGCCCAGCTTGAAGACGAGCTCCTCACGGTTCGCTAAGACGAAGTCATGAGCACGTCGAAAATTCTGGTCGAGGCCCAGGGGCCGGTGACCACCATCACCATCAACCGGCCGCAGGCCCGGAACGCGCTCGACAACGAAGCGGCGCACGGGCTTGCCGACGCGCTGCGCGCCTTCGAGGCCGATGCCGCGGCGCGCGTCGCCGTGCTGACCGGTGCGGGCGGCGCCTTCTGTGCCGGTGCCGACCTCAAGGAGCTGGGCGCGGGTACCGACTATTTTCCCTGGGCCGGCAGCGACCAGGGGCCGCTGCGCGCGCCCCTGTCCAAGCCGGTGATCGGCGCCATCGAGGGCCATGCCTGCGCCGGCGGGCTGGGGGTCGCGCTGTTCTGCGACATCCGCATCGTCGACGACACGGCGACCTTCGGCGTGTTCTCGCGCCGCTGGGGCGTGCCGATGAGCGACGGCACGACCGTGCGCCTGCCGCGCATCGTGGGTCAGGGCCGCGCCATGGACATGCTGCTGACCGGCCGCGCCGTCGGCGCGGACGAGGCGATCGCGATCGGCCTCGCCACGCGCAAGGTGGCACGCGGCACGACACGGGCCGAAGCCGAGGCGCTGGCCCGCCAGATCGCAGGCTTCCCGCCGATCGCCATGACGTCGGACCGCCAGTCGGCCTACGAGAGTTTCGACCGCGACGAAGCCTCGGCGATCCGTCGCGAGATGGAACTGTCGCTCGACGCAAGGCGGCAGGAATCGCAGGGCGGCGCGGCGCGTTTCGCCCAGGGCGAAGGCCGGCACGGCCAATTCAAGAAATAGAGTTCAAGAAACAATCCGAGAGGTAGGGATATGCGGGCGCTGGTTTGTCATGCCTATGGTCCGATCGACAATCTGAAGGTCGAGGACATTCCGCAGCCCGTGCCGAAAGCCGGCGAAGTGCTGGTCAAGGTCCGCGCCGCCGGCGTGAGTTTCGCCGCGATGCTCGGGGTTCAGGGCAAGCACCAGAACAAGCCTGCCCTGCCCTACGTCCCGGGCAACGAACTAGCCGGCCATGTCGTGGCATTGGGCGAAGGCGTGACCAACGTGTCCGTGGGTGATCGGATCGCGACAGGCGTCAGCCAGGGCGCATTCGCCGAGTACGCCACGGCTGCGGCGGCGAACCTGGTGCCGATTCCCGAGATCATGCCCTATGCCGAGGCGACCAATTTTCCGACGCTCTACCCGACCGCCTACGGCGCCCTGAAGTGGAAGGCCAACCTGCAGCCCGGCGAAGTGCTGCTGGTGCACGGCGCGGGCGGCGGCTCGGGCCTCACCGCCATCGAGGTCGGCAAGGCGATGGGAGCGATCGTGATCGCCAGCGCCGGCGGGGCCGACAAGCTGAAGGCAGCCGGCGAGGCCGGCGCCGATCACCTGATCGACTATCGCTCAGAGGACCTGCGGACCAAGGTGCTGGAAATCACCGGCGGCCGCGGCGCCGATGTGATCTACGACCCGGTGGGCGGATCGGCCTTCGATGCGTCGCTGCGATGCGTGGCGCCCGAGGGGCGGATCATTCCGATGGGCTTCGCCAGCGGCACCGTCCCGCAGATCCCGGCCAACATCCTGCTGGTCAAGAACGTGACGGTGATCGGCTTCTACTACGGCTACTGGAACGGCTGGGGCGGCAAGGGCGTGCCGTCGCCCAAGGAGGCCGAGGCCCTCGCCCGGCGCCGTGCACTCGTGGCGGATGCGCAGAAGGAACTGACGCACTGGTTCACCGAGGGCAAGCTCAAGGCGACCGTGGCCGCGACCTACGACCTTGCAGATTGGGTGAAGGCTTTTCGCCTGATCGAGGAGCGCACCGTCGTCGGCAAGGCCGTCCTGGTTCCGTAACACGCCGGCGCTTGTCGGTCCTGCAGTCGATCCGGCATAGTTCGTTACCATGCCGGTCCAGTGGACGATCTCCAAGCCGCACCGACTCGTGATCGCCGTCGCGCGGGACGAGCTGCGGCTGAGGGACATCGAACAGTATCTCGATGGCGTCGCCATCGCCGACGTGATGCCCTACCGCAAGATCTTCGACATGACGCACGCCACGGTGATGCTGAACGACGCCGACATGATGGCGCTCGGGGCGCGCATCCGCGCCTATCTCCAGGTCGGCAAGCTCGGGCCCCTCGCCATCGTCGCGGTCACGGACCATGCCTACCAGCAGGCCCGCCTGTTCGAGGTGCTGGCCCAGGGTGACCGCCCGGTGAAGATCTTCCGCGAGCTGCACCATGCCCGCGAATGGCTGGATGGGTTCGACGCGGACTCCTAGAAGCGCGGCTGCGCGCGATCAGGCCGGCCACACCTTCGGAAAGGTCTCGCATTCGAGCCGGTCGCCGGGCTTCAGCCCATGGCCCTCGATGGGCGGCGAGATCTGTCCGGCGCGGGCGCCGTAGCGGGCATCGTCGCCGCACCAGCGCGTCGCCCAGGCACGACGGCGACGGGCGCTCGAACGGTTGCCTGAGGCGCCGTGCAGCGTGAGCGCATGGAAGGCAATGACGTCGCCCGGCTCCATGTCCCAGGCGAGGAACTCGTGGCTGCCGCGCTCGGCATCGAGATCCGGCAGCGGCTCGAAGCGGCTGTCCTGGACCTGCAGGTCGACACCGCCCAGCTTGAAGAACTTGGGCTGGAACCAGCGGCCCCAGCGGTGCGAGCCCTTCACGTATTCGACGCAGGTCTCGCGGTCGACCGGATCGAGCGGCGTCCATAGCGAGATCACCTGCTCACCGTCGATCGGATAGTAGGGTTGGTCGTGATGCCAGGGCGTGCGCTCCTGCGTGCCCGGCTCCTTCACCAGCAGATGGTCGTGATAGTAGACGACCTCCTTCGAGCCCATGAGCCGGGCCACAATCTCGCGCGCGGGCGATTCGTAGACGAAGGCACGGGCCGCGGGATGACGCTGCCAGAGCTGGAAGTCGACGAAGAAGAGGCCGGGCGCGCCCTGCGGCGTGTTGATCCGCACCATCGGCCCCGGACTCTTCATGTCGTCGTCCACCGCCGCCCGCATGCGCTCGATCCACTCCATCGGAATGGCGTTGCGCAGGCAGACCGCGCCATCCTCGCGGTAGCGGGCGATCTCGGCATCGGTCGGCATCGGCATCGGTCGTCAGCTTCCCTGCAGCATGCGCAGCGGCGTGTAGATCAGGACCGTCTCGCCCTTCTGGTTCTTGACCAGGTTGGTGGTCCGCACCAGCGCGCGCATCGGATCCTTGGAGGTCGGCTTGATCTCGGTGATCTCGATCTCGACGTGGATCGTGTCGTTCACATAGGTCGGGCCCTTGATGTCGAAGCCCATCGACAGGAAGGCGAGGCCGGTTCCCTGAAGGGTCGTCGGGATCACCAGGCCTTCGGCCATGGAATAGACCAGGGCGCCCGGCACGGGATGGCCGCCGCGCATGGGCGCATGCTCGCGGATGTATTCCCGGTTCGTGAACAGCTCCTCGGAAAAGCCGCAAAGGGTCACGAAATTCAGGAGATCGGCCTCGAAGATCGTTCGGCCATAGGTGACGAACTTGTCGCCGACCTTCAGGTCGCGCCAGTTCCAGCCTTCCCCGAGCTGCTTCATGGGGTCGTTCCCTCAGTGAGCGTGGGCGAGAGTTGCGCCTTCGCGCAGCTTGTAGAGCCTGCTGCAATAGGGACACTCGACGTGTCCTTCCGGGCCCAGGTTGAGGTACACTTTGGGATGGCCCAACGCGCCGCCACCGCCATCGCAGGCGACGCGGTCAGTATCGACAGTGATGATTTCAAACGGCTCCGTCACGATCCCACTCCTGTTACGCCGGCGAATGATAGCGGTCTCCGCCGCTGCGGTCATGCTCTCAGCCTGCGCCCCGACGGTGGTTCCGGCGGGCGGCCCGGTGCAGGCGCCGCGGCTGACCGACGACCGTTATGTCGCGGCGGACGGGACTGCGCTACCGCTGTCGGTCTGGCCTGCGGCAAACGGCGCCCCCAAGGCGGTCATCCTGGCCCTGCACGGGTTCGGCGACTACCGCATGGCCTGGGAGGAACCGGCGGGGAGCTGGTCCGGCGCCGGGATCACCACTTACGCCTATGATCAGCGCGGCTTCGGCGGCAGCCCGACCCGCGGCCGCTGGCCCGGCACGGACACCCTGGTTGACGATGCCAGGACGGTGGCAGCCCTGGTGCGCGCCCGTCATCCCGGCGTGCCGTTCTACCTCGCCGGCGAGAGCATGGGCGGGGCGGTGGTGCTGGTGGCCGCCGATCGCGGGACCGAATCGGACGGGCTGGTCCTGTCGGCCGCGGCCGTGCGCTCGCGCGACACGTTCGGGCCGGTGGCCAGCGCCGGCCTGTGGTTCTTCGCCCACACCATCCCCTGGATGCCCGCCGGCCCGACCTCGATCGACTACAAGCCGACCGACAATCCCAAGACCATCGACAAGCTGCGCAACGATCCGATGATGCTGCGCCAGCCCCGCCTCGACATGGCCTACGGGCTGGTCGACCTGATGGACGACGCCCGCGCGTCCGCGGCCCGGGTCAAGGAACCCTATCTCATGATGTACGGGCTGGGCGATCGCATCGTCCCGCAGGAACCGGTCAAGGCGGCGATCGAGATTATGCCGCCGCGACCCGATTCCAAACTCGCCTTCTACAAGGAAGGCTACCACCTGCTGATGCGCGACAAGGCGGGGCCGGCCGTGACGGAAGATGTCGCGGCGTGGATTGCCAATCACGAAGCCCAACTCCCGTCGGGCGCCGACGCCTCGAAATCCCTGCCCGAGATGGCGAGCCTCTGGGGCTCGAAGCGCAGCGGTCAGGCCAGCGCTAGGCCCCGCAGCGAATGACGACCGAAGCGGCGCCTCGGATCTCCGACATGTCGCCGCGCGTCGGCATGTTTTCCATCTTCAGCGTCGTGTAATCGCCGCCCGTCGCGCCACACATCGCGACCGCACGGGTCTGACAGGCGCCGGGTTCCTTGCAGCTGATCGCGATGGCGGGCTTGCCATCGGTCCAGGTGACCTGGGTCGCATTCGTTTCCGTCCGGGAGTCGGGGCCGGGCGTGCTCTTCGCCATGCCGCAGGCCGCGACCAGACCCGCGATGCCCATCACGAACACCCACTGCATCGTCGATCGCGTCGTCATTTGCTCTCCCCCTTGGCCCCCCGGAAGGCGGCGATCGACAGTACCTCGCGCCGCCGGACAGGTGCAAGGTCGCCCCATTCGTGGCCTACTGCGGAGCATGAGACGAGCAGGGCATCAAGGCGCTGGAGGAGCTCCTGCAGCGCACCCGCATCCCCTACCCGCCGGCCGGCTGAAGGAGGACTACTTGCCCTTCAGCTTGAAGTCGCGCCACAGGACGATGCCGCTGGCATTGTCGAGCGCCATGCCGTCGAGCTGCTTCCTCAGCTCATAGGCCGTCGGGCGCCAGATGAGCGTGCTCTCGCCGCTCGCGCCCTCGAAGCGGCCCGTGCCGCCCGTCAGCCTGAACGTGCCGCGACAGCCGACGAGCTCATAGCCGGCGCATTCCCACTCGCCCCAGGCGGTAGCGCCGTCGTACGCCGTGAAGGTACAGGCGCCCGCCGCGCTGGTCTTGCGGCTGGCCTGGTCGATCTTCGACGACAGGGCGCAGCCGACGCGGCCGGCCTGCTGCGGCCCTTCATCGGTCTCGATGAACATGGGACCCGCCAGGTTGCCCGCCACGACGAGCTGCTTCTCCGCGGCCCGCACGACCGTGCCGTTGGCGAGCACCACGGCGAAAGCGTTGAATGTCTGGGTCTCGTCCTGCGCCACGGCCGGAGCAGCGGCCAGGAGAACGAGGGCGCCGGCCAGGGCGCGGCTGAAGATCGTCATGGGCCGCCTCACTTGAAGTCGATGATGACGGCATCGGCGCCGAGCGACACGGCCAGGCCCTGGCGGCGCGTCTTCAGGTCGATCATCACGCCGTTGGTGTTTTCCAGCCACATCTCGCCCTTGCCCTTGTCGCCGTAGGCCGCGCCATAGCGCGCCTGGCCGTAGGCGCCGGGGAATTGGCGCAGCTCCTTCAGATTGTAGACGTCGCCATAGGCTTCCATCTTGGAGACGCCGAACCCGCCGACGCCCAGGCCGCCGACCGAGAACCGGTAGCTGCGGCCTTCGTAGTGCAAAGTGCCGCTGCCGACGTTTCCGCTGCCGAAGAAGGCCACCTGGACCTGCTCGATGTTGACGGTTCCGGACTTGACCCGCTGCTGGGCGATCGCCGGCGCCGCCAGCATCGTGCCCACGGCCCCGACGGACCCGATCAGCGCCTGCCGGCGCCCCAGCAACCCTGCTCTCTTACCGCTCATCCAACTCACTCCCCCGATCAACGTCGCCCCTCATCACTCACCGACGACGGCCGTAGCCTCAATCTCGACCAGCAGGCCCGGCACGGCAAGGGCACTCACGGCCACCAGCGTCGATGTGACCACCGCGCCCTTCAGCGACTTGCCCAGGGCCGTCGTCACGGCCCCCATGTCGCGAATGTCGGTCACGTAGATCGTCGTCCGCACGAGGTCGCCGAGCTTCGCCCCGGCGGACTTCAGCCCGGCCTCGATCTTGCGCATGGTGATCGCGGTCTGCTGGGCCGCATCCTTGCCCTGCACCTGCCCCTTGGGATTGAGCGAGGTCGTGCCCGACACGAAGACGAACGGACCGCTCTTGATGGTGCGCACGTAGAAGCCCGCCACCTCGGTGCCGTCGGGAAAGACTTTCTTGGCCATGCCGTGCTCCAGCTTCGATGCGCTATGGTGGCATTTTAGGCGGCCGTTCGCGCCGGGCAAAGGAGGAAGCCGTGTCACTGGATCGCTATCGTACGGCCATCGTCACAGGCGCGAGCCGCGGCATCGGCGCGGCGATCGTCCGCGAACTCACGATCGGCGGACTCGACGTCTATGCCGTCGCCCGCTCCACCGAGGACCTGACGGACCTGGCCCAGGAGACCGGCTGCCGGCCGATGGCACTCGACATCTCCCATCGCGACGCGGTGCTGAGCGTCCTGGGCTCGCTCGATGCCGACATCCTGGTCAACAACGCCTCCGCCCCGGTGCGCGGCGGGCTGTCGTGGGAGACCGCGCCCGACGACATCGCAACGCTGATGGACGTGAACCTGCGCGGCACGCTCAACTGCCTGGCCGCCGTCGTGCCCGGCATGAGGGCACGGGGTCTCGGCCACATCGTCAATCTCGGATCGACGTCGGGCACCTGGGCGCTGCCCGGCATGCCGGTCTATGCCATGACCAAGGCCGCCATCCACAATCTCAGCCAGACGCTGCGCCTCGACCTGCACGGGTCGGGCGTGCGGGTGACCGAGATCTCGCCGGGCAGGGTCGAGACGGGCGCCCATCTCGGCCTGATGGAGGATCGCGAGGAAGGACGTCGGCGCTTCTATGACGGGTTCGAAACGCTGCAGCCCACCGACATCGCCGAGGCGGTCATGTTCGTACTGGGCGCCCCGCAGCGCATGGATGTGAGCTTCATGGAGATCGTGCCCACCGACCAGTCGTATGGCGGCTCGCAATTCCATCGCCGGCGCTGAAATCCGGCACGTCGCTTGCAGCGCGATCGTCCGTCTATCAATCAGGGAATCATGGACCTCAAGAATCTCGCCGCCATCCTCGACCCGCAGGCGCCGGCCGACCGCCCCTTCATCATCCAGGTTTCGCCCGAGGGCGATGAACAGCTGCGTCTGGGCTACGGCGAGGCGCGGCTGCGCATCGCCGCCCTGGCGCGCGGCCTGCTGAAGCGCGGGCTCGGACGCGGCGAGGCCGTGGCCATCGTCGCGGCCAACAGCGCCGACTATCTCGTGCTCTACATGGCCACCATGGCGGCCGGGCTCGTGTCGGTCTGCGTCAATCATAAGTTGCCGCGCGAAACGGTCGCGCACATCATGAAGGACTGTTCCGTCAAGCTGGCGATCGCCGACGCCGAGCGCGCGCCGCTGGTCGGTTCGCTGGTGCCGACCGTCGCGATGGAGGAACTCGACGGTCTGCTCGACGCGGGGTCTTTCGAGCCGGTCGACATGGCGCCCGAAGAAGTCGCCATGATCCTCTACACGTCGGGCTCGACCGGCCTGCCCAAGGGCGTGCCGCTGAGCCATGGCGGCTACCTCTGGGCGACCGGCGCGACGCCGGAGCAGCGGCCCGGCATCGAGGGACAGAAGATCATCATCGCCGCGCCGCTGTTCCACATGAACGGCCTGTTCAGCGCCAAGATGGCGATGATCAACGGCGGCACGATCGTGCTGATGACGAATTTCATGGCCCGCGGCTTCATCCGCGCCATCGACCGCAATCGCGTCGCCATGATCACCTCGGTGCCGACCATGCTGGCGCTGGTGATGCGCGAGACGGAGGAACTGGCCAAGGCAGATCTGGGCTGCGTCACCACGGCGGTCACCGGCTCGGCGCCGTCGACGGCGGAATTCTTCGAGCAGATGCACCGGATGTTCCCCAATGCCGAGACGGCCAACAGCTGGGGCACCACGGAGTCCGGGCCGCTGGGCTTCGGCCCGCATCCCGACGGCATTCCAAAGCCCATGGGATCGCTGGGCTATCCACGCGCCAACATCGAAGTGAAGTTCGTCGGCGGCGCGGAGACCGGCGCCACGCAGGGCGTGCTGCACATCCGCACGCCGGCACTCATGAGCGGCTATCTCAACCGCGAGGCCGACACGAAGAAGCGCCTGATCGACGGCTGGTACGACACCGGCGACGTGATGCGACGCGACGAGAACGGCTTCGTCTTCTTCGTCGGCCGTGCCGACGACATGTTCCAGTGCGGCGGGGAGAACGTCTATCCCGGCGAGGTCGAGAAGCTGCTGGGCCGTCATGCCGACGTTGCGCAGGCCTGCGTCGTGCCGGTGCCCGACGAAATCAAGTACCAGCTGCCGGTCGCCTTCGTCGTGGCAAAACCCGGCACGTCACCCACCGAGGAGGCCCTGCGCCGCTTCGCCCTCGACAACGGCCCGGCCTACGCCCACCCGCGCGCGATATGGTTCGTCGACGAGCTGCCGCTCGCGGGGACCAACAAGATCGACCGCAAGACGCTGGTCGACCGCGCCGTCGCGACCTACGCGCGCGACGACGCAAAGCGGGTTTGACTTGTCATCCTGAGCGCAGCGAAGGATCTCCCGCCAGCTACGCCGTTCTTTGGTCGTTCCGTGAGGTCCTTCGCTGCGCTCAGGACGACACCGATCTCACGAATCCGCCGTGAACCCGATCTTCTTCACGATCGGACCCCAGCGATCGTAGCTTGCCTTCAGGAGGGCGCCGAGTTCCTGCGGCGTGGAGGACTTCATCTCGAGGCCCATCACGGCCAGGCCGTCGATCACGTCCTTCCGGGCGAGCGCGGCGCGCAGCGCTTCGTTGGCACGCATCACGACCGGCGCCGACGTGCCGCCCGGAGCGAAGAAGCCGAACCACTCGGAGAAGACCAGGTCCTTGTAGCCCTGCTCGGCGAAGGTCGGGACGTTTGGCGCAAAGCGGCTGCGGGTCGCGCCCGAGACGCCGAGGAGGCGCGCCTTGCCGGCGGCGACCTGCTGGGTGAACTCGCCGACCGGGCCGGACACGGCCTGGATCTGGCCACCGATCATGTCCTGCACCGCGGGCTGCGTGCCGCGATAGGCGACGTGCTTCAGTTCGACGCCACCGGCCTGGCCCAGCAGCACGCCGATGAAGTGCGGTACCGAACCGGAGGCCGGCGAGCCGTAGTTGGCCTTGTCCGGGTTCGCCTTGCACCAGGCCAGGAACTCCGGGATGTTCTTCACACTGTCGGGCACGGCGGGGCCGACGCAGAAGCCGAAATCGAACGTGCAGGCGAGCGTCACCGGGGTCACGTCGGTGAAGGGATCGTAGGCCAGCTTCTTGTAGATGTGCGGATAGATCATCAGCATCGAAGCCGGGGTCTGCAGGATGACGCTGCCGTCGGTCGCCGCACCCTTCATCGACTGGATGGCGATCTGGCCGCCGGCGCCGGCCTTGTTCTCCACGAGGGCGGCCTTGGTATAGGCCGTTCCCCGCAGCCCCTCGGCGACGCGACGGCACAGCGTGTCGGACGTGCCGCCCGGCGGGAAGCCGGTGACGATGCGCACGGTCTCGAGCGGCGGGGTGCCCTGCGCGCCGGCGCGGCCCGCGAGTCCCAGGGTGGCGAACATTGCAGCAGCGCCCGAAGCGCGAACGAAGCCGCGCCGGCTATGATCGGTCATGTCGTTTCTTCCTCCCGTTTGTGCGCCAACTGTCGCTGAAATGGGCCGTCGCGCCAAGCCCGACCGGAAAGTACCGTCGCCACCTTGCGCGTTGCGGCGTCGAACTCCGGCAGGGGTCCCTTCCAGCGGGTACTTCCGATCGCGCCCGGCTCATCACGGTTACCTGAACGGACGGCCGGCACGCGGCGCCTACTGGTCGGAGACCTGAAAGGGAATGTCACCCTCTTTGGCCTTCGTCCCCTGCACCGTGATCACCGCCCAGTGCAGCACGTAGTTGCCGGGCGGCAGGGTCGGCGCAGCGGCGAACAGCACTTCCGGGGCCGATTCCAGACGCGGGTGAAGGCGCTCGATCACCTTGTCGCCCTGCTTGATGACCAGGGTCGACTTGATGTGATCGACCGGCCGGTCGAAGCGCACGAAGAAGGCGCTGCTCTTGAGGCCGATCCGGGCATGGGCCTTCGGTGCCGAGTCGGTGACGCGGACATCGTCCGACGTCTGCTGGGCGCTCAATGTCGCAAGAGGGCCGGCGGCCATCATCATCAGGGCGGCGATCGTCAGGCGTCGCAACATCATTTGCCGCTCCGGCGCTTGGCGGTGGCGGGCCTGTCCACACCGGAAGGTCCGCTCCATCGCGGAAACGTCTTGGTGTCGAGGCCGAACAGGTCGAGCACGCGCGCGACCGAATGCGTCACGATATCGTCGACCGTCCTGGGCCGCGTATAGAAGGCCGGCGACGGAACGGCGACGATGGCGCCCATCTCGGTGACGGCCAGCATGCTCTTGATGTGGCCGGCGTGCAGCGGCGTCTCGCGGAACATCAGCACGACCCGCCGGCGCTCCTTCAGGCAGACGTCGGCGGCGCGGGAGACGAGCCCCGAGGTCACCCCCGTCGCGATCTCGCTCAGGGTGCGCACCGAACAGGGCGCCACGATCATGCCCATGGTCTGGAACGAGCCGCTCGAGATCGACGCGGCAATATCGCCCGGCGCATAGACCTTGTCGGCCAGCGCCCGCAGTTCCGAGGCCGAGACGTCGGTCTCGAGCGACCGCGTCTGGTCGCCCGCCTTCGAGATCACGAGATGGCTCTCGATCTTCAGCGCCCGCAACGCCTCGAGCACGCGGATGCCGTAAACCGTTCCCGAGGCGCCGGTGATGCCGACCACCATGCGCCGCACAGGTTCGCTCGCTGCCATTCGAATGCCCTCAGCCGCTTGTCTTGATGTGACGCGGGTCCGAGTGGTTCAGCGGCGCAGGCTTCGCCTCCCACGAGAACGGTGTGTCGGAGAGCGTGTAGCGGTACCACGGCGGATCGTTGCTGCGGCCGAGCCTGTGCCGCAGGTTGCCGAAGGCGCGGTAGAGCACCGGATAGGGCTGGCCGTGATACTGCTTCAGGATGTCGTGCCAGGCGCGCGGCTCGGCGCGGATGAACGCCTCCATGTCCTTGGTCAGCTCGTCTTCCGTCATGATCTTCAGCCCGGCCGGCGGATCGCCCAGATCGGTGACGGTGCTGCGCACGAACTCGTTGGGGTTCCATTCCGGTCCGAGCGGCACCGTGCAGTCCATGCCGATCTTGGAGGAGATGCCGAGCGTCGTGCTCTTGGGATCGACGGTCATGGTGTTGAGCCCGTCGAGCCGCACCGTGTCCTTGTCCGGCATGTAACGGTAGGCCATGGCGGCCAGCACGGCCTGGTCGTCCCAGATATCGACGTCGGTGTCGAACACCATGGCGATCTTCGGAAGCCCCTGCTTGGAACAGGTCAGCATGATGCCCAGCGCCTGCTTGGAATCGCCGGCCCCCAGCGGATGGATCTTGGCGTAGGCGATGTTGGACAGGCCGCCCAGCGGACAGCGCACCTCGCGCACGTCGATGCCGCCCTGCTTCAGCCCGTTGAACAGGTCGGCCTCGATCGCCGGCAGCTGCAGCATGTTGTCGGTGTACCAGGGATGCAGCCCGCCGATCGTGCAATGCTGGAAGATGCCGCCCTTGCGGTAGGTCATCGCCTTCACCTTGAGGCGATAATTGTGCTTGATGCCGCCGCCGTACATGCCGGTGAACTCGCCGTACGGGCCCTCGTCGTAGACCAGCCCCTCCAGCGCCATCAGCTCGCATTCGAGCACGATCTCGGCATTGGCCGGCACCATCACGTCGATGGTTTCGCATTTGATCATCTTGGCCGGCGCGCCATAGAAGGCGCCCAGCACCTCGAAATCGTCGGTGTCGGTGGTGACGCCGACCAGCGCCGCGATCTTGTCGATGGTCGGACCGCCCAGCACGATCGCGACCTCGAGGTTCTGCCCCTTCGCCGCCGCCGCCATGGCATGGATTCGCTGGCGGTGCGAGGTGCAGGTCATGTCGACCGACTTCTCGTTCTTCGTGCGGAACATCGAGCGGTAGATGCCCCAGTCGTAGACGCCGGTGTCGGGATGCTTGCTGATGAAGAGATTGTCGTTGGTGTAGGCGTGGCCGTCGCGATCGTGGTGCAGGAACAGCGGCAGGCGGGTCAGGTCGACATCGTCGCCCTTCAGGATCACCTCCTTGCAGGGCGCCGTCGTCACCGTCTCCCACTTCACCCGGCCCTTGGAGCGCGCCACCATCTCGAGGCCGGTCCGCGTCTTGTCGCAGCCCATCGCCCAGGCGAACATCTCCTGGTTGGAATAGGCGTTGGCCAGCACCGAGAACTCGGTGTCCTTGATCTTCTCGATCAGGACCGCCTTGGTCGGATTGGCCTCCATGAGCTTGGGAACCTGATCGACACGCACTTCGTCGGTGATGCGCACGAGGAAGCCCGCTTTGTCCATCGCGTCGACAAAGTCGGAAAGGGACTGCTGCATTGTTTGACCGGAATGAAAGGAGGAATCAGGAATAAGCAGGCGCGGCCTTCCCGTGCTCGGCGAAGGCCCTGAGGTGATGCAGCATCATGCCCCAGAGGGCGTTGCACTTCTCGAAGTTGCCCTTCTGATGCGGCCAGCCGGAATGGGCGAAGGTGAGGTGGACCCGCCCGTGCGGCGTCTGGCCGAGATGGAACGAGACGCTGGTGCCGGCCGCGTCGCCCGGCCCGTCCACGCACTTCCAGACGACGGCGTCGGCTCCCTGCGACGCGACTTCCCAGACGAACTTCGGCCCGTCGGCATATTTCAGGGTCCACTGGCTCCCCACGCCCGCGCCGCCCGAGACCTCGGCCATGGTCCAGCCCTTGAGCCCCTCCAGGGTTGTGAGGGCGGCGTGGACCTTGGCGGCATCCGCCTTGATGTTGACGGCGTGACGAAGAGCGTGATCGGACACGGTTGGACCTCCCGAAAACCTTATCTGCCACGGGGGAATAGCGTGGCCAGCATTTGCGGCGAGACCTTATCAGTCAAGATGAAGCGTTCAACCTCGAGCCTCCGGCAGGCCGAATACCGGCTTTTGAGGCTTCGAGTCCGCTCGTTGCGCAGCAGCGCCCCCTCCGGTATGTTCCGCCGCGCCGGACCCGTAGCTCAGCTGGATAGAGCGCTGCCCTCCGAAGGCAGAGGTCGTGAGTTCGAATCTCGCCGGGTCCGCCACTCGTTACAATGACCTAGCTGTTGAGGGTCCCCTCCCGTAAGAACCGGGGGGACACATGGGGACTCACGCGAAGATTTTTCGCACGTGTCCCGACCACGATTGCAGCCGCTAAGGCGTTGAACGCATCCACGAACACCAAGCCGATTGTCGCCCCGATCCGTCACTGCTCTCAGCAAACCGCGCTCACTGTCGTTTGGAGCGGGCGCGTGGAGACCTACGACGCGATCAAGACCGCTACGGGCGCACTGTCTCTGTCTGCCGGGCAGATGGTGAGGAGTCAGGAGCCATCGTGGTGAGGGAAGGATCCGCCTGGGCCGTCGTGCGGTACAGCCGGGACTATGTGGAGCTAGAGGCTAGAGCGAAGTAATCCTCTGGCGTGGGCCGCCTGTATGCCGTTCGGTCAGAATACCAACCCAAGAAGGCCTTAGTGAAATGTTTCGAGGATCGCCAGTAAGCGCCGCTTCCAGACACTCACCATAGAACTTGAACCAACGCTCCGAAAAATCACGATAGGATTCGCCTTTTTCTCGCGTCGGACCGATCAATACATTCGGGACAACGCTTGCTCCATCACGAACAAGAGTCATCCATGCCGTACTACATTTCGATAGATAAGCCGAATAAGCGGCACCGCCAGGTAACGCGATCGGCCCTTTCGTCGATGCCTCGCATAAGATCAGTTGCGATATGCTCACAGCAGAAGGCTGTCCGAACGTGACGCTCCCAGATCCTTCGATGCATCGGCTTGTACCGACTGTTACGGTATAAGAGATCCAGGAGATCTTTCGGCAAATCGACTCGCTCAGCCAGTGCCTCTGCACTATTGAAGAAATCGCCCCGAAGCCGGGGTACGCCTCGGTATTTAAGCGCTTGGAGTTGCCTGAAAATCTTTCTTTCAAGAAGCCTGGAATGAGTTCGCTTACCCAGCCCATTAAGGCGACGGATATAATCCGCATGTCCCCAGCGTATTACGGGCCAGTGTGGATCGTGCCAAATCGACGAAACTACGTCGAAGACCGCAGCCTCCCGACCCAAAGCTACAGCGCTCTCGAAACTCTTGGCAATAATTCCCAGTCTGCTGAATATTTCTCGTCGGTTCTCAATCAATAAATCGAGAAATAAGTCTCCCATTCCTTTCCCGACAAAGGCTTTCCAAAAGCGATCATAATTGAGTTCAAACTCAATCGGCGCCAAGCATATAGTCTGAAAAGCTGCCTTCAATCGAACAATGTCTTTGGCGTCCAGAGAGGTCAACAATTCCTGGAAAGCCAGAGACAAATCGACGGCATTGGGAACAGGGGCGCCTACGTTCTGAACAGCAAGTCAGCCACTTGCGCCCCCCGGGCCTTCATTCCAGTTGTCTAAGGACGTCAATGACATTAGGGCACCTCGAAGAAGGAGCCTGTCTGTGCGGGGATGTCCCGTCATTCGTTGAAAATCGCTCGGCATGCGTCCTTGTTTATCCAGTTTATGGGACCTTGGCGTGCGGCTCAAGCCGACACTCCGTAGGCAGAGGTCGTGAGTTCGACTCTCGCCGGGTCCGCCATCGTGTTCCAGACGCTTGAACTGAGAAGATTCCACTCGGGAACGTGGGGAAAGCGTCTTGTTGAAGCCCCCGCCTAACAACAAGCGCGCGGTTCATTGAAATCGGCATGCGGGTGGTACAGTGCCCCGGGTGGCGAGGACGGCCAGCGACGCCGGGGCCCCGCAGGGCCCCGGCACAGCGGCAGATCAGAGACCGTGGTCCTCGCGCATCATCTCGGCGGCGCGTTCGCCGATGATGGCGCAGGGGGCCTGGGTGTTGCCGGTGGTGACCCGCGGCATGATCGAGCCGTCGGCCACCCGCAGCCCGCTTACGCCGTAGACACGCAGCGTCGCGTCCACGACCGACATGTCGTCCCGCCCCATCCGGGCCGTGCCGCTCTGGTGCCAGTAGGTAACGGCCGCGTCGCGGATGTAGGCGTCGAGGTCCTCGCCCTTCACCTCGCCCGGCATGGCTTCGCTGGTGACGAAGGGACGGAAGGCCTGGGCGTTGCCCAGGGCGCGGCAGAGCTCGATACAGGACGAGGCCGCCGTCATGTCCCTAGCGCCCGACAGGAAGTTCGCGTCGATCGCCAGCGCCGCGGTCGGATCGGCGCTCTGCAGGCGCAGGCGTCCCCGGCTCTCGGGGTGGGCGAGGCCTGCGAACATCGTCCAGCCGTGGGCCGGCACGCCGCGCAGCGCCGTGCGCTCGCTGGGCACCGGGAACTCGACCTGGCAGAATAGCAGGTCGGGCGCGTCGAGGTCGGGCCGGCTCTTCCAGTACATCGTCGCCTCGCTGCCGCTGTTGCGGGGCGCCAGAGGCTCCGACAGGGCCCAGGTACAGCCGAAGGACACATGGTCCTGCAGGTTGCGCCCGACCCCCGGCAGGTTCTGCACGACCGGGATGCCGAAGCGCTCCAGCTCGCGACGCTCGCCGATCCCCGAATGCATCAGGACCTTGGGTGTCTGAATCGCACCGAGCGACAGCACGACTTCCGTCCGCGCACCGATGGTCATCGTCCGTCCGCCCTGCACGAGTTCGACCCCGATCGCTCGCGTGCCCTGGAAGACCACCCGCTGCACGAGCGCGCCGGTGAGCACGGTCAGGTTCGCGCGATCGAGCCAGGGATGGACATAGGCGCGGTACAGCGACTGGCGCCGCCCGTCGCGCACCAGCATGTCGGTGATCGCCGCGCCGCCCTCCTGGTCCATCATGCGCCCGTTGGGATGGTCGAACACGGGGATGTCGAGTTCGCGCGCGGCGTCGAGCATCGCGAGCGCGAGCGGGCTCGGCGAGGCAGCGGGCTGCACCCAGACCGGCCCTCCGGTGCCGCGATACGCGGGGTCGGGATTGCCTTTCCAGTCCTCGATCCGGCGATAGATTCCGAGCACGTTCTCGTAGCCCCAGCGCGCATCGCCCGCCTCCGACGCGAAGAACTCCCAGTCGCTCTTATGTCCACGGGCCCAGACCATCACATTGATGCTCGACCCGCCGCCCAGCCCCTTGCCCATGGACATCGGGATCTCGCGGCCGTTGAGATGAGGGTTGGGTTCGGCCCGGAATCCCCAGTCGCGTTCGCCGCCGAGATTGGTCGGCCACAGGGCCGGGTTGAGCACGGCTTCGGCATCGTCGCTGCCGCCCGCCTCGAGCAGCAGGACCTGGACGTCGGCATTCTCGGCCAGCCGCCGCGCGATCACCGACCCGGAGGAGCCGGCGCCGCACACGATGAAGTCGTAGCCGGGCCGAAGCGCCGCCGTCAGCCGCGCCTGGTTCTCCCGCCCGCGCCGGGCGGAATCTGAAGCATCATAGTCGTTCATGAGTCGGCTCCTGGGCTTAATATGTCACGATATCTATTATCGCGATATCGTTCAGATGGTGTCGATGGCCGACCTCGTCAACCGAAACAATTATCGCGATATGATTTTCCCGGCTAAACTCCGGGCGATGGTGCCGGCGAGGGCAGGAGGCGAACGTGAAGAAGGCGAAGAACGGGACCGGCACGCCGGTCCCTCTCGAGGATCAGCTCTGCTATTCGATCTATTCGGCGAACATGGCGATCCAGCGCGCCTACAAACCGCTCCTGGACGGGCTGGGGCTGACCTATCCGCAGTATCTCGTGCTCAACGTTCTCTGGAGCGAAGACCGCCGCGCCGTCGGGGTCATCGCCGACCAGCTCGGGCTCGAGTCGAGCACGCTGACGCCGCTGCTGAAGCGCCTGGAAGAGGCGGGACTGGTGCGCCGGACCCGCAATCCCGAGAACGAGCGGCAGGTGCTGGTGGAGCTCACCGAACCGGGCCGGGCCTTGCGCGCCCGGGCCGGCTGCCTGGGCGAGGCGCTGCTTTCGGTTTCCGGAGAGACCGCGCCGCGACTGGCGGCCCTGAACACCCATGTCCGTCGCCTGCGCGACGCGATCTACGCCAGGATCGGCGGCTGGAACCTGTCGGGCCGATAGAAGCGTCCCGCTAACCTCTCACGCGGTCGGAATCGTGCCGCCGTCGATCACGTACTCCGCGCCGGTAATGGTCGCGGCGCGATCCGAGGCGAGGAAGGCGATGAGATTCGCGACCTCCGCCGGGCTCGAAGGCCGGCCGATCGGAATGCCGCCCAGCGCCCGCATGACGATCTCCCGGCCGCCCGCGCTGTCGACCCCGGCGTCCAGTGCGATCCGTTCCGTGAGCCGGACCGCGGCTTCGGTTTCGATCCAGCCCGGCTGCACGCGCACGACGCGCACGCCCCGGGGCGAGACCTCCTTGGAGAGGCTCTTGCTGTAGGTGGACAGCGCCGCCTTGGCGGCGGCATAGGCGGTCGTCGACTCCGGCAGCGGCAGCCGGCTCTGGATCGAGCCGACATGGATGACGACGCCGCGGCCCCGCTCGACCATGCCGGGTACGAGCGCGCGGTCCAGCCGCACGGCCGGCATCAGATTGAGCTCAAGCTCGCTCTTCCACTCGGCGTCGCCCAGCGCCGCGAAGCCGCCGGCCGGCGCCGAGGAGCCGCCGAGCATGTGGACGAGGATATCGATGTCGCCGAGCCGTTGGCGCGCCGCGGCGGCCAGGTCGGCGCAGCCCTCGGCCGTGGTGAGATCCGCGGCGACGAACCCGGATGCGGACAGCGCCTCGGGACGCGATCGCGCCGTCGTGAGGACACGCGCGCCGAGGTCCCGCAAGAGCGCGACCGTCGCTGCGCCGGCGCCGCGAGTGCCCGACGTCACCAGGGCGGTCCTGCCTTCGAGATCAAGAAAGCCGCTCATGCGCCGATCCTCAACGCCGCGATCTTTCCCCCGGCGATCCGGAAGGCGAACGTCAGCATCGCCGGGCTGCCCGGAAAGCGCCCGGTCACCTGGGCGCGGACCACGGTCAGTCCCGCCTCCTCCGCGACCTCGCGCGGCTCGGCCGCATGACCGTACTGCGCCTTGGCGGCGCGCCACCAGGCTGCGATGGCGTCATGACCGACATGCGTCCGGCCTTCGTCCGTCACGACGCCATCGGGCGCGAAGGCGGAAAGCGGCGCGGCGTCGCCGCCGGCTTTGTCAGCCGCGAAGTAAGCCTCCAGGGGCGCTGGCAGCTTCATGGTCTTTCCCTCCTGAATGTGTCCCGCGGCCTACGATGTACGCGTGGACAGGCATCCCGATAAGAGGGACAAACCGGGACGTCTTGTCCCGTAATTATGGATAATCGTATGTCGCGCCTGCTGCTCAATGAACTCGACGCCGTGGTCGCGATTGCGCGCGCGGGCTCGTTCCGCGCCGCCGCGCAGGGGCTCGGCATGTCGACGACGGGGCTGAGCAATGCCGTCGCGAAGCTGGAGGCGCGCGTGGGCGTGCGCCTGTTCAACCGGACGACGCGCAGCGTTTCCCTGACCGATGCGGGCCGCGCCTTCGTCGAACAGGTGGGCCCGGCCCTGCGCGACATTCATGGCGCCCTCGACGCCGCCCGCTCCCGGCAGGCAACCCCTTCCGGGACACTGCGCATCAATGCCTTCGCCGCTGGCGCCCGTGAGATCATCTCCCCGCTCGTTCTCGCGTTTCTGCGCCGCCATCGGGAGGTGCACGTGGATCTCGTGACCGAGGGCCGGCTGGTCGACATCGTCGCCGACGGCTTCGATCTCGGCCTGCGCCGGGCGACCTCGTGCCCGCCGACATGATCGCCGTGCCCCTCGGCCGGCCGCAGCGCCATGCCGTCGTCGCCTCGCCCGCCTATTTCAAGCAGCATGGAAAGCCGCGCGTGCCGACGGATCTCGCGCGGTATCCCTGCGTGCGGACCCGTCTGCCCAACGGGGCGGTGTTCAGATGGCACTTCGAGAAGCGCGGCGAGACGGTCCAGATCGAGGTGACGGGTCCGATCACGCTGGACGAAGCGAGCCTCGCCCGCGTCGCCGTCCTGGAAGGTCTCGGTATTGGCTACTTCCTCGAGCAGGATGTGCGTGACGACATCGAAGCCCGGCGCCTCGTGCGTGTTCTCGACGACTGGACGCCGCCCATCGCCGATCTCTGCCTCTACTATCCCGGCCGGCGCAATCCATCGGCTGCCCTCAAGGCCTTCATCGCGCTGGCCCGCGAACTCGGCAGGAAGAAGAAGGGGCACGAAGCGGGCTGATCGTCCGCACTAAACCAAGGTATGGGCCGGCCACACGAACGCGCAGGACCGCCAACCTTACGGGCGATGCACATCCGATCGCCGAACGCGGTACGCAGCGTCAAGCTGATATCGGGAGGCTGCACCATGTGTCTGAAACTTCTCCGTCCCTTCGGGCGAAAGACAGCGGCGATACAGGTCGCAGCGCTCGCCTCTGCCTGCGCGATCGCCATGACGAGCCCAACCCGCGCGCAAGTGCCGAGCCCACAGTCCGGGGGGCCAAACGAGACTCCGATGCCCGTCGTCACGGCGTCGGCGGCCCTGCGGACCGTGCCTGTCTATCTGGAGAGCGTCGGCACGGCCGTCGCCAGCAGGACCACCGTCGTTCGGAGCGCGGTCGGCGGCAACCTCACGGAGATCGACTTCACGGCGGGCCACCGGGTGGTGGCGGGTGACCTTCTCGCGCGTGTCGAGCCGCGCGCCGATCAGGCTCGACGGGACCAGGACGCCACCGAAGTTCGCGCGCCCGCGTCGGGCATGGTGGGAGGAGCACTCCGGCGTGTGGGAGACAGGGTTTCTCCCGGCGACCAGACAGGCATCGTCACCATCAGCCGCACCGATCCCATTTCCGTCGTCTTCGCCCTGCCGGAGACGATGCTTCGCGCGGTGCGGGAGAAGCTGCTGCAGGGCAACCTTCCGGTGAGGGCCTATGGTCACGACAAGGTACATGCCCTTGCCGAAGGTCAACTGCGGCGCGGCGACCTGAAGCCCCAACAGGGGGCGGATAAGGGTAAGCTGGTGGCCACGTTCGCGAATACGGATCACGCATTGACCCCCGGCATGCGTGTCGACGTGCTGGTTCCCGCAAATGCGACACGCACCGCCCTTGCCATACCTCTGGCCGCGGTCCGGCGATCCTCCGCAGGCTACTACGCCTACATGGTCACGAGGCACGAAACAGCTCACGTCCGCCCGCTCACCCTGGGACTCGTCACCGATGATTTCGTGGTCGTCCGCGAGGGACTTCGGCCCGGCGACGTGATCGTGACGGACGGGCAGGAGCAACTGACCGAAGGAAGCCACGTCGCGATCGTCGAGGGTCCGTCCCCCAGGACATCGGAGTGACCAACGGGCTGCCCGTTCAAGAGCGCTTTTGCGCTTCTTGATCGGGAGCGCGTGACCTAGACTCGCGCAACTACGTTGCAAGCGGTTCACCCGGCAGGGGCCCGAGCGTTCTCGAGGGCAGTGATCGCTCTTCGATCCTCAGCGGAACCCTCGCCTTCGGCGGGGCAACAGCAAAGGGCACCCTCGTGGCTCCGACATTCCTCAACCACTTCTTCTACGAGTTCGTCACCCTGATCGTGATCCTCGATCCGGTGGCCACCGTGCCGATCTTCCTGATGGTCACGGCCGGGCTGCCGCGGCGACAGGCGCTGCTGGTCGCGGCCTATGCGGTGGGGGTCGCATTCCTGATCATGCTCTTCTTCATCCTGGTCGGCCGACCGCTTCTGTCGGCGCTCCACATACCGATGGCGTCGTTTCAGCTTGCAGGTTCGCTGATCCTGTTGCTGTTCGGGCTGAAGATGGTGCTGGGCAAGGTGACCGAGGAAGCCGCCTCCCTGCCGCCCGATGCGACTCCGCTGCAACGCGCCGTGTTTCCCCTCGCCGTTCCCGGAATCGCCGGCGCAGGCGCGATCCTCACGGTCGTGCTACTGACCGACAACACTGTGCGCTCGTTCGGCGAGCAGGTCACGACGACGGCGATCCTGGCACTCTGCCTCTCGCTTCTCTTCGTGTCCTATGCCCTGGCGGGAACCCTCGTCCGCCTGCTCGGCAAACCCGGCATCGAGATCGTGAGCCGGGTCTTCGGCCTCATCCTGTCGAGCATCGCCGTCACCGGACTCGTCATCGCCATCAAGCTGAGCTTCGGTCTCGGCTGAAGCCTCAGAGCCTCAGCACCCAGGCTTCGACGTGGCCCTTGCCCTTGACCTCGATCTCGCCGCGCGATTCGAAGACGAACTGGTCCTTGAGCTTCTCGTAGACCGGCCGCGTGACCTGCACGGAGTCGGGAATGCCGCCGGATTCCATGCGGCTCGCCAGGTTCACCGTATCGCCCCAGAGGTCGTAGATGTACTTGCTCTTGCCGATGACACCGGCCACGACCGGACCGCTGTTGATGCCGACGCGCAGCTTCATCGACACGCCATATTCCATCGCGTGTTCGCGCGTGATGTGCACCATCCGGATCGCCATGCGCACCATCCGCTCGGCATGGTTGGGCACGGGGACCGGCAGGCCGCACACCGCCATGTAGGCGTCGCCCACGGTCTTGATCTTCTCGATGCCCAACTCGCTCGCCGCGACGTCGAAGCGGGTGAACAGTCCGTTCAGCAGGGTGACCACCTCGGCCGGCGGCATTTCCGACGACAGCGCCGTGAATCCCACCAGATCGGCAAATGACACGGTGACCTCGGCGAAGCCGTCGGCGATGCCCTTCTCCCCCCCACGCAGGCGATTGGCGATCGGCGCCGGCAGCACGTTGAGCAGCAGTTCCTCGTTCTCGCGGTTCTTCGTCTCGATGACGACGTTCTTCTGGTTGATGTCGTCGATCATGCCGTTGAAGGCGAGGCAGAGCTGGCCGATCTCGTCGCGCGTCCGCACCGGTACATGCGCCTCGAGATCGCCGGCCGCGAAGCGTCGTACGCCCGCTGTGAGTTCGCGCAAGGGCCCGAGCAGCGACCGCGAGAGCCAGGCCCCCGTCACCACCACGACAAAGAAAGCGATCGCCCCTACGATCAGCAGGTCGCGTTCCAGTCGGTACACCGGCTCGAACGCTTCCGAACTGTCGATCTTGGCGACCAGGCCCCATTTGATGCCGGAAACCCGGACAGGTCCCCACGACGCGAGGGTGGGAACACCGCGATAGCCGGAAATTTCACCCACCCCATCGACGCCGCCGACCGCGGCGCGCGTCGCTGCGGTATCCGCATGCTGGTGCAGGATGGGCGAGCCGTAGCGCTTGATGGCGGCGATGTCCTCATCGGAGGCGCCCCCGGCCTTCAGATCGGAAAAATAGATTGCGGGATTCTCGAAGAAATTGCGGCCGCTCGAGCGAACCATGAAGTCGGGACCGACAAGATAAGCCTCGCCGGTGGCCCCAAAGCCCTCGTTGCGCCAGCGACGTCCACCGGTGACGATGGCGTCGATCTCGTCGACCGAGAGTTCCGCGATCAGCACACCCGTCACGACACCCTGGTCGATGATCGGGGCGGCCATGAAGGCCTCGGGAACGCCATCCGACGGCAGGTAGGCCGAGAAGTCCTCGAGGCAGGTGGCGGACGGATCGGGCGCCGTTGCGCAGCGGGCCGCCGCCGCGGCCAGGTTGGAATGCCGATAGGGGCCCGCACGCAGCGAGGTGGCGAAGTCAGCATCCTTGTCGACGGTGTAGATCAGCCGGCCGGTGCGCGGATCGACGATCATGAAATCCGCGAACCCCACAGTGGTGGCCGCGGTCCGCATCAGCGGATGGTAAACCGCATGGACCTTGCTGTAGGCGCTGCCGTCTCCGGCATCGTCGAGGAGATCCCGTCGCCCATCGGGGTGCGGGTTGCGGACGATGTAGAGGTCTTGGAGGAAATACGGGGCCGCGCTGGTCGGCATGAATTCGGTGGCAGGCACATCCGTCCCGAGCAGCTTGCGTACCATCGGCATGTAGTGGCCATCGTACCAGCCGTGAACGCTCTCCTTCACCTCGGGCGGCACGGGCTTCTTGTCGAACTCGTCGACGGCTTCGCGAAAGCCACGCGTGGCGTCCACCACCATCTTGGACGCCGCCAGCAACCGCATCTCGCGGCGCACGGTCAGAAAATAGGATTCGATCTGGTGCGCCTTGGTCTCGCGCGCCGCCGTGAGCTGGGCGAAGATCGCCCGCTCCAGCGCCTCGCGCGCGCGGATATAGCCCAGGACGCCGGTGATCATGACCGCGACCGCGCCCAGCAGCAGCAGGATCGCGAAGAGCTTTGCCGCCAGGCCCCAGCGTACAGACCGTGGCTCGGCGACGGTCTCGGTCATGTCGTGCCTCTATCCCTTCTTGGCGCCGTAGGTCCCGCCCGCGTTGATGGCCCGGATCTCGGCCGCGCTCTTGGCCTTGCGCATCTTCTCGAGCTTCTCGGCCTCGTCGGCCAGCATCGCCTGGGCGTTCGTCAACACCGCGCGCGCGTGCTGGGCGGGGAACTTGACCGCGCCGTTCTCGTCCATGTGGATCAGCTCACCCGGCGCCACGTCCATGCCGCCGACCGACACGGGCGCGTTGACCGACTGCACCGCCATCTCGCCGTGGCCGGCCGTGACACCGCCCAGCAGCATCTGGAACTTCATGCGGCGGATCGCGTCGACGTCGCGCGAGGGGCCGTTGGACAGCATGCCCACGCAGCCGACCGCCTGCATCGAGGTCGCCATCATCTCACCGGCGAGGCCCGCCTTGTTCATGAGCTCGGGCGGCCACTTCTGCTGGATGACCAGGATGGTTGGCTTCTTCATGGCGTCGAGGGCGTCGACCACGTCCATGAAGGTCAGCCGGCCGGCGAAGTTCGGATCGGGCAGGCCGTACACGCAGGTCACGGCATAGCCGATGATGGCGCCCATCTCGGGGTACATGCAGCGGATCGACGTGTCGGTGTACCAGTTCTCGGTCCAGGGATTGTAGAGGCCGAGGCAGAGGGGATTCTTCGGATAGGTCGCGACCACATTGGTGATGGTCGGCGTGTCGATCTTGCGCAGCTCGGCGAACAGCTGGTCTTCGGAAAGCTCGGACATCGATGGTTTCCCCCTGGATACGGGCTCGTTCTTCGCGCGAATGACGGCGGCGGGCAAGCCCCCGCCCCACCGCTCAGCGTGCCTGTCGCCGCTTCCACCATTCCGCGAGCTCGCCGACCACGCCCTTGCGGAAGGCGAGCACGATGACCACGAAGATCGCGCCCTGGATCACCAGGACGAACTCGCCGGTCGCGGCGAGGTAGTTCTGCATCGTGATGATGATGAAGGCGCCGACCACTGGGCCGACGATTGTGCCCAGGCCGCCCACCAGCGCCATCAGAACGACCTCGCCCGACATGGCCGCGCTCACGTCGGTCAGGGTGGCGAACTGGAGCACCATGGCCTTGGTCGCCCCGGCGAGACCTGCCAGCGCCGCCGACAGCACGAAGGCCAGGAGCTTGTAGCGGTCGGCCTCGTAGCCCAGCGACTGCGCGCGCTGTTCGTTGTCGCGAATGGCCTTCAGTACCTGGCCGAACGGCGAATGAATGATCCGGTAGATGGCGCAGTAGCCGAACACGAAGATGGCCAGCACGACGTAATAGAGGACGCGGTCGTCCTTGGTCGGGATGAGCCCGCCCAGCAGCGCCTTGCGCGGAATGCCCTGCAGCCCGTCCTCGCCATGCGTGAACGGCGCCTGGACGCAGAAGAAGTAGATCATCTGCGCGAAGGCCAGCGTGATCATGGCGAAGTAGATGCCCTGGCGGCGGATCGCCAGCGCGCCGGTCACCAGCCCGACCAGCGCCGCGCCGCAGACCCCGGCCAGCAGGCCGAGTTCGGGCGGCATGTCCCAGGCCTTCACGACATGGCCGAAGAAGTAGCCCGCCGTGCCGAAGAACATGGCGTGGCCGAAGCTCATCAGACCGACATAGCCGAGCAGCAGGTTGAAGGCGCAGGCGAACAGCGCGAAGCACAGCGCCGTCATCAGGAACACAGGATAGGCGAACCAGGGCGCAGCCAGCGCGAGGGCGGCCAGGACGGCGACGAGGAGGCGTTGCGCGTTCATTTGGTCTGCCCGAACAGGCCGGCCGGCTTGACCAGCAGGACGAGAGCCATGACGACGAAGATCACCGTGTTGGAAGCCGGCGGATAGAAGACCTTGGTCAGCCCCTCGACCAGGCCGAGGCCGAAGCCGGTGACGATCGAGCCCATGATCGAGCCCATGCCGCCGATCACCACGACCGCGAAGACGACCAGCACGAGATTGACCCCCATCAGGGCCGAGACCTGCTGGATCGGCGCGGCGAGCACGCCAGCCAGCGCCGCGAGCGCCACGCCCAGCCCGTAGGTGAGGGTGATCAGCCGCGGCACGTTGATGCCGAAGGCCCGAACCAGGGTCGGGTTCTCGGTGGCCGCGCGCAGATAGGCGCCGAGCTTGGTCCGCTCGATGCCGTACCAGGTGGCCAGACAGATCACGAGCGCCGCCACCACGACGAAGGCGCGATAGGTCGGCAGGAACATGAAGCCGAGATTGAAGCCGCCCGGGATCGGGTTGGGATAGGGCGCGCCGGAGGAGCCCCACTTCCACTGGAAGAGGCCTTCGATCACCAGCGCCAGGCCGAAGGTCAGCAGGAAGCCGTAGAGATGGTCGAGGTGGTAGATGCGTTTCAACATCAGCTTCTCGAGCACGATGCCGAACAGGCCCACGATGATGGGGGCGATGACGAGCGCTGCCCAGAACGGCACATCGAGGAGGCCGAGCAGCAGCCAGGCGGCGAAGGCCCCCATCATGTACTGGGCGCCGTGCGTGAAGTTGATGACGTTCAGCATGCCGAAGATGACGGCAAGGCCGAGGCTGAGCATGGCGTAGAAGGCGCCGTTGATCAGGCCGAGCAGGAGCTGGCCGAACAGCGCCTGGGGAGGAATGCCTAGAAGTTCGAACATGGCGGCCTCATACCCCCAGATAGGTTTGCAGCTTGCCGATGCTCTGCTGCACGTCGCTCGAGGCGACCGTGTCGATCACGCGACCGTCTTCCATCACATAGTGGCGGTCCGCGACCGTGGCCGCGAAATGGAAGTTCTGCTCGACCAGCAGGATGGTGAAGCCGCGGCTCTTGAGCTGTCGGATGATCTCGCCGATGCGTTGGACGATGACCGGGGCCAGGCCCTCGGTCGGCTCGTCGAGCAGCAGCAAGGTGGCGCCAGTGCGCAGGATGCGCCCGATGGCCAACATCTGCTGCTCGCCGCCCGACAGTTTCGTGCCCTGGCTGTGCCGCCGCTCCAGCAGGTTGGGGAAGAGCTTGTAGATTTCCTCGATGCTGAGCCCGCCCGGTTTGACGACCGGCGGCAGGCGCAGGTTCTCGTCGACGTTCAAGCTCGAGAAGATTCCGCGCTCCTCCGGGCAGTAGGCGATGCCGAGTCGGGCGATGTGATCCGACTGCATTCCGATCGTCTCCTTGCCGTCGAAGGCAATCGAGCCGGTGCGCTTGCCCAGGATGCCCATGATCGACCGCAGGGTCGTCGTCTTGCCGGCGCCGTTGCGTCCCAGCAGCGTGACGAGCTCGCCGCGACGGATCTCGAAATCGACTCCGTGC
This sequence comes from Rhodospirillales bacterium 24-66-33, assembly GCA_002281855.1. GTDB lineage: Bacteria > Pseudomonadota > Alphaproteobacteria > Reyranellales > Reyranellaceae > Reyranella. The sequence continues at coordinate 342,463 of NCHQ01000001.1, read as the reverse complement.
AGAATGTGCGATTCGCCGTACCAGGCCTGCAGGCCTGCGACTTTCAACAATGTCTCAGCCATGACCTGTTCCGACATAAGCCTCGACGACGGCGGGATGCTTGGAAACCGTGGCGTAGGGCCCCTCGGCCAGCACCTCGCCGCGCGCCAGCACGGTGATCGTGTCCGAGAGATCGGCGACGACAGACATATTGTGCTCGACCATCAGGACGGTGCGGTCCTTGGAGACCGTGCGAATGAGTGAGGCGATGCGCTTGATGTCTTCCTGGCCGAGGCCGGCCATCGGCTCGTCGAGCAGCATCATCTCGGGCTCCAGCGCCAGGGTCGTGGCGATCTCCAGGGCGCGCTTGCGGCCATAGGGAAGGTCGACGGCCTGGGCCTCCGCGAAGTCGGCGAGGCCAACGGCGGCCACCAGCTCCAACGCCCGTGCGTCGAGGCGGGCCAGTACGCTTTCGGAACGCCAGAACTGGAAGGAGATGCCGAGCTTGCGCTGGAGGGCGACGCGCACGTTTTCACGCACACTGAGATGGGGAAACACCGCCGAGATCTGAAAGGACCGGGCCAACCCCATACGCGCGATCGCCGCCGGAGAACTGCCGGTGATGTTGCGTCCGTTGAAGTGAATCTGGCCCGAAGTCGGCGACAGGAAGTGCGTCAGCAGGTTGAAGCACGTCGTCTTGCCCGCGCCATTTGGCCCGATCAACGCGTGAATTGTGTGTCGTTTCACACGCAAATTGACGTTCTTGACCGCGACGAAGCCCTTGAACTCCTTCGTCAGCCCGGTTGCCTCGAGAATTATTTCTTCGTTGGCCATCGGCTCTCCCTGTGTCGCGAATAAATCGAAGCTTTGAGCCGCTGTCCAGCACTGGCGTCGCGTTCGACAGATGGATAGATTTCCGATTACTGAAAACGGGGAAAAACATTGGGAGGATTAAAACCGTGAAGCTCGCAACCACTATCAGGCACGCCGGAGCGGCGGCCGCCATCGCCGGTCTCGCTGTCATCGGCATGGCCGCCTATGCCCAGGCCCAGGCGCCCCAGCCGCTGAAGATCGGCGTCATGGAAGGCTTTTCCGGCGTCTATGGCGACCTCACCCAGGGCGAAGTCGAAGCCATGCAGATGGCGATCGAGGATTTCGGCGGGAAGGTTCTCGGCCGCCCGATCGAGATCCTGCAGGCCGACCATCAGACCAAGCCCGATGTCGGCGCGGCGATCGCCCGCAAGTGGTACGACGTCGACGGCGTGAAGATGATCACCGGCATCGGCACCTCGTCGGTGGCGCTGGCGGTGCGCAAGATTGCCCAGGAAAAGGGCATGATCGATATCAACACCGGCGCGGCCTCGGCCGACCTGACCGGCGCCGCCTGCTCGCCGACCGGCGCGCATTGGGTGTACGACACCTACGCCCTGGCCAAGGTCACCGGCGGCGCGGTCGTCAAGGACGGCGGCGACTCCTGGTACTTCCTCACCGCCGACTACGCATTCGGCCACGCGCTCGAGCGTGACGTGACTGCGGTCGTGACCGCGGCCGGCGGCAAGGTCCTGGGTGGCGTCAGGCATCCGCTCAGCACGCAGGACTTCTCGTCGTTCCTGCTGCAGGCCCAGGCCTCGAAGGCCAAGGTCATCGGCCTTGCCAATGCGGGCCAGGACACGATCAACGCGATCAAGCAGGCTGGCGAGTTCGGCATCACGAAGGCCGGCCAGCGCCTCGCGGGCCTGCTGGTCTTCTCGACCGACGTGGCGGCGCTCACCCTGCCGGTGGCGCAGGGCCTCGTCCTCACCGAAGCCTTCTACTGGGATCTCAACGACGAGACCCGGGCCTGGACCAAGCGTTTCCGCGCCAAGAAGGACAAGATCCCCAGCATGCTGACGGTCGGCGTCTACAGCTCGACCCTGCACTACCTCAAGGCCGTGCAGGCCGCCGGCACCGACGATCCGAAGGCGGTGATGGCGAAGATGCGGGAGATCCCCGTCAACGACGTCATGACCAAGAACGGCAAGCTGCGCGAGGACGGACGCCTGGAGCGCGACATGTACCTGTTCCAGGTCAAGACACCGGCGGAGTCCAAGAGCAAGGACGACATCTACAAGCTGGTCGCCACGGTACCGGGCAACGAAGCCTATCGTCCGATGAAGGACGGCAACTGCCCGCTCGTGAAGAAGTGATCTCTCGCGGATCGTGAACGATGAAAAGGGCACCTGCGGGTGCCCTTTTTTTGCCTGAAGAATGGAGGGCCGTGGGGCTCGTCATTTCTTGACGATATGGATGCGTTGCCTGTCAGATGGCGACCAGCGTCCGATCGAACAGGACGCGGGGAGAAACGTCCAAGTGAGCGTCCACGACCGCCCCCTCAAGGGCGCCTGGGGCATGACCGCCCTGCTATTCCTCTTCATGCTGATCAACTTCGCCGACAAGGTGGTGGTCGGCCTTGCGGCAGTTCCTCTCACCCGCGACCTCGGCCTGACACCCGAGCAGTTCGGCGACATCGGCTCGGCCTTCTTCCTGCTCTTCGCCATCTCGGCGATCGTCGTCGGTTTCATATCCAACCGCGTGAAGACCAAGCACACGCTGCTGGTCATGGCGATCATCTGGTCGATCGTGCAGTTTCCGATGCTGGGGATGGTGAGCGTCGAGACCCTGATCGTCTGCCGCATCATCCTGGGCGCCGGCGAAGGCCCGGCCGGCCCCGTCGCCACCCACGCCATCTACAAATGGTTTCCCGACTCGCTTCGCGGACTGCCGACGGCGGTGATCGCCCAGGGGTCGGCCTTCGGCGTCATCATCGCCGTGCCCCTGCTCAACTGGATCATCGAGACCTACACCTGGCACTGGGCCTTCGGCGCGCTGGGCATCGCGGGACTGGTCTGGACCGTCCTGTGGCTGATCTTCGGACGCGAAGGTACCCTCGTCGATGCACCGGTGAGCACGAACGGCAGCAACGAGCGCATACCCTATCGCTACCTCCTCACCTGCCCCACCATTCTTGCCGTCTGTGCCGCGGGCTTTGCGAGCTACTGGGGGCTGGCGCTGGGTCTCACCTGGTTCACGTCGTACCTGGTCGCCGGCCTCGGCTTCAGCCAGAAACTCGGCGGCAATCTCACCGTGCTGCCGTGGGTCTTCGGCGCCCTCGTCGTGCTGACGGGAGGCTACGTCTCCCAGCGGCTCAAGAGGAAGGGTGTATCGAGCCGGGTCTGCCGCGGCGTGCTGCCCTGCCTCGCGATCATCGCCGGCGGATGCGTCCTTCCCTTCGTCGGCGCCATGCCAACGGACGGCCTCAAGATCGCCTTCCTGGTGTTCGGCTCCGCCATCGGCAGCACGATCTATGTCGTCCTGCCGATGATCATCAGCGAACTCACCCCGCACCCGCAGCGCGCCGCGATGCTGGCGATCACCAACTCCGTCGTGACCTTCGCCGGCATTCTCGCGCCCCGGATCATGGGATCGATGATCCAGAACGCGGCGACGCCGCTTGCCGGCTACGAACAGGGCTACGTCATTCTCGGCGGCCTGCTGCTCGCCGGCGGCCTCATCGGCCTGCTCTTCATTCGCCCCGAACGGGATCGCACGCGACTGGCGGCGCGCGCCGTGGCCGCGCCGCCCCTGCAGCCCGTCCGCGCCTGACCGTTCCTAAAACGGCCGGTCGCCCGTGACGGTGACGCGATGGCCGCTGCGGGTGTGCGGCCAGTAGTCCCACATGGCGCGGTGCTGGGCGCAGCGATTGTCCCAGAAGGCGATCGAGTTCTCGCGCCAGCGGAAGCGGCACTGGAAGAGCGGATTCTCCATGTGCTGGTAGAGGTAGCGCAGGATGGCGTCGCCCTCGTCGCGCGGCACGCCGAGAAGACGACTGGTGAACCCGGCATTGACGTACAGGCACTTCCGGCCGGTCACCGGATGGGTGCGGACGACCGGATGCTCGGCCCGCGGATATTCGGGCTTGTCGGCCACGCCGATCGGCTTGAACAGGCCGCGATAGACCGGCTCGCCGTCGTGCAGGGCAATCATGCCATCGAGATAGGCCTTCATGCGGTCCGACAGGGCGTCGTAGGCCGCATACATGCTGGCGAACAGCGTGTCGCCGCCGCGCGGCGGACAGGTCTTGATGTGGAGGATGGAGCCCATGGGCGGCTCGACCTCGCAGCTCACGTCGGTGTGCCAGCCCTCGCCATTGGCGCGCGGGCTGTTCTTGTCGGAATGGATGATCATCATCTCCGGCATGCCGGACTCGTGCGGCGCCGCGGGATGGACATGCAGGTCGCCGAACAGGCGGCCGAACGACATGTGCTGCTCGGGCGTCAGCACCTGGTCTCGGAAGAAGATGACCAGGTTCTCGGCCAGCGCGCGATGGATCTCGTCCTGCTGCCGGTTCGAGAGCGGCTTGCTGAGATCGACGCCGCCCAGTTCGGCGCCGATGATCGGCGTCAGCTTGTCGACGGTGATCGTCTCGTAGGGTGCGCTTTCGTCCGCGTTGTAGCGGATGCGCGGGCCGGCATTGGCATTCAATGAACCTGTCATGACTGTCTCCGTTGACCTACTCGTCGAGGGTGATCTTGTTTTCCTTGATGATCTTCGACCAGATGTCGCCTTCGGTGGCCACGAACCGGTCGAACTGTTCCGGACTCCAGTCCCTCAGGACGATCCCGAGCTGTTTCGACCGCTCCATGACGGTGTCGAACTTTGCGATCTTCCTCATGGCTGCGTTCAGCTTGTCGATGACCGCCTTCGGCGTTCCGGCCGGCGCAAACATCCCGTACCAGGCATCGAAGATGAAGCTCGGCAGGCCCGCTTCCGCCGTCGTGGGGATGTCGGGGAACGCCGCCAGGCGGGCATCGCTCGCGAGCGCGAGAGCCTTCACGTTGCCGTTGCGGATGTGCGACGCCAGCGACGGCGGGCTCATCACCGCCAGCTCGACCTGGCCGGCAACGAGGTCGGCGCTCACCGGTCCGGCGCCCTTGTAGGGAATGTGGACCAGATCGATGCCGGCGGCCTTGTTGAGCATCACGCCACCGATATGGGCGACGGATCCCGGCCCGAACGACGCATAGTTCAGCTTGCCGGGATGGGCCTTCGCGTAGGCGATGAAGTCCTTCAGAGTGTCGGGCGGCACCCGCTTGGCGATGACGATCAGCTGCGGCGCGATCGCGCCCATTGCGACTCCCGTCAGGTCTTTCGGCGACCAGTTCAGGTTCTTGATCATCGCCGGATTGGCCGAATGGAACGACGAGTACTGCATCAGCAGCGTGTAGCCGTCCGGCTTCGCCTTCGCGACGATCGCCGTGGCGATGTTGCCGTTGCCGCCGCCCTTGTTGTCGACGATGACCTGCTGCCCCAACTCCTTGGACAGATGTTCGGCGAACATGCGACCGACGATGTCCGTGCCGCCGCCCGGCGGGGCGGCGACCACCAGCGTGATCGGCCGGTCGGGATAGGTGCCCTGCGCCTGCGCGCCAGGGCTGGCGATCATCGATCCGGCGGCGGCAGACGCGAGCGATAGGAGGTGGCGACGCTTCATCCCTGTCTTCCTTTCTCGATCCGCCCCATGGCGGGTGCGGTTGACGCAGCGCTAGCACCGATCCACCCTATGCACGAAGTGCATTATCTGCAGGCTTATTGCTGAGGAATTCACAAGAGTGGACAAGCGGCTGCTGGAGTCCTTCGTGGCCGTGTATCGGTCGGGGTCCCTCGTGGAGGCAGCCGAGCGCCTCAACATTTCGCAATCCGCCCTGTCGCGCCGCATCACGGAATTGCAGCATCGGCTGGGGCTCGCCCTGTTCGAGCCTTCGGGACGCGGCATGGCTGCGACCAGCGACGCGCACGATCTGCTGCCGCTCGCCTCGTCGGCACTCGAAGGAATCGCCCGGTTCGAAGCGGCCGCGCGCGCCAACAGCGTTCAGCCCGCCATCCAGATCACGGTCGCGGCGACGGCGCATACGATAGAGACCGTCGTGGCGCCGGGCATTGCCGAATTCACGCAGGCCAAACCGCACGTCCGGGTCGGCGTCCTCGAAGCGAACGGCGTCGAGATCGAAGACCTCGTGCTGAGCGGCGACGCCTCGATGGGCATCACGGGCCGCCCACGCTACGACGCGGGGCTGGTCGATCACCAGATCGTGCGCCTCGACATCCTGGCGGCGTCGCCCAAGCCCTTCAGCGCTGCCGAGCGCAGGAACGGCATCGATCTCCGCGCACTGTGCGAGCGCGACCTGCTGGTGCTGGATCGCGGATATCAGTCGCGCCTGACGCTGGACGCGGCGCTTCGCCTGCTGTCGCTGTCGCCAAGCATCCGCCACGAAGGCGGCTCGGGTACGGTGATCCTGTCTCTGGCGCGGGCGGGCCTCGGCACCGCCGTCATTCCGGCGACGACGCGGACGGACCTGAACACCGCCAAGATCGTCGCCAACGGCATCGTGCTCGGCATGGATCTCGCAGCGATCTGGGACCCCGCCCTGCGTTGGCGCGCCGAGGTCGAGCAGTTTGCCGACCGGCTCAGGGCGTCCTTCGCCTCCCGCCGCCGCACACGGCACGCATGACGACCGGCTGAAGCAGGCTCCGAACGCGCCGCTCTACCGGGCGATTTCCTTGATGCGGGCGATCAGCTCGTCGACGGCCTTCTCGACGGTTACCTTGTCGGTCACCACGCGGTTCATCGCCTTGGCCCAGACGTTCTCGGCGTCGAGGAGCGCGAACTTCCAGTTCTTCGCGAACTCGGAAGGCTGCGGTGACGTCTTGAACTGGTCGTACACGGCCCTGCGATGCTTGTCGGCCTTCCAGAACGGGCTCTCCTGAGCGGCCTTGGTCACCGGAAACCAGCGGCCCAGCCCGGCCTCGACATAGGGGCGAAGATTCTCCTCCTCCAGCAGGACCCGCAGGAATTCGCGGGCCCGCTTCTTGTTCTTCGAGTCCCGGAAGATCACCCCCACCTTGACGATCGTGCGATAGACCATCGGCGTGCCATCGGGCTTTCTGGGGAGACCGGCCGTCGCGATCAGCTCGTCGTAGGCCCTGCGGCCGGCGGTGCGCTCCTCCGGTGTGCGGTTCGGATTATTGGCATCGTCGAGCCACTTGGCTGCGGCTGCGATCGAATAGTCGTGCGTCAGGATCGTCGTGCGATCGTTGAAGGCCGCCTCGCTGTCGCCGTCCATCCAGCCCGTCGACGAGGGCGGCGAACAGCCTTTGGCGTAGACGTCGGTGTAGTCACGAAGGGCGGCGATCAGCCCCTCCCGCACCTTGGGATCGTCGACCAGAAGCTTGCCCGACCCGTCGACCAGCTTCACGTCGTAGGCGTCGACCCAGCTCATGAACGAGCGGAACGAGTCGGTCGAGTCCACGCCCATCGGCCGGCCGATACCGTACACCCGGCTGCGGGTCGCCTTGCGGTAGGCCGGCTGGACCTTGTCGCACCAGAAGGACCAGTATTCCTTCCACGTGCCCGGAATGTCGTTTTCCTTGAAGCCAGCCGTCGCCAGCATGTCCTTCCAGTATTCGACGTGCAGCATCTGCTGCTTCAAGACGAAACCATAGAAGGCCTTTTTGCTGGCCTTGCCGTCGTAGAGGTACGCGGTGTCGATCGTGCCCGGGAGGAACCGGTCCTTCATCGGCTCGATCACGTCGGAGATGTCTTCGAGCTTGCCCTCGAAGGCCCACCTGGCCGCGACCTCGACGTCGTATGTGTCCGAATAGGCAATGTCCGGTGGCGAACCGGAGTCGACGGCCTCGACCGTCTTCGGGATCATGTCCTCCGCCGCGTACTGGGACAGGTCGACCTTGACCCCGGTCTTGGCTTCGAACTTCTTGATCGCGGCGAACAGCGCCTCGTCTTCGGCCTTGTAGTAGCCCTTCACCCACCAGACGGCGAGCTTCTCCTGGGCAAGGCCCGGAGCGGCCGAAAAGGCGATCGCCAAAGCCGCGGCGCCAGCCAGAATCCGTCTCATTGTTTCCTCGCTTCAAGGCTGCCTGACGATCCGGGTATCAGTCCGCCTTGCGCGAGTCGAGAAAAGTCCGCAAAGCCTGCGCGCATTGCGCAGCATGCGAGAACGGCAGGCCATGGCGTGACCGGCCGAAGACATTGAGCTCGCCGTCGGACAGTCCCTCGTGCAGTGCGGCCATGACGCTCACGGGGATGAACGGGCTGCCGTCGGGATGCAGCAAAAGCACCGGGCATCTGAGCTCGCCCAGCCGCGACGTGAGGTCGGTGCCGATGAGCACGCCCAGCGCATTCAGGATGGAATCCCGCGTCCACTTCTCCTGCTCCGCGGCGAACCAGGCACGCCGCTCGGCGGACAGAGCATCGTCGTGAAAGCGGTCGCGCAGGAAGGCATCCGACCAACCCTTCGAGCCGCCTTCGTCGAGCTGGCGTCGCCACGCCTCGACCCTCTGGATCGAGGCCCCGACATGGGCGCCGTTGCTGACGGTGAGGGTCGCAATCCTTGCCGGCCGGGCGAGCGCCGCCGCCAGCGCCACCGTCCCGCCGATCGACTCACCCGCGAGATGGAAGCGCTCAATACCGGCAGCATCGGCGACGGCGAACAAGTCCTCGACCAGCAGGTCCAGCGACCACCTGAAGTCAGCCGCCGGAATGTTCGAGCGTCCATAGCCGCGCATGTCGAAGGTGACGAGCCGGTGAGCATCGGCCAGCGCGGGCCGCCACCCGTCCCAGATCCCGGCGCTGGCGCCGATCCCGTGATGGAACAGGATCGGCAGGCGCGGCCGCTGCCAGGGCGCCACGAGATCCACGACGCCGTAATGAAGCGTCCCGTGGTTGCTAGCGGCGAGCGGCATGGTCAGTCGGCACGGATGCCGGCGCTCTTGATGACCTCTTCCCACTTCTTTCGATCGGCCATGATCGTCGCCTTGAATTCGGCCGGCGATCCGATGATCGAATCCATGCCGCTCTCGGCGAAGCGCTTCTGCACGTCCGGCTTGGCGACGGCCGCCCGGAGAGCCTTGTTCCAGAAGTCGACCAGGTCGGCTGGCATGCCCTTGGAGCCGAACACGCCGAACCAGTTGACCACCTGGAAACCGGGCAGGAACTTCGACATCAACGGGAGGTTGGGAAACAGCGGCGAGGGCTTGGGCGAGCCGAAGGCGACCGGGATCAACCCTCCGCCGTTAATCTGGCCCAGGAATTCCGGCATGTTGCCGAACATCATGTCGCAATTGCCCGAGATCATGTCCTGGATGGCGGGTGCGCCGCCGCGATAGGGCACATGCAGGATGTTGATGCCCGCCATCTTCTTGAAGAGTTCGGCGGCGAGATGCTGCGACGTGCCGTTGCCCGCGGAAGCATAGGTGAGCTTGCCCGGGTTCTTCTTCGCGAAGTCGATGATCTCCGGGACCGTGCGATACTTCATGTGCTTGCCGACCACCAGCATGTTGGTGACGCCCGCGATGTTCGCGATCGGCGTGAGGTCGGTGTCGACGTCGATCGGCAGCTTCTGCCCCGGCATCACCGGCGATACGCACAGCGCCGCCATGGCGGCGAGGCCGATGGTCCGGCCGTCCGGTGGTGCGTTCGCGACGATCTCGTTGGCGATGAAGCCGCTGGCGCCGGTCTTGGTATCGACGATCACCTTTTGCCCGACTTCAGAGGTCACGGCCTCGGCCACGATACGACACAGAAGATCGGCCGTGCCGCCCGGCGCGAAGCCGCAGAGGAAGCGGACATCGCCTGAGATCTTCTGCGCCATCGCCGGCCATCCGGCGAGAGATCCGATGAGGGCAGCCGCGCTGGCGCTCGTGAAAGTTCTACGTTGCATTCTTGTTTCCTCCCTGTGTTGCGAAAAGCCTAGCATACTTCTCGCATCCGCAAGTTCTTTCGCCGCGGTGCCCCCGCCGGTCCTGCCTCCGGCAGCCAGACCGATCTACTGGCGCACTGATGGCGCCCGGCATCGGCTTCGCGGGCCTGTGGTTGCGCTCCCCATGTCAGAGCCGGCCAGATCCGCCGGCAGGGCCAGACAGGGCTGGTGCGCAGCCCCTGAGGCGCGGGACCGCGCCACAGGGGCCAACCTCGCCAAGACGGCAGGCTTCAGGGCGGACTGACGGCTACTGTACGGACGAGAAGCCGGTCGGCGTGAGCATCTGAACGGAGACGTTCTCGACGATGGCGCCGTCCTTCTCGGTCTCGGCGCGCTTGGCCAGCCATTCCGGATCGGCGGCGAACGCATTCCACTTCTTCTCGCGCTCGGCCAGCGACTCCCAGGCGAGGAAATAGGTCAGCTCCTGGTTCGACTCTCCGATCAGGGTCGTGAAGAAGCCGGCCTGCTTGATGCCGTGCCGCTCCCAGATCTTGAGCGTGATCGTGTTGAAGCGATTGAGCAGCGCCGGCAGGCGACCCGGCACGCACCTGTAGACCCGCATTTCGTAGATCATCTCGTCCTCCCCTAGAATTGCCCGCCGAAGCGCGGCACGAATCCGTTGTCCTTGTGGTCGATGTGACAGCTGAATGGTGCTCCGAAATGGCAGGGCATCAGCCGCGCGCCGCTTCCCGCACAATGTTCGAGCGCGGCGCGCCGACTCTTGCGCGCTCCCGCTGCGTCGGCGCAGGCGAAGCTGTTCCATTCCGGGTGATAGACCTGCAGCGCGTGATGGAGGATGTCGCCGCAGAAGAGAGCCTTCTCGCCGCGCGACTCGAATTTGATGGCGATGGTGCCCGGCGTGTGTCCCGGTGCCGGTTCGACGGAGAGGTTCTCGTCGAGCTGGGCGGCACCATCGATCATCTGCGTGAGCCCCGCCTCGACCACCGGCAGAACCGAGTCCCGGAACGAGCCCGCGTTGACCGGGCCGGTCGCAGGATCGCCATCGAGCTTCAGGTAGTGATCGTAGTCGACCCGGCTGAACACGTACTTTGCGTTCCTGAACGTGGGCACCCATCGGCCGTTCTCCAGCCGGGTGTTCCATCCGACATGATCGACGTGGAGGTGTGTGCACATCACCATGTCGATCTGGTCGGGCTCCACGCCGGCAGCCTTCAGCCGCTCGAGGTACCCCGTCTCCATCAGGTGCCACTTCGGCCGATGCGGACGTGACTTGTGGTTGCCGACGCAGGTATCGATCAAGACGGTCTTGCCGCCGATCTTCAACAGCCAGCTATGGACACTGAGCTTCAGGAAAGCGGAGGCTTCGTCATAGTGCGCCGGCACCAGCCAGTCGCGATGCCGCTCCACGACGGCGGGGTCCCAATCGGGAAAGAACGCCTTGGCGTCGAAGTTGGGTTCGTAGCTTTCCTCGATGCGCACGGCCGTACCGGCGCCGAGCTTCACCTCGACCATGGTGCCTCCCCTCGGTTGTCAGGGAGCTTAGCGTCGCGAGGTCGCTACGGGGAAGCGGATCATTCCGCTGTGGGATGCTCGGCGATCAGAACGGCAGGCGTGCCGCATCGGCACGTTCGACGCGCCAATGAGTGAGGGCCGCGATGGCAGCGCCACCGAGCGGTGCCGCGACGATCAGCGCGATGAAGTGAACACCGAGCAGCCACGGCTCGAACAGGCCCGGCGTGAGATGTCCGACCGTCACGGTCGCAACGAAAAACAGAACAGCGAAGCCGACGCCCCACAGCAGGCCGCCCAGGGCAACGAGGAGAGACGAGGCGGTCAACGAGCGACCGATCAGGTAACTCGCCCCGAAGGCGGCACCGGCGGCGACAACCGCGGCGATGGTTTCCATCACGTCCTCCAATACGCTCTCGACTTGGGAGAAATCAGAGTCGACACTGTTTCAACACCTGCACTTTGAAACATCCAACCTCCGTCGAGAACCGACAAAAAACGCATGTCTGAGTCTGCATTCGACTGGCTTTCTGCAGCGGAACTTTCAAAACTCTTCTCCCGTGGAGAAGCTTCTCCAGTCGAGGTCCTCGACGCGATGCTGAAGCGTGCGGCGGCACTGCAGCCCCACCTGAACGCACTCGTGTTGATTGACAAAGACGGCGCGCAAGCCGCTGCAAAAGCTGCTGAATCGCGATGGCGAAAAGGAGAGCCTCTGTCTCCGCTCGACGGTATTCCGACGACGATCAAGGACACCACGAACATCAAGGGATGGCCGACCCGATACGGATCGCATTCCACGGACGAGACACCCGCGCCCGACAATGCAGCTGTGACCGACAGGCTCCTTGCAGCGGGCATGATCATTTTCGGCAAATCCGCCACGCCCGAATTCGGCTGGAAGGCCCTCACCGATTCGCCGCTCCAGGGCTTCACCCGCAATCCGTGGAATCTCGCCCATTCGCCCGGCGGCTCGTCGGGCGGCGCCTCTTCACTCACGGCGGCGGGGATCAATCCGTTCAACCATGGCAATGACGGCGGCGGTTCGATCCGCATCCCCGCCAGCCACACGGGGCTCGTCGGCCTGAAGCCTTCCTACGGCCGCATCCCGCAATATCCGGCCGATGCGCCGTTTGCCGACGTGATCAGCCAGGGTGTGCTGGCGCGCAGCGTCCTCGACACGGCGATGGCCTTGAACGTGACCGCGGGGCCAGACCCGCGTGACTGGCGCTCGCTGCCCACCGAGGCGCGGGACTACACGGTCGGCCTCGACGCCGGTGTGCGCGGCTGGAAGATCGGCCTCAGCCTCGATCTCGGTCACGTGAAGGCCGATCCGGAAGTGCGCGAACTCGTTGCCGCCGCCGCCAGACGCTTCGAAGAACTCGGCGCCCATGTCGAGGAAGTCGGCCCGATGTTCGAATCGCTGCAAGAGCATTTCGAACCGCTGTGGATCGGCAGCTTTGCCACCCGGTTCCGGCAGATCCCGACCCAGCTCCACGACAAGCTCGATCCCGGCCTGCGTGCGCTCATGGAAAAAGGCCTGGCGATAACGCTCGCCGACTATGCGAAGGCGTTCGAGGCGCGGAGCCGGCTGGCGCGCGATCTGGCACTCTGGCATCGCAACTACGACCTGCTGCTGGCGCCCGTTGCGCCAACGGCCGGCCCCCCGGTGGAAACGCTCTACAATTCGGAGGCCTTTCCGCGCTGGACCAAGGGGGCGCCCTATACGCTCCCCTGCAATCTCACCGGCCAGCCGGCGGCCTCCATGCCCGCAGGCCTGACGAGCGCGGGACTTCCCGTCGGCATACAGATCATCGGCCCGCCCCGCGCCGACGATGTCGTGCTGCGCGCGATGCGCGCCTTCGAGAGCGCAACTGGCTGGACCTGGCCGCAGCCGAAGGTGCTCGAGACGTTGAAGGGCTTGTGACGAGGCGCCGTCAGACGGCGTTCGAAACCTTGCTGGGCGTCGGACGAACGACGCGCAGCGCGATGACGAGCACGCGGTAGCCGAGGAAGCCCGCACAAAGCGCGCTGGCGGCGGCGACATATCCGGGCGCCATCAACGGTTCTCCGATCATGGCGGAGGCAAAATCGATCGCCGACAGCACCGCGAGGATCACCGCCACGATGAGACCGTCGACCGTCGGCGGCAACATCACGAGGCCCGCTTCCTTGTTCGCCTGCACCGTCAGGCTCCATCCCCGGACGCGGCCGATCATGGATCCCAATGCGAAGGCCGCGACCCAGAGGATGTCGAACAGGATGCTCGCCTCGAACACACCCGCGAGCAGCATCAGCGTCGCCATCAGCGCGAAGCCGCCCGGCAATGCCACTCGGCCCAGCGTCGTCACGCCACCGCGCGACTGAGCAGCCATCGTCCAAAGGCAAAGGGCGGCGAAAATTACCGTTAGGCCGTTCGCCAGACTCAACGTCGAGATCATGACGGGAGCAAACGATAAGGCACGCGGCGAGTAAAGCGCTGAGGCTGCACTTTGACTGTCAACACAGTCTCATTGCACTTGCAGCCCTTGGGAATCTCTTCGTCCTCGGGTGCCCCGAAGGCCGACCTGGAGGGCGACCAATGCTGAAATTACAAGAGAAAGCTGTGCCCCACCCCGAATGGACTCCCCGACGGACTCCGTCGCGCTGCCCAGGCGGCTTGGTTCGGCCACGTCGTCGCAGGCCAGGCATGGGCGGGAATGCCCCCGCCGAAGCGACAGCGGCGCCGGTTTGCCCGGCGCCGCTGCTTCACCTTCGGGACTTTGGTTCAGGCGTCGGCTTTGACGCCGGCGGTGGTGATCACCTTCTCCCACTTGTCGATCTCGCTCTGCAGGAACTTGCCCGTCTCTTCCGGCGTCGCCCCGACAGGAATGACAGCCTGCTCGGCGAGCCGCTTGCGCAGCGCCTCGTCCTTGACGGCCTTCGAGACTTCGGACGAGACCTTGTTCACGATCTCCTTCGGCGTGCCCGCCGGCGCGAGGAACATCACCCAGGTCGAGGATTCGATCAGCGGGCCGCCCGCCTCGACGATCGTCGGTACCTCCTCGACACCCGGCACGCGATTCTTCGACAGCATGGCGAGCGCGCGGATCTTGCCGGCGCGCACCTGCGTCATCACGCCGATCGGCGCGTCGATCAACAGCTGGATGTTGCCCGAGGCGAGGTCGGCAAGCGCCGGCGCCGTGCCCTTGTAGGGCACGTGCACCATATCGATTCCCGTGACCTGCTTCAGGAGTTCGCTGGTGAGATGCGCGGCGGCACCGACGCCCGACGAACCGAACGAGAGCTTGCCCGGATTGGCCTTGGCGTAGGCGATCAGCTCGGCCACGTTCTTCACCGGCAGTCCGTTGGTGACGCAGATGATCAGCGGCGCGACGCCGACCAGCGAAACCGGCGCAAATCCCGAGACCGGATCGAATTTCAGCTTGCCGGCATAGAGCGTCTTGTTGGCGGCGTGCGCCGCGATCACCGTCAGGAAAGTGTAGCCGTCGGGAGCCGCGTTCGTGACGATCTCCGCCCCGATCAGAGAATTGGCGCCGGGCTTGTTGTCGACCACGAAGGTCTGGCCGACGTTCATCTTCTCGAGCGTCAGCCGTGTCGTCACGTCGGTCAGGCCGCCGGCCGTGTAGGGCACGACCCAGCGGATCGGCTTGTTCGGCCAGGCCTGGGCGCGCGCAGCGCCCGGAACCAGGGCAGCCGCGGCCGTCGCCGCCAGCGCCGTGCGGCGATTGATCTTCATCATGTGTTTATTCCTTCTTCTTCCCTGCTTGTTTCAGTCCAGATCGAGACCGTTCATGCCCGCGTTCTTGCGGGCCTTCCGGGCAATCTCTCCCAGCACCTTGCCGGCCTGCACCGGGTCCATGATCTGCTCGACAGTCGGGCCCTTATGCCAGCCCTCGGCAACCGCGAAAATACCGTTTCCGGCCTGAAAGACGCGGCCCGTCACCTCACGGCTGTCCTCGCTCACCAGCCAGGTCGCGACCGGGGCGATCCACTTCGGGTCGCGGCGCTTCTTGTCCTCTTCCGAATATTCGCGCAGGTCCTCGGTCATGCGCGTGAAGGCCGAGGGTGAGATCGAGTTCACCGTGACGCCGTAGCGGGCGAGTTCGCGCGCCGCGATGATCGTGAACGAGGCGATGCCGGCCTTGGCCGCCCCATAGTTGGTCTGGCCGATATTGCCGTAGATGCCCGACACCGAGGTGGTGGTGACGATGCGCGCATCGACCGGTCCACCCTTCAGTTTGGCCTGGTCGCGCCAGTAGGCGGCGGCGTGGCGGGCCGGCGCGAAGGTGCCCTTGAGATGCACCTTGATGACGGCGTCCCACTCGTCCTCGCTCATGTTGACCAGCATGCGGTCGCGCAGGATGCCGGCGTTGAGCACGATGGCGTCGAGCTTGCCGAACGCCTCGACCGCCTGGTCGATCATGTGCTTGGCGCCGTTCCAGTCGGAAACGTCGTCGCCGTTGGCCACGGCCTCGCCGCCTATCGCCTTGATCTCGTTCACGACCTGCTGGGCGGGACCGACATCGTTGCCCTTGCCGGCCCGGTCGCCGCCCAGGTCGTTCACGACCACCTTGGCGCCATGCTCCGCCAGCATCAGGCAATGCTCCCGGCCGACGCCGCGGGCGCCGCCCGTCACGATCGCCACCCGTCCCTCGCACAATCTCGCCATTGCTCCCTCCCGTCTTTTGCGTGTCTGAACCCTATCGTCCTAGGCTAGTCTACCGGGGCTTACAGGAGGATCGCCATGGACACGCTGCCGCTCGTTACCCCCGAACAGGTCGGGCTTTCCGCAGCGCGGCTCGACCGCGTACGTACCTGGATGAATGGCTGGGTCGACAGCGGGAAGCTGGCCGGCATGGTCGCCTGCGTCATGCGCAATGGCGAGCTGGCCTTCGCCGAGGTCGTGGGCAAGTCCGACCTGGCCCGCAACACGCCGATGCGCGCCGACACCATCTTCCGCATCTACTCCATGACCAAGCCGCTCACCTCGACCGCCATCATGATGCTCTACGAGGAGGGCCGCTTTCAGCTCGACGACCCGATCTCGAAGTTCATCCCCGCCTTCGCCAACCCGCGCGTCATGTCGGGCGGCAGCCGCGGCAAGATCGAAACGGTGCCGGCGGAGCGCGAGATCAACTTCCGCGACCTGCTCACCCATACCTCGGGCCTGACCTACGGCTTCATGGAGAGCAACCCGGTCGATGCCGCCTACCGAGCCAAGGAAGGCGGCGTCGACTTCCAGACAGCCGACACCAGCCTGAAGCAGGTCGTCGAGCGGCTGGCCCAGCTGCCGCTGATCGCCCAGCCGGGCAAGGCGTGGAACTATTCGGTCTCCACGGACGTGCTGGGCTACCTGGTCGAGGTCATTTCCGGCCAGCCCTTCGAGAAGTACCTGAAGGAGAAGGTCATCGACCCGCTGGGCATGGTCGACACCGATTTCCACGTGCCGGCCGCCAAGCACGACCGCTTCGCCGCCAACTACGCCGCCGGCCCCGGCGGCAGGCTCGACCTGATCGACGATCCGGCCAAGAGCCGCTACCTCGCGCCACGCAAGGTGAACTCGGGCGGCGGCGGCCTCGTGTCGACCGCGTCCGACTACCTGCGTTTCTGCAAGTTCATGCTCAACGAGGGCGAACTCGACGGCGTGCGCCTGCTCGGCCGCAAGACGGTCGAGCTGATGACCATGAACCATCTCAACGGCGACATGGCCGACATGGGCACGCCGCGCTTCTCGGAATCGACCTATACCGGCATCGGCTTCGGGCTCGGCTTCTCGGTGATGCTCGACCCGGCCAAGGCCTATATCGCCGGCACGCCGGGCGAATATGCCTGGGGCGGCGCGGCCTCCACCGCGTTCTGGATCGACCCGGTCGAGGACATGGCCGTGGTGCTGCTGACCCAGCTCATGCCCTCCTCGACCTACCCGATCCGGCGCGAACTGCGCGTGCTCACCTACCAGGCGATCATCGACTGAGGGCTAACGCCATGCGCAACACCGGCAGCATCGAAGTCCGCAAGCTCCATCCGCTGTTCGGCGCGGAAATCAGCGGCATCGACATCACGCGCCCCCTCTCGGCGCGCGAGTTCGGCCCGATCCGCGCTGCCTTCGAGGAGCATTCCGTGCTCCTGTTCCGCGACCAGGCGATGGACGACGACACCCAGATCGCCTTCAGCGAGAATTTCGGCCCGCTGGAGACGACGCTCAGCGCCAATCCCGCAGCCGGCACCAAGTTCGCCCGCCAGTCCAATCTCGACATCATGACCGGCGAGCCGATCCCGCCGGACGACATGCGCATGATCTACCAGAAGGCCAACTACTTCTGGCACTCGGACTCGTCCTTCAAGCGCATCCCCTCTCTGTGCTCGATCCTGACCGCGCGGATCTGCCCGCCCGAGGGCGGCAACACCGAGTTCCTGAACATGCGCGCGGCGTGGGACGCGCTGCCCCCCGCCCTGCAGGCGACGATCCATCCGCTGATCGCCGAGCATGCGCTGGCCCATTCGCGCGACCGCGTGCAGAAGGGCATCCTCAGCGCCAAGTCGCTGTCGGAGCTGCCGCCGGTCAAGCAGCGCATGTTCCGCGACAATCCGATCAACGGCCGCCGAGCACTCTATATCGGCGCCCATGCCGGACGCATCCTCGACTGGCCCGAGCCGATGTCGAAGGCGATCCTCTGGGAGCTGGCGCAGCGCGCCGAGCAGCCGGAATTCATGATGTCCCATGCCTGGCGCGAGGGCGACGTGATCGTCTGGGACAATCGCGCCGTCCTGCATCGTGCAACCCATTACGATGCCACCAAGCACAAGCGCCTGATGCAGCGCACGACCATCGGCGGCGACGAGCTGACGGTTCCGCAGTAACAGATGGCCGAACCCGCTTCAGCCGGTCCGCTCCCCGACGGCATGCCATCGGGGCCACGGCGGCTGGCCGCCGTGGCAACCATCACCATCGGCCTGTCGATGGCGGTGCTCAGCAATTCGATGACCAATCTCGCCCTGCCGTACATCGCGAACGACCTCGCAATCTCGGCGGAGAGCTCGATCTGGATCGTCAACGCGTACCAGATCGCCCTGATGATCATGCTGCTGCCGATCGCGGCGCTGGGCGACATCGTGGGCTACCGCACCGTCTACCGCTGGGGCCTCGTCGTCTTCTCGCTGGCCTCGATCGGCTGCGTGCTCGCGCCTTCGCTGTCCTGGCTGATCGGTGCGCGGACGCTGCAGGGGCTGGGAGGTGCGGCCATCATGGCCATCCAGCCGGCGCTCGTTCGATCGATTTATCCGCGCGCCGCCCTCGGCCGCGGTCTCGGCTTCAACACCACCGTCGTGGCCACCTCGCTGGCCGCCGGCCCCAGCCTCGGCGCCGCGCTGCTTGCCATCACGAGCTGGCCGATCCTGTTCGCCGTCTACATTCCGCTCGGCGTCCTGTCCTTCTTCCTGGCCGGCCGCTTCCTGCCGGTGACGACCCACGTCAAGCGGCCCTTCGACGTGCCCTCGGCGGTGCTGTCCGGCGGTACCTTCGGCCTGCTGATCTTCGGCGTCGATGGCGTGGGTCACGGCCATCCCGTGCCGGTGATCGTGGCAGAGCTGCTGGGGGCAGCCCTGTTCGGCACGCTGTTCGTCTGGCGTCAGCGCCGGCTCGCCGATCCGATGATGCCGATCGACATGTTCAGCCGGCCGATCTTCTCGCTCTCGATCTCGGCCTCGACCTGCACCTTCACGGCTCAGGGCCTGGCCTTCGTCAGCCTTCCCTTCTTCTTCCATACGGTGCTGGGGCGCGACGCCACCGCGACCGGCCTGCTGCTGACGGCGTGGCCGCTGGCGCTGGCCGGCGTCGCGCCGATCGCCGGCCGGTTGGCCGACCGGCACCATGCGGGTGCGCTGGGCACGATCGGCCTGACCTGCATGGCCACCGGCATGATCCTGACGGCGCTGCTGCCGCCCGATCCCTCCGCTTTCAACATCATGTGGCGGCTGGTCCTGTGCGGCGCGGGCTTCGGAATCTTCGCCGCTCCGAACAACCGGCTGATGATGAACGCCGTGCCGCGCGACCGCAGCGGCAGCGCCGGCGGAATCATCGCCACCGCGCGGACGCTCGGCCAGACGATGGGCGCCGCACTGGTCGCCCTGGTCTTCGGTCTGTTCGACTTTTCCGGCGGCGGCGCCGCCGACGCGGCGCGGGCGGCACTCTGGCTGGGCGCCGGCTTCGCCCTCACCGCCCTGATCCTGAGCAGTCTGCGTTTACGCCACTGACGCGGCGTGCATCTCGCGAAACAGCGACGGCGCCATGCCGAAGCGGCGCTCGAAGGCCTGACCGAGCCGCGCGGAGGAGCGCAGGCCCACCCGGCCCGCGATCGTCTTGAGCGGCAGCCCCTTGGCCAGCAGGGTGCGCGCCGCGTCGAGCCGAAGTCCTTCGACGAAGTGCGCCGGCGTCTTGCCCGTCTCCTCGACGAACTTGCGATGGAAGCTGCGCTCCGCGAGGCCCGCACGAGCGGCCAGGGCCGGCACGTCGAGCGGTTCGTCGAGATGGGCCTGCATCCACTCGATCAGCCGGGCGAAGGGGGCGTCGGCGTCGGTCTGCACCTGCAACAGCGGGCTGAACTGCGACTGGTAGCCGGGCCTGCGCGCATAGAGCACGAAGTGCCGCGCGATCAGGTTGGCCGTCGCTGCACCGAGATCGGCCTCGACCAGCGCCAGCGCCATGTCGATGCCGGTCGTCACGCCGGCGGAGGTCCACACCTTGCCATCGACGACGTAGAGCGCATCGGCATCAACGGTCAGCGCCGGGAACTTCTCGGCGAGCCGCTGGCAGCTCGCCCAGTGGGTGGCCACGCGCCTGCCGTCGAGCAGTCCGGCAGCCGCCAGCACGAAGGCGCCGGTGCAGACCGACCCGAAACGCTTTGTCTGCGGCGCGGCCTTGCGCAACCAGCGCCGCACATCCTCGCGCGCCATGACGGCCTTGAGCCCGCGCGAGCCGCCGGCCACCAGCAGCGTGTCGTAACGCCCGCCGATGCGGCGACTCATCAGCGCAACGCCGCAGTTCGAGGCCACCGCGCCGCCGTCGGGCGACACGATCTGCACGTCGTAGACCGGGCGCTCGCGCCCCTCGTTCGCCGCGCCGAATACGGCGGCGGGGCCGGTGACATCGAGGAGCTGGCAGCCCTCATAGGCGAGGATGGCGATCCGGTGCGCTCTTGGCATTGGCAGAAATTACTTCCTATTTGTCATTTCTGCCAACGACGGGATTGCGTAGGGTCGGGCCAACAGAGGAGACATTTCATGGCAGACACGGTTCACATCGGCATCCTGCTCTTTCCCGACGTCACCCAGCTCGACGCGACCGGCCCCGCCCAGGTCCTGTGCCGCGTGCCCAACGCCAAGCTTCACATGATCTGGAAGACGCTCGATCCCGTACGGACCGACTCCGGCTTCTCGATCGTGCCGACGACCACCTTCGCCGACTGCCCGCAGCTCGACGTGATCTGCGTGCCGGGCGGCGGCGGACAGGTCGCGCTCATGACCGACGAGGAGACACTCGCCTTCCTGCGCAAGCAGGCCGAGGGCGCGCGCTACGTCACGTCGGTCTGCACCGGCTCGCTGGTGCTCGGCGCCGCGGGCCTGCTCAAGGGCTACAAGTCCGCCTGCCACTGGACCTCACGCGAATTCCTTCCGGCCTTCGGGGCGATCCCCGTCGCCGAGCGCGTCGTGCGCGACCGCAATCGCATCTCGGGCGGCGGCGTCACGGCCGGCATCGATTTCGGTCTCACCCTGGTGGCCGAACTGGCCGGCGAGGAAGTCGCCAAGTCGATCCAGCTCACGCTCGAATACGATCCGCAGCCGCCCTTCGATTCCGGCAGTCCCGAGAAGGCCGGGCCCGAGCGCGTGCAGCGATTGAAGGAACGCATCCACGGCATGCTGCAGAACCGCCAGCAGGCAAACGACGAGGCTGCGGCCAAGCTTGCTTGAGCAAGCCGTTGCTCAGGGACAGGACTGAACCCTTGCACGGCTGCTGAGCCAGACCTAGCTTCCGACGGTGAACAAGCTCGAACTGAAGGTTCCGCCGCCAGCCGCCGCTTTGCTCGTAGCCCTTGCCATGTGGCTGGTAGACTACGGCTTGGATGGCCTTTCGTTCGCGTTGCCAGAACGGCGGGCAGTCTCGATCGTGTTGGCCGCTTCGGGAATCGCAATTTCCGCGGCCGGCACCTGGTCGTTCTGGCGCGCCCGAACGACCGTCAACCCGACGAGACCCGAAGCCACCTCGTCGCTCGTCGCTACAGGAATCTTTCGCTTTACTCGAAATCCGATGTATTTCGGCCTTTTCCTCGTACTGGCAGGATGGGCCGCCCATCTGGCGAACGCAGGTGCCCTGCCGGGCCCGCTGCTGTTCGCTCTTTACGTCACGCGCTTCCAGATCTTGCCCGAAGAGCGAGCGCTCACCACCAAGTTCGGCCCGGAGTTCGACGCCTACAAGCTTCGGACCCGGCGCTGGATCTGATGCGCGAGAAGGTATTGAAGATGCCGGCGACCAACCCGCTGCCCACGGCGGCAGCGGAGGTCGCGTGGAAGATTGCCTGATCGAGCATTAGCCGCCTCCCAGGAGACGCTGCAGCACGGCGTCGAGCGTCACCGTTCCGCGGCGCTTCTCGCCGCCCGGCGGAAAGTCGAGGCGTCCGGCATCGATCGCCTCGTCGAGATCCGCGAGCTTCGCCGCGTAGTCGGCGCCGAGACCCGCCGCCACCAGCGCGGCCACCGACTGTTCGCGCGACGACGGCACCGCGGTCACGGGTTTGCCCAGCAGACGCGACAGGACCGTCGCCGCATCGAGCGCCGAAGAGGGCGCCGGCCCCGCGAGATCGACGATGCGCGTGCCGGCTCGCGGATCGAGCAGCAGGTCGGCCGCGACGCGGCCGACATCCAGCGCCGACACCGCCTCGTGGCGTTTGTCGAGCGCGGCCTTGCCGGAGGGCAGCACGCCCGCTTCGCGCGCCGCCGGCAGCATGCCCGCCCAGTTCTCCAGGAATTCGGCCGGCCGCAGGAACACCAGGGAGGGCGCGGCGTCGGCAAGGGCCGCTTCGAAGTCATGCAGGACCTGCACGACGCCGTTGCCCTCGCTGAGATGCGCGCCGACCGACGAGAGCGCCACGACGTGCGGCACCCCTGCCGCTCGCACCGAAGCGGCGATCGACTGCGCCATGACGCGCGAATCGGCCACCACGTCCTGTGCCTGATATGGCGGAACCAGCATCACGAAGGCGGCCTGCGCGCCCGCGAACGCCGCGGCGAGGCTCTCCGTTTGCGAGGCATCGCCGCGCACGGTCTCGACGCCGAGCCCTTGCGCGCGCACTGGATCGCGGGCCGCCGCGCGTAATGCGATGCCCCGTTGCTTCAGGGCTTCGAGCGCTGCACCACCGACCCGGCCGGTGGCTCCCATGATGACGAACATTGCGACCTCCAAGGTTGTGAGGCCGCCCCTAGCATCCCGGTACACTTTCCATAAGTACGCACATTTTTTATACTAGGTATCAGTCATGGATTTGGAGGCGTTCGCGATGGCTGAGACGAAGGCTCCCTGGTGCCCCGTTACGGCGACGGTCGAGGTGATCGGCGGAAAGTGGAAGTCCACGATCCTGTTCCATCTCAAGGACCGGCCGCGACGCTTCAACGAACTGCGCCGTCTCGTTCCGGGCATCACGCAGCGCATGCTGACCCTGCAGCTGCGCGCGCTGGAGAAGGACGGAATCGTGTCGCGCAAGGTGCACGACACCGTGCCGCCTCACGTCGAATATTCGTTCACGAAGAAGGGCCAGAGCCTCGGCCCCATCCTCGATGCAATGGAGGAATGGGGCGATGCGAATCGTCCGCGCAAGCGCGGGCGAGTCGAGGCGGTCTAGTTGGCGCCGGCCGTCGCGCTTTCGATAGTGATGGCCTTGCCGGCCGCCATGTCGAACTTGAGACGGCGGACATAGTCGAGATCGCGCCCCGTCACCCGCACGAAGCGGCTGCCATCGGGATAGTCGATGGCGTGGATCGCCCCGACATCGTAGACGCCGGCATGGCCGGGCTCGAGCCGATAGGCCTTCACCTGCTCGAGCTTGGCGTCGCCCGCGTCGGTGCCGCCATCGACACGCTTGTATTCGCTCATGTCGGTGTACTTCACCGCCTGGCCATAGACGGCCCACGAGGCGCCGTGGTCGTGCGGCGGACTCTTGTGCGGCTTGGGGTTGCAGTGCGCCAGCACGACGAAGCCGAGGTCCTTGTCCTCATGGAGCTTGCGGCTGCCGATCGGCGCGGCAGGCCCCACCGCCTCGTCGACGAAGCTCGGGTTGGCGAGCAACTTCTCCAGGAGCAGGCGAACCTGCTCGCGACCGGCAGGACCCTCATGCGTCTTGAGCGCAGCCTGCGCGTCCTTCACGAACGTATCGAGTGTGTAAGTCATGCGGCGGCTCCCTCGATCCAGTGGCAGGCGGAAATGATCCGCCTGCCTGCCGCTTCCTGTCAACGGCCGCCGAAGATCCGGCGGGCGATCACCATGCGGTGGACCTCAGACGGTCCTTCGTAGACGCGCATGGTGCGGACCTTCTGCGCCATGATCGACAGCGGCAGTTCCTGCGTCACGCCCATGGCGCCGAACGCCTGCTGGGCATGATCGATCACCTCGCTGGCCATCTCGGTCGCATAGACCTTGATCATCGAGGCCTCCATGCGCACGTCGCGGCCCTCGTCCTGCTTCACCGCAGCATCCATCACCATCAGGCGGCAGGCATGCAGCTTCATCGCGGCGTCGGCCACCCACCACTGAATGGCCTGGCGATCGGCGAGCTTCTCGCCGAAGGTCACGCGCTGGTTGGCATGCTCGACCAGCATGTCGAGCGCGCGCTGCGCCATGCCGATGCACCAGGAGCCCATCTGCAGCCGGCGGATCGTGAGGCGCATCTGCATGGGCGCAAAGCCCGCACCGATGCGGCCCAGCACCTGTGTCTCCGGCACGCGGCAATCCTCGAACACGACCTCGTAGGTCCGCTGTCCGGCCAGCATCGGGATGGCACGCGCCACGACGAGACCGGGCGTGCCCTTGTCGATCAGGAAGGCGGTGATGCCGCCGCGGGCGCCGAGGTTGGGATCGGTCACCGCCATGGCGATGGTGAAGTCGGCCTTGGCGATACGGCTGATCCAGATCTTGCGACCGTTGATCACCCAGTCGTTTCCGTCCTTCACCGCCTTCGTCTTCATGCCGGCCGGGTCGCCGCCCGCGCCCGGCTCGGAAATGGCGATCGCCGAGCTGGTCTCGCCGGCGGCATAGGGCTCGAGGTACTTCTTGCGCTGCTCGGGGCTCGCGGTCGCGAGCAGCATGTGGAGATTGGGGGAGTCGGGCGGGAAGGTGAAGGGCACGCAGGTGTAGCCCAGCTCTTCGTTGACGCCGACCAGCGCCACGGACGGCAGGTTGGCGCCGCCCACTTCCTCCGGCACGTCGAGCGCCCAGAGGCCGAGATCCTTGCACTGCTTGAAGAGCTTGGCGTTCTCTTCGTCGGACAGCGATGCCTGCTGGCCCGTGGCGAAACGCTCCAGCACGTTCTTCTCGAGCGGCATCAGCTCGTTGCGCACGAACTTCTTCACGAGATCGCGCAGCATCTGATGTTCTTCGTTGACCTGGTACATTGCAGCTCCTCCTGATTCGACTATGTCGGTCTTCCGATACCCTTGTTCACGAAGTCGAGCGTGTAGGCCCGGGCCACGTCCAGCCCCTCCGGCAACACGTCGACGTCGATCATCGACTGATAGAACCCCCGCCAGCGCGCATCCGTCATGGCGCCGATTCCGCCCTGCAGTGCATCCCCCGACATCACAATTCCGCGTTCGTTCATCACCTTGATCGCATACTCGATACGATCATCCGTCTGTTCCGGATTGGCCCTCTTGATGAGCGCATTGGCGGCCTCGATGGCCGGCCCGCCCTTGAGATACTGCGCCCAGCCCTGGAGCGTGGCATCGACGAAGCGCTGGATCAGCTCGCGCTTTCCGGTTGCCAGCCTGCGCGAGATGGCGATGGTGGTCTGGTAGGCACTGAATCCCGCGTCGGCGATCAGCAGGTACGGCGGCAGGCGGCCGAGGGCCTTCGAGATCGAATAGGGCTCCGAAGAGATGAAGCCCTGCTGCACGACGTTCCTGTCGGCGAGGAACGGTGCCATGTTGAAGGTGTAGGGCCTGAGCTGGTCGTCGCGCAGCCCGAACTTCCTGCGGAGATACGGCCAGTAGGTGACGCGTCCACCATTTCCGATCAGCAGGGTGCGCCCCTTCAGATCCTCGAAACCGTCGAAGCCGGTGTCGGGATGGCCGATGAGGACCTGCGGATCCTTCTGGAAGATCGAGGCGATGGTGAAGAAGGGCGCGTTCTCTCGCACATAGGTGAAGGCCTCGAAACTGTTCGACATGGTCATGTCGACACGGCCCGTCAGCAGCAACTGGCTGATGTTGAGACTGGGCCCTCCCTGGCGGATCTCGCAGTCGATGCCTGCTTTTCGGTAAAGGCCCGCCGCCAGCGCCTGGTAATAGCCGCCATGCTCGGCCTGGGCGCGCCAGTCGGTCTGGAAGACCAGCCTGTCGAGCGACTGCGCGCGGGCGGGCCGGGCGAGCGGTGCCAGCAGGCTGCCGGTGGCGAGGCCAAGGGCGGCCCGGCGATCGAGGCGATAGACGGTCATCGGGCTAGGCTCTCCCCGCGGCGGTCGAAGGCGAGCGCGACCAGTTCCCTCAGCGCCCGGTTCGAATAGTTAAGGGCCATGACGGAGGGCAGCCAGCGGTCCCACCACGGCGTCGCCGCGCCCGGCGGGCTCCAGTCGACGCCGACCATCGCAAAATCGAGTCCGCCCTTCGCCGCGAGTTTCGCCGCCCGCGGCACGTGATAGGCCGAGGTGATGATGGCGACACGCCCGCCCTTCACCATGTCCCGCACGTTGGCGATGTTCTCGATCGTGTTGAGCGCCTTGCCTTCGGAAACGATCGCCGCGTCGGGAACGCCGAGGGCGAGCAGGAAGCGCCGCATCGCCTCGGCCTCGGTGGTGGCCGGACCGCCCTGCCGTTCGACGAACGAGCCGCCGCTCACGATGATCTTGGGTGCCGCTCCCGCACGATAGAGACGCGCGGCCTGCCAGATGCGATCGGAGCCCTCCGTCAGCTCGGGCTCGGTGGTGTGCGGCGGCGCAGCGGGAGCGATGCCTCCGCCCAATACGACGATCGCTTCATAGCAGCAGAGCGGGCTGTCGGCCGTGAGACTGCGGGCTTTGGACTCGAGCAGGCCGACCAGCATTCCCGATACGGGCGGAAAGGACAGGACGAGCGTCTGGACGATCGAAAGGCCAAGAACCGTGGCGGCGAGCCGGCGCCAGCCGATCATGCGGATCGCGAGCCACAGCACGACACCGACGGCCAGCGAAGCCGGCGGCACCATCAGGGTGGCAAGGATCTTCAGGAGGATGAATGTGTTCATGCCGGCTCGCGTCGCGCTCCGGCTATACTAGAACGACGCGCGGCAGGCTCGCTCAAACGAGCGCCATGATCGCCCTGCGATGAGGGGACCGCTTTGGCGCAAAAAGAAGGGCGGGCCCGGCCTGCGCCGGAACCCGCCCAATCTTAAAACAGGGAGGCGTTAGATCGCGTCCTTGAGATCCTTGGCGACGCGGAAAGCGACCTTCTTCGACGCCTTGATCTTGATCGCTTCGCCGGTGGCCGGGTTGCGGCCCATGCGCGCCGGACGGGCGCGGACCTGCAGGATTCCGAGACCGGTGATGCGGACCTTTGCACCCTTCTTGAGATGACGAACGACCAGGCCGACGAACTCGTCGAGAGCGCCGCTCGCGTCCTTCTTCGTCATGCCCGTCTTCTCGGCCAGCTCGGCAGCGACCTTTGAAAGGGGAATGGTGGGAACGGTGGTGGGTTTGGTAGCCATGTTGAGGGGGTCCTTACATTTTTTGGTTTCGCCAACGTCTCCTGACGCCCCAGGGTCCCGTTGACGGCGCCAAGGTTATCCACGAATCGATCCCCCGCAAGTGCGGAATGCACGGAAAATGTCGATTTTTGGGGCTTTTTGGGCCATCAGAGGCAGTCATCCACAGATTGCAGAGAGCGAATAGCGTGTCGAGCCCCGCCCTGATCCCGACTTTCAGCACCGCCGTGAACACCTGGCAGTGCGACGAGAACGACCATCTGAACGTCCAGTTCTACACCGAGTTCGCCCATGAGGCCTCGGCCAACCTGCTGGCGAAGCTGGGCTTCGGTCCGCGCGCCCAGCGTGCAGCCGAAGTCGTGACGCGCGCAGCGGACGACCATGTCCGCTACGTGCGCGAGTTCCGCGTCGTCGAACCGGTCGAGGTCCACTCCGCGCCGGTCGAGGTCGGCGAGCGCGAGATCGTCGCCTATCACGAAGTGCGCAACCCCGCGAAGGGCGAGGTCGCGGCCACCATTCGACGCCGCATCGTTTGCGAGCGTCCATGGCCCGCCGAATTCCGCGCCCGTGCCGAGGCGGCGTGCATCGCCTTGCCCGAAGCCGCGAGCCCGCGCAGCGTCGGCAAGCTTTCGCTGCCCGACCTGACGCTCGCCGAGGCACCGTCAGTAGGGCTGATCGAAGTCGGCCGCACACAGATCACGCCGGACGAATGCGACGAGAGGGCAGAGTTCCTGCCGCGTCACCAGTTCGGTCGCTATTCCGACGGCGCGCCGGTCCTGTGGAACCATCTGGGCTTCGACCGCGCCGCCATGCAGGAGCGCCAGGAAGGTTCGGTCGTCGTCGAGATGCTGAACCATTATCGCCGGCCGTTGCAGGCCGGAGACCTCGCCGTGGTGATGAGCGGACTTGCGAGCTTCTCCGACAAGGTCGTCGTCTTCACGCACTTCCTGTTCGAGGCGGAGAGCGGCACGCTTGCTGCTTGTGCCGAGGCGGTGGGCATGAAGTTCGATCAGAAGGTTCGCAAGATCATGACCTTCACGCCCGAGGATCGCGCCCGGCTGGAAGCGTGCCGGCTCAAGCTCTGAGGAGACGGGGATGGACGAGAAGACGAAGACGGCCGCCGGCATCGCCGCCGGCCTCCAGGGCATGACCTACGACGACAAGCGGCTGGCCGAGCTGGCCGCCGAGGTCGAGATCCTGAACGATGCCGTGCGCAAGGCCGCCGCCCAACGCCTCACCTTCGACGACGATCCGGCCGCGTTCGCCAGCGTCCTGGCCAGGGCAGCACGCCCGTGAGAAACGACGATCTCGCGCTCGAGGATCTCACGGCGATCGCCGACGCGATCGCGGCACGGCGCATCACCTCGGTGGAAGCAACGGAAGCCTGTCTCGCCCGCATCGAGGCGTGGCAGCCGCGCACCAACGCCTTCCTGCGGGTCTACCGTGAAAAGGCACTGGCCCAGGCGAAGGCGATGGACGCCGAACTCGCGGCCGGCAGGAGCCGCGGGCCGCTGCATGGCGTGCCGATGGCGCACAAGGACATGTACTACCGCAAGGGCGAGCTCTCGACCGGCGGCAGTGCGATCCGTCGCGACTGGACGGCGCCGGTGACGGCGACGGTACTGGGCAAGCTCGATGCGGCGGGCGTGGTCGAGCTGGGGTTCCTCAACATGGCAGAGTTCGCCGCCGGCCCGACCGGCCACAACGTCCATCACGGCCATTGTCGCAACCCCTGGGACCAGACGCGCGTGACCGGCGGCAGTTCCAGCGGCTCAGGCGCCTCGGTGGCGGCACGCATGGTCTATGGCGCCCTGGGCTCCGATACGGGCGGTTCGATTCGCCTGCCGGCGGCCGCGTGCGGCGTCGTCGGCATGAAGGCCACCTATGGTCGCGTGAGCCGCGCCGGCGCCGTCGCGCGTTCGTGGAGTCTCGACCATGTCGGACCGTTGACCCGCACCGTGCGCGACAATGCCCGCATGCTTTCGGTCATCGCCGGCCACGATCCAGACGATTCGACGACCAGCGAGAAGCCGGTGCCGGACTACGAAGCGCTGCTCGACAGCGGCGTCGCCGGGCTGCGCATCGGGCTTGCTTTGCCGAAGGAAGGGCTTGCGCCGCTGGACCCGCAGATCGGCGCGGCAGTCCAGGCCGCCGCCGATGCGTTGGGCCGACTCGGCGCGAAGGTCTCGGCCGTCACCCTGCCCGACTTCACCGCTCTCTATCGCGCCGCCGAAGTGATGGTGAAATGCGAGGCGGCCGCCATGCACCGGCCGTGGATGGAGAAGACACCTGAACTCTACGCCAACCAGGTGCGCACGCGCATGGAGGCCGGGTTCTTCATACCGGCGACGCAGTATATCGACGCACTGCGCCTGCGCGCTCACTTCGTGGCGGAGTTCCTGTCGACGGCGATGGACGGCGTCGATGCCGTGCTGCTGCCGGCGATCCCCTTCCCTCTCCCTACGATTGAAGAGACCGACACCGAGACCAAGGGCGGTCCGGCGGTGCTGAAGATGGTGGCGGGCTTCACCGGCCTCACCCGTCCGTTCAACACGCTGGGCATTCCCGCGCTGTCAGTGCCGTGCGGCTTCGACTCGAACGGAGCGCCGATCGGAATGCAACTGGTCGGCCGGCCGTTCGACGAGGCGATGCTCTACCGGATCGGTCACGCCTATCAAGGCACGACCGAGCATCATCTGAAGGTGCCAGTTTAGGCTGGGGGCGCGCCACTCCAGTGGCGCGCTCAAGAAGAGAAGACGCGCCACCGGAGTGGCGCGCCCCCGGCGTCAGACCGCGAGGTTGACCGTCACGCTCTTGCGCTGCGTGAAGCTGTCGAGCATGCCCTCGAGCGAGAATTCACGGCCGAGGCCGCTCTGCTTGTAGCCGCCGTAGGACATGCCGGGCGTCTGGCCGCCGCCCTGGTTGACCTGCACCCAGCCCGATTCGATCGCATGCGCGGCGCGCAGGCCCTTGCCGATATCGTGCGTCCAGACATAGGCCGCGAGACCGTAGTGGCTGTCGTTCGCCATGCGGATCGCCTCCGCCTCGTCGCTCCAGCGGATCGCCACCAGCACCGGCCCGAAGATCTCTTCGCGCGCGAGACGCCAGTCGTTCGAGCGGTCGGCGAACACGGTCGGCATGGTGAAGTAGCCCTCGCTCAACGGGCCGGTCTTGGGCGGCAGGCCGCCGAACACCAGCTTGGCGTCGGAGCGGGCCAGCCCGTCCTCCACGTACTTGCAGACCTTGCTGTACTGCTTGTTGTTGATGATGGTGCCGATGTCGCTCGCCTCGTCGAGCGGATCGCCGATCTTCAGCGCCGTGGTCTTCTTCTCGAGCTTCGCGAGGAAGCTGTCGAAGATGTCTTCATGCAGGAACATGCGCGAGCCGGCCGTGCAGCTCTGGCTCTGGCGGGTGAAGCGCATGGCGTTGATGATGCCGTCGACCGCCCAATCCTCGTCGGCATCCGGATAGACGATCGAGGGGCTCTTGCCGCCCAGTTCAAGCGACACCGGCACGATGCGCTCGGCCGCGGCGCGCATGATCACCTTGCCGACCTCGGTCGAGCCGGTGAAGGAGAGCTTGCGGATCTTCGGGTGATTGGCCAGCGGGCCGCCGCACTCCTGCCCATAGCCGGTCAGCACGTTCAGCACGCCGGGCGGCAGGAATTCCTGGCAGATGTCGGCCATCAGCAGCACCGCCATCGGCGCATCCTCGGCCGCCTTCATCACCAGCACGTTGCCGGCGCACAGAGCGGGCGCGATCTTGAGCGCGCCCAGCATGACCGGCGCATTCCACGGGATGATGGCGCCGACGATGCCGATCGGCTCGCGCCGTGTGTAGGAAAGCACATGCTCGCCGAGCGGCACGGTCTCGCCCTTGAGCTCCGAACCCAGCCCGCCGAAATAGCGGAAGATGTCGGCGGCCAGCTTGGCCTCGCCGCGCGCCTGGGTGCGCAGCGCATTGCCGGTTTCGAGCGCGATGGTCCGCGCCATCTCCTCGCTGCGCGCCTCGAGCACCTCGGCGATCTTGAGCAGGATCTTGCCGCGCTCGCGCGGCACGACGTTCTTCCAGGCGGGGAAGGCCTTCTCGGCCGCCTCGACGGCGGCGTTCACATCGGCTTCCGCCGCGCGCGGCACTTCGGCCACGGCCGTGCGCTTGCCGGGATTCTCGATGGTGATGCGGGCTCCCGAGGCGCTTTCCACCCACTTGCCGCCGATCAGCATGCCCTTGGGCTTGTAGGTATTGGCCGGCTGGGCCTGGGTCTTCATTTCGGCAGTGGCGGTCGACATTGGCGGTCCTCCGGGATCCAGAAAATCGGGCCGGAGTTTGGCCCGCAGGAGGCCTCGCTACAAGGAGAACGGACCCGTTCCTAGCCCTTCTTGCGGGAGGGTTTCCGCTTTCGCTTCGCGGTCAGCTCGCCGTACTTCATGCCTTCCAGCTTCAGCCCGTCGGGATCGAGGAAGAAGACGGCATAGTAGTCCTCGTAATACTCGGCGGCCGGATCGACGATGCGCACGCCCTGCCCTTCCAGAAAGGCCTGCAGCGCGTCGACGTCGCGCCGGCTGCGCAGCTGGAATGCATAATGATGGAAGCCGACATCGCCGATGCGATACGTCTTTCGTCCCTCGGCCGGCGCAATCCAGAAGCGGGTCTTGCCGTTGGTCCACCCGATGGTCGACGGATACTCGTCGGAAATCTCGAAGCCCAGGAACGCAAACAACCCGCCATAGAAGGCTTTCGACTTCTCGTAGTCTCTGACCCTGATGGAGATATGGTCGATGCCCACGACACGGGAGACGGGAGCAGACATCTTGGAACGGGCCATGGCGTCCTCCGGAATTCCAGTGGTCACAACGGGCCGAATATCGGATTGTTTCGCCGTCATTCGAAGAGGGACGAGATGAAGCGATTCCTGAGCGGCCTGGCCGTGACCCTGGGCTTCCTGGCCGCCGGCAACGCCTGGGCGGGCACCTTGGACGATATCGCCAAGAACGGCGTCCTCCGCGGCGGCTTCCGCGAGAACGCCCATCCCTTCGCCTACAAGGGCGCCAACGGCCAGCCCGCCGGCTTCATGGTCCAGCTCTGCGAGGCGGTCGCCAAGGACATCGCCCAGCAGCTCAAGCTGCCCGGCCTCAAGGTCGAATTCGTGCCCGTCACGACCGAGAACCGCCTCGACATGATCAAGCAGGGCAAGATCGACCTGCTCTGCGACTCGCTCACCGAGACGCTCGACCGCCGCGCCGTGGTCGACTTCTCGATCACCACCTTCGTCGACGGCACGAGCTTCGCCATCCGCAACGACGGGCCGCGCGATATGCAGGAACTCGCCGGCAAGAAGGTCGGCGCAGTTGCGGGCACCCTGACGGAAGAAGAGCTGCGCAAGGCGCTGGCCTCGCTCCAGGTCAAAGCCACCGTCGTCCCCTTCACCGACTTCACGGCGGCCATGACGGCGCTGGAGAAGGGCGAGATCGCCGCCTACTTTGCCGGTGGGGCAATGCTCACGGCGATGATCAAGGACCACAAGGACGCGGCCAAGATCCTGCTGGCGAACACCTATCTCAGCCTCGAGCCCTTTGCCCTGGCGATGAAGCTCGGTGAAGGCCCCTTCCGCCTCGCGGTCGACCGGGCGCTCAGCCACATCTACCGGTCGGGCCAGATCGCCACGATTTTCAGCGACGTGTTCGGCAAGAATGCGCGGCCGACGCAGCAACTGCAGACGCTCTATATGATCGCGACCTTGCCGGAGTGAGCCGCAGGGCCCATCTCCCTCCCATGTCGCGCCCCTTCCGCCTTTCCGTCCTGGACCAGTCGATCGCCGTCTCAGGCCGGCCGCAGGACCAGTCCATCCGAAACACCGTATCGCTGGCCCAGCACTGCGAGGCGCTGAATTACGAGCGCTTCTGGGTGTCGGAGCATCACAATCACCCGACCATCGTCGGCACCGCGCCCGAGATCGTGATGGCGGCGATCGCGGCGACGACCGAGCGGATCCGCATCGGCAGTGCCGGGATCATGCTGCCGCATTATTCGCCGTTCAAAGTGGCCGAAGTCTTCCGCGTGCTCGACGCCCTGGCGCCCGGCCGCATCGACATGGGCCTCGGCCGCGCGCCGGGCTCGGACGGCCGCACCGCCTTCGCCCTCAATCCCGCGGCCAACGAGCGGCCCGAACATTTCCCCGCCGACGTGCGCGACCTGATCGCCTGGGTCCACAACGAGCCGCTGGTCGAGCGCCATCCCTTCGCGACCGTGAAGGCCTTTCCCCAGAGTCCGACCGCGCCGGAGGTCTGGATCCTGGGCAGCTCCGACTACGGCGCCCAGGTCGCGGCGCTGTTCGGCCTGCCCTACTGCTATGCCTGGTTCTTCAGCGACGGCGCCGGCGGCGAGCGCGCCATCGACCTCTACAAGAAGAACTACCGCCCCAGCGCGCGCCACCCCGAGCCGCATTCCGCCCTCTGCGTCTGGGCGCTGGCCGCTGACACGATGGAGAAGGCGCAGTATCATTTCACGTCGCGGGCACTGAGCCGCATCAATCGTGACAAGAACATCCTGGGTCCACTGCTGCCGCCCGACGAGGCGGCCCAGGCGCCGGTCACCCCCTACGAAGCGG
The DNA here is from genome assembly GCA_002281855.1 of Rhodospirillales bacterium 24-66-33. Lineage (GTDB taxonomy): Bacteria > Pseudomonadota > Alphaproteobacteria > Reyranellales > Reyranellaceae > Reyranella. The sequence goes on along the minus strand of NCHQ01000001.1, from coordinate 308,658 downwards.
CGAAGATGGAACAGTTCCGCAAGGACTCGTTCGTCGGCACCGGCCCCGAAGTGGCGGCACGCATCACCGAACTCAAGGAGCGGGTCGGCGTCGACGAGATGGCCGTCGTCACCTGGACCCACGACGAACAGGTCCGTCGCGACAGCTACACCGAACTCGCCAAGGCCTACGGCTTCGCGCCTGCCTGATCCGACAACGTCGAGTGCGTCGAACTACGAGACCCGCTTCAGGCCGGGAGGCTGCCACGAACCTTCCCCAACGGGCAGGATCGACGGGGGCGTCGTCTTCGGCCAGTAGAGTCGCATCACCAGATAGATCGGACCGTTCGGGGCGGGAAGCCAGTTGCTTTCCTTGTCGGCTCCCGGCGACTTGTTCTGGATGTAGAGCGTCAGAGATCCATCGGCATTCGTCTTCAGCGACGGAAGCATCGGTGAGTTGACGAGGTAACGGTTGATCGGATTCTCGATCAGCAGCTGGGTCTTGCCGTCATACATCGTCAGCGACCAGAAGGCGTTGACCGGCGGCAGCTGTCCGGCCGGAAACGTCAGCGCATAGTTGTGCGCACTGCCGTCGAGTGTGTTGCCATCGCCGTCGCTACGCGTCAGAGGATAGGTCGCCTCCTCGGCGTCGTTGCCATAGATGCCGCCGCGGGCGCCGGCCGCCCGCTTCAACCAGTCTCCATCGTAAAAAGCGCTGTCACCGAACAGCGAACTCACCCGCCAGCCGTTGACCGCCTTTCCCGCCGCAGCGACGGCCGCATCGACCTTGCGGTCGCCCGCCTTCATGCCCAGCAGGATCTCAGCCTTGTCCTCTAGCGACAGGTCCTTGAATTTGAAGGTCTTGCCTGGACCGATGCCGATGCTGGCCAGTCTGGCGCGAATATCCGTTTCGTCGGGCTGTTCCGGCGCGAACTGAAGCGCAAAATCGAGGAACTCGAAGAAGTTCAGCTTCACCAGCTCCTTGTCGAACTTCGGGAAGTCGATGGCAGGCGCTGGCGGAGGCGCTGACTGACCGAGGTACGCAGACAGCGTTCGCACCTGATAGCCCGCCTGAACCTTCTTGACGTTGTCCAGGTCCGCCACGTCGAAAAGCTGGGTGCGATAGGCAGCCAGCGTGAATTGCGTGCTCGACCTGAAGAGCTTCTTGATGCCGGGCGCCGTAGTCCCCTTCCAGTGGGGTCCGACGACCATATAGTCGCCAGCGTCGCTTCCCGTCGCACGGCTGCCTATGTACCCGTAGTTGTAGGTGTTGCCATCGCAGAGCATGACCGAATAGTAGCGCTTGGGATCGACGGCAGGGACCGAGAGAACGATCGGCTCCGCCCGCAGATCCAGCCACGCCAGCGAATAGGGCGTGTCGCTGTTCGGCGTCGGGATCGCCGTGTCCTTGTACGTGAAGACGTTGGGTTCGTTCTTGATATGGTTGAACGCCGCCTTGAACTGGCTCGACGTCCGATCGACCGCGTACTCGTACATGACGCCGTAGTTCATCACGATCGGCAGTCCGTAGATGAACCCCTCTTCGGCAATGTCCCTGGCCTTGAAGAATCCGGGGCGGCTGGCGCTCGTTTGTGCGCGCGCACTGTTGAGCATCGAAGCCACGATGGGTAGGGCAGCCGCCGCGCCAGTTTGAAGGAGTTGGCGTTTCGTCAGCATGTCCGTATCCAGTCTTTCCGATTGTCGCGCGTGGAAGTCGCGCGCCCGGAATGTACTCTACCCCGACTTGGCCTTTCAATCCGATCCCAAATCGATTGAAGGCCATCGATCGGTTGAACGGGTTCACATGCGCTGAATTTGCAGCGACCCGAGGGCGTTGCTTGGTCTCGGTTGGCGGCCTCCCATCCAAAAGCCAAAGGCTTGGACTTTTGCGGACCGTCAACTGGTCAAGACGGTCACACTTCTAGCGAGGTTCGGTCCAGCTTTCCGAGAAGGCCAGCGCCGAGGTGCTGAAGGGGCGTCCCTCGCGCTCGCGCGGCCAGGGCTTGCCGCGGGCCTGCTGGCCGTTCAGCGTGAGGCGGCCGGAGAGCGCCGGGACCAGCACGGTGCAGACACCATAAGGACGCGGGTTCGGTTCCTGGTTGGGCTCGGTATGGATCAGCAGCGGGTCGCCGATATCGTGCCAGGTGAGCGCGATCTCGGCGTCGGCCGCCGAGACATACTCGGTCCAGAAGTAGCGCGGGTCGCCCGACTTGCTGAAGTCGGCGTCGATGACCGGGATCGACAGATCCTTCAGCTCCGGGTTCAGCATTCCCTGCACGGTCTGCTGCAGCCAGCGGGCCATGGCGATGTTGTCGGAATAGATGCGCCAGTGGCCGTGCGTCAGCTCGCTCTTCAGGTAGAGCACATGTCCCGGTCCGGCGGGGCAGAACAGGATTCGCCAGTAGCTGGCATCGGTGGAATTGGGATCGCCGTCCTTCTCGCTGAGGCGAAGGAACGGGTTCTCGCCGGTCAGGACGACGCGGTGCGGGTCGGCGACGCTCATCTTCTCTCCCCCTGTGCTTCTCTCGAGGTGCGCACCCGCGATACCGGCTGGGCACATTCAAGAGCCCAGCCTAGCAGGAGGTCCCTCCTGGGCGAAGCGCAACAAGAGGACTAGGCCGACATCGTCCTCCCCGAGGCGCAGGCTCTGATTACAGAACCTGATTGCGGAGCGTTGCTTCGCCCCGCCACAGCCGGTCGAGATTCTCGATCAGGATGTCGATGACGTTGTCTTCGTAGGCGCGTGTCTCGCCCGCGGTGTGCGGGGTGACGAAGACATTGGGCATCGTCCAGAGGGGCGATGCCGCCGGCAGCGGCTCCTCGGCGGTGACGTCGAGCGCCGCCGCCCAGATCTTGTTTCCTTCCATGGTGGCGATGAGGGCCGCCTCGTCGGCGACCTTGCCGCGCGCGACGTTCACGAAGACCGACGAAGGCTTCATCGCCGCGAAGGCCGCTGCACTCATCAGGCCAGTCGTCTCCGGCGTCAGCGCACAGGTGAGCGCCACGATGTCGGCCTGCGGGACCAGCTTCACCAGGTCGCCCATGCCATGGATCTCGTCGGCGCCGTTGGCGCCCGCCGTCGGATCGCGGCGGATGCCGATCACCTTCATGTCGAAGGCCTTGGCGAGCTTGGCGAGGTGGCTGCCGATCCGGCCCATGCCAACGATCAGCAGCGTCTTGCCACCCAGCTCGTCCTCGCGCTGGGTGAGATCGCCCAGCATGCCGCGCCACACCTTCTTGTGCTGGTTGTCGCGGGCCTCGGGCAGGCGGCGGAAGACGGCCAGGATCAGCGCCAGCGCATGCTCTGCCACGGCGCGGGCGTTGACGCCGGCGGCGCTCGCGAGACGGATGCCCTTGGCGCCCAGCAATTCCCTCGAGTACTGGTCCATGCCCGAGCTGATCGACTGGACGAACTGCAGCTTCGTGGCATGGGGGATGATGTCGTTCTTCCACATGCCCGAGACCGAGACCACATCCGCCTCGCCGACCCGCTGCACGAACTCGTCGTAGCTGCGCACCTGGAAGCTGTTGATGCCGGTATTCCGGGCATCGAACCGCGCCTTCATCTGGTATGCCGCATGCGCGAAGCAGATTGTCAGCTTATCTCTCGTCGGAAACATGGAACTCCCCCTGCACAAGGTGCCACACTAGCCCGAACGATCACCCCGGGGGAACAAGATGAGCCGCAATCCGCTTCGTGAACGCCTGAACGAGGGCAAGCCCACACTCGGCACGCACATCCTGTCGGCCTGGCCGACCCTGGTCGAGCTGATCGGCCATTCCAAACAGTACGACTATGTGGAATTCACCGCCGAGTACGCGCCCTTCACCATGCACGATCTCGACAATCTCGGGCGCTCGTTCGAGCTGATGGGCATGTCGGGCATGATCAAGATCGAGCAGACCCAGTACACGCACCAGGCCATGCGGGCGATCGGCTCGGGTTTCCAGAGCGTGCTGTTCGCCGACATCCGCTCGGTCGAGGACGCCAAGGCCGCGGTCGACGCGGTCCGCGCCGAGACGACGATGGCGCAAGGCGCACGAGGCAGAGGCCGGTTGGGCGTCGGCATGCGGCGCGACGTCGGCACAGTCCGCACCGGCGGCTCGCCGGCCTATGTCGATGCGCTGAACGAGGTCGTGATCGCCATCATGGTCGAGAAGAAGTCCTGCGTGGACGATCTCGACGCCATCCTCGACGTGCCTGGCCTCGACATGGTGCAGTTCGGCGCCTCCGACTTTTCGATGAGCATCGGCCTGACCGGCCAGGCCAACCATCCCGACGTGGTGGCGGCCGAGAAGAAGACGATCGAGACCGCGCTGAAGAAGGGGCTGCATCCCCGCGTCGAGCTGCGCGATCCCAGCCAGGCCGCCAAGTATCTCGACATGGGCGTGAAGCATTTCTGCATCGGCTGGGACGTCCGCATCCTCGCCGACTGGTGGGACACCAAGGGCGCCGAGATGCGCGGCCTGCTAGGCGACAAGCCCGCGGCGCCGGCCAAGGCGCCTGCGAAGGCCGGCAACTACTAACATCTGCGAGCCCCCCATGAAGCCACCGATCGCGCCGCGACACCCGTCGCGGCGCACCCTGCACGGCGTCACGATCACCGACGACTACGCGTGGCTGAAGGACGAGAAGTGGCAGGAGGTACTGCGCGATCCGTCGCTGCTCGATCCCGAGATCCGCGCCTATGTCGAGGCCGAGAACGCCTATGCCGAAGAGAGGCTCGGCCCGACGCAGGCGCTGCAGAAGGTGCTGGTCGCGGAGATGCGCGGCCGCATCAAGGAAGACGATGCGGGTGTGCCGACGCCGGACGGGCCGTTTTCCTATCTCTGGAAGTTCCGCGAGGGCGGCCAGCACCAGCAGATCGGGCGCACGCCGCGCAACGGCGGCGAGATGCAGACGATCCTCGACGGCGACGCGCTGGCCAAACAGTCGGACTATTTCAAGTTCGGCGGCACGCGACATTCGCCAGACCACCGGCTCGAGGCGTGGAGCGCCGACCTGCGCGGCTCGGAATACTTCACCCTGCGCATCCGGCGCTGGGATACGGCAGAGGACCTGCCCGACATCCTGACGGAGACGAGCGGCAGCGTCGTCTGGGGCCGCGACTCCTCGTTCTTCTTCTATGTCCGGGTCGACGACAATCATCGTCCGCTGAAAGTCTACCGGCACGTTCTGGGCACGGCGCAGGCCGACGACGTGCTGGTCTACGAGGAAAAGGATGTGGGCTGGTTCACCCGCATCGGCAAAAGCGCCAGCGGCCGCTTCTGCGTCATCTCGGGCGGCGACCACGATACGACCGAGCAGTGGCTGATCGACCTCTCCTCGCCCGATGCCGAGCCGCGGCTGATCGCGCCGCGCGAAAAGGGCGTGCGCTACAGCGTGGCCGACCGCGGCGACGAGCTGTTCATCCTCACCAACGAGGGCGGCGCCATCGATTTCAGGATCGTGACCGCGCCGCTTGCCGCTCCGCAGCGCGCCAACTGGCGCGAGCTGGTGCCGCATCGACCGGGCACCTACATCCTCGACATCGAACTCTTTGCCGGCCATCTCGCACGGCTGGAGCGCGCCAACGCCCTGCCCTCGATCGTGATCCGCGATCTCGCGTCCGGAGAAGAACACGCGATCGCCTTCGACGAGGCGGCCTATGCGCTCGACATGTCGGGCGGCTACGAGTTCGACACCACCACCCTGCGCTTCGTCTATTCGTCGATGACCACGCCATCGGAGGTCTACGACTACGACATGGCGACGCAGGAGCGGACCCTGCGCAAACGCCAGGTGATTCCCTCCGGCCACGACCCCGCCGACTACGTCACGACGCGCATCACGGCGACCGCGCACGACGGCGCCGAGGTGCGGGTATCGATCCTGCATCGCCGCGACCTGGTGCGCGACGGCCGCGCGCCACTGCTGCTCTACGGCTACGGGTCCTACGGCATGTCGATGCCGGCGTCGTTCTCGGCCAACCGCCTGTCGCTGGTCGACCGCGGCTTCGTCTATGCCATCGCCCACATCCGCGGCGGCTCCGACCAGGGCTGGTCGTGGTATCTCGACGGCAAGCGCGAGAAGAAGACCAACACGTTCGACGATTTCGTGGCGGCCGGTCGCGCCTTGATCGAGGCCGGGTACACGTCGGCCGGACGCATCGTGGGCCATGGCGGCAGCGCCGGCGGCATGCTGATGGGCGCGGTCGCCAACCGCGCGCCCGAGCTGTTTGCCGGCATCCTCGCCGAGGTTCCCTTCGTCGACGTGCTGGCGACCATGCTCGACGACAAGCTGCCGCTCACCCCGCCGGAATGGCCCGAGTGGGGCAATCCGATCACCGATGCCGCGGCCTTCAACTACATCCGCTCCTACTCGCCCTACGACAATGTGACGGCGCAGCGCTATCCGGCGATCCTGGCGATGGCCGGCCTCACCGATCCGCGTGTCACCTACTGGGAGCCCGCCAAGTGGGTGGCGCGGCTGCGCGCGACCATGACGGGCGGCGGGCCGGTCATCCTGCACACCAATATGGGTGCGGGTCATGGCGGCGCGTCGGGCCGTTTCTCCCGCCTCGACGAGGTGGCGATCGGCTACGCCTTCGCGCTCGACACGGTTGGCCTTGCAGGAGCGAAACCATGAAGGCGCGCATCGATGCGATCCTGAGCGAAGCCGTGCAGCGCGGCGACGTGCCCGGCGTCACGGCCGTCGCGACCGACGGAAGCGGCACGATCTACGAGGGCGGCTTCGGCAAGACGATCCTGGGCCAGGATGCCGACATGACACCCGACACCGTCGTGTGGATCGCTTCCATGACCAAGGCGGTGACGGGCGCGGTCGCGATGCAGCAGGTCGAACGGGGCACGCTGAAGCTCGATGCGCCGGCAAGAGATGTGCTTCCGTATTTGGGCGAGGTCCAGGTGCTGGAAGGCTTCGACACGGACGGCAAGCCGCGCCTGCGCAAGCCGGTGCGCGACATCACCCTTCGTCACCTGCTGACGCACACCGCGGGCTTCGGCTACGACATCTGGAATCCGGAGATCCTGCGGTATCGCGAGGTGATGGACGTGCCGACCATCGGCACCGGCCTCGACAGGTCCCTGACCACGCCCCTGTTGTTCGATCCCGGCGCGCGCTGGCAGTACGGAATCGGCATCGACTGGGCCGGCAAGATGGTCGAGGCCGTGACGGGCCGGAAGCTCGGCCAGGTGATGCAGGAGGAGCTGTTCGGTCCGCTCGCCATGGACAGCACCGGCTTCCGCCTCACGCCGGCGATGCGTGCCCGCATGGCCAGGATCCATCATCGCAAGGCCGACGGCAGCCTGGTCGCCGACCTGAAGCGCGAGGTGCCGCAGGAGCCCGAATTCGAGGCCGGTGGCGGCGGCCTCTACTCGACGGCCAACGACTATCTGAAATTCGTGCGCATGGTGCTGGACGGCGGCAAGTCGGCGCGCGGCGAGGTCGTGATGAAGCCCGAGACGGTCGATGCGATGGCCGCCAACGCGATGGGCGATTCAACGGTGTGTCTGCTCAAGACCGTGATGCCGGCTTTGTCCAACGATGCCGAGTTCTTTCCCGGCGTCGCCAAGCAATGGGGCCTGAGCTTCATGATCAACAATGAGGAGGCGGCGACCGGCCGCTCGGCCGGCAGCCTCTCCTGGGCCGGCCTGCCCAACACCTATTACTGGATCGACCGCAAGAAGCGCCTGGGCGGCGTCTACATGACCCAGATCCTGCCCTTCGCCGACGTGAAGGCGCTGCCCCTCTTCCACGCCTTCGAGAGCGCGATCTACGGGCGCTGAGCCAACCACCCTGTCGTCCTGAGCGCAGCGAAGGACCTAGCGGAGCGACCAAAGGACTACGTGGCTGGCGCGAGATCCTTCGCTGCGCTCAGGATGACATTGGTGGCGTGCCCGCCAAACCAAACAGCTCCGTGTCCTCGCGCACGCCGCGCAGGCGGTGGCGGCCGAGCGAGACCAGCCGGTCGCGGCTGGCGGTCGCCGCTTCAGCGAAGGCTTGCGACATCAGCAGCGCCTGGCCGAGTGGCTCGCACAGCGCCTCGATACGCGAGGCCTCGTTGACCGCGGGCCCGATCACCGTGAAATCGAGCCGCGTGTCGGAGCCGACATTGCCGTAGAGAACGCGGCCGATGTGAAGGGAGATGTCGAGCGCCGTCGCGGGCTTTCCGGCGTTTCGTCGCTCCTCGTTGAGCGCGTCGACGCGGGCCAGTACCTCTTCCGCCGCCGCGAGCGCCGCAGCACAGACCTCGGCATGATCGTCGAGGATCACCGCAAACGCCGCCAGCATGCCGTCGCCCATGAACTTCAGCACCTCGCCCTCGTGCGCCACGACAGGCTGGACCATGCAGGTAAAATAGTCGTCGAGCATCGCAATCAGCTCACGTCCCGGCATCGTGTCGGCGAGGCTCGTGAAGCCCCTGAGGTCGGTGAAGAAAACCACGGCCTCGACGCTCATTACCTCACCCCGCAACACGGTGCCGGAGAGCACCCGGCTCGCCGGATCGTTACCGAGATAGGCCGCCAGCAATCCGTGGCCGATGCCGCGCATGCTTGTGGCCTTTACGGCAAGCGCGAAGACCGGAAGCACTTCCCGCAGGAGGGTCAAATCCCCGTGGCAAAAGCCGTTGGGCCGGCCGGTTGACGCGGAGAAGACGAGCCCCAGCCGCTCCGAATGCTCGGCCTCGGCTGGGCTGCCGACCCGCAGCGACAATTCACCGAACGACTGGACCCATCCGATCCATTCGGTCATCCCGGCGGCACGCAGCTCCTCGAAGACCGGTATGCCGGCCAGATCGTCGGTCCCATCGACGCGGCGACGGCGTTCGCTGACGCCGTCGAGCAGCATCACCGCGAACGGGCTGCTCTGGATTTCTGTCGAGTCGATCTCGGAATGAGCGATTTCGAAATGCTGGTTGACGCCCTCCGCCGCATCCCAAATCAGGCTGCGCGCCCGGATCATGGGATGCAGCGTGTTCATACCGACGAACAGGCGTTCGACCTTGAGGCCGATCTCGTTGAGACGTCGACCGAAGCCGTCGACCAGCTCCTCCAGCGGCATGTTGCGCAGGCCGGCCTGCGCCAGCCATCCGGCGAGGGGGGCAGATTTCATCGACATTGTCTCCGGGCATCCGTATCGGTGGAACGCGGGCAGCCACGCTCGTGGCAAAGATAGACCTCAAAGCAAGGGCACGCCTATGGCGAACACCGATCCCGCGCAGAAGCCCCTTTGCCAGGACGAACTGAACGCGCGGCTGAAGACGAGCCGCTCCTTCGAGGCCGCCGCCTTCACCTCCGCCGTCGCGCTCGACGAACTCGACCTGTCGGAATGCCTGTTCACCGGTTGCCTCTTCGATCTGCTGGCCGTCCGTGGCGCCGATTTCTCCGGAGCGCAGTTCAAGGGCTGCCGCTTTTCACCGGGTCGCTTCGCAAGCTGCAAGTTCCCTGGCGCCCGATTTCAGGCCACCAACTTCTTCGACGCCGACCAGAAGAAGGGATGCACCTTCGCCTTCTGCGATCTGCGGGACGTCGAAGTGGAAAAGTGCAACTTCTCGGTCAGCACCTTCGAACGCTGCGACATGCATGATTTCCGGGCTCGGGAATGCAGCTTCCGGGGCGGCCGCTTCCACGCCTCCACCTTCACCAAGGCAATCTCGAAGCGGGTGATCGTCACCCGGGGGCGTTTCGAGGCCTGCAACTTCACCTTCACCGACTTCTCAGGTGTGTCGCTCGAAAGCTGCGAGTTCCTGACCTGCAAGTTTCTCGACACGGCCTTCTTCGACGTCAATCTCACCGACGCAATTATGCGCGACTGCATTCTCGACAAGGCCGAATGGGAGCGGGCCAATCTGACCCGCGCGGATTTTCGAGGCTCGACGATATCCGGGCTGAACCTGGCCGTGCTGTCCGGCCACACGGGGCTGATGATCGGTGAGAGCCAGCAGACGGAGCTTCTCGAACGGCTCGGCGTCTCGGTGCACCCCGACTAGAGCCTAGGCCGGCGGCAGCGTCATCGTGCCCTTCGGCAGCGCGGCACAGTGATCGTAGATGTCGCTGGGCCGGGTGAACCAGACATTGTCCTTCTGCGGATGTTTCACGATGTGCGAGAGCGCCTCGCGCAGCGCGCGCAGCCGGTAGGGCTGGCCCACGATCATCGTGTGGAGTGCGATGCCGCAGACCAGCGGCTGCTTCGCGGACTGCCGCAGCAGCTCCTCGAACTGGCCGATGATCATGTCGCGGAACTCCTCGCCGCTGTGATGGCGCACCAGCACCTGCGGACTGTCGTTGACCTCGATCGGATAGGGCACGCTCATCAGCGGGCCGGAGCGCGTCTTCATCCAGATCGGCTGGTCGTCGTTGGGCCAGTCCATCAGGAAATCGTAGCCGGTCTCCTTGAGCAGATCGGGCGTCACGCGGGTCGAGGCCATCCACGGCGCCATCCAGCCGCGCGGCCGCTTGCCCGACGCTTTCTCGATCGAATCGCTGATCTCCTGCAGGAAGCGCTTCTCGTCGGCCTCCCACATGCCGCCATGGCGCTCGGCATTGGTGCGGCCATGGCCGATGAACTCGTCGCCCCGCGCCTTCAGCGCATCGACGATCTGCGGCGCATAATCGAACACCGTCGTGTTGATCAGGTGCGCGGCGGGCAGGTTGAGCTCGTCGAACATCTCCAGCAGGCGCCACACACCGACCCGGTTTCCATAGTCGCGCCAGGCGAAGGTGCGCGGATCGGGTGGCGGGTTGGCGACGGTCAGGAGATGCCCCTCGCCCGCGCCGAAGGCGAAATGCTCGATGTTGAGCCCGATATAGACCGCCAGCCGCTTGCCTTCGGGCCACGAATAGTCCGTGCGCTCGGTGATCGGCGAATAGGGATAGCGATCGTGATACGGCAGCCTGATCGTGTGCATTCCTACCTCTTGACGACCGCAACCTTGTTGTCGGTCTGCTCGGTATTCATTCGTCGGAACCTGTCCACCGCCTCGGCGTGGAAGGCGCGCTCCTCGGGGCCTGCCTCCTGCAGCGGCCGGCGCTCGTCGTCGAAGTGGCCGTATCTGTCCTCGCCGCGCACCAGCATGGCGCTGACCCGCGTCGGCGACGTGCAGCGCGCCGACGTGGGGATGTAGCTGATGCCGAGACCGATGCGCCGGTCGTTCGAGCGGTTGGGCCGCGAATTGTGCACGAGGTGCGTGTGGTGCAGCGAGAACTGGCCGGCCCTCACCGGCATGAACTTCGTCCGGCTGCGATCGACATCCGCCGCCAGTTCCTGCCCTCGCGACAGCAGGTTCTCGGAATCCTGCATTTCCGCGTGCGGCAGCTGGCCGAGCTTGTGCGACCCCGGCACGACCTCCATGCAGCCCGCCTCGACCGGCGCGTCGGAGAGCGCCACCCAAGCGGTGACGTGGCAGGCCGGCTCCAGCGCGAAGTAGGTCGCATCCTGGTGCCAGCTCACATAGGTGCCGGAGCCTGCGTCCTTGGGCCAGACGCTGAGATGGAACAGGCGGATGTCCGGGCCGATCAGGTCCTCGACCGCGTCGAGCACCTCGGGCGAATGGACGATCTCGTCGACCCAGGGAAACAGAAGATGCGGCTTGAAATTGTGGCCGCGCGTCAGCTTCTGGCCCTGGGCGCGCTCGAAGGCCTCGAGCCGGTCGCGCCAGGCCCGCGTCCGTTCGGTCGAGAAGGCGTCGACCGGGCAGACATAGCCGTCGCGCGCATAGGCTTCGACCTGTTCGGGTGTGAGCTTCTTCGGCATGTCAGTGCGCCGTCCAGCCGCCGTCGACGAACAGCAGCGATCCCGTGGTGAAGGAGGAATCGGAAGAGGCGAGGAAGAGCGCCGCCTTGGCCACCTCCTCCGGCTGGCCGATGCGGCCCATCGGATGACGCACCTTCCAGAAGGTGCGGGCCGCTTCTGGATCGGGCTGGCGCTTCAACGAGCGCGCCGGCATCGGCGTGTCGATGACGCCGGGCATCAGAGCATTGACGCGGATGCCCTGCGCGGCGTGATCGACGGCGACCGTCTTGGTGAAGGAGACGATCGCGCCCTTGGAGGCGATGTAGGCCACGTTGGTCCCGAGGCTCGACTGCGCCAGCTGCGAGCCCAGGGTGACGATGGCGCCCGATCTGGCGGCGATCATCGGCTGGATGGCGTGATGGACCCAGAGAAAGGTGCCCTTCACGTTGATCGCGAAGGTGCGATCCCAGGTCGCCTCGTCGACCTTGTCGACCGTGCCGCCGAATGAGGCGCCCGCCGCCGTCACCAGCACATCGAGGCGGCCCCATTTCTCGAGGACCTTTGCCACGCCGGCACGCGCCTGGTCGTTGTTGCTGACGTCGGCCGGGATGACGAGGGTCTCGCCGCCGATCTCGCTGGCGACTTTCGCCAACCCCGCCTCGTCGAGATCGACGAGCGCGACCTTTGCGCCCTCTGTTGCGAACAGCCGGGCGGTCGCGGCGCCGATGCCGGATGCCGCGCCCGTGACGATGGCCACCTGATCCTTGAGCTTCATGGCGGGAAGCTTAGCCCGCCATGACATCTCTTGTCAGCGCGTCAGCGCGGTCGCTTGCGCAACGGACGTTTGCTCTGCGCGCGACGCGCCAGCATGTTCAGGCCCTCGACCAACCCGGAGAACGCCATCGCGGCATAGATGTAGCCCTTGGGCACGTGCGCGCCCATGCCGTCGGCGATCAGGGTCATGCCGATCATCAACAGGAAGCCCAGCGCCAGCATGACGATGGTCGGATTGTTGCCGATGAAACGCGCCAACCCGTCCGCTGCAGCGAGCATCAGGCCGACCGCCACGACCACGGCGATCACCATGATCGGGATGTGGTCGGTCATGCCGACGGCCGTGATGATGCTGTCGAGCGAGAATACGAGATCGAGGATCAGGATCTGGCCGATCACGCCCACGACCGTGACGCCCGCGGCGGTGCCGACCGACACTTCCTTGTCTTCATGGTCTGCCGCGACATGCTGGCGAATCTCGCTGGTCGCCTTGTAGATCAGGAACAGTCCACCACCGATCAGGATGAGATCCCGCCATGAAAACCCATGCCCGAACAGTGAAAAGAGCGGCGCGGTGAGCTGAACGATGAAGGCAACGCCACCCAGCAGCGCGAGCCGCAGGAACACCGCCAGCCCGATGCCGATGCGCCGTGCGCCGGACCGCTTCTCCTCCGGCAACTTGTTGGTCAGAATCGAGATGAAGATCAGATTGTCGATGCCCAGAACGACTTCCATGACGATCAGGGTCGCGAGAGCTGCCCAAGCTTGCGGGTCGCGGGCCAGAATCAGGAGTTCTTCCATGGGCTCCAACATAAGTCATTGCTGCGTCCCGCCAAGAGACCTTTATTTTACGGGACCAAGCCGGTAAGCCCGGAACCGATGCCGTCCCCTGCCGTTTCCGCGCGGCCCGCCCCTGACAGCCTGCCTCCCGCCGCCCCCACGATCGCCATCGTGCTGTTGTCGGTGGCCGCCTTTGCGTCGGCCGCCAACATGCGCGTGATAGATCCGTTGCTGGTGCAACTCTCCGCCGCCTTCGGGGTTACCGTCGGCGCCGCCTCGATCGCCGCCACCGCCTTCCTGTTCGCCAACGGCGTCTTCGTGTTGGTGCACGGCCCGTTCGGCGACCGCTACGGCAAGATGCCGGTGGTCGCCATCGCCTGCATCGGCGCAGCCCTCTGCTGCATGCTGAGCGCGATCTCCGCGTCGCTTGGCATGCTCACTTTGGCACGATTCCTGACAGGAGTGACCGGCTCCGCGATCATCCCGCTCGCCATCGCCTGGGTCGGCGACAATGTGAGTTATGAGAAGCGGCAGGCGACGCTGGCCCGCTTCCTCACCGGCCAGACGCTCGGCTTGATGACCGGATCGGCGCTGGGCGGCGCCCTCGGCGACTGGCTGGGCTGGCGCTCGGTCTTCTGGGTGCTGGCCGCGATCTACATCCTGGCCGGCGGCGCGCTGTTCGCCGTCATGCGCGCCCGACCCGACATCGCCCGGCCGGGCGAGCGCGCCGCGGGCTCGATGATCGGCCAGATGGTCCGCGTCCTCAAACGGCCTTGGGCGATGACGGTCATCCTGGTCGTGGCGCTCGAAGGCGGTGTCTTCTGGGGGGCCTTCACCTTCGTCGGCGCCGACCTGCACCAGCGCTTCGACCTGGGCTTCGCCGCCATCGGCCTCGCCGTCGCGGCCTTCGGCGCCGGCGGCTTCCTCTATGTGATGGTCGCGCACCACCTCGTGCGCATTCTGGGCGAGCGTGGCCTCTGCACCTGGGGCGGAACGGGGTTGGGCATCGCCTTCGCGGCGATGGCGCTGGCGACGAACGCCGAGGTCGAGTTCGCCGCCATCGTCCTGTCCGGCGTGTCGTTCTACATGTTCCACAACACGCTGCAGACCAACGGCACCCAGATGGCGCCGGAAGCGCGCGGCGCCGGCATGGCCCTGTTCGCGCTCTGCCTGTTCGTAGGCCAGGCGATCGGCGTGCCCATCGCCGCCCCAATCGTCGACCGCTGGGGCGCGCCACCCGTCTTCTGGGCGGCGGCCGTCGTGCTGCCGCTGCTGGCCTTCTGGTTCTCCGCCGCGATCGGCCGGCGGGCTCAGTTGACCGGCGAAACCCGGAACTGATACGGCGCCTCGAGCGCCTTGCACTCCTCGTCGGTCAGTGAGATCTCCGTCGACTGTGCGGCCGAGGTGAGCTGGTCGAGGTCGGTGGCGCCGATGATCGGCGAGCCCATGTAGGGCTTGTGCAGCAACCAGGCGAGCGCCGCCTGGGCCGGCGTGCAGCCCTTCTCCTTGGCGATCTTCTTCAGCCGCTCGACGATCTCCCAGTCGCAGTCGCGATAGGTCCCGTCCTTCACGACCGTGTCGTTCTTCGCCCGCTCGGTTGTCCCGCCGCCCTCCTTGCTGCGGTTGCCCGCGAGGAAGCCGCGCGCCAGCGGCGAATAAGGGATGAGCCCGACACCCTGCTCGTGACAGAGACGGTTCATCTCGGGCTCCTCCTCGCGCTGGATCAGGTTGTAGAGGTTCTGCATGGCAATCGGCCGGGCATAGCCCTTCCAGTCGGCGATCATGAGCATCTGCGCGAACTTGTAGGCCGGCATGGTCGAGCCGCCGATGTAACGCACCTTGCCCGAGCGCACGATCTGGTCGAGCGAGTATATCGTCTCCTCGATCGGCGTGTGCGGATCGAGGCGATGGACCTGGTAGAGGTCGATATAGTCGGTCTGCAGGCGCTTCAGCTGGGCATCGACCGAGGCCATCAGGTGCTTGCGGCCGGTGCCGACGTCGTTCTGGTTGTCGCTCATGCGGATGCCGACCTTGGTCGACAGCACGAAATCCTCGCGCCGGGCCATCTTCATGAGCGTGGCGCCGATGATTTCCTCGGACCGGCCGAAATTGTAGGTGTCGGCCGTGTCGAAGAAGGTGATGCCGACGTCGAGCGCGCGCGTGAAATAGGCCGGGGCCTCGGACTCGTCGAACTTGCCCCAGCCCCGCCGGCCCTTGGCACCCCACGAATTTCCGCCGAGACAGATCCGGCTGACGATCAGGCCCGAGCGGCCGAGCGGTCCATACTTCATCGATACCCCCTCAAAAAGCTGCGGCACCGGTCGCCTTCGACCGATGCCGCATATCCAAGCTCCGCCTTCGCGCGGGCCCCTAGCCGAGCACTTCCTTGTTCACGCAGTTCGCCGCATTGGGCCGGCCGTCGAACACGCTCAGGATGTTCTCGATGGCGGTGACGGCCATGCGGTCGCTCGCCTCCTTGGTGACGCCCGCCATGTGCGGGCTGAAGATCACGTTCTCCAGGGTGAACAGCTTGTTGGCCGGATCCGGCGGCTCCTTGTCGAGCACGTCGAGGCCGGCGCCGCGCAGCTTGCCGGTGCTCAGCGCCTCGTACAGCGCATCTTCGTTCACGATGCCGCCGCGCGCGGTGTTCACCAGGAACGCTTCCGGCTTCATGAGTCCCAGCGTCTCCTTGTTGAAAAGGTTGATCGTTTCGGGTGCCTTCGGGCAATGGATCGAGACGAAATCGACCTTGGGCAGGATCGCCTTCAGGTCGGTCACCTTGGTGGCACCGGCTTTCTGGATGTCGGCGTCCGAGAAGTTGGGATCGAGGACGAAGACGTCCATCTCGAAGGCGACGCAGCGCTTCACCGTGCGCGAGCCGATGCGGCCCATGCCGACCACCAGGATGCTCTTGCCTGACAGATCGGCCGGCAGGTCGGTGAGGCGCTCGAGCCACCCCTTCTCGCGCACGAACCGGTCGTACTTCTTCACCAGGCGCGCCGAGGCCAGCAGCATGTACATCGCGTGCTCGGCCACGGACACCGAGTTGGCGATGCCGGTCGTCATCAACGGGATCTTGCGCTTGTTCAGAGCCGGGATCTCGACGGCATCGAAGCCGACCCCGAGGCGGGCCACCACCATCATGCCGGGGGCCACGTCGAGCTCGGCCTGGCGGAACGGCGTGGCACCGAGGGTCACGGCATTGGCGTCCGCGAGCTTGGGGTGCAGCGACGGCACCGTGTCGTCCGTCAGGATCTCGTAGTCGACATCGTCGCGTGCCTTCAGGACGGCGATTCCCGCCTCCGGCATGCGGCCAACGATCAGCACTTTCTTGCGGTTCTTGCCTGTATTCGGGCCCGTATTCATCGTTTCCCCTGAAGTCTTCATGCGAACGGGCGCAATCCTAAGGCCCGCCGACGCGGGAAACCAGAGCCCGTAACTAGGGCAGGTAGTTCAGCGGCAGCCGCGTGGTCGACTTGATCTCCTCCATCGCAAACATCGAGGTCACGTCGGACAGTTCGATCTTGGCGATGAGCCGCTTGTAGAAGGCGTCGTAGGCCTCGATGTCGGGCAGCGCGAGGCGAATCAGGTAGTCGATTTCACCACTCATGCGATAGCAGTCCATGACCTCGGGGAACGAGGCGATGGCCTTGGCGAACCGGGTCAGCCACTGGGCGCTGTGCTGGGCCGTGCGCACCGCGACGAAGACGGTGACGCCCGCATTCACCGCCTTGCGGTTGAGCAGCGCCACGCGCGACCGCACGATGCCCTCCTCCTGCAGGCGGTTGATGCGGCGCCAGCAGGGCGTCGTCGACAGACCAACACGCTTCGCAACTTCGGCGAGCGGCATGTCCGAATTGTCCTGAAGGCAATCGAGGATCTTCTTGTCGAAGGAATCGAGTACGAATTTTCCAGCCATCGGCTTTCCTGAGAATGACGTTCTCAAGTTTGGCCGTCCCGGCGCAAAGGTAGCAAGCCGTTTCCGGCCCCAGCCGGTAGAATTCGTTCCATGATCCGCCGCTTTACCGAACACCCCGCCTCGGTCAACGAGACCTATCTCCAACACATGGGCATGGCCTTCGGGTTCGGCAGCAGAATGCTGATCGGCTCGCTGGCCTGTTTCGTCCACGGGATCTTTCCGTGGCTTTGCCTGACTCGCGGCAGCGATACGGTCCGCACGCTCCATCATCGCATGGTGAGCCATCGCGTGGTGCGACCGGCAAAGGACGACGCTGTCGTCGTCGCGGCCGAGTAACCTGTCCGAAAGAAGGCGGCGATCTCAAGGCGTCGGCGCGCTCGGCCCGCCGCCAATGGATTCCGCAACTTCTCTCCGTCGTGTTACGTTTCCTGAGTGGGGGAGCGAACAGCAGCGGAGGCTCACATGGAAACACCGGTACGCATCAGCTACCAGGGCGGCACGCCGAGCGAAGCGTTGAACACGCTGATCGGCGAACACATCGATACGCTCGAGAAGCTCCACGGCCGGCTGACCTCCTGCCAGGTCATCGTGCAGGTTCCCGACCGCCACCACCGCACGAGCAATCTCTTCAGCATCAACATCCACATCGCCCTGCCGGGCCATATCGACGTCAACATCGACCACACGTCGCATGACGACGAGCGGTTCGCGGATCCGACCTTTGCCGTGAACGACGCGTTCCGGCGTGCCAAGCGCCAGATCAAGGAACGCGCGCGCAAGCAGCGAGGCGAGGTCAAGAACCTGCACGAGCGCGTCGAACGGACCCTGGATCGCGCAGAGGGCTAGCGGCGGCGCGGCACGCCTTTTTCGTCGAGTCTTTCTCTCAGGAGAAAGACTCGATCGCCGCCCCAGAAAATCTCGCCCTCGAACACGAAGCTCGGGACGCCGAAGATGCCCGAGGCTTCGGCCTCGGAGCGCAGCGCGTCATGCCGTGCACCGCCTTCGCCATGGAGAAAGGCAGCGAAGCCGGCGGGAGCTCCGGCCTGCACCAGTGTGTTGGTCACCTGATCGACACTCTCGGGATCGAGATCGCGCCGCCAGAATCGCTCGAACGCAAGGTCGTTGTAGGCGCGGAACACGCCGTGCTGCTGGGCATAGAGCATCCCGGCATTGATCGCCCGCGCGTCGTAGATCTTTTTCGGCCCCATCAGGGTCAGACCCTGCTTGTTGGCGAAGCGGCGCGCGTCCATGTAGGCATAGCGCACGCGGCGCCAGTGATGAGGATCGCGTTGCTCGACCGAGCCCTGGAACGAGGCGATGTCGAGCGTATAGGGCCGCCACTCGAGCTCGATCTCGTAGTCGGCCTCCAGCGCATAGGCCCACGCCTTGGCGACGAAGGCGTAGGGACTGACATAGTCGCTCCAGAGGATGACCTTGGCGCGATCCGTCACGGTGCGCGCCGCTCCCGACGCCACAGCCACCAGAAGATGCCGCCGACCGCGACGACCATCAACGTGCCGACCAGCAGCAGCATGGCCGAGTCCTGGATCCATGCCACCGCCGGCACCGACAGAGCGAGGAACAGGCCGACCAGGCAGATGCGCCAGACCCGCGCGTGAACGCCCGCCACGAAGGTGCCGAGCGCCAGGAGGATCAGGAGTGCGAGGCTGGTCGCATTGTCGTTCACAACGCCACGCACCTCGGGCAGGAACATCAGCCACATCGCCGCCAGGAAGGCGAGCCAGTGCAGCGCCTGCGTCACGATCAGCCGCAGGTGATCGGCGGTCTTGTCGACCTCCCGCCAACCCGACATGACGCAGGCGAGGCCGTAGATCGGCGCCAGCACCATCCAGTAGGCGTAGGTCGTGGGCCCGCGGAAACCCGTGAGAATGACGCCGCCGACCGCCAGGGCCAGCATCGCCACATAGGGCAGTTCGCGAACCAGCCAGTGCCGGCTGGCGCCATCGCCGGCGGTGCTCAACGCGCGTCCTTCGCCAGCCGCTTCTCGACCACGCGCGCCCACAGGGTCGACCCCAGCGTGAGCGCGTCGTCGTTGAAGTCGTAGCTGGGATTGTGGACCTCGCAGCCACCTTCGCCGCCGCCGTTGCCGATGTTGATGAAGGCGCCGGGGACCTGCTCCAGCATGTAGGAGAAGTCCTCGGAAGCCATCACGAAAGGGCCCTCACGGTTCATGTTCTCGGGTCCCACGATCTCGGCCGCCACGTCGGCGATGAACTGCACCGCGTCCTTGTCGTTCACCAGCGGCGGGAAGGCGATGCGCACATCGGCCTTGGCGCTGCCGCCCAGGCTCGCGGCGATGCCGCTGGAGATCGTCTCGATACGCTCCTTGATCAGCGCCATCGTTTCCTTCCGGAAAGCGCGGATCGTGCCGCGCAGCACGGCCTCCTGCGGGATCACGTTGTAGGCGTCGCCCGAATGCATCTGCGTGACCGAGATCACCGCCGAATCGAGCGGTGCCACGTTGCGCGACACGACGCTCTGCAGCGCCGAGATGATCTGCGTCGCGATGATCACCGGATCGATGCCGGTCTCGGGCCGCGCGCCATGCGCGCCCTTGCCGGTGATGTGGATGTCGAACAGGCCGCCACCCGCCATCTGCGGGCCCGAGCGGATGGCGAACTTGCCGACGTCGAGCTTCGGCCTGTTGTGCATGCCGAAGATGATCTCGCAGGGAAACTTCTGGAACAGCCCGTCCTTGACCATGGCCTCGGCGCCGCCGCGACCCTCCTCGGCCGGCTGGAAGATGAGATGCACCGTGCCGTCGAAGTTGCGGGTCGCGGCGAGATACTTGGCGGCGCCCAGCAGCATCGCGGTATGGCCATCATGGCCGCAGGCATGCATGCGGCCCTTGTGCTGGCTGCGATGGTCGAAGGTGTTGAGTTCGTCCATCGGCAGCGCGTCCATGTCGGCGCGCAGGCCGATGGCGCGCGGATTGTTGCCGACGCGGATGGTGCCGACGACGCCGGTCTTGCCGATGCCGGTCGTGACCTCGCAGCCCCATTCCTTCAGCTTCTGGGCCACGATCGTGCTGGTGCGCTCCTCCTCGAAGCCCAGCTCCGGGTGCGCATGGATGTCGCGCCGGAGGGCGGTGAGCTCGGCGGCGGCGGCGGCGATCAGCGGTTCGATCTTCATGGCGGTCAGGACTCCAAAAGGAAAGCCGTCATTACACGACGAAATTCTGCGCCGTGCACGTTCGGATATGCATGGCCGCCGTCCGGCAGCACATAGGCGCGGGCGCCCGGGATCAGGCGTACCAGCTCCTCGGTGAAATAGAGCGGCGTTACCGTGTCGTCGCGGGCGCAGACGGCCAGGGCGCGAGCTTTCACCCTCTGCAGCTGCTCGCGCCGGTCATGAGCGACGATGGCGGCGATGCGCGACAGGACGATCTCGGGAACGGGAATGGTCTCCAGCGCCTTCGCCTCGGCGGCCACGAGGGCGGCATCGTGATCGCGCACCCAGGCCGGCGAATTGAGCGCCAGCGCACTCGACTTCAGGTAAGCCGCCGGCCCCAGCTCGCGCAGCATCAGCGAGCGCATCTCGAACAGCCGGCGGAAGAAGGCATCGGTCTTCGCCCAGGTGGCGCTCAGCACCAGCCGGTCGATGCGGGCGGGATGCTCGATCGCGAGGACCTGCCCCATCGCCCCGCCGGTCGAGTGCCCGCACCAATGGACCTTTTCGTAGCCCAAGCCCTCGATGAGCTGCAGCGCATCGTCGGCCATCTGCTCGACGCTGTAGTCGATCCTCGACAGGCTGCTGCGCGCGGTGCCGCGGTGATCGTGCACGACCACGGTGAAATTCTTCGCCAGCTCGGACACGTTGTCGCCCCACCAGCGGCCATCGCCCCCGAGGCCGGCGACCAGAAACAGCACGGGGCCGCTGCCATGAACCTCATAGTGCAGTTCGGCGCCGTCGCGCAGCTTGAACAGGGCCATTCCGTCTCCTCGGCGATTTGGTATGTTGCCCCGGGAGGTAAGCGCACCATGAAGCGCCTGTCGATTCTTGCGTTGATCCTGATCGGAGGCTGCGCTCCGAAGGAGCAGCCGTTGAGCACCACAATTCCGCGGCCGGCGCCCGACGAGGCGACGCCTTCGGGCATCGCCTATCTCTGCGAAGGGCGCAGGGAAGTGTCCGTGGTCTACGCCAAGAACCGCGCTTCGGTGACTCTGGGCGACAGGACATGGCGCATGGAATATCAAGGCGGCGGCCAGGGCTTTCGCTACGCCGATTCCGTGACCGAATGGTCCGGCGCCGGCAATGCCGGCACGCTCAAGGCCCTGAGCGGAGGCACGCCGCTCGCCTCCAACTGCCAGCCGATGCGCCGCACGACCTAGGTCGGCGGATTGCCACGCTGCGTGCGGCCCGCCGACATCAAGGCCAGACCGGCATGCCATCCAACCCCGCGGTTTCCGGCAGGCCGCAGATCAGGTTCGCATTCTGCACCGCCTGGCCGGCGGCTCCCTTGCCGAGATTGTCGACGACGCCCAACGCGATCACCAGATTGCGCTCGGAATCGGCCGCATAGCTGACGAACGCGAGGTTCGAGCCGGTCGCCCACTTGGTCTGCGGCGGCGTGTCGGTCACGCGGATAAACGACCGCCCGGCGTAGAAGCGCCGGGCCGCGCCCAGGCACTGTTCCGTGGTGGCGCGGCCGCGGCAGTAGATGGTGGCGAGGACGCCACGTGTCATCGGCACCAGGTGGGGTGTGAACACCAGCCCGGCCGCACTGCCGCCGCTCAGCCGCTCGATCGTCGTGGCCATCTCGGGCATATGGGTGTGCTTGAGCAGGCCGTAGGGCACCAGGTTCTCGTTGCTCTCGGCGTAGCCGAACCGGCTATCGGCGCCGCCCCGGCCGGCACCCGAGATGCCGGTCTTGGCGTCGATCAGGATGTTTCCGGGCTCGATCAGCCCGTTGGCCAGCAGCGGTGCCAGCGCCGTCAGCGTCGCCGCGGGGAAGCAGCCAGGATTGGCAACGCGGCTCTTCCCTTCGAGCTCGGCCGGCCAGACATCGGCCAGGCCGTAGGCCCAACCGTCGACGTAGCGGTGGTCGCCGCCGATATCGACGATCTTCACGTCCTTCGGAACACGCGCCAGCGCCGCCGCCGAGGCGCCCGTGGGCAAGGACGCGAACAGCACGTCGAGCTCGGGCAGGTTCTCGGGATCCCACTTCTCGATCGTCAGTCCGGCCAGCCTGGCCGGAAGCCCGGGAAAGCGGTCCACCAACCGGCTGCCCGCACTGCCCTCGCCGGCGGCGTAGACCAGTTCGAAGGACGGGTGGCCCGCGACCAGGCGCAACGCCTCGCCACCGCCAAAGCCGCTGATTCCAACGATACCGACGCGAATATTCATGATGGTGTCCTCTCGAGTTCGGGCAAAACAAAACCCCCGGAGCCGGAGGCTGCGGGGGTTCAGGAACGGGCCGGATCGTTTCCGGCGGGTGACACCTTACGGTGACGCGGTCACCACACCGACGAACGCTGATCGACGCGCAGCACGAAGAGCCGCCGCTTGAATGCAGGGGCGTCGGCGTCGGTCATGAAGGGTTTCGTTCCTGAGCATGTCATTCGACACTGTCGTCACGCACGGTGAGCGTCAAGCGGAATGTCCGCCGGCGGCTACTTCAGCCAGAGCTTGATCGCGTAGCCGACCAGCGCCGTGACACCCACGCCGGCGGCCCACAGGCCCACGAACCACAGCCACTGACGGGGACCCGGCATCTCAGTGATAGCCCTCGTGGCCGGTCTTGCCGCGGAACACCCAGTAGGAATAGCCGGTATAGGCCAGGATGATCGGCACCATGATCAGCACGCCGGGCAGCATGAAGGCCAGGCTGTCATGCGGGGCGGCGGCGTCCCAGATCGAGACCGACGGCGGCACCACGTACGGATAGAGGCTGACGCCGAGGCCCGCCAAGCCCAGGCCGAACAGAGCCAGCGCCATCAGGAACGGCGTGTAGTGGTGCCCGCGACGCAGGCTCCAGAACAGCACGAAGGTGACGATCGCCACCAGCACCGGCACCTGGGCCGTGAACAGGACCTGCGGCCAGGCGAACCAGCGCATCCAGTAGGCTTCGCGCAGGAAGGGCGTCGCGGCACTCACCGCCGCCATCGCCACGATCGTCGCGATGCCCAGGCGAAAGGCCAGCCGATGGCAACGTTCCTGAAGCGAGCCTTCGCTCTTCATCACCAGCCAGGTCGAGCCCAGAAGCGCATAGCCGCAGACGAGGCTCACGCCCACGAGGAGGCTGAACGGGGTCAGCCAGTCGAACCAGCCGCCGGCATAGGTGCGGTTCTGGACGGCAATGCCCTGCAACAGGGCGCCCAAAGTGATGCCCTGCGCCAGCGCCGCCACGATCGAGCCACCGGTGAACGCCACGTCCCACAGCGGGCGATGACGCGGATCGCGCCAGCGGAACTCGAAGGCCACGCCGCGGAAGACCAGCGCCAGCAGCATCGCGATGATGGGCGCATAGAGTGCCGAGAGGATCATGCCGTAGGCCAGCGGGAAGGCCGCCAGCAGGCCGCCGCCGCCCATCACCAGCCATGTCTCGTTGCCGTCCCACACCGGCGCCACCGAATTGATCGCGCTGTCGCGCTCGCGGCCAACCGGCAGGAAGGGGAACAGGATGCCGACGCCCAGGTCGAACCCGTCCATGACGACATAGGCCAGGATGGCGAAGGCGATGATGAAGGCGAAGAACATCGGAAGGTCGAACGGCATGATCAGGCCTCCTTGCCGGTCGCGAGCGATTCGGACACCGCCGGGGCGGGCGTGATGCCCGCGGCCCGCACCGGCTGGTCGCGCCGCGGCCCCTCCTCGCCGAGATGCGGCGGATGGGACATGAGCTTCAGGATGTAATAGGTGCCGGCGCCAAAGGCGAAGAAGTAGACGACGACGAAGGCCAGCAGCGATGCACCGACGGCGGGCGCATCGAGCGCGGAGGCCGAATCGACCGTGCGCAGCAGGCCATAAACCGTATAGGGCTGGCGACCGACTTCCGTCGTCACCCATCCCGCGATGACGGCCACGAAGCCCGCCGGTCCCATTGCCAGCGCGAACCGGTGCAGCAGCGGCCAGTCGTAGAGACGCTTGCGCACGCGCGCTAGCAGGCTGAAGGCTGCCAGGGTCAGCATCAGCATGCCCATGCCGACCATGATGCGGAAGGCCCAGAACACCACCGGCACCGGCGGCCAGTCCTTGCGATCGACCGTGTCCAGACCCTTCAGCGGCGCATCCCATGAATGCTTCAGGATCAGCGACGAGGCCTTGGGAATCTCGACGGCGAACAGGTTCTTGCCCGCGGCTTCGTCGGGCCAGCCGAACAGCACCAGCGGCGCCCCATCAGGATGGCTCTTGAAGTGGCCTTCCATGGCCATGACCTTGACCGGCTGGTGCTCCAGCGTGTTCAGCCCATGCTGGTCGCCGGCGAATATCTGCAGCGGTGCCACGACGGTGATCATGCCCATCGCCATCGAGAACATGACGCGTGCGCCCTCGTTCCTGCCCTTTTCGGCAGGCTTGGCACGCAGCAGATGCCACGCGCCGACCGCACCGACGACCAGCGCCGTCGTCAGATAGGCACCGAAGACCGTGTGCACGAGCCGATAGGGAAACGACGGGTTGAAGATGATCGCCCACCAGTCGGCCGGCACGAACTGGCCGCCCGCATTGATCGCGTAGCCGGCCGGCGTCTGCATCCAGCTGTTGGCCGACAGGATCCAGAAGGCCGAGAAGAAGGTGCCGACCGCAACGGCGAGCGTCGCCGCGAAATGCAGTCCCTTGCCCACGCGGTTCATGCCGAACAGCATGACGCCCAGGAAGCCCGCCTCGAGGAAGAAGGCCGTCAGCACCTCATAGGCCATCAGCGGGCCGACGATCGGCCCTGCCTTGTCCGAGAAGACCGACCAGTTGGTGCCGAACTGATAGGACATCACGATGCCCGAGACGACGCCCATGCCGAAGGCGAGGGCGAAGATCTTCAGCCAGTACTTGAAGAGGTCGAGATAGACCTGTCGTCCGGTCCACAGCCACAGCCCCTCGAGCACGGCAAGGTAGCTCGCCAGGCCGATCGAGAAGGACGGGAAGATGAAGTGGAACGAGACGGTGAAGGCGAATTGCAGTCTCGCGAGGAAGATGGCGTCCAGTCCCTCGAACATCACGTTCTCCCTAGACGATGCGCGACGCGTAAGCGGGCGACTTCAATGCGATGACCAGGACGTCCAGCGCCGCCACGAGGTCCGCGCGGCTGCGCGCCGCGCCCAGCGCGATGCGGATCGCATGATCCGGTTCCCCATCGACGCTGAAACTGTCGCTCGTGACCACGGCCAGCCCCTGTCGCTGAACGTGCGCCGCAAACTCCGCGCGAGTCCACGTGGCCGGCAGTCTCAGCCACACGTGAAGCCCCCTGGCGTTGGCGGCGTAGTTCTGGCCCGATAGCGCCTTGATCGCCAGAGCCTGTCTTGCCGCAGCCTCCGCCGCGACGGCCGACACGATGGCGTCGGCGCTGCCGTCGGCAAACCAGCGCGAGGTCAGCGCGACCATCAGAGGCGCCGGCATCTGCGACACGGTGCGCAAGGCATTGGCGATTCCCGACGCGGCGGCCCGATCGGGCGCCAGCACATGGGCGACGCGCAACCCCGGGGCCATGCATTTCGACAGCGTCATGGCGAGATAACTGCGCTCGGGAATGAGCGTCGAAATCGGCAGGGCCTTCGGTTCGAAATTTCCATAGGCGTCGTCCTCGATCAGCATCAGATCGTGACGACGAATGGCCGCCGCAAGCTCTTCGCGACGTTGTGACCCGATCGTCGCGGTCGTCGGATTGTGAATCGTCGGCAGGAGATAGACCGCCCTGGGGGCGTGCAGGCGACAGGCCTCGGCGAGCGCCTCGGGATTCATGCCCTCGCCGTCCGCCGCCACGCCGACCAGGCGCACGCCGAGCGACGCGGCGGCCGACCTGAAGCCCGGATAGGTCAGCCGGTCGGTGAGGACGACATCGCCCGGCCGGGTCCCCGCCAGCAGCAACGCCATCAGCGCGCTCTGCGTGCCGGGCGAGATGACGAGCCGGTCCGCCTCGAGCGTGGGCACGCGCCGCCGCAGCCAATCGGCCGCGATGCCGCGATCCACTGCGCTGCCACCCGCCTGCTGGTAACTCAGGAGATCGGAGAAGCCATGGTCGCGCTGCAGGGCCGCCAGCCCCCGCAGGATGCGGCCCTCGAGATCAGCCTCGATGGGCGATGGCGGCAGGTTCATCGACAGGTCGACGTCGATGCCCGCGGCGGCCCGGGTGGCTGGCCGCATGCGGTTTTCCGCAACGAAAGTACCCTGCCCAACCCGCGCATCCGTCAGGCCGCGGCGGCGCGCCTCGTTGTAGGCACGCGTCACCGTCGTCAGGTCGACGTTCAGGAAACTCGCCAGGGCGCGATGGGTCGGCAGGCGTTGTCCGCGATGCAGGCGGCCGGAGACGATGTCGCGCTCCAGCGCCTCGACGATGCCCTCGTAGACCGGCCCGCCGACATCGAGTGTAGGGCTCCAATCCATACAATATCGCTCCTTGTCCTTGAATGTATGGCCATCCGTATGGATATACAAGCGGACAATCGATGGAGGACGTAATGGCTGGCAAGGGCGGTCTTTATCTTCTGCGGGGCATGCTGGGTCGCTGCCCGGCCTGCGGCGAGGGCAAGCTTTTCCGCGCCTTCGTGAAGGTCGCCGACCGTTGCCCGGCCTGCGGCGAGGATCTGCACCATCACCGCGCCGACGACTTTCCGGCCTATCTGACGATCTTCCTGGTCGGCCATCTGGTCGTGCCGATCGCCATGTATGTGGAGATCGTCTACCAGCCGTCCTACTGGCTCCATACGTTCCTATGGGCGCCGATGGTGATCATCCTGTCGATCGGCCTGCTTCAGCCGATCAAGGGCCTGATCGTCGCTTTGCAATGGCACATGGGCATGCACGGCTTCGCCGCGGCGAAGCAGGCCCGCGCCGAGCCCTGTTAGCCGAAGACGTCGAATACTTCGGCGATCGCCGGCCGATCGAGTCCGGCGCGCAGGCAGGTCTGCAGCAGGACGCGCGCCTTCAGCGGATTGAGACGGCCGCCCCAGATGAGCCCCGCCTTGCGCAGGGCAATTTCCGAGCTCGGACCGCCATAGGTCTGACGCAGCAGCGGCCCGCCGCCGGCGCGCGGCGATACGACGGTCGGGATGATCTCGGCCAGTTGGCCCACCAGCGAGGCGACGCGTTCGGGAACATGACCGCCGCCCATCGCGCCGACGACGACGCCGCGATAGCCGAGCTGGTCGCGATGGTCGACCATCGCCTCGAGGATGTAGCCGGGCTCGTCCAGTCCCAGCCACAGCAGCGCCACCGGCTGCTCCCGGCCCTCGGCCGCCGCCCCCAGCCGCTTGCGCGCCGCTTCGATCGGGGCGCGCACCGGCAGCGACAGCGGCACGACCCTCTCCTCGACCAGTGCCGCCAGCGGGCCGGTCTGCGGCGAGGCGAAGGCGTTGAGCCGGGTCGGATGGATCTTCAGCACGTCGGACGCGGCATAGATCTCGTCCAGCATCACCACGACGACACCGAGCGCCTTCGCATGTGCCTTCACCCAGGGATCGCAGGCCGCGCGCACCGCCGCGAGCAAATTGCCCGGCCCGTCCGGCGAGGTGAGTGCCGGATTGCGCATCGCCGCCGTCACGATGACCGGAATGTCGCGCTCGACCAGCAGGTCGAGCAGGAAGCTCGTCTCCTCGAGCGTGTCGGTGCCTTGCGTCACCACCACGCCGTCGACGTCGAGACTCATGATCTTCTGCGCGAGCGCATGGATCTGGTCGAAGGATAGCGAATGGCTGCCGACCCGCGACACCGTCTCGGCGCGAATGTCGGCCAGCCCGGCCAGCAGCGGCACGGCAGCGACGAGATCGTCGGCGCCCAGCCCCATCTGCATCGCGCCGGAGGCATCCGGCGCCGTCGCGATGGTGCCGCCGAGGGCCAGGATCTGGATACGCGGAAGAGTCATGACAAAAGCCTCAGGGAACGAAAGAAACGCTCGGCTTCCGGCGCACGCAGCGCGTCGGCCGGCGCGAGATAGCCTAGAGAGACGTACTGCCGGCCCTTCAGCACGACGAGCTGCCGCAGTGCATTGCCGCCGGCCAGCGGCCCGGTCGATTCGACGGCCGGTGCGCCCTGCACCGTCTTCCAGTCGACGCTGGTCCATTTGCCGCCAGCCAGGCGCTGCGCGCGATCGTCGAGGGCGGATTGCAGGTTGAGCCTGGGTTGGCGCACATCGACGTCGGCGGGATAGAGCGCGCTCTGCGCCACGAACGAAAGCCGGCGATATTCGAGACTGTAGGAGTGATAGACGAAGGGCGCGCCGCCGGGCGAGACCGTGTCGAGCACCTTGTAGACCGGTGCGCCCGGCATCTCGACGAAGAACGACTTGTCGGCCCCTTCGACGGGGAACCATGACGCCGATTGTGCTGCGGCGTCGGCCGCGAGCAAGACCATCGGCAGGGCGAGGAACGAGCGTCGATGGGCGCTCATTCGGCAGCCTGCGCCGGGCCGAACTTCTCGCGCGCTTCCGCCGCGCCGTAGTAGCCGCGCGCTACGTCGCGGGCGACCGCCTCGGCGCTGCGCTTCGCGGGATCGCCGAAGCCGCCGCCTCCGGGCGTCGAGACGCGCACCACGTCGCCGACGCCGATCTCGATGTCCTGGTCCTTGGAAATGTGCGGCGGGTGATAGGGCTTGCCGCGCTGGTCGATCTGCACCGTGTTGGTGCCGCCGGCGCCGCCGCCCAGCGCCCCCTGCGGACCGGTGCGGCCATGGTCCATCACCATCGAGACGCGCGCCTCGCCGCGCCGCAGCTTGATGGCATAATTGATGCCGAATCCGCCGCGGAACTCGCCGGCGCCGCCTGAGCCTTCGCGCAGGGAGAACTCCTCGAACAGCACGGGGTAGAACTGCTCCAGCACTTCGACCGGCGGCATCTTGGAAATGCCGATGGTCGAGCAGCCGTTGCTCAAGCCATCGCCGCCCTGGAAGCCGCCGTAGCCGCCGCCGGTGAAGAGATACATGATGTAGTTGCGCTTGCGCTCCGGATCGTAGCCGCCGATGCCCAGGTTGCCGGAGGTTCCGGCGGGCGCGGCGAAGAGCAGGTCGGGAATGGCCTTGGTGAGCGCCGCGAACACCGCCTCGGCGATGCGCTGGCTCACCTCGGCCGCACAGCCCGATACCGGCCGCGGATACTTCGCGTACAGGAACGTGCCCTCGGGTTCGACGATGCGCAGCGGCTCGAAGGTGCCGGCATTGATCGGCACGTCGGGAAAGACGTGCTTCACCGCGAGATAGATCGCCGACTTGGTCGTGGCGATCACGCTGTTCATCGGGCCGCGACAGGGCGGGCTCGACCCGGTCATGTCGAACAGAAGCTCGTCGCCCGTCTTCGTGATCTTCATCTTGATCGTGAGCGGCTCGTCGACGACGCCGTCGCTGTCGACCTGCGAGCTGCCTTCATAGACGCCGTCGGGAATGTCGGCGATCTTGGCGCGCATCTGCCGTTCGGCCCGGTGGCGCATCTCCGCGATCGCCGCCCGCACCACGTCGGCGCCGTAGCGGTCGATCAGCTCGGTGAGGCGCACCTCGCCCGTGGTGAGCGCGGCGGCCTGGGCCTTGATGTCACCGATGCGCTGATCGGCGATGCGGATGTTGGACATGATGATGGACAGGATCTCCTGGTCCATCTCGCCCTTCTTGAAGAATTTCACGGGCGGCAGGCGCAGCCCCTCCTGCTCGACCTCGGTCGCGCTGGCGGAGAAGCCGCCCGGCACCATGCCGCCGACATCGGGCCAGTGGCCGGTATTGGCCAGCCAGGCGAACAGCTCGCCGTTGTAGAAGAACGGCTTCACGAACCGCACGTCCATCAGATGCGTGCCGCCGAGATAGGGGTCGTTGACGATGAACACGTCGCCCGGATCGACCTTGCCGGCATAATGCGTCTTCACCCGCTCGATCACGGCGCGGGTGGAAAACTGCATGGTGCCGACGAACACTGGCAGGCCCAGTTCCCCCTGGGCGATCAGCGAGCCGTCGACCGTGTCGTAGATCCCGTCGGAGCGGTCCATGCCCTCCGAGATCACCGGCGAGAAGGCCGCACGCACGAACGCCAGGTCCATCTCGTTGCAGACCTGGACCAGGCCGTTCTGGATGACTGTCAATGTGACGGGATCGAGGTTCGACATGTCCGAATCACTAGCACAGCCCATGCCTCCCTGCGCTATGATGCCGTTCAAATCCCCCACTTTTTGAAGCGGAATTCCCATGAACGCGCCCCTCGATGCGGACAATCTCGATCTGATGAAATTCGGCGTCGGCCAGCCGGTGCCGCGCCAGGAGGACCCGACCCTGCTGAAGGGCCAGGGCCGCTACACCGACGACATCAACCTCCCCGGCCAGGCCTATGCGGTGATGGTCCGCAGCCAGGTGGCGCACGGTCTCCTGAAGGGGATCGATGCCGAGGAAGCGCGCGCCATGCCGGGCGTCCTCGGGATCTGGACCGGCGCCGACCTCAACGCCGCCGGCTATGGCGCGCTGAAGACGGTGATGATGGTGCCCAACCGCGACGGCTCGCAGATGAAGACGCCGACGCGCTATTCGCTGGCCACCGACAAGGTGCGCTTCGTCGGCGATCCGGTGGCCTTCGTCGTAGCCGAGACCCAGGCCCAGGCGCGAGACGCGGCGGAAGCGGTCGTCCTCGATATCGAAGCGCTGCCCGCGGTGACCGAGGCGCGCGCCGCCGCCCAGCCCGGCGCACCGACGGTCTTCGACGACGTGCCGAACAATGTCTGCGCCGACTTCCAGTTCGGCGACAGCGCCAAGGTCGAAGAGGCCTTCGCCAGGGCCGCGCACGTGACGAAGCTCCACATCGTCAGCAACCGCATCGTCGTCTGCGCCATGGAGCCGCGCACGGCGATCGGCCACTACGACAAGGAGACGGATCGCTCGACGCTCTATGCGGGTTGCCAGGGCGTGTTCGGCCTGAAGAACCAGATGGCCGCTCTGCTGGGCATCAAGCCGGCGCAGATGCGCGTGGTCACCGGCAATGTCGGCGGTTCGTTCGGCATGAAGGGCTCGCCCTATCCCGAATATGCCGGCCTCTTCCATGCCTCGAAGATCCTCGGACGTCCGGTGAAGTGGACCGACGACCGGTCCGGCAGCTTCCTCAGCGACCAGCACGGGCGCGACCACGATTTCGATGCCGAGCTGGCCCTCGACAAGGACGGCACCTTTCTCGCCGTGCGCCTCAAGGGCTACGCCAACCTCGGCGCCTATCTCTCGAACGTCGGCGCGGCCATGGGAGCGCTGGGCGTTTCGCGCAATCTCGCCGCGGTCTACCGCACGCCGCTGATCGAGGTGCAGACCAAGGTGGCGTTCACCCACACCTCGCCGATCGGCGCCTATCGCGGCGCCGGCCGGCCCGAGGCCAATTATTTCATGGAACGTCTGATCACCACCGCCGCGCGCGAGATGGGTCTCGACCAGGTGGAGATGCGCCGGCGCAATCACATCAAGCCCGAAGAAATGCCCTACAAGACCGCGTCGGGCACCACCTACGACAGCGGCGAGTTCACCGTGCTGCTCGACAAGGCGCTGGAGCTGGCGGACGTCTCGGGCTTCGCCGTCCGCAAGCAGGAGAGCGCCAGCCGCGGCAAGCTGCGCGGGCTGGGCATCGGCGACTATCTCGAAGTGACGGCGCCGCCCACAAACGAGATGGGCGGCCTGCGCTTCGAGGACAATGGCGACGTCACGATCATCACCGGCACGCTGGACTACGGCCAGGGCCACTGGTCGGCGTTCGCCCAGGTCCTCACCACCAAGCTCGGCATCCCGTTCCATCGGATCAAGCTGAAGCAGGGCGACAGCGACCTGCTGATCGCCGGCGGCGGCACTGGCGGCTCCAAGTCGATCATGGCGTCGGGCGCGGCCATCATGGAGGCGTCCGACAAGGTGATCGAAAAGGGCAAGGAGATCGCGGGCGTCGCGCTCGAAGCCTCGGCTGCCGACATCGAGTTCAAGCTCGGCCGTTTCGAGATCGTCGGCACCGACCGTGGCATCGGCATCCTGGAACTGGCCAGCAAACTGCGCAGCGGCATGAAGCTGCCCGAGGGCGTGCCCGCCACGCTCGACGTCAGCCACGTCCACGAGGCGGCGCCGTCGGCCTATCCCAACGGCACCCATGTGGCGGAGGTCGAAATCGATCCCGACACCGGCCATGTCGAGGTCGTGAAGTACACGATGGTCGGCGACTTCGGGACGGTGATCAATCCGATGCTGGTCGAGGGCCAGAGCCACGGCGGCGTGGTCCAGGGCATCAGCCAGGCGATCTTCGAACATGTCGTCTACAGCGAGGAAGGCCAGCCGCTGACCGGCAGCTTCACCGACTATGCGATTCCGCGGGCGGGCGACGCCCCGTCCTTCAAGATCGACTATCACTCGGTGCCGGCGACGACCAACGTGCTGGGCGCCAAGGGCTGCGGCGAGGCCGGCTGCGCCGGCTCCCTGCCTTCGGTGATGAACGCCATCTCCGACGCGCTGGGCGGCAAGCACATCAACATGCCGGCGACGCCGGAACGGGTGTGGGCGGCGCTGAACGGCTGACCGGCGCGACAATAGCGGGCCGTTGGAGAGACGCTCCCGATGGGCTATGAGCAGGCCCGATGAAGCACAAGCGTCTCTGGTTCTCGGGCATCTTCGCGGCCCTGCTCGTGGCGGTCACGGTGGCCGGCCTCGAACTGCTGAGCTCCTTCGTCGTGCCGCCCTGGCCGGCGCGTGAGCTGCGGCCGATCGAGGTCTCCAACGCATCGGTCGCAAGCACGCTCACCGGCACACAGCCGGTTCCGACCTACAACAGCTGGGGCATGCGCGACCGCGAGCATCCGCTGGAGAAGCCGGCCGGGACATTCCGGACCGTCCTGGTCGGCGACAGTTTCCTCGAAGGCGCGTTCGTCGAGGAATCG
Organism: Rhodospirillales bacterium 24-66-33; assembly: GCA_002281855.1. Classification (GTDB taxonomy): domain Bacteria; phylum Pseudomonadota; class Alphaproteobacteria; order Reyranellales; family Reyranellaceae; genus Reyranella. The sequence continues at coordinate 275,445 of NCHQ01000001.1, read as the reverse complement.
GTCGGCATGAAGCTCGAGGAGCTGTGGCGCTCGGAAGGCCACCGCGACTGGGAGGTGGCCACCCTCGGAATCTCCGCGACGGGTCCCCCCCAATACTACTACCGCATCCGCAACATCGCCTTGTCGCTGCAGCCCGATGCGCTGGTCCTCATGTTCTTCTCGGGCAACGACTTTGTGTTGGATGCACTCTCGCCATGGCGCATCCCGCCGTTCATCGCCGAGCGCCCGCAGCCGTCGTGGCTCAGTGCGGTGGCGCCCCGTCTGACCTGGCTGCTGGTGAACCGGCTCGGCCTTTCGGAGTTCGGTCGGGGCAACAAGGCGCCGCCGGACGAAGCGCAGAAGATCATCAAGATGCCGCGCGCCGATCGCCTCGACGCGATGGTGAGGCTGGTCAAGACCTACTACTACCCCGAGAAGGACGAGAAGGTCATTCGCGAGATCCTGTCGCGCGGCGGCGACAAGTTCTGGGACCGGCTCGAACCGCGAGCCCGCGACGAGGAATACATTCAGGCCTGGTGGCTCGCCAGCATGGTCGACTGGGAGACCGCAAACTGGACGATCCCGCTGACGCCGGCGGAGCTCGAACAGTCCGTGGACAGAAAGGCGATCGCCGCGACCCTGACCTGGCTGCTCGGCGCCCGCGACCTGGCGCGCGAACGCGGCATCGAGTTCGTGATCGCCCTGGCTCCGGTGGGCATTGTCGATCCCAGTTACGCGGAGTTCTGGGCGCCCTGGCCGAAGTACATGAGCTATCCGAAGCAGCGGGCGATCATGCACCGCATCCTGCGCAAGGAGCTGGAAGCGCAGGGGATCAAGGTCGTCGACCTGGAAGACGATTTCAAGGGTGTGGCGAACACTTACCGGGTCTCGGACGGCCATTGGACGGAGCTTGGCACCGAGATCGCGGCCAAGCGCCTGGCAGCCGCGCTCGCGAAGATGCGGGAGGCTCGCTAGAGCCTCCCGTCGAACGGCATCAGGCCGGCGTGAACATCGGCAGCGGCGGGCCGCCATCGGTCGGCTTGAAGACCACCGTCACGGCCTGATCGCACTTCAGCTTGTCGAAGTCGCAGTCGACGATGTTGGTCAGCATGCGCGGACCTTCGGCCAGGGTGACGTAGCCGATCGCGTAGGGCACCGGTGCGCGGCGCATCACGCTGTAGGAATAGATCGTGCCCTTGCCCGACGCCTCGACCCATTCGGTCTTGTCGCTGAAGCAGAACGGGCAGATCGTGCGCGGATAGTGGTGCGCCTGGCCGCAGCTCGTGCACTTGCGCACCAACAGCTTGCCCTTGCCGGCGGCGTCCCAATAGGCCTGCGTCTCTTCGCTGATGGCGGGCGGCGGCAGCTTGCGTTCCTTGGTCTCGGCCATGGTCTACTCTCTCTCCAGAATGACGGTCGCGCTGCCGTGGCGCAGGCCGAGCGAGCCGCCCGTGCCGTGCGCGATCGCCAGATCGCAGTTCTTCACCTGCACCTTCGGGTGCGCCTCGCCGCGCAACTGACGCACGGCCTCCAGCACCTTGGTGAGGCCGCCGCGATTGGCGGGATGATTGCTGCACAGGCCGCCGCCATCGGTGTTGAACGGCAGTTTGCCGACGCCCGAGATCAGGTTGCCGTCGGCCACGAAGGCGCCGCCCTTGCCCTTCTCGCAGAAGCCGAGATCCTCGAGCTGCATCAGCACCGTGATGGTGAAGCTGTCGTAGATCGAGGCGTACTTCATGTCCGAAGGCTTGACGCCCGCCTCGGCGAAGGCCGCCGCGCCGGTGAAGCGCGCGCCCGAATAGGTCAGATCGACCTTGCCGCCCATCTGCGTCTTGATGAACTCCGACGCCCCAAGCAGCTTGATCTTCGGCCGATTGAGCTTGGCCGCGATCTCCGGCGCCACAACGACGATCGCGCCGCCGCCGTCGGTGATGACGCAGCAGTCGAGGCGATGCAGCGGATCGGAGATCATCGGCGAGTTCACGACCTCCTCGACCGTGACCACGTCCTTCAGCAGCGCGTGCGGATTGTATTGCGCGTGATGCGAGGCCGCGACCTTGATCCAGGCGAGCTGCTCGGAGGTCGTGCCGAACTCGTACATGTGACGCATCGCGCAGTTGGCGTACATGTTCACGACCGTCGGGCCGTAGGGGAATTCGAACGGATCGTCGGGCGTCGGCGTGCCGCCGCGGCTGCGCGGCACGGTGCCGGTCGCCATGCCCTCGGCGCGCGGCCGGCCGGCCAGGGTGATCAGGGCCACCTTGCACTTGCCCGAAGCGATCGCTTCGGCAGCGTGGCCGACGTGAAGCACGTAGGACGAGCCGCCGGTGTCGGTCGAATCGACGTGGCGGACCTTGAGGCCCATGTACTCGACCATGGACATCGGGCCGAGGCCCGGCGCATCGCCGGCGCAGAAATAGCCGTCGACATCGTCCTTGGTGAGACCCGCATCCTCCAGCGCGCCCTTGGCGCACTGCGCGTGGATCTGTGCCAGCGAGATATCCTTCGCGAGCCGCGTCGGATGCTCGTAAATTCCGGCGATATAGGCCTTGCCCTTGATGCTCATCGGCGAGCCATCCCCCTTGTCGATTGTGCAGCGCACATGTTGGGGGATCGGAGCCTCACAGGAAAGTGCGCACTTTCGCAGCGAAGAACGATGCTAGGCTCTGCGAAACGACGGGGAGCGACGCCACGTGATCTTACGTCTTCTTTTCGTAACCCTGGCGGCGGCCGTTGCCGTTGCGGGCGCCGCACAGGCCCAGGGCAAAGCCGAGCTGCTCTGGTACAGCCAGGCCGCCTTCAAACTCACGACACAGAGCGGCAAGGTCATCATGATCGACCCCTGGATCATGGGTGCCACCCGGATTCCGCCGGAGCTGAAGGACCTCGACAAGATCGGCAAGGTCGACCTGATCCTGGTCACGCACGGCCATGGCGACCATCTCGGCGATGCGATGGAAATCTCGAAGAGGAACAATGCGCCGATCTGGGCGCCGGCCGGCCTCAACCAGACGCTGGCCACGCTCGGCCTGATGCCCGCCAACCTCGTGCCGCGCATGAGCAAGGGCGGCACCATCGAGCCCTTCCCCGGCGTGAAGATCACCATGGTTCACGCCGACCATTCCTCGGAAATGATCCTGAAGGACCCGGTCACCGGCAAGGACACGAGCTTCGCTGCCGGCGAGCCCTGCGGTTTCGTCATCGAGCTCGAGAACGGCTTCAAGATCTACCACATGGGCGACACCGGCCTGTTCGGCGACATGAAGCTGATCGGCGAATACTACAAGCCCGACCTGGTGCTGATCCCGATCGGCGGCCACTATGTGATGGATCCGAAGGCCGCGGCCTATGCCACCCTGGAGCTGATCAAGCCCAGGATGGCTTGGCCGATGCACTATGCCAGCAACCCGTTCCTCCGGGGCACGCCGGCCGAATACAAGGCGGCGCTGGGCCCGACCTCGATCGAAGTGATCGACGCCGAGCCGGGCACCAAGAAGCAGTTCTAGGCTCAGGCATTGTCAGGTCCAGCCGAGGAAGAAATCGGAGCTTAAGAAGAATCCCGTCGTCTCGACCGGAGCACCGAAGGTGCGAAGTGGAGAGGCCTTCCCTCAACCAAAAGCCGGCAAATGGCAGAGAGAAGGTCTCTCCACTCCGCGCCGCGCGCTGCGGTCGAGACGACGGATGTTGAGTCTTGAGACTCAAGTCATCCGTTCTTAGTCGTCACGTTCGAGGACGGCTTCCCACACCGACTTGGGGTGATCGTACCGGTCGATCACCTTCTCCTCGACGCTGATCGGGTGCCAGCCGTGAGCGAAGAGCCGATCGACGGAATCGCGATCGAAGAAGCGCTTGGGCGCGCCGTCGACCAGATAGAAATTCCGTTCGATCTCCGGATGACCGACAGCGCCGAAATGGTGGTCGTTTGTCGAATTGAGCCGGCAGAGCAACACGCCCTCAGGGCGCAGGGCGGTCCGCACGCGATTGACCAGCATGGAAGTTTCAGGCCAGTCGAAATAGTGCAGCGACAGGCTGGCAACGACTACCCCTACGCTGCCCGCAGCGAGCGGAAACGGCGCGCGAATATCCTGGCAATGGATTTTAGCCGAGGGTACGCGCTCCCGTGCGCGTGCCGCCGCTTCCGGTGACAATTCAATAGCGACGGCGCGATGGCCCGCCGCAATGAGCGTGGCGGTGTCGCGTCCGCCACCGCAGCCAAGCTCCAGCACTGGCTGCCCCCCTGCCCGTTCGGCAATGAGTGGCAGCCAGCGCGCGAGCCACGGATCGCCTGCCACGCGTCAATCACCCGCCACGTCGCGCGCGCCGGGCGTGCGGGCGCGGAATTCCTCGGGAGCTTCGCGGCCGGCGTCTGTGAAGGCCTTTTTCACCGCGGCCACGTTGGGTCCGAAGATGCCCTTGCGGTTGTCCTTGGCCCACTGGTTGGAGTTGACGATCGTGTCGAGCGATCCCTGGAAGCGCGGCATGACATAGCGCGCGAACAGCTCGTAGGAGCGCAGGATCTGCTCGCGCGTCGCCCATTCGTGGGCGCGGAACAGGACGCCGCCGAAACCGCCATTGGAGAAGCCCAGCAGGCGCTCGATGCCCTTGGCCACCGTATCGGGGCTGCCGACAAGGGTCGTGCCCATCTTCACCCCGTCGCGCAGCGGATCGTCGGCGCGCCCGGGCGGGCGGCCCAGCGTGTCCTCGAAATAGGTTACCGTCTCGCGGCGCTCGCCGGCATGGACCTCGCGCAACGCCTGCTCGTCGTCCTCCGTCACATGACAGTTGACCACGACGCGCCACTTGCTGCGGTCCGCCGTCTTGCCGTGCTTGGCCGCCGTCTCCTCGTAGATGCCCCACTGCTTGCCGAGCATCTCCGGTCCGCCGGGGATGCCGGCGCCGATCGAGAGGACACCCAGCCCGTGCTTGCCGGCGGCGATCATGCCCGAGGGCGTGATGGTGCTGGCGCAGGCGATCGGGAAATGCGGGTAGCTGTAGGGCGCGAGATGCAGCCGCGCCTCCTTCAGCTCGAACCAGTCGGTCTTCATGGTGACCGGCTCCTTGCACTCGAGCAGGCGCATGATCGCCTCCAGCGCCTCCTCCATGCGGGGCCGCTGGGTCGAGGGATCGATGCCCATCATGTAGGCGTCCGACGGCAGCGCGCCGGGGCCGCAGCCCAGCATCGTGCGGCCGCGCGACATGTGGTCGAGCTGCACGAAGCGGTTCGCGACCATCAGCGGGTGGTGATAGGGCAGGCTGGTGACGCCGGAGCCGAGGCGGATGTAGCGCGTGCGCTCGATGGCGGCGCCGATGAATACTTCCGGCGACGCGATGGTCTCCCAGCCGGCGGAATGATGCTCGCCGATCCAGGCTTCGTCGTAGCCCAGCTCGTCGATCCACTCGATCAGCTCCATGTCGCGCGCCATCGAGAGCGTCGGGTTCTCGCCCACGCGATGGAACGGCGCCAGGAAGATGCCGAATGTAAGTCCCTTGTGATTACCGGTCTGTGCCATTGAAGTCCTCCGTCACCCGCGACGGTAGCATGCACGCGACGTTGACCGCAGCACCGGCTTGCGCAGATCATTGCGCAATGACCGAGGCCTCTTCCCTGCCGCTCGCGCGCTTCACAATCGTCGAGGTGAACGACGCAAAAGTGCCGCTCTGCCTGCGTCTTGCGACGTCGCTTGCTGCGAAAATCGCAGCCGATCTCGGCGCCGACGTTCTCAAGATCGAACCGCCTGAGGGCGATCCGGTGCGTCGTGCCCCGCCTTTGCTGTCGCAGGGCGGAAGCGCGTTGTTTGAATTCCTCAACACGTCGAAGCGCTCCCTGGCGCTCGACCTCGCGCGCGAGTCCGGCCGCACCACGCTTGCCAGTCTGGTCGATAAAGCCGATGTCGTTCTGTTCGAGGAGCCGGCGTCTGTGGCCACGTCCCTGCGGCAGGCGAAAGCCACGCCGGTCGAGATCGCGGCCTTTCCGCTCGAGATGGACGCAGCGCAGCGTCCCGTCAGCGAACTGGCGATCCAGGCATTGGGCGGCCTGATGCACATGGTGGGCGAGCCGGCACGCAAGCCGCTGAAGCTGGGTGGCCATCAGGCGTCCTATGCCGCAGGCCTCACCGCCTTCACCGGGCTCATGGCGGCGCTCGCCGCGCGCGATGCCGGGCACCGGGCGCCCTCGGTGCGCGTGTCGCTCGCGGAAGTCATGCAGTGGGTGAACTGGAAGGCGGCGTCCGGCGCCGCCGCCTCGGGCATCTCGCCCGGCCGCGAGGGCAGGAACTCGGAATTCCAGATCCTGCCCTGCCGCGACGGCCATGTCGCGGTCGTCTACACGGTCACCCAGTGGCCGGCGACACGCACGCTGATTGGCGATGCGCGGCTGGACGATCCGAAATTCAGCGCGCGAGCCGGCCGGCGTCAGAACATCGCCGAACTCTATGCCGCGCTCGCGCCGTGGTTCGCCGACAAGACGCGCGAAGAAATCCAGAAGGCGGCGCAGGCCAGGGGTGTGCCGTTCGGCCCGATCTTCTCGCCGGCCGAGCTACTGCAGACGGAGCAATATATGGCGCGCGGCTTCCTCGCTGACATGGCGCATTCGACCCAGGGCACCCTGCGCCTGCCGCAACTTCCCGTGCAATGGAATGGGCGCTCCTTCGCGCCGCGGCCCGCGCCGGAACTCGCGGCATGAGCGAGCGTCCCCTCGCCGGTGTGCGCGTGCTCGATTTCGGCCTGCTGACGGCCGGCGCGAACACCTCGGCCATGCTGGCCGATCTCGGCGCCGACGTGATCAAGATTGAATCCGGCGCCTATCTCGATCCCTTCCGCGTCATCGGCAAGATCGACAGCGACGAGGGCTGGTGGAACCGCTCGCCGCAGTTCCGCTTCACCAACCGCAACAAGCGCGGGCTGGCGCTGAACCTGAAGGATCCCGAAGGCCAGCGCGTCATCCGCGAGCTCGCGGTACACTGCGACGTCGTGGTCGAGAATTTCCGCCGCGGCGTGCTCGACCGGGCGGGCTTGGGCTACAAGCAGCTGAGCGCGGTCAACCCGCGCCTGGTGTTCGCCGCCATCTCCAGCCAGGGCGACACCGGCCCAGAGCGCATGAACGTGTCGTTCGGCAGCACGCTCGACGCCACGTCGGGCATCGCCTCGCTGACCGGCTACGAGGGCGAGGAGCCGCGCATCTCCGGCATGGACGTGAACTATCCCGACCAGATCGTGTCGCTGTTCGCCACCGGCATCGTTATCGCCGCCGTTACGGAAGCGCGCCGCACCGGCCAGGGTGCGTTCCTCGACTTTTCCCAGCGCGAGGTCGCCTCGTTCACGCTCGGCGAGGAGATTCTCGCCGCCTCGGCCGATCCGGACCATCGGCTGTCACCACGTGGAAATACCGAAGCGGGCGTGGCGCAGCAGGACGCCTATCAATGCGCCGACGGAAAATGGCTGGCCGTGACCCTCGACACACACGATCCGTCGATGGCTGCCTTCTGCGCCGGCAAGGATCGTGACACGGCATTGAAGGCGCTGCTGGCCAAAGGCATCGCCGCAGCGCCCTGCCTCGACGGCAAGGATCTCCTGCGCGACATCGCGCTGCAGGGCGTAACTCTCGTGCGGGACGAGAAGGGCGGCCTCGTGAAGGGCCTGCCTTACCGGCTCGACGGCACGGGACTCGCCATCGAGCGGCCCGCTCCCGATCTCGGCCAGCACACAGACGAAGTGCTGCGCGAACTGCTGGGCTACGACGATGCCCGCCTGAAACAATTGAACGACAGCGGCGTGACCTCGACCACGCCCACCATCGGAGAGGTTTGATTCATGCCGCGCGCCGAAGTGCACAAGTTGATGGAGCGCCTGGCGATCCCTGCCATTGCCGCTCCCATGTTCCTGGTTTCCAATCCTGCGCTGACGCTCGCCTGCTGCGGCGAGGGTCTGATGGGCAGCTTCCCCGCCCATGGCACGCGCAGCCGCGCGGAGTTCCAGGCCTGGCTCGACGAGATGGTCGAGGGCATGAAGCGGCTGGAGGATGCCGGCAAGAAGCCGGCGCCCTGGGCCGTGAACCTCGTCGTTCATGCCTCGAACCCGCGCTATCAGGGCGATCTGGAGCTGGTCGAGAAATACAAGGTGCCGGTGGTGCTCACCTCGAAGGGCGCGCCGGGCGACGCCATCAAGCGCATCCATGGCTGGGGCGCCGTCGCGCTGCACGACATCGCCAACCGGCGTCATGCCGAGAAGGCGCTGGAAGCCGGGGTCGACGGCGTGATCGCGGTCGCGGGCGGCGCCGGCGGCCATACCGGCACCATCAACCCCTTCGCGCTGATGAACGAGGTGCGACAGCTGGGCGACAGCTTCGCGGTGGTGCTGGCCGGCGGCCAGACGACGGGCCGCGACGTGCTGGCGGCCGAGGCGATGGGGGCCGACCTCGCCTATATCGGCACGCGCTTCATCGCCACCCAGGAGGCAATGGCCGCACAGGCGCACAAGGACATGATCCTCGCCACGCGTGCGACGGACGTGTTCCTCACCGCCTCGGTCGACGGCGCGCCGGCCAACTGGCTGACGCCCAGCCTGCTGGCCGCCGGCATCGACCTCGACGTGCTGCGGACCACGCTGCCCGGCAAGATCGTCGGCGCGCAGGAGAACAAGAAGCGCTGGAAGGACATCTACACGGCCGGCCACGGCGTCGGGAACATCGACGACGTGCCCGCCGCCGCCGATCTCGTCCGGCGCCTCGTCAGCCAATACCGCGAGGCGAAGTCTGAAATGGCGCGCGCGCTGGCCGGTCGCGCCGCGGCGTAGACGGTGGGCGCCCCCCTGCTCTAGGTTTCGGCTCCAGAGTTCCGAGGGGGTATCCGCGTGAAGACAAAGGCAGCCGTCTGTTTCGAGGCCGGCAAGAACCTCGAGATCGAGACCGTCGATCTCGAAGGGCCGAAGTTCGGCGAGGTCCTGGTCGAGATCAAAGCGTCGGGCGTGTGCCACACCGACGAGTTCACGCGCTCCGGCGGCGATCCCGAGGGCCTGTTCCCGGTGATTTTCGGCCACGAGGGCGCGGGCGTCGTGGTCGATGTCGGACCCGGCATCGTGTCGCTGAAGAAGGGCGATCACGTGATCCCGCTCTACACGCCGGAATGCCGCCAGTGCAAATCCTGCGTCTCGGGCAAGACCAACCTCTGCACCTCGATCCGCGCCACGCAGGGCCAGGGCGTCATGCCCGACGGCACCTCGCGCTTCTCGATCAAGGGCCGGAAGATCCATCACTACATGGGCTGCTCGACCTTCTCGAACTACACGGTGCTGCCTGAAATCGCGCTGGCGAAGATCCGACCTGACGCGCCGTTCGACAAGGTCTGCTACATCGGCTGCGGCGTGACGACCGGCATCGGCGCGGTGATCAATACCGCCAAGGTCGAGGCCGGCGCCAATGTCGTGGTGTTCGGCCTGGGCGGCATCGGCCTCAACGTGCTGCAGGGCGCGCGCATGGTCGGCGCCAACATGATCGTCGGCGTCGATCTCAACCCGGCGCGCGAGGCGCTCGGCCGCAAGTTCGGCATGACCCACTTCGTCAATCCCTCGACGCTCGGGGACAAGGACCTGGTCGCGCATCTCGTCGAGCTGAGCGACGGCGGGGCGGACTACAGTTTCGAATGCGTCGGCAGCACCAAGCTGATGCGCCAGGCGCTGGAATGCTGCCATCGCGGCTGGGGCAAGTCGGTCATCATTGGCGTCGCCGGCGCCGGCCAGGAGATCGCCACGCGCCCGTTCCAGCTCGTCACCGGCCGCACCTGGATGGGCACCGCCTTCGGTGGCGCCAAGGGCCGCCGCGACGTGCCCAAGATCGTCGACTGGTACATGGACGGCAAGATCGACATCGATTCGCTGATCACCCACACGATGCCGGTCGAGAAGATCAACGACGCGTTCGACCTGATGCACAAGGGCGAGTCGATTCGCAGTGTCGTCACGTTCTGATCGTCCCCTTCTCGCTGCCGCGTTCCGGAGGAAGCCACGCCATGACCGTGCGAAAGCTGGGCGGAGCCACCATCGAGAAGGTCGAGGAAATCTGCGGCCCGGGTTTCAAGCCCGGCCGCATGTTTCCCAAGTTTGACCAGGAAGCCTTCGATGCCCAGAAGGGCTGGATGGTGCCCGAGCACGTGCAGGAGGGCAGCGACCGGCTGATCGGCTCGGTCCACACCTGGATCGTGAAGACACCCCGGCACACGATCCTGATCGATACCTGTCTCGGTAATCACAAGCAGCGCCACAATGCCGGCTGGAACAACCTCGACACGCCGTTCCTCGAGCGACTCAAGGCCTGCGGCTGTGCGCCCGAGTCCGTCGACTTCGTGATGTGCACGCACCTGCATGTCGACCATGTCGGCTGGAACACCAAGCTCGAGAACGGCCGCTGGGTGCCGACCTTCCCCAATGCGAAGTACCTGTTCGCCAAGCGCGAATACGCGCACTGGGAGAGCGAGCGCAGAGCGCAAGGTGAAGGCCAGGTGAACGACGGTTCGTTCGACGATTCGGTGCTGCCGATCGTCGAGGCCGGCAAGGCCGTGATGATCGAGAGCGACCATCAGCCCGACCCGCTGCTCACCATCCGGGACTATCATGGGCACACGCCGGGCTCGATCGCGATCAACCTGAAGGACCAGGGAAAGCAGGCCTGCTTCTCGGGCGATATCATGCATCACCCGATCCAGGTCTATCACCCTGAGTGGTCGAGCCAGTTCTGCTGGGACCAGGCGATGTCGGCCGTCTCGCGCCGCAAGCTTCTCGAGGATTGCGTCGAGAGCAACGCCCTGCTCTGCCCCGCCCACTTCCCCGGCGCCAATGCAGGCTACGTCAAACCCGACGGGAATTCCTTCAGGATAGAGTGGGACCGATGATCCGACGCTTGGCTGGGGGCGCGCCACTCCAGTGGCGCGATCATCTCGGGAACCGGCAAAGACGCGCGACTGGAGTCGCGCGCCCCCAGCAGGACGCATCATGAAGCTCGAACCGCTGCTCGACGGACTCTCCTTCGGCGAAGGCCCGCGCTGGCGGGACGACCGGCTCTATTTCTCCGACTTCTACGTCCACCAGGTGCGGACCGTCGACGAGAGCGGCAAGACCGATACGATCGTCGAAGTGCCCGGACAGCCCTCCGGACTGGGCTGGCGACCCGACGGCACAATGCTGATCGTCAGCATGACCGACCGCCGGCTGATGCGCTTCGCCGGCGGCAAGCTCACCGTCGAGGCGGAACTGGGCGGAATCGCGACCGGTCTGTGCAACGACATGATCGTCGATGCCTGGGGCCGCGCCTATGTCGGCAACTTCGGCTTCGACCGGCACGCCGGCGAGAAGCCGCGCCCCGCCGTGCTGGCCCGCGTCGACCCCGACGGCTCGGTTCATGCCGCCGCCGACGATCTCATGTTCCCCAACGGCACCGTCATCACGCCCGACGGCAGGACGATGATCATCGGCGAGACCTTCGCCAAGCGGCTCACCGCTTTCGACATCGCGGCCGATGGCACCCTCTCCAACCGGCGCGTCTGGGCCGAGACGCCGACCTGCAATCCCGACGGCATCTGCCTCGATGCCGAAGGCGGCATCTGGGTCACCGGCGCCTTCACCCATCACATGATCCGCGTGTTCGAAGGCGGCAGGGTCACCCACGATCTCGATCTCGGTGAGCGCGCGGCTTATGCCTGCATGCTCGGGGGCCGCGACCGCCGCACCCTGTTCGTCGTGACCAACAGCGGCAGCGGGCCCGCCATTGCCGACAAGAAGGACGGCCGCATCGAGACGATGCGGGTCGACGTGCCCGGCGCCGGCCTGCCCTAGGAGGAATTCATGAAGGGTCCCGAGGACGATGCCGGTCTGGCCGGCAAGGTGGCGATCATTTCCGGCGGCGGGGCGGTCGGAGACGGTATCGGCAACGGCCGCGCCGCGGCGATCCTGCTGGCCCGTGCCGGCACCCACGTGCTGGTGGCCGACCGCGACCTGAAGCTCGCGCAACGAACGGTCGAAATGATCCAGGCCGAGGGCGGCCAGCATGCCGCGGCCCATGCCGGCGACATGACACAGGAAGCCGAGTGCAAGCGGCTGGTCGATGCCGCGGTCGACCGATGGGGCCGATTGGATTTCCTCGACAACAATATCGGTATCGGCAGCCGCGGCTCGGTGGTCGAGGAGAAGCCCGAGGACTATCGCCGCGTGATGCAGGTCAACGTCGAGACGATGTTCCTGCTTTCCAAGCATGCGATCCCGGCGATGATCAAGACGGCCAAGGGCGGCTCGATCGTCAACATCTCGTCGATCTCGGCGCTGCGGCCGCGCGGGCTTACGACCTACACGACCTCCAAGGCCGCCGTCATCGGCCTCAGCCAGGCAATGGCGGTCGACCACGGCCGAGACGGCATCCGCGTCAACTGCATCTGCCCCGGCCCGGTCTACACGCCGATGGTCTATGCCCGCGGCAACGGCATGAGCGAGGCCGCGCGCGCCCAGCGCGCCAGGGCCTCCGTCCTCAAGACAGAGGGCACGGGCTGGGACGTCGGCCACGCCGTGCGCTTCCTGCTGAGCAACCATGCCCGCTACATCACCGGCCAGGTCCTCGTGGTCGACGGCGGTGTCACGCTGCAGGGGCCGGAACGCGATTCACAAGATCACTGAATACAAAGAGGGAGAAACAACCAAGATGGCCCGCCTGCCCTATCTCGAGCCCGACCAGGTCGCGCCCGAGTATCGCGACATGCTCAAGCGCAACACCAACCTGCACAAGCTTCTGGTCAACTCGCCCGACATGGCGCGGGCCTTCAGCGGACTGGGCGGCTACATCCGCTTCAAGAGCAAGCTCGATCCCCGCCTGCGCGAGCTCGCCATCCTGCAGGTCGGCTGGCTGGAGAAGTCGGAATACGAGTTCACCCACCATGTGAAGATCGGCAAGGAATTCGGCGTCACCGACGAGGACATCCAGGCCCTGATGGCCGAGACCGAGGGCAAGCCCTCCCAGCTCGAGCCGCTCGCCAAGGCGATCCTGAGGGGCGCGCGCGAGATGGTGAAGGACCTCGCAATGTCCGACACGACCTTTGCGGAGATCAAGAAGGAGCTGTCCGACGAGCACATGACCGACCTCGTGCTCACCATCGCCTTCTACTGCGCCGTCGTCCGCGTGCTCGCCACCATGCAGATCGACAACGAGCCTCAGTACAAGGAAGTACTGAAGCAGTATCCGCTTCCGGGAGTGAAGTGACATGCGCCTGAAAGATCGCGTCGCCATCGTCGTCGGCGCCGGGCAGAGCCCCGGCGAAGGCATGGGCAACGGCCGCGCCACCGCGCTCACCTTCGCGCGCGAGGGCGCCAAGGTCCTCTGTGTCGATCACAATCTCGAGTCGGCGAAGGAGACCGTCGAGATGATCGGCGTGAACCAGGGCACGGCGGTCGCCTTCAAGGCCGACGTGACCAGGGGCGACGATCTCAAGGCGATGGTCGACGAGGCGCACGCCCGCTGGGGGCGAGTCGACATCCTGCACAACAATGTCGGCGTCTCGCTGTCGGGCGGCGACGCCGAACTGCTCGACATCACCGAGGAAGCGTTCGACCGCTGCACCGCGATCAACCTCAAGAGCTGCATCTTCGCCGCCAAGCACGTGATCCCCATCATGCGCGAGCAGCAGAGCGGCGTGATCATCAACATCTCGTCGATGGCGGTCATCACCACCTATCCCTACGTCGCCTACAAGGCAACCAAGGCGGCGATGGTGTCGTTCACCGAGCAGCTCGCCTACCAGAACGCGCAATACGGCATCCGCGCCAACGTGATCCTGCCCGGGCTGATGAACACGCCGATGGCCGTCGATACGCGCGCCCGCACTTTCAAGAAGAGCCGCGCCGAGGTCGAGGCCGAGCGCGATTCCAAGGTGCCGCTGCGCAAGAAGATGGGCACCGGCTGGGACGTCGCCAATGCCGCCCTCTTCCTCGCGTCGGACGAGGCGAGCTTCATCACCGGCGTGACCCTGCCGGTCGATGGCGGCGCCAGCGTGCGGCGCGGCTAGGGCACGATCCTTGCGTCGGTTGACGCCATGAACCGACTTGCCGGCAAGACCGCCCTCATCACCGGTGCCTCATCGGGCATCGGTCGTGCCATTGCCAAGAAGTTCCAGGCGGAGGGCGCGACCCTGCTCCTGATGGACATCACCGAGGCGGTGGTCGAGGGCGGCGAGCCGACGCACAGGATCCTGAACGTGCCCTTCTTCCAGGGCGACGTGTCGAAAGAGGCGGACGTCGAGGAGGCGGTGCGCCAGGCAGCCCTCCCCACCGGCCGGCTCGACATCGTGGTCAACGACGCCGCCATCCGTTCGGCGAAGAAGCTCACCGACACGAGCCTCGAGGAATGGAACCGGGTGATGGAGGTGAACGTCACCGGCGTCTTCCTCATGTGCCGGGCCGCCGTGCGGCGGATGCTGACCCAGGAGATCCGCAACGAGGCGCGCGGGCGCATCGTCAACATCTCCTCCCAGCACGGCATGATCTCCTCGCCCGAGGACTTCTCCTACGGCGTCTCGAAGTCGGCGGTGGTCTACATCACGCGCCAGATCGCCTCCGATTACGGCCGGGACAGCATCATCTGCAACGCCGTGGCGCCAGGCAAAATCCTCACCGGCAAGACCGGCCGTGCGATCGAGCCGCGCTTCATCGACTATTCCCATGCCCGCACACCGCTGCCGCGCCTCGGCCGCTCCGAGGATGTGGCCAGCGCCGCGCTGTTCCTGGCCTCCGACGAAGCGACCTTCATCACCGGCGAGAATTTGATGGTCGACGGCGGCTGGATGGCGAACTGACCGGCAGCAGGCCGGCCAGCACCTGAAGGAAGGCGTGCACGAGGCGCGCCTTCTGCCGCTCCTTCAGATGCACGACATGGGCGTAGGTATAGATCTCGGTATCCGCGATCGGCAGCTTTCGGATGCGCGGATCGGGGATGAACTCCGCCTCCGACACCACGCCCATGCCGATCCCCTTGGCCACCGCCTCGCGGATCGATTCACGGCTGCCAATCTCCATCACGACCTTGGGCCGCACGTCAGCCTCGCGCATCGCCTGGTCGAAGGCGCGGCGCGTCGTCGATCCCGCCTCGCGCACAACCAGCCGCTGCCCCTCCATGTCGCGCGCGCGGATGCTGCGGCGCTGTGCGAAAGGATGATCGATGGGACAAAAGGCGATCACCCGGTGGCGGCGATAGGGAATGGCGACCAGCCGCGGATCGGGATCGACATGGGCCAGAACCGCCACGTCTGTCCGATAGTCCAGCAGGTCGCGGAGCGTGTCGCGCGAGTTGCCGACAGTCACTGAAACATAGAGGCCGGGATGGCGCGCGTTGAAGGCCGCCAGCATGTCGGTGACATGATAGGGACCGACGGCGCCGACGCGCAGATGACCGGTCCTGAGGCCGCGCGTCTCGTTGAGGTAGTCGGCCGCCTCTTTCTCATCGGCAAACAGGCGGCGCGCGATCTCCAGAAGACCGGCGCCGGTCTCGGTGAGTTCGATGCGCCGGCCGCGGCGCACGAACAGCTCGACGCCGAATTCCTGCTCCAGCGACTTCACCTGCGTGGTGATGGTGGGCTGGCTCACGCCCAGCTCACGCGCGGCCGCAGTGAAGCTCAACCGCTGCGCAACCGCGTGGAAAGAGCGGAGCTGCGTATGCCTCATATTGATTTTCTCAATGCCAATTCGAGAATGTTTGAATTGGTTAAATGTGAGAGCCGGCCGGAAGATTGTCAAAAGGACGACAAGTCCAAGCCAATGAGTCTTGGGAGCAACGCGCGGATGTGGCGCTACCGGAATCCGGTCGACGTGAAGTTCGGCGCCGGCGTCTTCGAGACGCTGGGCAAGGTGCTGGCGGGCCGGCCCTACTGTCTCGTGACCTACGACGATGCCAATGGCGGTGGTGTCTTCGCCGACCTCGCGCGGCGCGTCGTGGCCCAGGCCGGCGCGCCGGCCGTGACGGTGAGCAACATCGGTCCCAATCCCGATTTCGTTGGCCTCGCCGAGTCCTGCCGGACCTATGCGACAGCCAAGCGGCCCGTCGAAGCCATCGTGGCGCTGGGCGGCGGCTCGGTGATGGATGCCGCCAAGGTGCTGGCTGCCGCCAAGGGCGACTTCGAGACGGTGCGCCGCCACCTGGCGACCGGCAAGGACGGCGAGGCGCTGGGCCGTACGCGGATCATCGCCATCCCCACCACCGCGGGCACCGGCAGCGAGGTCACCTCCTGGGCCACGGTCTGGGATACCGGCGCCATGAAGAAGTACTCGCTGGCCCGCGAGACGCTCTATCCCGAGGTGGCGCTGGTCGACCCGCTGCTGACGGTCGGCCTGCCGCGCGCCATCACGATCAGCACCGGCCTCGACGCGCTCAGCCACGCGCTGGAAAGCATCTGGAACGTCAACGCCAACCCGGTATCGAGTTCGCTCGCCGAGGTCGCCGCGCGCGAGGTGATCGAGGCCCTGCCGCTGCTGGCAGACGATCTCAGGAACGAGGCGCTGCGGACGCGGCTGGCACGCGCCAGCCTGTTCGCCGGGCTCGCCTTTTCCAACACGCGCACCGCGCTCGCCCATTCGCTGTCCTATCACCTCACCCTCCACCACGGTGTCCCGCACGGCATCGCCTGCTCGTTCAGCCTGCCCATGGTGATGCGCGCCGTCGCGGGCTGCGATGTTGCGTGCGATGCCTCGCTGCGGCGCATCTTCGGCAACGACCTGCTGGCGGGCGCCGCACGCCTCGAAACCTTCCTGAAGAAACTCGGCATCTCTCCGGATGCCACCGCACACGGCATCGCCGCCCGCGACTGGGCGCGGCTCGTCGACGACGCGCTGGCAGGCGACCGCGGACGCAACTTCATCGGACGCCGGGAGGCGCTGTTGGCCGAAATGGCCGCTTAGTCAGTCAAAGAAAAGAAAACCACGGAGGAAACAAAAATGACCAGGATGACGCGTCGCGATTTCGGGCTTTTGACCGCCGGTTCGCTGCTGGCCGGCGGGACCCTCGGCACCTGGGGCGCGGCTCACGCCCAGGCCCAGCAGGTCCTCAAGGTCGGACTGATTCCCTCCGAGGATTCGCGGGCGATGCTGGCCCAGAGCAAGGACATTCTCGACGCGGTCGAGAAGAATTCCGGCATGAAGGTCCAGGGCTTCGTCGCCACCGACTATAATGGCGTCATCGAGGCCCTGCGCGCCAAGCATCTCGACATCGCCTATCTCGGGCCCTTTTCCTACGTGCTGGCCACCACCGTGACGCCGGTCGAGGCCTTCGCGATCGCCGAGACCGCCAAGGCCGGCCGCACCTACTATCACAGCAAGATCATCGCCCTGAAGTCGAGCGGCATCAAAACCCTCGACGATCTCAAGGGCAAGAACTTCGCCTTCGTCGATCCGGCCTCGACCTCGGGCTATGCATTCCCTCTGGCGGGTCTCCTCAAGGCCGGCATCGAGCCCAAGCGCGACTTCAAGACCGTGCTGTTCACCGGCGCGCACGACGCCAATGCGCTGGCCGTCGCCAACGGCAAGGTCGATGCCGCGACCATCGCCGACCGCATCCTCGATGCCGCCATTGCCAAGGGCCACATCAAGGCCGACCAGATCCAGGTCGTTTGGGAGTCCGCGCCGATCCCGGAATCGCCGATGGTGTGGCGCAAGGACCTGTCGCCCGAGACCAAAGCCAAGGTGAAGGCCGCCTTCCTGTCGATCAAGGACCTCAACTGGTCCGACCAGGGAAAGCTGAACGGCTTCAAGGAAACCAACGACCAGGCCTACGACGTCGTGCGCGAGACCGCCAAGCTCGCCAACATCGATCTCAAGAAGCAGAAGTAGCCCAGGCCCGTACCAGGGAGATCGAACGATGATCGAAATCCTCGGACTCGCCAAATCCTACGGCGACCATCAGGCACTGCAGGATGTCAGCCTCTCGATCCGGCCCGGCGAGTTCGTCGTCGTGCTGGGACCGTCGGGTGCGGGCAAGTCGACCCTGCTGCGCTGCATCAACCGGCTGATCGAGCCGACGGCCGGCGACATCGTGGTCGACGGCACGTCCCTGTCGTCAAACCGTCGCGACCTGCGCCTGCTCAGGCGCAACGTCGCCATGATCTTCCAGCAGCACAATCTGGTGAAGCGCCTGAGCGTGCTGAAGAACGTGCTGGTCGGCCGCATGGCCGATCTCTCGCCGGTCCTCAGCTGCCTGCAGCTCTTCCCCGAGGCGGATGTGAAGATCGCCCAGCATTGCCTCGAGCAGGTCGCGATGTCCCACAAGGCGCGCAACCGCGCCGATGCGCTGTCGGGCGGCGAACAGCAGCGGGTCGGCATCGCCCGCGCTCTGGCCCAGCAGCCCAAATTCATGCTGGCCGACGAGCCGGTGGCGAGCCTAGATCCCAAGACTTCGCGGACCGTGCTGAACTACCTGAAGAAGAGCTGCAAGGATTCCAACATCGCGGTCCTCTGCAATCTCCACCAGATCGATTATGCCCTGGAGTTCGCCGAGCGTGTCATCGGTCTGTCGGCCGGCCGCGTCGTCTATGACGGTCCACCGGCCGGTGTCAGCGGTGATGTCATCCGCAGCATCTATCCCGGCCTCGACGATCCCAACGTGCTCGATGCCGCACAGCGCCTCACCGAACGCCGCCGCGCCGCGGCGGAAGTCGAAACTGTCCTCGCGCTCGAAGAGAGGGCTTGAAAATGTCCCTGCAATTCGTCGTCAACAAGCCGCGCGGCCCGCTCGGCTGGTGGATCATGGTCCCGATCCTGGGCGCCACCGTCGCCGCTCTATGGTGGTCGGCCGTCGGCACCCGACTCAGCGTGTCCGGCTTCGTCGAGGGCCTGCCCTGGATCGGCGACTTCATCGGCCGCATGCTGCCGCCCAACTTCGCCTTCATGCAGAAGCTGGTGCAGCCCGCGATCGAGACCGTGCAGATCGCGCTGTGGGGCACCCTGCTCGGCATCGTGCTGGCCCTGCCGGTCTGCTTCTTCGCCGCGCGAAATCTCTCGCCCTATGGCTGGGTGTTCCACGGCCTGCGTCAGGTGCTGAACGTGATGCGCGGCATCAACGAGATCATCCTGGCGCTGATCTTCGTCGCCGCGGTGGGCCTCGGTCCCTTCGCGGGCGTGCTCGCCATCGCGCTGCACGGCGCCGGCATGCTGGGCAAGTTCTTCGCCGAGGCGATCGAGGAGATCGACGAGGGCCCGCTCGATGCGTTGCGCGCGGCCGGCGCAGGCACCCTGCAGCGCATCGTGTTCGGCGTGCTGCCGCAGGTCCTGCCGACCTGGATCGGTGTCGTGCTCTATCGCTTCGAAACCAACATCCGCGTCTCGACCGTGCTGGGCATGGTCGGCGCCGGCGGTATCGGGTTCGAGCTGATCAGCTCGATGAAGCTCTTCGCCTACGAGGACACCGCAGCCTGCGTCATCGTGATCCTGGTCCTCGTGCTCGCTGCCGACCTGATGTCGTCGAAACTGCGTGCCATGATCCGATAGGACAATTCGCTAGCCGGACGGGCGCTCTCGACGCGGGAGCCACATCGCGCCATCCTTCCTGCAATTGGGTTTGGGAGGATGGAGTACATGCGTTTATCGATCGGACTTCTCGGTGTCGTGGCGGCACTCGGCCTGTCGGCCGGACCTGCGCTCGCGCAGAAGAGCGGCGGCACCCTCAAGATGTACATCGCGGACAATCCGCCCAGCACCTCGATCCACGAGGAAGCGACGACCTCGACGGTCGTGCCCTTCATGGGGCTCTACAATAACCTCGTCGTCTTCGATCAGCAGATTCCACAGAACAGCCTCGAAACGATCCGCCCGGACCTGGCCGAAAGCTGGTCGTGGAGCGAGGACGGCAAGAAGCTGACCTTCAAGCTGGTGGGCAATGCCAAGTGGCATGACGGCAAGCCCTTCACCTCGGCCGACGTGAAGTGCACCTGGGACATGCTGACGGGCAAGAGCGAGACCCAGAAGCTGCGCAAGAATCCGCGCACCTCCTGGTACTGGAACCTGAAGGAGGTCACGACCAACGGCGACCGCGAGGTGACCTTCCATCTCGGCCAGCCGCAGCCTTCGCTGCTGATCCTGCTCGCCTCGGGCTACAGTCCCGTCTACTCCTGCCACGTGCCGACGGCGCAGATGCGCACCAAGCCGATCGGCACCGGTCCCTTCAAGCTGGGCGAGTTCAAGCAGAAGGAAATCGTCAAGCTCGTCCGGAACCCGGACTATTTCAAGAAGGGCAAGCCCTATCTCGACGGCATCGACATGCCGATCGTTCCGGCCCGCGGCACCGCCATGCTGGGCTTCGTGTCGGGCCGCTACGACATGACGTCGCCCTATGCCGTCACCATCCCGCTGCTCAAGGACATCAAGGCGCAAGCCTCGACTGCCGTCTGCGAGGTCGCGCCGATGAACAACAGCACCAACCTGATCGTGAACAGCGCAGCGCCGCCGTTCGACAATCCTGACATCCGTCGCGCGATGCTGCTCACCATCGACCGCAAGTCCTTCATCGACATCCTCGCCCAGGGCGTCGGCGAGGCCGGCGGTGTCATGGAACCGGCGCCCGGCGGCGTCTGGGGCATGCCGAAGGAGCTGTTCGACCAGGTGAAGGGCTACGGGCCCGACGTCGCTAAGAACCGGGCCGAGGCTCAGGCGATCATGAAGAAGCTGGGCTACGGGCCCGACAATAGGCTGAAGCTGAAGGTCTCGACCCGCAACCACCTGCTCTATCGCGACCCGGCGGTCATCCTGATCGACCAGCTCAAGGAGATCTACATCGACGGCGAGCTCGACCTCGTCGACACGGCACTGTGGTTCAATAAGGTCGCGCGCAAGGATTATTCGGTTGGCCTCAACACGACCGGCAACGGCGTCGACGATCCGGACCAGACCTACTTCGAGCACTATGCTTGCAAGTCGGAGCGCAACTATGTCGGCTACTGCAATCCCGAGATCGAGAAGCTCTTCCCGATCCAGTCGGCGGAGCGCGACATCGAGAAGCGCAAGAAGCTCGTCTGGGAGATCGACAAGCAGATCCTCGAGGAGGGCTTCCGCCCCATCATCATGTGGAATGCCTCGGGAACCTGCTGGCAACCCTACGTGAAGGGCTACCGCCCGATGGTGAACAGCCTCTATAACGGCTCGCGCTTCGAGGACGTCTGGCTCGACAAGTAGCCGACGGAGCGAAAGCTGCAAAACTGCCGAAAGCCGCGCCCCGTTGCGCGGCTTTCGTGCGATGGGGCCTGACAGTGCCGCCGCCCTGAGAGTAATGTCGAGACCAACGGAGGCGAGCAAAACCGCCCCATAAGTTCCCGGGAGGAACATACATGAAGTCATCACGCCAGATTCTGACGCGCCGGCACGCCCTGACGGGCGCGCTGCTCCTCGGCTCGACAATGCTCGCAACGGGCAAGGCGACGGCGGCCGACTGGCCCGAGCGCTCGATCCGCATGATCATTCCCTTCGCGGCGGGTTCCGGGGCCGACACGGTTGGCCGCACCTTCGGCGAGCAGCTCGCGAAGGCGCTGGGCCAGCCGGTCGTCATCGACAACAAGGGCGGCGCGGGCGGCCTGCTGGGCACGGCCGAAGGCGCGCGGGCGTCGGCCGACGGCTACACGCTGCTCCTCACCTCGCAGGGCGCGACCGTCTTCAACATGGGTCTCTACAAGTCGCCGGGCTACGATCCGCTGAAGGATCTCATCCCGGTATCGACGACCGGCATCCTCACCAACGTCATGGTCGTTTCGACCGCCAATCCGGCCAATACCGTCGCCGACGTGATTGCACAGGCGCGCGCCAAGCCTGGCGAACTCACCTACGGGTCGAGCGGCGTCGGCAGCAGCCTGCACATGTCGGGCGTCATCCTGGAGCAGCGAACCGGGGTCAAGCTGCAGCACGTGCCCTATCGCGGCGCGCCGGCCGCGGTGCTTGCCGTGATCAATGGCGAGGTCACCACGGGCTTCTTCAACGCGCCCACCGTGGTGAGCCAGATCAAGGCCGGCAAGCTGAAGGCGCTCGCCGTCACCACGAAGGATCGTTCGGTCATCCTGCCAAACGTGCCGACCATGATGGAGACGGGCATCCCGGACTACGTCGTCGCCACCTGGCTGGGCTTCGCGGTGCCGGCCGGCACGCCGGCGCCGATCGTGGCCCGCCTCAATACCGAGATCGGCCGCATCGCCCAGATGCCGGAAGTAAAGGAGAAACTCCTGATCCAGGGCTTCGAGGTCCTGCCCCCCGACACGCCGGCGGCCGCCCGCAAGCTGATCGCCGACGATCAGGCGCTGTGGCTGCCTATCATCAAGCAGTCGGGCGCGACGGCGGAGTAGTCAGTCGCCCGCCGCCAGTTCGTTGCGCGGGACGCCCGCGATCTCTTGGATCAGCTTCTTCGTCAGGGAGCGGCCGAACGCGCCATGATTCTCGGCGACGATGGTGAAGGCGCCGGGGCCGCCGATGACGTTCTCCTGAAAGTACTTTTCCAATCCACCCGGCGGGTTGGTGTGCTCGGGACGGAAGGCCTCCTCGATCGGCGTCAGGATGACCAGCGCGTTGATCGTGACGTTCTTCGCCACCGCGTCGTCGCGCGCGTCGGTGACCAGGCGGCCGCCGATATTGTTGCCGTCACCCGAGACATCGATGACCCAACGATCGGAGGCAAAGGGTGCACGTTCGAACTGGCCCATCGCGAAATCGATGGCGGCGCTGATCGAGGTGCTGCCGGCAAAGGAGCGCGGAGTCTCGATCAGCTTGTCGCCGAACCGACGGGCCGAGGCGCCGTCGCCGATCACCATCCAGTCGATGACGACCTTCTGCATGTTGGGCGACGCCCATTCGACGAAGCAGACGGCGATCCGCCGGTGGGCCCCCGAGGTGATGGCCCGCACGACATCGGGATGTGTGATGGCGGCGGCGGCGCCTTCGCGCTGGAGTCTGAACTTGGGATCGGTCACGCTGCGCGAGACGTCGGCGGCCAGAACGAGCAGCATGTCGACCGGCTCCGCGGCCCGGAGCGCCGGCGGCAGCAAGGCCAGAATCGTCCCCAGCAGCGCAACAATGAGCCTCATCGCACGCGACCTCTCTCACCGGTTCGCCCGAGTATAGGGCTCCTGTGCCGTCCCGCGAGCGATCCCTGGCACGCGACATTTGCGCTATTGCGAATTACTCGCGCATCTAGCTATTTTTGCTGCACTGCACTATATCCAGTGGCGTCCGGCGTCTGGCCGGCCCGTTGCGTAGGAGCGTTTAGCGTGAGCGCGTTGAGGAACGAGACCGTTTTGTCGGTGCATCACTGGACCGACGAGTTGTTCAGCTTCCGGACCACCCGCGACAAGGGTTTCCGCTTCGCCAGTGGCCAGTTCACGATGATCGGCCTGAAGGTCGAGGGCAAGCCGGTGCTGCGGGCCTACTCCATCGCCAGCCCGCACTACGTGGACGAACTGGAGTTCTTCTCGATCAAGGTGCCGGACGGCAAGCTCACCTCGCATCTCAAGAACCTGATGCCGGGCGATCCGGTGCTGGTCGGCGCCAAGGCCGTCGGCACCCTGCTGCTCGACAGCCTCACCCCCGGCCGCAACCTCTACCTGCTGGGCACCGGCACCGGCCTCGCCCCCTTCCTGTCGATCGTGCGCGATCCGGAAGTCTACGAGCGCTACGAAAAGGTCATCCTGGTCCATGGCTGCCGCCATGTCCGCGACCTGGCCTATCGCTCGGCGCTGGCCGACGAATTGCCGGCCGACGAGATCCTGGGCGACATGGTCCGCGACAAGCTGATCTATTACCCGACCGTGACCCGCGAGCCCTTCAAATATCGCGGCCGCATCTCCCATCTGATCGAGAACGGCACCTTGGCCAAGGACGTCGGCCTGCCGCCGATGTCGCGCGAGAACGACCGGTTCATGCTGTGCGGCAGCGTCCAGATGCTGGCCGACATCCGCGCCCTGCTCGAAGGCATGGGACTTGCTGAGGGAAGCACCACCACCCCGGGCGAGTTCGTCGTCGAAAAGGCCTTCGTCGAGTAGTCGGTTCCGCTTCGCGAGCGCCTTCAAGTAGCGTGCGACGGTCGCCGGCGGCTAGGATGCCGGCGAGGAACGCATGCCGTCAGGCTCGGGAAGAGGATTGAAAGTGACACTACCGCTCGAGGGAGTTCGCGTCATTGAGGTGGGCCAGGCGCTGGCCGGTCCGCTGGCCGGGGTGATCCTGGCCGACATGGGCGCCGACGTGATCAAGATCGAAAAGCCCGATGGCGGCGACGATGCCCGCATCTGGGGCCCTCCCTTCGGCCCCGACGGCAAGACCTCGCTCTATTTCTACTCGCAGAACCGCAACAAGCGCTCGGTCGTGCTCGACCTCAAGCTCGCCGAAGACGTCGACAAGCTGCACAAGCTTTGCGAGACGGCCGACATCCTGATCCAGAACCTGCGGCCCGGCGTGGTCGACGAGGTCGGCATCGGCCCCGAGACGATGCTCGCGCGCCATCCGCGCCTGATCTACTGCTCGATCTGGGCGTTCGGCTATCAGGGACCGCTGCGCATGAAGCCCGCCTTCGATCCGCTGCTGCAGGCCTATGGCGGCATGATGAGCGTGACGGGCCGGCCGGAGGATCCGCCGACCTTCTGCGGCGCCTCGATCAACGACAAGGCGACCGGCATGTTCTGCACCATCGGCGCGCTGGCGGCGCTGCGGCTGCGCGACAAGACCGGCAAGGGCTGCCTGGTCGACACGTCGCTGTTCGACTCGGCGGTCCATTGGGTCGAGGGCCAGGTGAACGGCTACATCGCCAACGGCACCGTTTCCCAGCGTCACGGCACCGGCAGCCCGGTGATCGTGCCCTACCAGACCTTCGACACGGCCGACCATCCGATCTGCCTCGCACCCGGCAACGACCGGCTGTGGGCGCGCTGCGCCAAGGTGCTGGGCCATGATGAATGGGCCACCGATCCGAAGTTCGCCAAGAGCGCGCAGCGGGTCGCCCACAAGGCCGAGCTGCTGCCGATGATCGCCGAGGCGCTCAAGGCGAAACCTCGTGCCGACTGGCTGGACGCCATGGAGAAGGCCGGCGTGCCCTGTGCCGCCGTGAACGACATCGGCGAGCTGGCGCGCACCGAGCAGATGGAGGCGTCGAAGCTGATCCAGCAACTGCCGGGGGGACCGAAGGTGGTCGGCCTGCCGATCGCGTTCGACCATGTGCGGCCGCATTCGGCGCGTTCGGCGCCGACACTGGGCGAACATACCGACGAAGTGCTGGGAAGCCTGTCCAAGTGACCGGCGCCGCCCCGTCCTCCGCCCCAGCTTCCGGAATGGGCCTCGTCGCCCCCTGGCGCATCGGCGTCGACGTGGGCGGCACCTTCACCGACATGGTGCTGCGCGACGCCGCCGGTGCCGTGCGCATCTTCAAGTCGCCGTCGGTCCCGGCCGATCCCAGCGAGGGTGTGCTGGGCGTGCTGCGGCTGGCGGCAAAGCAACTCGACATCACGCTGACCGCGCTGCTGCGCGACTGCGCGCTGTTCGTGCACGGCTCGACGGTGGCGACCAACACGATCCTGGAGAAAAAGGGCGCCAAGGTCGGCATGCTGACGACCGAGGGCTTCCGCGATTCGCTGGAGATCCGTCGCGGCATCCGGGACAACCAGTGGGACCATCGCGCGCCGTTCCCGCAGGTGCTGGTACCGCGCTACCTGCGGCTCCCGGTGCGCGGGCGCATCGCGGCCGATGGCACCGAGCTGGCGCCGATGAAGCCTGAAGACGTCGACGCTGCGGCCAAGGTGTTCGCCGAAGAAGGCGTCGAGTCGGTCGCGGTCTGCCTGTTCAATTCCTTCCTTGATGGCGCGCATGAACGCGCCGTCGGCAGTCAGCTCGCGAAAGCGTGGAACGGCAAATGGGTCTCGCTGTCGAGCGAAGTCATGCCGACGATGGGCGAGTACGAGCGCGGCTCGACCGCCGTCGTGAACGCCTATGTGGCGCCCAAGGTGACGAGCTATCTGCGCGCCCTCGACGAACAGCTGCGCCAGTTCGGCCTGCCGCGTTCGCTGCTGCTGCTGCAGAGCAATGGCGGCGCCGTCTCCGTCGACCAGGTGGCGGCGCGGCCGGTGATGCTGGTCCTGTCCGGACCCGCGGCCGGTGTCGGCGCGCTCAAGGGCTGCGCGGCGCCCGGCGAGAAGGCCAACCTGATCTCGATGGAGATCGGCGGCACGAGCTGCGACGTGATGGTGATGGCGGGCGGTGACGTGCCGGTCACCGACGAACTCACCATCGACGGTTACCATCTCACGACCCCCTCGGTCGAGATCCACACAGTCGGCGCCGGCGGCGGCACGATCGCCTGGGTCGACGATGCGGGCCTCCTGCACGCCGGCCCGCAGGGCGCCGGCGCCCGGCCCGGCCCCGCAGCCTATGGGCTGGGCGGCGAGAACCCGACCGTCACGGATGCGCAGCTCGTGCTGGGCCGCCTGCGTCCCGGCCCGCTGGCCGGCGGCGCCGTCACGCTCGACGCGGCGCTCGCCCGCAAGGCCATCGAGACCAAGCTCGCCAAACCGCTCGGCCTCTCGGTCGAGGAGGCTGCGGCCGGCGTGATCCGGTTGCTGGAGCAGAACCTGCTGCATGCGGTCGAGCGGCTCAGCATCGAGCGCGGCCACAATCCTGCGACCTTCACCCTCGTCGCCGCGGGCGGCGCCGGCCCGATGCACGGCACCGCCGTCGCCCGCGCGCTGGGCAGCCGCCGCGCCCTGCTGCCGCGCGCCGCCGGCGCCTTCTGCGCCATGGGCATGCTGCAGTCCGACGTGCGGCAGGACTACCTGCAGGTCTTCCTCGCCGATCTCGACAAGGTCGAGACCGCGGCGCTCGAGGCAGGCTTTGCCCAGCTCGAGGCGCGCGCCCGCGAGGCGCTGGCGCGTGATGGCTTCGGCGACGGAGAGATCATGATCGAGCGCCAGCTCGACCTGCGCTACGACGGCCAGCAATGGCCGGTGCGCGCGCCGCTTTCCGCTGCGGGCTTCGATGCCACTGCCGCACGCCAGGCCTTCGAGACCGAGCATCAGCGCCTGTTCGGCCACATCCAGCCGGGCGGCCGCATCGACATCACGGCGCTGCGCGTCGTGGGCCGCGGCCGACTCGACTGGACACCGCCCGCCGCGCGTTCGCCGCAGACCGATACGCCCCAGCCGCGCGAGACCCGCAAGGTCTGGATCGATCCCGCGACGGGCTGGCTCGACGTCCCCATCTACGACGGTGCCGACCTGCGGCCGGGCTGTCGCCTCGATGGCCCCCTGCTGGTCGAGGAACGCACGACGACGGCGTTCGTCGGCCCCCGCGACGTGCTCGAAGTCGACGAGCGCGACGATTTCCTCGTGCATGTCGGCGTCAATGCCGCATAGCTCTCACCCACACCACCTCATCCTGAGGAGCGCGCTGCAGGCGTGCGTCTCGAAGGATGGGCAACAGGCAAGGTGCTCGTACCGACCCTTCGAGACGGCCGCTGCGCGGCCTCCCCAGGGAGAGGTAAACGACTGGAGGATCAGCCGATGAACCTCGATCCCGTCACGCTCGCGCTGGTGCAGAACCGGCTCGACCACATCTCGCATCAGATGGGCTGGGTGATGACGCGTACCGCGCGCTCGCCGATCTTCAGCCAGAGCCACGATTTCTCCTGCTTCATCGCCGACGCGCGCGGCACGCTGATCAGCCAGGCCGACGGCATCCCGATCCATACCGGCGGCGGCGGCTTCGCCGTGCGCGCCATCCTGCGCGATTTCAAGGACGCCATTTCGCCCGAGGACGTGTTCCTGCTGAACGATCCCTACACGGCGGGCGGCAACCACCTGCCCGACTGGGTGATCACGCGGCCGGTTTTCGTCGGCGGCAAGCTCGTGGCCTTTGCCTGCAACCGGGCCCATCAGGCCGATATTGGCGGCGGTGCGGCCGGCACCTACAATTCCGCCGCGACCGAGATCTTCCACGAAGGCATCCGCCTGCCGGTGCTGAAGCTGATCGAAGCCGGCCAGGTCCGCGACGACCTGTGGCGCCTGCTGATGCTGAACACACGCCTGCCCGAGGCGCTCGACGGCGACCTGCGCGCCATGATCGGCTCGACGCGCATCGGGGCCGAGCGGCTTGCCTTGCTGGTCGAGGAGCTGGGGGTCGACCGTGCCGACGAATTCTTCGAAGGCGTGCTCGACCATGCCGACCGGCGTTTCCAGACCTGCATCGATCGCCTGCAGCAGGGCATATGGACAGGCGAAGAGCCGGTCGACAACGACTGCTTCGAGCCGATCGATGCGAAGATCGCCGTCACGATCACGGTGAAGGACCGCAAGCTGGTCGTGGACTTCGCTGGCACCTCGCCGCAGGTGCGCGGCTTCAAGAACAGCTCGATCGCCAACTCGACCTCGGCGGTCTTCATGTCGCTCGCTTCGTTCTTCGAGCCCGACCTGCCGAAGAACGAAGGCGCCTTCCGCAGCGTCGAGATCCGTTTGCCAGAAGGCACGCTGGTGAATGCACGCATGCCGGCACCGATGACCATGAACACCGTGTTCGTGGCGCACGAGATCATCCACGCGATGTGGAAAGCGCTGGCTCAGGCCCTGCCCGAGCGCGCCTCGGCCGGCTGGTCGAAGGCCGTGCATGCCGTCACGGCGGGCCTGCGCGAGGATGGCGGGCGCTACGTCATGTATCAGTGGGCCGGTGCGCCGGCCGGCGGTGGCGTCGAGGGACGCGACGGCTTCCACCTGATCGGCCACCTCATCACCTTGGGCGGCCTGACGCTGCCAAATCTCGAAACCTACGAGCAGCTCTACCCCGCACGCTTTCGCCGCCAGGAAATGCGCTGCGACACCGCCGGCGCAGGCCGCTTCCGCGGCGGCGCCGGCTGCGACTATGAGGTCGAGATCTTCACCCCGGCCGATTACGCCTTTCGCGGCGAGGGCGCCGGCGCGCCGTCGAGCTTCGGCGTCGCGGGTGGCCGTGCCGGCGCCGGTGGCGAGGTTGTACTCACCCTTGCAGACGGCACGCGCATCCAGGCGCCGAAATACGGCGTCGAACGCCACGGCCCCGGCGCCTATCGCGCGCTCTCGCCGGGCGGTGGCGGCTATGGCGATCCGATGACGCGCGATCCGGAGCATGTGTTGCGCGACGTCCGAGACGGCATCGTGAGCGTCGAGAGCGCGGAAAAGGACTATGCCGTGGCGATCGCCGCGAGCGGTCGCAGCGTCGATGCCGCGCGCACCACGGAGTTGCGCAAGCCTCTGCCCTGAATCCGCCATCTGCCGTTCGGCTGGCGGTCGGAGGGAGCGCGCTCGTCTTGCCGCGACGCGAACTCTCGACCTAGTTTCCTCCCCGATAATGAAAACAATCAGGGAAGGATTTCACATGATCCAGCGCCGTAGTTTCGTGGCCGGCACTGCCGCCGCCCTCACCCTGCCCTCGATCGCCTTCGGGCAGAGCGGCCAGATCCGCCTCGTCGTGCCCTACGGTCCCGGCGGCTCGACCGACACGGCCGGGCGCGTCCTGGCCGAGCGCATGTCGGCGGATACCGGCAAGAACATCGTGGTCGAGAACCGTCCGGGCGGTGGCACGATGGTGGGCATGGTGAACGTGGCCAAGAGCAAGCCCGACGGCACCAGCCTTATGGTCCTGACCACCACGGCGGCGCTGCAGCCGGCGTTCGACATCCCGATGCCGATCGACCCGCAGAAGGACCTCGCGATGGTGGCCCAGCTCGCCGACATCCCGTGCGTGCTCGCGGTCAATGCCAACAACCCGGCCAAGACCTTCGCCGAGTTCATCGAGTGGGTGAAGGCGCAGCCCGGCCCCGTGCACTATTCGACTTCCAGCTCCGGCGGCCTGCCGCATCTGTGGGGCGAGGTGATCGCCACGCGCACCAACGGCAAGCTCCAGCACATCCCCTACAAGGCTGCGGCCGAAGCGCTGCGCGATGCGGTGGCGGGCCACGTCCCGGCCTTCGTCGATGTCACTACGCCTGTCGATGGGCAGATTCGTGCCGGCACGATGCGCGGGCTGATCTGCGGCGCCAAGAGCCGCGTCGCCAACATTCCGACCGTGCCGGTGGCGAGCGAACTGGGCGCGCCGGAGCTCGAGGCTGCGGTCTATTTCGGCGTGGCAACGACGGCGGGCACGCCGCCCGAGACGATCCAGCAGCTCAACGCCGCGGTGAATGCCGCGCTGAAGGCCGAGGCGGTACGCGAGAGGCTGATGTCGCTCGGCTTCATCCCGACCGGCGGTACCCCCGAAGCCTATGCCAAGCGTCTGGCCGATGAGACCGTGCGCTGGCGCAAGGTGATCAAGGACGCGAAGATTCCGGCACCGACCTGAGCGGCTGATTCGGATGCGCCTGGCCTAGAACGAGCCGGTGAACTCGAACTCGATCGAGTTCCTCACATTGTCGATCTTCCAGGAGCTGAGGCGGCGCAGGAAGCTCTGCCCCAGCAGGGCCCGGCTGCGCGCCGGGCTGACCGAGGCCATGACATTCTCCATCGTGCGCTCGCCGATCCTGATCGAGCGCAGGCGCACGATGCGCTGCTGAAGGCCGCTGCCGTCGGCCAGGGTGAAGCGCCTCTGGCCGAGCGAATCGGCCTCGGTGAGGGTGCCGTTGCGCTTCATCTCCTCGGCGAGTTCCTCCGGGATCTGGACGTTGGCGGCGCCGGAATCGACGATGAAGTACGCCGTCGATGTGCCGTTCACCGTGGCCGGCAGGACGAACACGCCGCCCATCCTCTGGAACCGCTCCGTCGCCCGCGCCAGCGCCGCGTCCCTGAGCGCCTTGGCGCTCGGCGTGCCAGACGCGGGATCGCCGCCGCAAGGCGTCCAGCCCGCAGGCGCCCCTTCGACAGGCCCGTAGCAATAGTTCGAGGCCGACAGCAGCTTCGAATAGGTGTCGCGCTGTTCGCAGGCGGCAATCGCTTCCAGCGCGGGCGTGGCCGGCGCGCGGCAGGCGGCATTGCTCCTCTGCCATTGCGCGACGAACTGCGCCGCCTCTTGTGACTGCGCCTGCGCTGCCGCAGCCTCCCAGAGCAGCGTCGCGGAAAGCGTCGCCAGGAAAAGTGTCGATCTCATCGCTTCCGCTCCGATCAGGATTGCAGCCGGTTGGACACTCCCGCGCTCAACCTGTACAAAGTCTATACCATCGCTCACCAAATGGTCGGCCTGCGATGGCTGAGAGATGCATGTGCTCCCGCCCGCGAACCGAGGCGACCGCATCTGGACCGGCCCGAGTTGCCGGTCTCGCTCTAGAGCTTCCTCGTTCTGTCGAACGCCGGCTGTGCAATCCTGCGTGCGCCGAGCTGACAAGGGCCGCACGGCCCCGGAAGGACATTCCCATGGAAATGCCAAAGAACATCTCCACGCTGATCTGGACCGCTGTCGGCGGTGCCGTGCTCTGCGCGGTCGTCGGGTTCACCTGGGGCGGCTGGGTCACCGGCGGAACGGCGAGCAAGGAGTCTGCCGCGGCCGCCCGCGACGCGGTCGTCGTTGCCCTGGCGCCGATCTGTGTCGACCGCTTCAACCGGCAGCCCGACGCGGCAACGAAGATCACCGAACTCAGCAAGACCAGCACCTGGGACCGCGGCAACGTGATCGCCAAGAGCGGCTTCGCCACGATGCCGGGTGCCAAGGACGCCGAGTCCGACGTCGCCCGAGCCTGCGCCGAGATCCTGGCGAACCCGCCTACGCCCAAGAGCTAGGCGGCAAGGACCGAACGATCACGACGCCGGTCTCGCGGGCCGGCGTCGCTTACTTGCGTCGCGCCTTCTTCACGGCCTTGCGCGGCTTCTTCCTGGTGGCGGCGTCGAGTTCGTCGAACGCTTCCTTCATGGTCATCAGCGCATTGGTCGCTGCGGGAAAACCGCAATAGGCGATCATCTGGGTGATGATCTCGGTCACTTCGGCGCGCGACGCGCCGCAGCGCAAGGCCGCCTTCACGTGCAGCTTCAGCTCCACCAGGGAGAAGCCCTGCACGGTGAGCGCCGCCACGGTGCAGAGTTCGCGCGTCTTGAGATCGATGACATCGCGCGTATAGAGCTCGCCGAACGGAAAGGTGACATTCACCCAGGCGAATTCCGGCGCCAGCGCCTTGATGTTGCGGATGTAGGAATCCGCCATCGGCCCGAGCTGCTTGCGGATTTCATGCATACCCCGCTGATACTCTGCCGAGCTCTCGTCGTGCTGGTTCGCCACACTCTTCTTGGTTCGTGCCATGGATGCCCTCGCTTTCGGAGAGGACCCTAACCGCACTAACCCATGCGGAGAAGCTTCAAACCTGGGACCACCGCGGCCACGACAGGCCTCCCGCGCTCGGGCATAGTCATCTCCAACTTGGGCTGGGGAGATATCGGATGAGCGACCCGAAGAACGGCGCGCACCTGCTGGTGCGCAACCTCGAGGCGCAGGGCGTCGAATACATATTCGGCATTCCCGGCGCCAAGATCGACCCCGTCTTCGATGCGCTGGTCGAATCGAAAATCAGGCTGGTCGTCTGCCGGCACGAGCAGAACGCGACCTTCATCGCGGGCGGGCTGGGCCGCCTGACCGGCAAGGCCGGCGTCGTGCTCGTGACCTCGGGCCCCGGCGTGTCGAACCTGGCCACCGGCCTCGCTACCGCCAATACGGAAGGCGATCCCGTGGTGGCGCTGGGCGGTGCCGTGCCCATCGCCGACCGGCTGAAGCAGGCGCACCAGAGCATGGACACGGTGGCGCTGCTGCGGCCCATCACCAAGTATGCGGCGGAGATCGACTCGCCGTCGGCGATCTCCGAAGTGACGGCCGCCGCGTTCCGCGCCGCCGAGTCCGGCCGCCCGGGCACCGCCTTCATCGGATTGCCCAAGGACGTCATGAAGGCCCCCGCTCCCGGCGCCGTGCTCACCCCGGGAACCGTCCCGGCGATGGGCGCCGCCGACACCGAGGCGATCGTCGCCGCCGCCGCCATGATCGAGGCTGCGCAACGGCCGGTGATGCTGCTCGGCATGCTGGCCAGCCAGGGGGCCGTCGCCCAGGCAGTGCGCGCATTGCTGGCCCGTACTCGCCTCGCCGTCGCCGGCACCTATCAGGCCGCAGGGGTGGTTCCGAGCGACCGGCTCGACTGTTTTGGCGGACGGGTCGGGTTGTTCCACAACCAGCCCGCCGATCGCCTGCTCGACGAGGCCGACGTGGTGATCACAGTTGGGTTCGACCCCGTCGAATACGACCCCGCGCTCTGGAATGCCGGACGCACGCGCAAGCTGATCCACATCGACTGCATTCCGGCGGACTACGACCGTTACTACCGCCCCGATAT
The DNA here is from genome assembly GCA_002281855.1 of Rhodospirillales bacterium 24-66-33. Classification (GTDB taxonomy): domain Bacteria; phylum Pseudomonadota; class Alphaproteobacteria; order Reyranellales; family Reyranellaceae; genus Reyranella. Next base: position 242,189 of record NCHQ01000001.1, on the reverse strand, counting down.
CGAGCTCATGGGCAATAGCGCCGCCACCCTCCGCGCCCTGTCGGCGCTGCTGCAGCCGAAGGACCGCTTGCCACAATCGGAACTGCTCGCAGAGATCCAGCGCGAGCGCGCGACGGTGGCCGCAGAAGCCGCCAAGCGCACCGGGACCCCGGTCCATCCGCTGCGACTGGTGTACGAGTTGCAGAAGCTGATCGACGAAGACGTGACGCTCTGCTCCGACATGGGCTCCTTCCACATCTGGATGGCGCGGCATCTCATCAGCCACCGGCCGCGGCAGATCCTGATCAGCAACGGGCAGCAGACCTTGGGCGTCGCGCTGCCCTGGGGCATCGCCGCCTGCCTGGCCGAACCCGGCCGCAAGGTGCTGTCGGTGTCAGGCGATGGCGGCTTCCTGTTCTCTGCCGTCGAGCTCGAGACGGCCGTGCGTCTGAAGTGCAACTTTGTGCATCTGGTCTGGATCGACGGCAGCTACAACATGGTCGGCATCCAGCAGGTCGCCGCCTATGGCCGCGATTCAGGCGTGCATTTCGGCCCCGTCGACCTGGTGAAGTTCGCCGAGTCGATGGGCGCGCAAGGCCTCATGATCAAGGACGCCGACGATGTCGGTCCGACGCTGCGCAAGGCGTTCGCGATGGAAGGTCCGGTGCTGGTCGGCGTGCCTGTCGACTATCGCGACAATCCCAGCCTGATGGCCGCGATGCACGAGGACGTCATCATCTGACGCCCTCGTCGATCACGGTCCGCGGTCAGCGCAGACCGTAGGATCGGCGGCCGGCCGAGGTCAGGTCGACCGCCCAGGCGCCGAGCAGGCAAAGGAAGGCCAGGATCGCACCGAGCGCGCGGACGTGGTTCCACGACGCCCACGGCACGGAGAAGTCCTTCCAGTAGCTCGCGGCGTTGGCATCGGCGCCGGCCACGGTGGCGAGGGTCTCGTTCAACGGCACGTTGACCTGCAGGGTGACGCCGATCACCGCGGCGGCATGGATCAGCGCGGCAAGGGCGGCGAGCCGCGCCGCACCGCGATGGCCAGCCGAGCGGGCGCCCAGCGCCGCCAGCAGCGGCAGGATCAGGGCGCCGAAGAAGACGATGGCGAAGATTGGGCTGCGCACGATGGTGTTGATGCCGTGCATCGAATTCACCGCCGACATGGCGCCACCGAGATCGAGCCCCGGCATGACGATGGTCGAAAAGGAATAGAAGATGCCCGCGCTCAGCGCGGTGCACAGCAAGGCGAGGACGAAGAAGACGTGGCGCATCCCTGAAACTCCGCTGACCCACCCTACGAAGCAGCAGCCCTAGCCGAGGCCGTTGCCGCCGTAAAGCCACTCCAGAGAGTCGAGCCACTGATCCTGCGTCCGCGCGCCCATCATCGCGTTGCGCAAAGCCGCGTGCGGGCCGGCCGGATGATACACGTGATCGCCCATGGCGCGGGACATCAGCTGTGTTCTCGCCGTGCGTAGGACGCGGCGGTCGCGATAGGTGACGAGACCGCTCTCGACGGAATCGCTATGGGACAGCGAATCGGCGAGGCAGACGGCATCCTCCATCGCCATGCAGCCTCCCTGTGACATGTACTGCAGCATGGGGTGTGCAGCGTCTCCCAGCAGCACCACCCGCCCGTCGACCCAGCGATCGACCGGATCACGGTCACAGAGAACCCACATGTGCCAGTTCCGGCCACGCTCTATGATGTTCCTTGCCCGTTCGCAGACATGCGCGAAGCCTTGTCGCACCTCGTTCGTATCGACCGGCTTGCCGGCGACGGGTTCGGGTGCATGGTTGTGATAGGTCACGACGAGGTTGAAGAGTTTCCAGCCCGAGAGCGGGTAGTGGACGATATGGCACTTCGGCCCGGCCCACAGGGTGGCGGCGTTCCAGCGCAGATCCTCCGGCATCTCTTCGGTCGGGATCACCGAGCGGTAGGTCGTGTGTCCCGACACGCGCGGCGGCCCGTCATGGGCGACCTGCGCCCGTACGTTCGACCACAACCCGTCGGCACCGATCAGGGCGCGGCCCTTCATCGTCTCGCCGTTGCGGAGCCGGGCGGTGACGGAAGTACCATCCTGATCGTAGCCGGTGACCTCAGCGCTGGTGCGCAGCTCGATCAGGGGATGATCCTCGCACCCCTTCAGCAATACGCCGTGAAGATCGCCGCGATGTACGACGGCGTAGGGATTGCCGAAACGAGCACGAAACCGCTCGCCGAGATCGATGTGGCAGATTTCGCCATCGGCCAGCGCATCCATCAGGCGAAGCTGGTCGATATAGACCGCCATGCCGCGCGCCGCCTCGCCGACACCGAGCCGGTCGAAGCAGTGGAAGGCGTTGGGGCCGAGCTGGATGCCGGCGCCGATCTCCCCCAGGCGGCTCGCTTTCTCCAGCACCTGCGAGGCGATGCCCTTCTGGGCAAGCGCCAGTGCCGCCGCCAGTCCGCCGATGCCGCCGCCGGCGATGAGAATCCTATCGCGGACCACCGATGACCTTGTCGTCGTGCAACCGGGCGATTTCGTGCCCGGGTATGCCAAGAATACTGGAAAGGATCTCGTCGGTATGCTGCCCGAGAATGGGCGCCGGTTGCGGCGGCTGGCGCGGGACCGCGCCGAACTGCATCGGCGAGGCGGCGACCGGATAACGGCCGATGCCGGGCTGATCGAGGATGGTGAACATCGGATTGTCGAGCACGTTCGCTCTGTCGGCGGCCAGCTCGCGGAACGTCTGGTAGGGCGCCCAGAGGGCCCCGGCACTCTTCAAAGCCGCCGAGACATCCGCCGCATCGTGAGCCGCCACCCACGGCTCGATCACGGCGATGAGTTCAGAACGGGCGTTCCAGCGTCCGGCATCGCTCTTGAGGTCGACGCCCGTCTCGACCTCAATCTTCCTGAAGGCATCCGCGAAGCCGCCAGCGGCGGCTAGCGCATCGACATGGCGGTCCGAGAAGATGCAGATCATCACGAAGCGGCCATCCTTGGTGCGGAAGTCGCGGCCGAAGGTGCCGAAGATCTCGTTGCCGAAGCGCGGCCGGTCGACGTCGTTAACGACCGCTTCGCCGAGATAGCCCAGCGCCGACGTGGTCGCGAGTGCCATGTCCTGCAGCGGCAGCACGATCTTCTGCCCCTGCCCCGTCATGCGGCGATGGCGTTCGGCGGCCAGAAGCGAGAGGGCACCTGCATAGGCGGCGGCGAGATCCCAGGGCGGGCAGACCGCGTTCACCGGTCCTTCATGGCCGACCGGGCCGGTGACCATGGGGAAGCCGGTAATGGCGTTCACCGTGTAGTCGACATGGGCCGAGCCGTCGCGCGCACCGATGATGTTGAGGGCGATCAGGTCGGCGCGCTTCTTCGCCAGCTCCTCGTAGGCGAGCCAGCCGCGCGCCGGCATGTTGGTGGTGAAAATGCCCGCGCCCTCGCCCGGTGCGGTGATCAGCGCCGTGAGCAACTCGCGACCCTTGGGATTGCGAAGGTCCACAGCGATCGAGCGTTTGCCCTTGTTGAGGCCGGCCCAGTAGATCGAGCGGCCATCTTCCGTGACCGGCCAGCGCTCATTGTCGAGACCGCCCTTGATGTCGTCGAAGCGGATCACGTCTGCGCCCATCTGGGCCAGCGTCATGCCGCCCAGCGGCGCGGCGATGAACGCCGAGCCCTCGACGATGCGGAGGCCCGCGAGAATGCCTGTCATGAACGTTTCCCGTAGCTGTTGATTGTCTTGTTACTTGCGGCCGAGCGTGTGCTCGCGCTTCTCCAGCCACCAGCCGTATTCCGGCGTCCACAGGTCGAACTCGGGATCGCACCCCAGCGCCTGCGCGGCGTGCAGCGCCCAGAACGGCTCGTAGAGCGCCTGACGGCCGATCGCGATCAGGTCGGCGTCGCCCGACTGCAGGATGGCCTCGGCTTGGGGCCCGTCGAGGATCAGGCCGACGGCCATCGTCGCGATGTCGGCCTGCTTCTTCACGGCCGACGCGAACGGCACCTGGAAACCGAGGCCGCGCTTCACGCCGGCCGCGGTCGCGGCACCGGCGATACCGCCGGAGGAGCAGTCGATCACGTCGACGCCGATCGCCTTCAGCTCCTGGGCGAAGGCCACCGTGTCGTCGACGTCCCAGCCGCCGCCCCCATCGACAGCGGAGACGCGCACGAACAGCGGCTTGCTCTCAGGCCATGCCTGCCGCACGGCCCTCGCCACGTCGAGCGGGAAGCGCATGCGGCCGGCGCGGTCGCCGCCATACTGATCGTTGCGCGTGTTGCTGATCGGCGAGAGGAACTGCGCGAGCAGGTAGCCGTGCGCGCCATGCACTTCGAGCACGTCGTAGCCCGCCGCATCGGCGCGCTTCGCGGCGGCCGCGAACTTCGCCACCAGCTCCTCGATCTCGGCGACCGACAGGGCTCGCGGCTTCAGCCAGCCGTCGGCCGCGGCCAGGTCGGTCGGGCCGACCACTTCCCATTTCTTCCAGCCGGCACCTTCCGGTCCGAACTGGCCGCGCTTGTCGAAGGTGCGCGGTGTCGAGCCCTTGCGGCCCGAGTGGGTGATCTGGGTCGCCGACAGCACGCCCTCGCCGCGGATGAAATCGGTCAGTCGCTTGTGGCTGGCGATCTGGCCGTCGTCCCACAGGCCGAGATCGCCCTGCGTGACCCTGCCGCGCGGTTCGACGGCGCAATTCTCGGTGAATACGGTGCCGAACCTGCCCAGCGCGAACTTGCCGAGGTGCACGAGGTGGAAGTCGTTCACCAGCCCGTCCGTCGCGCGGAACTGGACCATGGGGGAAACGACGCAGCGATTGGGTGCGGTGACGCCGCGCATCTTGAGCGGCGTGAAGAGAAGCGGTTTCTGCAAAGGTCGGTCCCCCGGACGGGATGGCTTTCGGAAACCCGAACATAGACCGGGGCGACCCTCAGGGCCTATCCTCCCCGCCATGTTTGACCTCGTCATCCGAAACGGAACCGTGATCGACGGCTCGGGCGCCCCGCGCCGAATCGCCGATGTTGCAGTGCAAGGTGATCGCGTCGCCGCCGTGGGTCCCAAACTGGGACAGGCCAGGCGCGAGATCGATGCTGACGGGCTGATCGTCGCCCCGGGCTTCGTCGACATCCATACGCACTATGACGGGCAGGCGACCTGGGATCCCTTCGTCACGCCCTCCTCGTGGCACGGTGTCACGACGACGGTGTTCGGCAATTGCGGCGTCGGCTTCGCGCCGGTCCGTCCGGGCGCCTCGGGCTACCTGATCAACCTGATGGAAGGCGTCGAGGACATTCCCGGCACCGTCCTCAGCGAGGGCGTGAAGTTCAACTGGGAATCCTTCCCCGACTATCTCGACGCACTGGCCTCGATGGATCGCGCGGTCGACGTGGCCGCACAGCTCCCGCACGGCGCGCTGCGCTTCTACGTGATGGGCGACCGCGGCGCCGAACATGCCGAGGTGCCGACCGAACGCGAGATCGAGGAGATGGCCCGCCTCACCGAGGAAGCGCTGCATGCCGGCGCCATGGGCTTCACCACTTCGCGCACCACCAAGCACAAGGCCCGCGACGGCCGTTTCACGCCGTCGCTCAGCGCGCGCGAAGCCGAGCTTCTCGGCATCGCCCAGGGCATGAGGCGCGCCGGCCGCGGCGTGCTGCAGGTCAATTCGGATTTCGGGCCGGGCGAGTTCGAGGCGCTGGATGCGGCGGCCAAGCTGGCGGGCCGGCCGCTCTCCTGCCTGCTGGTGCAGGTCGATGCGCAACCGAAGCTGTGGCGCGAGACACTCGACCAGATCAATGTCGTGCGCCGCAGCGGCCGCATGGCCAACGCGCAGGTGGGCTCGCGGCCGATCGGCGTCATCATGGGCCTCGAGACGACGGCCCATCCGTTCGCCGGCCATCGCGCCTGGCTCGACATGCGCAAGCTCTCGCCCGAGGAGCGCTACCAGCGCCTCGCGTCCGACGCCGAGCTGCGCCGGGCGCTCACCGAGACGCAGCAGGAGCCCAACCCGCGGGCCTTCATGGCCGAGGCGTTCCATCGGATGTTCCCGATCGGCGAGCGGCCCGACTACGAGCCGGATGCCAAGGATTCGATCTCGGCCATCGCCCAGCGCACGGGACGCACACCGCAGGCGGTGGCGCTCGAAGAGATGATGTCGCGCGGCGGCAAGGGCCTGCTGATGCTGCCCTTCGAGAACTATGCCTATGGCAGCCTCGACGTGGTGCACGAGATGATCACAGATCCCGCATCGGTGCTGGGCATTGCGGACGGCGGCGCCCATGTCGGTGTGATCTGCGACGCCTCCTCGCCGACCTCGTTGCTGACGCTGTGGGGCCGCGACCGCACCCGCGGACCGAAGCTCGACCTCGAGTTCCTGATCGCCAAGCAGACGCGCGGCACGGCTGAGGCCTATGGGCTGATGGACCGCGGCCTGCTGGCGCCGGGCCACAAGGCCGACATCAACGTGATCGACTTCGACGCCCTTACCCTGAAGCGTCCCGAAGTGGCCTACGACCTGCCGACCGGCGGCCGCCGCCTGATCCAGCGCGCCTCGGGCTACCGGCACACGTTCAATGCCGGCGTCGAGACGCTTCAGAACGACGAGCTGACGGGTGAGCGTCCTGGCCGCCTGGTGCGTGGGGCTCAGACGGCACGGTAGCGCAAAGTGATTTAAGGTTGAAGGTAAGCTGACCTTTAACCGGGATCACAGTTAGCCCCTCATGTCATCCTGAGCGAAGCGAAGGATCTCACGCCAGCACGGGAGTCCTTTGGTCGACGCGCAAGGTCCTTCGCTTCGCTCAGGACGACAATTACAGCTATCTGGCTTTTTAGGCGCCGCCTTGGCCGGCGACCTACACCGTCATGTGCTTGCGCACGGCCTCGACGTCGAAGGTTTCGCGGGTGCCCGAGAGCACGACCTCACCGCGGTCCATGACGGCGAAGTCGTCGGCGAGTTCATGGGCGAAGTCGAGATACTGCTCGACCAGCACGATCGCCATGTCGCCGCGCTGGCGCAGGTAGACGATGGCACGGCCGATGTCCTTGATGACCGAGGGCTGGATGCCTTCGGTCGGCTCGTCGAGCAGCAGGAGCTTGGGCCGCATGGTGAGCGCGCGCCCGATCGCCAGCTGCTGCTGCTGGCCGCCCGAGAGATCGCCGCCGCGGCGCTTCAGCATCGACTGCAGCACCGGGAAGAGCTCGAACACCTCGTCCGGCACCTTCTTGTGCTCGCGGCCCACCGGCGCGAACCCGGTCTCGAGATTCTCCTTCACTGTCAGCAGCGGGAAGATCTCGCGGCCCTGCGGCACCAGCGCCACGCCGCGGCGCGCGCGTTCATAGGGCGGCAGCTTGGAGACTTCCTGGCCATCGACCTGGATGGTTCCCGAGGCAATGGACTGCATGCCGGAGATGGCGCGTAGCAGGCTGGTCTTGCCGACGCCGTTGCGCCCGAGCAGGCAGGTGACGCGACCGATCGTGGCCGTCAGCGATACGCTGCGCAGCGCCTGGGCGGCACCGTAGTAGAGATTGACGTTCTGGGCTGAAAGCATCGTCATCGTCCGAGGTACACTTCGACAACGCGCGGGTCGGCGCTCACCTGGTCGAGCGATCCCTCGGCCAGGGTCGAGCCCTCGTGCAGCACGGTCACCTTGACGCCAAGCGCGCGTACGAAGCTCATGTCGTGCTCGACCACGACGACCGAATGCGATTTGTTGACCTCGCGCAGCACCTGCGCGGTGGTCTCGGTCTCGACGTCGGTCATGCCCGCGACCGGCTCGTCGACCAGCATCAATTTGGGGTTCTGCGCCAGCAGCATGCCGATCTCGAGCCACTGTTTCTGGCCGTGGCTGAGCCGGGCGCCCAGCATGTGCTGCTGCGGGCCCATGCGGATAATCGACAGGATCTCTTCCAAGCGGTCGTTCTCGGCCTTGCTGGGCGCTGCCATGAGCAACTGGTACCAGCCCCGCATGCCGGCCAGCGCCAGCAGGAGATTGTCGCGCACCGTATGGTTCTCGAACACGGTGGGCTTCTGAAACTTGCGGCCGATGCCCAGGGTGGCGATGTTGGCCTCGTCGAGCTTGGTGAGGTCGGCCCTGCCGTCGAACACCACCTCACCCGAGTCGGGACGGGTCTTGCCGGTGATCACGTCCATCATGGTGGTCTTGCCGGCACCGTTGGGCCCGATGATCGCCCGCATCTCACCCGGTTCGATCAGCAGGGAGAGATTGTTCAACGCCTTGAAGCCGTCGAACGAAACGCTGACGCCGCTGAGATAGAGCAGCGCCGACGTGGAGCGCGCGTGAGTGATACCAGGGGCCTTCATGCCGCAGCCCTCGCCCGCCGCTCGCGTGATCGGTTCATGAACTGATTCCACAGGCCGACGACGCCCTTGGGCAGCAGCAGCGTCACGACGATGAACAGGGCGCCGAGCGCGAACAGCCAGACCTCCGGCAGCGCGCCGGTGAGCCAGGTCTTGCCGAAGTTCACGATGAAGGCGCCGATCACCGGCCCGATCAGCGTGCCGCGCCCACCGACCGCGACCCACAGGACGGCCTCGATCGAATTGCCGGGCGAGAACTCGCTGGGATTGATGATGCCGACCTGCGGCACGTAGAGCGCGCCGGCGATGCCGGCCATCGCCGCCGACAGCACGAAGACGAACAGCTTGTAGCGCTCGACCCGATAGCCCAGGAACCGCATGCGGCTTTCGGCGTCGCGTACCGCGGTCAGGGCCTTGCCGAAGCGAGAGCCCACGATGGCGGCGGAGATCACCAGGAAGACCGCCAGCGCGAGCGCCGAGGCAAAGCACAGCACGGCGCGCGTCGTGTCGGATTGAACGGAATAGCCCAGGATGTCCTTGAAGTCGGTCATGCCGTTGTTGCCGCCCAGCCCCATGTCGTTTCGGAAGAAGGCCAGAAGCAGGGCGAAGGTCATCGCCTGGGTGATGATCGAGAGATAGACGCCGGTGACGCGGCTGCGGAAGGCGAACCAGCCGAGCGCCAACGCCAGCACGCTCGGCACCAGCACGATCATCGGCGCGGCGAACCAGAAACTGTCGAAGCCGTGCCAGAACCAGGGCAGCTCCTTGTAGTTCAGGAACACCATGAAATCGGGCAGGAGGGGATTGCCGTACACGCCGCGCGTGCCGATCTGGCGCATCAGGTACATGCCCATGCAATAGCCGCCGAGCGCGAAGAAGGCGGCGTGGCCGAGCGTGAGGATGCCGCAGAAGCCCCAGACGAGATCGACGGCCAGCGCCAGCGAGGCGTAGCACAGATACTTGCCGACGAGCTGCACCGCCCAGGACGGCATGCGAAACGCGCTGTCCGCCGGCAGAAGCAGGTTCGACAGAGGCACGAGGATGCCGACCGCGAGGACCAGCAGGACGAAGAGGCGCAGGTTACGGGTCATGCCCTGCCAGAGGAACCGTGTGACCATTATTCGACAGAACGTCCCTTCAGCGCGAACAACCCGCGCGGCCGGCGCTGGATGAACAGGATGATGAACACCAGCACCAGGATCTTGCCCAGCACCGCGCCGGCATAGGGTTCGAGGAACTTGTTCACGACACCGAGCGTCAGCGCGCCGATCAGCGTGCCGAACAGGTTTCCGACGCCGCCGAACACCACGACCATGAAGGAGTCGATGATGTAGCCTTGGCCGAGGTTGGGGCTAACATTGTCGATCTGGCTCAGCGCCACGCCGGCCAGGCCCGCGATGCCCGAACCGAGGCCGAAGGTCAGCGCGTCGACGCGCGGCGTGCGGATGCCAACGGCCGAGGCCATCGGGCGGTTCTGCGTGACGGCGCGCATGTAGAGGCCGAGCGGCGTCTTGCGCAGCAGCAGGATGAGCGACGCGAAGACGATCAGCGCGAACACCACGATCCAGAGGCGTCCATAAGTAATGTTGAGCTGGCCGAGTTGGAACGCGCCCGACATCCACGACGGCGCCCCGACCTCGCGGTTGGACGAGCCGAAGATCGAGCGCACGGCCTGCTGCAGCACGAGCGACAGTCCCCAGGTCGCGAGCAGCGTGTCGAGCGGACGCCCGTAGAGGAAGCGGATGATGGTGCGCTCGATCAGGATGCCGATGGCGCCCGAGACGAGGAAGGCGAGCGGCAGGGCGATCACCAGCGAGACGTCGAACAGGTGCGGCGCCGAGGTGCGGATGACCTCCTGGACGACGAAGGTCGTATAGGCGCCCAGCATGACCATCTCGCCATGCGCCATGTTGATCACGCCCATGGTGCCGAAGGTGATGGCGAGCCCGATGGCGGCCAGCAGCAGCACGGAGCCGAGCGAGATGCCGTACCAGACGTTCTGCGCCATCTGCCAGGCGGCCAGCGACTGCTCGATCGACTCGGCGGCGGCCGCGGCAGCCGTCTTGACCTCGCCGTCGGAGGCGGCAGCGACGGTCTTGAGGATGCCCAGCGAATCGCGGTCGCCGCGCTCACGAACCAGGGCGATCGCGGCGAGCTTCTGTGCCGGGGAAGACTCGGCGGTCGCGAGTACGATGGCGGCCCGCGCCTCGCTCATCGCGCGCTTGATGCGCGGGTCCTTTTCGACGGTGAGCGCCTGGTCGAGGGCTGCCAGGGCCGTCGCATCGCGGCGCTTGAAGAGCGCGTCGGCGGCGCTGAGCCGGGTCCGGGAATTAGGGCTCATCAGGGTGAGCGATCCGACCGCGGCTTCGATCGTGCCGCGCAGTCGGTTGTTGACCCTCACGCGCTCGAGGTCGGCTTCATCGGCACTACCGGCCGGCTTGCCGGATACCGCTTCGGTCAGCGCCAGCTTGTTGCCGTCGACCGTGCCGATGACCGCGAGCTTGTCGGAATTGCGGATGTAAAGCTGCCCGGCGCCCAGGGCTTCGAGGATCGGCACGGCACGCTCGTCGCCCGAGGCCGCCAGCGCGGTGATCGCCCCCTCGCGCTCGCTCAAACCGCCCGAGGTGAGATTTCCGACGAGAGTGGCAAGGTCGGCCGCAAGGGCCGCTCCGGCCAGCGCCAGCGACGCCAGCACCGAGAGCAGGACCGAGACCGATCGAAGAAAAAGCATGTGCTGTGACTTAACCCCGGGAGATGGGAACGGGGCGACCCGAAAGTCGCCCCGCCTGTGAGTCCTGCGCGTCGGCCTACTTGGCCGCCTTGCCGATGCACTTGTTGGCCACGGTGTCGAAGTTTCCGCAGTTCACGGGCTTCGTCCAGTCGGCCTTCAGGTTCTTGGAGTCGTCGAGGATCGGCGACCACGCGGCGCCCGGGACGAGGCCGGGGGTCTTCCACACCACGTCGAACTGGCCATTGCCCTCGATCTCGCCGATCAGGACCGGCTTGGTGATGTGATGGTTCGGCAGCATCTCGGAGATCCCGCCCGTCAGGTTGGGGACCTTGATGCCGATGAGCGCGTCGATCACCTTGTCGGGGTCGGTCGTGCCGGCCTTCTTGACCGCTTCGACCCACATCCGGAAGCCGATCACGGACGCTTCCATCGGATCGTTGGTCACGCGCTTCGGATTCTTGGTGAACGCCTGCCACGTCTTGATGAATTCCGCGTTGGCGGGATCCTTCACCGACTGGAAGTAGTTCCAGGCCGCCAGATGGCCGACCAGCGGCTTGGTGTCGACGCCGGCGAGCTCTTCCTCACCCACCGAGAAGGCGACGACCGGGATGTCCTTGGCCTTGATGCCCTGGTTGCCGAGCTCCTTGTAGAACGGGACGTTGGCGTCGCCATTGATCGTCGAGACGACGGCGGTCTTCTTGCCGGCCGAACCGAACTTCTTGATGTCGGCCACGATCGACTGCCAGTCCGAATGACCGAACGGCGTGTAGTTGATCATGATGTCTTCCTTCGGAACGCCCTTCTGGAGCAGGTACGCTTCGAGGATCTTGTTGGTCGTGCGCGGATAGACGTAGTCGGTACCGGCGAGGACCCAGCGCTTCACGTTGCCGCCGTCCTTGCTCATCAGGTAGTCGACCGCCGGGATCGCCTGCTGGTTCGGCGCCGCGCCGGTGTAGAACACGTTACGCTGGCTCTCCTGGCCCTCGTACTGGACCGGATAGAACAGGATGCCGTTCAGCTCCTCGAACACCGGCAGCACCGACTTGCGGCTGACGGACGTCCAGCAGCCGAACACCACCGCGACCTTTTCCTTCTGCAGCAGCTCGCGCGCCTTTTCGGCGAACAGCGGCCAGTTCGACGCCGGGTCGACCACGACGGGCTCGAGCTTCTTGCCCAGCAGGCCGCCCTTCTTGTTCTGCTCTTCGACCAGCATCAGCACGACGTCCTTCAGGGTCGTCTCGCTGATCGCCATCGTGCCCGACAGCGAATGGAGGATGCCGACCTTGATCGTGTCTCCCGCCTGCGCAAACGCGCTGGTCGCCGCGCTGGCCACCAGGCCGGCGGCGACGAGGCCCGTCCGCATGAGTGTTCCCAATTTCATCCCGCTCTCCTTGTCTTTCGACGGATCTCCCCGCCGGAGATCAAGGGAAGCGAAATTCATGCCAAACCGGCAGAATGCCCTTGGGATAAGGATTAGTTGGCGATCAGGACCAGCGCACCGCCGGCCATGACGGCGCCGCCCAGCGCCCGCAATCCCAGGTCGCCGACGGCGCGCCGCGCAACCCAGCCGAGCCCCAAACCCACGGCGTGCAGCAAGGCCGTCGCGGCGACGAAGCCCAGGATGTAGACGCCGGTCCCGCTCGTCGGCGCCTCGATGGCATGGGCATAGCCGTGGAAAACCGCAAACAGACCGACGATGGCCATGGCTGCGGCAGACGGCAGACGCACCGCGGCTATGATGAGTGCGCCTAGCAGCAGGACCGATGCAACGATCCCCGCCTCCACCATAGGCAGTTTAATGCCCGCGAATCCGGCAGCTGCTCCGACAAGCATCATCGCGATGAAGGAAGCCGGCACGAGATAGGCCGCGGCCGGACGCTTCACCGCCAGCAAGGAGGCCCAGACGCCAACACCGACCATCGCCAGGAGGTGATCAAGTCCGGTGAAGGGATGGGCAAAGCCCGACGTCTCGTGTCCGGGATGGGCCAGCGCGGGGCTTGCCACCATAACGAGCAAAACCGCCAGGCGGATCGTCCGAATCGTCATTGAATGCTCCTGTGATCTAGTTCAGCCGCGACGGCAGGCCGCCTTGCCGCACGATGAAGGCCGCAATGTCCTCGACCCCCTTATTCTCCTTGAGATTGGAGAAAATGAAAGGCCGTTGGCCGCGCATCCGGCGGGCGTCGCGGTCCATGACCTCGAGACTGGCGCCGACCAGCGGCGCGAGGTCGATTTTGTTGATCACCAGCAGGTCCGACCGCGTAATGCCGGGGCCGCCCTTGCGCGGGACCTTCTCGCCGGCGGAGACGTCGATCACATAGATCGTGAGGTCGGCAAGTTCCGGCGAGAAGGTCGCGGCGAGATTGTCGCCGCCGGATTCGACGAAGATGACTTCGAGGTCCGGCCACTTGCGTACGATGTCGGAGACCGCGGCGAGATTGATCGAGGCATCCTCGCGGATGGCCGTGTGCGGACAGCCGCCGGTCTCGACGCCCACGATGCGCTCGGGCGCGAGTGCGCCGGCGCGGGTCAGGAACTCGGCATCTTCCTTGGTGTAGATGTCGTTGGTGACGACCGCGATGTCGTAGAGATCGCGCATGCGCTTGCACAGGCGTTCGACGAGCGCCGTCTTGCCGGAGCCGACGGGACCGCCGACCCCCACTCTCAGCGGACCACGCAGGCTCATTTGTCCAGTTCTCCAGCCACCAGGGCGATGTATCCCACGCCGAGCAACAGGCAGTAAGGCGAATAGTAGCGTCTGTTGCGCGTGGCAAACGGTTCGATCGTGAAATGCGCCCGCCAGCGATGACTGAACCCGGCGATGCCACGCGCGACGAAGATGCCGGCGATCATGTAGCTGCCGGCCAGCACGGCCGGTTCGGCAATACGGCCCAGCGCGTACCACGGCCACAGGGCCATCACGACGAGGACCAGCGCCACCAGGAAGCACTGCCAGGAAGGCGGCATGCGGCGGCGCCCGTCGCCGACGACGCTCCGGGCCAGGGCCTCCTCAGAGGCTTCCGGCCAGTGGCTGCCCAGGCCCCACATCACATGGATCACGGCGATGGCGCCGACGCCGATCGACAGGAGAAGAGCCATCAGGGCGGTCATGAGCGGAAGAGCCGTGTGTATTGGGTTTCGTGACGGAGCGAACACCAGTCGAGCAGCGGCGTCGCCGTCCCGACCTCGTCCAGGGAGTCGACCGCTATGGCGGCCCGGGTGGCTTCGTTAACCGATGTCTCGAGCGCGGCCAAGGCGATCTGGCCGTCGGTCTGGCCGAGCGGCACGGCGCGCAAGGCCGCCGAGATGAGATTGGCCGTGAAGGCGTGGAGAAAGCCCGCCAGCGCCTGTTCGAGCGCGATACCGTGGACCGCGGCGGCGAGCGCCACCGCAACCGGGAGGGCGAGCTCGCCGTCGAGCCGCCGATGTACCTCGTCGAGGGCGCCATGGGGCCACGCCGTGCGCGTGATCGACAGAAACGAACCGCCCTGCTGGCGCGATTCCAGTGCCATTTCCGAGGTGCCGCGCCAGGCAGCGGCGCGCTCGGCAGCGGCATCGAACGCGGGCCAGTCGGCCTCGCTGGCCGCCCGCCAGCCCGCCGCGAACAGGGCCCCGTCGACCGCGCCCGTGCCGCGCCGCAGGACGCTGTCGAGCCAGGCCACCAGCGAGGCGCGGTCCCGGATCAACCCCTCTTCCACCGCCGTTTCGACGCCGTGGCTGTAGCTGAAGGCGCCGATCGGATAGGCCGGGGAGAGCCAGGCAAGCAGCCTATACAGCGGGTCGCTAGCCATGACGCTCCGCGTGCAGCTCACCGTGGCGATGACCGGTGTCGTGATTGTGCTGCCCGTAGGCGCCGCCCTCCGGGTCGAAGGGCGCGCGGACCTTGCGCACCTCGGCGCCCAGCCCCTTGAGCATGTCGACGATGACATGATCGTCGCGGATCAGGATGCGTTCGGCATCGATCTGCGTCGGCAGGTGGCGATTGCCGAGGTGCCAGGCGAGCCGCGCGAAGGCTGCGGCGTCGCCGCCACGCACCTCGACGAGATCCTCGTCGGCGGCCTTCACCTCAACGAAACCGCCTTCCTCCAGTTTCAGACCGTCGCCGGTGTGCAGGACCACCGGTTCGACCAGGTCGAGCAGGAAGTCGAGCCCATCGTCTCCCAGCATGCGCAGGCGGCGGCGGTAGCGATCGTCGAACAGGAGGGTGACGGTGTCGGTGCGCTCGGATGCCGGCCAGCCGCCGGCACGCACGACCTCGATGGCGCGCTTCATGGTCAGAACAGGAAATACCGCTGCGCCATGGGCAGCGACGTGGCGGGCTCGCAGGTCAGCAGCTCGCCGTCGGCCCGGACCTCGTAGGTCTCGGGATCGACGTCGATCTTGGGGCAGGTCGAGTTGTGGATCATGTTCTTCTTGCCGATCTTGCGCGTGCCTTTCACCGGTAGCAGCGAGCGGGTGAGGCCCCACTTCTTGGCGACGCCCTTGGTAATGGCCGCCTGGGAGACGAACAGTACGGGGCTCGTCACCAGGCTGCGACCGAAAGCGCCGAACATCGGCCGGTAATGGACCGGCTGCGGCGTCGGGATCGAGGCGTTGGGGTCGCCCATGGGGGCGGCAATGATCGAACCACCGATAAGCACCATGTCGGGCTTGGCGCCGAAGAAGGCCGGCGACCACATGACGAGATCGGCGCGCTTGCCGACTTCGACCGAGCCGACATGCTTGGCGATACCGTGGGTGATGGCCGGGTTGATCGTGTACTTGGCGACGTAGCGCTTGACGCGGAAATTGTCGTTGTCGCCAGCCTCTTCCTTCAGCCGGCCGCGCTGCTTCTTCATCTTGTCGGCGGTCTGCCACGTCCGGATCACCACCTCGCCGACCCGGCCCATCGCCTGGCTGTCGGACGACATCATCGAGAAGGCGCCGATATCGTGGAGGATGTCCTCCGCCGCGATGGTCTCCTTGCGGATGCGGCTCTCGGCGAAGGCCACGTCCTCGGGGATGGCGGCGTCGAGATGGTGACAGACCATCAGCATGTCGAGATGCTCGTCCACGGTGTTCACCGTGTAGGGCATGGTCGGATTGGTCGAGCTGGGCAGCACGTTCTTCTCGCCGGCCAGCCGGATGATGTCGGGCGCATGGCCGCCGCCCGCGCCTTCGGTGTGGAAGGTCGCGATGGTGCGGCCCTTGAAGGCGGCGCGCGTCGTCTCGACGAAGCCGGACTCGTTCAGCGTGTCGGTGTGGATCGCGACCTGGACGTCGTAGCGGTCGGCGACGCTCAGGCAATTGTCGATGGCGGCCGGGGTGGTGCCCCAGTCCTCGTGCAGCTTGAGGCCGCAGGCGCCGCCCTCGATCTGTTCCTTGAGGCCGGCGGGCTTGCTGGTGTTGCCCTTGCCGAAGAAGCCGAGATTCATCGGCAGGCCTTCGGCGGCCTGCAGCATACGGCCCATGTGCCAGGGCCCCGGCGTCACGGTGGTCGCCAGCGTGCCATGCGCCGGGCCGGTGCCGCCGCCCAGCATCGTCGTCACGCCGCTGTAGAGCGCGTCGTCGATCTGCTGCG
This sequence comes from Rhodospirillales bacterium 24-66-33, assembly GCA_002281855.1. Classification (GTDB taxonomy): domain Bacteria; phylum Pseudomonadota; class Alphaproteobacteria; order Reyranellales; family Reyranellaceae; genus Reyranella. Next base: position 225,626 of record NCHQ01000001.1, on the reverse strand, counting down.
GGCAGATGAAGTGGATGTGACAGTCGATGCCGCCCGCGGTGATGATCTTGCCTTCGGCCGCGATGGCTTCGGTGCCGGGACCGATGATGATGTCGACGCCGGGCTGGATGTCGGGATTGCCGGCCTTGCCGATGGCGACGATCACCCCGCCCTTGAGGCCGATATCGGCCTTCACGATGCCCCAGTGATCGACGATCAGGGCATTGGTGATGACCGTGTCGACGGCGCCCTGGGCGCGCGTGCGCTGGCTCTGGCCCATGCCGTCGCGAATCACCTTGCCGCCGCCGAACTTCACTTCCTCGCCGTAGATCGTGTGGTCCTTCTCGACCTCGATGAACAGTTCGGTGTCGGCCAGCCGGACCTTGTCGCCCACGGTGGGGCCGAACATGTGGACATAGGCCGAGCGCGAAATGCGGGTCGGACCTTCGTTGGACGGCCCGACCTTGGCGACGGGGCCCAGCTTGCCGCCGACCCGCCCCTGGAAGCCATGGCTCTCGCGGCCCCCCATGTAGGATGTGAGCCGCACGGTCCGCGACTGGCCGGGCTCGAAGCGCACCGCGGTGCCGGCGGCGATGTCGAGCCGCATGCCCTTCGCGCGCTTGCGATCGAACTTCAGGGCATCGTTGGTCTCGAAGAAATGATAGTGGCTGCCGACCTGGATGGGCCGGTCGCCGGTATTGGCGACCTCGATGGTGATCGGGTTGCGGCCCTTGTTGAGCTCGAGTTCGCCGGCGCTCGGGAAGATTTCACCTGGAATCATGGCGTCTCTCCTCAGCGAATGGGCGCATGGACGGTGACGAGCTTGGTGCCGTCGGGAAAGGTCGCCTCGACCTGGATCTCGGCCAGCATGTCGGCGATGCCATCCATGACCTGGGCCCGCGAGATCACGTGCGCGCCGTCGCGCATCAGGTCGGCCACGGAGCGCCCGTCGCGAGCGCCCTCGACGACGAAATCGGTGATCAGCGCCACGGCCTCGGGATAGTTGAGCTTCACGCCGCGCTCCAGGCGACGACGCGCCACGATGGCGGCCATGGCCACCAGAAGCTTGTCCTTTTCGCGTGGCGTCAAATTCATTCGTTTCCCCCGGCCCGTAGGCCCCGACTATAGCGCGAGCGAGTCTGCATCAAACATGCCAAACGCGCGGCAGGCGGCGGCCGCGAAACTCGGTGAGAAACCGGATGGTCGCATGACGGACCGCCGTCGCTTCGCCCAGCAGGCGCGCGACCAGGATTCCGTTCACGACCGTGACACCCGCACGCACTTGGTCTGCAGCCTCGAGCAGGGCGCGGGCCTTCTCGAAATGCGGCTGAGGCGCATCCCACACGCCGATCACGGTCGCGAGCGCATTGGCAGTCCCGAAACCGGCACCGTCCGGTGTCTCGCCCTCGACCCGCAACGTGTCGGTCCAGACCAGCCGACCGGGGCGACGCACCGACCAAGCGTCGAGCAAGAGGCCGGACGTGAAGCGCTCGCCCGAAGCACCACGGCCCAGGACCACCATCTCGCAGGCAAGCAGCGAGCCGCCGTCGACCACTTCGGCCACCGTCCGGCGCTTCAGTTGCGCGCCCTCGAAGACGATGGTCTCTTGCGGCAGCCAGTCGAGCGTCGCCCCCTCGGCGACCCGCACGTCGACGTCGATCGTGCAGGGAGCGCTGCCCTTCGAGGCGCGGTAGATCTTCTCGGCGGCCTGCGTGGTTGCCACGGCTTCTGCGCCAGGGCCGATCTCGACCGACATTCTGAGGGCGTCGCCGCCCGTCACACCGCCCGAGGTGGTGATCATCACGGCCTGCGGCGGTTCGCCGAGTTCGGGTTTCGGGAACAAAACCCGGCAGGGGTCGCGTTGATACAGATCGCCCAGGCGTGTCTTGCCGTCCCGCAGGTCGAAGGTGACCCGGCTTTCGCCGGAAGCGCGTTGCATGCGGGGGGAGAGACTGGTGGTCATCGGCCCCGACTTGATAGATTAAGGATCAGAATGAGCAAGGCCTTCACCAAGGAAAGCGACGACGACGACGAGGACGACCTGCCCGACGATGTCGGCGGATTACCTCCCGGCGCCAAGAACTACATGACCCCGCAGGGCTTCGAGCGCATGCGCGAGGAGCTGATGACGCTCATGCGCAAGGAGCGGCCCGAGGTCGTACAGGTCGTGTCGTGGGCCGCCGCCAACGGCGACCGCTCGGAGAACGGCGACTATCTCTACGGCAAGAAGCGCCTGCGCGAGATCGACCGCCGCATCCGCTTCCTCAGCAAGCGGCTGGAACGCTCCGAAGTCGTGGATCCGGCCAAGCGGCCCAAGACCGACCAGGTGTTCTTCGGTGCGACCGTCACCTACGTCAATTCGAAGGATGAGGAACGCACGGTCAAGATCGTCGGCGTCGATGAAGTCGACCCGGGCCGCGGCCATGTGAGCTGGATCTCGCCCATCGCCCGCGCCGTCATGCGGGCCCACGAGGGCGACGCCGTGCGGATGAACACGCCCGGCGGCGAGGAAGAGATCGAGATCCTGAAGGTCACCTACGTTTGAGGTCGGCGAGGAGACGGTCGACGAACTTCGGAGAGTAGCCGAGCAGGGCCGCTTCGTCGGCCAGTTCCATCTCCAACCGGCCGAGCGCCCGGGCGAAGGACCCGCCTTTGGCCAGCGCCTTCTCGACCAGCGCGTGAGCCTCGTGTTTGCCCATCGTCCGGGCCAGCAGGAAGGTCGCGCGCTCGGCGAGGACCGCGGCTTCGGCGGCATCCATGTTGGCCTGCAGCGCGTCGGGCTCGATGATGAGTCCGGACGCGACTTCCGCCATCGCCTCCACCGCCGAGCCCAGGCATTCGACCAGCGCGGAGAGCGTCGGCCATTCGGCCTGCCAGCCACCCAACGCGCGCTCGTGCTCCTGCGGCATCGCCGCCACGATCGTCGCGGCCAGCATCGGCGCACGCGTCGCCGCCGATAGAATGAGAGCGGCGCCAACCGGGTTGCGCTTGTGCGGCATGGTCGAAGAGCCGCCCCGTCCCGGGCCGGACGGCTCGGCCGCCTCCCCCACTTCGGCCTGCATCATCAGGGCGATGTCGCGCGACGCCTTGGCGAGCGCCCCGACGACCAGCGCGCAATCCTGCGCAAACGCCGCGACCCGGACCCTTTGAGTAAACCACGGTCCCGGCGGCAGTGAGAGCTTCAACTCCTTCGCCAGCACCTTCATCACCCTTTCGGCTTCCGGACCCAGCGCCGTCAGACTTCCCGACGCGCCGCCGAACTGAAGGATCTGCGTTTCACCGAAACTCTCGGCGAGTCGCCGCTTGGCGCGGTCGATGTCGGAAGCCCAGCCCGCGATCTTCTGGCCGAGCGCGAGCGGCGTCGCCGGCTGCAACAGGGTGCGGCCGAGCATCGGCGTCGTGCGGTGTTTCTTCGCCAGACGCGCGAAGGCCGAGACGATGCTGTCGAGTGACTTCACGAGCGGCGGCAGCGCCTCGCCGAGCTGCAGCACCATCGCGGTGTCGATCACGTCCTGGCTGGTGGCGCCCCAATGGACATAGTCGGCCGCCTTTGCGTCGCGCTGCCGGACCTGTTCGGTCAGCGCCTTTACGACCGGCACGGTGAGCGTCGCCGTCCGGCGCGCGGCGGCGGCGAGTGGTGCGGCGTCATAGAGGGCGGGATCGCAGGCTTTGACGATGACCGGCGCGGCGCGCTTCGGAATCAGGCCGGCCGCCGCGGTCGCTTGGGCAAGCGCCGCCTCGAAGTGCAGCATGTGGCGCAAGGTGGCGGTGTCGGAGAAGCAGTCGGCCACCGTCGCCGATGAGCCCAACGCAGAGACCAGACGAACCGTCATGGGTTCAGCAATCGAAAAAGACGGTCTCGTTCGGCCCGCCCAGGTACAGGGGCAGCCGCCAGACGCCGGCTTCATCACGCGTCGCGATCAGGGTGGCGCGCCGGGCGGGATCGACGAGTTGAAGGACAGGGTCCTCGGCCAGCGCCGGATCGCCATCGAAATAGAGGCGCGTCGCGAGGCGATTGAGGACGCCGCGCGCGAACACGGAGATGTTGATGTGCGCGGCCTGCAGGCCCCCCGCCGGCCACGGCACGCGCCCCGGCTTCACCGTGGCGAAGCGCGCGCAACCCGTCGTGTCGGTCGACGCCCGGCCGAAGCCTTCGAAGCCGGGATCGAGCGGCAGGTTGCGGCGATCCTCCGGGTGGTTGTAGCGGCCGTGGCTGTTGGCCTGCCAGATCTCCAACAGGCCGTCGGGCACGATTGCGCCCGCGCCATCGTGAAGGGTCAGGACAATCTCGATTCGCTCGCCCGCGACACCGGGCATCGCCAGGTCCTGGCGATAGGCGTTGGTGACGGTGCCGAAATAGAACGGGCCGATCGTCTGCGACGGCGTCAGCGCGCGGCTCATGGGTTCTCCATCGGCGTGGCATGGCGACCGCGCAGCACGATGTCGAAGCGATAGGCCAGCGCCCATCCGGGTTGCGTCGCGTCCATGTCGAAGGCGGCCTGCAGCCGCTCCCGCGCGCCTTCGGGCACCGAATTGTAGATCGGGTCGAAGGCCAGCAGCGGATCGTTCTGGAAGTACATCTGCGTGATCAGGCGCGTGGCGAAGGCCGGCCCGAACAGGGAGAAGTGAATATGCGCCGGCCGCCAGGCATTGTGGTGGTTGCCCCACGGATAGGCGCCGGGCTTGATGGTGATGAACTTGTAATTGCCGTCGGCATCGGCGCGGGCACGGCCGCCGCCGTAGAAATTCGGATCGAGTGGCGCATCGTGCTGGTCGCCGGGATGATGGTAGCGACCGGCCGCATTGCATTGCCAGATCTCGACCAGCGCCTCGGGGGCTGGCCTGCCCTCTTCGTCGAGGACGCGACCCTGCACGATGATGCGTTCACCCAGAGGCTCGCCCATGTGCCGGCGCGTGAGATCGTTCTCTACCGAGTCGAGCCGCTCCTCACGCAGCAGCGGCCCGGTGATCTCCGACAGCGTGTGCGGCAGCACGATCGCCGGCTTCGAGGGCGATCGGCTGACCGTCGACTTGTAGGCCGGCGAGAGATTTGGCGGGTGATGCCCAGCAGCGGGACGGCGGTAGGTTTCCTCTTTCATGCTGCCGAGCTTAGCGCCGGCTCAGGCCGCGCGCACCTCCAACCCCTGCGGCGTGGCGCGATAGCCGGTGAGGGTCCGCTCGGCATAGCCCAGCCGCCAGTCGAGCATCTTGCGGGCATAGTCGGCGACCGTCGCGGCATAGGCCGGATCGGCGGCACAGTTGACGAACTGGCCGGGATCCTTCGCGAGGTCGAACAGGAGCGGCGGCAGGGCCGCGAAGTGCACGTACTTGAATTTTTCGTCCTGCACGACGGCGAGCGAGCACTTGTCCATCGGCACGCCCAGCGACGATTCAGGCTTGCTGTAATGCAGGTCGCGGAAGTCGAACTCGTAATGCACCTCGGTGCGCCAGTCGGCCGGCACCGTGCCCTCGCAGAAGGGCAGCAGCGAGCGGCCGTCGCACTGGCGCGGCACTGGCAGCCCCATCCAGTCGAGCAGGGTTGGCATGGTGTCGATGGTCTCGGTGAAGCGATCGACGATCGTGCCACGGGTACCGTTTGCCTCGGCCCGCGGATCGCGGATGATCATCGGTATGCGATAGGATTCGTCGAAGTAGCCGATCTTGCCCAGCAGGTGATGATCGCCGCCCTGCTCGCCATGGTCGCAGGTGAAGACGATCAGCGTATCGTCCCACTGCCCCGTCTCCTTCAGATAATCGAACACCCGGCCCAGATGATCGTCGATCTCGCTCATCAGGCCGCAATAGGTGGCGCGCATCTGCGCCACCTCGGCCTCGCTCATGTCCGAACCGAGCGCCTGTCCGTCCTGGAAGAAGCTCGCCTGCTTGATGTTGCGCACATAGTAGTCGAGCAGCGCGTTCTGTTTGCCCTCTTCCGCCGCCGACGAGGCGCGGATCGGCTTCGGCATGTCCTCGGGGCGATACATCGAATTGTAGGGCTCGGGCGCGATGAACGGCGGATGCGGCCGGTAGTAGCCGAGATGCAGGAACCAGGGCTTGCCGCCGCGGCCCCGCAGGTAGTCGAGTCCGCGCTCGGTGAACCAGGCCGTGTCTGACAATTCCTTGGGGATGACGGCCGGCCGTCCGGTCGCGCCCGCTCCCGGCTCTCCTTGCGGCAGCCAGATATCCTCGCGGGTCTTCGGCAGCGCGAAGCCCTGGCTGGCGACCCAGCCGAAATAGGCGTCGCGGTTCTCGAAGGCGCCGACCGAATGGAAGCCCTCCATGATGTCGCCCAGCACGAAGAAGCGCGGATCGTTGGGCGCCGTCTGGCGCGGATCGGGCGTCGTGGTCGTATAGCCCACGAGCGCCGGATCGTAGCCGCCGCGCCGCAGCTCGTGCGCCAGGTTGGTGAAGCGCGAGGCGAGCGGAATCGTGTTCTGCACCGCACGATGGTTCATCATGTACTGGCCGGTCAGCAGGCTGGCGCGCGCCGGGCCGCAGGGCACGGCCTGGGTGAAATGATTGCGGAAGGTGACACCCTCGGCGCACAGCCGGTCGAGATTGGGCAGCTTCAGATAGTCCGCGCCGAGCTTGGGCAACATCAGGCCGCGCCACTGGTCGACGACGATCAACAGGACATTCTTGGACGCAGGCATGTTCATTCACCGAGGTTGGACGGCGGCGGGATTGCGATAGAGTGCCGCCAAATCGACGGAGGAGACAACACGTGGCGCGTTTCAAGATCGTGACGACGGGACCGGGAAAAACCGATCATTCGCTGGAAATGGAGACGCTTGGGCCCATCGGCGCGGAAATCGTCGAGGTTTCGGGCGACGAGGCCGAGCTCATCAAGGCGGTCGCCGACGCCGACGCCATCTACGGCAAGGGCCGTCCGCGCATCACCGCCAAGGTGATCGAGGCGGGCAAGAAGCTGAAGGTCGTGTCGCTGGGCAGCGTCGGTGTCGATTCGGTCGACGTGGACACGGCCACCCAGCTCGGCATCCCGGTCACCAACGTACCTGATACCTTCATTGAGGAAGTAGCCGACCATGCCATGACGCTCATCCTCGCGAGCTGGCGGCGCCTGGTGGTGCAGGACCAGATGGTGCGCAAGGGCGAATGGGCCAAGGGCCGGCCGCACCTCTACCAGTTCCCGCGCCTGATGGGCATGACCCTTGGTTTCATCTCGTTCGGCCATGTCGCCCGCGCCGTCGCCAAGCGCGCCGCGCCGTTCGGCTTCCAGATGCTGGCCTACGATCCCTATATCGAGGAGCTGGTGATGTCCGACTACGGCGTCCAGCCGGTCGGCTACGACGAGCTGCTGCAGCGGTCCGACATCGTCAGCATGCACGCGCCCGGGACCAAGGACGCCCACCACCTGATGAAGGAGCAGCACTTCCGCCAGATGAAGAAGACGGCGCTGTTCGTGAACACCGGCCGCGGCTCGACGGTCGACGAGCCGGCCATGATCAAGGCGCTGCAGGAAGGCTGGATCGCCGGCGCCGGCCTCGACGTGCTGGAGACGGAGCCCGTGGGCCACAACAATCCGCTGCTGGCAATGGACAATGTGATCCTCACCGCGCACGTCGCCTCAGCCTCGAGCCGCTTCGACCCCGCGCGCAAGCGCCGAGTCGGCGCGGAGCTCGCACTCGTGCTGGGCGGCAGGTGGCCGCGCGCCTGCGTCAATCCGATGGTGCTGGAGAAATCAAAGCTGCAGCGCTGGCAGCCCTTCTCGATGGAGCGCGGCCCCGGCAACTAGGCCGGGACGGTTATCCGCGCTGGCTCACAACTTCTGTTGCTGCAGCCGGTCGCGCATCGCCCGGTCGCACTGCGCAAGGTTCTCGAAGGGCCCGAGGATGACATGGCCGCCGTCATCCATCGCATACCAGCCGGTCTGGGTGAGATTGTAGTCCCCCAGATCCTCACTCGGGACATGGACGGCGATCAGATCCTTCGGTGTGCGCATTCATTGCACATGCGCCCGCCAAGGAGGGTTTTCAACCCCGGCGGGTCCAGCTCACAAGATTGACCGCGCCGGGCGGAGCCTCGCCCTTCACCAGCGCCTCGACCTGGCGGACCGTGTCCATCGCCTGGCTTTCGCTGGCGGGCGGCGTAAGCCCACCGATATGGGGCGTGGCAATGACATTGGGCAGGCGCGCCAGCTCGGGCGACGGCATCTGGTCCGGGGCGCGTCCGACATCCATCGCCGCGCCGGCAATGCGGTTCTCGCGCAGAACCTCCGCGAGGGCGCCTTCGTCGACCAGGTTGCCGCGCGACATGTTGATGAAGAAGGCGTCCGGCTTCATGCGGGCGAAGGCTGCGGCGTCGAACAGGTTCTCGGTCTCCTCGTTGGCGATGGCGAGACAGATCACGTAGTCGGCCTTCGCCAGCAGATCTTCCATCGGCAGCTTCACGTACCGGGGATCGTCGACCTGGGCGTAGGGATCGGACACCAGCACGGTCATGCCGAGCTGGGCCAGCACCGGCGCCAGCGCGCGCGAGATGCGGCCGTAGCCGATGAGGCCGGCGGTCGAGCCACCGAGCTGCCGGCCGACCCTGATCTCGGGCTTCGCGCCCTCATGGTAGGCCGTCGCCGCCCGCGTGATCCCGCGTGAAAGATCGACCAGAAAACCCAGCGTGAGTTCAACCACCGACGCAACGAAGCCGGCGTCCGCCTGTGTCACGAGCACGCCCGCCTTCGTGGCCGCCGCAACGTCGATGTTGCGGATGTCGATGGCGCTGCGCATCACCGCGTGAAGCCCCGGCAGGCTTTCGAAGACGAGGGCCGGTATCGCCGTCGCCCGATCGGCAACGATGAAGTCGACGCCATGCGCCCTGCCGATCACGCCCTGAGGATCGAGCGGCGCCTCGCCCTCGTGCAGCACGACCTCGACCAGCTCCTGCAGTCGCGTGAGGGCGCGGGTCCCATAGTATTGCCGCCGGGCGAGCGGGGCGTGGGTCAAAAGCAGCTTCTTCATGCCGCGAGCTTAAGCCGGCAGCGCGGAGAAAGAACCTAGCAGACGGTGGAACGCGGCCTTTCCGAAGCCCCGAAAAGCAACATTATTGCGCAAAGGGTGACGACTCGCGATTCAGGGAGGTGCGACATTCGTTTCAGTTATTCCGTTTATTTCGTTTGTTTCGTTTACGCGCCCTCACTCCGACGTTTTCGACGGCCAGCTAGCTCTTCATCGGCGTCGCTTCGCCCAGCAGCGAGACATGCGCGGCGACGATGCGCCAACCCTCCGGGGTCCGCATCCAGGTGTGGCTCTGCCGGCCGGGCTTGGCCGCGCCGTGACGCTGGAACTCGCAGTTCGCCGTGCCGAAGTCGCGGCCGTAGGTGACGATCCAGAGCTTCAGCAGGTCGCGGTTCGGCACGAACTGCGGGTTGCGGCCGGAGCGGAAGGCGGCGATCTGGTCGTGCCCGTAGAGCTGCTCGCCGACGCCGTAGCGCAAAGTATGCGGACTCTTCCAGAAGAGTTCGTCCAGCACCTCGACATCGTTACTGTTGAGCGCCGCCTCGTAGCGATTGAACGCCGCCGTCACCTCGGCGACGACTTCGGGGATGTTGATTTCCATATCGGGTCCTCAGGCGGGCGGCGCGGCGGCGACGCCGAGCTTCTGCAGATGCGCGGCCACGCGCAGCGCGGCCTGCTCGTTGTAGGGTTTGGCGATGAGCTGCACGCCGATCGGCAGACCGCCCGGCCGTTGCAGCGGCGCCACCGCGACCGGCAGGCCGATGAAGGAGATCGGCTGGGTGTAGATGCCGAGATTGGCGCGCACCGCCAGCTCGACGCCGTCCAGCGTCATCATGGTCTGGCCGAGCTTCGGCGCGGTGCAAGGCGTGGCCGGCGCCAGGATCACGTCGACCTCTTCGAACAGCTTCAGCACGTGGGCGCGGTACTGGCGGCGGAAACGCTGGGCCTTCACGTACCAGGCGCCGGGCAGCAGGGCGCCCGCCATGAAGCGTTCGCGCGTGTCGGGATCGAAATCCTGCGGACGCGTGCGCAGCCGCGGCAGATGGAGCTGCGCGCCCTCGATGGCCGTGATGACATAGGCCGCCGCCCGCGCCGCGGCCGCCTGCGGCAGCACGACGGTCCTGGTCGCGCCCAATGCCTTTGCGACGGTCGCCACGGCCTCGAACGCCTCGGGCTCGCCGCCCTTCGCGAAATAGTCTCCGGCGATGGCGATGCGCAGCCCGTCGACGCCTTCGATCAGGCGTGGCAGGGTCGGATCGGCCGGCCGGTCGGTGCAGACCGGGTCGTCCGAATCCCAGCCCTGCATGGCATCGAAGGACAGCGCCAGATCCTCTGCCGAACGGGCGATCGGCCCGAGATGGTCGAAGGAATCCACGAAGGGGAAGGACCCGGCGCGGCTCAACCGTCCATAGGTCGGCTTCAGCCCGAACAGGCCGCAGAGCGAGGATGGCACACGGATCGAGCCATTGGTGTCGGAACCCAGCGCCAGGGGCACCTCTCCCGCCGCCACCGCCGCGCCCGAGCCGCCGGACGACCCGCCCGACATGCGCATAGGATCGTGCGGATTGCGCGACGGTCCGTAATGGGCGTTCTCGCCTGTGAAGTCATAGGCGTATTCGCCCATGTTGAGGCCGCCGACCAGGATCGCGCCGGCCGCTTCGAGCTTGCGCACCAGCGCGCCGTCGCGCTCGGCCTTGGGGCCGTCGACGTTGATCTTCGAGCCGGCGCGGGTCGGCAGGCCCGCGATGTCGAACAGGTTCTTCACCGCGAAGGGCACGCCCAGCAGCGGCCCGCGATGCAGCCCGGCGTCGATCTCCGCCGCACGCTGGCGGGCGCGCGCGGCAACCACGTCGGTGAAAGCGTTGATCGTGGGCTCCGCCGCCTCGATGCGCTTCAGGGTGGCGTCGATCACGGCAGCGGCCTTGACCTTGCCGCTCATCACGGCGCCCGAGATCTCCGTCGCTGTCGCGGCCTTCGAAAGAGGGTCGGTCATGGCCGGAACACCGGAGCCGACATCAGATCGTCCTCGAGATCCAGCTCGAGCAGCGGCTGCGCGATCATCAGGGAGCGCTCGACGTTGAGGATCACGTTGGGGAGATATTCGGGCGCGATCGCGAGGCCTGCGGTCTTCGCGCCCTCCTCGACCATGCGCGCCACGTCACGCTTCTGTTCGGCCATGCGCTTCCTACTTTCATTCAATCGGGATGACGGTCTTCAGACGACATGGAGATCGCGGCGCATGAGCCGGTAGCTCGCGCCCAGTTCCCATCCAAGCTGCAGAAGAATCTGCAGGATTGCCAGCCCGGCCGCCGTGTCATGCGCGCGACGCTTCATGGCACACCCTCGCTCCCCTGTTTCCCGCCAGTCCGGGAAGGCAAGGACCGTGCCAAGGTCTGCGCGAATCTGGAGGCTGCATTCAACGCATTGCTTGTCTAAAACCCTCACATGACAGCTTTTCTCGACCTCGGGGTTCACGCGCTGCTCGGCGCCTATCGCGCCGGCACGCTCGACGTGCGTCAGACCATCGAGGAGGTGCTGAAACGCATCGCAAACGCGGGCGACGACAAGGTCTGGATCTCCCGCGCCTCCGACGACGCGCTGCGCGCACAAGCTGTGGCGCTGGATGCAAGGCGCGACGAGATCGACCGGTTGCCGCTCTATGGCGTGCCGTTCGCGGTGAAGGACAATATCGACGTTGCCGGCATGGTAACGACCGCGGCCTGCCCGGGCTTCGCCTATGACGCCAAGGCTTCCGCGGAGGTCGTGCGTCGCCTCGTGGACGCCGGCGCGATCGTGATCGGCAAGACGAACCTCGATCAGTTCGCCACCGGCCTCGTCGGCGTGCGCTCGCCCTATGGCGTGCCGCGCAATCCATTCGACGCCTCGTATGTACCCGGCGGATCGAGTTCGGGATCGGCCGTCGCGGTCTCGTCGGGCCTCGTGAGCTTCTCGCTGGGCACCGACACTGCGGGATCGGGCCGCGTGCCGGCCGGCTTCAACAACATCGTCGGCCTGAAGCCGACACCCGGCCTGCTCAGCAACGAAGGCATGGTGCCGGCCTGCCGCTCGCTCGACTGCACCTCGGTCTTCGCCCTCTCCTGCGCCGATGCCGATGCGGTGCTCGCCGTCGCCGCCGAGCCGCACGCGACACCTTCCATCGGCCGGACCTTCCGCTTCGGCATCCTCGACACCAAGGACGCGGAGTTCTTCGGCGACGCCGCCTATGCCGCGCTCTATGCCCAGTCGATCGAGCGGCTGAAGGGGCTGGGCGGCACGCCGGTCGCGATCGACTACGCCCCGTTCCGCGATGCTGCCCAGCTTCTCTACAACGGCCCCTGGGTCGCCGAGCGCACCGCGGCGGTCGGCGCCTTCATGGAGGCGGCCGACGACGCGGCGGGCGTCTGGCCGACGACTCGGGCGATCGTCCTGAGCGGCCTCGAGTACAGCGCCGTCGATGCCTTCGAAGGCCAGTACCGGCTCGCCGAACTCAAAGCGCGTGCCTTCGCCCAGATGGAAGGGCTCGATTTCCTGGCGGTGCCCACGGCCGGCACGATCTACAAGCTGGCCGATCTCGAACGCGAGCCGGTGCTCTACAATTCGCATCTCGGCCACTACACCAACTTCGTGAATTTCTTCGGCCTGTCGGCACTCGCCGTGCCGGCCGGCTTCCGCCCCGACGGCATGCCGTTCGGCATCACCCTGATCTCCAGCGCGAATGCCGAACGCGCCCTGCTGGCGTTCGGCGCCCGCTGGCAACGCGCGGTGCCCTTGCCGCTCGGCAAGACGATGAGCCGCCTGCCGCAGCCGGAGAACGATCCCGTCGTTGCGGAGGATCGCGTGCCGATCGCCGTGGTCGGCGCGCATATGAGCGGCCTCCCCTTGAACGGCCAGCTTCTGGAACTGGGCGGGCGCCTGCAGACCGCCGGCAGGACCGCCCCCGCCTATCGCTTCTACGCCCTGCCCGGCGGCCCGCCGCATCGGCCGGGCCTGGTGCGCGTGGCCGAAGGCGGCGGCGCCATCGAGCTGGAAGTGTGGAGCCTGCCGGTCGAGAGGATCGGCGACCTGCTGCGCCGCATCCCCGCCCCGCTGGGGCTGGGCACGGTGAGCCTGGCCGACGGGACCGATGTGCTGGGTTTCCTCTGCGAGGCACATGCGGCGCAGGGCGCCAAGGACATCACCTCGCTGGGCGGCTGGCGGGCCTACGTCGCGACGTTGCCGTAGCGCGCCACCCTTCAACTGCGGGGCGCCGGTCTGCTAGGGTCCGCTCCTTCGAGGAGAGGAAACGAACCCATGAGTGGAAAAATCGCCGTCGTCACCGGCGCGGGCAGCGGCATCGGCCGCGCCTCGGCGCTGGCCCTGCTGAACAAAGGCTACAAGGTAGCACTAGCGGGCCGACGCAAGGAGGCGCTCGACGAGACGGCTTCGATGGCCGGCAACAATGCGCCCAACGCGCTCGCCGTGCCGACCGACGTAGCCAAGCGCGACGACATCGTAGCCCTGTTCGCCAAGGTGAAGGCGACCTGGGGCCGGCTCGACCTGGTGTTCAACAATGCCGGCGGCGGCGCCCCGCCCGTGCCGCTCGAAGATCTGCCCTACGAGACCTGGCTGAGCGTCGTGGCGGCGAACCTGACGGGACCGTTCCTGTGCACGCAGGAGGCCATCAAGATCATGAAGGACCAGACCCCGCGCGGCGGCCGCATCATCAACAACGGCTCGATTTCGGCGCACGCGCCACGGCCCTTCTCGGTCGCCTACACCTCGACCAAGCACGCCATCACCGGCCTCACCAAGTCGACGTCGCTCGACGGCCGCGCCTACGACATCGCCTGCGGCCAGATCGACATCGGCAACGCCGTGTCGCCGATGACCGACCGCATGACCAAGGGCGTGCTGCAGCCCAACGGCACGACCATCGCCGAGCCGCGCATGGACGTCTCCGCGGTGGCCAACGCCATCCTCTACATGGACAGCCTGCCGCTCGACGCCAACGTGCAGTTCATGACCGTGATGGCGACGAAGATGCCTTTCGTCGGCCGCGGCTGAACATCAGCCTCTTCCCCTTTGCGGGCTCCGCAAAGGGGAAGTGCCCTCGTCTTACGAGGGCGATGGGGTCATGACCCCTCCGCCCCTTCGGGGCACCTCCCCATTTGAATGGGGAGGAAAGTGAGAACTCAGTAACCCTCGTCCTGCAGGTTGAGCAGCGGGAAGGCGCTGTGCACGCCGGTCAGGTTGGTCGGCATGCTCCTGGCGATGTAGCTCTTGTCGAGCTGCGCCAGCGAGTTGACGCCCAGCAGGCCCATCACCTCGCGCATCTCCTCGTCGAGCAGCTCGATCACGCGCTCGATGCCGGCGGCACCGGCGGCGGCGAGACCGTAGCAGTAGAGACGGCCGAGACCGACCCAGTCGGCGCCCATGCAGATCGCCTTCACGATGTCGCTGCCGCGGCTGAAGCTGCCATCGACCGCCACCTTGGCACGACCGGCGACCGCCTCGACGATCTCGGGCAGCACCTCGGCCGAGCCGCGCCCATGGTCGAGCTGGCGACCGCCATGATTGGAGCAATAGACCGCCCAGACGCCGTTCTGGCAGGCGAGCTCGGCATCCTCGCCGGTGCCGATCCCCTTCAGCATGAACTTCACATCGGGAAACTTCTCGCGGACGGCGATGAAGTTCTTCCACGAGAAGGCCGCCTGGTGATCCTGGCCGGTGGCGGCCGCGCGCCACGACTTCACGAAGCGCTTGGCGATGTCGCGCTCACGCCGGCTGTAGACCTGGGTGTCGACGGTGATGCAGAAGGCATCGTAGCCGGCGTCCATCGCCTCCTTCACGCGGTCCGCGACCCAGGCATCGTCGCCGCGCACATAGAGCTGGTAGATCTTTGGACCCGCGCCGCCCTTCACGATGTCCTGAAGCTTGAGGGTGGTCACCGAGCTGATCAGCATCGCGACGTTGCTCGCCCCCGCGCCCTTCGCGACGGTGATGCCGCCACCGGCCTCGAACGATTCCAGCGACCCGACGGGCGCCAGCATTACGGGCAGGCGGATCTTCTTTCCGAGGATTTCGGAGGACGGATCGATCTTCGACACGTCGCGCAGGACACGCGGCTTGAAGGCGATCGTGTCGAGGGCCAGCCGGTTGCGGCGCAGCGTGGTCTCGGTCTCGGTGCCGCCGATCAAATAATCCCAGATATTCGGATTGAGCCGGATTTTCGCCGCTTTTACGATCTCGTGTAGCGTTACGAATTCGCTCTCCAGGCCGCTCGCCATCGTTCCCTCGAATCTTTCAATGCCGACGGTTTTCTTGCGCGTCTCCAACGCCCCGTCAACGTGGCGTCACAGGCAGCCGGCATTGACGATGACGCGCCTGGGCGATTTGATCGATATGGGGTACTCGCTCGGCGGAATACGCAGGATCGGCCTGCTTTCCGCGGGCAACCGGTGAAGGACTTGAGATGAAGAGACGCGTTCTGACGGCAGCACTGGTCTTCGGATGGATGGCGGGGCCGGTCTTCGCCGCCGATCCCGTGCCCACGCTCAAGGAAACGCCGATGTTCGCCGACCAGGTGAAGTCCGGCGCCCTGCCGCCGGTCGACAAGCGCGTTCCCGAGCAGCCCTGGGTCGTGAAGTACTTCGCCGGCGGCGATGGGCCCGGCCAGCAGGGCGGCCAGCTCAACATGCTGGTGGCCAGTTCGCGCGATACGCGCCTGATGACGATCTTCAGCTACACCCGCCTGATCGTCTACGACGACAAGTTCAAGCTGAAGCCGGACATCCTCGAAAGCTACGAGGAGAAGGAGGGCCGCGAGTTCACGTTCAAGCTGCGCGCCGGCCACAAGTGGTCGGACGGCCATCCGTTCACCACCGAGGACTTCCGCTTCTTCTGGGAAGACGTCGCCAACAACAAGGACCTCACCGCCGGCGGCCCCAATGTCGAGCTGCTGGTCGACGGACAACCGCCCAAGGTCGAGATCATCGATCCGCTCACGATCAAGTACACATGGGACAAGCCCAACCCGTACTTCATCGAGAGCCAGGCGCGCGCCGCGCCCCTCTTCCTCTACAGGCCTGCCCACTACCTGAAGAAGTTTCACGCCAAGTACACGCCCGAAGCCGAGATCCTGAAATCCGCGCGCGGCGGCCAGCAAAGCTGGGTGTCGATCTACCGCCGCCTGGACGTGATGTACGCCAACGACAACGTCGATCTGCCGACGCTGAACCCCTGGGTCGGCACGACCGCGTCACCGGCCCAGCGGTTCGTCTACCAGCGCAACCCCTACTATCACCGCATCGACGAGAAGGGGCAGCAACTGCCCTATGTCGACCAGGTGATCTTCACGGTGGCGGCCGCCAACCTGGTGCCGGCCAAGGCGGGGCTCGGCGAGGCCAACCTGCAGCCGCGCTACCTCAACATGCGCGACTACACCTTCCTTCAGAAGAGCGCGCAGTCCTCGGGCGTGAACGTGCGCCTGTGGGAAGCGGGCTCGGGCTCGCAGCTCGCGCTCTACCCCAATCTCACCACGAACGACGCGGAGTGGCGCAAGCTGATGCGCGACGTGCGCTTCCGCCGGGCGCTCTCGCTGGCGATCGACCGCGAGGAATTGAACCAGGTTGTCTATATCGGCCTGGCCAGGCCGTCGAACAACACGATCATGCCGCGCTCGGAGCTGTTCAAGCCGGAGTATGCGACCAAGTGGGCCCAGTACGATCCGAAGCTCGCCAACAAGCTGCTGGACGAGATCGGCCTCACGAAGAAGGACAGCCAGGGTATCCGCCTGCTGCCCGACGGCCGGCCGGCCACGATCGTCGTCGAACATGCCAGCGAGGAAACCGAGGACAGCGACGCGCTCACGCTGATCGCCGACAACTGGAAGAAGATCGGCATCAAGATGCTGACCAAGCCGCAGACCCGCGACAACTTCCGGCTCCGCACCTCGTCGGGTGAAGCCGTCATGACGGCTTTCGCCGGCGCCGTGACGGCGGTCCCGACCCCCAATACCAGCCCCAAGGAGTTCGCGCCGACCATGCTGGGCGGCCTGCAATGGTCGCGCTGGGGCATGTTCGTCGAGTCCAAGGGCAGGCAGGGCGAGAAATGCGACCTCGAATCGGCCTGCAAGCTCCTCGACTACGTGAAGGAATGGGAAACCGGCACAACTGAAGCTGACCGCCGCAAGGCCTGGGACAAGATCCTCGCCACCAACGCCGACGAGGTCTTCTCGATCGGCACGGTCAATGGCGTGCGCCAGCCAATCGTGGTCGGCCCCAAGGTGCGCAACGTCCCGAAGGAAGGCTACTACGCCTGGGATCCGGGCGGGTACATCGGCCTCTACCAGCCCGACACGTTCTGGATCGCCCAGTAAGCGAGCCGGCGCAAACCGAAAGGCCCCTCCATCGAGGGGCCTTTTTCTTGGAGTCGTGTCGTCTCAAGTCGACTCGCACCACCTCATCCTGAGGAGGCCCGAAGGGCCATCTCGAAGGATGGGCAACGGACGTGGTGCGTGTGGCCCATCCTTCGAGACGGCTGCGGAGTTTACCCCGAGGTATTCGAGGGGCAGCCTCCTCAGCATGAGGTTGGTGGGCAACTCTGTTCGCATTTACCAGGTATCGATGTTCGGCCGCTTCTTGTGGCTGTGCGCCGGCCGCGGCTTGGCCTCGAGCAGCGCGGTCGCGATCCAGCGGCGCGAGTCGGCGGGATCGATCACCTCGTCGACCTCGAAATAGGTCGCGGTGCTGAGTGCCTTGCCCCTCGCATAGGCGGCCGCGACCATCTTCTCGAACAGGGCGCGGCGCTCGGCGGGATCGCTCACCGCCTCGAGCTCCTTGCGGAAACCGAGCTTCACGGCGCCTTCCAGCCCCATGCCGCCGAACTCGCCGGTCGGCCAGGACAGCGCGAAGACCGGCGCGTGGAAGGAACCGCCCGCCATCGCCTGCGCGCCCAGCCCATAGGCCTTGCGCAGCACGATGGTGCCGAACGGCACGGTGAGATTGGCGCCGGTCACGAACAGCCGCGAGCAATGGCGCACCAGCGCCGTCTTCTCGATCTCCGGCCCGACCATCATGCCCGGCGTGTCGCACAGGAACAGGATCGGGATGTCATAGGCGTCGCAGAGCTGCAGGAAGCGCGCGGCCTTGTCGGAGCCGTCGCTGTCGATAGCACCCGCCAGATGCACCGGGTTGTTCGCCACGATGCCGAGCGGCTTGCCCTCGATGCGGCCGAAC
The DNA here is from genome assembly GCA_002281855.1 of Rhodospirillales bacterium 24-66-33. Taxonomy (GTDB): domain Bacteria; phylum Pseudomonadota; class Alphaproteobacteria; order Reyranellales; family Reyranellaceae; genus Reyranella. The sequence goes on along the minus strand of NCHQ01000001.1, from coordinate 207,460 downwards.
GCCGTCACCATGCCGGGCCCGAAGGCGCGACGCACTTCGAGCACCGAGTCCTCGTCGCACAGCGTCGCGATCACGTTGCGCACGTCGTAGACGCGAAGCCGGTTCTCCGGGATGGCCCGCCGCAGCAGGCGCTGGTCGGCCGCACGCCATTCCGGCAGCGCGCCCTGGAAGTAGGAGAGATACTTCTTGGCAACGGCCACCGCCTCGGCTTCGTCCTCGACCGCGATGTCGACCACGCCGTTGGGCACCTGCACGTTCATGGGCCCGACCTCCTCGGGCGAGAAGACGCCGAGATTGCCGCCCTCGATCATCGCGGGACCGCCCATGCCGATCGACGAGTTCTTCGTGGCGATCACCACGTCACAGCAGCCCAGGATCGCGGCATTGCCGGCAAAGCAGCGGCCCGAGTTGATGCCGACCAGCGGTGCCACGCCGCTCAGACGTCCGAAGATGTGGAACGCCATCGTGTTGAGTCCGGCCACCGACTGCACGTCGATGTCGCCCGGCCGGCCGCCGCCGCCCTCGGTGAAGAAGACGAGCGGGATGCGCTGCTTCTCGACGATCTCGAACAGCCGGTCCTTCTTGTGGTGGTTGTTCTTGCCCTGCGTGCCGGCCAGCACCGTGTAGTCGTAGTGCGCGACCGCGACCCGGCTGCGTTCCGGTCCGAACAGCGAGCCATTGACCCGGCCGATGCCGGTGATCAGCCCGTCTGCCGGTGTCTTCTCGATCAGGTCCTCGATCGTGCGGCGCGTGCGCTGGCTGGCGATCGCGAAGGCGCCATACTCGACGAAGCTGTTGGGATCGACCAGGTCCTCGAGATTCTCGCGGGCGGTCCGCTGGTTGGTCTTGCGCCGCCGCGCCACCGACTCTGGCCGCTTCTCGTCGAGCGTCATGGCCCGGCGTTCGAAATACTCAGCGAGATCGGGGCGGACATGATCGAGGTCGATCGTTTCCTCGACCGCCGTGCCCTTCACCTCGACATCGGCCTCCTCGACGAACAGCAGCGAATGGCCCTCATAGACCGTCTCGCCCGCCTCGACCGCGATGCGCCGCACATAGCCGCGCACCGGGCTGCGGATCTCATGCTGCATCTTCATGGCATCCATCACCAGCAGGGCCTGGCCCGCCGCGACCGGATCGCCCTCCTTCACCGACAGGCTCACGATCGTGCCCTGCATCGGTGCCGGGACGGCGACCGTGCCGTCCGGGGCGTCGCTTTCGGGCGCGCGCGACGCCGTCTCCGCCTTCGCCTTGCCGAAGGCCAGGACCGCCAGTGGATCGACGCTGTCGACCCGCGCGCCGGCCTGCCGCGGCGACGATGCGGGTGATGCCGGTGGCGGCGCGCCCTCGAAATAGAGGCCGCCGCTCAGCTTGCCGGCCGCGGCGATCAGAGCCGAAGCCTGCTCGTCGACGAAGCGTGTATGGACCTTGTCAGCGCGGAAGTCCGGATGAGCAATCAGGGCGCGCAGGAAGGCGATGTTCGAAGGCGCGCCTTCGAGCCGGAAGGCTGACAGCGCCCGCTCGGCCCGCTGCAGCGCACTGCCGAAATCGGCCGCCTGCACGATCACCTTGGCGAGCAGCGAATCGAAGTTCGGATTGGTGCGATAGCCCGCATAGCCATAGGTGTCGACGCGCACGCCCGGACCCGACGGCGGCTCAAACGCCGTGAGCGTGCCGCCACCCGGCTTGGCCGAACCGTCGGCCGTCATGGTCTCCATGTTCACCCGCATCTGAATGGCATGGCCGCGCGGCGACGCCTGCCCAACGCCGGTGTCGTCGAGCGACGTGCCGCCCGCCAGCCGCAACTGCGCCTTCACCAAGTCGACGCCCCATACTTCCTCGGTGACGGTGTGTTCGACCTGCAGGCGCGGATTGGCCTCGATGAAGCAGAAGAAATCCGGCGCCGCATCGTCGACCAGGAATTCGAAAGTGCCGAGGCTGCGATAGTTCACCGCTTTCGCCATCCTCACGGCCGATTCGACGATCTGCCCGCGCATCGCCTCGGCGAGGTTCGGGCTGGGCGCCAGCTCGACGATCTTCTGGCTGCGACGCTGGATCGTGCATTCGCGCTCGCCGAGGGCGGCGATGCCGCCCTGACCGTCACCCACGACCTGAACCTCGATGTGGCGCGCGCGGGCGATCAGACGCTCGGCATAGAGGGCGCCGTTGCCGAAGGCCGCCTGCGCTTCGGCAGAGGCGCGCGTGAAGGCCTCCTCGATCTCGGCCTCCTGCGTGACGATCCGCATGCCGCGCCCACCACCGCCCGCGATCGCCTTGATGACGATGCCGGCCTTGCGATGCTTGGCGAAGAAAGCCTTAACGCCGGCCACGTCGACCGCACTGTCGGTGCCCGACAGGACCGGCGCCCCGTTCTTGCCGGCATGGGCCCGGGCGCGCGCCTTGTCGCCGAACAGGTCGAGCTGCTCGGGTGTGGGACCGACGAAGACGAGCCCCGCCTCGGCGCAGGCCGTGGCGAAGGCCGCATTCTCAGACAGGAAGCCGTAGCCCGGATGTACCGCGTCGCAGCCCGCCTCCCGGGCCGCCGCGATGACACCGGCGATGTCGAGATAGGCTGCCGCGCCACGCCCCTTGAGCGGCCGCACCTCGTCGACCCGGCGCACGTGCAGCGAGATGGCGTCGTCCTCCGAATGGATGCCCACGGTTGCAATGCCGAGTTCGGCGGCGGCCTGGGCAATGCGGATGGCGATCTCGCCGCGGTTGGCGATCAGGAGTTTCTTGATCATGTCAGCGTGGGGTAGAACCCCCTCCATGTCGAAAAGGCTTCTCATTGTGGCGCACGCCCCGTCGGAGAACACCCTTTCCCTGCGCGAGGCCGTGGAACGGGGCGCGCGCAGCGAAACGGGGATCGACGTCCGGGTCATCGCGCCGCTGCAGGCCGGCCCGCAGGACGTGATGGCCGCCCAGGCGGTGATCCTCGGCACGCCCGAGAACCTGGGCTATATGAGCGGCGCCCTGAAGGATTTCTTCGACCGCAGCTACAATGCCTGCCTGGAGAAGACGCAAGGCATGCCCTGCGCCCTCTACATTAGGGCCGGCAGCGACGGCACCGGCACGCGCCGCGGCGTCGAGACCATCCTGACCGGCCTGCGCTGGCGGGCCGTGCAGGAGCCCCTGCTCTGCAAGGGCCCCTGGCAACCCGCCTTCGCGGACCAGTGCGAGGAGCTGGGCGCCGCCATGGCGGCTGGCCTCGCCGCCGGCATCTTCTGAACTACTGGCCCTGAATCACTGAGCCGTGTAACCGCCGTCGACGACGAGGCCCGAGCCGGTCATGAAGCCGGCATCGTCCGACGCCAGGAACACAATGCCCTTGGCGATGTCCTCGGCGACGCCCAGCCTTCCGATCGGATGCATGGTGAGCGAGGTCTTGCGCGTGGCTTCCGTGTCGTTAGTGCCGAGGGCGCGCGCCCTCATGGCGAAGGTCTGCTGGCCCATGTCGGTGTCGATGACGCCGGGATGGATCGAGTTCACGCGAATGCGATAGCCCTTGCGGCCGAACTCCAGCGCCGTCGACTTGGTGAACAGCGTGACGCCACCCTTGGTCAGCGAATAGAGCGGATCGAGCTGGGAGCCGACGAGGCCTGCCACCGAGGCGAGATTGACGATCGCCGATCCGTGCGCGCTCGTGGCGCCGCGCGCCTTGAGATGTGGGAGCGCGATCCGTGTGCCCAGCACGACTCCCGTCAGGTTGACGGCGACGAGCTTGTGCCACTCGTCCATCGAGGCTTCCTCGACTCCCTTGCCGACGAAGATGCCGGCATTGTTCACGAGGATGTCGAGCCCGCCGAACTTCTTGACCGTGGCATCGATGGCGGCGGTCCAGCTCGCCTCCTCAGTCACGTCGAGCGGCACGAACAGCGCCTGCCCGCCCGCGGCCTCGATCTCCTTCACGGTCTGCCGGCCACGCTCTTCGAGCACATCGCCGATCGCGACCTTCGCGCCGACGCTCGCCATCAATTTCGCCGCCTCGCCACCGATGCCGCGCGCGGCGCCGGAGAGGAACGCTACCTTGCCATCGAGCCTGTTCATTGCACGTCTTCCTCCTGATTGTTTTACCGACCATCTCAAAGCCGCTATGGTCCGCGCAAGGCACAACGCCGACGATAACAACCTCCGGGAGGAAATCGATCCATGTCGCGAAACGCGCGACGCGGCTGGCTTGTCGCGACGGCAACGATGATGGCGATCTGCGTCTTCGCCATCTGGCAATCGCTGCTGCTGTCGCTGACCGACCGCTTGGGCCCCGGCCCCGGCTTCTTCTCCTTCTGGCTCTCCCTCCTGGGCGTGCTGTTCGCCGGGCTGCTGATTCTCGACGTGTGGCGCAAGCCGGTGATCGAGAGTGACGAGACACTGTTCCCGCGTGGCGAAAGCGCCTTCCGCGTGCTGATCATCATCGGGGCAGTGGCCGGCGCAACGCTGCTGATGGGATGGGTCGGCTTCGAGCTGGCCATGCTGGTCTTCATCGCCGTGCTCACCTTCGCGCTGGGCGAACGCCGCTGGTACGCGATCGGCCTGTTCGCCATCGCCGGCAGCTTCGGCGTCTACTACGTTTTCACGCGCTGGCTCGACGTGCTGTTGCCGCCCGGACCCTGGGCCGCCTGATGGAATCGCTCGGATACCTGATGGCCGGCCTCGGCGCGGCCCTCTCGTTCAACAATCTGCTGTTTGCCTTCGCAGGCTGCGTGCTCGGCACTCTGATCGGCGTGCTGCCGGGCCTCGGGCCGGCCGCCGGCACCGCGATCCTGATCCCGCTGACCTTCAATCTCGACGCGACCGGCGCCATCATCATGCTGTGCGCCATCTACTATGGCGCCATGTACGGCGGCACCATTACCTCGGTGCTGATCAACGTGCCCGGTGAAGCCGCCTCGGTCGTCACCTGCATCGACGGCTACCAGATGGCCAAGCAGGGACGCGCAGGATCGGCGCTCGCCATCGCCGCCATCGGCTCGTTCGTCGGCGGCATCGTCGCCACGATCCTGCTGGTGGCCGTTGCCGCGCCGCTGGCCAGCCTGGCGCTGAAGTTCGGACCGGCCGAGTTCTTCGCCCTGATGGTCGCGGGCCTCTGCCTCGTGGTCGGCCTTGCCGGGCGCAACATCCTGGCCGCGCTGCTGATGACGGCACTCGGCCTGCTGCTGTCCCTCATCGGCATGGACCCGGTGCGCGGCGCGCCGCGTTTCACCTTCGGCATCGAGGAACTCTATGACGGTATCGGTTTCGTGCCGGTCGTGATGGGCCTGTTCGGTGTCGGCGAACTGCTGCTGGCGGCAGAAGCGCGCCAGACCCACCTGATCCAGGCCGACCTCAAGAAGTGGTATCCGACGCGCGACGAGTGGCGCCGGTCGTCCGGCGCCATCGGACGCGGCACCGTGATCGGTTTCGTGCTGGGCCTGATCCCCGGGGTGGGCGCCATCGTCCCCACCTTCATGGCCTATGTGCTGGAGAAGCGCATCTCCAAGAACCCGGAACGCTTCGGCAAGGGCGCCATCGAGGGCGTGGCTTCGGCGGAGACCGCCAACAACGCCTATGCCAACGGATCCATGGTGCCGCTGCTGGCGCTGGGCGTGCCGAGTTCGCCCACCATCGCGGTGCTGATGGGCGCCTTCATCGTCAATGGGCTGACGCCGGGACCCTTCCTGTTCCAGGAGAAGCCGGAACTGGTCTGGACGGTCATCGCTTCGTTCTTCGTCGGCAACGTGCTGCTGCTGATCCTGAACCTGCCGCTGGTCGGGCTGTGGGCGCGGCTGCTCAAGATCCCCTTCGCCTATCTCTGCACCGGCGTGCTGATCTTCTGCATCATCGGCGCCTACGGGCTGAAGCAGAGCCTGTTCGACGTGTGGGTGATGCTGGGCTTCGGCGTGCTGGGCTATATCCTGCGCAAGCTCGACTTCCCGATCGCGCCGGCGATCCTGGCGCTGATCCTGGGACCGATGATGGAGAAGTCGCTGCGGACGACGCTAGAAATCTCGGGCGGCAGCTTCGCGATCTTCCTCGACCGACCGCTCGCGCTCGCGCTGCTCGCCGTGCCGCTCATCGTGCTGGCCGCCATTGCCCTGAGACCACGCGCCTTCGCCAACTTGAGACAAACAGACATCGAATGAAAAGGAGGACTCTCATGATTCGCAGACGCACCCTGATCGCCGCGGCCGGCGCCACCGCTCTTGCCGCCCCCGCCTTCGCGCAGAACTTCCCGCGCAAGGCCGTGCAGATGATCGTCGCCTTCCCGGCCGGCGGTAACACCGACATCGGCGCCCGCATCCTCGCCTCGATCGCGGAAAAGGATCTTGGCCAGCCCATCACGGTCGTGAACAAGGGCGGCGCCGGCGGCCAGATCGGCTTCACCGAGGGCGCCCGCGCCCGGCCGGATGGCTACACCGTCACCTTCATCAACCTGCCCAGCGTCAGCACGATCGTGCTCGATCCCGAGCGCAAGGCGGCATTCAAGATGGACAGCTTCGTGCCCGTGGTGAACCAGGTGCTCGATCCCGGCGTCGTGTGGGTGAAGGCGGACAGCCCCTACAAGACGTTCGCCGACCTGCTCGACGCCGCCAAGAAGGCGCCCGGCAAGATCAGCGCCTGCACCACCGGCATCCTGAGCGACGACCATCTGGCGATCCTGATGGTCGACGACGCGGCCAAGGTTAATTTCCGCATCGTCCACTTCGAGGGCTCGGCACAGCAGCTCACCGGCGTCATGGGCGGGCATGTCGACTGCGCCTTCGACAATGTCGGCGGCATCGTGAAGCGCGTGAAGTCGGGTGAACTGCGGGCCCTCGTCGTCACCGACGACCAGCGCTCCAAGTTCCTGCCGGACGTGCCGACCACCAAGGAACTCGGCTTCCCGTCGGTGATCTCCTCCTCGACGCGCGGCATTGCCGTGCCCAAGGGCACGCCCGCCGACGCGATCAAGGTACTCGAGACCGCCTTCCTGAAGGCGATCAACAATCCCGAGCACATCAAGAAGATGGACGAGCAGGGTCTCGCGCTGAAGCCGATGGTCGGTGCGGAATATGCGAAGTACTACGCCGATTCGCATGCGGCGGCGACGAAGTACACGGAGTGGGCACTTAAGCAGAGGTAGCTCTGCTTAAGTGCGGTGGGCGGCAGCGCTTGTAACCAAGCGCGAGAGCCCACACCGAGCAGAATGGACAAGAATTCTTGCTGCGGCTTTGACCTCTCTGCCCTCGTAAGACGAGGGCACCTCCCCTTCGCGGCATCCGCGAAGGGGAGGTAGATGAGGAGCCCTACTTCTTACCGAGCTGATTGAACGGGATATCCTTGTCGACACGAATGTCGGCGGGCAGTCCCAGCACGCGCTCGGCCACGATGTTGCGCAGAATCTCGTCGGTGCCGCCAGCGATGCGGAAGCCAGCGCCGCCGATCCATTGCGCCTGGAAGCCGGCCGCGAAGGGCACGTCCTCCTTCATGATGCCGGCATGGCCCATCAGCTCCATGGCGAAGGCGCCCATGTCCTGCATCTTGGGCGCGGCCACGATCTTGATGATCGAGGATTCCGGACCCGGCGTCTGGCCCTTGGAGAGCGCCGTCAGCGTGCGGTAGCGCGTGAGCTTGAGGCCCTGCTGCTGAACGTACCAGTCGGCAATCTTCGAACGGACCTGCTGGTTGCGGATCGCCGCGCCGTCCTCCAGCTCGGTCTCGCGCGCCAGCTCCATCAGCTCGTCGATGTCGAGGCCGCCCGACGGCAGGCCGACCGCGAGACGCTCGTTCATCAGCGTGGTCAGCGCGGCCTTCCAGCCTTCGCCCACCTTGCCCAGGCGCTGGCTGTCGGGGATGCGGACGTTGGTGAAGAACACCTCGTTGAAGTTCGCACCACCCGACATCTGCTTGATCGGACGGACCTCGACGCCCGGCGTCTTCATGTCGAGGAAGAACATGGTGAGACCGGCGTGCTTGGGGACGTTCGGATCCGTGCGCGTGATCACGATGCCGAAGTCGCAATAGTGGGCGCCCGACGTCCAGACCTTCTGGCCGTTGATGATCCAGTCGTCGCCGTCGCGCTCGGCCTTGGTGCGGATGCCGGCCACGTCGGATCCGGCGGCGGGCTCGGAGAAGAGCTGGCACCACACTTCCTGACCGTGCAGGGCGGGCTTCACGTAGCGCTGCAGCTGCTCGGGCTTGGCATAGGCCATCATGGTCGGGATGCACATGCCCAGCCCGATGTCGAAGAAGCCCAGCGGCACCAGGTAGTTCGCCTCTTCCTGCTGGTAAATCACCTGCAGGATCGGCGAGGCGCCGCGACCGCCGAACTCCTTGGGCCAGGTCAGGCGCGCGTAGCCGGCCGTGGCCTTCTTGTCCTGCCACTCCTTGGCTTTCTTGAGCAACTCGGGGTCGTCGTTGCGCGCGCGGTTGCTTTGCGTGTCGTCGCTCTTGCGCGTGGCGTTGGCGTCGAGCCAGCTGCGCACTTCCTGACGGAAGGCGGCTTCTTCCTGGGTGTCGTTGAAATCCATCGTTCCCTCCTAGGCCGCGTTCTTCTGTTCGAGACGGGTCACCAGCTTGTCCTTCCACGCCATCGGACCGCCGATCGACAGCGCCAGCAGGCGCGAGCGGCGATAGTGGAACTGCGTGTCGGCCTCCCAGGTGAAGCCGATACCGCCATGGGTCTGGATATTCTCCTTGGCCGCGAAGTCGTAGGCATCGGTCGCGGCGATGCGCGCCGCCGCCGCCGCCAGCGGCAGGTCGGCGCCGTCCTCGGTCAGCATCATCGCGCCGTAATAGGCATTGGAGCGTGCCAGTTCGAGCTTCACGTAACAGTCCGCCAGCTTGTGCTTGATCGCCTGGTACGAACCGATCGCACGGCCGAAGGCCTGGCGCTGCAGCGCATAGTCGCGTGCCATCCACATCGCGGCCTCGGCGCCGCCCACCTGGGCGAACGCGAAGTAGACTGCCGCCGCATCGTAGAGCCGCTCGAGCAGGCGCCAGCCCTCGCCCTCGCCGCCCAGCAGCTCCGCCGTGGCGTCGTTGAACGTGAGCTCGGCGTGCTTGCGCGCGGGATCGATCGTCTCGATGCGCTTCTTCGCAACGCCCGCTTGGCCGAGATCGACCAGCACGAGCGACACGGCGCGATCGCCCGAGCCGCCGCTGTTGGCGAGCACGATGGCGAAGGTCGCGGCCTCGCCGTCGGTCACCGGCAACTTCTTTCCATTGAGACGGCCGCCGCCGAAGGTCGTGCGGATATTCCGCGGCTTCGGCGGTTGCGCGCCCTCGGCGATGGCCAGCGTGCCGATCGCCTTGCCGGAGGCGAGTTCGGGCAGCCACTTCTTCTTCTGCGCGTCGGAGCCCGCGAGCTTCAGCGCCTCCGTCGCCAGCACGACCGACGTGTCGAACGGCACTGGCGCAGCGGCGCGGCCGATCTCTTCGGCGACGACGCAGACCTCCAGCGGCGACAGTCCCATGCCGCCATATTCTTCGGGAATGCCGAGGGCCGGCACGCCGAGATCGACGAGTCCTTTCCAGACATCTTCCGCGTGGGTTTCGGGGCCGTCGAGCACGCGCCGCACCACTTTGGTGGGGCACTTGTCGGCGAGGAATTTGCGAACCTGCTCCTTGAGCAGCTTCTGGTCGTCGGAGAAATCGAAGTTCATGATGCCTGACCCTAGCAAGCCTGCTCCGCTCGGGGAACGGCTCAGGGTTCCGACAGGCGGGTTGTGCTGCGCATTATGGTGAACGTCATGAACACTGACCAAATCGAGGACTGGCACGCACACGTCTATTTCGACGAAGCGTCGCGAGACGCGGCGTGGGCATTGCGCGAGCGTATCGAGAAGACTTTCCCGATCGAGATGGGCCGCTTTCATGAGAAGCCGGTCGGGCCGCATCCGCGCTTCAGCTATCAGGTCGCCCTGAAGAACGAACAGTTCGAGCCGGTCCTGTCATGGCTGACCCTGAACCGCGGCGAACTTACGGTGTTCATTCATCCCAACACCGGGCACGATCTGGAGGATCATCGCGACCGCGCGATCTGGATGGGCCAGCAGGTGCCGCTGGTCCTCGACATCTTCACGAGGAAGGACTGACCCGATGGACACCCTGCTCCCGCTCGCCCAACGCGTCGGCGAAAAACTGAAAGCCCGCAAAGAGACCGTCGGCATTTCCGAATCGTCGGCCGGCGGTTTGATCTCGGCCGCGCTGCTCGCCGTGCCGGGCGCCTCGGCCTATTTCATGGGCGGCGCCGTGGTCTACACGCGGCCGGCCGGCGATGCGTTCCTCGCCGTGCCGCGCGAGAAGCGGGCCGGCGTCCGCTCGTCCTCCGAGCCGTGGGCACTGCTCGCCGCCGAGCATGTCCGCGGTCGCCTCAAGACGACCTGGGGTCTGGCCGAAACGGGCGCTTCCGGCCCGACAGGCAATTCCTATGGCGATCCCGCGGGACATACATGCGTGGCGGTCGTCGGCCCCCACGGGAGCGTCGCGCGCACCCTGCGCACCGGCTCCGACGATCGCGTCGCCAACATGCGCGCCTTCGCCGCCGAAGCGCTCAAGCTGCTGGACGAACAGCTTTCGTAGGCCGACGCTCCCCCATCTCATTGACGCTTCGATCAAACTAAACTAAGATGGCTTAGTCCATGTTGAAATCATGAAATCCGTAAACATTCACGAAGCCAAAACCAACCTCTCCAAGCTGGTGGCTGATGCTGCACGCGGGGAGTCCTTCGTGATAGCAAAGGCGGGCAAACCACTTGTTAAGGTCGTCGCTCTCGACGCCCCATCTTCAGGGGAAAAGCGTCGCGTGGGTTTCTTGTCCGGGCAACTGAAGGTGCCTGATGACTTCGACCGGATGGGCGACGAGCAGATCGGCCGCCTGTTCGGTACAGCGCCTTGAACTTACTCCTCGATACCCACATCCTGCTCTGGGCGGCTGCACGTCCTGAAAAGCTTTCCCGCAAAACGCTCCGCCTATTCGACGATCCGGACAACACGCTCGTCTTCAGCGCAGCCAGCCTATGGGAAATTGTCATTAAGCAAAGCCTGGGCCGGGATGATTTCGATGTAAATGCACGACAATTGCGACGAGGGTTGTTGGACAACGGCTACAACGAGCTCTCGGTCACGAGTATCCACGCCTTGGCTCTCGACGACTTACCACCTCTACATAAGGATCCCTTTGACCGGATGCTTCTCGCTCAATCACGGGTAGAGGGGTTCATGCTCCTGACAGCAGATAAACAGATCCTGCAGTATCCCGGCCTCATCCAAAAGGCATAGTCCTTATTCAGACGCCGCGATCCTTGAATGCGGCGATTGCCACAAAAATCCAACCCGCGATGAAGGCGAGACCGCCGATCGGCGCCACGGCGCCGAACCATCGGGGGCCGCCGAACGACAGGGAATAGAGCGCACCGGGGAACAGGACGCTGCCAACGAGGAACAGCCAGAGGGCGACAACCGACAGGCGCACGTTCAGGTGCTCCGCGCCGGCCAGGGCGCACACGCCCAGAATCGCCAAGGCATGGAACATCTGATAGTGGCTGCCGGTCTGCAGCCAGTCGCGCGCCTTCAGCCCGGCCTCCGTGCGCAGGTCGAGGCCATGCGCGGCAAAGGCGCCGACGATGACCGAGATGGCGCCGCTCAGCGCGGCGACGACGATCCAGAACCGTGCGGCGTCGCCCATGGGACTATTGCAGCGGCCGGGTCGGTCGCCCGCCCGCCGTCATGCCGCCGTCGATCACCAACTCCTGGCCGGTGATGTAGTTGCCGGCGTCGGTGCACAGGAAAAGTACGCCGTTGGCGATATCCTGCGCCTCGCCCACGCGTGGCAGCGGCACCGAAGCGGCGGCGCGCTCGCGCGGATCGATCGGCGCGTTGCGGCGATTGCCTTCGGCGCCGGTCGGGATCTTCTCCCAGATCGGCGTGGCGATGATGCCGGGATGCACCGAATTGCAGCGGATGTTGTCGGCCGCATGTTCGAGCGCCACCGACTTGGCGAGCAGGCGCACGCCGCCTTTGGTCGCCGAATAGGCCGCCAGGCCCGGCGCGCCGCGCAGGCCCGCCACCGACGACATCAGCACGATCGAACCGCCCCCCACCCGCTTCATCGCCGGGATCGAATGCTTGATGGAAAGGAACACGCCGTCGAGGTTGATCGCCTGCTGACGCTGCCAGTCGGCGAGCGTCATGGTCGCGATCGGCGACATGATGCCGATGCCGGCATTGGCCACCATGATGTCGAGGCGGCCGTAATGCTTCTCGGCATCGGCGACGATACCGGGCCACGCCGCCTCGTCGCGCACGTCATGACGCAGATAGTGCGCCTTGCCGCCCGCCTTGGTGATGCGCTCGACGACACCCTTTCCGAGGGTGTCGTCGATGTCCGTTATGAGAACCGACGCGCCTTCGCGCGCCAGCGTTACGGCACAGGCCTCGCCGATGCCGGAAGCACCGCCCGTGACGATGGCAACCTTGCCAGAGACCTGAGCCATGGAACGCTCCTTAGCGGTTCTTCCAGTTGCCGGGGCGCTTCTCGGCGTAGGACTTGACGCCCTCCTTGAAGTCCTCGGTCTTGCGGGTCCACTCCTGCTCGGTCAGCTCGCGCTCGGTCGCCGCCTCGGCGCCATCGGCGAAGCCACGACGCATCGTCTCGCGCGTCGACATCACGGCGAGCGGTGCGCTCTCGGCGATCTCCTGCGCCAGCTTGATCGCTTCCTTGCGGACGTCGGCCAGCGGCGCCAGCACGTCGGCCAGACCCCATTCCACCGCCTCCTCGCCGCCGATGCGGCGGCCGGTGAGGAACATCAGGTTAGCCTTCTGCTGGCCGATCAGGCGCGGCAGCGTGTAGGTGAGCGAGAAGCCGGGATGGAAACCGAGACGCGTGAAGTTGGCGGCAAAGCGCGCCTCCGGGGCGGCGACACGGAAATCGGGCGCCAGCGCGAGGCCGAGGCCGCCGCCGATCGCCGGGCCCTGGATCGCCGCGACGCTGGGCTTCTTCGCGCGGAAAATGCGGGTCGCTTCCTTGTAGAGATGCTTGCCGCTCTCGGCCGCACCGGTCTGCGGACGGTTGGCGAAGTCGGCGCCGGCACAGAACGACTTGCCCTGCGCGCACAGGACATAGGCGCGGATCTTGTCGTCGCGGTCGAACGCCTCGAAAGCATCGGCGATCTGGTTGATCAGCGAGTTGTCGAAGAAGTTGTGCGGCGGCCGCTGAATCTCGACGATTCCGACCGCGCCGTCGGTGCTGATACCGAGATCCTTGAAGGTGGCGCTCATGAGTTTTCTCCCGCGTTGAAAATCCGGTTAACTTGGGCCGGATACTGCCCCGGCAGGGGTCACGCGTCGATACGGGAGGAAGAGGAATGCCGCAAAGCGAACGACACGCCCTGGTGCTGGGAGGAGGCACGATGGGCGTCGGAATCATCGCCATGTTCCTGGGCGGCGGCTGGAAGGTGGACGTCGTGTCGCGCTCCGCCTCGACCCGCGACGGGCTGCCTGCGGCGACATCCCGCGCGCTCCAGGCGATGGCGAAGCCGGACGATGTCTCGGGCCTCGCGACCTATGCGACGCTCGAGGAGGCGCCCTGGTCGAAGATCGACATCGCCGTCGAGACGGTGACCGAGGACCTGGCGCTGAAGCAGAAGATCTTCGCCGACATGGAGAAGCTCTCCCGTCCGGGCGTACCGCTCACCTCGAACTCGTCGAGCTTCCCGATCAGCGAGATCGGCAAGGGCCTGTCGAGCCAGGACCGCATGATGGGACTGCACTTCTTCATGCCCGCGCACCTGATCCCGCTGGTCGAGGTCGTGCGCTCCGTCCACACCGACGTGGGCCTGGCCGAGAAGGTCGGCGCGATCATGAGTGCGCTGGGCAAGCGGCCCGTGCAGGTGAAGAAGGATGTGATCGGCTTCCTGGGAAACCGCATCCAGGGCGCGTTGATGCGCGAGGCGCTGTGGCTGATCGAGGAGGGCGTCGCCTCGCCCGAAGACATCGACGCCACCGTGCGTCTCTCCTTCGGCTTCCGCTATGCCGCCGCCGGCCCGATCACCCAGAAAGAGCATTCCGGCTGGGACACGACCTGCGCCGTCGCCAAGACCATCTGGCCCGACCTCAGCAACGCCGACGGCCCCCCGCCGGTCCTGCAGCGCAACGTCGACCAGGGCCGCATCGGCTTCAAGACCAAGGGTGGCTTCTTCGACTGGGACGATGCCTCGATAGCGAAAGAGCGCGCCCGATATGAGCGCGCTCTTTCTAAATGTCTGGAAATCTTCCGCGAGGAAGGAATTCTCTAGTTAGGCAGCGCGGCCTCGGCCGCGACCACCGCCGCCGCCGCCTCCACCGCCGAAGCGCCGGCCCTTCCACTGGGGACGCGGACCCTGCGGACGATCGCCGGCCGGGCGATCGCCTTGCGGGCGGTCGCCGTGGGGACGGTCGCCGTGCGGACGCGGCGCATACTGGCCGCCGCCACCATTGTGGTTCGGACGATCGCCGAACGACCGGGGGCGGTCACCCTGCGGGCGATCACCGTGCGGACGATCGCCATGGGGACGATCAGCCTGGGGACGATCGCCTTGCGCGCGATCGAAGCGGTCGCCCTGCGGACGATCGCCTTGCGGGCGGTCGCCGTGAGGACGATCTCCCCGCGGGCGGTCACCGAACGGGCGATCACCCTGCGGGCGTGGATTGCGCGGACGGTCGCCGTAGGGACGGTCGCCCTGCGGACGATCACCTTGCGGACGATCGCCCTGCGGGGCATCGCGGAAGTCGCCACCGCGGAACTGGCTTTCGGCGTGCGCCGGCGGACGGTCGCCGCGCGAACGATCGTGGTTGGCACGGTCGCCGAACGAGCGATGACCACCGGGACGACCGCCGCCGCCAGGACGGCCACCGCCACCCGGACGACCGGCCCCACGCGGACCACCACGGCCCTCGCGGGGACGCTCGTCGCGATCATCACGATCGTCGCCCTCGGCGCGCGCCTTGGGCGGCGGCAACTGCGGCATGTCTTCGTTGGCCGGCGTCGGGACGACCGGGATCCGCTGGTTGGTCAGCCGCTCAATACCCTTGAGCTGGCCGCGCTCGCTGCCGTCGCAGAACGAGATCGCGATGCCCGAGGCGCCGGCGCGCGCGGTGCGGCCGATGCGATGGACATAGCTCTCGGCATCGGCCGGCAGCTCGAAGTTGATGACGTGGGTCACGCCCTGCACGTCGATGCCGCGCGAGGCGAGATCCGTTGCGACCAGGACGCGGGCCTTGCCGCGGCTGAAATTGTCGAGCGCCTTCTGGCGGGCGTTCTGCGACTTGTTGCCGTGGATCGCCTCGGAGCGCACGCCGCGGTCTTCCAGCGCCTCGGCGACGCGGTTGGCGCCGCGCTTGGTGCGCGTGAAGATGATGACCCGCTCGAAGCTCTCGTCGGTCAGGAGATGGTTGAGCAGGGTGCGCTTGAGGCCGGCGTTCACGAAGTAGACGCGCTGGTCGATCTTCTCGACGGTACGGCCCTGCGGCGCGATCTCGACCTTCTCGGGGTTCTTCAGAATCTCCGCAGAAAGCTTGGCGATGTCGTTCGGCATCGTCGCCGAGAACAGCAGCGTCTGCCGGTTCTTCGAGACCGATGCCGCGATGCGGCGAACGTCACGGATGAAGCCCATGTCGAACATGCGATCGGCTTCGTCGAGGACGAAGAAGCTGACCTGTCCGAGCTTCACGTTGCCGCGCTCGACCAGATCGAGCAGACGGCCGGGCGTGGCGATCAGGATATCGACGCCGCGCGACAGGGTCTCGATCTGGCGACCGTAGCCCAGGCCGCCGACGACGGTGCAGAGGCGCAGGCCGAGGCCGCGACCGTAAGTGTCGAAGCTGCGGGCGATCTGGACCGCGAGTTCGCGGGTCGGCGCGAGCACGAGCGCACGCGGGCTCTTGGGCTGGGCGCGCTCCTTCGACTCGGAAAGAAGCTGCAGCACGGGCAGCGCGAACGCTGCCGTCTTGCCGGTGCCGGTCTGGGCGATGCCCAGCACATCACGGCCCTGCAGCAGGGCGGGGATCGTGCGCGCCTGGATGGGCGTCGGCACGGTGTAGTTCGCGGCATTCAATGCACGCAGCAGCGGCTCGGCCAGGCCGAGATCCGCAAACGTAACTTCACTCACTGAAAATCCTTACTTGCCGCCGGCGTGCCATCCTGGCACGCGCATCTGTGGCGGCGTTAGGCCCGTTCCCGCGCGCGGCTGGGACGGCTCTTGTCTTGGGGGATTGTCTCGGGATGAGGCGCCGTCACAAAGGAATGGGGCGCGTCGCGCGATCGCGAGAAATCTTTGAAGCCCGCTTACCTGCGAGCTGGCGCGTATATGATGCTGCAGCGCAGCGGAGTCAAGCGGATTACTGGCGGTCGCCGCGCCGAACCCGCCCTCCGCAAGCCCGCGCAGAGCGATACGTGGTGTGCCCGCGAGGTCGAAAACTGGGCGAAGGTGGTGAAGGATACCGGCACCAAGCTGGAATGAAGCTGCAGGAGAACGGCATGGAATTCGGCGTCCTCTTCACCTCGCATCCCAATCCGAAGGAAGAGCCCTACCCGCACCGCGCCGTGCATGCGCGCACGACCGACGAAATCGTGGAGGCGGAACGGCTGGGCTACGACACGGCCTGGATCGCCGAGCACCATTTCTCGACCAGCTACGGCATCATGCCCGATTGCTTCGCCTACATGGCCTATCTCGCCGCCAAGACCAGCCGCATCAAGCTGGCCTCCGGCGTAATCACGCTGCCGCTCTACGACCCGATTCGCGTCGTCGAGAACGCGAACTTCGTCGACATCCTGTCGAACGGCCGGGTCATCCTGGGCATCGGCTCGGGCTATCGGCCCTACGAGTTCGTGGGGCTGGGCAAGGATTTCGAGGGCCGCCGCGACATGGTCGAGGAGGCAGTCGGCCTGATGTTCGACGCCTTCCATCGCCATCGCTACGATCACAAGGGCAAGTATTTCAGCGGCACCGTCGCGGAGCCCTACGAGATGCTGCCCCAGCCGGTGCAGATGCCGCATCCGCCGCTCTACATGGCCGGCGGCACCGACCGCTCGATCGGCTATTGCGGCCGCAACGGCTTCGGCCTGATGCTGTCGACCCTGCCCGGCATCGAGACGCTCGCGGCGCAGACCGCACTCTACAAGCGCGAGCTGGCGACGGCCTCGGCCGAGCGCGCCAGGAATCCCGCCGCGGGCCAGATCGACATCGCGCGCTGGGTCTACATCGCCGACACCGATGCAGAGGCGCGCGCCGAGACCGAAGAGGCGATCGTCCGCCACATCGGACATTTCGGCGGCACCGGCACCGCGGGATATCTCGGCTCGGTGTCCGAGAAGGGCAACCAGCTCAGCTACGACGAACTGCTGAACACCACGCTGCTGCACGGTTCGGCGGAAACGGTGATCGCACGCCTGCGCGAGATGCAGGCGCGCACCGGCATGACCTCGCTGCTGCTGCACTACCCGCCCTATTACGGACGCGAGAAGACGATGAAGAGCCTGAAGCTCTTCGCCGAGCGCGTGATCCCCGCCTTCCGCCCGCCGACCCGGCGCGTGGCCGCCGCCGAATGACTCCGCAAGCGGCCGCGCTCGGCCGCAACAACAATTCTCGCGGCGCGATCCTCACCATGCTCGCCATGCTGGGCTTCGCCGGCATGGACACGATCTCCAAGTGGATGGTGGCCGACTATTCGATCGGCCAGATGATGTGGGTCCGCTATGCCGTCTTCTGCCTGTTCGCGTGGGCGGTCGTGCGCCGGCGCGGCCTGCGCGCCGCCGCGCGCTCGGCGCGGCCGTGGCTGCAGTTCGGCCGCGCCCTGCTGGCGGTGATCGAGAGCGCGGTATTCGTGCTGGCCTTTCGCTACTTGCCGCTGGCCGATACCCATGCCGTCGCCGCCACCTCGCCGCTGATCGTGATCGCGCTGGGCGTGCTGTTCCTCGGCGAACGTGCCGGCCCGGCGCGGTGGGCGGCGGTCGGCGCAGGCTTCGTCGGCGTGCTGCTGATCGTGCGGCCGGGCTTTCGCGAACTCGACTGGCCCCTGCTGCTTCCGGTGGCGGGCGCCATCATGTGGGGCGGCTACCAGATCCTGGTCCGCCTCTGCTCACGCACCGACACGCCCGACACCACGCTCGTCTGGTCGGCCTTCGTGTCGTTCGGCGCCACGACCCTGGTCGGGCCTTGGCAGTGGATCTGGCCGGACGCGAAAGGCTGGGCCCTGTTGTTTGCCATCGCCTCGCTGGGCGCCCTGGCGCACTATTCGCTGATCAAGGCGCTCGACTATGCCGAGGCCGGCGCCGTGCAGCCCTACAGCTATACGCTGCTGGTCTTCGTCACGATCCTGGGCGTGATCGTGTTCGGCGACGTCCCCGACCACTGGACCCTGGCCGGCGCCGCGGTGATCGTGGCCTCGGGCCTCTACACCTGGCACCACGAACGGCGAGCGGCCTCTACTCCCTGACGCAGGACAGATCGCCCTCCTGGCAGTTGAGCTGGGCCTCGAGGTCCTTCACGCGCACCAGGGTGAGGCGTGCCTGGCACTGGGCGACGATCATGCCGTGGATCGAGCCGCCCGTGGTCGGCGCGCCGATGAAGGCGCATTCGCGGTCGCGGAAACGGATCCAGGCCTCTTCGGCCGCCTGCAGCCGAGCGCGGCTTTCGGGGCCGAGGCGTGTCCGCAGCTTCGTATAGGCGGCATTCAGCTGCCTATCAGCGTCCTTCAGGGCCGTCCCCGCCTGCTGGTTCATGTCCATCTGGCTCTGCGCGAAGCCCGCGGCGGTCCACGTCTGGATCGCAACGACCGCCGCCGTAAGCGCGACCAGGCGCCGGTTCATCTCGGCCACGCCCTCAGCGCGACGAGACCGCCATCGATCGGCAGCATCACGCCCGTCACCCAGCGCGATTCGTCGGAAGCGAGATAGACCGCGCCGTGCGCGATGTCCCAGGCCGTGCCCTCGACCTGCATGGGCACCATCTTCTTGCGCCGGTCGCGCGCCTCGGCGCCGAGATGCGCCACCATCGGCGTGTGCACCGAGCCCACGATGATGCAGTTGGCGCGGATGTTCTGCGTCGCATAGTCGGCCGCGACCGACATCGTGAAGCCGTGCAGGCCCGCCTTGGCCGTCGCATAGGCCACCGCCCCGGCACTCCCCATCAGGCCGACGGCGCCGGCGATCGACGACACCATGATGATCGACCCGCCGCCGCCTTCCTTCATGCGCGGCAGACATGACTTGGTGCACAGCATCGTCGTCGTGAGATTGGCTTCGAGGACCTTGTTCCAGGTCTCGAGAGTCACCGTTTCGGGCGTGCCCGGCCCGCCGATGCCGACATTGTTGTGCAGGATGTCGAGCCGGCCATAGGTCTTCATGGCGAAGTCGGCCATCGCCTCGGCCGCGTCGAGCTGCGCCACGTCAGCCGCAAAGACCGACG
This sequence comes from Rhodospirillales bacterium 24-66-33, assembly GCA_002281855.1. Taxonomy (GTDB): domain Bacteria; phylum Pseudomonadota; class Alphaproteobacteria; order Reyranellales; family Reyranellaceae; genus Reyranella. The sequence continues at coordinate 188,057 of NCHQ01000001.1, read as the reverse complement.
CCTCGCCGCCCTCGTCCTTGATCTGTTTGGCCAGTCCCTCGGCACGCTCGGCACTGCGGTTGACCAGGACGACCTTGGCGCCTTCCTTGGCAAACAGCAGGGCCGTCGCCATGCCGTTGCCCAAGCCCTCGCCGCGCGGGGCCGCGCCCGTCACCACCGCCACCTTGCCCTGCAGCCGTCCGGCCATGTCTACTCTCCACCCAGATGATTTCAGGCGCGGACCTTAGCCGGGAGACGAAGGCGATGACCAGCAAGACAGAGACGTTCGAAGGCGGCTGCACGTGCCGCAACGTGCGCTACCGGCTCACCTCGAAGCCGCTGTTCGTGCATTGCTGCCACTGCCGCTGGTGCCAGCGCGATTCGGGCACCGCCTTCGCGATGAACGCGATGATCGAGGCCGACCGGGTCGAGAGGCTGGGCGGCGAGGTCGAGGTGATCGACACCCCGACCCTCAGCGGCAAGGGCCAGAAGATCGCGCGCTGCCCGCAGTGCCGCATCGCGGTGTGGAGCAACTATTCCGGCGCCGGACCCACCGTCCGCTTCGTGCGCGTCGGAACACTCGACGAGCCCGACCGGCTGCCGCCCGACATCCACATCTTCACCATGAGCAAGCAGCCCTGGGTCGCGCTTCCCGCCGGCGTGCCCGCCGTGGCGGAGTATTACGACCGCTCGGAGCTCTGGCCGCCGGAGAGCCTCGACCGGTTTGCGACGTTGAGGGCGAGAGCGGCGACCTGCCGATGCTGATCGAGATCGAGAAGCGGACGACGAAGAGACCCTAGAGCGGAGATGAGCAGGGCTGTCCCATCTTGGCGTAGGACGCCATCGTTTTCCTGACCCATTCTTCCTGGGCGAGCGGCCAGGTTCTCACGAAAGAGCGCACGCCCGGCGCCAGATGAGCGGCGTAGATGAAGTCCTCAGCGGTGTAGGCCTGCATCAGGTCGGTCTCGGGAACGAGACTGTCGTAGGGACCGACGAAGGCCAATCCGGCCTTCTCGTCGAAGCGGCCCACCGCTGGATACGGCGAAACAGATGCCCGGGCATAGGCCCTGATATTGTCGCCAGGCGCGAGGATCGGAGTCGGCGCTCCCGACAATTCCTTCCGCCCGATCACCCGGCGGACAATGATGGTGAGATCCACACCATTGGCGTCCTGCGCATCCTGCCGGCGACGCGCGGACGAAGCTTCGATCGCGCGTCCCACGAAAATGGTGTTCGCGTCGCACAACAGCTGTTCCGGCGAGATCGGCATCAGGGCCGGCGCTGCGGAGATGCCGGACATCATGGCCAAGGCGGCCAGCGCCAACAGTAACCGCGAACGGCGCATCGCGCCTTAGACTTTCCAGTAAGCGGGCAGCTTCGCGGCCAGCCAATTCGCAAGCGCCGCATTCACGGCGACCGGCTGCTCCTGCGCCATCCAATGGCCCGACTGCACAACGACTTCGGTGAGATCGGCGCAGTCGCGGCGCATCGGTTCGGCGAGCCTCGACGTGATCGTCTCGCAGGTCGTGTCGTAGGCGCCGTGCAGGAACAGGACCGGCATGGCGAGCCGGCCGCCGTTGGCGGCGCGCCTGGCGTACTCCGCGTTGACCCGGTGGTTCATGTACCAGGAGTCCGGCCCGAAGAAGCCGTTCTTCGTCAGCGCCGCGGTATAGGCTTCCATGTCCTGCTCGGTCAGCACGTCGGGATCGCGCGGCACATCGGGGCAGGCGCCGCCGCCGAACCAGCCACCGGCCTTGCGCACCATCGAGGTCGGCGCCGGCTTGCCCACCCTCGCCGGGTCGCCCTTGCGGAACAACGCCTTCACCACGTTGAGCGGATTGGCGTCGAAGCCCGCGCAGGCTTTCTCGAAGCTCTCCTCGTAGAAGAACTGGTAGTCCCATTGGCCGGCCGGGAACTGCGCCTCGGGATAGAGCGCGCGGTCGACCAGCGGCACGACGGTGTCGAGCGTGAAGCCAGTCGGCAGATAGGGCACGCACAGGCTGGCCACGCCCACCACCTTGTCGGAATGGTGTGCGGCCATGTTCCAGACGACGGGGCTGCCCCAGTCGTGGCCGATCCACACCGCCTTGTCGCGACCGAGCGAAGCCAGCAGCTCGACCATGTCGGCCACGATCTCTTCCTGCGCGAAATCCTCGTGCCGCTTGTAGGTGCTCGAGCGGCCGTAGCCGCGCATGTCGGGCGCAATGCAGCGGAAGCCCAGTGCTGCAAAGACCGGGAGCTGGTGCCGCCACGACAGCGACAGTTCGGGCCAGCCATGGACGAAGATCAGCAGCGGCGCGTCTTTCGCTCCGCAGGCGAGATAGCCCGTCGTGTGGCGGGCGGTCTTGACGGTGTGTTCGGTGACCGGGAATGTCATGGCAAGGAGAAGGTCACATGGAAATCGATACCGGCACAACCGAACTCTTGTGCAGCGTCCGCGACGGCGTCGCGCTGATCACGCTGAACCGCCCCGAGGCGCGCAATGCGATGTCGCCCGACCTCACGGAGGCGCTGCGCAATCAGATCAAGGCGCGCGGCGACGACGATGCCGTCGGTGCGCTGCTGATCACCGGTGCCGGCACCGCCTTCTGCAGCGGCGGCGACGTCAAGGGTATGGGCGGCCGCGGGCCGCGCGGCCAGATGAGCTACGAGGAGCGGCTGGCCGATCTGCGCTGGCGCCAGACGCATCTCACCGGCGCGCTGGTCGCCGTGCGCAAGCCCACCATCGCCGCACTGCCCGGCGCCGCGGCCGGCGCGGGCCTCGCCATCGCGCTGGCCTGCGACATCCGCATCGCCGCGAAGTCGGCCTTCTGCACCACCGGCTACGCCAAGATCGGCCTCTCGGGCGACTACGGCATCTCCTGGCTCCTGACCCGCACCGTGGGCCCGATGCGGGCGCGCGAGCTGATGTTCACCTCAGAGAAGGTCGGCGCCGAGCGCTGCGAGCAGATCGGCCTGGTGAACCGCGTGGTCGACGATGCCAAGCTGCAGGACGAGGCTTTCGCCTTTGCGAAGTCGCTGGCCGAGGGCCCGAGGATCGCGCTGCGCCACATGAAGGACAATCTCGACGAGGCGCTGCACATCAATTACGCGGACGCGCACTATCGCGAGGCCGAGCGCCTGGTCCAGTCGTCGCGTACCGCCGATCACAAGGAGGCGGTGGCGTCCTTCGTCGAGAAGCGCAAGCCGGTGTTCAAGGGACGGTAGAGATCATGACCCCATCGCCCTCGTAAGACGAGGGCACTTCCCCTTTGCGGAGCCCGCAAAGGGGAAGGCTCGAGAACTCAATCCCTGTAGTTCGCGGCGCGCTTCTGCAGGTTGGACATGATGGCTTCGAGCTGGTTGGGCGAGCCGATCAGCTTCTGCTGCTCGACCGATTCCATCATCAGGCCCGAGGCGGCATCGGTCGCGACGGCGGCGTTGAGCAGCCGCTTGTTGGCGCGGATCGCGTCAGGGCTCTTGGCGGCAATCTCCCGCGCCGTCTCCAGCGCTGCAGCGCGCGGGTCGTCGACCACCTTCGTCACGAAGCCCATCTCGCGGGCCTCGACGCCATTGAATATGCGGCCGGTGTAGGTGAGCTCGCGCACCACATCCTCGCGCGCCAGATGGCGCATCAGCTGGGTGCCGGCGAGGTCGGGCACGAGGCCCCACTTGATCTCCATCACCGAGAAGCGCGCGTCGGCGGTGGCATAGCGGATGTCCGGACCCAGCGCGATCTGGAAGCCGCCGCCGAACGCCACGCCATGGACGGCAGCGATCACCGGCACCGGCAGCTCGCGCCACAGCCAGGCGCATTGCTGCGGCCGGTTGGCGATGCCGTGGGTGCGCCTGGTGAGGTCGCGAACGCCCGGCACAGCATCGCCTGCGGCCTTCATAGCGGCGAAACTGCCCATGTCGAGGCCGGCGCAGAAGGCCTTGCCTTCGCCCGACAGCACGACGCAGCGCAGCCCGGGCATGGTCGCGAGCTTGGCGCCCGCTTCGATGATGCCTTCGAACATCGCCGGATCGAGCGCGTTCATCTTATCGGCGCGGATCAGGCGGACGTCGGCGACGCCGTCCTTGAGGTCGATCGAGACGCGGTCCTTCATTTTTCTCCCTCCGATTTCATCCATTCGCGCAGCCGGCGCTTCACCTCTTCCGGGTCCAGGCGCTTGGGCGGCTCGAGGCTGCCGTCGTCGCGCTTGGGCCACACCATGACCGCGAGGGCGCGCTGCACGTCGGCAAAGGTGCAATCGTCCGGCAGCCGGTCGAGCAAGGCCCGGACCTGATCCTTCACGTCACTCATCGCGTCACCATCAGCCAGAGTCCCTGCCCTATGTACACCGCACCGAGCGCCAGGATCACGCGGCGTGTCCAGTGATAGAACTGCTTGTCCGACATGCGGTCGAGGAAGCTGCGCGACAAGGTGGTGCCGATCACCGCGAAGACCGCGGCGTAGCCCATGACCAGCCACTGTTCGAGGTCGCGGCCGGCCGGGCCCTCGATCACCATCGCGAAATAGAGCACCTTGGTCAGGTGCCCCAGCACCTGGGCCGCGGCCTTGGTCGCGACGTTGACCTGCCGCGTCATGCCGGTGCGGACATAGAAGATGTCGAGCAGCGGTCCCGTCACGCCCGAGACGAGCTGGATGGCGCCGCCGATCGCGCCCGCCAGGAACGCCTGCCCGCCGCGCTCGATGTTGGGCGCGATGCGCTGCGGCACGGCGAGCGCGATGAACGGCGTCAGCCCGACGGCCATCAGCACCAGCGCCTTGTCCGGCACGAAATCAAAGAAGGAGAAGACGACCAGCGAGGAGGCGGCTCCGGCGCCGAACTTCAACACGACGCTCCAATTCACGTGATGACGCCACAGCCAGGCCCGCCAGCCGTTGGCCGCGATCTGGATGACGCCGTGGAACACCATGGCGACCGGCACCGGCAGCAGGACCAGCAGGAAGCCGATCAGCAGCATCCCGCCCGCCATGCCGAAGATGCCGGAGACGAACGAGGTCACGACGGCCACGACCGCGAGTGCCGCCATTACGGGGAGCGAAAACATCGGCAGCGGGCGTAGCGCAGCGTGCAGACCGTGTCGAGGATGGGCTAGTGTGCGCGCCATGACCGACACAGATCTTCTCTTCACGCCGGCCGTTCAGGCCGCCGCCCTCATCCGCACCAAGAAGCTTTCGCCCGTCGACTATCTCGACGCCGTCCTGAAGGCTGCCGAGCGCGCCAATCCCCGGATCAACTGCTTCCGCGAGGTCATGGTCGAACAGGCCAGGCGCGACGCGAAGAAGGCCGAGGAGGCCGTCACACGAGGTGAAGTCCTGGGCCCGCTGCACGGCGTGCCGATCAGCGTGAAGGATCTGGTCGATGTCGAGGGCGTGCCGACGCGCCACGGCTCGGCGATCTTCGAGGGCAACGGCCCGGCGGCCGCAGACGATCTGCTGGTGCAGCGGCTGCGCAACGCCGGCGCCGTCATCTTCGCCAAGGCAACCACCCCCGAGTTCGGCGTCAAGGGCCTGACCGACGGCCCGTTCGGCGTCACGCGCAACCCCTGGAACCTCGAGCGGACGCCGGGCGGTTCGAGCGGCGGCGGCGCGGCGGCGGTGGCGGCGGGGGTCGGCCCCCTGTCGCTCGGCACCGACGGCGCGGGCTCGGTGCGCGGCCCTGCCTCCTGTTCCGGCCTGGTCGGTCTCAAGCCGACCCTGGGCGCCGTGCCCTACGACACGACGCGCGACGCCTACGGCAACAACATCTACGCCGGCCCATTGGCACGCTCCGTCACCGACGCTGCGATCATGCATTCGGTGCTGGTCGGCCCCAGCGACAAGGATCCGTGGACGCTGAACGGTCCGTCGCAGAAGCCGCTGTCACCGAAGCTGGCGGGCGCCGATCTCGCCGCCGTGCGCATCGGCTATATCGAACTCACCGCCAATCCCCGGGTCGCCGCCGACGTGCGCGCCAACACGCGCGCCGCGCTTGCGGCGTGGGAGACAATGGGCGCCGAGGTCGAGGAGGTCACCGACAAGATCGACTGGATCGAATACGAAGGCCGGGTGCTCTACCAGGCGAACTTCGCCGTATTCTGCGCGCAGTACCTGCCGAAATGGCAGAACCAGATGGACCCGGTGACGCTGGCGTTCATGGAGCGCGGCGCCAAGTTCACCCTGGCCGATTTCCGCAACGCGCAGTTCGCTCGCACGACCCTGTTCCGCAAGATCCAGTCGCTGTTCGAGCGCTACGACTTCCTGGTGATGCCGACCAACGCGCGCACCGCGCTCGACGTGACGCACGACGCGGCCAACGACGAAGTCGTGATCGACGGCGTGAAGTGCGGCATCACCCGCCAGGGCTGGACATCCTATCAGTACCCTTTCAACCTGACCGGCCACCCCGCCTGCGCCTATCCGTCGGGCTTCGGCACCGACGGGCTGCCGACCTCGGTGCAGGTCGTGGGCAAGTGGGGCGCGGAAACCGACGTGCTGCGGATGGGTGCCCTGCTCGAAGCCGCACGGCCGTGGGCGCAGCACCGGCCGCCGGCCCTCTGACGAGCCGCCACGCGGGCCGCGCAGGGAGCAGGCCTTTGCGCGGCCATGGCCGTTCTTCTAGTTTCCTCCCAAACATGAATGGGAGGACTCGATGCGTCTGATTGCAGTTCTGACGGCCCTTTTCGGGCTCGCCCTCGGGCCGGCGACAGCCTTTGCGCAGGCTTTCGACAAGCCCATCAAGATCATGGCGCCCTATGCGCCGGGCGGGAATATCGATGTGACCGCCCGCATCATCGCCGACAAGCTGCGTGAGGTGCTGGGGGTCAGCGTCATCGTCGAGAACAAGGCCGGCGCCAGCGGCATGATCGGCAGCGACGTCGTGGCCCGCTCGGCCCCGGACGGGACCAGCCTGCTGGTCTCGGCCAATTCGCTGGTCGCGGTCCCGGCCATCTATGGGAACGCGCCCTACGACTGGCGCACGGCCTTCACGCCGATCACGCATATCCAGCGCGTACCGGCCGTGCTCGTCGTGCCGGCGAACTCGCCGATCAAGACGTTGGCCGACTTCATCGCCCTGGGTAAGGACGGCAAGTTTGCGGTCGCCGATTCCGGCCTCGGCACGACCAACCATCTCGCGGTCGAGCTGATCGCCGAGGCCACCGGCACCAAATACACGTCCATCCACTACAAGGGGTCGGGCGCCGCCATGATCGACGTGATGGCGGGCCAGGTGCCGGCCCAGGTCGACCAGCTCAACGCCGCCATCGGCAACATCAAGGCGGGCAAGCTGCGTGCCATCGCGGTGTCGTCCGACAAGCGCGTGCCGCAGCTTCCCGACGTGCCGACCATGAAGGAAAGCGGCGTCAAGGGTCTCCAGGACTTCACCTTCGCGACCTTCACCGGCCTGTTCGGCCCCGCCAGGATGCCGCCCGACGTCGTTGCGAAAATCAACGAGGCGATGGTCAAGGTCCTGAAGGACCCGGCGGTCGTCGCCCGCTTCGCCGACCTCACGGCGGAAGCCTATCCGACCACGCCGCAGGAAACCGCGGCCATGTTCGATGCCGAGGACAAGATGGTCGTCCCGCTCATCAAGAAGCTGCAGATCAAACCGGAGTAGTCAGACCGATGTCCCTCTTGCCGCCTGCCATCATACCGATCGTCCTGCTGCTGGTGTCCAACGTCTTCATGACGTTCGCCTGGTACGGGCACCTGAAGTTCACCGACAAGCCGCTGTGGCTGGTGGTGGTGGCAAGCTGGGGCATCGCCTTCGTCGAATACTGCTTCGCCGTTCCGGCCAACCGGTACGGCCACGCGATCTACTCGGCGGCCGAGCTCAAGACCATGCAGGAAGTGATCACGCTCACCGTGTTCGCCGCCTTCTCGGTCCTCTATCTCGGCGAACGCATCACCTCGAACCATCTCGTGGGTTTCGCGATGATCTGCGGCGGCGCCTTCTTCATCTTCAAGGGCCCGCTGCCGTCCTGGTGAGGCCCGCCGGACGCCGGTCTATTCGGCGGCCTGGCCGGCGCCGTGCAGGATCGCCTGCTTCGCCCGTTCGCCGGCGCGGCGGTTGCGGCGCTTGATCCACCACATCAGGAAGCCGGTGACGGCGAAGACCGGGATGATGACGCCCGACACGAAGACCAGGAACTTGTAGCCGCCCCCGAGCCCGATGCCGTAGTGCAGCGCGCGCTGCCAGGCGATGACCTTCTCGCCGGCCGACATGGTCTGCGGATCGAACACGTCGACCACGGTCCTGCGATAGGGATCGACGATCACCGTGACGACGGGCGCGCCCTCCCGATGGTCGGGCCGCACCAGACCGACGCGCAGCGCCTGGTCGGGGCGGGTCGGCAGGAAGGCATTCAGGAAACGCGTGCCGGGAACGCGCGCCGGGAACGCGCGCCTTCGCGAGGTCGACCGCCTCGTCGACCGCCATGGCCGGCGTGCCGCGCATTGGCTCGACCCGAGCCTGGAACATGGCGGCGCGCATGTCGCGGCCCGGCGAGACGAGATTGACCGCGGCCGAGATCTGCTGCGGGAAGGCGAGATAGACGCCGGTGAAGTTCACCAGCATGAAGATCACCAGCGACCAGATGCCGACCGCGCCGTGCAGCTCGCGGTTCAGGCGCAGGCCCTTGGCCTTGCGGCGAACCATGAAGGCCTGCTTCCACTGGGCGGGCCGGGGCCACCAGAGATAGAGGCCGGAGCAGCCCAGCACGAGCATGGCTACGCCCAGCCAACCGACGATCTCACGGCCCACGCCGCCGGGGATGAAGATGTGGCCGTGCAGGTCGTGGAAGAAGCGTACCCAGCCCGTCATCGCCTGTTGCGTTTCGAGAACCTGCAGCGACACCGGATCGATCAGGACCTGAAGGCTGGCGGCGAACGGGCTTCGCGTCGGCACGCGGCCCTGCGCCGGCTGGCCCGGCTGCGCGTTGCCCGCCGCACCAGGCTGGCCGCCGCGGAACTGCGGCCGCTCGTTGGCCATGCCCGGACGCGACAGGCGCACCGCGGCGGGCTCGCCCACCTCGACCGGCCAGCGCACCGCGATGGGAATCCGCCCGGGCTCGGTGTTGGCTGCCTTGGCGGCCTCGATCAGCCGCCCAGCAGACTGCCACTCGCCTTCGGTCTTCACGGGCGGCTCGCCCTGCCCCAGCAGGTGCTCGATGTCGTGGGCATAGACCAGCACCGCGCCGGTGATGCCCATCATCACCAGCGGCAGCAGCAGGACGAGGCCGATCCAGAGATGGATCTGCTGCAGCCAGTAGCGGAACGTGCGCCGCTGCGGCTTCAGGCCCTTCGCCACGGCTACCCTCCGCCGAACGCGACGGCGATTCGATAGGTGAGGAAGGCCGCCACGTACGCCAGTGTCACCATGTAGAAGAACGTCACCCACAGCCATCGCCAGCCGCCGGTCTCGCGGCGGATGACGGCCAGGGTGGGCGCGCATTGCGGCGCGTAGACGTACCAGGCGAGGAAGGCCAGCGCGGTGGCGAGGCTCCACTGCGAACCGAGGGTCTCGGCAATCTTGTCGGTGGCCTCCTCGCCGCCGCTGATCGCGTAGATCGTGCCCAGCGAACCGACCGCGACCTCGCGCGCCGCCATGCCCGGGATCAGCGCCACGTTGATCTGCCAGTTGAAGCCCAGCGGCTCGGTCAGCGGCTGGATCGCCGTGCCGATCCGGGCAGCCAGGCTGTAGTTGATGGCCGGCTCGGTCGCGCCCTCGGGCGGCTGCGGGAACGTGGCCAGCACCCAGATCAGGATCATCATAGACAGGATGATGGTGCCCGCACGCTTCAGGAAGATGGTGGCGCGCATCCACAGGCCGATGGCGAGGCTCTTGACCTGCGGCAGCTTGTAGTCGGGCAACTCGAGCATGAACGGCTCGCCGGGCTTGCCGCGCCAGATGATGCGCTTGACCACGAAGGAGACGCCGAGCGCGCTGGCGATGCCCACCGTGTAGAGGCCGAACATCACCAGCCCTTGCAGGCCGACGAGGCCCCAGACCTGGCGGTCGGGGATGAACGCCCCGATGATCAGCGTGTAGACCGGGATGCGCGCCGAGCAGGTCATCAGCGGCGCCACCAGGATGGTGGTGAGACGGTCGCGGCGGTCGTCGATCACGCGCGTCGCCATCACGCCCGGGATGGCGCAGGCGAAGGACGACAGGAGCGGGATGAAGGCGCGCCCATGCAGGCCCGCGCCGCCCATGATGCGATCCATCAGGAAGGCCGCGCGCGCCATGTAGCCCAGGTCCTCCAGCAGGAGGATGAAGAAGAACAGGATCACGATCTGCGGCAGGAACACGATCACGCTGCCGACGCCGCCGATCAGCCCGTCCTTCAGGAAGCTGGTCAGCAGTGCGGGCAAGGGCAGGCGCTCGACGAGATCCCCCAGAAAATGAAAGAGCGCCTCGATCGCATCCATGCCCGGTTCCGCCCAGGCGAAGACCGCCTGGAACATCACGAACAGGATGGCGAGCAGCACGATCAGTCCCGCCACCGGATGCAGGAGCACCGCGTCGACGCGGGTCGTGAGGCTGTCGGGCTTGCCTTGTCCCTTCACCACCGACGCCAGGATGCGGTCGGCCTCTTTCTGGGCGCGCCGCAGCGCCGTGGCGTCGGGGGTGGTCCACAGCGTGCCGGTCGCGGCCTGTGCGGCGGCAAGGCGCCGGTCGATCTCGGCCAGCAGCGCGTCGGTGCCGCCGCGGCGCACCGCGACCGACGTCACGACCGGAATGCCGAGTTCCCGACTGAGCTTTTCGGCGTCGATCTCGATGCCGCGCTTGCGCGCGATGTCCATCATGTTGAGCGACAGCAGGACCGGCCGCCCGACCTGCTTCAGCTCGAGCACGAGGCGGAGTGCCAGGCGCAGGTTGGAGGCGTCGGCCACACACACGATCAGGTCGGGGATGACGTCGCTCTGGGTACGCCCCAGGACGATGTCGCGCGTCACCTCCTCGTCGGGCGAGCGGGCACGCAGCGAGTAGGTGCCGGGCAGATCGACGATGCGCACCGTGCGGCCGGCGGGGGTCGTCAGCGGGCCGACCTTCTTCTCGACGGTGACGCCGGGATAGTTGGCAACCTTCTGGCGGCTGCCGGTCAGCGCATTGAACAGCGCCGTCTTGCCGCAGTTGGGATTGCCGACCAGGGCGACGACGGGAGCGCTGGCGGACGCAGGGGAATCGGCACCGGGGGAAGCAATGGTGGGTGCGGTGACGCTCACGGTTCGGCTCCGACGCTCACGAGGATGGCCATCGCCTCTCGGCGGCGCAGGCCGATGGTGGTGTGGGCGACACGCACGGCGATGGGATCGCCGCCGAACAGGCCCTGGTGCAGGACTTCCACGTCCGCGCCTTCGACGAAGCCCAGTTCGATCAGGCGGCGCTCGAGTTCGGTCGCGGGCATGCCTGCGGCGACACGCCCCGCGGCGATGGCATGTATGCGCCCACGAAAACCCACGGGGGCGGCGCCAAGTGCTATTGTTGGTTCGCTGCTCATTGAGAGTAAGTCGTAGTAGCATCGATAAAGTTGGCTTGCCAGCGGGAGGTAGAGAAATGGCAAATATCGTTCTGGCGCACGGCGCCTGGTCGGCGGCCTGGGCGTGGAAGAAGATGCGTCCGCTGCTGCAGGAGGCCGGCCACCAGTTCTATGCGCCGACCTATACCGGCCTCGGCGCCCGCGCCCATCTCGCCACGCCCGACGTCGATCTCTCGACCCACATCCAGGACATCGTCTCCGAGATCGAGTTCGAGGACCTGAACGACGTCGTCCTGCTGGGCCATTCCTATGGCGGCATGGTCGCCACCGGCGTTGCCGACAAGGTCGCCAGCCAGCTTGCACGCATCGTGTACATCGACGCCTTCGCGCCCAAGGACGGGCAGAGCCTGTTCGACCTGGTCGGACCGAAGGCCGAGGGCAACATGCGCAAGGGCGCGGAAAGAGACGGCGAGGGCTGGAAGATGCCCGTCAACCCGATGCCGCCCGACACCGCCCCCGAGGACGTGGCCTGGGCCGGTCCGCGCCGCCGGCCGCAGCCGATCAAGACCTTCGAGCAGAAGATCAAGCTCGAGTCGACGGAGCCCCTGCCGCCCCGCGATTACATCTATGCGACTCGCAACGGCCCCGGCGATCCGTTCCGCCAGTTCGCCGACCGGGCGCGCAGCGAAGCCGGCTGGACCTGCCACGAGCTCGACACCAGCCACAATCCGCACATCACCTGCCCGAACGAGTTCATGGCCCTCCTGACGAAGATCATGGCAGGCGGCAAGTGAACACCGACCTGGCCTATTCGATCCTGGGCCAGCTCGAACGCGCCCCGCGCGCCGACGACCGGCTCGTGATCACCGGCGGCGACGATCCGGTGCTCCAGACCCCGTGGCGCGTCGGTACCGCCGGCGCCGCCGCGCTGGGCGCCGTCGGCCTCGCCGTTTCCGACCTGTGGCGGCTGAAGACCGGCAGGCCCCAGCCGGTCTCGGTCGACCTCGCCGCCGCCACCGCGTCGCTGCGCTCCAACACCTACGTGTTGCGCAACGGCGAGCGTCCGGTGTCGTGGGATCCGCTGTCGGGCCACTATCCAACGCGCGACGGCCGGCACATGTTCATCCACACCAACCATCCGCACCATCGCGCGGGCGCGCTGCGCATTGCCGGCGCCGAGGGCGATACGCGCGAGGCGCTGGCCGCGGCCGTCGCGACGTGGGACGGGCTTGCGATCGAGCAGGCGATTGCCGACGGCGGCTGCGTCGGCGGGCTGACGCGCAGCCGCGACGAGTGGAACGCCCATCCGCATGGCATCGCGGTGGCGAAACTGCCGCTGATCGACATCGTGAAGATCGGCGAGGCGCCGGCCGAGCCCTTGCCCAAGGGCGAGCGGCCGCTGTCGGGCGTGCGCGCCTTCGACCTCACGCGCGTGCTGGCCGGACCGACGAGCGGCCGGGTGCTGGCAGAGAACGGCGCCGACGTGCTGCACGTCGCGGCGCCCCATCTGCCCTACCAGGCCGAACTGCTGATGGACACCGGGCACGGCAAGCGCTGCGCCTGGATCGACCTGCGCGAAGCCGCCGGCGTCGAGACGATGAAGGCGCTTCTGAAAGAGGCCGACATCTTCACCCAGGGCTATCGCCCTGGCACGCTCGCGGCCCGCGGCTTCTCGCCCGAGCAGGTGGCGGCGCTGCGGCCCGGGATCGTCTGCGTCAGCCTCTGCGCCTACGGCCATGAAGGCCCGTGGTCATCGCGTCGCGGCTTCGACTCGATCGTGCAGAACGTGACCGGCCTCGCCGCCACGCAGGGCTCGCTCGACAAGCCGCGCAACCTGCCGGTCCAGGCTCTCGACTATATCGCCGGTTATCTCGGCGCGCTGGGCGCCTTGGTGGCGCTGGCCCGCCGGGTCGAACAGGGCGGCTCCTGGCATGTGCGCGTCTCGCTGGTCCAGGTCGCCCACTGGCTCGCCAGCCTCGGCACCGTCGACGCCGCGCAGGGCGCCGCCGAACTGCCCGAGGCGGCGCTGCTGCCGCTCCTCACCGAGAGCATCGGCCCGCTGGGCCGCCTGCGTCACCTGAAGCCGGTGGTGCAGCTCGGCGAGACGCCGGCTTATTACGCCCGCCCCGCCGAACCTCTCGGCACTTCTCCTGCGCAGTGGGCATAGAACCATGTCCGACATCCTGAGAACGGAAGCCGAGCTCGAGGCGATCTACGGCCGGCCGGTCGAAGCGTCGACCGTCAAGGAAGTGAACTGGATCACGCCGCATTATCGCGCCTACATCGAGGCGTCGCCCTATGCGGCGCTGGCGACATCCGGTCCGGAAGGTCTCGACTGTTCGCCGCGCGGCGACAGGCCAGGCTTCGTGCGGGTGCACGACGAGAAGACGCTGATGCTGCCCGACCGCCGCGGCAACAACCGCATCGACTCGCTGCGCAACATCGTGCGCGATCCGAGGGTGGCGCTGCTGTTCATGATCCCCGGGGTCGGCAACACGTTGCGGGTCAACGGCCGCGCCCATCTCAGCATTGCGCCCGATCTTCTCGAGTCGTTCGCCGTCGAGGAGAAGGCGCCGCGCTCGGTGACCGTGATCGAAGTCGACGCCGTGTACTTCCAATGTGCGCGCGCGCTGGTGCGCTCCGAACTCTGGAATCCAGCCCGCCATGTCGATCCAAAGTCGCTGCCCAGCGCCGGCCAGATCCTGGCCGCGTTGAGCAACGACAGAGTCGGCGGCGAAACCTACGATCGAGAATGGCCGGGCCGGGCAGCGGCCACGATGTGGTGATCCGCGAGCGCGAACCGGCCGACGACGAGGCGATCCGCCGCCTCAACGATCTGGCCTTCGGCGGCCCGTTCGAGGGCAAGCTGATCGACGAGCTGCGCGAGGCGTTCATCGATGCGGTCGAGCTTGTGGCGATCGAGCACGGCGAAGTCGTCGGCCACATCCTGTTCAGCGCGCTGACCACGATGGTCGACGACGACGCCATCCCGACCTTGTCGCTGGCGCCGATGTGCGTCCATCCCGGACGCCAGAACTCGGGCATCGGCACGGCCCTGGTCGAAACCGGGATCGAACTGGCGCGGCGCCGCGAATGGCAGGCCGTCGTGGTCCTCGGCCATCCCGACTACTATCCGCGCTTCGGCTTCTCGGCCGAGCTGGCGAGCGGCCTCGACAGCCCTTTCGAGGGCGAGTCCTTCATGGCGCTGGAACTGGTGCCCGGCGCCCTCGACGGCGAGGATGGGCTCGTCGTCTATCCGGCGGCGTTCGGCCTGGTCTCCTAGCCCCTCATGCCGCGCGCGCTATCCCCGGCCCTTCGAGGGCTTCGATGAAGCGCCGGCAGTAGGCTTCGGCCGTCGTCAGCATAACCTTCTCCCGGAGCACGCTCTGACGCTCCTGGCGTTCTGACAGCGGCATCGTGAGCGCCACATGCATGGCATCGGCGATGGCGTCGGGATCGAACGGGTTGACGATCAGCGCCTCGGTCAGGTCCTGGGCGGCGCCCGCGAACTGCGACAGGACGAGAACGCCCGGATCCTCGTCGGACTGCGCGGCCACGAACTCCTTGGCGACGAGATTCATGCCATCACGCAGTGGCGTCACCACGCCGATCCGGCCAAGGCGATAGAGTCCGGCCAAGGTGGAGCGCGGCGCCGCGCGCGTCGAATAGCGCAGCGGCGTCCAGTCGAACTCGGAAAAGCGACCGTTGATGCGGCCCGCCAACCGGTCGAGTTCGGTGCGCAGCCGGCGGTATTCGTCGACCTCCTCGCGCGAGCGCGGACAGATCTGCAGGAAATGGATCTTCCGCTTGTGCTCGGGATGCTTCTCGATCAGGCGGCCGAACGCCTCGAAGCGGTGTGGCAGGCCCTTGGAATAATCCAGCCGGTCGACGCCGATTGCGAGCGCGCGGTTCGACAGGCTCTCGGCTACACGCTGCACCGCCTTGTCGCCCTCGGCGCGTACGGCGTCCTGCGCGAAGCCCTGGGCATCGATGCCGATCGGATCGGCGAAGGCGCGCACCTGGCGTCCGGCCAGCCGAATCCACTCGCCCTCGACCGTGGCGCCGAGCAGGCGCTGCGCGCAGTCGCGGAAGTCGCGCGCATGTTCCTCGGTCTGGAAACCCACGACATCGTAGGCGCAGAGATCGGCCACCAGCTCGCGCGCCACCGGCATCGCTTCGAGCATCGATGGCGGCACGAACGGAACGTGCAGGAAGAACCCGATACGGCCTTCGAAGCCCTCCTTGCGCAGCAGGCGGGCGAAGGGAATGAGATGATAGTCGTGCGCCCAAACCGTGTCGTCGCCTTGCAGCAGCGGCGCCAGAGACGAGGCGAAGGAGCGGTTGACCGAGAGGTAACCTTCGTAATCCTCGCGACGGAAATGCATCAGCCCCAGACGGAAGTGCAGCAGCGGCCACAGCGCGCCGTTGGCAAAGCCGACGTAGAAGCCGCGATAGGCGTCGGGCGTGAGGTCCACCGTAGCGTAGGTGACCCCGCGCGCCTCGACGATGGCAGGTTGCGTCGACGGCTCCGCGGCGAGGCGGCCGCTCCATCCGAACCACATTGCGCCGGGCGTCAGCAGATCGCGCAGCGCGACGGCCAGCCCGCCCGCAGCCGTGCCGCGCGCCTTGGGAACGGGTACGCGGTTCGATACGACTACGAGGCGTGCCACAGACCCTCCTCCCAGCTCCGCGAGAGCCGCATGGCCGACAGGATGAGGCCGACCTGGCTGTAGGTCTGCGGGAAGTTGCCCCACAGTTCGCCGGTGCGCGGATCGAGGTCCTCGGAAAGCAGGCCGACGTGATTTCGCCGCGCCAACACGTTGTTGAAGAGCTCCAGCGCCTCGTCGCGGCGGCCGACGCTGGCCAGTGCGTCGATGTACCAGAAGGTGCAGAGCAGGAAGGCGTTGGACGGTGCGCCGAAATCGTCGGCCTCGATGTAGCGCATGATGAAGCCGTTCTTCATCAGCTTGCGGGAAACCATGTCGAGCGTGGCGTGGAAGCGCGGATCGTCGGACCGCAGCAGGCCGATTTCCGGCAACACGAGGCTGGACGCGTCGGCCATCTCGCGGTCGAGCACGCCTGACAGCCAGCCGTCGGACGTGGTCCCGCGCTGCATGATTTCCTGCCGCAGCACGCCCGCCTTGGCGAGCCATTCGCGCGATTCCCCGCCGAGGCCAACCCGCCGGGCGATCATCCCGAGCCGGTGCTGGGCGGCCCAGCACATTGCGGCGGAGAAGGTGTGGACCTCCTCGCGTTCGCGGTATTCCCACAGGCCGGCATCGGGCGTGAGCGCCGCGCGATGCGCTTCGTTGCCGACGGCGCAGAGCTGGCGGTAGAGTTCGACATCACCCTGCCGGGGCAGGCGCTCGTCCCAGAACATCTGCGCCGCCGTCAGCACCATGGATCCATACACGTCGTTCTGGCGCTGACCGACCGCGGCATTGCCGATGCGCACCGGACCGTAGCCGCGATAGCCCGGCAACGTGTCGATCAGGCGCTCCACCGTGTCGGTCCCCGGCGCGATGGGAAAGAGCGGCGCCACATCCTGAACTTCGCCGCGCTTGCTGCCGGCCTCGACCACGTCGATGATGAATCGCACGTAGCTTTCCATGGTGCGCGTTACCGACAGGCGGTTGAGCGCCGTCACGGTGAAGAACGCATCGCGCAGCCAGGTGAAGCGGTAGTCCCAGTTGCGCACGGTGCCGGCGGCTTCCGGCACGGAGGTCGTCAGCGCGGCCAGCACCGCGCCGGTATCCTCGTAGCTGCAGAGTTTCAAGGTGATCGCAGCGCGGATCACCGCCACCTGCCAGTCGAAGGGGATGTTGAGGTCGCGCACCCAACCCTGCCAGTAGATCTCGGTCTCGCTGAGGAAGGAGCGCGAGAGCTGGTCGACATTGTCGGTGATGCTCTCGTCGGCGCCCACGATCATGGTGAGCGGCCGATCGAGCGAGAATTCGGTCTCGTGCATCACGTAGTTCAGCGAGGCGTCCGTGGTGAGACGCAGCACCGAGGCCTCACCGTAATAGCGCACGTGATTGCTGCCCACCGTGACCTGCGACTTGCGCGCGCCGTAATCGAAGGTGGGACGCAGCCGCAAGGTGACGCGGGGCCGGCCCGCCACCGGCTCGAGGCGTCGCATGAGCATGGGCGGACGGAACATGCGCCCGAAGCGCCGGAAACGCGGCGCGAAATCGAGGATACGCGCCGTGCCGCCCGCACAGTCGATGACCGTCTCCAGGATCGCAGTGTTGGGAAGGTAGCGCTGCCGGCTTTCCTTCACGCCGTCGAAGACGGCATCCATGAAGCCCGCTTGGGGATCGTTGCCGCCCAGCAGCGCGTTGAAGACCGGATCGCCGTCGAGCCGCCCCAGCCCGTGCCAGACATGACGGCCGTTGCGATCGATCAGGCTCGCGATCGAGCAGTTGCCGATGACGCCGAGGTCGAGAGTACTCATGGACGGGCTGATGCTCCTGCCGCAGTTGTGTTCAAGTCACGCGCCATCCGTTCGGCATTGTGTGCAAGCCAGGCGCGTACCTTCGCCGGGTCGCCATCGAAAACTTCCTGCACGCGCAGCCCTTCGCCGCCATGGCGCCGGGCCGCACTCATGCCGGCTTCGTCGGTGAAGTCGTCCCCGATGAAGATCGGCCGACGACCCTTGAAGACACGGTCCTTCATCAATCGTTCGACCGCGTGTCCCTTGGAGGTACCGCGCGGTCCGATCTCGACGGCTTCACGCGCGGGAATCAGGCGGAACCAGGGGTGATCTTCCGGCACGAGCGCGCGCACCAGGCGCCAGACATCGTCATGCCGCTCCGGGGCCAAGCGGTAGTGGATCGCGCAGCCATGCGGCTTCGGCTCGACGAGCACACCCGGCCACCGTTCCGTCGCCGCAACCAGCGAATCACGCCACGCCTGCGTCACGCCGAGACCGGCCGGCATTTCCTCGATGGTGCCGTCGCTGAAACGCAAGGTGACGCCGTGCTCGCCGGCGGCCGCCGACGAGAACGGCTGCAGGAAGTGGTCGATCGTCTTCAAGGACCGGCCGCTGACGATCGCGAGAGCCCCGCCCAGAACCGCGTGCAGCTCCATCAGGATGCCCGGCAGGTTCGGCGGTATCACCACCAGTTCGGGTGTCGCCGCGATCTCCAGGAGCGTGCCATCGAGATCGAGGAATAGTGCGGTACCGTAGTCGAAGTCTTCTGCTGCCATCTCGTCCCCTCTGCGCCTTCAATGCCCTGGGGCGCGAAGAGGCTCTCGACCACTACACGCCGCGGTTCGGGGGGCCGCCTTTTTGGAATGACGGCCGCGCCTTGCGCGTGGTCGCTCAACGGTATGAAGCGACGTCGGTTCCCCAAAAGCCCTCCCGTCGCGGCAAAAATAAGGCAAAGACGCCAAGAAGCGGCTCAGGATTGTGACGAACGGACGACGCTTCGTAGCGATCCGGCAGGCCTCCGAATTCTTGCAACGCCGAACGTAGGACAGCGTTGAAGATGCACAACCATTCGACAGAGGAGAAGGCAATGAGCAGCACGACCGACAAGATCAAGGGCGCCACCAACGAGGCCGTCGGCAACGCAAAGCAGGGCATCGGCAAGATGGTCGACAGCGACAAGATGCAGGTCGAGGGCGTGGTGCAGGAGCGCAAGGGCGAGGCCCAGCAGGCCGTCGGCAAGACCAAGGATGCGCTGAAGAAGGCGATCGACGGCTAACGCCGCCTCCGAAAAGCGATCAAAGGGGCGCCCGTCGCAGGACGGGCGTCCTTTTTCTCGTTCAGCGTTTGGCATAGGCTCACCGCCTCCTTCATCGATGGCGGTCCCGATGCTTTCTTGCCAGCGCGAACTCTTCGACATCCCGCGCGATGTCTGCTTCCTCAATGCCGCCGCCTGGAGCCCGCTTCCGCTTGCCGTACAGGAAGCAGGCCGTATCGGAGTGACCCGCAAAGGTCAGCCGTGGAAGCTCGAAGCGGATTTCATGCCCAAGCAGTACGAGCGCGCGCGTCGTGCGGCCGCAGCGTTGATCGGTGCCGACCCTGTAGACGTCGCGTTGATCCCCTCAGTCGGCTACGGCGTCTCGACCGCCGGCAAGGTCATGAGTCTGCCGCGCGGCAGTCGCGTGCTGGTGCTGCAGGACGACCATACCTCGCCGGTACTCGAATGGATGAGTCGTGCGGAAGAAGGGGGCTTCACCGTCGAACAGGTGAAGCAGCCCGGCGACGGCGACTGGAGCTCGGCAATTCTGGAAGCAATGTCCCGCAAGGACGCAGCCCCACTTTCGCTGGTCTCGATCTCGTCGGTACACTGGTCGGATGGCGGCGCCATCGACCTGCCGCGCATTGCCGAAGCCGCGCGGCAGGCGGGAGCGGCATTGCTGGTCGATGCGACTCATGATGCCGGCGTCCGCCGCATCGACGTGAAGGCGCTGGATCCCGACTTCCTGATCTTTCCGACCTACAAGTGGGTGCTCGGACCCTATGGTCGCGCCTTCATGTATGTCGCCAGGCGCCGCCAGAACGGCGTGCCGCTCGAGCAGACGGCGCCGGCGCGCAAAGGCGTGGCCGCCGAGCAGAAGGTCTATTTCCGCGACCTCTCCTATGCCGACGGCGCGCGCCGCTACGACATGGGCGAGCGCGACCATTTCATCACGCTCGAAATGGCCGCGGTCGGGATGGAGATGATGGCGGGGTGGGGCAACGACGCCATCGTCGCCCGGCTCACCATGCTGACGGACCGCCTGGCCGATGGTCTCGCAAACTCCGGTGTGCGCGTGCTCGACCGCAAGCTGCGCGCACCGCACCTTCTTTGCCTGCAGTTCCCCAAGGGCATGGCGGACGACCTGCCGCAGAAGCTCGCGGCCGAAAACGTCTACGCCGCGCCGCGCCTCGGACGCCTGCGCATCAGCCCGCACGTCTACAACGACGAACAGGATGTCGATCGCTTCGTCGAGGTGTTCAGAGAGGTCGCGCTGTAACGGCGCTCGCGGAGATGCGTCTTCGCGCAGCACGGGCCTCGATGGCATCGCGATTGCATTCGATCGAGCGGTGCCGGCGTGACGAACAGTCGAGGCGGGCGCGCGTAACAGGGGGATTGGTTCTTGCGTAACACTCGTCGGCACATTCTGCGGCAGCTACTCGTCACGACACTCGCGTCACCGTTCGTCGCTCGCGCTGCCTACGCGCAGGGCAAGTATCCCGAACGCCCGATCAAGATGATCGTCCCCTTTCCCCCGGGCGGTGGCGTCGACCTGACGGCGCGACTCATGATGGAGCCGCTGTCGAAGGAACTCGGGCAGACCATCATCATCGAGAACAAGGGCGGCGCCGGAGGAATCATAGGCGTCGAGGCGATGTCGCATGCCGCCCCCGATGGCTACACGCTGTCGCTCACCGGCGCCGGTACGCTGACCGCCGGCCCGCACCTGCGCACCAAGATGCCGTACGATCCGATGGCGCTGACGCAGATCACGCGGCTGGTGCGCATGCCGTTCATCCTGGCCGTGCGTAACGATCTGCCTGCCAAGACGCTGCCGCAATTCATGGAACTGGCCAAGAAGCAGGAGCTGCGCTGGGCCTCGGGCGGCATCGGCACGAGCCAGCATCTCGCCGGCGAACTCTTCAGCCAGATGTCGGGCCTGAAGATGATCCACGTTCCCTATCGCGGCACGGGTCCCGCCCTGAACGACCTCGCGGCCGGTATCGTCGATGCCTATTTCGGCGATCCCGCGACGCTGGGCCTGATCCGCAGCGGCAAGGCCCGCGCCATGGCCGTGACCTCGCCGGAGCGCTGGCCCGTCCTGCCCGACACGCCGGCAATCGCCGAAGCGGTGAAGGGCTACGAGGCGGAAAACTGGTACGGGCTCGCCGCCCCCGCGGGAACGCCCAAGCCGATCGTCGACCGGCTTTACGCAGCCATCGCCAAGGTCCTGGCCGAGCCGGGCGTGAAGAAGAAGTATGACGAGAGCGGTCTCACGCCGGCGCTCCTGCCGCCTGCCGAATACGTGGCCTTCCTGAAGCGCGATTCCGTCACCTGGGGCGACGTGGTACGCAAGGGCAACATCAAGATCGACGAGTAACAATGTCCTCCCGTCTGGCCGTCGATATCGGCGGCACTTTCACCGATGTCGTCCTCGAAACCGGTGCGAAATCCCATGCCATCAAGGTCCTGACCACGCCCGATGCGCCCGAGCGCGCGGTGCTGGAAGGCGTGCGCGCCATCCTGGCCGAAGCGAAATGCCGGCCGCAGGACGTGACGCTCGTGGTCCACGGAACCACCCTCGCCACCAACGCCCTGATCGAACGCAAGGGGGCCCGCACGGCCTTGATCACGACGGAAGGCTTCCGCGATTCCGTCGAGATGGCCTGGGAGCACCGTTTCGAGCAGTACGACATCCATATGGAACGGCCGCAGCCGCTGGTATCGCGCGACCTGCGCTTCGGCGTGCCGGAGCGCGTGGCGTCCGACGGGGCGGTGTTGCTGGCGCTCGACGAGCAGGCGGTGCGCCGCGTCGCCGCGCATCTCAAGGCCGAGAAGATCGAGGCGGTCGCGGTCTGCTTCCTGCACAGCTTCACCAACGAGGCGCATGAGCGCCGCACCGGCGCCATCCTCGCGGAGGAACTGCCGGGCGTTGCCGTCTCGCTGTCCTGCGAGGTCTGCCCCGAGATCCGCGAATACGAGCGCACCTCCACGACCATCGCCAATGCCTATGTCCTGCCACGCATGGAAGGATATCTCGGCCAGCTCGAAACCGACCTGAAGAAGGAAGGCATTGCGGCGCCCCTGCTGCTGATGATGTCCTCGGGCGGCATCACCACCGTCGATACGGCGCGGCGCTACCCCGTGCGCCTGGTCGAGTCCGGACCGGCCGGCGGCGCCATCCTGGCCCGTGCGGTCGCGGCCGAGAACGACGCGCGCAAGGCTGTCGCCTTCGACATGGGCGGCACCACAGCCAAGCTTACCCTGCTCGACGATCTCGAGCTGCAGCGCTCGCGCCAGTTCGAAGTGGCGCGCGCCTATCGCTTCGTGCAGGGCTCCGGCCTGCCGGTGCGCATCCCCGTCATCGAACTGGTCGAGATCGGTGCCGGCGGCGGCTCGATCGCCCGCCTCGACGCGCTGGGCCGCATCCAGGTCGGCCCCGATTCCGCGGGCAGCGTGCCCGGTCCCGCGTGTTACGGGCGCGGCGGCACCGAGCCCACCGTGACCGACGCCGATACCGCGCTGGGACGCCTCGATCCGACGCGCTTCGCCGGTGGCGCCATTCCCCTTCATCGCGACAAGGCCGAGGCCGCGCTGCAGGTGCTGGCCGGCCCGCTCGGCACCGATGCCCAGGGCGCAGCCGCCGGCGTGGCGGAGATCGTCGACGAGACCATGGCGAGCGCGGCCCGCGTGCATGCCGTCGAGAACGGCAAGGACACCGCCGACCGCACGCTGATCGCCTTCGGCGGCGCCGCGCCGCTGCATGCCGCGCGGCTCGCCCGCAAGCTCGGCATGAAGCGGGTCATCGTGCCGGTGGGTGCCGGCGTCGGTTCGGCCTTCGGCTTCCTGCGCGCCTCCATCGCCTACGAGGTGGTGAGGACGCGCCATGTCAGGCTCGATATGTTCGACGCGAAGATGCTGAACGAGCTGTTTGCCGCCATGCGGGCCGAAGCCGAGACCGTGGTGCGGCCGGCGGCGCCGGGCGAAACGCTGGTCGAATCGCGCCAGGCCTTCATGCGCTATCGCGGCCAGGGCCATGAGATCGCGGTCCCGCTGCCGAACGAACCGTTTGCCGCAGATGCTGCGGGCGACCTGCGCCGCCGCTTCGAGGCGACCTACGAGCTGGTGTTCGGCCGCGCCATTCCCAAGCTCGAGGTCGAAGCCCTGACCTGGACTCTGTCGATCGGCACCGACCGGCCGCTCCCGCCGCCGGCCAGCCCCGTCGCGAAGCTCGCCTCCCCCGCACCGTCGGGCCATCGTGAGGTGTTCGATCCCGCGAGCGGCCTCCTGGAACGGGCAGCCCTCCACGAACGCAAGGCGCTGACGCCCGGCATGTCGTTCGACGGACCGGCGCTGATCGTCGAGGACGGCACCACCACCGTCGTTCCCACCGGCTTCATCGCCCAGATCAACGAAGTGGGCCAGATCGTCCTGGAGGACCGCGCATGAGCACGTCTCCCAATTCGCCGGCCAAGTCGCCATTGGCCGACATCCGGCTGCAGGTCATGTGGAACCGCCTGCTCTCGGTCGTCGAGGAACAGGCGCGGGCGCTGGTCCGCACTGCCTTCTCGACCAGCGCGCGCGAGGCCGGCGACATCTCGGCCGGCGTGTTCGACCTCGAAGGCCGCATGCTGGCGCAGGCCGTGACCGGCACGCCGGGCCACGTGAACTCGATGGCGCGCAGCGTCATCCACTTCATCCGCGAATTCCCGGTCGAGACGATGAAGCCGGGCGATGCCTACGTCACCAACGATCCGTGGAAGGGCACCGGCCATCTCTACGACATCGTCGTCACCTCGCCCGCCTTCCACGACGGCAAGCTGGTGGCGCTGTTCTCCTGCACCACGCATGTGGTCGACATCGGTGGCCTCGGCCAGTCGCCCGACGGGCGGCAGGTCTTCCACGAGGGCCTCTTCCTGCCGCTGCTGCCGCTGATGCGCGAGGGCGTGATCGACGAAAGCGTGATGCGCATCGTGCGCGCCAACGTGCGCGAGCCGGTGCAGGTCGAAGGCGACATCCACGCGCTGATCGGCTGCAACGGCATCGGCGAGAAGCGGCTCTCCGACATGATGGCCGAGCACGGCATCGACACTCTCGACGAGCTGGGCACGCACATCATCGAGAAGAGCCGCGCCGGCATGATCGCGGCCATCTCCAAGCTGCCGCGCGGCACCTGGAAGGGCCATATGCGGATCGACGGTTACGACGCGCCGATCGACCTGCATGCCGCCGTCACGATCCATCCCGATCACATCGCCGTCGACTATGCCGGCACCTCGGGCTCGTCGATCTACGGCATCAATTCGCCGATGTGCTACACCGAGGCCTATACCGCCTTCGGCATCAAGTGCATCGTGGCGCCGACCATTCCCAACAATGCCGGCACGCTCGACTCGATCCTGGTGACGGCGCCGGAAAACACCATCGTCAATGCGCTCCATCCCGCGGCGGTGAACGCGCGCAGCACGATCGGCCACATGCTGCCCGACGTCTGCTTCGACGCGCTGCATCAGGTGATCCCGGGGCAGGTTCCGGCCGAAGGCACCTCCAACCTCTGGAACCTGAAGCTCGGTGCCGGCCACGGCATGACGGGAACGATTGGCAACAGCCGTCCCTTCATGGTGACGACCTTCCATTCCGGTGGCGCGGGCGCCCGCCCGGCGCTCGACGGGCTGTCGGCCACGCCCTTCCCGTCCGGCGTCCGCAACGTCCCGGTCGAGATCACCGAGACCATCGCGCCCGTCGTCGTCTGGAAGAAGGAATACCGCCAGGACTCGGGCGGCCCCGGCGTGCAGCGTGGCGGCCTCGGACAGGTGATGGAGGTCGAGCACCGCGAAGGCGCGCCCTTCGGCATCTTCGCCACCTTCGAACGGGTCAAGTATCCCGCGCGCGGCCGCGACGGTGGCAAGCCCGGCGGCAACGGCCGCCTGTCGCTCGCCTCAGGCCAGGAGCTGAAGGCCAAGGGCTTCCAGACCATCCCGGCCGGCGAGCGCCTGGTGGTAGAGATGCCCGGCGGCGGCGGCTACGGCGATCCGGCAAAGCGCGATCCCGACGCCGTCAAACGCGACGTCCGGCTCGGCCTGGTCAGCAAGGAAGCCGCCAAGGTGGCTTACGGCATAGAGGGCGATTAGAACGCCGCCCCGTCGTCTCGACCGGAGCCTCGCGTAGCGAGGCGTAGCGGAGAGACCTTGCCTCTACGATTTGCCGGCGTTTCGTGGAGAGAAGGTCTCTCCACTTCGCGCCTTCGGCGCTCCGGTCGAGACGACGGGTCTCTTTTCGAGCAGCCCGTCAGAAGCTCTCGTCGAACGCCGGGCGGTGCTTGTTGCGCAGCTTGAAGTCCTGGCGCTCGGCCTTGCGCGGCGCACGCACCCAGACCTCGCGGTTGGGATGCAGGCCGCCGCCGCGCGTCGCCGGCACCGCGCTGGTGCGGGCGCGGTGGAGCAGGCGCGTATCGGCGATGCCGCAATTGGGATGGATGCCGCCGTTGCCGGCGACCGCCTTCTCCCACGCCGCCTTGCGCTTGGCGAATACGGCAGGATCCTTCAACGCCGTGCAGTTCAGCTCGTTCACGTTGAGGTCGGCCACGATCTCGTCGCCGTCCTCGACCAGCGCGATCGGGCCGCCCAGCGCCGCCTCGGGCCCGACATGGCCGATCACGAGGCCGACCGAACCGCCGGAGAAGCGCGCATCGGTCATCAGCGCGACAACGATGTTGCGCTCGCGGCACAGCGTCGTGATGCGCGAGGTCGGATCTAGCATCTCCGGCATGCCGGGCGCGCCGCTCGGACCCTCGTAGCGCACGATGATCATGTCGTGGTTCTGGAAAGTGTCCGGCGTCTCGTCGAGCGCCTTGAGCAGGCCCTGCTCGCCCTCGAACACGCGGGCACGGCCGCGGAACAGGTTGTCCTCGAGGCCGCCTTCGACGCCCGCGAGCTTCAGGATCGCGGAGAAGTCCGGCGACAGGTTGCCGCCCAGCATGCGCAGGCCGCCGGTCGGCTTGTAGGGCTTCTCGACCGGATAGATCACGCGGCCATCGGCTTTCTTGGCACCCAGCCGCTCGACCTGCTGCGTCAGCGTCTCGCCGGTACAGGTCAGCACGTTGCCGTTTAGCAGGCCGGCTTCGAGCAGCTCGCGCACGATGACCTGCACGCCGCCGACTTCGTCGATGTCGACCATCGAATACTTGCCGTAGGGCCGCGCATCGGTGAGCACCGGCACGACATGCTGCGAGAGGTAATTGAACTCCTCCGGCGTCATGACGTCCTTCCAGAAGTCGCCGAAGCCGGCGGCGCGGGCGATTTCCGGCGCGTGCAGCACCACGTTGGTCGAGCCACCGATCGCCATCGCCACGATCACCGCGTTGCGGATCGAATCGCGCACGACGATGTCGCGCGGCTTCAGGTCCTTCGCGATCAGGTTGGCCAGCAGGTCGACCAGCTCGGCGGCGAACTCGCCGGTGCGGCGCGGATCGTCGGACGGCGGCGCCACCATGTGCAGCGGCTGC
Source organism: Rhodospirillales bacterium 24-66-33 (assembly GCA_002281855.1). Taxonomy (GTDB): domain Bacteria; phylum Pseudomonadota; class Alphaproteobacteria; order Reyranellales; family Reyranellaceae; genus Reyranella. The sequence goes on along the minus strand of NCHQ01000001.1, from coordinate 161,435 downwards.
ATGCCGACCACGCCGATGAAGGTCTGCATGGTGTTGTAGGTGAACATGCCGCCGCAGCTGCCGTAGCCCGGGCAGGCATGGCAGGCGATGTGGTGCCGGTATTCCGCATCGGGATGGCCGGCGACCTGGTAGGCGCTCACGATGTCGAGCGCCTCGCCGGTGTTCGGATCCTTGCCCGGATGGATCGGGCCGTCCGACATGATGATCGAGGGCAGGTTGTGCTCGAGCAGGGCCGAGAGCGTGCCGACCGGCGGCTTGTCGCAGGCGACCACGGCGATGGTGCCGGCCAGGCCGGTGGCGCTCAGATGCTCGCACAGCGCGTCCTGGGTGACCTCACGGCCGATCAGCGAGTAGCGCATCTCGCGCGTGCCGTTGCGGATGCCGTCCGACGTGGCAATCGTGTACTCGGGCTGGACCAGGCGCATCTTGAGCTGGTTGGGTCCCGTGCCGATGCGGGCCTTGAGCTGGGCGTGGATCGCCTCGACCTTCGACAGGACGCCGAGGTAGCACTGGCTGTCGCCCTTGGTGCCGACGACGCCGACCGACGGCTCGTGAATGAGATCCGGATCGGTTCCGAGCGCGCGGGCCACACCGATGGTCTGGGTGGAGCGGCCAGGATGTCGGTCAATCGTCACAAAGCTCGGCTTCATCACAACCATCCCCTGGGGCTTGCAAACATTGGCCCGCCTGCGCGGCGGACGGGTCCGGCGGTATATCACAGGCCCGCCACGCCGTTCCCGCGATTTCTTCGAGGGCTTGGCAGGCCCGAAACCGCTCCCCGGAACCGGCTGGATCGAGGCTGAGGCTAGGCCCCCTTCAGCGTCGACAGCACCTTTGCCGCCGGCGTCCCCGAATGGTCCGCAATGTAGCGGGTGACGACGCCATCGACGAAGGCATGCTGGCGTGCGTTGGACGTGAGTGCCCATGCCGCGGTTCCGGCATAGACCATTTCGAGCAGGAGCCCGGGTTCGTACTTCTCCTTGAGCTGGGCCAGGCTGCTGAAGTCCCCTCGAGAAGCCGCCGTGGCGATTCTGGTGACATCGAGAGCAATGGTTTCGGAGCGGTTGGCCGTGCGAGCCAAGAAGTCAGCGATCATGCGGGCATATCGGCCGTCGCCACTGGCGAAGGACGCGCCCCACAGTATGTCGAGGTGGGTCGGCGAGGCGATCCTGAGGTTGGTCAGCCGATCGGGCAGGCCGGAAAACTGGGCCGTGAGGGTCCGATCCGTGCCGGCCTGGGCCAGGCGAGCCTGCAAATCCCTGGAGGCCGCCTGTCCGGAGAGCCTCAAGGCTGCGGAAATCGTGTCGGCCTGCCGCGCGTTGAGCTGGGCCGGAACGAGCTTTTCGATCCACCCCGGCTGCGTCGCGAACACAATGGCGAAAAAGCCCGCCACCGGCGGATACGCGACCCAATCCGGCCGCTTCCTGCCGAAACCATCGAACCAGCCGACGAGACGCTCGGGCCGGGGATCGCGGTAGTAATAGGTGAATACGTCCTCCGCCCTGCTCGATGGCGGTGAAGCTGGCTGTGCCATCGCCACGGCGACCGTTCCCAGGTCGAAAGCGACGAGCAACACCAGTAGTCTGACAATGCCGGCCCGTTTCATCGCAACCCTCCACAGCGGAAAGCAGGTTGCAGAGCGGGATGGCTTTTTGCAACCTGGGACAGAAGGCGAAGGCCCTCCATGCAAGCACGGTGGCCTTGCCGATTCCAAGGAGGCGCACGCGGCCACTTGGCGCTAGTCTCCCCGTCACGAAGGAAACGAGGAAACCAAGATGTGGCAGCCCAGCGAGCGCTATCCGGATCCGGCCGTGCGCGTGCTCGATCCGTCGTTCAACCAGTACCGGCTGGTGCTGGCCTCGGTCGAGCGGCTCTATACGGGCTGCCGCTGGTCCGAGGGACCGGTCTGGTTCGGCGACGGCCGCTATCTGCTGTGGAGCGACATTCCCAACAACCGCGTGCTGCGCTGGGACGAGGAGACGGGCAACGTCGCGATCTTCCGCAAGCCCTCCAACAACGCCAACGGCCATACGCGCGACCGCCGCGGCCGGCTGATCGCCTGCGAGCACGATTCCCGCCGCGTCGTGCGCTTCGAGTATGACGGCGCCATCACCGTGCTGGCCGATTCCTACAACGGCAAGCCGCTCAACTCGCCCAACGACGTGGTGGTGAAGTCTGACGGCTCTATCTGGTTCACCGATCCCACGTTTGGCATCCTGGGCTACTACGAAGGCCACAAGGAAGAGAGCCAGAACAGGCCGGCCGTCTACCGGCTCGATCCGACGACCGGCAAGCTCGCCCTGATGGCCGACGACATTCCCGGCCCCAACGGGTTGGCCTTCTCGCCCGACGAAAAGAAGCTCTACGTCGTGGCCTCGCGCGCCGAGCCGCACCGCACGATCCTCTCCTACGACGTGTCGACCGACGGCACGACGCTGGGCAAGGGCTCGGTGCTGATCGACGCCGGTCCCGGCGGCTCGCCCGACGGCTTCCGCGTCGACGTCGACGGCAATCTATGGTGCGGCTGGGGCATGGGCTCGGCCGAGCTCGATGGCGTGCGCATCTTCAATCCGGCGGGCAAGCCGATCGGCCATATCGACCTGCCGGAGCGCTGCGCCAATGTCTGCTTCGGCGGGCGCTACCGCAACCGGCTGTTCATGGCGGCCAGCCACTCGCTCTACGCGCTCTACGTCAACACGCAGGGCGCGATCGGCGGCTGATCATGTCCGGAGTCGAGTCGAGCTATGCCTGGTGGCGTCTCGCCGCCAGCGTGACGCTGAGCACGGTCGGCGGCATCGGCATGTGGTGCCTCGTCGTGGCGCTGCCGTCGATCCAGCAGGATCTCGGCATCACCCGCGCCGACATTTCCTTCGCCTATACGATGAACACGCTGGGCTTCTTCGCCGGCGGCGTCACCTGGGGAAAGCTGGTCGACAAGCGAGGCATCGTCCTCACCGCGGTGCTGAGCGCCACCGGCCTGGCACTGGGATTCGCGCTGGCGCCACTGGCGACGGCGCTGCCGCTGTTCGCCGCGGTGCAGGTGCTGATCGGCTTCAGCTCGGCCGCGACCTTCGCACCCCTGGTTGCCGACATCTCGCACTGGTTCGACCGGCGGCGCGGCATCGCCGTCGCGATTGCCGCGTCCGGCAACTATCTCGCCGGCGCCATCTGGCCGACGATCATCCAGATGCTGATCCACGATCACGGCTGGCGGGTCACCTACTGGGCCGCCGGCGCGCTGTGCTTCGTGGCGATGATCCCGCTGGCCCTGACGCTCCGCCGCAAGCCGCCGCAGGAGCAGATGACGGGCGCCGCAGGAACGCCCGGTGCCGCCGCCCATTCGCCGCGTTCGCTCGGCCTGTCGCCGAACGCGCTGCAGGCGGTGCTGGTCGTCGCGGGCATCGGCTGCTGCGTCGCCATGTCGATGCCGCAGGTCCATATCGTCGCCTACTGCGCCGACCTGGGCTACGGCGTGGCGCGCGGCGCGGAGATGCTATCGCTGATGCTGGGCTTCGGCATCGTGAGCCGCATCGCCTCCGGCTGGATTGCCGACCGGGTCGGCGGCGTGAAGACCCTGCTGCTGGGCTCGACCCTGCAATGCGTGGCGCTGGTCTTCTATCTCATCGACGACTCGGTCACCTCGCTCTACCTCGCCTCGGCGATGTTCGGCCTGTTCCAGGGCGGCATCGTGCCGTCCTACGCCATCATCGTGCGTGAGTATTTCCCGCCTCAGGAAGCCGGATTCCGGGTCGGCCTCGCCATCTCTTCGACCCTGATCGGCATGGCGCTGGGCGGCTGGATGGGTGGCGTGCTGTTCGACATGACCGGCTCCTATCGCGCCGCCTTCATCAACGGCATCGCCTGGAACCTGCTGAACGGCGCGGTGGCCTGGTGGCTCCTGTTCCGCCAGAACCGCCGCAACGTCTACGCGGCGGGCTAGCGCCGCATCGCCATCAGCAGCGCGTCGCCGGTATAGGGCTTGCGGATGCGCGGGACGCCCAGCAGCTTGGGCGGAAAGGCGATGTCCTCGCCGTAGCCAGTGGTGAACACGAAGGGAATGCCGAGCGAATCGAGATGCTCGGCGACCGCGAAGCTGGTCTCGCGGCCGAGATTGATGTCGAGCAGGGCGAACTCCGGCGGACGGCTGCCGATCGCCCTCATCGCCTGGGCGACGCTCGAGGCCACCCGCACCGTCTCGATGCCGGCGCGCAGGATCGAGCTCTCGGCATCGAGCGCGATGATCATGTTGTCCTCGACGATCAGCACATCCTTGGGCAGGTCGGCGGCGCCTGCTTCCGGTGCGGCCTCGGCGGGCGCTTCCGCCAGGGCCCCCGGCGCCAGACGAACATAGGCGGCCGGCACCACGAAGCTGGCGCGCACGCCGGTCACCTCGTAGTCGACGGTCGCCTCGCCCTTCAGGTCGTAGGGAATGGAACGCTCGATCACGGTCGAGCCGAAGCCGCGCCGCGTCGGCGCCTTCACCGGCGGCCCACCCTGTTCGGTCCAGGTGATGTGCAGGTTGCGTTGTGCATCGAGCCTGGTCGCGATGTCGATCGCGCCGGAACTGTCGCTCAGCGCGCCATACTTGGCGGAATTCGTCATCAGCTCGTGCATGACCAGAGCTACCGTCGTGAAGCCCTGAGGCTCCAGCAGCATCTCCGGCCCGGCCAGGCGGACGCGCGTGGCCTTGCCGCCCAGATAGGCGCCGGCCTCGGCAACGACGAGGCCGCGGAACGAGGCCGGCCCCCAATTGTCGGCGGTGATCTGGTCGTGCGCGCGGGCCAGCGCCTGGATCCGCCCGCCGACCACATCGGTGAAGGCGTCGGCCGTCAGAGAGGGATCGCGGCTCTGCGAGATGACGCCGCGGATCAGGCCCAGGATGTTGCGGACGCGGTGATTGAGCTCGGCGATCAGCAGCTCCTGCCGCTCCTGCGACCGTCTGCGCTCGATCTCGGTGATGTCGGAGAGGCGCAGAATGACCTCGAGCAGGCTGACGCGCAGACTCTCGGCAATTCGGATGTCGACCGGCTGCCAGGGGGCCGACTGCCCGCTCACCGTCTCGCGCCACAACTCGAAGCTCTTGCGCGGCGTCAGGCGCGCGCCGAGCGGGCCGACGACGACCGGTTTGCTGGGATCGCCCGCCCAGTTCACCGAACGCGCGACTTCCTTGCGGAAGAAGACGAGGAAGTCCCGCGCCGGACGCGAAAGCGGAACGACCAGCATCCCGGCCGCGCGGTCGGCGAAGTCGCGGCCCGGCGGGTATTCGGCTGCAATCTCGTGGCAGGCCAGCACGTCGCCCAGGTCGCGACGCGTCAGATGGTCGATCAGGCCGACAAACTGGTCCTGCGTCGGCGCCATGCCCTGCAGGGTGGCGTGGCCGCCGGTCCACACGCCGATCCCGTCGCAGGACAGGAGGTCGGCAATCTCGTCGAGATGGGAGACGATGCTGTCGAAACGGGTCGCTTCCGTCGCCATCACGGTGACGAGCTGGTTGTGCAGTTGGCGTGCGCGCGCTTCGTAGGCCGCTTCGCCGTCCCGCTCCCGGCTCTCCATCAGCAACGAGAACATCTGGCCGAACAGCTCCGCGGCCGTGCGGCGTTCGAACGGTACGGTATGGCGCCCGTAGTGATGGCACGCGAACAGACCCCACAATTTGCCGTCGCGCAGGATCGACACCGACATCGACGCGCCCACGCCCATGTTCTGCAGATACTCGATATGAATGGGCGACACGCTGCGCAGCACGCTCATGGAAAGGTCGAGCGGCCGGCCGCCGATCAGGCTGGGCTCGATGGCGACGGGCTTTGCGGAAATGTCGGGAATGATGCGCAGCCAGTTGCGCTCGTAGAGGATGCGCGCCTGCTGCGGGATGTCCGAGGCCGGATAGTGCAGGCCAAGGTAGCTTTCCAGCCCGCCGCGCGCCGACTCGGCGATCACCTCGCCCGAACCGTCATGGTCGAAGCGGTAGACCATAACGCGATCGAAGCCGGTGAGGCCGCGCATCTCGCGGGCCGCCACCCGGTAGAAGGTCCTGAGTTCCGACGTCAGTTGAAGGCGCGCGATCATGGCGCGCACCAGCGCGCCCGAATTGACGCCCTGCTCGTCGATGCAGGGTTCGCATTCGATGACGATCGTGTCCTCGTTGACATGGACGGCGAGGTCGAAGCACGAGCCGTCGCTCAGCAGCGCGACCGAGAAGGCCCGCGCAACCGTGCTGGTGAAGACCGCGGTCTGGAGCTGCCCCCGAATCAGGTGAATGGCGTCGTGAGTGAAAACGTCTTCGATCGGCCGGCCGACCAGTTCCGCCGGGCCGGCCCTCAGCCAGGCGGTGGCATTGCTCGAAAGCCGCGTGATGATCCACTGAGTGCTGTCGAGCGCGATCAGGAATCCAAACGGCTGGACGGCACCCAAGAGGTGAATCGGCTCCCGGTCGCAATTGGTCAGGTCGACGGCGGGAGTGGGAAGTTCAGGCATGCGCCGACTCCTCCCTGAACAGTCCGAAAGCCTCGCGAGCCCCGAGCATGGTCCGCTCGGGCGACGCCGCCACCGCCGCCGAACCTTCGAGTCGTTCCAAGAAGCCCCGCCAGAAATCGGCGCCCACTCCATGCCCGAGATAGTTGGTGGCCGCCCTGACCTTCGGGTCTGCGTTCGCGAGGGCGCGCTTCATCAGCAACCTGCCTCCGAGGCGCGACCCCTCCAGGACATAGAGACGGCCGTAGAGACGGGCTTCGTCGCGGGTGACCCCGACGGGGATCGCAGCCGGCAGGGGGACACCGAGAACTTCGAGATCGCGCTCCAACGCCCGCGATCGTCGCCGCTCGGGCCAGTCCGGAAGAAACCGCTCCATGCCGCCTTCGTCCAGCGCCGCCTCGAGCGGCCGCACGGCGCGGGCAAGCGCAACAAGGAACGCCGCATAGGCATTCTCGTCCGTCTCGAAAGGACCCGAAAAGCGCGCGTCGACCTCGTCATGGAGAGCTGCTGTCGCTGCACGCAGCATCTGGCGGGCGGAAGGTCGTCCGGGCGCAGCGCTGTGAATGAATCGCCGCATCTGGATCATAATACGCTGCAATTCCAATAAGGTTTCGACGCCCAAGCCACGGAACCTGCTCCGTGCCCAGACGTTTTGCCGTTCACCATGGGCAAGCACGTTCTGATTGTCGAAGACGATGAACTGGTGGCCGATCACCTCGCAGCCCTGGTGCGGGACCAACTCGGCTGCATGCCATTCGTTGCCGCGAATACCGCCGAAGCAATGAATCTGGCGGCGGATCGCGTGGACTTCGGTTTTCTCGACATCAAGGTGTCCGACGGCCTGACCTTCGCGGTGGCCAATCATCTGCGAGAGCGCAACGTGCCCTTCGTCTTCGTTTCAGCGAGCGATCCGGCCAACCTTTCGAAGGCGCTCTTCCTGCGCAAGCCTGTCCCGCCGCCGCGTCTGCTGGCCGTCGCCCGCGCGCACCTGTAGAAGGTCGGGACCCGGCCCTTCCAGACACGGACGCCCCCATGCGCATCGTCGCCATCCGCGACATCGTCTCGCCCATCCGCTCCGACATCGCCAACGCCTATATCGATTTCAGCCAGATGACCGCGTCGGTCGTGGCCGTGGTCACCGACGTGATGGTCGATGGCAGGCCGGTGGTCGGGTTCGGCTTCAATTCGAACGGCCGCTATGCCCAGCACGGGCTGCTGGGCGAGCGCTTCATTCCGCGGCTCAGCCAGGCCAAACCGGATTCGCTGCTCGATGCCGAGGGACTGCTCGATCCCGCGAAGTGCTGGGCCGTCATGATGGCCAACGAGAAGCCCGGCGGCCACGGCGAACGCTCGGTCGCGGTCGGCGTGCTCGACATGGCGATCTGGGACGCCGTCGCCAAGGCCAAGCGGGTGCCGCTGTGGAAGCTGCTGGCCGACCGCTACAATGGCGGTCAGGCCGACGACAAAGCGTGGGTCTATGCCGCCGGCGGCTACTACTATCCCGGCAAGGGGCTGGACGGGCTCAAGGACGAGATGAAGCACTATCTCGGCCTCGGCTATTCCTGTGTGAAGATGAAGGTGGGCGGCGTGCCGCTGGCCGAGGACCTGAAGCGCATCGAGGCGGTGCTGGAGATCGTCGGCGCCGGTGAGCGGCTGGCGGTCGACGTCAACGGCAAGTTCGACCTCACCACCGCGATCGAGTTCGGCCGCGCCATCGAGGGCTTCGGCCTGCGCTGGTACGAGGAGCCCCTCGACCCGCTCGACTATCTGGCGCACGCCGCGCTCGCCACCGAATATGCCCCGCCGCTCGCCACCGGTGAGAACCTGTTCTCGATGCAGGATGCGCGGAACCTGATCCGCCATGGCGGCCTGCGCCCCGACCGCGACATCCTGCAATACGATCCCGCCCTCTCCTACGGCCTGGTCGAGTATCTGCGCACGCTCGACATGCTGAAGGCGCACGGCTGGTCGCCGCGGCGCTGCGTTCCCCACGGCGGCCACCAGTTCGCGCTCAACATCGCCGTCGGCCTGCAATGCGGCGGCAACGAATCCTACCCGCAGGTCTTCGCGCCGTTCGGCGGCTTCGCCGACGACTGCGCGGTGGTCGACGGCCGCGTGTCGCTACCGGACGCGCCGGGCATCGGCTTCGAACGCAAGGCCGACCTGTGGGCGGTGATGAAGGAGATCGCCTGAGGGTTCTCCCTCCCTCAGATCAGCCGCGCCAGTTGTCCCAGCTGGCGTTGCCGTGAGTCTGGTACCGGTCGTCTTGCGGGATGCCCGACCCAGAGCAGCCCGCCAGGGCACCGGCCACGGCGAAGGCGATGACCAGCGTGATCGTTCTGATGAGAGATGTCATGGCGCCGACATGGCACCCGCTCAGGATGGTTTCAACAAACCAGACTTCACAAGTGCGCTAACGCCCGCCTCCTGGTCCTTCATGTAAGCGGCGAACTCCTCCATCGTGGAGGGACGCGGCACGGCGCCCAGGTCGGCGAGCTTCGCGGCAATCGCCGGATTCTTCAGCGCCGTGACGACGGCACGATTCAGGGTTTCGAGGATCGGCCTGGGCGTCTCGACGCGCGCCAGCACGCCGGCCGTGGTGCCGCCGTCGAACGGCTTGCTGCCGATGTCGGTGAGCGATGGCATGTCCGGCACCTGTGCGACGCGGTCGGGACTCATCGCCAGCATGCCCTTCAGCTTGCCCGACTTGATGTGCGGCAGGGAGGTCGTGAGCTGGTCCATGTAGAGATCGATCTGGCCCGACATCAGATCGTTGAGGCCGGGGCCCGATCCCTTGTAGGGGATGATGTTGAACTTCACGCCCTCGTTCACTTCGAGACGCAGAATGGCGATGTGGTTGGTCGTGCCGTTGCCGGCGTGGCCGATGCTGACGGTGCCGGGCTTGGCCTTCGCTTCGGCGAGCGCGGCGCGGATGTCGGCGAAGCGCCCGTCAGGCTTGCCGACCAGGATCATCGGCACGGTCGACAGCAGGCTGATCGGCGCGAACATCGGCACCAGCGACGGCTTGCCCGCGAGATAGGGCGAGACGAACAGCACGCTGAAGCTGCCCATGACGACGGTGTAACCGTCGGCCGGCGCATTGGCCGCCGCTTCCGCACCGACGAGCCCGCCGGCACCCGGCCGATTGTCGACCAGCACGGTCTGGCCGAGGGTACGCGACATGCCCTCACCCACCAGCCGCGACGTCAGGTCGTAATTGCCGCCGGCGGCGAAGGGCGCGATCCAGCGGATCGGCTTGGTGGGATAGGCCTGCGCCCGCACCGGTGTGGCTGCGGCGCCGACCATCGACAACGCCAGGCCGCTGCCCAGCAGTTCGCGTCGCGATATCGTCATCTCGAACCTCCCCAATTCCGCTCAGACTGATTGCAATTTCCAGGGAGGCGCGCCACACCGGAAGCGTCCATTCAATCGCTGAGAGAAACCGGATGCCGGAGCATCAGACCCCGCTTATTGCGACGATCGCTGCGGGACTGATGCTCGCCTTCGTGCTCGGCCTGATCGCCCAGCGGCTGCGCGTGCAGCCCCTGGTCGGCTACCTGCTGGCCGGGGTCATGGTGGGGCCCTATACGCCGGGCTTCACCGCCGACCCCGCCCTGGCCACCGAACTCGCCGAGATCGGCGTCATCCTGCTGATGTTCGGCGTGGGCCTGCACTTCTCGCTCAAGGATCTGCTGTCGGTCGGACGGATCGCCATCCCCGGTGCCGTCGGACAGATCGCCGTCGCGACCCTGATGGGCGCCAGCCTCTCCTGGGCGCTGGGCTGGCCGCCGATCGCCGGCCTGGTGTTTGGTCTCGCCCTGTCGGTCGCCAGCACCGTCGTCCTCATCCGCGCCCTGCAGGAGCGGCACATCCTCGAGACCCATCGCGGCCGGATCGCCGTCGGCTGGCTGGTGGTCGAGGACCTCGCGATGGTGCTGGCGCTGGTCCTGCTGCCGGCGCTGGCGGTGGCGACGGAGGGCAACGGCGTGCCGCCCACCCGTATCCTGTTCATGCTGCTCGTCACCCTGGCCAAGGTCTCGATCTTCGTGGCGATCATGCTGATCGTCGGCCGGCGCGTCATTCCCTGGCTGATGCACTTCACCGCCCATACCGGCTCGCGCGAACTGTTCCGCCTGGCCGTCTATGCCATCGCCCTCGGTGTGGCCTATGGCGCCGCCCATCTGTTCGGCGTCTCCTTCGCGCTCGGCGCCTTCTTCGCCGGCATGGTGCTGGGCGAAAGCGACCTCAGCCAGCGCGCCGCGGAGGAGGCCATCCCGCTGCGCGACGCCTTCGCCGTGCTGTTCTTCGTCTCGGTTGGCATGCTGCTGGATCCGGCGGTGTTCGTGGAGCAGCCGGTGGCCGTCATCGCCACCATCGCCATCATCGTCGTCGGCAAGTCGGTGGCCGCCTATTTCATCGTCCGGGCGTTCGGGCACAGCCGGTCGACCGCCTTCACCGTCTCGGCCAGCCTGGCGCAGATCGGCGAGTTCTCGTTCATCCTGATCGGCATCGGCATCGGGTTCGCCATGGTGCCGAAGGAGGCGCGCGACCTCATCCTCGCCGGCGCCATCGTTTCGATCATGCTCAATCCCCTGATCTTCACCTTCCTCGAGCGTCTCGCCCAGGAGAAGCCGGACGCACCGCCGGCCCGGCCCGACGAGCCCCCGACCGACCTCACGCCGACGACCCTGACCGGCCATGACATCGTGGTCGGATATGGCCGCGTGGGCTCGCTGGTCGGTGCCGGCCTCCGGGGTGACGGCGCAAAGATGATCGTCGTCGAGGCGAGCGATGCCGGCGTCGCGCGCGCCCGCAGCGACGGCGCCGAAGTCCTCACCGGCAACGCCGCCGAACCGGCGATCATCGCCGCTCTCAATCTCGCCGGCGCCCGGCGTCTCTACGTCACCATCCCGGAGCCGTTCGAGGCGGGCCAGATCGTCGAGCAGGCCCGCGCCGCCAATCCCAAGCTCGACATCCTGGCCCGCGCCCATTCGAGCGCGACGGTGGAGCATTTCGAGAAGCTGGGCGCCAACCTCATCGTGCTCGGCGAGACGGAAATCGCTCACCGCATGCTGGAGCGCGGCCGCGCCGATACGTCCCCGCGTTCGGCCTGATCGGCGTGAACGCTCGTTCACAGACCGCCCCCCTTCCGCCCAAATTGAGGCCCACCTCGCAGGGAGCCGGCGCGATCGCCGGCACAACTGGAGAGTGAAATGTCGACGCGTCGCGCGTTCCTCGGAGGGATGGCGGCGGCTGCCCTTGCCGGCAGTCTGGCGGGCGCCTCTGCGGCAGAGGCCCAGCCGAACCCGGCCAGCGCCGCGCGCCTCGGGCTCAAGGGCTACGATCCGGTGGCCTATTTCACCCTGGGCGCGCCGACACCCGGTCTTGCCGAGCACGAACTGGTCTGGGACGGCGTGCGCTACCGCTTCGCCAATGCTCTGCACCGCGATCTCTTCCGGGCCGATCCCGACAAGTACGCCCCCCAGTTCGGCGGCCAGTGCGCCATGAACATGGCCAACGGCAACCTGCGCGAATCCGACCCGACGATCTGGACCATCTCGAACGGTCGTCTCTACGTCTTTGCCAGCGCCGCGGGCTCACAGCGTTTTCGCGAGGAAGCGGGCGCCAACGCGAGTCGGGCCAACGGCAACTGGCAGAACCTGAAGAAGACCACGAGCCAGTAATCCGGCGGTCTCCGCCTCAGTTCAGGCCGGCCTTGCGCAGGCTTGCCGCGAGCCGCTGCTGCAGCGCCGGATCCTGGAAGCGCGTGCCGAAGCTCGCGGCCTCGAGATGCGGGTTCTTGCGCCTTCCCTCGTCCATCGCGTCCTTCGCGTCGGTTGCACGTCCCATTTCGGCATAGGCGCCGGCCAGCGGCAGGTCGAGCAGCGGATAGGCCGGGAAACGGGCGCGCACGGTCTCGAGCAGCCGCACTGCATCGGCATAGCGCCCGCTCAGCAGATAGGCGATGCCGAGATTGAGTGCCGCCTCGGGCCCGATGTTGGGATTGAGGCGGTTGGCGATCTCCGCGGTCGCGATCGATTCCTCGATGCGGCCTGTCCACAGCAGCACCGCGGCCCGCGCCCGCAGCACCTCGGCGTCGCTGGGGTTGATCTCCAGCGCGCGCTCCGATTCGGCCATTGCCAGATCGTACTTGCGGGTCGCGGCATAGGCGCGGGCCAGCACGCCATGCGCCAGCACGTTCTCCTCGTCGAGATCGATCGCCTTCTGCGCGTAGCGGATCGCGGTATCGATGTCCTGCTGGGGGAATTCCGACCAGCCGAAGGTGGCGCGCTCGAAATGGACGCCGGCCAGTTCGGCATAGGCATCGGCATAGGCCGGCGCCATCGCCATCGCCTTCTCCAGCATCTCGCGCGCCGCCCGGTTGCCCGACGGCGTCGTCTCCGCGGCGCGGGTGCGGCCGCGCAGCAGCATGTCGTAGGCATCGAGATTGTCGGTCGGCTTGCGCAGACTCTGCTGTACGGCGAGCTGCTGCAGGTTGGTCGCCAGGGTGCCGGCGATGCGGCGGGCAATGCGATCCTGCACCGCGAAGATGTCGCCCAGATCGTCGTCGTAATGTTCGGACCAGAGCTGCGTGCCGGTCATCGCATCGCTCAATTGCACGGTGACGCGAACGCGCGGCCCCATGCGGCGCACCGTGCCGCCCACGATGTACCGCGCTCGCAGCGCACGCCCGATCTCCTGCGGCGGCAGGTTCTTGCCGCGATACGGCAGCACCGCGCCGTAGGACAGCACGGTGAGCTGCTTGAAGCGCCCAAGCGCCCGCGTGATGTCCTCGGTCAGCCCGTCGGAGAAGTAGTCCTGGGCAGGATCGCCGCTCTGGTTGGCAAAGACCAGCACCGCCACGGAAAGGCCCGTCTCGACCGGCGCCGGCGCGGCGGCGACCGCTTCCTCCGCAGGCAGGAGGTGGCCGGAGAAATAGGCCAGGGCGCCCGCCCCTGCCACCAGGACTGCCGCAACGGCCGCGACGGCGGCCGCCATGCGCTTGCGTCGCCGCGGCCGGGACGATACTGCCGCCGCACCGTCGGCAAGTGCCGCGGAGTCCAGCGTATAGACATGGACCGGCCGGTCGATGTTCTTCACCGAGCGATTGCCGAGGTCGCGGAACGGCAGAGCCAGCTTGTCGCGCACCTGCTCGTAGACGGCGGCCGACAGCACGATTGCGCCCGGCTCGGCCACGCCCTGCAGCCGGGCAGCGAGGTTCACCGTGTCGCCGAACACATCGTCGTCGGAGGCGATCACGTCGCCAAGATGCAGACCGATGCGGAAGGTCTGCCGCCGCTCTGCCGGCACGCCGTCGTTGCGCCCTGCCATGCCGCGCTGCAGCTCGACCGCGGACCGCACCGCCTCGACGGCGCTGCCGAACTCGACCATCACGCCGTCGCCCACCGTCTTCACGATGCGGCCGCCGAACCGTTCGATCACCGGCGCCACCAGCTCGGCCAGATGCGCGCGCAGGTCGACGAGGGTGCGCTCCTCGTCGGCGCGCATCATGCGGCTGTAGCCGGAGACGTCGGCGAACAGGATCGTCGCCAGCCTGCGGGTGGTGAGGGAGGAGGTCATCGGTCTCGCGTCAGCCGGCGGTGGCCTCGATGCGCTGCAGGGCCGGGCGGTCATTCAGCCGCGCCACATAGTCTTCGAAGAGCGTCTCGCCCTTGAGACCGGGCGCGCCGAACATCATGCCCCAGCGCAGTTCGGATCCGACATAGACGTCGGCGGCGCTGAACCTGTCCCCCAGCAGATACGGGCCCTTGCCCAACGCGGTCTTCAAGGCGTTCAGCACGTCGTCGTAACTGCCCCAGCCCAGGGCCGTCTTCTGCTCCGGCGCGGGGCGCTTGAGTATCTCGTCGAGCAGGGCCGGCTCGATGCAGCCGGCTCCGAAGAACAGCCAGCGGTAATAGGTGCCGCGCGACGGGTCGTCGAGCGCCGGCGCCAGGCCCGCCTGCGGGTAGGCGTCGGCAAGATAGGCGATGATGGCCGCCGTCTCGGTGACGACGGTACCGCGATGCACGATGGTCGGCAGCTTGCCCATGGGATTGAGCGCCAGGAAGGACGGCGCCTTGTGCTCGCCCTTGCCGAAGTCGATCGGCACGATGCGGTAGGGCGCGCCAACCTCCTCGAGCATCCAGTGCGCCATCTGCGCCCGCGAACGCGGGTTGTGATAGAAGACGACTTCGTCGGTCATGCTGTTGATCCCTGCAGTAGCCCCAATATTGCGTCCGGGCGGTGCCGACCGCCAGAACGGTTCGAGAAGCGATATGTGCCCGTCCCTGCGACTTGCATTCCTACTTTGCGTCACGACTGTGGCGCCCGCCTTCGCCCAGGACCGGATCCCGGCGGTGCTCGACTGCACTGGCGCCTTTGCCCGCGACGCCGACGAGCGCAGGCTTGCGCAGGTCTTCGGCGCCGCCAATGTGGAACGCGCCGACATCCCCGTGGGCGAGGGCAATACCGAGCCCGGAACCGCCCTCTTCGCGAAGGACCCGGCGAAGCGCATCGACATCCTCTGGCACGATGCCTATGCCCGCCCCAACGTCGTCATCATCCGCAACGGGTCGACCTGGCCGGTGGCCGTCACCGGCCTGGACAAGCCGGTCGCGGGCGGCCTGACCCTGTTGGAGATCGAGGCGATGAACGGCAAGCCCTTCACCCTGACAGGCTTCGGCTGGGACCTTGGCGGCTACACCAGCAGCTGGGACGGCGGCCGCCTCGACAAGCCGCTCGGCGGCTGCAACCTCTCGGTCCGCTTCGACCATGCGAGCGATGCGCCGGGCGACGCGCTCGACAAGGTGAACGGCGACGTCGAATTCTCCTCGACCGACTCCGCGATGCGTGAGGTCAAGCCGGTCGTCGTCGAGATCGAGCTGGGCTGGCCGCAGTAGCGGGGACCTCGATCACTGGCCCTTGAAGACCGGCGGCCGCTTCTCGGCGAAGGCGCGGCGCGCTTCCTTGGCATCTTCGGAGCCGTTCAGGATGCCGCCGGCATTCGAGGTGAGGACCATGGTGGTCTCCATCGTGCTGTCGAGGGCCGCGCGCATGATGCGCTTGCCGACCCACTGCACCAGCGGCGGCACCTTGATGATGCGGTCGCACAGGGCCCGCGTGGTCTCCTCGAGCCTGTCCGACGCCACGAGATGATTGAGCATACCCCAGTCGTAGGCGCGCTGGGCGTCGAGCTCTCCGGTGTAGGCGAATTCCAGCGCCCGGCCGAGGCCGACCATCTTCGGCAGATAGTAGGAGCCGCCGTTCTCGATGATCTGGCCGGCATTCTGGTAGCCGATGAAACGCGTCTTCTCGCAGCCGATGCGGATGTCGCAGTGAAGCGCCATGTCCATGCCCGATCCGACCGCCGGGCCATTGATCATGGCGATGGTCGGCTTGCGGATCAGCGAGATGTCGCGGTGGAGCTTGGTGAAGCCGTGGAAGAAGTGCTGGCGCGCGGCGTCGGGCCCCTCGTGCGAACCGCGGTTGCCGGAGAATTCCTCGCCCGTCACGTCCGCCGGCATGTTCGAGCGCAGATCGGCGCCGGCACAAAAGACGCGGCCCGCGCCGGTGAGCACGATCACACGGATGTTCGGATCGTCGTCACCGGCGCGCATGTACTCGCCGACCTTGGCGACGGTACCGTTTTCCTCCGCCGTCCCGACCAGCGCGTTGAGCCGGTCCGGGCGGTTGAACCTGATCCAGAGGATTCCGTTCTCTTCGGGTTCGTAGGACAGGTAGTCGACGAGCTTAGGCACCATGCGTGTTTCCTCCACTGCCGATCAGGTGGAGGCGCAGTATCGGCCGGCTCAAGGCCACCGTCATGGGCGCAGTTTCGCAGCGCCTCTCAGGTCACGCCCTCGCCCGTCGAGGCGCGGCTAAGCGGCCTCGTCGAGCGACGAGCAGGCGCCGCTGACGCGGGTCTGGCGCATGTAGCGGCGGTGGCGGTCGGCGTCGTAGCCGCTGCCGGCGTGCAGCAGGCAGCGATTGTCCCAGAGCACGACGTCGCCCGGCTGCCAGGCATGGTGATAGATGTGCTCGGGCCGGACCGCCTCGTCGGTCAGCGCGTCGATCAAGGCGCGGCCGGCGGCGACGCTCATGCCCTCGATTTCGCGCACGTGGCTGCCGAGGAACAGGTTCTTCGCACCCGTGGCCGGATTGGTCCGCACCAGCCGCTGGCGTACCGGCGGCAGCGAGGCGGCCAGCTCTGGCGACACCGCGTCGGGCGCGACCTTGGAACGCGAATGAACGTAGTCGTGGATGGCGATCAGCGGCTCGAGTTCGGCCTTGCGCTCGGGCGACAGCCGCTCATAGGCGGCCCGCAGGGAGACGAACATGGTGATGCCGCCCTCGGCCGGCGTCTCGTAGGCGCACATCACCGACAGGAACGCCGGCACCGGTTTGAACGACGCATCGGAGTGCCACATGTTGTTGCCGGTGAGGAAGACGGTCTTCTTGTGCGAATTGCCCAGCACCGTGCCGTCCTTCTGCACGTTACCGATCGTGCCGAAATACTCGACCTTGCCGACGCTGGTATGGCTGGGCTCCGGCTGGCCGAGTTGGCGCGTGAGCGCCAGTTGCCGCTCGTCGTCCATCGTCTGGCCGGGGAAACAGACGAACGAATATCGGTCGACCGCCGCCCGGATCCCCGCAACGAGATCGGGCGCAAGCGGCTTGCCGACATCGACACTGCGGATCCGGACGCCGAACTCGGGGTGGAGTTCTTCGAACGAGAGCTGGCGCATGGTTCGTGAACCTTCTGACTGTCGCAGCATTGCTTTGCGATCACGGCGAGGGCTTATGATTGCATTGTCACAGCGATATTAGCTATAGCTGAACGCAAGGTGTGTGACTGATAGCCCGGGCGGGAATGCGGTCCTGGCGTTGTTGGGCCTCATACGATCGCCCAGGCCGCTCTCTTGCAAGGAGAGCCATTGATACCTGGGGGGCAGACGAGATGCGGCTTGGGCAGATACTGCGGATGCTCGTGCCGCCGATCATTCCGGCAGTCCTGGGGCGGATGCGCCCCGTCGAGCGGGAGTATGCGGGCGCGGCCTGGCCTTCACGGCCCCTGCCGAGCTGGGACGATAGCTCGTCCGAGAAGGTGATGCGGCGGAACTGGCCGCTCGTCGAAGCCCGGATCGCGGGAAAGCAGGACCTGACGATTCTGCCCGACCGGGCCAATGAGCGCGATCTCACTGCGCACAACATGCTGATGACCTTCCTCTATGTGCTGGCACGAGCGAGCCGCGGCAGAGACCGACTCTCCGTGCTCGACTGGGGCGGCATGCTGGGCCACTACGCGCTGGTCGCACGACGCATGCTGCCCGAGGTCACGTTCGACTATCTGGTGAAGGAACAGCCGACCAATTATCGGCTCGGCCGGGAGTTAAATCCGACGGTCGCGTTCGTCGATTCGGACGACGAGTGCTTCGCCCGCCGCTACGACATCGTCCTGGCCAGCGGTTCTATGCACTATGTCCAGGACTGGCGGGCGATGGTTGCGCGACTGGCCGGATCGGCCGAAAGCTGGCTGGTCATCAACGCCCTTCCGGTCGTTTATACGGTGCCCGGTTTCGTCGTCGTGCAACGACTGTGGAGCCTCGGATACCAGAGCGAGTTCTACTCCAATGTCGTCAATCACGACGATGTGGTGGCCGAGGTTGCCAAGCACGGCTTCGTCCTCGAACGCGAACTGATGTCCTGGGGGCCGGTGCACTATCGCGGCGCCCCCGAACACCCGGTCGGTGCCGGCTTCCTCTTCCGGCGTCGCTGAAAGAGCCTTGTCCTCCACCGTCTCTCCCATGGCCGACGTGAAGGTGCTCGAAACGGCAGCCGACCTGTCCGCTCTGCGCGAGGAGTGGGAGGAGCTCGCCTCGCGCTGTCCCGAGCACCGCCTGTCGCAGAGGTACCGTTGGGCAGCGGTGGCCTGGCGGACGGTCGCCGCCCCCCGCGGCCGCAGACTGCACATTCTCACGCTCCGCAGCGGCGGCCGGCTGGTCGGGGTCTGGGCACTGGTCAGCCATCTCGATAAAGGGCTGCGCGTGGTTCGCCAGCTTGGCGCCGAGAGCAGCGAGTACACCGAGCCGCTGGTCGAGCCTGGGCCGCACCAAGGCGAGTGGTTCGAACGGCTGTGGAAGGCGGTCCGCCCGTTGGGCGACCTGCTTTTCATGCCTCATGTGCGCAGCGACAGCCCCTTGGCCCGGCTTACTGGACGGTTTTGCCTTCGCTGCTTCGTGGACAACGAACTCAATGCTCCGCAGATCCTGAGAGCCGCGTATCCCGACTGGGAAGCCTACCTCGCCACCGTCACCACCTCGCACCGAAGCAACCTGCGTCGCAAACGCCGCCGCCTGTCGGACCTGGGCAAAGTGACCTTCCGCCGAGAAGTGACGCCGGTCGATCCGGCGACGATCGACGCGATCCTCGCTCACAAGCAGGCCTGGATCGAGCGCCGCGGCTACCACAACGAGTGGCTGGCTCAGCGGGAATATCGCGACTTTCTCTGCGCGATGACCTCCGATCCCCAAGCCCCCGGCAGTCTGTGCCTCTTCCTCCTCTGCGTTGACGACACGCCGGTCGCCTTTCAGATCGACGCTGTCGACGATCGCCGCATCGAAGGCCTGATCGGCTGCCAGGACCCTGCCTGGGGCCGCTATTCGACCGGTGAACTGCTGCTGCAGGACTCCCTTCAATGGGCCTTCCAGCACAATCGGGACATCGACTTCCGCATTGGAGACGAATCCTACAAGTCGGCGTGGGCGCGGCTCGATTGTCTCACGTTCAATTGCCTCGTCGGCCTGTCCTTGAGAGGTATGGCGGTGGTCTGGCTGCGGAAGATCGCGAAAGGGCTGCAGACGCTGCGTTTTCGCCTCGGACTCGGGAGACTTCGCCATGTCCTCCGGCGGCGGTAGATCTGCGGAAACGAAAATCGCTGAACCGCTGCGTGGACCGAGCCGCCTGCCGCGTGACGGCGAGCCCCCGAAGCCCTTCGGCGACGCAGGTGCTCCGACCGCGCACGGTCTCGTCTGATGCGCTGGCCGATTTTCACGCGCGCCATCGTCGCCCTGCGCAAGTGGGGTCGGAGCAACGGCGCCCTGCGGCTGCGCGCACTGTTGCCGCGCCCCGTCCGGTCGATGCTCCATCGGGCCAGGAATTCGGTCGACCATGTCCCCTTGTGGGTCGTGCTTCCTCCCGCACCGGCGGAACCGGTGCCCGTGCGGGTCGTGGTCTTCGGCAACTACTTCGACGACTGGCTGGTCCGCCTTTCCGAGACGCAGACCTGGCAGGCCGTTCCGGGGGTCGCGGAAGTGCTGCTGTGGCCGAACGATCCGGCACGTCCCCTGCCGCCACCCCCCGCCGATGCGCGCAGCGTCATCATCCCGCTGTCGGAAGATGACATCCTCGATTGTCCGCGCACGATGGACACGCTGATACCGGATCGCCGCGCGGTCGGCGTACTGCGCAACAAGGCTTCCTTTGCCGCCTATGTGGAGGAGGCGGGTCTGTCGGAACTATGCCCGGTCACCTACGCGACGCGCGAGCAGGTCCGCTATCCCTGCATCGTGAAGTATGTGAACGCCGCCTTTGGCCTCGGCAGCCGCATCCTGCGATCGGATCGGGAGCTTGACGCGTTCCTCAGCACCGAGCCGTGGGGAAGCGGCAAGTTCATCGTCCAACAGTGCCTCTCCGCACCGGTTGAATACGTGACCCACTGCGTCTGCAAGGGCGGGCGCATTCTATGGTCCTGCACCTTCGTCTTCGAAAAGGAGGCCGGCCAGGAAATCCGGCAGGGTGTCGTCTTCAAGACCATGACCGCCGTCGATCCTGCGGACGGCGCGCTGGCCGCGATCGAGCGACTGCTGCTGCCCCTGGCCTATGACGGCCCCTGCAACGTCGACTATGCGGTGACGCCCGAGGGGCGGATCGCCGTATTCGAGATCAACCCGCGCTTCGGCGGCACGCTCATGCTGCCGATCAATCGGGGTTACCTGCAGCAGACCCTGAGCTGCCTCATCGCCAACGCCGGCGGCCCCTGACGCAACGCGGCGACGCCGGAAAACCCCTCAGTCAGGCAGGTCGAGCTTTCCCTCCAGCTGCAGGAGCCGGACGGCCTGCAGCGACAGCACGCTCAGCGCATCGCGGATCTCGCCGGCCGCGACCATGCGGAACGCCTCGGCGAGCGGGACACGCCTGACCGCCAGCTCCTCGGTGGCTTCCGGTTCGGCCTCCCCCGCGGTGAGGCCCCAGGCCAGGTAGGCGACGGCGCGCTCGTCGGAGACGGAGTTCGACAGATCCGCCTCCAGGAGCTTGCGCCAGTGGCGCGCCGCGAGCCCGGTCTCCTCGCGCAGCTCGCGCGCCGCCGAGTCCAGCGGATCGACCCCATGCGACCCGCCGCCTTCGGGGATCTCCCAACTGTAGGCATCGAGCGGGAAGCGGTACTGGCCGACCAGATAGGTGTGCCCCTCCGCATCGACCGGCACCACGCCGATGGCCAGGTTCTTGTAGTGCACGAGCCCGTAGAGGCCCGGCGTCCCGGTCGGCGTCAGCACCTCGTGATGGGTGACCCGGATCCAGGGGTTCTCGTACACATCCTCTTGCGAGAGGATCGTCCAAGGGCCCTTCTTGGTGCTGCTCATCGGCGGTCTTCGCTCCCGGCGGGCGTCGGTCCACGACGCCCCTGGGAAAGTAGTCCCATCCTTTTCCGTTCAGGCCGAAAATTCGCGTTCGGGAACCTGTACCGGACCATGTGCCGCGGCCTCCGGTTCGTGTTCCGCCGCCCGGGGAAGCGTGCGTCCATTATTCTCGGGCCGATCGTGCAGAAAAGCGACGATTTCTGCCTTAGTTCTGCATCATACTTCCCGCAGACTCGGGGGCTGGGGCAATAACAGGGAGGCAGGCGATGAAGCGACGTGTTCTGACGCAGGCGCTGTTGATGGGCTTGGTGGCGCGCAGCGTTCCGGCCTTTGCCGCCGACGTGCCGACGCTGCAGGAGACTCCGGGCCTGCGCGACAAGGTGAAGTCGGGCGCGCTGCCACCGGTCGCCGAGCGCCTGCCGAAGCAGCCACGCGTCATCGAGAGTTTTTCGGGCGCCGACGGGCTGGGCCGTCATGGCGGCCAGCTCAACATGCTGGTCGCGGCCACCCGCGATACCCGCTTGATGACGGTTTACAGCTACACGCGGCTGATCGTGTATGACGACAAGTTCAAGCTGCACCCCGACATCCTCGAGAGCTACGAGGTCAAGGAGGGCCGCGAGTTCACGTTCAAGCTGCGGGCCGGCCACAAATGGTCGGACGGCCATCCCTTCACCACCGAGGACTTCCGCTTCTTCTGGGAGGACATCGCCAACAACAAGGACCTGTCGCCCAACGGTCCCTCTGTCGAGTTGCTGGTCGAGGGCAAGCCGCCGAAGGTCGAGATCCTCGACGCGGTGACGATCCGCTACACTTGGCACAAGCCCAATCCCGACTTCATCGAGAGCCAGGCGCGCGCCGCGCCGCTGTTCCTGTTCCGCCCGGCCCATTACCTGAAGACGCTGCACGGCAAGTACACGGACGAGGAGGAGATCCTCAAGCGCTACAAGGGCAGCCGTTGGGCCAACGTCTTCAAGCGCCAGGACGCGATGTACGGCAACAGCAACGTCGACCTGCCGACCCTCAACCCGTGGGTGCTGACCACCGTGCCGCCGGCCCAGCGCTTCGTGTTCGTGCGCAACCCCTACTTCCACCGCATCGACAGCAAGGGCCAGCAGCTGCCCTACATCAACGACGTGATCATGACCGTGGTCGCGGCCAACCTGATCCCGGCCAAGGCAGGGCTCGGTGAATCGGACCTGCAGCCGCGCTATCTCGGCCTGCGCGACTACACCTTCCTGCGCGACGCCGCCAAGACCTCGGGCATCAAGGCGCTGCTGTGGGAGAAGGGCTCGGGCTCGGAGGTCGCGTTCTATCCCAACATGAACGCCAACGACGAGACCTGGCGCAAGCTCAACCGCGACGTCCGCTTCCGCCGCGCCCTGTCGCTGGCGATCAACCGCGACGAGCTGAGCGACGTCGTCTACAACGGGCTGGCCAAGCCGTCGGCCAACACGATCATGCCGCGCTCGCCCCTGTTCAAGCCGGAATACGCGACGAAGTGGGCGGTCCAGGACGTGAAGGCCGCCAACAAGCTGCTCGACGAGATCGGCCTCAAGAAAGGCAGCGACGGCATCCGCCTGCTGCCCAACGGCCAGCCGGCGATGTTCGTGATCGAGCATTCCAGCGAGAAGGCCGACGAGGTCGACACCATGACCCTGGTCGTCGACCAGTGGAAGAAGATCGGCCTCAAGGCGCTGCTGAAGCCGCAGACCACCGACAATTTCCGCCTGCGTACCACCTCCGGCGAGGCGGTCATGACCGCCTATGCCGGCGTCACCACGGCCGCGCCGACCGTCGACACCAGCCCGCGCGAATTCACGCCGGTGATGCAGGGCGGGCTGCAATGGCCGAAATGGGGCCTATACGTCGAATCCAAGGGCAAGCAGGGCGAGCCCTGCGACATGGACGTCGGCAAGCAGTTGCTCGCACTGCTGCAGCGGTGGGACACGTCGGCCGATTCCGCCGAGCGCCGCAAGGCGTGGGAGGAGATCCTCGCGGTGAATGCCGAGCAGGTCTTTTCGATCGGCACGGTGAACGAAGTGCGCCAGCCGGTCACGGTCGGCAAGAAAGTGCGCAATGTGCCGGAGAAGGGCTACTGGGCCTGGGATCCGGGCGGCTATATCGGCCTCTACGAACCCGACACCTTCTGGATCGCCAGTTAGCGATCCAGAGGCCGGTCGACGAGAACGATCGAGGGCCCCGTTACTTCGGCTTGAGCGGGCCCTCGAACAGGCAGTAGCCGTCGAGCATGATGGTCGAGGCGCCGGGCTTCAGCGAGCCGACCACGTCCATCTTGTTGCCACCGCCCACGACGGCGGTGGTCTTGAACTTCTGGTCGGCGCCCAGCGTCGCCTTGAAGTTGCGCTCGGGGCGGCCTTCCTGCTGGAAGCGCCCCTGCACGTCGGTGCCCACGACCGTGACGTCGATCACCATCTTGTAGGTCGGGCACTTGCCGCTGCCCGGCACGTTCAGCCCATAGCCCGTCCAGGTGAAGACGGCCGGCTCCGCCAAGGCGGGCGCGGCGGGGAGCAGAGCGACCAGGGCGGCCACGGCAAACTTTTTCAGCATCGACATTCCCTCACCGGAAGGTGGCAACGAACACTCAATCACTGTGTGAACTGTAGCCAGATTCGATGTCGAAATCGCGCCGTTTTGAAGGCACCGGGCTTCTCACCGGGCACGCTTCTTCCTCGCCTTGCCCGGTTTGGCCGCCTTGCGCGCCGGGCCGGTCTTGGAGGCGAGCGCGGTCTGCAGCGCCTTCTCCGCCTCCCGGATCTTGGCCTCCCGTTTGGCGTCCCCTTCCGGCAGGTTGCGGGCGAAATTGAGCCTTGCCTCCGCCCGCTGCAGAAATATCGCCTTCTTGGCTTCGGAAATCGCCTGGCCCATGAACTCTCCTGCCGGACTGCGGCATCATTTGCGGTCCGGCATCTTATCCACTTTCCGGTCCGCCGGGGGCACCTCCGTCTCGGAACTGCCCTCGTCGACCGGCCGCTCGACGGTGGGTTCCAGCCCGTAGCGGCCGCCCTTCTCCGCGTCCTCGCGCTCGTAGCCCGGCCCCTCTTCCGCTTCGGCGCCGTACACGCCCGTCCTGCGTTTCTCCTCGCGGCGCGCGTCCTTGGCCTGTCCGGTGCCGCTGTAACTGGCCGAAGCCTCGTTGGGGTCGGGCTTTGGGGGCGTGCGGGCCATGTGATTCTCCGTCGGCATGATGGGTTGGGGACCGGTGAACGCGCCCGCCCCGCGACGGATGCAGCGGCCGAACGAGCCCCCCGGGCCTTGACATGTGTCAAGAACCGCCGTGCGAGGCGCCCCTATCCTGCGAGGGCGGCGCGGAACCCCTGCGTCTCGAAGGATGCCGTCCATGACCAACGTGACCAAACTGCGCGCCCGGCCGACCGTTCCCGAACTCGAGCGTCCCGTGCACTCGGTGCCGGCCGACGACCTCGTCGCCGCCGGCAAGCGCCTGCGCGACACGGTTCCGCGCATCAGCCAGGGCGAGTGGAAGCGTGCGAAGGATCGCCGCGATCCGCTGGAGATCCTCCAGGCCTCCGACGAGGGGCGTCAGATCGATCTGCTGCCGATCCGCTACGGCCGCATGCTGCAATCGCCGTTCACCTTCTATCGAGGGGCGGCCGCCGTAATGGCCGCCGACCTTGCAGCCGCGCCCTCGACCGGCGTTCACGTGCAGGCCTGCGGCGATTGCCACCTGCTCAACTTCGGCGGCTTCGCCACGCCCGAACGCGGCATCAACTTCGACATCAACGATTTCGACGAGACCCTGCCGGCCCCCTGGGAATGGGACCTCAAGCGCCTGGTCGCCTCGTTCGTGCTGGCGGCACGCTCGAACGGCCTGTCGGAAGCGGCGGGTCGCGACGCCGCCAGGGCCGCCGCCCGCAGCTACCGCGAGCGCCTGCGCGACGTCGCCGAGATGAGCCCGCTGGAAGCCTGGTACACGAGGATCGGACCGGAGGAGCTGTACGGCCTGACCGACGATCCGCAGTTCAGGAAGCGCGTGCAGCGCCGGGTCGAGGCGGCGAAGGAAGAGCGTGCCTCCGACATCGATTTTCCCAAGCTGGCCGAGATGGTCGGCGGCCAGATCCAGATCAAGGACCAGCCACCCCTGATCTTCCATCCGGAGTTCTCGCGTGCGGAAGGCTTCATGGAGGCGGTGGACAAGGCCTTCGCCAGCTACCGCGACACGCTGTCCGACGATCGCAAGGCGCTGCTCGACCGCTATCGCCTGGTCGACGTCGCCATGAAGGTGGTCGGCATCGGCAGTGTCGGGCGCTACTGCTCGATCGGCCTGCTGATGTCGTCATCGAACCAGCCGCTGTTCCTGCAGTTCAAGGAGGCCGTGCCGTCGGTGCTGGAGCCCTATGCCGGCAAGAGCGGCTACGGCCATGCCGGGCAGCGGGTCGTGCAGGGCCAGCGCCTGATGCAGTCGTCGTCGGACATCTTCCTGGGATGGGCGACCGGCCTGCGGGGCAACGACCTCTACGTCCGCCAGCTGCGCGATGCCAAGATCAAGCCGCTGGTCGAGACCTTCGACCGCAAGATGCTGGTGCTCTTCGGCAAGGCCTGCGGCTGGGCCCTGGCGCGGGCGCACGGGCGCGCCAGCCATCCCTGGCTGATCGCCGGCTACCTCGGCACGAGCGAGGCTTTCGACGAGGCCATGGCTAAGTTCGCGGTAGCCTATGCCGACCAGACCGAGCGCGACCACGCGCTGCTGAAGGCCGCGGTCTCTGCCGGCCGGATCAAGGTCCATCTCGAAGAGGACCGGTAGAAGCGCGGGCGCCGGCGATGACGTTCGACATCGACAACTACTCCCTGCTGGCGATCTTCACGGCCAGCCTGGTGCTGATCGCCGGCGCTGGCGAAACGGGCCACTGGCTCGGGGTGCGGGCCGCCCGCCAGGGCGCGGCGGCCGTGTCGACCCTCGAGGGCGCCATCCTGGGCCTGCTGGCGCTCATGATAGGGTTCACCTTCTCGATGGCCCTGTCGCGCTTCGAAGCCCGGCGCGACGGCGTCGTCACCGAGGCCGCCGCGATCGGCACGACGGCGCTTCGCGCCCGCCTGCTGCCGGCGCCGCACGACCGCGACTCCGTCAAGCTGCTGCGCGAGTACGTCCAGATCCGCCTCGATCTCGCCCGCGGGCCCATCAGCCGCGCCGAGTTCGACCGGGTGATCGCCCGGTCGAATCTCTTGCAGGAGGCGCTGTGGCGGCAGGCACAGGCGGTGGCAGCGAAAGACAATGCGATGGTGCCGACGGGCCTGTTCATCCAGTCGCTGAACGAGATGATCGACGACCAGGAGAAGCGCCTGTCGGCGATGAGCAACCGCCTGCCCCTCATCGTCATCGCCGCCCTTTATGGCATATGCGCGATGGGCATTGGCTTCGCCGGCTACGGCAGCGGCGTCGAATCGAAGCGGGCGCGGCTGCCCGTCCACATCACCGGCCTCCTCGTGGCAACGATGGTGCTGCTGATCCAGGATCTCGATCGTCCGGGCAGCGGCTTCATCACGGTGAGCCAGCAGCCCCTTGCCAACGCGGCCGCCGCGATCGACGCCTTCCCCGCCGGGCCATGACGCCGATGACGCCGCCCACGTCCTTGACGCGCGGCAGACTGCGCACGCCGCGGGCTGCGGCGGTCGCCGGCATCCTGTTCTCCGGGCTGCTGATCGCCGCGTTCCTGCTGTTCCTGTCGGCGGTCCCGCGCGACTCGCGGGAGCACGGGACGTGGCTGGTCGCCGGCCTCGACCGGGTCGTGCTGGCGATCAACCTGATGCCGTTCGCCGGCGTCGCCTTCCTGTGGTTCATCGGCGTGGTGCGCGACCGCCTGGCCGAGGCCGAGGACCGCCTGTTCGCGACGGTCTTCCTGGGCAGCGGGCTTCTCTTCCTCGCCCTGATGTTCGTGGCCACCGCGGTGTTCGGGGCCATCGTCATCGTCCATGCCGGCCAGCCGGAGGCGCTGGGCTCCTCGCCCGCCTTCGCCTTTGCGCGGGCCTTCGCCTACACGCTGGTCAACGTCTACGCGATCCGGATGGCGGGCATGTTCATGCTGGTCACCTCCACGATCGCGCTGCGCACGGCCTTCGTCGCACGCTGGCTGGCGGTGCCCGGCTTCGCGATGGGACTCTTCCTGCTCTTCGCCAGCCCGTGGGTCGACTGGAGCTTCATCGTCTTCCCGCTATGGGCGCTCTTGATCAGCGTCTACCTGCTGGTCACCAGCCTCGGTCAGAAAGCCGACGGACGGCAAAAGGCGACCAGCGTGCCATAGCCCGCGACCGCGCAGCAGACCGCCATCGCAGGATAGAACAGGGCAAAGGGATCGTTCTTCACGAGCCCCAGCCACAGCGCGAGGCCCGTGAAGACGACGGCGAGAACCACTCGGCAACGTCTGGCTATCGGCCGTCGCGCCACAAACCATCTTGCCGCCTGCCTGCGGCACGACCTACGCTCCGGCAGGGGCAGGCCACGCGGCACTGCAAAACGCATGAAGCACGACGCCCATGATTCATTCGCGACTTACGCTCGTCACCGCATCCCTTGCTGCCCTTGTCGCCAGTGCCGCCCCCTGTCTCGCACAACGGCCCGAGCCCGTGCGCATCGGTGGAATTGCCATCGATGCGACCGAAGTGACGATCGGCCAGTTCCGGGCCTTCGCCCGCGCGACGTCGTTACGAACCGCGGCCGAACGCGAGGGCGGGGGTTTCGAATACACCGGCGGATGGACGCGTCGGCAAGGCTGGACCTACGCGCGTCCGCAAGGCCAGCCCGGCCAGGACTCCGAGCCCGCCGTGCACGTGACCTGGGCGGAGGCCAATGCCTTCTGCCGGCATGTTCGCGGCCGACTGCCGACGCTCGCCGAATGGCGAAGCGCCGCCTACACCGAACAGCGCGATCGGCCGACGGACGGTTACGTCCGAGGGCAGACCTACCCGTATCCGGTGGGCGACGAGCCCGAGGGTATGAACAACAACCGTCGGGCGCATGTCGCGATCGCCACCACCAAACGCGGCGTCAACGGACTGTACGACATGGGCGCCAATGTCTGGGAGTGGATGGCGGACCGACGCGGCGACGAGGCCCTCACCGCCGGTGGGTCCTGGTGGTACGGCCCGGCCCAGACCCGCGCCGACGGCGCACAGTGGAAAGCCGCCAGCTTCTACGCCGTCTATATCGGGTTTCGCTGCGCTTACGATGCGAAGGGCTGATGGCACGCCTCCTGAGAGGCACGGCTAGACGCGGCGGGGCCGCGGTCGTCGGGCCCTGTTGATCAGCGTCTCCCTGCTGATCAACAACCTCGCTCAGGACGCCGACGGACGGCGGAAGGCCACGAGCGTGCCGTAGCCCGCGACCGCACAGCAAGCCGCCAGCGCGAGATAGAACAGGGCGAAGAAGGGATCGCGCTGTCCCACGCCCATCCACAGCGCGAGTCCGCCGAAGCAGAGTGTGAGGGCGACCGCACTCCACCACACGACCCGCACGCCGAGCCGGAGCTTCTGCACGCGTTCGACCGGCCGCGGCTTGTCCGACCCGCCCCCGGGCGGCGGCGCTTCCCGCGGCGGCGCCTCCCGGCCGGAAGGCTCGTGCACAGGCGCTTCCTTGCGCGGCGGATCGATTGGCGGGGCCTTGTTCGGAGGCGTGTCGTTCGGAAGCGGGCGACGGTCGGACATGGGACACAACGCCGGCCGACGCCCAGGGATGCATGAGTGACACCTGGCCGCCCACCGCCCGCCCATTCAGGCGGCGGCGCGCCTCCGCCAGAACAGGTTGCCGAGATAGACCGCGGCAAGCATGCCGAGGCCGAACAGGTCCGTGGCGAGGCCCGGGACCAGCAGTCCGAGAGCGCCGGCGACCAGCAGCACCCGCGAGGCCCTGCCGATGGCCCCAACACCGTACAGCCAGCCTTCCAGACCGGCGGCCAGCAGCCAGACTGCGAAGCAGGCCGTCGCCACGTCATGGACGATCTGCAGCGGCGTGCCGATCAGGAGGAGCGTGGGATTGAGCACGAACAGGAACGGCAGCACGAAGTTGATCAGCCCGAGCCGCATCGCCCACAGTCCCGTACGCCAGGGATCGGCCCGCGCGATGCTGGCGGCGGCGATCGCCGCAAGCGCCACCGGCGGCGTGATGAAGCTGATGAGGCCCCAGTAGAGGATGAACAGGTGCGCGCCAATCGGGTTGAGTCCGCCGCCGATCAGGGCCGGCCCCAGCGTAATGGCCAGGAAGATGTAACAGGCGCTCGCCGTCATTCCCATGCCGAGAATGAAGCTGGTGAGGGCGCCCAGGATGAGCAGCAGATAGATGTTACCGTCGGCGAACTGCAGCAGCTCGCGCGAGAACGCTCCGCCCACGCCGGTATAGGAAAGCGACCCGACGATGAAGCCGACACCGGCCAGGATGGCGACGATGTTGACGATGTTGCGGGTGGCGTCAGCCGCCAGGTCACGCAGCCCGGCGAGACCGAAGCGCTTGTCGCCGAACACGATCGTGGTGCCGATCAGCACGGCGGTCGCGATATAGGGGGCCAGGGCCTCCTGCTTCATGACCAGCAGCAGGTAGGTGAGCAGGCCGAGGCTGAACAGGAAGTGCCATCCGCGCCTCAACACCGGCAGCAGGGGCGGAATTTCCGCAGCCGGCTGGCCCTTCAGCCCGTTCCGCGCGGCATAATGATCGGCCTGCAGCAGCAGCGCGCCGTAATACAGCAGCGCCGGCACGATCGCGGCGAGCATGACCGTGCTGTAGGGCACGTTCAGGAACTCGGCCATGATGAAGGCTACGGCGCCCATGACCGGCGGCATGAGCGCGCCGCCCGTCGAGGCGCAGGCTTCGACCGCGCCCGCATAGTGTGCCGGATAGCCCACGCGCTTCATCGTCGGAATCGTCATCTGGCCGGTCGTGACCACGTTGGAGATGACGCTGCCGGACAGCGAGCCGAAGAAGCCGCTCGACAGCACCGCGACCTTGGCGGGCCCGCCGCGCGTGCGGCCCATCAGGGCGATGGCCAGCGCCATGAAGAACTCGCCGCCGCCGGTGACCACGAGCGCCGAGCCGAAGACCAGGAAGCCGACCAGCAGCGACGCCACCGTGCGCATCGGCACGCCGATGATGCTCTCCACGCCCATGCCGTGGGCACTCAGCGTCTCGGCCAGTCCGCTGCTGGGCCCCCAGAGGAACCCCGGCATGTCGCCCGCGAACATCGGATAGACCGCGAAGACGGCGCAGAGGATGAACAGCACCATCCCGCCGGCGCGGCGCACACCTTCGAGCGCCAGCAGGCAGATTATGCCGGCGACCACGACGGCCTCGGTCGGCGCGGCGAGATCCCACCCTTCGGCGACGATGCGGCCGCCGTGCCAGGCGAGATAGGACGTCGCGGCGATGCAGGCCGCGAACAAGGCCCAGTCGTACCAGGGGATCTCCTGGCGGTCGGCATCGCGTGCCGGATAGGCGAGGAAGGCGAGCGACAGGAACAGACCCAGCAGCAGGTAGTAAAACGACGTGTCGATGATCGCCTGGCCGAACAGATGGAGATTGAACGTCTGGTTGATGGTCAGCACCACGCCTGCGCTGCCCATGGCGATGGCCAGCCAGTACGACCGGCCGCTCAGCCTGTCGCGGCCCCCGTCTTCCGGCGCGAGCGAGATTCCGGGCGCGTCTTTGCTGTCGGTCATTTCTGGTTTCCTCCCCGGCCGGGCCGCCGTGCAGCCCTGACTCATTGTTGGCGCCAGTTTGACCCTCGATGCCGTTGTTGCCAATCTCTGGCTTAAAAACACACAACAAGTCACAGGAGAGGAAACGCGATGTTCAAGCGACGGGAAATGTTACTCGGATCGACGGCGATGATGCTTGCGGGCGGCAGCGCGCAGGCGAAGCTGCCCGATGTTTCGGTGTGGACGGCCTACGATCTGGGGTCGTCGGGCTACGCCGAGGCATCCGGCATCGCCGATGCGATCATGAAGAAGCAGCCGATGAAGGTGCGGATCGTGCCGTCGGGCACCTCGATCGGCCGCCTCCTGCCAATGAAGCAGGGCAAGGCCAATTACGGCTTCCTAGCCAACGAACTCTATTTCTCCGCGGAAGGCACCTTCGACTTCGCGGCGCCTTCGTGGGGTCCGCAGGACGTGCGTGTCGTCCTGGCAAGGCCCGCCAGCAATGCGATGGCGACCGCCGGCGACATCGGCGTCAAGGAAGTGAAGGACCTCAAGGGCAAGCGCATCGGCTACGTCAAAGGCAACCCGTCGGTCAACGTGAAGACCGATGCCTATCTAGCCTTTGCCGGCCTGACCCGCGCCGATGTCCAGGTCGTCTGGTTCGGCAGCTACAACGCCATGAAGACAGCGGTGATCAACAACCAGCTCGACTCATTCTCGAGCGTCACCACCTCGGCCAACATGCGCGAGATCGAGGCGAGTCCGCGCGGCCTCACCTACCCGCCGTTCCCGCCCTCCGACAAGGCCGGCTGGGACCGCATCCGCGCCGTCGCCGATTTCTTCGAGCCCTATCACGAGACGGCGGGCGCGGGCATCTCCAAGGAAAAGCCGATCGATCTCGTCGGCTACCGCTATCCGATCATCGCGACCTATGCCAACACCAGTGCCGACGAAGTCTATTCGATCGTCAAGGCGATCGACGAGTCGATGGACCTGATCAAGGCGATCACCGCCAGCGCCGGCAACTGGGCGCCGAACATTTCCGGCAAGCCGCCGGCCGACGCGCCGTGGCACGAAGGCTCGATCCGCTACCTGAAGGAGAAGGGCATCTGGAAGCCCGAGCATCAGGCCTGGCAGGACCAGCGCATGGCCCGGCTCAAGAAAGTCCAGGCCGGCTGGGCCGACGCCCAGAAGAAGTTCAAGGGCCAGGGCGACGAGGCCTGGGCGAAGTTCTGGGAAGAGTACCGCGTGAAGACGCTCGGTCTCGCACCCAGCGACGCCTGACCGGGGTCCGGGCGCATCATCCTTCTTCCAAACGCTGCACGGGCGCGGCCCGGCAGCGTTTGGCTCGGGTGGCAGCGGCAGGCTGA
Source organism: Rhodospirillales bacterium 24-66-33 (assembly GCA_002281855.1). Lineage (GTDB taxonomy): Bacteria > Pseudomonadota > Alphaproteobacteria > Reyranellales > Reyranellaceae > Reyranella. Next base: position 129,301 of record NCHQ01000001.1, on the reverse strand, counting down.
GCCGCACGCCAAACGCGGATCACGACGCCAGTCATCCATTCGCGACTTGCGATCGTGACCGCATCACTCGCGGCCGTTTTCGCCAGTGCCGCCCCTGCCTCGCACAACGGCCGGAGCCTGTGCGCATCGGTGGAATTGCCATCGATGCGACCGAAGTGACGATCGGCCTGTTCCGGGCCTTCGCCCGCGCCAACGGCGCCCAGTGGAAGGCCGCCGGCTTCTGCGCCCTCTATATAGGGTTCCGCTGCGCTTACGATACCAAGGGTTGACGCCAACCCCGGACTCGCGCGGAGCCCTCTCCGTTTCGACTGTTTCATTTATTTCGTTTGTTTCGATTGCACTCCCCGCACGATGTCGCCGGGCGACCAGCACTACGTCTTACGTTGTCGTGCCATCCCGCTTTCGGCGGCGTCTTTGCGAAGGCTTCACGTTCACAGGCTCGGGCTTCGCCGACATCTTCACCGGCGGGTCCAGCAACGACACGATCAACGGCGGAGCACGGACACAGCATCGACGATGTTCGCCTGCCTGAGGGCGCTGGCCGGCGACAACGCGGCGAGGTCGCAACACTGGGCAACAATGCTCGCGCTGAAAAAGTGCCGCCGGCGTTCGCCAGCCCCACATCAGCCTCGCCGATCTAGCGCCGGGCGTCCTCGACAGCCTCCTTGGGCTTCTTCTGTCGCTCAGCAATGTTAATTGTCGTCCAGTCCGTGGTTTCGGCAACCCGGATATGCGACTCATCGGTCGTGTCGGAGTTTCGGCACCGAGGCCACTCCGGTCCTCGGGAGTAACGACCGGAAGAGGGAGAGGTTAGAGATGTTCTCGCATATTTTCGTTGGCGCTGACGACGTTGCTGTTTCGAAAAAGTTCTACGACGCTGTGCTCGGAGCCATCGGTGTGCCGGAGGGGAAGATCGATCCCAAGGGCAGAGTCTTCTATCGCACCCCCACCGGCACCTTGGGAATCAGCAAGCCCATCGACGGGAATGCGGCCACCCATGCCAACGGCGGCACAATCGGCTTCGCCTGCGACAGCCCCGAAAAAGTGAAGGCCTTCCACGATGCGGGCGTCGCCAACGGTGGCAAGACCATCGAGGACCCGCCCGGCTGGCGCGAGGGCGGCGGGACCAGACTCTATCTGTGCTATCTGCGCGATCCATATGGCAACAAGATCTGCGCCTTGCACCGCGGCTAGCACGCTCGAGAAGGACGGGCCATCAGCCGCAGCAGCCGTCCAGGACCATGCGGCTTGCGGCTGAGGGCCTCGCAACAGGATCGGTCGGCCTATTGAGCCGGCCGGTCACAAATTCGACGGCCTGCACACCGATAACGTGAGCCCGAATTTTTCTGTCTCGGGCGTGGCGAGCGGCAAGCCGCCGCCAGCGCGAGGCCGACCGCGTCGACTGAGACCGGGAATGCCTTGCCGGCGCCGCTAGCGACCAACAGGCGGGGCCGCAGAGCCCTTTGAAACACCGGCAACAAAATGGCCGCTCAGGGGCCATGGTCGTGGTTCGTGCGGCGGTAATGGCGGAGGAAGCGGACCCCAGTTCGAACGGTCTCCGACCACGAGAGCGCTAATATCGCTTCGTGGAATACCCCCCCTCGCCTTTCTCCTTGTTGAACCGTCCAGCCTAAGCTCTGCAGTCTTTACGACAGCGGCCTTGAGACTGGCGGGATGCTTGGCAAGTAATCTTCAGGCACTTTAGGCGTCGGGGGCGGGCCTGGAGTTTCGGCATCGGCCTTTGGGGGGGGCGCGTTGACATTTTCGCCAATCGATCTCGTGTCGGCGCATCGGTGGCGCCGGGTAGCTTTCACGACCTATTCGTTGAGCTTGTCCTTCTTCGAGGCGGTGGTCCTCGACGCGCTGGTCCGCGGCGGAGCGCAGGAGGCATTCATCCTGTCGGACGTGTTGGGCGTGAAGGCGGCGCTGGGCGAGCAGGGCGCACGCCGGGTCGGCAAAGAGTACCATGTCGAGCCGGTCTCGGTGATGAACGGCGTGTTTCATCCCAAGGTTTCTGCCTTTGTCGGAGATGAGGACTGCCACCTGCTCGTCGGTTCAGGCAATCTGACTTTTGGCGGCTGGGGCGGAAACTTCGAGGTCGTCGAGCATCTGCACTCGGCACTCGCGCCCGACGCCATCGAGGACGCCGCCAACTTCTTTGTCCGCATCGCCGAATCGGATCGGCTGCGGCACACGGCCGCCAGCCGATGCAGCAACATCGCCAACGACCTGCGCACCTCGATTCAGGGAAAACCGCGCAATGGCAACATTCGCCTGTTCCATAGCCTCGACGGTGCGATTTCAGACCGCTTGATCCAGGCCGCTGACGATCTGGGCGGCGCGAGGCGGCTCGCGATCGCCTCGCCGTTCTGGGATTCGGGCGCGGCGGTCGATGACCTGTGCCGACGCCTCGGCCTTTCCAGGGTGCTGGTCCATGCCCATCCGGGCGGGTCGGTCGAGGGGCGGGACGGCAGCAACTGGCCGGTTGCGCCGTCCGTCACGGTGACTCCCGTGGAACTCGACGACCTAGCGGAAAAGAAGCCGCGCCGCCTTCACGCCAAGGTCTTCGAGATCTTATGCCGGCGAGGTCGCCTCGTGGTCTCGGGCAGCCCAAATGCCAGCGGTGCCGCGCTAGGCGCCAATGGCAACGTCGAGGCGTGCATCGTCCGCATACAGCGCGAGACCCTGACCGGGTGGTCGTACGAAGCATCCGAGCGGCCCGAACTAGTCGTTGCTGCTGAAGACGAGGATGAGGAAGAGGAGTCGACGGTCGGTGTCCTGACGGCGACGCTGGACGGGGATCGGATCGAGGGGCAAGTGCTGATACCCGTGATGACGGGAAAGATCGCGGCTTTCCAGCTGTCTGAGAGCGGTGCGAAGAGGCTCGGACAGGCGGAGGTGAACGAGGCAGGGCGCTTCGCGCTGCGTACACCTGGCCTCGAAGCCGAATCATGGAGCGGTGGCGGGAGACTCGTCCTACGCGTCGAGGACGCCGACGGGCGCCAGGCTGAAGGCTTCGTGGCCGTCTCCGCCTTCGCGGAGATATCCCGTCGCGCCGGCCCGATGGCGGCTCGCCTGATGGCGCTGCTTTCCGGCGGCGAGATGCCGGACGACGTCCGCTACATCATGGAATGGTTCCATGACGACCCCTCGCGACTATTGGGCGCGGCGCGACTGCGAGTCGGAGGCGGGTCGGACGACGAGGCCGCCGAAGGGCGCGACGACCGACGCACCATCGACGTCGATACGCTCACGGTCGACTTTGCTTCCCGGTCCCTCCATGGCCCGGTGGCCGAGGGAGGGGCCGGGGCCGGATGGCAACGTTTCCTCGACCATGTCATGTCGGCCTTTCGCGCCAAGCGCGGACCATTTCGCCAGGGCGCCCTGGTCGAAAGCGATGACGACGATGACGACAGGGCGCACGCTCCCGTCGACCCTTCGACCGATCCTGCCATCCCCCGTCTGATTAGCGCGTTCGAGCGATTGTTCGAACTCCTCTTGTCGCCAGACAATGCCGCCCGGCACGCGCTCACGGCTTTCGACCTGACCTGCTATATGTGCGAACGGCTCAAGCCCGGGGCGGACACGGCAGCACGCTGGCTCGACCACCTGCTGACACCGCTCGTGTCCGGAAAATGGCCGGCAGAGCGAACGGAAGACATTGCTGCCGCCATTGTCCTAGCTGCCGGGGTCAAGACGGATGCCTCGAGGATCAGGACAGCCCGCGGGCGATTGCTTCGGCTGGGCTATGACCTGGCTGGCCCGCGTCCGTCGTTCGAGGAAGTGCGCCGCTTGGCCGAGGCCTTGCAGTCGTCGGCGGATTTCGATGCGCTGTGGCGGCAGATTGGCAGCGTGCGCACGCTAGCGGAGCAAGTTAGGGCCTATCTCGCGGCCTTCGAGGCGAGGCGCCCGGGCCCCGGGTACGAGGACCTCAAGCAGTTCGCTCGAGAGGATTGGTCGGCTCTCGAAAAGGCAATAACGCAGCCGGCCGAGCGCCAGAGGGTGCACATCGTCGAGATGTGGGTCGACAGCTGTCCGGACCACAGCATTAGTCTCTCGGTGGGAGACCAGAACGACCTGCGCAGTGCCGGCATGGCCCGCACGCGAAGTTGCTGCAACCGCATCCTGATCAACAAGTCGGTGTGAGGAGCTCCCATGGCTTCATTGGCGGAACTCACTGCGGCGGCGGTCGCCAACACGGACCCGATGGCCGTTTCGGCAACGACGCCGCGGCTCGGAGGGGTAGATCCGCTCGGGCTTCGCCAGATCAACTTCGACCTGATGGATCAGGTACTTCCCGACCTCAACAATGTGGCGCGGCTCATCCGGCCCTTCACCATCACGAGCTGGGCCTGGTGGCGCGCCGCGCAACTGGCAGGCCAGCGTGGCGGCAAGAAGGTCTCCGTTGAGGGAAGCCTGCGGGATTTCGTCGATCGCATCGAGGTCCTCTACAGCTGGTCCCAGTTCCTGAGAGACCGGAATACCGAGCTGCCGGGCCGACAGGTGATGCAACCCCTCTTGCGGGAGGAGAGCTATCGCTTCGGCGGCAGTTCATGGAAAAAGCGCCGGGAGGCGCGTCGCGATTCGACCTCATTCTCGGCCGCGGTGAACTATGGGCCGACTCTGAAGAGTTTTGACTGGCTGTCGCCGCATCTTGAGGATGCCGGCGTAATGATTGCCTCGGAGGCAGCGCGCCCCGCACTCGAAGCTTTCGAGAAGAAGCTGGAACCCTTCCTGCGGCATCCCGCCTTCAGTACCCTAGGCGCCATCGAGGTCTCCAGAAAGGACGTCGAACGCTGGGCCGATCACTGGGCGATCGACAAGCCAAGCGCGGCCGAGAAGAAGTTTATGAGGGCAGTGCTGGTCGGGGACCGCGCGGCGCCGGTCAGGCGCCGCGGCATCCAGTTCATGCTCGCCGTGGCCGAGCACATCGGCAGCGCCGAGGCGGACAAGGTCCGCGAGAGCATGACGCGAAAGGCGTCGCGACTAGGTCTCTCGACCGACTTCGACGACGTATCCCTGGCCTGGCGGCGTGTGCAGATGCGGCAGGCCTTTCGCCTCGCGCTCGAGGCTCTGTTGTCCTGGCTCATCCGGCAGCTCGGGCGGGGCCCGCTGTCGACCGAGCAGGTCGTCGCGAACCTGATCGAGCAGGCGGACCAACCTTCGAACAGGAAAGCATCCGCGTGGCTCGACCTATTTGCCCCGAGCTCTCGTAGTCCCGTCCGCATGCTCAACAAGATCACCAAGGCGCTGCGGGAAGGCGACGACAGCGATCTGGTACCCGCGATCATCGAAGGGCTGGCCTATTGCATCCGGGAAGCACCCCTTCACCCCCAGCCCTTCGAAACCCGGGAAAGATTGCCATTGTCCCGAGCCCGGATTGAAGCGGATGCTTGGGCCAATGGATCGACTGCAGACTTCGCGCGGCATATCGTGGAATCGTGGGTGCTGGCACAGCACGTTTACTGGTCGGTCGGTCGTGGGCTGGCGGACGCAAGATCACGAGGCAAGACGATTCTGCGATTGAAGGTTGTCATGGAAGAGGGCGGCTGGACCCTGGCGCCTGGCGTCTCCTCAAAACCATCCATTCCCCGGGCAACGCCCGATCGCCTCGAGACGGCTTTGAGCCTGTGCCGCGAATGCGATTTGCTTTGACGGCAGTGCCAGCACATGACCGCGCAGAGCTAAGGCCAAGAATTGGTGACTGGCCTGCCTCCTGCAATCCCTAGAAGCGGCGACGGCATCAAAGCCGTCCGCAAACATTGGACCGGACCATCTCCGGCTCCGCTATGCTTGTCCCGCTTGGACGCTGTGCTTCCGCCGGTTCGAGCTTTTTGAGCGAACGCGGATGATCTGCTCGAGGTCAAGCTGCTGAGACGTGAACGCTCTCATATCCGGCTTTCCCGTGAAAACTGCCCCGAGCTTGATGGAGGATAGACGCCCCAGCCGTGCCGTTCACCCATGATCTCAAGCCACTGCGTGTCGATTGCGATAGAGAACTCGCAGACCTTCGCGCCACTGCCGTAGGACTGTTCAAAGCGTGCGTCGCAGTGGAAGCATCCGTTGCTGAGGTAAGCTAGCCGTCGAACACTGGTAAACCGATGCTTAACGGAGCCGATTTGCAAATCATTGGGCAGGCGAAGACGAATGAAATCGAATAGCGCCAGATGATCATCGAAGTCGGACACCGAAAAGCGGAACGTATTTGGTCCGACTACAACACAAACATGGCTAATGATTTGTGTTCTCGCACGGCAAGACCAGCAACGCAGAGTGCGGACAAAAATCTGGACCTGCCCACTAGTTCCAATTGGTATGCCGAAGCGTAACCGTTTGCTGAAGGCCCCCGCTAGCAGCTCCTCTATTGGTAAAACCTGCTGGCCTGTAACGGTCTTTAGCGTCGCGGTATACCCGGCCTTGGCATCACCACAAATGCGCGCAGCAGGGAGAGCCCTATCCACGGGAAATTCAAGGCGACGCATTAGCCAGAGACAACGAACGCCCGAGGCAGCGTAGCGCGCTTGCCGCCGCATGGTCTTCTCAAGGGTTTGTGCAGACCACTGAATTTCGACCGCGACGCGGTGTTTGCCATTGTGCGCCAACACATCGGCCCGCCATAGTTCACCCGAGGGTGTCGTACCCGAGGCTTCAGTTTCCGCTGCCCATCCATGCGCACGGGCGATCTCAACTGCCATGCGCTTGAGCCAAAGATGGTCCTCGGTTTCTGGCGCGGTCGTACAAGCGCCGATCGCTTTGTGCGCGAAAAACTGGGTGCCCCGTCGAGAGGTCCGCAACGTGACTTGCGCGGAGCAGCACGGCATCCTTAACCAACGACGCTGATTGTTGGCAGTTCTTAGTTGCCGCCAGCACTCTGGAGAGAGATCAAAAGCATGAACGTCGCAGTTGGCGACAGGATCAAAACATCTCAGGGGCACTTAGCACTCCAAGATTACCGTACTCGCCCAGCACGGCGCCGGTTCTCGACCACGATAATTGAGCCTAAGGCTACCGGCCAAGGGTAGCGTCCAGCGCCTCGACAAACGCCGTTACGTGCCCCCTGAGCGCCTCCAGCCCCTGACGGCTTGCCATCGGTGCTCGGCCGGTTCGGAGCATGACCTCCCGATATACGGCTTCGGACGACCGTAGGAGGCCTTCCAGGTGCTGGCCGCTGGGGCCGTTAGACCCCGCCAGCCATCCTTTGACGGTCCTCTCGCCGGCGCCTGTCCAAGCCATGACTGTCTTGATGGAAGCGCCGCATGCCAGCTCCTCTTTCAGGGCATCTCCGATTGCCTTGGAATAGGACCGGCCAAGCTCCTTGCGCGATCGCTGGGAGGGCAATTCTTTGCCCTTCTTAGGCAACTCTTCGCCCGTCGACGGCACAGACATCACTCCTCCCAAGAATGTAGCGTCCAAAACATTCAAGGGGCGTCAGGAATGAGTATCGCACCGGGCCCGACTTCGGGTGGGCACCAACCTCTCAGAGTCCCGCCGCCAAGCGTTCTTGGCGGCATGTCCGAAGGTCGGCGCCGGGATGCGTTGCCCCTGGGATCCAACGTCCGGCCGCCAGGACGAGCTGCGCAGTACGTCCGGATGTCGACCGAGCATCAGCGGTACTCTACCGAGAACCAGTCAGATGCCATCTATCAGTATGCCGGCCGACGCGGCCTTGAGGTGGTCAGAACATACGCCGACGAGGGCAAGAGTGGCTTGAGACTGGACGGGCGTGATGCCCTGAAGCGGCTGATTGATGACGTCCAAACCGGCAAGGCCGATTTCTCAACAATCCTAGTCTACGACGTCAGCCGCTGGGGTCGCTTCCAGGATGCCGATGAGAGCGCCTACTATGAATACATCTGCCGCCGCGCAGGAATAGCCGTCCAGTACTGCGCCGAGCAGTTCGAGAACGACGGCAGCCCAGTCTCCACCATCGTCAAAGGGGTGAAGCGAGCTATGGCGGGCGAGTACAGTCGCGAGTTATCGGCAAAGGTGTTCGCCGGTCAATGCCGCCTAATCGAAATTGGCTACCGGCAAGGCGGTCCAGCCGGGTATGGCCTGCGCCGGATGCTCGTCGATCAAAATGGGGCACACAAGGGCGAACTTTCCCGGGGCGAGCACAAGAGCATCCAAACCGACCGCGTGATCCTGGTTCCGGGTACGCCCGTCGAGATCGAGACCGTGCAATGGATGTATCGAGCATTCGTGGAGGACGGGAAACTCGAGCAAGAAATCGCCGACCTCCTAAACAGTAGGGAAGTCGAAACAGAAGATGGACGCTCCTGGACGCGCGGACGCGTCCATCAGGTGTTGACCAATCCCAAATACGTTGGAGACAACGTCTGGAACAGGATCTCCTACAAACTGAAGAAAATGCGGGTCCGCAACGACCCGGATATGTGGGTACGTTCCAACGGCGCCTTTGAGCCGATCGTCGAGCGGCACCTCTTCGATGCCGCCCAGGCGATTATTCAAAACAGGTCTCGCAGAATGTCGGAAGACGACATGCTCGAGCGCCTGCGAAATCTCTACCGGGCACGTGGAGACCTTTCGGGGCTGATCATCGATGAAGCTGCCGACCTCCCATCCAGCTCGACATACAGTGCTCGCTTCGGAAGCCTGGGGCGCGCCTACGAGCTTGTTGGCTTCACGCCGGATCGCGATTTCCGGTTCGTAGAGATCAACCGGCTTCTTCGTAGTCTGCAGCCGGAGATTATTGCGGAGACCATCGAACAGATCACTCGAATCGGCGGATGCACAGAACAGGATCCGCGCAGCCAGCTACTTACCATCAACGATGAGTTCACGGTCGCGCTGTGTATCGCGCGCTGTCGCGAGACCGCCGCCGGCTCGCTGCGATGGCAGATCCGGTTTGATACCAGTCTCTCGCCGGACGTTATCGTCGCCTTGCGCATGGATCGAGAGAATCGAGCAGTCCAAGACTACTACATACTGCCACGCATCGATCTTCCGGGACCGCAGGTCCGCCTCGGGGAGCACAATGGACTCGCGCTGGACTCGTTTCTCTTCGGCTCACTGGACCAGCTCTACGAAATGGCCGCTCGCACGCAGCTTGGTGACATATGAAAAAGCCACTCTCCACATCCCGTGTCGAGCAGATCCCACTCGACAAGATCACCGTCATCAATCCACGCGCCCGAAACCGCAAGGTGTTCGAAAGCATCGTCAAGAACATCGGCCAGCTCGGGCTGAAGCGCCCAATTACAGTCATCCGCAAGCGGCGCCCTGACGGTGACGTCTTTGACCTCGTCTGTGGCCAGGGTCGCCTGGAGGCCTACAAGACCCTGGGCCGGACGGAGATCCCGGCATTGGTCGTCGAGGCGACCGAAGAAGACGGGCTGGTCATGAGCCTCGTCGAGAACATCGCCCGACGGCAGCACAGAGCCATAGATCTGCTCCATGACATCGAAGGAATGAAACGGAGAGGCCACAGTGATGAGCGGATCGCACTGAAGACCGACCTCACGATCGAGTACGTGCGTGGCGTCATCCGACTCATCGAAGGCGGAGAGGACAGGTTGCTCCGGGCAGTGGAGTCCGGCGCCATCCCCGTAAGTGTAGCAATCCAGATTGCCGAGTCCGAAGACGGTGATGTCCAGGATGCTCTGCAGCAGGCTTACGAGAATGGCGACCTGAAAGGCCGGAAAATCACGATTGCCAGACATCTGATTGAACAGCGGCGGCGGCGCGGCAAGACATTCGGCGGGTCGACGGTGAAGAAGGGAGGCGGGAAGCTTTCACCGAGCGCGCTGATCCGGACATATCAGCAGGACGTCGAGCGCAAACGGCAGTTGGTGCGCAAAGCAGAGGCGACCCGTGACAGGTTAACGTTCGTAGTTCAGGCCCTGAGAACGTTATTTTCCGATGAAGGGCTGACGGCAATCCTGAGGGCGGAGGGCCTCGATAGCTTGCCGCGCAACCTCGCCGCCCGGTTTCAGGGGGCATAGGCATGCCCCACGGCATGGGCCCGAGCGTCGCTCCTGCGGCTTTCGCCGATACTACAGTGCAGGTGCCGGTCGCAGACCTCAACGCTCTTCGGCCAGTCACCGATGCTGTACGGAAGACGCGCAAATACTCTCAGATCGTGGCGTCGGTCCGAGAAATCGGGATGGTCGAACCCTTGGTCATTGCCCCCGACCGCAAGGCCAAAGGCAAATACCTCGTCCTCGACGGCCATCTCAGGCTCGAAGTACTCAAGGAGCTGGGCGAGACCGATGCCGTCTGCCTGGTTGCCACCGATGATGAAGCCTACACCTACAACAATCGAATCAATCGACTAGCGATCATACAAGAACACAGGATGATTCTGCGTGCGATCGAGCGGGGCGTCTCGGAAGACCGATTGGCGGCGGCCCTTAACGTGAAGCTCGACCACATTCGTCGTAAGCGCCGGCTCCTGGATGGCATATGCCCCGACGCGGCATCGCTGCTCGAAGACAGGCACATCTCGATCAATACGTTCGATACGCTGAAGAAAATGGGCCCTGAGCGTCAGGTCGAGGCGGCCGAGCTGATGATCGCGATGAACAAGTTCTCAATCAGCTACGCCAGAACTCTATTGGCGGGCACACCGGACGCGCAACTGGCACCGGGACGCCGCCGTGCCAAGCCGCGCGGTGTCACAGACGAGCAGCTCGTGCTGATGCAGCGCGAATCGGCAAATCTCGACAGGGAATTCAGACTGATTGAGGAGTCCTACGGACCCGATCATCTCGATCTCGTACTTGCCAAAGGGTACGTCGGGCGATTGGTCGGCAACGATCGCGTCGCTCGCTACCTGGAGCAGCATCACCAGGACATCCTCGCCGAGCTTCTGCAAATCAGGGAATAGCAGGCGACGGCCGCCTGATCCGGACAGCATGCTGTCCGCGGGGACCCGGACCCAACAAGCGCGGGGACCACAGGAGACGCCGCACCGTGGGGCGGATCGAGTGTGGTGGCGGAGAAGGCGGCGAACCCGTCCTGAGTCCGCCAGGCTGGAAATCATATGCCAGCTGGATGCACCTCACTCTCGGTGAGCGCGCATACTGCAATGACGTGCCGGGAGTAGGTGCGGCCGTAGAAACCTGCACCGGCACGTCACGGGTGGCGTCTCCCAATCGCTCGGCAGAAAAGGCGATCATCTCGCGCAGCAGATCGGCGTCGGGGGTCTTCTCCACGAGGAACGCAGTTTCATCGTCTCATCGAGCGGTGGCTTCCTCAGGTTTTGAGTTGGATCTCGCAACCCGACCGCAAAACGGAAATCGACGGTGACCATCGCAAGTCCGCCCCTCGCTACAGCGCTATCGATCGAAGAGCGCGCTCGCTCGCGGCCTTGCTCTCACCAGCTACACCACCAAATGGGACACGATCAACTTTGCTCATCGTCATCCTGAGGGAAACGATATGAGACAGAAATCAAATACGACAACCTAGCGATCCCTGCGGCGGTGTCTCCCCAGTGCTGAGGTCTGCCTTCCGCTTTGGCCTCATCGCCCCTGAGCTAACTGCCGGCGCGCGACCACCATGCGGTGCACCTCGGTCGGCCCTTCGTAGACGCGCATGGTCCGCACCTTTTGTGCCATGAGCTGCAAAGGCATTTCCTTCGTCATCCCCATGGCGCCGAAGGCCTGCATGGCCCGGTCGATTACCCGGCTCGCCATCTCGGTGGCAAAGACCTTGATCATTGAAGCTTCGGTGCGGATATCACGGCCGGCGTCCTGCTTGGCCGCGGCGTCCAGCGCCATCAACTGGCAAGCATGGATCGTGATCGCCGCGTCAGCAATCCACCACTGAACGGCCTGGCGGTCGGCGAGCCTGACGCCGAAAGTAGCGCGCTGCTTGGCGTGATCGCACATCATGTCGAGCGCGCGGCGCGCCATGCCGATGCACATAGGCCCCATCAGCAGTCGGCGACGCGTGAGCCGAAGCTGCATGTGCGCAAAGCCGCTGCCAGGTTCGCCTAGTATCTGGCTGTGCGGTACGCGGCAATCTTCGATGGCGATTTCGTAGGTGCGATGACCGCCGAGCATGGGAATCTCGCGCTCGATGCGGAAGCCCGGCGTGTCGCGGTCGACGATGAAGGCGGTAATGCCGCGATGATCTCTACCCGCTGCGGTGCGGGCCAGAACGATGGTAAAGTCCGCCTGCGGCATGTAGCTCACCCAGAGCTTGCGGCCGTTGAGGATCCAATGTGTGCCATCCTGTACTGCGCGCGTGGCCATCGCCGCGGGATCAGCGCCGGCACCGGGCTCAGAGATCGCCGTAGCGGAGCGCAGCTTCCCCTCGGCATATGGTGTCAGATATCGCTCGCGCTGATCCTTGTTCGCCACCGCCAGCAGTAGACGCAGAACCGGGGACTCAGGGGGAAAAGAGAAAGGAACGACGGTGCGGCTCAGTTCTTGCTGCACCAGCATCAGCGCGGTTGTTGACAGGTCGGCGCCGCCCAGTTCGACCGGCGCATCAAGGCCCCAAAGCCCCAAGTCACGGCACTTCTGCAGCAGAGGCGCCGATTCGGCTTCGGTCAAATGGAGTTCTCCGCCGCCGGCTTCGCGCGCCAGCATCGTCTTCTCCAGGGGGATCAGTTCCTGTTCGACGAACCGCCTTACGGTCTCCTGGAGCGCGCTATGCTCGTGGGGAGTTTCCATCACCGCCGTCTCCCTTGCGTTCCCGCCAAATAAGCGGGCCAGTTCCGCGGCAAGCGCGCATTGATATGCCTCAAGCCGGCACGTTTGAGGAGGACGTCCCAGACGAAGACACGACGTAATGTCCGTTGGCGTGTGGCCTGCACTGTTACTGGGAGGCCCTCCGGTTCAAGTACCTCCGTTGGCCGACGACGGCCGCTCAGAGAGACATCACTCCGGAGGAATGAGAACCTGGCCGCGCCGCAGCATCTTTTCCAGCTGCTGAAGACCGGCGTCGTAACGGCCTTGCTTGCAATCATCGAGCGCAAGTTCAGCCTGCGCCTGTTGTCCCGTGTGATGGAACGTGGTGTGCTGTTCGTACCTAAACCAGAGCGCGTAGAGCTGCGTGCAACGCGCCAACAAGCGAGGCGATGCTGGTGGAGTGGACGTGCAGCCGGCGGATGCGATGACAATCGTCGCGGCTGCCAGCAAGCGCGACGCAAGGCGAGCCAGAGCCGACATTCCCTGTTCCTTTGTGGCCTCAACCCAGCAGCCCGTGGGCGCCAAGCACACCCGCGGCCGCAACCCCCATGCCCATCGCGAGCAGAGCAATGTGTGCCCGTTGTATGATCCGAAACGTGCCGGCCGGATCGGCAGCGACCCGGCGCCGGAACGGGCCGCGCAGCACCAGTGGCTCGACGACGAAGAGGAGCGCCATGAACAGCGCCCAGACGAGCGCCATTGCCGCCAGCCACCACCTGGCCGGTTCGAGGAACTGGCTCCACGAGTCGACACGCCACGCCATGTAGGCGCCGCTGAAGCCTGCCAAGGGAACCGAAACTTTCACCTGGGCGGAGAAGCGATGTTCGATCACCTCGAAAAGGGCCAGGCTGCGCGAAGGCTCGTCGAAGACCGCGAGGACGGGCAGGATCACCGCGGTCACGAAGGCGACACCGCCAATCCAGTGGATCACCGCCAGGACATGTACCGCCCGCGCCAGCGTGAGATCGTCCATCCCGTGTCATCCCGTGGTGCTAGGCGCGCCGCAGCGTGCCGGCATCCTGCGAGCTGACGCCCGGCGCGATTGGCAGGCCATGCGCCTGGAACCACCCGGCGATCGCGGAAGAGTCGGCCGGCAACTCTACCGCGAGCGGTCCGGCAAAGGCGCGCCAGCGGTCGAGATTGCGCGCCGGAACGCCGACCAGGACCGGGATGCCCTTGCTGACTGCGTCGGCGATCGCACCTCGCAGGCCGCCGCCGTCGGCTTCGATCTTACCGAACTTGTTGACCACCAGAAGGCGCGGCTTCTCAAGACGGAGGCTCGAGGCAACGGCCTCAGCCAGATCGGTCAGGAGGCCAACATCAAGGCGGCAGCCGCGCGCCTCCGGGCCGCGATGTTCGGCAATGGCCGTGACCTCGCCCGTCGAAAGATCCTGCAGGACGATATCGCAAGGGTGCCGGCCCGGCAGGCCAGTGGATTCCAGTTGCAGCGCGCCCGCCAGGGCAATGCCGCGCTCGCGCAACGGTTCGATGGCGCGCGCGATCACGCGATCGGGATAGATGCCGTCGGCATAGACCAGCGCGGCGACGAGTACGTCGGACATCGTTCAACTCCCCTTGCAGGTGCATCGGCCGCCACAGCCGCCGTCAGCACCGTTGTCCGCGCTTTGGGCGTCGTGGCGCAGCGACCATTCGAGCATGTGCTTCAGGCAGGCCGTGCCGGCATCGTCAGCGCGTTCAAGCGCCGTCATGAGGGCGAGCCAGTCGTCGTCGGCAGCGAGCTGTGCAAAGCGGCGCGAGGCCCCGGCGGCGTACTCTCCGATTCCCTCCCCGAACGGCCGGCCGGCCGCCTCGATCCGGACCATCAGGTTGAGATCCTCCAGCGCCACCAGCGTCCCGGCGACAAAAGTCTCATCGCCCAGTCGTTCCAGAACCTCGCCCAGCACCATGGCCGCCTCCTACTGAACGAGCGGGCCGCGCGCGGCGGCGAGATCGACACCGGCGACCTGGGCGCGGCCCGCCAGGATCGATACATATTGCTGCTGGGCGCGGCGGCGGACCGCCTCGTCGAGATAGTCGGCAATGCGGTCCCGGACGAGATCGAACGGCAGAACCTCGCCGTCGACACGGCGATCAAGCCGCACGACGTGCAGGCCGTAGCGGCTCTCCACGGGCTCGGCATGAACCAGCCCGGGAATCATGCCGCGCAACGCCGCCTCGAACTCGGGAACGGTCTGGCCGGTGCTGACCTGGCCAAGATTGCCGCCCTGCTTCGACGACGGGCAGGCCGAGTGCGCAGCGGCTGCAGCAGCGAAACCGGCAGGTTCCTCCGCCAGCTGGCCGACCAATGCCATCGCGGACTCTCGGGCCCTGACGCGGGCGGCGATGTCATCCGGTGCCGCCACGAACAAGATATGGGCGGCCTCGAACAGGTCGGGCGAGCGAAAGCGGCGGATGTTGGCGTCGTAGTAGCGCCGGCATGCGCCTTCATCGGCGCTTGGCACGACCACCTCGCGCTCGATCAGGGCGCGCAGGCGCGCCTCGTGCGGCGTCTCGCGGCGGCCCTCGCCGTCCTCGATCGGCTCGGCCACGATCGACAGCCTTTCGGCCTCCTGCGACAGCAATTCGCGGATTGCCAACGCCTGAGCCGCCAGCATCCAGGCCTGGTCGGGATCGGAGGCCTGATGATGCTGGGTTTCGCGAGCGATGGCCGCACTCGGGATGACCACGCCGTTCACGCTGACCGGTACCGGTCGGGTGAAGCGACGGCGGGCCGGGTGCGGTGCAGCGGCCGACTGAGAGGTGCTCATCGCTTTCACTCCGCCGGCTGACGAGAGACAGGTCGACCCGATTCAGACAGGGGACGCCGCCGACGCACGACCTGGTAGCCACGACGGCCGAGGTACCAGACCGGTGCCGACCAGATGTGCACCAGGCGGCTGAATGGGAACACGAGAAACAGGGTCATGCCCAACACAAGGTGCGTGAGGTAGGGCCAGTCGAGGCCTTGCAATGTCCTGGCGTCGACCGGATGCAGGATCACGATGCCCTGCGCCCAGTGCGACAGGATCAGCATCACCGACCCGTCCGAATGCGCGAAGGAGAACGGCAGCGTGGCGAGGCCGAGACAGAGCTGGAGCCACAGGATCGCCAGGATGGCGATGTCCATCACCGAGCTGTTTGCGCGGATGCGGACATCGAACAGGCGACGGTGCAGCAGCATGGTGAGGCCGACGAAGCAGACGACGCCCGCAATGCCACCGGCGGCGACGGCGATCAGCTGCTTCTGCTCAACGGTGATGAAGAGCGTGTAGAGCCAGGTCGGCGTCAGCAGACCCACTGTATGCCCCAGCAGCAGGAACAGGATGCCGACATGGAACAGATTGGAGCCCCAGGCGAGCTGACGCTTGCGCAGGATCTGACTGGAGCTGGCGCGCCAGGTGTATTGCTCGCGGTCGAAGCGGATCAGGCTGCCGAGGAGGAAGATCGTCAGGCAGATGTAGGGATACCAGACGAACAGGAGGTGGAAGACATAGTCCTTCATGACCGGACTCCCGGGTTGGACGGCGCGGTAGCGAGACGCCCGGTCGATCTTCCATGCGCGAGGGGCGGCGCGACGCCTTCGGCCGGCCGCATGGCCGCGCGCAGCCGGGTCGATAGTCCCTCGACGCCGCACGCGCCCTTTGCGTCGGCGGACCCCGGACCGAAGGTGACTTCCTCCTCTTCCCAGGCAGCGTCCAATGCTTCGAGATCGTCAGGTTCGGGATCGGGCTCTGCACGCAGCGCCGCCAGCGCCTTCTCGTCGAGCCTGGCCTTCGAAATCGCCAGCAGCGCCGACATCACGGCGACGTAAGGCGAACTCCGCTTTGCCAGGCGCTCCCTGAGGGCCGCGATCACGTTGGCCGGCTGGCCGATCAGCTCGATGGCCGCCTGCGGCGGACGCGTCGACGCATACTCCACGAACAGCGGCAGGAAGTCGGGCAGCTCGGTCGCGGTGGGCGTGTAGCCGCTCTCTTCGTAGAGCTTGAGCAGGTCGACCATGGCCTGGCCACGATCTCGACTCTCGCCGTGGACATGCTCGAAGAGATGCAGCGACAGCGATCGCGTACGGTCGAACAGCAGGCCGTAGCGCTCCTGCAGGTCGTAGAGATCGCCCCCGGCGAGGTCATCGATCAATCGATGAAGCTCCCCGCGTACCGCCAATGGCAGGATGGCATCGCCGTCGATTACCTGGCGGATTTCGTCGGCCGCCTCGATGAGGTCGGCGCTCGGGTAGGACAGCAGTGCGGCGAGGGCCCTGAGCGTCTTCATCACACGACCTCCATCGGGTTCTTGGCGCGCAGTTTGCCGCCGGAGAACAGATTGCCGCCGTCGTCGCCGGACGAGCAGCCGTTGCCGAAGCTGAAGCCGCAGGCACCGCGAAGCTGATAGGCGTCCTCGGCGGTCTCGCGATGGGCCGTGGGGATCACGAAGCGGTCCTCGTAGTTGGCGATCGCCATGATGTGATACATCTCCTCGATCTGCTGCGGGCTCAGCCCGACGCGCGCGGCGACGGCGCCGTCGATCACGCCATCGACGGTCTTGGCGCGCATGTAGGCGCGCATGGCGAGCATGCGCTCAAGGCCGTGCGCCACCGGTCCCTCGTCGCCTGCCGTCAGCAGGTTGGCGAGATAGCGCAGAGGGATGCGAAGCGAGCGAACGTCCGGCATGCCGCCGTCGATGCCCATCTTGCCGGCCTCGGCCGCCGCCTGGATCGGCGACAGCGGCGGCACGTACCAGACCATCGGCAGCGTGCGGTATTCGGGATGCAGCGGAAAGGCGACCTTCCATTCCATGGCCATCTTCCACACCGGGGAGCGGCGCGCGGCCTCCAACCAGGCATCGGGCACGCCGTCACGACGCGCCTGGGCGATCACCGTCTCGTCGTTGGGATCCAGGAAGATGCCCATCTGGGCGTCGTAGAGCTTCTTGTCGTCGGCAACGCTGGCCGCCTGCTCGATGCGGTCGGCGTCATAGAGCATGACGCCGAGGTAGCGGATGCGACCGACGCAGGTCTCGGAGCATACCGTCGGCTGCCCCGCTTCGATGCGAGGGTAACAGAAGGTGCACTTCTCCGATTTGCCGGACGACCAGTTGAAATAGATCTTCTTGTAGGGGCAGCCAGACACGCACATGCGCCAGCCGCGGCACTTGTCCTGGTCGATCAGGACGATGCCGTCCTCCTCCCGCTTGTAGATGGCACCCGACGGGCAAGCCGCCACGCAGGCCGGGTTGAGGCAATGCTCGCACAGTCGCGGCAGGTACATCATGAAGGTGTTCTCAAACTGGCCGTACATCTCCTTCTGTACGCCCTCGAAATTGGCGTCGACGGAGCGCTTGGCGAATTCGCCGCCAAGGATCTCCTCCCAGTTGGGACCCCACTCGATCTTCTCCATCCGCTTGCCGCTGATCAGGGAGCGCGGCCGCGCGGTCGGGAAGGCTTCCAGCTCGGGCGCCTTCTGCAGGTGCTCGTAGTCGAAGGTGAACGGCTCGTAGTAGTCGTCGATCTCCGGCAGGTCGGGGTTGGCGAAGATGTTGGCGAGGATGCGCCACTTGGAGCCGATCCTGGGTTGGATCCTGCCGTTGCGCTTGCGCGTCCAGCCGCCCTTCCAGCGCGTCTGGTTCTCCCAGTCCTTCGGGTAGCCGATGCCGGGCTTGGTCTCGACGTTGTTGAACCACGCGTATTCCATGCCCTCGCGATTGGTCCATACGTTCTTGCAGGTGACCGAACAGGTGTGACACCCGATGCACTTGTCGAGGTTCAGCACCATCCCGATTTGAGCGCGGATCTTCATGATACTTCTCCCCTTCACTCGGCGGCGCTGAGAACGGGAACGGCGTCCTTGTGCGGACGTTCGAGCCAGTCGACCTTGCCGAGCTTGCGCAACACCACGAACTCGTCGCGGTTGGTCCCGATGGTGCCGTAGTAGTTAAAGCCGTAGGCCTGCTGGGCATAGCCGCCGATCATGTGCGTCGGCTTCATCACCACGCGCGTGACCGAGTTGTGGATGCCGCCGCGGTTGCCGGTCATCTCCGAGCCCGGCACGTTCACGATCTTCTCCTGCGCGTGATACATGAAGAGCGTGCCTTCCTTCATGCGCTGGGAGACGACGGCGCGGGCGACCAGCGCGCCGTTCACGTTGTAGGCCTCGACCCAATCGTTATCGACGATGCCCGCCCTGGCCGCATCGACCTCACTGAGCCAGACGATGGGACCGCCGCGCGACAGGGTCAGCATCATGAGGTTGTCGGTGTAGGTGGAGTGGATGCCCCATTTCTGGTGCGGCGTGATGAAGTTCAGCACGATCTGCTTCTCGCCATTTGGCTGGCGGTCGATCACAGGCTTGACGGCACGAAGGTCGAGCGGCGGACGGTAGACACACAGGCCCTCGCCGAAGGCCAGCATCCAGAGGTGATCCTGGTAGAGCTGCTGGCGCCCGGTGAGCGTGCGCCAGGGGATCAGTTCGTGGACGTTGGTGTAACCGGCGTTGTAGCAGACCTTGTCGCTTTCGAGCCCCGACCAGGTCGGTGCCGAGATGATCTTGCGCGGTTGCGCCACGACATCGCGGAATCGGATCTTCTCGTCTTCCTTGGGCAACGCGAGATGGGTGTGATCGCGGCCGGTCGTCCTCGAGAGCGCCGCCCAGGCGCGGACCGCAACCTCGCCGTTGGTCTCCGGCGCCAGCATTAGCAGCGTTTCGGCGGCGTCGATGTCGCTTTCGATACGGGCCAGCCCCCTGGTCGGGCCGTCGGCCATGACGACGCCGTTGAGCTGTTTCAGCAGCTCGACCTCATGGCCGGTAGGCCAGGCGATGCCCTTCACGCCGTTGCCGAGCTTGTCCATTAGCGGCCCGAGCGAGGTGAAGCGCTTGTAGACGTTGGGATAGTCACGTTCGACGACGGTGATGGCCGGCATGGTCTTGCCCGGGATCGGCTCGACCTCGCCGCGCTTCCAGTCCTTGACGTCGAACGGCTGCGCCATCTCCCCCGGGCTGTCGTGCATGATCGGCGTCAGCACGACGTCCTTCTCGACGCCGAGGACCTCGGGCGCCACCCGCGAAAACGCCTTGGCGATCGACTTGTAGATCTCCCAGTCGCTGCGTGCCTCCCAGACCGGATCCACCGCCGCGGTCAGAGGGTGGATGAACGGATGCATGTCGGAGGTGTTGAGATCGTTCTTCTCGTACCAGGTGGCCGTGGGAAGGACGATGTCGGAGTAGACGCAGGTCGTGGACATGCGGAAGTCGAGCGTGACCAGCAGGTCGAGCTTTCCTTGCGGCGCCTCCTCGTGCCACACCGCCTCGGCCGGCCTCGCCTTGCCCTCCTGCCCCAGGTCCTTGCCCATCACGCCATGGGTCGTGCCCAGCAGGTGCTTCAGGAAGTATTCGTGTCCCTTGCCCGAAGACCCGAGCAGGTTGGACCGCCATACGAACATGTTGCGCGGCCAGTTCTTCGGATCGTCGGGATCCTCGCAGGACAGCTTCAGCTCGCCGCTCTTGAGCTTCTGTACGACGTAGTCCCTGGGCTCCATTCCGGCGGCCGCCGCATCGCGCGACACTTGCAGCGGGTTGGTCTCGAGCTGGGGCGCGGACGGCAGCCAGCCCATGCGCTCGGCGCGGATGTTGTAGTCGATGATCGCGCCGTCCCATTTGCCCGGAGGCGCGGTCGGCGAGACGATGTCGCCGACGTTGATCGTCTCGTAGCGCCACTGGTCGCTGTGGGCATAGAAGGCCGACGTCGAATTCTGCTGCCGTGGCGGACGCCCCCAGTCGAGGGCGAAGGCGAGCGGCAACCAGCCGGACTGCGGGCGCAGCTTCTCCTGGCCGACATAGTGCGCCCACCCGCCGCCGGACTGCCCAACGCAGCCGCACATCGCCAGCATGTTGATCACGCCGCGATAGTTCATGTCGGCGTGGTACCAGTGGTTCATCGCTGCGCCGATGATGATCATCGACCGGCCATTGGTCTTCTCGGCGTTGGTCGCGAACTCGCGCGCCACCTGGATGATCTTGTCGCGCGAGACGCCGGTGATTTTCTCCGCCCAGGCCGGCGTGTAGGGCACGTCGTCGTCGAGCGACCCGGCGACGTTGGGCCCGCCCAGCCCAGCGTCGACGCCATAGTTGGCGACGAACAGGTCGTGGACTGAGGCGACGAACGTGTCGCCGTCAACCAGCTTCAGCGACTTCACCGGTACGCGCCGCTTGAGCACGCCGTCGTGATCCGTCGAGGCGAAGTGCTCGTGCTTGATGTTGCCGAAATAGGGAAAGCCGACATCCACCGCCTCATCCCGAACGTCGGCGAGCGACAGCCGGAGGGTCACGTCCCTGCCCGTGGATTCCTTGTTCTCCAGGTTCCACTTGCCGCTCTCGCCCCACCGGAAGCCGATGGATCCGCGCGGCACCACGACATCGCCTGTCGCTTCATCGAAAGCGACTGTCTTCCATTCGGGATTGTTGGACTCCCCCAGAGACGCGTCGAAGTCGGACGCGCGCACGAAGCGGTCGGGAACGTACATGCCGTCACGCTTGGCAAGCTTCACTAGCATCGGCATGTCGGTGTACTGGCGGACATAGTCGCGGAAATACTTGGCCTGCCTATCGACGTGATACTCCTTCAGGATCACGTGACCCATCGCCATGGCCAGCGCGGAGTCGGTTCCCTGCTTCACCGACAGCCAGATGTCGCCGAACTTCGACGCCTCCGAATAATCAGGACAAATTACGGCGCTCTTCATGCCGCGGTACCGAGCCTCGGTGTAGAAGTGTGCATCGGGCGTGCGCGTCTGCGGCACGTTCGAGCCCCAGAGGATGACGAACCCCGCATTGTACCAGTCGGCCGATTCCGGCACGTCGGTCTGCTCACCCCAGGTCTGGGGCGAGGCCGGCGGCAGGTCGCAGTACCAGTCGTAGAATGACATGCAGACGCCGCCGATCAGCGACAGGTAGCGTGAGCCCGCGGCGTAGGAGACCATGGACATGGCCGGGATCGGCGAGAACCCGAAGATCCGGTCGGGTCCATGAGCCTTTGCCGTATAGGCGTTGGCCGCGGCGACGATTTCGGTCGCTTCGTCCCAGCCGACGCGCACGAAGCCACCATGCCCGCGCTTGCTGGTGTAGGCTTTGCGTTTCTCGGGATTCTCGACGATCGACGCCCATGCCGCGACCGGCGCCAGGGTAGCGCGTGCCTCGCGCCACAGCCGTAGCAGGCGCGAACGAGCCAGCGGATACTTCACGCGATTGCCGGAATACAGATACCAGCTGTAGCTTGCGCCGCGCGAGCAGCCGCGCGGTTCGTGGTTCGGCAGCTCGGGGCGCGTGCGCGGATAGTCGGTCTGCTGCGTCTCCCAGGTGACGATTCCGCCCTTGACGTAGATCTTCCATGAGCACGAGCCCGTGCAGTTGGCACCATGCGTGGAGCGCACGATCTTGTCGTGCTGCCAGCGCTTCCGGTAGGCATCCTCCCAACCGCGATTCTCTTCAGTGGTTATGCCGTGGCCGTCGGCGAACGGCTCCCGGACTTTCTTGAAGAACGTCAGCCGATCGAGGAAATGCGACATGATTAATATCCTTCAGCGAGCAGGACGGGTAGTCGGTACTGACACCGCGGCGCGACCGCGCTCGATGTCGAACAGCAGGCCGCCCCGGCGGGTGTAGAAGAACCAGGTGATGAGGATGCAGCTCAGGTAGAAGGCCAGGAACCCGTAGAGCGCGAGCGATGCGCCGCCGGTCAGCGCGATCGAAGATCCGAAGCTCTTGGGAATGAAGAACGCGCCATAGGCGGCGATCGCCGACGTGAAGCCGATGATCGCAGCCGATTCCTTGTCGGACTGCATGCGGCGCGTATCTGCCGACGCACCGGGCATCAGCCGGTCCATGTCCTTGCGCATGATCGCGGGGATCATCTGGAAGGTCGATGCGTTGCCCACGCCGCTTGCGAAGAACAGCAGCAGGAACATGGCGAAGAACCCGGCAAAGTTCTTCTCGCCCAGAAAGTGCACGACGCCCAGCGCGCCCAGCGCCATGACGACGAACACCCAGAAAGTTACGCGGCCACCGCCCCAGCGGTCGGCTACCCAGCCGGTCAACGAGCGCGACAGCGCGCCGACCAGAGGCCCGAGGAAGGCGTATTGCAAGGCGTTGATCTCGGGGAACTGCGTCTTGGCGAGCAGCGGAAAGCCCGCCGAGTAGCCGATGAAGGAGCCGAAGGTGCCGGTGTAGAGCCAGCACATGATCCAGTTGTGCCGGCGCTGGAAGATTACAGACTGTTCGGCGAAGGAGGCTCTGGCCGAGGCGATGTCGTTCATGCCGAACCAGGCGGCGAAGGCGGACACCGCAATGAACGGCACCCAGATGAAGCCCGCGTTCTGCAGCCACAGCTTGCCGCCCCCGGTGTCCGTGACCGCCTGGGGATCGCCCCCCAACCAGCCGAATACCCCGGCGGTGATGACCATCGGCACCACGAATTGCACGACGCTGACGCCGAGGTTGCCGAGTCCGGCGTTCAGCGCCAGCGCATTGCCCTTCTCCGCTTTCGGGAAGAAGAATGAGATGTTGGACATCGAGGAGGCAAAGTTGCCGCCGCCGAAGCCGCAGAGCAGCGCCAGGACCAGAAAGATCCAGTAGGGAGTTGTGGGGTTCTGCACGGCGTAGCCGATGCCGATGGCCGGGATCATCAGCGACCAGGTCACCAGCGTCGTCCACAGCCGTCCGCCGAAGATCGGGACGGTAAAGGAATAAAAGATGCGCAACGTCGCGCCGGTGACGCCGGGCAGCGCAGCCAGCCAGAACAACTGGTCGGTGGTGTAGCGGAAGCCGATCGACGGCAGCTTGGCCACGACAACCGACCATACCATCCAGACCGCGAACGACAGCAGCAGGGCGGGGATCGAGATCGCGAGATTGCGCCGCGCGATCCGACGGCCCGTTTGATCCCAGAAAGTCTTGTCCTCCGGGCGCCAGTCCTCGAGGGTCTTGCCCGAGAGCTTGCCGACATGCTCGGGCCGATGGATTTCCTGCATTTCCGGCAGCTCAGGCAGCTTGCCCAGGGCTTCGCTCGCCGCGTCGCGCTCCATGGCGCGAATCGACACGTGCATCCACACCAGCGAGACGGCGGCGACGAGGAACATGAGCATGAAACAGCTCGTCCAGATGCCGGTCAGGTCGTTCAGCGCACCGAAGGCGATCGGCAGCACGAAGCCGCCCAGTCCGCCGACCAGCCCAACCACGCCGCCGACGGCGCCGACATGCCTGGGGTAGTAGACCGGGATGTGCTTGTAGACCGCGGCTTTGCCCAGGCTCATGAAGAAGCCCAGCACGAAGGCTACGGCGGTGAAGGGGATCAGGCCCATCTCCAGCGTGAACGAGATTGGTCCGGTGATACCCTTCACGACATATTGCGTCGGCGGATAGGACATTACAAAGCAGGCGGCGACCGAGACACCGAAGGTCCAGTACATCACGCGCCGGGCACCGAACTTGTCAGACAGGACACCGCCGTAGATGCGGAATAGGCTGGCAGGTACCGAGTAGGCTGCGCCGATCATGCCGGCAGTCGTGATGTCGAGACCGTAGACGCCGATCAGGTATCGCGGCAGCCAAAGCGCCAGCGCCACGAAGCCGCCGAAGACGAAGAAATAGTAGAGAGCGAAACGCCAGACCTGGATGTTGCGCAGCGGCTCGAGCATGGCCGACATCGGCTCCGGCTTCTCACCAGACTTGCGCCGGGCCGCAAGTTCGGGATCGTCCTTGGTCGTGAACCAGAATACCACGGCCATCACGAGCAGAGCGCCGCTCCAGATTTCGGCGACACTCTTCCAGCCGTAGGCCACCATGACGAAGGGCGCGACGAACTTGGTGACGGCGGCTCCGACATTGCCGGCACCGAATATGCCGAGCGCCGTGCCCTGCCTGCCTGGCCCGTACCAACGGGAAACGTAGGAAATGCCCACGGCGAACGAGCCACCGGCGATGCCGACGCCAAGTGCGGCGAGAAGGAAGGTCGGGTAGTCGTAAGCGAAGGTGAGCAGCCAGGTCGCCATCGCTGCGGCGATCATGACGCCGACATAGACGACACGCCCGCCGTACTGATCGGCCCAGATGCCGAGAATGAGGCGGATCAGGGAGCCGGTCAGGATCGGCGTGCCTACAAGCAGCCCGAACTGCGTGTCGGTGAGTCCAAGGTCCTTCTTGATCTGAATTCCGATGATGGAAAAGATCGTCCAGACGGCAAAGCAGACGGTGAAAGCGAGGGTGCTCATGCCGAGCGCCGCGCCCCTTCCCTCCGGGACCGTTTCCTGGATACTCGTCGGTCGCTGCATCGGATGCTCCCCGTTGCGCCACTCATTGGCGGCACGGGGGAAACTCTGGTGCAGGCCGCGTCGGACTATTTGATTTGAATCAAATCCGGCCCCGGTGGCGGGAATCTTCGTTCGAATGTTCTCTTTTGTGAACGGTACTCGTTACCATTTGGTAATTCTCCAAAGGCCTGCGGTTGCGCCAGATCAACGAGCTTTGTCTATGAGCGGAGCATCACTACCCAAAGCAGGAAGGTAGAGCCCAATTATGCGCACAACCGAC
This sequence comes from Rhodospirillales bacterium 24-66-33, assembly GCA_002281855.1. Lineage (GTDB taxonomy): Bacteria > Pseudomonadota > Alphaproteobacteria > Reyranellales > Reyranellaceae > Reyranella. The sequence goes on along the minus strand of NCHQ01000001.1, from coordinate 104,070 downwards.
ATGCCGCTGATCCGTCGCTCGCGCTTGTTCTCCCAGGTGGGCGAGCCCGATCTTGCGGCGATGTTGGCGGCCTGCTTCGTCCAGACATTGCCAGCGAGCGCAACGCTCTGCCGGCAGGGTGAAAAGGCGGAATTCCTCCATATCGTTCTGTCCGGCCGCGTCGGCTTATTCGGCTCGGCCGGCCATGAAGAGGCGTTGGTCGAATTCTTCGGGGCGGGCGACGCCTTCATCGTGCCGGCGGTGGTGCTCGATGCGCCTTACCTGTTGACCGCACGAATGCTCGAAGAGGGGCGTATCCTGATGTGGCCGGCCGCGGCGTTCCGCGCCCAGGTGCGGGCCACCGGCGCATTGGCCTACGGAGCGGTGCTGCTGCTGTCAGGCTACTGGCGTACGCTCATAGGGCAGATCAAGGATCTGAAACTACTCTCCGCAATAGAGCGGCTTTCGGCTTTCCTCCTCGCTTTGGCGCCGCGCGAGACCGGCCCAGTCACGGTAACGCTGCCGGGAGGCCGGCGCCTCGTCGCCGGCCGGCTGGGGATCACGCCGCAGAGCCTGTCGCGCGCCTTCGCCGCGCTACGTCCTCTCGGCATCAGCGGTGGAGGCCGTCAAGTGACGATCGTCGATCCGGCACGCCTGCGCGAGTTCGCCGGTGCCCGCGCCTTGAAGGGCCCGGAGAGACGAGACTGACATCGGATGCAATTGTGAAGGACCGACCATGGCTGCGATCCCGCGACTGAAGCCCTACGCCGGCCCCGCGTTGCTGTCCTACGGCTTCCGCCCCTTTTTCTTTCTGGGGTCGATCTGGGCCGGCATCGAAGTACTGGCTTGGCTGCCCATGTTCTACGGCGAGCTGTCGCTGGGGACGGTTTTCTCGCCGCGCGACTGGCATGTCCACGAGCTGCTGTTCGGCTATGTGCCCGCCATCGTCGCGGGCTTCCTGCTGACGGCCATCCCCAATTGGACCGGGCGGCTGCCGCTGCAGGGGCTGCCGCTGGCAGGGTTGGTGCTGGTCTGGCTTGCCGGCCGCTTCGCCGTCGCCGCGTCCGCCGGTATCGGCTGGGTCGGGACGACCGTCGTGGACTGCGCATTCCTGGTCCTCATGGCGGCCGCCGTGGCGCGCGAGATCGTAGCCGGCAAGAATTGGAAAAATCTCAAGATGGTCGCGCTCCTCTGCCTGCTCGCCGCCGGGAATCTGGGCTTCCATCTCGAGGCGCATTTCGAGGGCATCGCGCTCTACTCGTCCCGCCTCGGCATCGCGGCGGTGCTCATCCTGATCATGGTGGTCGGCGGCCGCATCATCCCCAGCTTCACGCGCAACTGGCTGATGCGGCGAGAACCCGGCCGCCTGCCGGCCCCCTTCGGTCGTATTGATGTTGCCGCCATCGCCCTGAGCAGTGCCGCCCTCGCACTGTGGGTCGTCATGCCCGAAGAGGCGCCGACCGGCGTGGGCTTGCTCGCCGCTGCCGCCCTCAATCTCGTCCGACTTTGCCGCTGGGCCGGCTACCGCAGCTTTTCCGACAGGCTCGTCCTGGTACTGCATGTTGGCTACGCGTTCGTTCCGCTAGGTTTCCTGCTTGCAGGGCTGTCCGCCTTCGGCATCACGGCGCCAAGTGCCGGCGTCCATGCCTGGACGGCCGGCGCCTTCGGCATCATGACGCTTGCTGTCATGAGCCGCGCGAGCCTCGGCCACACCAGCCGCGCGCTCGTCGCTTCGCCCGCCCTGCAGGCGGTCTATGCGGTGGCATTCGCCGCGGCGCTCACGCGCATCTGTGCCGTGTTGCACCCGGAATGGAGCGAAGCGCTACTGCCGATCGCGGCCTTCGCCTGGTCCGCGGCCTTTCTGGGCTTCGCTTCCCTCTACGCGCCGATCCTGTGTTTGAAGCCATCCAGGGCAGTTCGAACGCCAACTTGAACTAACGCGGTATCACCAGGTCAGCAGGCGATCATTGTCGACGGAACGGCGGTTCCCGCAGCCACGCCATCTCTTGCCCCGATGTCCTTTGCAAGCACGTGCTACCGCTTCTACTAGACGCATAGCTTCTGAACTGCAGTTCTATATCTCGATCAAGCATGGCCACTCCGCAGATCTTTCATCCGTACAATCGGCAGGACGCCGGAGGCGCGCACGCCGGCCACGGAGACCCGAGGAGACTCGCATGACAAGACGCCTGCTCCCTTATCTTCTCGCAGCCATTGTCCTAGCGGGAGGGGCCGCCGCGATCTTGATGTTTCTCAATGTCCGCCCCGTTTCCGTCACGGTCGTCTCCTTCGAAAAAGACGTGCCCGTGCGTGTGTTCGGTCTCGGCACCGTGGAAGCGCGTATCGTGTCGAAGATCGGCTTCGAGATCGGCGCGGCGATCGTCGAATTGAAAGCCGATCATGGCGACCGGGTGAAGAAGGGCGATGTTCTGGCGCGTCTTCATGCCACTGCACAGGAGGCCAAGGTCGCTCGAACGAAGGCCATCGTCCTGAGCGCCGAGGCAGGGATCAGGAAGGCGGACGCCAACCACGAGAAGACGCGCGCCGTGCTTGCCAAGAAGCAGGCCACGAACCGGCGCAAGCAGCAGTTGGTCGGCCGCAACGTCGTGTCCGAAGAAAGCGCCGAGGAATCGCAGCGCGACGAGGACGTCGCCAAGGCAGACCTCACCGTGACGCTCAGCGAGGTCGAAGTCGCGAGGGCTCTTCTGGCCGATGCGCGGGCCCAGCTGCAGATCGAGGAGGCCCTCCTCGCGCACTACACATTGACTGCGCCGTTCGACGCCATGATCGTCGAGCGGCTGAAGGAACTCGGCACCGTCATCAAGGCGGGTGACCCGATTATTTCCCTGGTTGCACCCGAGACCGTATGGGTGCTCGCCTACATCGACGAATCCCGTGCCGGTCCGATCGCGGAAGGACAGCCCGCAATCGTCCGCCTGCGATCCCAGCCGCAGCAACGTTTCGAGGCCAGGGTGGTCCGGATCGGCGTCGAGAGCGACCGCACCAGCGAGGAACGGCGCGTCTACGTCAAATGCGATCAGTGCGCGCCGCAATTCTATCTCGGTGAGCAGGCCGAGGTGCTGGTCACCGTCGCCCATCTCGATCGGGCACTGCTCGTGCCGGAGGCCGCGGTTGAAGGCTTCGACGGGACCAAGGGCGCAGTCTGGACGGTCGAGGATGGTCGGCTGGCGCGCCGCGTGCTCAGCTTCCGGTATCGCACGGAGGACGGACGGCTCGAGGTCGTCGGCGGCCTGCCCGACAAGGCGCAGGTCGTCGCTGCGATCGACTCGGGGTTCGTCGAAGGTCGTTCGGCCCGAATCGTCAAGGAAGCCGGGAGATGAACCTCGCTTACCGCGACGTCCGCCACAAGCTTGGCCGGTTTCTTCTGACGTGTGCCGGGCTCGGCCTATTGCTCGGAGTGGTCCTGGCGATGATCGGCATCTACCGCGGCCTCGTGGTCGATGCGCTCACGATCGCCCGCGCCCCCGGGATCGATCTGTGGGTCGTCGAATCAGGGACCCGCGGGCCATTCGCCGAGGCGTCCCGTATCCCAGGCGACACGCGTGAGGCCATCACCCGCGTCGGTGGCGTCGCTGCGGCCGGCAGCCTCACGTACCAGACGGTCGAGGCCGAGCATCAGACCAGGAAGCTGCGGCTCTACGTCATCGGCTACGAGCCCGGCAGGCCCGGTGGTCCGCCACGCCTCATTGCCGGACGCGGCATCGTACGCAGCCATCATGAACTCGTTGCAGACCGCAGCACCGGGCTCGGGATCGGCGATCGCATTGCGCTTGGCCGCAATACCTTCAGCGTCGTCGGCCTGACGGAGCACCAGGTCAATTCCGGCGGCGACCCGGCGGCTTACGTTACGCTCCTCGATGCCCAGAAGCTGCAATTCGACCTGGCTCCGCCGGCCTATCGGGTGCAGCTCGCGCGCGGAACGGGCACCGCGATTCGGGACACTGTCAATGCGGTGGTAGCGCGCGTTCAGCCGAACGTGGCACCCGACAGCGTCGCGGAATCGATTCGACGCTGGAAGCATCTCGCGGCCATCACGCAGGAGGGGCAGGAGGCCATTCTGACGGGTTCGCTCGTCGATCGGGCCCGGCGCCAGATCGGCCTCTTCACATCGCTGCTGCTCGTCGTATCGGCGGTGATCATCGCGTTGATCATCTACACCATGACCATGGAGAAACTGAAGCAGATCGCGACTCTGAAGCTTATCGGAGCACCGGATCGCACGATCATCGGGATGATCGTGCAGCAGGCGCTCGCGCTCGGTTTCATCGGCTTCGCGATCGGGGCGACGCTGATCTCGGCCACCAAGGATTATTTCCCTCGTCGCGTCGTGCTCGAAGCGGACAACATGCTCGTGCTGGCGGGCATCGTTTTCCTCGTCTGCCTCCTGTCGAGCGGCCTCGGGGTACGCGCGGCCTTGCGCGTCGATCCCGCGACAGCGCTCGGAGGCTAGCCATGACGGAGCCCCGGGCACCTCAACCGCTGGTCAGGATACGCAATGTGTCGAAGCACTTCGGCGAGGGTGAAACGCGCATCGACGCGCTCAGGGCGGTATCGCTGGACGTCTTTCCCGGCCAGGTCGTAGCGCTCCTCGGGCCATCGGGTTCCGGCAAGACAACCCTGCTCAATGCCATCGGCTGCATTCTCGAACCGTCGGGCGGCAGCATGGAACTCGACGGTGACGTCGTTTACGATGAGCGGTGGCTCCGCTCCGACTTGCGACGGTTGAGGCTCGACAAGATCGGATTCATCTTTCAGTTCCACAACCTCCTGCCATTCCTCAACGCCACGGACAACGTGGCCATCGTACTCAATCTCGCCGGCCTAGGTGGTGGCGAAGCACGTAAACGGGCCGTCGATCTGCTGGACTATCTGGAGGTCGGCAATCGGAGAAACGCCTTTCCGGCCAAACTTTCGGGCGGCGAGGCGCAAAGGGTCGCCATTGCACGCGCGCTCGCCAATCGGCCGCGCATCATCCTTGCCGACGAACCGACCGCTGCACTCGACTCGAAACGCGCGGGTATCGTCATGGACCTGTTGCGCAAGCTCGCGGTCGAGCAGGAGGCTGCCATCATCGCCGTCACGCATGATGAAAAGATATTCGATCGTTTCGATCGCATCTTTCAACTGCGGGACGGACGCCTCGATACGGGTAGTTAGGACAGTAACGGAACGCGCGACGCCGACCGTCAAGAGGTTGGACTGATAGCCTAACAGACAGAGCACTCTTGGCTGGCGTGACATGGCGTAAGCCAAATAGCATCTAAAGAACTCGCGACCGCTCAGTCACTTTCAACATACTTCTTCATGAATCGCGCAACACTGGCCGCTTGGGCCGTATCCACCATCGACGACACCCGCAACCTCCGTATCGAGCTCAAACTCATGTGTCGCTAAAGAAGACAAAACCCCTTGGTGTTCGGCAATTACGCAGTTAGTGTTGCGGAGCGACGTGGTGACACATGGGGCACCTTCTCGCCTATTACTTGATAGAGGGAGGGGGCCATTGATCCTTGGCACCTTGGGGTTGTGCAGCCGACCTGGGGCTCACGCAGAGAATTTTTCCCCCGCTCCAAAACCACAGTCCGGCGAATATTTCCCGTCCGCTAATGCCACCAAGAAACGGCCTGTTTTAGGGCCTCGACGCGAACGGCGACAATGACTGCCGAGAGCGCCGCGATGCGCGGTACGGCCGGGAAAGCCGCCACTGTGAGAGCTTCTGAGCCGTCCGCTGCCGTCGAGCACCTGCGAATATTTCCCGTCCGCTAATGCCTCCAAGAAACGGCCCGTTTTGGGGGGCTCGACATGAAGGGCGCCAAGCCGACGCGCGGCTGCAGCGCTTGTAATCCCGTGATCGTGATGCGCCGAAGATAGCAATGCGATGATCTGCTTGTTCTCTTGGCTCGGGCCGGCATCGAAGCGCTTATGCGGTCACCAACAACGGAGAGCGACATGAGCCGCACCGCCCTCGACGCCTACATCGCCAGGAAGACCGAGATCGACTCGATGCTCGCCCGCCTCGCGGCGCTGAGCGACGACCACTTTGGCGCCGACCCCGAGGCGATCACCTGGGCCGACGTCGGCACCCTCGCCCACTACGCCGAACTGCTGAAGCGCATCACCGACAGCGCCTTCAAGGAAGGCGAGCACGCCAAGTAGAGCACCCTCTCGCGACCGCCCCGCCAGGCATTGCCGGCGGGGCTCGGCTCAGTAGCAGGGCCGCGACGGTCGCGGCCCGTATGACCGGAGGGTCCACGCCATGTCGAAAGCTTCAACCACCGCACGCGCCAAGAAGGCCACGCACGCCAAGCGCGCCACCAAGCCGAAGGCTGCCGCCACGACGGCCGGCACGCCTCGCGCCCAGGGCAAGCAGGCCAAGCTGATCGAGATGCTGAAGCGGCCCGAGGGTGCCACCATCGACGAGATCGTGAAGGCGCTGACGTGGCAGTCACACACAGTACGTGGCGCGATGTCCGGCGCCTTGAAAAAGAAGCTCGGCCTCAAGGTCGACTCCGAGAAGGTCGAGGACCGAGGTCGCGTATATCGAGTCGTCGAGTAGCGGCTGATGTACCGCATCATCCTGCGCTCGGTCGGCAACCCAGACTTTGGTCAAGACCCGTATCAGCCGATGTCCCCGACCGAGGAGATCATGGTCGATACGCTGCAGCAGGCAGCCGAAGCCGCGCGTGCCTACATCGTGCGCCATGACCTCGGTGGCGGGAACTTCCCCTCACCGCGCGTGGTCAAGGGCGGTCAGGTAGTCGCCCGGATCTCCTATAACGGTCGCATCTGGCTGCCACCGGATGGCGGCTGGCGCGACAGCGATGCCGACGACTGGAGACGGTGGCGGGAGGCGCCAGGATAGTCCGCGGCCGACGAGCCGGCTCGATCAATCAGCCGGCGGTCACGTCGATAGCGTGGCCGCCGGCTTTCGTCGTCCATCCAAGACCCGCGACGAATCTGAGGCTATGCCTGCCGCTCCCTGACGGCTCTGAGGCGGCCAATCAGTTCCCGGCGCCCCACGCCCTTCGGCTCGGCACGGCCATTCAAGCGCCAGACAATGAGGCAAAGCCCGTAGAGCCAGTGCTCGTGCGCAGCCGCGCGCGCCAGCCCGACCGACCAGCAGATCGACTTCCAGCGCTCGCCGCTGGCTCGTCGCCATACGATCTTCGCATCGAGCGGCGCCAGCCACAGCAACCATGGCAGGGCGGCGTCCATGCGGCTGATGGCGGCTGCCGACGGCGGCGGTAACCGCATGGGCTCAGGCGTCTGGCCCACGAGGTCGCTGAACTCGACGAACGTCTGGGGCCACGTGCTGAAGTAACCCTGCCCCCGCTCTCGCGGCAGGCGTCGCAGGACCGAGGCCGCCTCGACCAGCCGGGCCTCGACGATCTCAGGGGTCCAGTCATTCATGGCGACCCTCCTGCTGCGCTTGCTTGTCGCCGTACAGGCGCTCGCCGAGTTGCCGGACCAGTTCGCGCTCCGGCCAGGTCAGGCGCTCGTCGTCGACCTCGATGACCAGGACGCCCTGCGCACGCCAGCCCTCCTGCTTGATGGACTCGGGCGACGGGCGATTGCCGCCGTACCCCCGCGGTGCCCACTTCATCGCGACACCTCGCAGAGCACGGCGGCGTAGCCGGCGACATCGCGGAGGGAATCCACGTGCCGGGGATCGTGACCGAGCCGGGCCAGCTTGAGGTCCAGCATGCACAGCACGACCTGTGCCGGGGTCACGGGATGGCCCAGCGTGATCGACCAGCGCGCTGCGATGGCGGCCATGCTCTGGCGCGGATCGCCGTAGGTTGCCCGCCGGTCGCGCAGCACATGGGCGGCCTGGTCGAGGAAGGTTTCGGAGGTCATGGCCGATCCCCCGCTCTGCGCCCAGCGCCGCCGTGGGCTTCGGCGACATCGCCGTCGGCAGGTAGGGAGGTAGCGGCCACCCCCACCGTCGAGTTCAGGTCCTTTTCTCCAAAGGGTTTCGGGACCGTAGCGGCGATTCTGGCGCCCAACCTCCGCCCCCACTCCCGCTGTGCCTCGCTGGCCGGCGCCCGCCACGGGCTCCTGCCCATCCGGAATGGCCACGCCGGGCATTGCACGTGGGTGCACAGCCGCACCTCCACGGCCGACGCACCGGAGCAGTCGATGCAGCGCAGCCGCAGGGCCTGCTGCGCGCTCATGCGGGTATGGCCCAGCGACATCAGTTCGTCCGGCGCTATGTTGCGGGGGTCGCGGCCGACGTCATGGCCGTCGCGCCGTTCGAGGCCGATCGCGCGTTCGCCATTCATCGCACGCCTCCCCCGGTCTCAAGGGCCCACAGGAGGATCGCGATGGCATCGGCCTCGTTGTCGTCGGCCGGGCTGTAGCCGCGCTCGCGGACGGAGGACATCACCGCCGCCTTGTCGGCGTTGCCCTTGCCGGTGACATGCCGCTTGATCGTGCCGACAGGCACGCCTTGGTAAGGAACTTCGTGCTCCTCACACCATCCCGTCAGAGTGGCGAGAAAGCCGCCGTAGGCGTGGGCCGCATCGGTACCGGCATGCCGCCGCACCTCCTCGAACACCACTCGATGCAATCCGCTGGTCATCATCGCGATCTCGACGAGCCAGTCGGTGAAGCGGAGGTACCGCATGCCGCCGCCTTCGAAGCGGTTTGGGCGGAATGCGACAGTGCCGCTCACGATGCCGCTGTCGGGCAGCGCCATAGCCCAGCCGGTCGTGGTGCCGAGATCCAGGGCGAGGATCGCTTGTGCCGATGGTGGCTTGCAGAAGATGCTGTCGATAACAGGGGTGGCAGGGCGCGGCTGCGCCGGAACAACGGACATGACGACCTCCTCGAGGTTCGGGGCGGTCGGGGCGAGCGCGGCATCCGGCGAAGGTGCGGCTCCCGCCCGAACCTTGAGGGGTTGGGTCCGGTGCGATCTGTCGGCGGGGCGCCCCCCGCGGTTGAAAGATGCAAATCCTTCAAGAATTCTTCAAGACGAGCCTGACGCGTTTGATGCCTGTAAACACTGCATCAAATGAGATAATTCAAATAATTCAAATAATTATAGGGGGTATAGAAGAGTCTCATTCTCCTTCCCCTTCCTTCCATCCCCCGCATACCCCCCTTGAAAGATTGAAGAATTTGAACAATTGGATTTCTTCTTTGATATCAGATGCTTGGCACTTTCGGGGCTGCTTGAGGAATCTCGTTGGGCCTTGAAGGATCTGGCCATCAGGGCCTCGGCCCTGCGGCGCGGTAGGCCAGGGCGGGCTTGGTCAGCGTCGAGCGCATTGCCATCGTCACCAACCCGGCCTCGATCAGCGTCACCAGGATCTCGTCCCGCTGCCGCTTGTCGATGAACTGGGTGCGTCGAACGAGGTCGCTCTTGCCCAAGCCGTCACCGCCAGCACTGCGGATGATTTCGAGGATACGCTTGTGATTGCGCTCGATCTCGTTGTCGGCGACGTGCCGCTCGACTGCGGTCATTGTGCGCAGGGCGTAGTGCCGGACCAGCCCGATCGCCCAGTCGGCATCCTCGCCACTGATGGTGGGTGCCACGGGATCGATCCCGACCGCGCGGATCAGCGCCAGCTTCTGGGCATTCTCGCCAATGCGGGCGAGGATGGCGGTGAATGCCGTGCCGCGGGCCTCGCGCAGCTCCTGCGTGATCTCCCGGCCCAGTGCACCGAAAGCCTCCCTTGCGGCGTCGTGCATGGGCACGACCATGGGATCGACCGCGGTTTCCGGGCCAGCCGTCCGGCCCGCGAGGTTGCCGGTCTGCCGCCCACCGCCGGATGCGATGAGACGCAGCCCGTCGACCAGGCTGGCCGGTGGCACCCGGAGCCCGGAACCGGGGTTCTCCTCCGGATAGTCGTCCTCGGTCGGCAGGATGATGAACCGGGCGAGCGACCCGTCGACGACGTTGGCGCCTTCGAGCGCACTCCAGAACCGCACGGGCGTCGTGGTGCCATAGACGCAGAGGCAGGGCTGGTTGATGTCGCGTCGCTCGTTGTGCCCGTCACGATTGGCGTACTCCGCCCCCAGGAAGATGCTGCCTGCCGCCGTGTAGAGCTCCGTCATGTTGTCGAGGATGGCCGTGATGTGGTGCGGGCTGCGGCGCCGATCGGCGGCGGCCGACAGGAACATGCCGAACTCGTCGATCTGGAACAGGATGGCTGGCTGACGGTGCACGGCCGTGAGCAGGCCTGCGCCGGAGGCAATCTTGTTGCCACCGAGATGGTCGACCAGCCCGGCCGCAAGGAAGAGGTCATTGATGACCTCGCGACTGTGATTCTTGCCAGAGCCGGAATCGGCAACGCCGACGATGTACAGGTTGCTGCGCAGATTGCTTTCCGTGCGGTACCTGCGGCCCATCAGGGCACCGACGGCACACAGACTCGCCCCGAGCGACAGGACGGGCTGGGCCCGGCGGGCCGTCGACACCATGTAGCGGGCGAGATCGCCCACCAGGCCGTCGGGCAGCACGAGCGGGAACGCCTCGGGCTCGTCCGTCGGCGTGGAGGGATGGGCGATCCTCGCCAGCATGCCGGCGGCGGGGTGCACGGTATCGCGCGGCGTGGAGCCGTCGAGCTCGATTGCCGGATCCGGCTTCCATCCGCGGTCCATGGCGAGCCGATAGATCGTGCCGGCACCGATGCTGTTGGGCCGGAAGCTGGCCCAGGCCTTCGCCGTGGTGGCGGGCACGTCCTTGGCCGACTGCGCGGACCAGGCGGCGAACAGCGACGCACCGCCATCGCCGAGAGCACCCTTCAGCGCCAGCCCGATGCGCACCCAGCTGTCGTAGTCGAGATCGGCGTTGGGAATATGGGCGAGCGCAGCCCGCACCGCCTCCGGCGTCCCCTGCTGGGCGTGGCCGCTGCTGGCCGGCGCGACGGCGGGCACAGCGAGGGTTGACGGGCGCGGCGCCTGCGGCAGCAGGGCGATGGCTTCGTCCAGAAACGCCCGCGCCTGTTCTTCCGTGATCGCCGGCAGGCTGCCGATATCGAGGTCGGCAAGACTTTCTTCCGGCCACTCGTAAGGCCGGTTGGTAGCGGGATGCACCGCGTAAGCCACGAACTGCTGGCCAAGACAGAGCACTTCGAGCGGATGCCGCTTGAGGCCCTTGAACGGCGCCGTCGTGCGATACACGAGGAGCCGCTTCGGCGCGCGCCCGATCCGCACCGCCGCGGTGTCGCCCAGCCGCTCGCGGGCAAGCTGCTCGATGCGCAGGGCCAGCTCGGCGTCCTCCGCGACATCGATGTCGACGCCGGCGACATTGCCGCCCACGACGCCGATGCCCGCCTCCGGCCAGCGGCTCCATTCCTGGACCTCCAGCTCGGTCGTCGCGCGCGCGGCGTGCCGTGTCCACGCCGGATAGTCGCGCCACTGGCCGTCGCGATGGCAGCCCGGCTTCTTGGTCCCGGGCTGGATCGGGATAATGGGATAGCCATTGGCCACGAGACGCCCGCCGAATCGCGCCATGAAGCTGGCGACGGCGCTCAAAACGGCACCTGGTCTGTCATGCCGTCGAGACGGCTACGGTCCTGGCCGGCAAGTTCGCGCAGATAATCGCAGTAGCCTGTGACGATGACCTCCAGCAGGGTCTGCCATTCTTCGTTGCTGAACAGCGCGAGATCGGTCTTGGCCAGGCTGTCGAGATACTCGCCGGCCATGTCGCCGCCATGCAGGATTGCGGCGCGCTCGTTGGGTGTCGGATCGATCATGCCGCACCTCTCGTGGCAGAGGTCCTGGCAGGGGATCGAGCAAAGCTGCCGGCGACTGGTGTCGCGCCGGGGATCGCTGACGCGATAGCGGGCATCGAACCAACCGAAGCCGCGGGGCTCGCGGTGGCAGACGGCGCAGAGGCCTGGGGCCATGGCTCAAACCTGTGATTGACGACCTCGGTGAAGCGGCCGCTCGGACGCACGAATATGGCGGTGGGCACCACGAGGCTGTCGGTTGACCGCAGGGCTTCGGCGACGGTGCTCGGCACCGGGGCGGAGCTGCGCCGCCGCCACCAGTCGACGGCCTTCTGGCGCGCGTAGCCGGCATGCTCGAAGCAGATCCACTCGCTGTGGCGAACGAGGCCGCAGCTGTAGTCCACGCGCATGGACGGCGGCTTACCGGGCTTCTCGTGCAACCTGCAGGAGACCTCGGACACCTCCATCCATTCCGCCCGAACGGCCGACAGAATGGCGAGCGTGCTCGCCGTCGCGGCGACCTTGACCTCCGGCGGCGGGAACTGGTGGCCACAGTCGGGACACTGCCGCACGGCGGCCGCCAGGATGCTGTCGCAGTCAGGGCAGATCTTGGTCGGCGATGGCCCCTCGCCTTCGGCCGGCTTCTTTGCCTTCACCGCATCGATCGGACCGTGCCGGGCCACGTTGCCGGCGAAGTCGAGGACCAGGCAGTTGTCCTTGCCCGGCGCGAGCCGGGTGCCGCGGCCAGCCATCTGGACGTAGAGCCCGGCCGACTTGGTGGGACGCAGCATGGCGATCAGGTCAACCGCGGGGGCGTTGAAGCCGGTCGTCAACACCCCCATCGAGGCCAGAGCCCTGATCTCGCCCCGCTTGAAGGCGGCAATGATGCGATCGCGCTCATTGCCAGGCGTGTCGCCGAAGATCGTGGCGCAGGCGACGCCGCGCTCGCGCAGGGCCTCGGCGACATGGGTCGCGTGCTCGACGCCCGAGCAGAACGCCAGCCAGGACCGGCGGCCCTCGCCATAGGCCAGGATCTCGTCGGTGGCGGCGCGGGTGATCGCCTCGCGGTCGACGGCGGCCTGCAGCTGGCCGGGGATGAACTCGCCGCCGCGACTGCCGACACCGCCAACGTCGAGGGTCAGATCGGTCGCCTTGCTGATCAGCGGGCAGAGGTAGCCGTGGTCAATGAGGTCGCGGATCGACACCTCGTAGGCGATGTCGGTAAACATCCGGCCCTCGCCCTCGTGCAGCAGGCCACTGTCGAGCCGATAAGGCGTGGCGGTAAACCCGATCACCTTGAGTTTGGGGTTGATGCGCACCAGCGTGTCGAGGAAGCGCCGGTACATGGTGTCGGAGGCGCGCGGAATGAGATGGGCCTCGTCAATCAGCAACAGGTCGCATTGCTGCACGTCGTAGGCCCGGCGGTGGATCGACTGGATCCCGGCGAACAGAACCCTGGCGCCAATGTCCCGGCGTCCGAGCCCGGCCGAATAGATCCCCGCGGGCGCCTCGGGCCACAGGCCCATCATTTCGGCATGGTTCTGCGCGATCAGTTCGCGCACGTGGGTAACCACGAGGATGCGCTGGTCGGGCCACTGCTGCAGAACGCCCTGGATGAACGAGGCCAGCACGATCGACTTGCCACCCGCCGTCGGGATCACGACCAGGGGATGGCCGTCCTTCTCGGCAAAGTACTGGTAGATCGCCGAGACGGCGGCTTGCTGGTAGGGGCGAAGGCTCAGCATGGCGCACCGCCCCGGGCGTCGTTCACCCATTGTGTCCCGTCGGGCATGCGATAGACGACATGGTCTTCGCCAGCATCGACCACTTCGCCCGGCACCAGATCGGGCACGAACAGGTGCTTGCCGCAGCCGGCGCGCTGCGCGGCGCCATCCAGCATCCGGTCGAGCCGCCCGCAGTGCCAACCGCCTTCGAGAGCGGTCGAGTGAAGACAGGTCCGGCAGTTCGATTCTGCAGCGGCCCCGTCGTGACAAACGGCTCGATGATCGCAGAACCGGCATTCCCACCAGGTCGGGTCCTCCGAGATCCGCGACGGCGGCCGCTTGGCCTCGATTACGCGCCGCGCCCTGTCGAGCAGGCGTTCGGCCGCCGCGCGGTCCGCATGCACGCGCTCGACATGCAACGCGTCGGTATCCTTGCAGACGGCCACGTACAGGGCGCGGTCGAGGCCGGTCAGATGCATATAAATCTGCATCTGAGCCCAGTGCTGCGGCTTGGAGACGGCAACTCCCTTGGCGCCGAGATCGCGGAAGCTCTTGGCCGAGTGCGTCTTGAACTCGACCACGTGCCAGGTTTTGGGCGCTTCCCGCAGCCCGATCGCCACGGCATCGAGCGAGCCGCCGAAGTGGCCGCCGTGCGCCTCCACCCGCCACTGGCGGCCGGTCTCGGGATCCACCTCCAGCACCGTGGCGCCGGTCATGCGCAGGTTGCGCACCAGGCGCGCCTCCTCGAGATTGCCGGTCTCGAACAGACGCAGGATGCGACCCGAAAACTGCTGCAGCGTGGCCCAACGGAAGTCGTACCAGAGCGCCCGCTCGCACGACTTGCCAATCAGCGAGGCGCCGAGATGGTCCCGGAAGCCGTCGCCCCGCTCGGCCTCGTAGGCCGCGTAGATCGCCGACAGCGTCGGCTTGGGAGGATTAGGGAGGGCAGCCATCACAGCCCCTCTCTGTCTGCGCGCTGATGCGCCTCGGCGACGAGGCCGGACCATGTCGTCTCGTCGTGCCGCTCGCGCAGCATGGCGATCAGGCAGTCCTTCACCGCCTCGCGGCGCGGCCGGGGCTGCTGCACCAGTCCAGCGCGCTCGCGCTGCAAATGGCGCAGCGCCGTCTTGGCTCGGTGGAACCAGCGCGGGTCGATGGGTTTGCCGCTGGCCTGGCGCAGCAGGTCGGCCGACGCGATCTGGGTCTTGATGGAGGCCATCGCGTCGTCGATCTCGGCAAGACGGGCGCGCGGCTCGGCAGGGGGCTGTGCTGTCATGTCGGGCTTTCCGGATTCGAAAGGGGCATTGCCGCCGGCGGCATCGAGCAGGACGTCGCCGGCGATGGGCACGAGCTTCAGGCGGAGCGCTTCCAGGGCGCGGTCTTGAAGCCGCCGGCGGCCGGGGTGGCCTGAGGCGCCGGCATGGCCGGGGCCGCCGTGGCAGGACGGGCGGCCGGCGCGGGCTGCGCTGCAGGCGTCGCTCCTTCCAGCGGCTGGTAGCGGATCTTGTTGCTCTCGCCGTAGCCGTTCTTCGGCGGCTGGACCTGAACGACGGCCATGAAGGGGATCAGGTGCAGCTCCTCGCTGTCCTGGACCTGCAAGCGTGCCGTCGCGTGGCAGATCGCCGACAATGTTCGCTGGGCCATCTCGACCGTCTGGGTATTGTTGTTCACCAGGTTCAAGCGATCGAACAGCTTGCGTCCCTTGTAGGGTCCGTCCAGCACGTCGATCTCCAGATTGAGGTACTGGCCCATGCCGTCCTTGGTCAGGCGCATGTCGCTGGCGACGATCTGCGCCGGGTACTTGCCGGGCGGCAGCACCTCCAGCGGCTTCATGGGATCGACGCCGGTGGCGTCGAAAGTGGTTCCAAAACTGGCCATGGGGATCTCCTGTTGTGTCGGGGCTCAGGGTTGCGGCATCGCCGCGGCGAAGGCCTGCCAGTCGAGGGGCAGCATGTCGGGCAGGCCGTATCGGTTCTTGGCGAGGAACGCGGGACGCTCGGCGGTGTAGAGAACGCGCTCGCCGCTCCCGAGCGCCCGTGTCACCTTCTTGTTGAAGCCGACGTCGGACTTCACCGTGCTGATGCGGTAGTTGGCGAACAGCACCGCATCGGAATGCTCCTGCAGCAGCGCCGAGGCGCGGGCATGAAGCTTGATCACGTAGCGGTCGTAGGGTTCGTGCTCGGGACTGTCGAAGCGCTTGATGTCGGTATGGGCGAGCTGGATCACCGTCATGCCGCGCTCGTCGCGCAGCGCATTCAGGCCATCGAGATACTGCCGCCACAGGTCGAGGGCGGCGATGAAACCCTTGCCGTAGCCCGGGTCCTCGATCGAGCGCCAGCCGTTGTCCTTGCAGGCGCGCTGCCAAACCAGCGGCTCCAGCCAGTCGACGCTGTCGACCACCACGGTCTTGTAGTCGTGCGGCTCGCTGTAGAGCGCCGCGAGGGCCTCCATCACCGCGTCGAAGCTTTTAGCCAGCGGGAAGTGCGGCACCTGGATCTTGCCGAGCCCGTCCTCGGTCGGCACGACGACCGGCTTGTCGGCACCGGTCGCGAAAGTGGTTTTGCCCACGCCGGCGACGCCGTAAGCGAGGATCCGCGGCGGCGACCACGCCGTCGTGGATTTAAGGGACGAAAGCGATATGGCCATTACTGCTTCTCCATGGGAACGTCAGAGGGGTTGGAAGGACGGGAGGCCGGCGCCGCAGGCTGCGTGTGCAGCGCTTCTTGCAGCAGCAACGTCGACAGCGATGCGGTGACCTTGTCGGTCCGCTGCCGCGCGATCGCGAGGTAGGAGTAGTCGTCGGGGCCGTTGCGGCGCTGGACCAGGTGAACCAGTCTCTTCTCGGCGGCCCTCCAGGCGATGTGCCCGACACGGGCGAGCTCGCGGCGCTCATCGCTCCTGGGAGTCTGGTCGTCGGGACATGCGTCCAGAGCCAGAAAGCCGCGATGATATTCGAGGGTGTCCCCAGGGCTTGCCTGGGCGATCCATGCGCAGAACTGAATCGCGTCGATCAGAAGTTGGCGTGCCGGCGCCGCCGACTGATGCGCGTGCTTTTCTCTGTTACGGCCACGAACCGGTGGAATAAAATCGTCGCCGATCGGAGCACAGCGCTTTGTCAGCGCACTCACAGCGAAGTCTCCGTGCGCTTGGCCGCCTCGTAGGCTTCAATGTCGCCGAGCAGGTAGACGACACGCCCGCCGATCTTGATGTATTGAGGCCCCAGACGAAGCCAGCGCCACCGCTCGAGAGTGCGTGGACTGATCCGCCAGCGTTCGGCCAATTCGAACTGGGTGAGATGCCGAACCGGCATGTCCCCTCTCCTTCTCTACAAGTTCAAGACCTGCTGAGAAGATGAACGAACGCCCGATATTCCTCTGCGGGAGCGGTGATGGATCGGTGATGGATGACTGATGGATGGGCAGCGGATGGCTGATGGACGGCTTTACGCAGAACTACTCTGTTCTTAGGCGATACTGTCCACGGTTGTTCGAGACGACGATGGTGCCCCACGCGGGATGGCGGCGGAACAGATTGCCCATGCGCATGCTGAGATCGCTCGATCCCGCCTGCTTCAGGAGGGTCTTGCCGGTCAGCCAGGGCTGCCCAGAGCGTGACGCCGCATGAAGGATACGAATCGCCGAACGCTGGATCTCGCCCGTGAACAGGTACGGCTCGCCGTTCAACGATACCTGCGAGTAGTCCTGTGAATGCCAGAAGCGTCCCGGCGGTGCTTGTCGTACGAGTTGCCCAGCCGCCTCGTGAGTACGCGCCTCGCACTGCATGTGGTCGGCGCGGCCCGCCTTCTCCAAGGTCTGCCCGATCAGGCCGATCACGTCCTGACCGTACGTGCCGAGCGGCTTCACGATGAACTCGTCGATGCCGTGCCTGTACGCTCCGATGATGTTGAATTGCTCCTTGCCATGTCCACTGATGACGATCACAGGCATCAGGTGCGTTCCCTGCGCACCACGCAGCGGATATCGCTGGCGCACCTCTCGCAGGAACGCCATGCCGGACTCGACGCGAGGCTTGATCGACTGGCTGTCGGTTTTGATCTGCAGGTCGAGCAGAACGTAGCAGAAGCCGCCCTGATCAAGGCACGCCCTCGCATCGGCCAAGGTCTCGACATGGATATGGCCGTGACCAAAAGATCGCACCAGGTCGGCGACCTCGGCAGCCATGTCCGGTTCGTCCTCGACAATGAGAGCGGTGTGACCTGCATCCATGATGCCTATTCCTCGCAAGCTGCCTGCTCGACCGGCAGCACCAGCGTGACGACAGTGCCCTCACCAAAGCGGCTGTCGATCGACACGGTGCCTCGGTGATCGACCTCGATGATCTTCTTCGCCAACGGCAGGCCGAAGCCCATGCCTCCAGGCTTGCCGGAGCTGTACAGCATGACGCAGTCGCGCAGGGCCTCCTCGCTCATACCGCAGCCATTATCGCCGATCGTGATCCGCACATGCGACTCGCCCTCGGCAGCGGCAGAGATCGTCAGGATCGCCTCCCGTCCCACCTGAACGCAGGCCTCGATCGCGTTGGCGACGATGTTGATCAGCGCCTGTAGCAGGCGAGAGCGGTCGGCATCGATCTTCAGGGCCCGGCTCACGGACTGCCGGACATCAATCGGCTGGTCGGGCCTCGCCAGGTGGCCGAGAGCGAGATCCACAGCTTCCGTCACGATGGAATGCAGTGCCTCAGCAGTGAATGCCGCCGGAGAGTGGGCCGTGAAGGCCCTGAGATTGTCGAGAAAATCGGTGACCAGGACGACACGCTCTCGCGCTCGACGGACCTGATCCAGCACGTCGGTCGACATTTGCACTGCCGCGAGCTGTCGCTCGAGGTTCAGCAAAGAGGCATCCACCGGCGAGATGATTCGCACGATCTCGTGGTACGCCTCGCGCACGAACCGGTGGTTCAGCCGGTCGGCGATGTTCAGTGTGGCCCGATGGGCCCGTGCGCCGTATCGCGTCTCCACAGCGGACAGCAGGCTCAGGACCTCTTCGCCTCGGTTGTCGCTATGGCTGTCCGCCCGGGCCAGGCCATCGCGTCGGCGCAGCGTCTTCCGGGCTGCCTCCCGCACCCACGTGTTCTCGTCCTCGACGATGCGAGCAATCACGGCGTGGAACAACTCGTGCCGCAGGAACAACACGGCATGCGCAACCGCCTTGCGCACCTCCCACTTCGGATGGGACGCCAACCGCAGAAGGCGGCCGGCCACCTCCGCTTTCAACTGCTCGCCGGCCTGGCCGAATCTCAGCCAGCTGCCGGCCTGCTCCACACCCTCGCGGACCCGCGCCCAGTCCTCGGCATCGAGGTCGGCCAGCAGGTCATCCTTCTCCAGCTCGGTCACGGCTCACTCAGTGCCCGTACTTCTGCATGCGCAGGACGAAGGCTTCCTTGCCCCCCTCGAGCAGGTGTTCGATCTGCTCCTTCACGTCCTCCACCGTGCCCCTGTGGGTAACGGTGCCCTGGCGGCCATCCGATGCGAACACGAACACCCGGTCAGCCTCACCCAGAACGGGGATGTTGGGATTGTGCGTCACGAAGATCAGCTGCCGACCGCCCTTGGCGTTGCGCAGGCTCCGCACGATGGTGTCGTACACGAAGGCATTGTCGAGATTGTCTTCCGGCTGATCGATCAGCAGCGGGCGCTCGCTCTCCAGCAGCAGGATCGGCAGCACGACGGTGCAGCGTTGGCCCGTCGACAGATCCGCCGAGTTCTTGTAGTCGGCGCCGTCCTTCAGGGAGATCAGCGGCTCGTCCTCGAGGTCGATCGTCTCCAGCCTGCCGATCTGGTCGGTCTCCTGGAGATGGCCGACGATGCGGGCCGCCTGGTCCGCGGCGATGTTGCCGTCCTCCGCCAGTCGCGCGGTGTCGCCCTTGCGGACGATGCGCGACAGTTCCTCCGGAGAGAGATTCTCCACGATGCGAGCGGCGATGCGGTTGTACTGCAGGCCGCAGCCCTTCAGCATCTCCTTGAGCAGGGCCTCGTAGTCCGACCGGTCTCCGGCCTGGGTAACGACGACCTTGATGGTCGGCGCGAGCGAGCGAGAGAGACACTCCGCGACCTGCTTGCGCAGCTGGAACCGCCGGTCACGCAGCTCCGACAGCTTCGCGTTCATCTGCCGGTGCGTGCTCTCCAGCTTCTTGCGCTTGCGGACCAAGCCATCCATCTCGTGCCGCGCCTTCGTCAACGTCAA
Source organism: Rhodospirillales bacterium 24-66-33 (assembly GCA_002281855.1). Taxonomy (GTDB): domain Bacteria; phylum Pseudomonadota; class Alphaproteobacteria; order Reyranellales; family Reyranellaceae; genus Reyranella. The sequence goes on along the minus strand of NCHQ01000001.1, from coordinate 84,465 downwards.
ATGGCGCTGCTGCAGCTTTGCCCGCTCCGATGCCCGTTGCTTCTCTTCGGCCGATCGGGCGATGACGTCGCGGTAGTGCTGCTCCTGGCGGGCATGGTCGGCAGCGAGCCTGGCCGCGACATCGTCCAGCCGAGTCGTGAGCGCTGTGCACCTAGACTGGATCTCGGGGAGCGCGGCGCGGAAGGAGTCCACGAACTCCGACGCTGCGGTCTCCAGCTCCTCGAACAGTGCCTCGTTGGGCCCCTCGCGAACGCCCTCGCCGATCGCATGGCTACAGTTCTCGGCGACCGCATCGACGAATCTCTTGAAGCCCGAATTGGCCGACGTGACCGCCGTCCGCAGGTCGGCGATCATCTCCGTCTCGCGCGTCCGCAGCGCCTTGTGGGCATGGGCGGTGTTGATGAGGTCGGCGTCTTCGCCCTCGACCACCTGCATCTCCTGCAGCCGCTTGCCGACGACCTCGATGTCCGGAACGACGTCCTCGATCTCGCGGATGCGATGATCGAGGTTGCGTAGTTCCAAGGCGCTCTGCTCGATCGCACGCTTGGCCTTCTGGATGTCGGCCGTCGCCTCGCGGATCGCTTCCTCGGCAAACTTGTCGATCAGCGACAACTGGAAGCGCGGGTTGGTGGCGATCTCCTCGATCTCGTTCTGGCTGTAGATGTCGGCCTTGAACACCAGATCGCGGTCCAAGGTGACGGGAATCGGCTCACCGTCGGCGTCGAGTACCTGGACATCGTCCCCCCAGGGGCGCTCGGCGCGATATCGCGTGCCGTGCCGCGTCTCGACCTCGAGGTGGATCGTGCCGCTGCCGAGATTCCCGCGCACATGGCCCTCGATCGCACGCGACCGCGGCCGTCCGTCGGCGGCGTCCGGCATCATGCCCAGGATGTAGCGGATGAACTCCAGCGCGGTGGTCTTGCCGGTGCCGCGGCCGCCGATGATGCAGTTGAGGCCGTCGCTGAATTCCAGCCGCGTGCCGTCGAGGAACCCCCCGGTGACGGACAGGCTGAGAATCCGGTGGTGCGACTGCCCAACATCCGGGTCGGCCGAAACGGCGTCGACCTTACGTACCGCCAATTGCATGCGTGATCCCCCGAAGAGGTAACCGCGGCCGAGGCCGTGGTCGAAATACTCGATCAATAATGTTCTAGTTTTGTTCCGTTTGTGCTCAGAGTCAAACCCTACGCCTATGAACAACTTCGCGCGGCTTCCTTTGTTTGCGCAGAACCACGTTAACCAATTGATTCTGCTATCGATTCTCTAGAAGCTAGGTAGCCTTTGGCGACCGCACTCCCTCTCGAAAAGTCGCCATGATCCACAGCCACGCCCACCCTAACCCTGTCTCCCCCGACCGCCTCACTCCCACCGAACGCCTGGCCGAACTCGGCCAAATCCTGGCCGCCGGCCTCATGCGTCTCCAGGCCCGACAGTCCAGTCAACTATCTGCGGACTGTGGAGACAGTTCCGTCGACTTCCTGCCCGACCAGAGCGGTCATGCCGCCGCCCCCACACGGAGAACGGCATGAAGGAACAGGACACCGTATTGGCTCGCGTCGCCGCCCTGAAGGCGACGCCAACCACGAAGCTGAAGGAGCAGTGGACGGCGCTCTTCGACCGGCCGGCCCCACCTTATAATAGGCGCTTCCTGGAGAGCCGCTTGGCCTACCGGATTCAGGAGCTGGCCTACGGCGGCCTGAAGCCCGAGACGGTGCGCCGGCTGGAGCAGCTGGGCGAGGAGCTCGACGGCGGCAACATCGCCGTGCGCCGGCTGCGAGGCAGCGACATCCCCATCGCCGGCACTCGGCTGATCCGGGAGTACCAGGGCGTCGAGTACACCGTGACGGTGATGGCCGACGGCTACGAGTGGCAGGGCCGCCCCTACAAGTCGTTGTCGGCAATTGCGCGGGCCATCACGGGGACCCGCTGGAACGGGCTGCTGTTCTTTGGCCTCAAGAACCGGCGGAGGGCGGCATGAAGAAGCCGGTCGTCCGCAAACTCCGCTGCGCTGTCTACACCCGGAAGTCGACCGAGGAAGGGCTCGACATGGAGTTCAACAGCCTCGACGCCCAGCGCGAGGCCTGTAGCGCCTACATTGCCAGCCAGCGCTCGGAGGGCTGGGTCGAACTAGCGGATCAGTACGATGACGGCGGCTTCTCGGGTGGCACACTGGAGCGACCGGCACTGCGGCGGCTGATGGCCGACATCGAGGCGGGCCGGATCGACGTCGTGGTGGTCTACAAGATCGACCGGCTGAGCCGCGCCCTGATGGACTTCACCCGGCTGGTCGAGGTGTTCGACCGATGCGGCGTTACCTTCGTCTCCGTCACCCAGTCTTTCAACACGACGACCAGCATGGGCCGGTTGACCCTGAACGTGCTGTTGTCCTTTGCCCAGTTCGAGCGCGAGGTCATCGGCGAGCGCATCCGCGACAAGGTCGCAGCCTCGCGCCGGCGCGGCATGTGGATGGGCGGGTTTGTGCCCATGGGCTACAGGGTCGAGAACCGCAAGCTGATCGTCCACGAGCCCGAGGCTGCGGTCATCCGCCGGATCTTCGAGCGGTTCCTGAAGGTCGGCTCAGCGACGCTGCTTGCACGACAACTTCGGGCCGAGGATGTCCGCAGCCATCGAGGGCGGGTCGTCGACAAGGGAACCCTGTACCGAATCCTCCGGAACCGGGTGTATGTCGGGCTGGCCGTCCACAAGGGTGTGGCCTACCCCGGCGAGCACGCCGCGATCATCAACCAGGCTCTCTGGGACAAGGTGCAGTCGATCCTGCGGGAGAGCCCCCAGGTCCGGGGCTGCCAGGCTCGGGCCGCTACTCCCGCGCTCCTCAAGGGGCTGCTGTTTGGTCCTACGGGCCGCGCCATGAGCCCGACGCACACCCGCAAGCACGGCAAACTCTATCGCTACTATGTCTGCCAGGGGGCAATAAAGGGCGAGGTTCAACCGTCACCCATCCGACGGGTCTCGGCGGCGGCCATCGAGGCTGCGGTCTTCGACCAGCTGCGGGCCCTGCTGCGGTCCCCTGAGGTGGTCGTGGCGACCTGGCGGGCTGCCGGGCCTCAGATCGAGGCGCTGTCCGAAGGGGCGGTCCGGGAGGCCCTGGAGCGGCTCGACCCGCTCTGGGAGGAGCTCTTCCCCGCCGAGCAGACCCGCATCGTCCAGCTCCTGGTCCAGCGCATCAATCTCAAGACGGACGGGCTCGAGCTCCAGCTCCGGACACAGGGGCTAGGCCACGTGGCCCAGCAACTGGGCAATCTCCGGAGGGCAGCCTGATGCCGCGGCAAGAACGCGCCGTCGTGACCATCAAGGTGCCCTTCGCCGTTCGCAAGCGGGGCGGTCGGAAGCTGGTCCTGTCGCCGGACGGCGCGCCGGTGCCGGCCATGGTGCCGCACATCGACGGCGCGCTCGTAAAGGCGATCGCCCGAGCGTTTCGGTGGCAGCGGATGCTGGAGACCGGCCGGTACGCGACCATCAGGGAGATCGCCAAGGCCGAGAGGATCAACCCGTCCTACGTCTCACGCGTGCTGCGGCTTACGCTGTTGGCGCCGGCGGCGGTGGAGGCGATACTCGATGGCCGCGTGAGTACTGGACCCACGCTCGCGGAGGCGATGGTACCGTTTCCCGTGTCGTGGGGTCAGCAATGTAAAGAAGCGCATGCATTCACTTCGACAACTCAAGAAGGCGATTCTGATGAACCTCGCGGGGAGTAGTGGCGATGGCCGACCGCGAGCTGCACACAATGACCTGAGCCCCAAGTTTCATCCAGTCGAGAGTAGAATCCGTTCGTCATTTGGACCTGTCAGGCCCGGTGTTGCAACAGGCCGGGGCGCGAAGCCCCCGGTTGAGCGCAGCGCCCCGGCCTGTTGCGGAACAGAGGCGTTGCGAGCCGCGTAGGCGGTCGGCGTCAGATTTGCGCTTAGCCCTTTTTGGCGCTGGCCTTTCGATGGTCAATGATGCGCAACAGATGATTGGCGAGCATGACAATCTCTATCGCTTCCGATGGGTCCTTTAGCTCAACGTCTCGATGGGAGTGCGGGTTCTTGAAAGATCCTACTGCCCCGGCAAACAGATCCATTCGCGCTTGCTTCTCGCCGGCCTCCATCTCGCCGTCTACCAAAGGGCCATCGTCCGGCCGGAAGGCCGCTCGCATGAGCTTAACGCCCACGAGATCATCGGGGAGTCTAGCAGCGGCCCTAACGGCAACCTCCACAGCTTTCATTGCCTGGAATGCCGCAGTGTCGAGTTCCCCTCTATTGAATGCCATCCATACTTTGCCTGCGAGCTTACACGCCCACTACTCAAGGTACTTTGGGTGATGACTGGTGGCGCAGAGAACACGCGCTGTACTATCGAGAGCAGTGGGTCAATTGTCTATGAGCAACCTGTGCGTGTTGATGTGAGCATGAATGACATTTGGCCAGTGACCGGGCAGGATCAATGAAAATCTGTTAACCAAATACCCAGCTTAAATGGACAAGCGATCTCTAACCGAACGTGACATCTGCACCAAGTTCATCACGCCCGCCCTGCGCAAGGCCGGATGGGATGAGATGCTGCAAATCCGCGAGGAGGTGAGCTTCACCAAGGGCCGCATCATCGTGCGCGGCAAGCTGGTCAGCCGCGGCCAGGCCAAGCGCGCCGATTACATCTTGTACATCAAGCCTAACATCCCTCTGGCGCTGATCGAGGCCAAGGACAACTCCCACAGCGTCGGCGACGGCATGCAGCAGGGACTTGAATATGCGGCCACGCTGGACATTCCGTTCGTGTTCTCGTCGAACGGCGACGGCTTTGTATTCCACGATCGCACCGGGAAGAGCGCTTCGCTCGAGACGTCGCTAGGGCTGAACGCGTTCCCCTCACCCGCCGACCTCTGGGCGCGGTATCGCACCTGGAAGGGCCTCGATGCCGAGGCCGAGAAAATCGTCCTACAGGACTACTACGATGGCGGCAGCGGAAAGGCGCCCCGCTACTATCAGGTCAATGCGGTCAACGCCACCATGGAAGCGATCGCCAAAGGCCAGAACCGCATCCTCTTGGTGATGGCGACCGGCACGGGAAAGACCTACACCGCGTTCCAGATCATCTGGCGGCTGTGGAAGGCGGGCCGCAAGAAGCGGATCCTGTTCCTGGCCGATCGCAACGTCCTGATCGACCAGACCATGGTCAACGACTTCCGTCCGTTCGGCGGCGTCATGGCCAAGCTGAGCGCCCGGTCCGGGACAATCGAGAAGGCAGATGGCACGCGAACCGAGCTGACGACGGCCATCGATACGGAGCGCCAGGTCAACAAGTCCTACGAGGTCTATCTTGGCCTCTACCAGGCCATCACCGGCCCGGAGGAACGGCAGAAGCTATTCCGCGAATTCTCGCCGGGCTTTTTCGACCTCATCGTAATCGACGAGTGTCATCGTGGCAGCGCTGCTGAGGACGCTGCGTGGAGGGAAATCCTCGACCACTTCTCTGCTGCCACCCAGATCGGGCTAACGGCGACCCCTAAGGAGACGAAGTATGTCTCGAACATCGCCTACTTCGGCGATCCTGTCTTCTCCTACTCCCTCAAGCAGGGCATCCGGGACGGCTTCCTAGCTCCCTACAAGGTGGTGAAGGTTCACATTGACCGCGACGTCGGAGGTTACCGCCCTGAGAAGGGCCAGGTCGACCGCGATGGGGAGGAAGTTGAAGACCGCATCTACAACGTCAAGGACTTCGATCGGACCCTGGTCCTCGACGACCGGACGAAACTTGTCGCCCAGAAGATCACTGCGTTTCTCAAAGAAACTGGCGACCGCTTTCAGAAGACCATCGTGTTCTGCGTCGACCAGGAGCATGCCGCCCGGATGCGCCAAGCCCTCATCAACGAGAACGCTGACCTCGTCGCTGAGAACCACCGCTACGTCATGCGCATCACCGGCAATGATAAAGAGGGCCAAGAGCAGCTCGGCAACTTTATCGATCCGGAGGCCAAGTACCCGGTACTCGTTACGACCTCGCGCCTTCTCTCGACAGGCGTCGACGCCCAGACCTGCCGACTGATCGTGCTCGACCGGGAGGTCGGCTCGATGACTGAATTCAAGCAGATCGTCGGTCGCGGCACCCGCGTCCACGAAGACACCAAAAAGTTCTATTTCTCGGTGATCGACTTCCGCGGCGCCACCAGCCACTTTGCCGACCCCGACTTCGATGGCGAGCCCGTCCAGATCTACGAACCCGGCCCGGACGACACTGTCGCCCCGCCAGATGACGTCCCGCCGCCCGATGACAACGATGACGCCTTGCCGGGCGAGCCCGGCGACGGCGAGACCATTGTCGATGGCCCACCCGACATTACCATTGCCCCTGGTGGCGGAGATCCCCGCAAGAAGATCTACGTCGATGGGGTCGGCGCCACCATCGTCGCCGAGCGTGTCGAGTATCTCGACGAGAACGGGAAGTTAGTCACCGAGAGCCTCCGGGATTTCACGAAGGCGGCCTTGCGCAAGCGCTTTGCCAGCCTCGACGACTTCCTGAAGCGCTGGAAGGCCGCCGAGCGGAAGCAGGCAATTCTCGATGAACTGGCCGCCGAGGGCCTTCCTCTCGATCCCATCGCAGACGAACTAGGTAAAGACCTCGATCCCTTCGACCTTATCTGTCATGTCGCCTTCGATCGTAAGCCACTGACGCGCCGCGAAAGGGCCGACAACGTCAAGAAGCGGGACGTCTTCACCCGGTACGGCGGGCAGGCCCGAGCCGTGCTCGATGCGTTGCTCGCCAAGTATGCCGACGAGGGCGTCCTCAATCTCGACGATGCCAACGTGCTGAAGATCACGCCTTTCACCGCCATGGGTACGCCCGTGCAGTTGATCCGGGCCTTCGGCGACCGCCAGGGCTTCGAGCAGGCCGTCCACGAGCTACAATCTGCCCTCTATCAGGAAACCGCCTAGGCCATGTCCGTCCGCACCCTCGTCAAATCCATCCAGGACATCATGCGCCAGGATACCGGCGTCGATGGCGACGCCCAGCGCATCAGCCAGTTGTGCTGGATGTTCTTCCTCAAAATCATCGACGATCAGGATCAGGAATTGGAGCTGACGCGGGATGATTACCGCTCGCCGATCCCGAAGAAGTACCAGTGGCGTAGTTGGGCGGCCGACCAAGAGGGCATCACCGGCGAAGAGCTTCTCGCCTTCATCAATTCCGACCTGTTCCCTGCGCTGAAGAACCTCGCCACCTCGACACGGCCAGGCGACCGCCGTCGCGTGGTGAAGGACGTGTTCGAGGACGCCTACAATTACATGAAATCTGGCCAGTTGATTCGGCAGGTGATCAACAAGATATCTAGCGTCGATTTCAACGACCTGACCGAGCGCCAGCATTTTGGCGATATCTACGAGCAGATTCTCACCGACCTGCAATCGGCCGGTAACGCAGGCGAGTATTACACCCCACGCGCTGTCACCGCCTTCATGGTGGACCGCATCGACCCGCACCCGGGCGAAATCCTGTTCGACCCGGCCTGCGGCACCGGCGGCTTTCTCACCTGTTCGATCCGGCACATGCGCGACCGCTACGTGAAGAAGCCTGCGCAAGAGGCGGGCATGCGGGCGGTGGAGAAGAAACAGCTTCCGCACATGCTCTGCGTCACCAACATGCTGCTGCACGGCATCGAGGACCCGAGCTTCGTGCGCCACGACAACACGCTGGCGCGACCCTATATCAGCTACACGCAGTCCGACCGCGTAGACATCGTGCTGACCAATCCGCCGTTCGGCGGGCGCGAGGAGGACGGCATCGAGTCCAACTTCCCGACGCATTTCCGCACCAAGGAAACGGCCGATCTGTTCCTGGCTCTCATCGTGCGCCTGCTCAAGAAGGACGGACGTGCCGCTGTGGTGCTGCCCGACGGCTCGCTGTTCGGCGAGGGTGTGAAGACGCGGCTGAAGGAGCACCTGATGGAGGAGTGCAACCTGCACACCATCGTGCGGCTGCCCAACTCGGTGTTCCGGCCCTATGCCTCCATCGGCACCAACCTGCTGTTCTTCGAGAAGGGCACGCCGACCGAGGACATCTGGTTCTGGGAGCATCGCGTGCCCGAGGGCCAGAAGGCCTATTCGATGACCAAGCCGATCCGCCTCGACCACCTGCAGGACTGCATCGACTGGTGGGGCGGCGCCAAGCGCAAGGGCCGCGCCGAAGGCCCGCGCGCCTGGAAGGTGACGGCCGAGGAAGTGAAGGCCTGCGGCTACAATCTCGACATCAAGAACCCGCACACCGTCGCCGAGGATCACGGCGACCCGGAAACCCTGCTGGTCGCTCTCGACGCCGCCGAAACCGAAACCGCCCGACTGCGCGACCAGTTGAAGACGATCCTGGCCGAGGCGCTCACACGATGAATGCCGAGAGGCTGCTGGCGCACTACGAGAAGATTGCCGACGCACCTGATGCAATCGAGCGACTGCGAAGATTCATTGTGAGTTTGGCGGTGCGCGGAAAGCTAGTGGCGCAGGACCCCAAAGATGAGCCTGCCTCATCTCTTTTGAATAAGATCGCATCTCTCCGTACAAGTAAGGTCGCGATGGGGGAAGTGCGCCCCCCCAAGAAACTACTGAAGCAAGAAGTTTCAAGTAAGCTATTTGCTATCCCACACAGCTGGTCTTGGGTCTTTGCAAATGACTTGTGGGATTTCGAGAACGGCGATCGAAGCAAAAACTACCCATCAAGAGATCAGTTCGTCGACAGCGGCATACCATTCATCAACGCTGGCCATCTAGTTGGCGGGCGCGTTGATTTAACGAGTATGAACTATATCTCAACGTCAAAGTTTAACCAATTGGGTGGAGGTAAACTTAGGCGTGGCGATCAGCTTTACTGCCTACGCGGGTCGTTAGGTAAGCATGCACTGTTCCTGCACGAAGGTGAAGCTGCCATCGCGTCATCTCTGGTAATTCTGCGTCCAATCAATCATGCAATTGTGCCATTCCTATCGAGATACCTTGATAGTGATGTCGCGCAGGCCATGCTCGAGCGCTTTGATAACGGAAGCGCGCAGCCCAATCTCTCCTCGGCTAACTTGCGAAACTACGAAGTTCCGCTCCCACCTCTCGCGGAACAACACCGGATCGTCGCCAAGGTCGACGAACTGATGGCTCTGTGCGACCAGCTCGAGAAGTCTCGGACGGCACGGGAGGAAACGCGGGATCGCCTGACCGCCGCAAGCCTCGCCCGCCTCAACGATGCCGGCCACGAGACCTTCCAGGCCGACGCCCGCTTCGCCCTCGACGCGCTGCCCTCGATGACGGTGCGGCCCGACCAGATCAAGGCCCTGCGCCAGACCATTCTCAACCTCGCAATATCGGGGCGTCTGACGTCTCAATGGCGCACCGCCAATCCTCAACATGAAGGAGAAGCTGAGCAGCTGGTCCGGGCACTGGAGGGTGCTCACGAACAGTTGGGAGGGCACCGGCGAGGAAATGCGGCATCTGCCACAGAAGGCGCGCATGATCTAGATTCACAAACGCTTCCATCTAGCTGGCGCCTTACGGAACTCAAGTCCGCCGTTCACCCAACTCGACCAATTACATATGGCATCCTGATGCCGGGACCTGATACGCCCGGAGGCGTTCCATACATCCGAGTTGCGGATTTCCCCGGCGATAAGCTCAACCTTGGCAGCATCAAGCGGACAACCCGAGAAATTGAGCAAAAGTATGCCCGTGCACGCCTTTCAGTGGGTGACATCTTGCTTTCGATTCGAGGAACGGTCGGCCGAACGTGTCTCGTACCCGCGGCGTTGAGCGACGCCAACATCACCCAAGATACTGCACGATTAAGTCTTCAAGAGGTTCTGGATAGAGACTTCGTTCTGATTGCTCTTCGCGCGCCAGCCACACAAGCAAGGCTACAGAAGTGCTCGAAGGGCGTCGCGGTGCGCGGCATTAACATTGGGGACGTGAGGGCAACGCAGCTGCCGGTCCCACCGCTTGCCGAACAACGGGAGATCGTCGCTAGAGTGGATGAACTGATGGCGATCTGCGATCGGCTGGCGACAAACCTTGCCGCTGCCGCCGACACCTGCCGCCGCCTGCTCGACGCGCTGCTCGCCGAGGCGCTGGCGCCGGCCAAGGACCGCGAACTGGAGGCGGCAGCATAGGATGCCGATCAACCTCGTCATCGCCGTCACGGACGGAGACTGGTTCGACATGCTGCGCCATCAGCCGAACCTGAGCGAGGTCAATTTCTGGGCTCCATCCGCCGCGAACTTCCGCGCCCTCCAGCCTGGCGAGCTGTTCTTGTTCAAGCTGCACGCGCCTCGCAACGTAATCGTTGGCGGGGGCATCTTCGCCTACGCCAATGCTCTGCCTTGCTCGCTCGCCTGGCAGGCATTTCGTGAAGCAAATGGTGCGCAATCGGCGCAGGAGATGCGCGCGCGGATCGCACGTTATCGAAAAGCCGATACGAGCGACCGAAGCGACTTCGAGATTGGCTGCCGTATCCTAACCCAACCGTTCTTTTTTGCCGAGGCCGACTGGATTCCCGTTCCGGCGAGCTGGGCGCCCAACATTGTGTCCTTCAAGACCTACAACACCGGTGACGTGGACGGGCTTGCGCTTTGGGATGCCGTGCACGAACGGCTGGGCCGATCGGACTTCCCCGGCGTGGCCGAAGTTCCTGCACGGTTCGGCGAGCCGCAGTTGATCCGGCCGCGCCTGGGGCAAGGGGCCTTTAGAGTGCTCGTAACCGACACCTACAATCGGCGCTGCGCGATCACACAGGAGCGCACTCTCCCGGCACTAGAAGCCGCGCATATTCGCCCCTACGGCGACGGCGGCGAACATGAGGCTCGGAACGGGCTGCTATTGCGACGCGACATCCATAGCCTGTTCGATGCGGGTTACGTGACGGTCACGCCCGAACTTCGCTTCGAGGTCAGCCGACGAATACGGGAAGAGTTCGACAACGGCCGGCACTATTACGATCTGCACGGGCAGCCGATCTTTGCGCCGGCAGACGCATTGCGACGTCCTGATCCCGGGGCGTTGCGCTGGCACAACGAACACGCATTTCGAGGGTGAGGCGTGACGATCTCGGTCGATGAACCCGACACCCTGATGCGTATTGCGGCGTTCGAGCATGTGCGACGACTGAGCGAAGTTCATACGCATCTGACCGCCAACGAACTGAAGCCGGGCTTTGATTTCAACGGCGAACGCATCCCGTTGATCAATCCGCAACGGGGCATCTTCAAGCCGCAACAGATGCGCTTTCTGCTGTCGATCAAGACCGTGTTTCCGAAGCCAGGGGCCAAAATCTGGTACGACGACCAACGCGAGGTGCATCGGCAGATTTTCGAAGGTGACGAGACGATCGACTACGCCTTCATGGGCCAGAACCCGGACGCGGCCGACAACCGATGGCTTCGCGAGGCGTTCGAGAACGGGATTCCGATCATATATTTCCTCGGCATCGCGCCAGGGCGCTACCAGGCCATATTGCCGACCTTCATTTCCGGGTGGGACGCCACGGCGTTGAAGGCGCGCGTTGCGTTCGGCGTGCCCGAACAAGATACCCTGGCTCCGCCTGAGAACTCTCTCGAACGGCGGTATGCGCTGCGTTCGGTCAAGCAACGGCTGCATCAGGCTTCGTTCCGCGAAGCCGTGATCACTGCCTATAATGGCCGCTGTGCCCTATCGGGCATGCCTGAGCCGCTGCTTCTTGATGCTGCGCACATCGTTTCCGACAAGGACGAACGAATGGGACAGCCGGTGGTCCCCAACGGCATCCCGCTGTCGAAGATCCATCATGCCGCATTCGACGCGCACTTAATCGGCATTGACCCGGATTATCGACTCCACGTGTCCAATCGACTGCTTGGGCAGAATGACGGACCGATGCTTGAGGCGCTGAAGCGACTGAACGGTGGCACGATCCACCTGCCAAGCCGAGACAAGGACCGACCAGACCGGGATCGCCTTGCGGTACGGTTCGAACGCTTCAAGGCGGCGGCTTGAATGCCCGCTTTCACCCGCACGATCGGTATCGACTATTCCGGCGCGGAAACGCCGACAGTCTTGCGGGCAGTTAAGCTAACGACCTGTATCGCCTCCTGCCGACTTAGCCATTCAGCGGCGTCGGCCTATCTCAACTATTCGATGGCCCTAAAACCCAGGTGCAGATCAATGTCAGCCGTGCGGCCACAAAAAAAAGCGCCCGCCCCAGGGTCACCGGGACGGGGTGTCGAGCTAGCAACGTGGTTGGTCGAGGTCTCCGAATATTTTCACCGGCGTTGTCCGGCGCGTGATTTTAGGCCGTTCGGATCGATGCCCTGGCGTGGGCTTAGCGCCCCTCTACCGTTCTACACCGCTCTTCGGCGGGAGGTGTTGTAACCGGGCTATTTGCGGCCGCTAGAGTTTAAGCATTGGGACCCTCCTGCCGTGTACATGGGACGCGGAGGCAAAAAGAAAAGCCCGCCACCCCGAAAGGCAGCGGGCAATAGCCCCGCACCGGCTGACCGGGCGGGGCTTGCTGGCCGACGCCAATGGGACGATCCACAGGCCGACGGCATATCCTGCGACCCATGATTGATTTCGGTGCCCTTCTTTCCTCCACCAGTGCGGCTATCGGTATCGCAAAAGCGGTTCGAGAGGTCCAAGGCGAGTTCGATCGAGCTGATCTCAAGCTCAAGATGGCCGAGCTCACCGGCACGCTGGCTGATGTGAAGATCGCCCTCGTTGACGTCCGCGACGAGCTCGCCGCGAAGGACAAGGAAATCGAGCGTCTGAAGGCCGCTTTTGCGTTCAAGGGCGAGACGGTCGAAAGTAGCGGATGGCGCTTCCAGAAAGCGCGATCAGGACAAGCATACGGGAAGCCATTTTGCCCGAAGTGCATCGAGGATGAGGCGCGCTTTGTCTTGACGCGTCAGTATGGCGGGTACTCGGAAGTGTTCTGCCCTCACTGCAAAACCAAGTATCCGATGGCTCAGACATTTCTTGAGTTAGACGAGATGGCGCCCGCGCACCGCGGCGAGTAGCGAACAATGAGCGAATGGATCACTCCGGTGCTTGCCTGGCTGACCTACCTGCTAGGTTGGCTTGAGATGCGAATGTTCGTGCCAATCGCGGGATCGCTCGCGGCGGCGTTTTTCGGAGCATACACGGCACAGCGCATAATCGAACGTAGGGAAACGCGCCAGAAACAATCCAAAGAGATCAGAAGCACCAGCGTAGCGATAACCCTCGCCCTTCATGTCGCAAACACGTTCATTGCGATGAAGAAGCAGCATATTCGGCGGCTTCACGAGGATTATCATCGCAGCAAGAAGGAGATCGTGAACCGTCTCAAAACGCGGCCCGTCGCCACTGAAGAGCGGGTATTCAACTTCAAGGCCGACCTGGAATATCTGCCGCTCGCCGAGCTTCCCACCGATCACCTTCAGCGGATCGTTGCAGATGAGATATCTGTCGTAGCCCGACCACTTCTGTTGCCGTCGATTATCCGGCAAGTCGTCCGCTCGCAGCATGACGCGGTGACAGCGAGAAATCGCCAGATCGATGAGTTCAAGAAGGTGAGTCTTTTGGGGGGCGACTTCACAGCAGGCTTCTTCGGATTGGACCATCCGCGCGGAGTCGACAACCGGTACGGAGCGAATTTGGATGCAATATCCGCTTACACTGATGACTGCATCTATTTCAGCATCCGACTGACCAATGACCTCCTAGAGCACGGCCGTACGTTACAGAAGAAATACGAGGCTCGCTTCAAAGAGAAAGCCCCACGCATCACCATTGCTGATTTCTCGAAAGTTGAGAAAGACCTTCTCCCTCCGGTGGACAACTATCCCGAATGGGAAAAGATGTCATCGGGCCTCGATGTCGGAAGGACTTCGCCGAAACCACTTTGGAAACGTTTGATGAGGCGGGTGTAATGTGTGCCGGGGCGACACCGCCGCCCCGGCCGCCGTCGCGATCAGCAGTCCTTGTTCAGGACCTCGAGATGCACGGCGGTGCCTTCGTCATCGTTTCAGGTGCCGTCACGCTCAGCAACGCTCGCCAGCGCCACGATAAACGCCCGGATCTTCCCCAATGCCGCAGTAGAAGCTGGTGGTCAGCCTACCAATGGGAAGTCGGTAGTGACTCTCTTGGTCGACATCCGATCCCCTAGCTCTCTTGCGAGGGCATGGTAGCCGAGAGCAGATCGCCAACTTGGAGAGCAGCTACCCCTGTTTACGCGTAGCAGGGGGTGGGCGGCTTCGATCGGAATCGGTGGCCGCCTTCCCTCGGAATCCGCACATAGATGAACGGGCTCATCGCCTCGGCCATGGCATTGAATCCGCCAAGGTCCGGCGCCGTGGACACATGGTTGGCTCTCAGTTCATGCTGCCGACCGTCTGCACGCTCGAAACACGCAGAACTACGCTCCAAATTCTCCAACAAACTCAGTGACTTACAAGAAGCGTACTAAATCCCGCAGTCATCAGCTTTGGAGAGAAAGCGACGCCAGTCAACAGGTCCGGCGCGAAGTGCCCGCCGTTATTGGGCTTTTGAGCCCCTCGCCGACGCGAGAGACCGTCAGATCGACGGTGAATGGCGGAGGGGGTGGGATTCGAACCCACGGTACGCTTGCACGCACAACAGTTTTCGAGACTGTCCTAATCGACCACTCTAGCACCCCTCCGGGCGCGCGGGTTTATAGGCGGGCGTCTTTGGGGGAGCAACAGCTTCCCGCGAGGAACAGCGGGAGCCGCGGGAAAAAAGCGCCCGAATGCCCCTCTCGGCGACGCGGGAGAAGGCCGAAGGGGGCCGGCGCCCCGGAAACATTGACTTTCCGGCCTCCGGGATGTTCCGTGAGCCCTGCATCGGCCCGCCCGTCTCCGACATTGACTCAAGGGCCGGCGTGCGTATATTCCGCGCTTCTTCGGCGGGCCCTGCGGGTCCGCCGCGTTCTTTCGTGTTTTTCGGCAATTCTGGCCGGGGAACCTCAAGCCGGGTGTCATCATGATCGCCGTTATCCGCACGGGTGGTAAGCAATACACGGTCGCCGCCGACGACCAGCTCACGGTCGAGAAGATCGAGGGCGAGGCCGGCGCCAAGGTCGAATTCACCGACGTGCTGATGGTCGGCGAGAAGGTCGGCGCGCCGACCGTCGAGGGCGCCAAGGTGGTGGGCTCGATCGTCAAGCAGGCTCGCGGCGAGCACGTGATCATCTTCAAGAAGCGCCGTCGCCAGAACTCGCGGCGCAAGAACGGTCACCGTCAGGACCTGACGGTGGTCAAGATCGAACAGATCGTCGCCTGAGCAGAGCGACCGGAGTAGGACGATGGCACATAAAAAGGCAGGCGGCTCTTCGCGTAACGGCCGCGACTCGGACGGCAAGCGCCTCGGCGTGAAGCGCTTCGGCGGCCAGAAGGTCATCTCGGGCAACATCCTGGTCCGCCAGCGCGGCACCAAGATGAACCCGGGCGAGAATGTCGGCCTCGGCCGCGACCACACGCTGTTCGCGACCGCCGACGGCGTTGTGTCGTTCCGCACCCGCGCGGGCGGCAAGGTCGAAGTGAACGTGATCCCGGCGCCGGCCCTGGCTGCCGAATAGAGCCGTTTATCCCATTGGATTTTGAAGGGGGAGCGGCTCGCCGTTCCCCCTTTTCGTTTGTGGACCCCATCTCATGAAGTTCCTCGACCAGGCCAAGATCTACGTCCGCTCCGGCAACGGCGGCGCCGGATGCGCGGGCTTTCGCCGTGAGAAGTTCATCGAGTTCGGCGGACCGGACGGCGGCGACGGCGGCCGCGGCGGTGACGTGATCGCCGAATGCGTCGATGGGCTCAACACGCTGATCGACTATCGCTACGCCCAGCACTTCAAGGCCGAGACCGGCCATCACGGCATGGGCAGCCAGCGCACCGGCGGCGCCGGCAAGGACATCGTGCTGCGCCTGCCGCGCGGCACGCAGATCTTCGCCGAGGACAACGAGACCCTGTTGGCCGACATGACCGAGATCGGCCAGAAGGTGGTCATCGCCAAGGGCGGCGACGGCGGCTACGGCAACCTGCACTACAAGACCTCGACCAACCGGGCGCCGCGCCGCGCCGATGCGGGCTGGCCGGGCGTGGAGCTCGCGCTGTGGCTGCGCCTCAAGCTGATCGCCGACATCGGCCTGGTCGGGCTGCCCAACGCCGGCAAGTCGACGTTCCTCTCCACCAACACCAACGCGCGGCCCAAGATCGCCGACTATCCGTTCACGACGCTCCATCCCGGCCTCGGCGTGGTGAAGGTGGGCGACGGCTCCGACGCGCGCGAGTTCGTGATGGCCGACATTCCGGGCCTCATCGAGGGTGCCCATGAAGGCGCCGGCCTCGGCACGCGCTTCCTGGGCCATGTCGAACGCTGCCGCGCGCTGCTGCATCTGGTCGACGGCACGCAGGACGACGTCGCCGGCGCCTATCGCACCGTGCGGACCGAGCTCAAGGCCTATGGCGGCAACCTGGCGCGCAAGAAGGAAATCGTGGCGCTGAACAAGACCGACGCCATGACGCCCGAAGACATCGAGGCCAAGCGCGCCCAGCTCGCCAAGGTCAGCCGCAAGACCGTGCACGTCATCTCCGCGGTCTCCCGCCAGGGCGTGACGCCGCTGCTGCACGAGCTGATGAAGCTGGTCGACAAGCAGCGCTCGCCCTCCCGGGACGCGGCATGACACCGCTCGCCGGCGCGCGGCGGCTGGTCGTCAAGATCGGCTCCTCGATCCTGGTCGACGAGACGAAGGGCGAGGTCCGGCGCGATTGGCTCGAGGCGCTGACCAGCGACGTCGCACGGCTGCACAAAGGCGGCTGCGAGGTCGTGCTGGTCTCGTCCGGCGCCATCCGCCTCGGTCGCACGCATCTCAAGCTGGCCGCTGGCCCCCTGCGTCTCGAGGAGAGCCAGGCCGCCGCCGCCACGGGACAGATCCGCCTCGCCCAAGCCTATCAGGAGGCGCTGGCGCGGCACGGCATCACGGTCGCGCAGATCCTGCTGACCCTGAACGATTCCGAGGAGCGCCGCCGCTATCTCAATGCACGGCAGACCATGGCGACCCTGCTGGGGCTGGGCGCCATCCCGGTGATCAACGAGAACGACACGGTCGCGACCGACGAGATCCGCTTCGGCGACAACGATCGCCTGGGCGCACGCGTCGCCGAGATGATCTCGGCCGACACGCTGGTGCTGCTGTCCGACATCGACGGGCTCTATACCGGCGATCCGCGCAGCGACGCCTCGGCGACCTTCATCCCCGAGATCCGCGAGATCACGCCGGAGATCGAGGCGATGGCCGGCGTCGCGGCGTCCGAGATGTCCAACGGCGGCATGGTGACCAAGCTGATGGCCGGCCGCATCGCCATGGCCGCGGGCTGCCGCATGGCCATCGCCGACGGCCGCCAGGTGGGCGCGCTGGGCGCGCTGATCGACGGCACCGCGCGCTGCAGCTGGTTCCTGCCCGAGGGCTCGCCCCTGTCGGCGCGCAAGAAGTGGATCAAGGGCTCGCTCAAACCGGCCGGCACGCTGATCGTGGATGACGGCGCGGTGCGCGCGCTGTCGACCGGCAAGAGCCTGCTGCCGGCCGGCGTGACCGCGGTGGCGGGCGAGTTCCGGCGCGGCGACGTGGTCGACGTGAAGGATCGCGGCGGCCGGGTGCTGGCGCGCGGCCTGGTCGCCTACGCCGCCGAGGACGCCCGCCGCATCGCCGGCCGCAAGAGCGTCGAGATCGAACACTTGCTGGGTTTCCGCGGCCGCGACGAGATCGTCCATCGCGACGACCTCGTGGTCGAGTGAAGAGACGGAGCATCCCATGAACGTCCAGACCAAGCCCGCCGCCGAAGACGTCGTCGCCCTCGTGGCCGAGCTCGGCCGCCGCGCCAAGGCCGCCGCCGCCGCGCTGCGCAACGCCTCGACCACGGCGAAGAACGCGGCCCTGCTCGAGGCGGCGCGTCTCATCCGCGCCGAGAAGGACGCGATCCTGGCCGCCAATGCGCGCGACATCGAAGCGGCCAAGGCCGCCGGCATGACCAGCGCGCTGCAGGACCGGCTGCTGCTCAACGAGGCGCGCATCGAGGCGATGGCCAAGGGCCTCGACGACATCGCCGCCCTGCCCGATCCGGTCGGCGCGATCATCGAGGAATGGCGGCGGCCGAGCGGCCTCGCCTTCAGCCGCGTGCGCGTACCGATCGGCATCATCGGCGTGATCTACGAGGCGCGGCCCAACGTCACCGCCGACGCCGGCGCGCTGTGCATCAAGTCGGGCAACGTGGTGGTGCTGCGCGGCGGTTCCGACAGTTTCCATTCGTCGCGCACCATCGTCGAGCTGCTGCGCCGCGCGCTGGCCGGCGCCGGCCTGCCCGAGGATTGCGTGGCCCTGGTGCCGACCACCGACCGCGCCGCGGTGGGCGAGATGCTGCGCGCCATGGATTGGCTCGACCTGATCGTGCCGCGCGGCGGACGCTCGCTGATCGACCGCGTGACCGAGGAAAGCCGTGTGCCGGTGCTGCGCCACTATGACGGCATCTGCCACGTCTATGTCGACCGCGATGCCGACATCGCGATGGCGCGCGACCTCGTGGCCAACGCCAAGATGCGCCGGGTCAGCGTCTGCGGCGCCGCCGAGACGCTGCTGATCGACCGCGCCGTGCTCGACACGCACCTGAAGCCGGTACTCGAGAAGCTGCACGAGCTCGGCTGCGAAGTGCGCGGCGACGACGAGGTGCGCGCGCGCGATCCGCAAGCCGTTGCCGCCACCGAGAAGGACTGGCGCACGGAATATCTCGAACCCATCATCTCGGTCGCCACGGTCGACGGGGTCGCCGGCGCGATCGAGCACATCGCGCGTTACGGCAGCCAGCACACCGAATCGATCGTCACCGACAACGAGGCGACGGCGCTGCGTTTCCTGGGCGAGGTCGACAGCGCCATCGTGATGCACAATGCCAGCACCCAGTTCGCCGACGGCGGCGAATTCGGCCTGGGCGCGGAGATCGGCATCTCGACCAACCGCATGCATGCGCGCGGCCCCGTGGGCCTGGTCGAGCTGACCACCTACAAGAACATCGTGCGCGGCAAGGGCACGCTGCGCCCGTGAGCAGATCGTCGTGAGCCTGCACCCCATGCCGGGCGTGTCGCGCGCCACGACCCGGCGCATCGGCCTGTTGGGCGGCTCTTTCAATCCCGCGCATGCCGGCCACCTGCACATCAGCCTGGAAGCCCTGAAGCGCCTCGGCCTCGACGAGGTGTGGTGGCTGGTGTCGCCGCAGAACCCGCTGAAGAGCGGCGACGGCATGGAGCCCCTGCCCACCCGCGTGGCCCGCGCCCGCCGAATCGCCCGCCATCCGCACATCCGCGTCGAGGCGCCCGAGCTGGTGCTCGGCACGCGCTATACGCTCGACACGGTGCTAGCGCTGAAGCGCGTCTATCGGCATGCGAAGTTCGTGTGGCTGATGGGCGCCGACATCCTGCCCCAACTTGTCGACTGGGCGGGCTGGCGCGATCTGTTCGCCGCCGTGCCGATCGCCGCCTTCGCGCGGCCCGGCTGGGGCTACACGGCGCTGGCCGCCCCCGCGCCGCGCACCTTCGAGCGATTCCGCCTGCAAGCCACCGAGGCCCGCCGGCTGGCCACTTGCGAGCCGCCAGCCTGGTGCTTTATCCCGAGCAGGTTGGATGAACATTCCGCGACGGCCATCCGCGCCGCGCGGCCACCACGGACCAGATCGAAAGGAAAGACCATCCCCGCCCAGACCCGCACGCTTCCCGATCGAAGCAAAGACTCCGACGCGCTCCTCGAGCTGGTGCGCCAGTCGCTCGACGACAACAAGGCCGAGGACGTCGTCGTCATCGACCTCAAGGGCAAATCGGCCTTCGCCGACTACATGGTGATCGCCTCCGGCCGCTCGACCCGCCAGGTCGTGGCCATCGCCGAGAACCTCGCCGACAAGCTCAAGCAAAGCGGGCGCGGCTACATTCCCGTCGAAGGCAAGCAGACCGGTGACTGGGTGCTGGTCGATGCCGGCGACGTGATCGTCCACCTCTTCCGCCCCGAGGCGCGCACCTTCTATGCGCTGGAGAAGATGTGGGCGCTCGAGGACGAGGCCGCCGCCAAGCCGGTCAAGAAGGCCACAGTAAAGAAAGCTGCCGTCAAGAAAGCCGTCGTCAAGAAGGCGGCTGCCAAGCCCGCAGCCCGACGCAAGCGCGCGCCCTAGCTCTGGCCGCGTGAGCGCCGCTTGAAGATCACGATCGCCGCGATCGGCCGCGCCTCGCGCGGACCGGAGCGGGACCTCTACGACCATTATGCCGGCCGCATCCGCTGGCCGCTCGTGCTGCGCGAGCTCGAGGAGAAGCGGAAGCTGCCCGCGCCCCAGCTCATGCAACGCGAGGGCGAACTGCTGCTCGAAGCGGCACCGGCCGGCGCGACCCTGGTGATGCTGGACCGCCGCGGCAAGGTGCTGGACAGCGAGGGTTTCGCGGCCCGCCTGGGAGGGTGGCGCGACACCTCCGTGTCGGACGTGGCCTTCCTGATCGGCGGCGCCGACGGACATACCGAGGCGATGCTGAAGAAAGCCACGCTCATCCTGTCATTTGGCGCCATGACCTGGCCCCATCTGCTGGCCCGCGGGATGCTGGCCGAACAGATCTACCGCGCCCAGCAACTTCTCGCCGGCCATCCGTATCATCGCGCCTGAAAAGGCGAATTTGCCTCTGTTCTGACGAAAAACCGGGGCTACATTGGCCCCATGCACCCAGTCTCCCGGTGGCTCCTGGCCACTTCGTCCGCCCTCCTCCTGGCAGCCGCTTCGAGCGCCGCAACGGCACAGTCGGGTGCCCCCGCCACGCCGGTTGAGAAGCCGGCCACCAAGCCCGTGCGCAGCATTCCCTACGTGTCGATCACCGGCGAGGACGGCAAACAGCGCCACTACGAGACCAACGCCATTCCGCTGCTGTTCCATCGCGCCTGCTTCGGCTGGCGGATGTATGTCGGCGGCCCCAACCGGGTCGTGTCGCTGAAGGAGGTCCTCACGACCTCGCAGCCGGCCGAACAGGTGATCGCCGGCCCCGAGACCGAGGTCAGCGCCGACAGGACCAAGGCCACGACGCGCATGCTGGAGACGGTGCAGGACGGCGTGCTGCAGCGTTCCTGGTGCATCATTCCCGGGGATCCGCCCGGCACCTATACCTATGACGTCAGCATCGATGGCGAGCCGCGCGGCGAGTTCGTGTTCTGCGCCGTCGAGGTGCCCGACCAGAATCCCAACACCGATCCGCGCGAGTTGAGCTGTCCCAACAAGTTCAACGCCGTCGAACGCGCCCAGCCCCAGATCCGGAAGGCCTCGTAATGGCGTCTCCTGCTCCGCGTCCCGTCCTGCTGTGCATCCTCGACGGCTGGGGTCATCGCACCGATCTGTCGAACAATGCCATCCTCGGCGCCCGCACGCCGAACTTCGACCGGCTGGTCGCGACCTGCCCGCAGGGCCTGATCGACGCCTCCGAGAGCTTCGTCGGCCTGCCCAAGGGCCAGATGGGCAATTCCGAGGTCGGGCACATGAATCTCGGCGCCGGCCGGGTCGCCGTGCCGGACCTGCCGCGCATCGACACTGCGATCGAGGACGGCACCCTTGCCAGGAGCCCGATGCTCGCCGAGACGATCGCCCGGCTGAAGCAGAGCGGCGCGGCCCTGCACCTGATGGGCCTTGCCTCACCGGGCGGCGTGCATGCCCACCAGGACCATCTGGTCTTCCTCGCCAACCTGGTCGCGAGCCAGGGCGTGCCGGTGTGGATCCATGCCTTCCTCGACGGGCGGGACATGCCGCCGCGCAGTGCGCTGGAATGCCTCGATCATATCCAGGCGGGCCTGAAGCCCGGCCTGCCGATCCGCTTCGCCACCGTGATCGGCCGCTTCTACGCCATGGATCGCGACAAGCGCTGGGAGCGCGTGACGGTGGCCTACGACGCGATGGTCGACGCGAAGGGTGAGCGCGCGACGACGGCCCGGGACGCCGTCGACAGGGCCTATGCCGCCAAGCTCGACGACGAATTCGTGCTGCCGACGGCGATCGACGGCTACACCGGCATGAAGGACGGCGATGGCCTCCTGATGTTCAATTACCGCTCCGACCGCGCGCGCGAGATCCTGACCGCGCTGCTCGATCCGCGGTTCGACGGCTTCAACCGCAACCGTGTCGTCGCCTTCGCCGAGACGGTCGGCATGGTCGAGTATTCGGCCGCGCTCAACCCGTTCCTGAAGACGCTGTTCCCGCCCGAGATCATCAGGATGGGTCTGGGCGAGACGGTATCGCGCGCCGGCCTGAAGCAGCTGCGCATCGCCGAGACCGAGAAGTACGCGCACGTCACGTTCTTCTTCAACGGCGGCGAGGAGCGCGTGTTCGAGGGCGAGGAACGCATCCTCGTGCCGTCGCCCAAGGTGAAGACCTACGACATGAAGCCGGAGATGAGCGCGCCGGAAGTGACCGACAAGCTCGTCGAGGCCATCGGCTCGGGCAAGTTCGACCTGATCGTCGTCAACTACGCCAATACCGACATGGTGGGCCATACCGGCGACCTCGGCGCGGCGACCCGGGCCGTCGAGGCGGTCGATGGCTGCCTCGGCCGACTCATGCCGGCCATCCAGGCGGCCGGCGGCGTCATGTTCGTCACCGCCGACCACGGCAATGCCGAGCAGATGTACGACGAGCACTCGCATCAGAAGCACACCCAGCACACGTTGAATCGCGTGCCGGCGCTGCTGTTCAACGGCCCGGCCTCGGTCCATTCGCTGTCGGACGGGAAGCTGGCCGATGTCGCGCCCACGATGCTGGCGCTGATGGGCGTCCCGCAGCCTGCGGAAATGACCGGCAGGTCGCTGCTGTCGACCGCCTCGCGGCCGGCGATTCTCACCGCCCCGCGCGCAGCGGCCGCGGCCTCTGCCTGATTTGTGAAGCGGCGCCGGACCCCGGCGCCTTGATCCTGCCAAAGACGCCCCTGTATCCTCCCACTCACGCTGAAACACCGGATTGCCGGCCCTCAAGGCCCCTGGCGACTCCCTCCTGAAGGCACCCAAATGACCTTTCTGCGCTTCGCATCCCTCGCCACGGCCGTGGCTTTCCTGGCCACACCCGCCCTCGCGCAGACCAAGGCCGATCCGAAGGCCGCCGGTGGCGACAAGAGCGAGCTCTACCAGCAGCTCAACCTGTTCGGCGACGTGCTCGAGCGCATCCGCCGCGACTATGTCGAGCCGGTCGAGGAGAAGCAGCTCATCGAGAATGCCATCAACGGCATGCTGAGCGCGCTCGACCCGCATTCGAGCTACATGAACCCGAAGTCGTACAAGGACATGCAGGTCCAGACGAAGGGTGAGTTCGGCGGCCTCGGCATCGAGGTGACGATGGAGAACGGCGTCATCAAGGTCGTGTCGCCGATCGACGATACGCCGGCCTCCAAGGCCGGCATCCTGCCGGGCGACCTGATCTTCGCGCTGGACGGCGAGCCGGTGCAGGGCCTCACCCTGCAGGAAGCCGTCGAGAAGATGCGTGGCAAGGTCGGCGCGCCGATCAAGGTCTCGATCCGCCGCGGCACCAAGGATCCGTTCGACGTCACCCTGACTCGCGAGACCATCAAGGTGAAGCCGGTCAAGTTCCGCCTCGAGGGCGGCGACATCGGCTACATTCGCGTCACCTCCTTCACCGAGCAGACCACGCCGGGCGTCCTCGACGCCGTCGAGAAGCTCAAGAAGGAAGCCGGCAACAAGCTCAAGGGCTACATCATCGACCTGCGCAACAACCCGGGCGGACTGCTCGACCAGGCGATCGCGATGTCGGACGCCTTCCTCGACAAGGGCGAGATCGTCTCGGTCAAGGCGCGCAAGAACGACGAGGTCCAGCGCTGGAACGCCAAGCCGGGCGACGTCGCCAACGGGCTGCCCATCGTGGTCCTGATGAACGGCGGTTCGGCCTCGGCCTCGGAAATCGTGGCCGGCGCGCTGCAGGACCATCGCCGGGCGATCGTTCTCGGCACCCGGTCCTTCGGCAAGGGCTCGGTCCAAACCATCATGCAGGTGACCGGCGGCGGCGCGATCCGCCTGACCACGGCGCTCTACTTCACGCCGTCGGGCCGCTCGATCCAGAAGGAAGGCATCAAGCCGGACATCGAGGTCGAGCCCGCGAAGATCGAGAACATCCAGCAGCGCTCCAGCTTCCGCGAGGAAAACCTGCGCCGCTCGATCACCAACCCGAATGAGAAGCCCGTGGCCCCGCCGCCGCCGGTGAAGCCCGCCGACGGCAAGCCGGAGGCCGGCAAGCCTGGCGACAAGACCGACGACAAGGCGGCCGGCCAGACCACGCCCCAGGCGGCCCCGCCGGTCGATCCGGACGAGCCGCCGAAGGAGCAGGCGGCCGACTACCAGCTGCTGCGGGCGGGCGACCTGATCCGCGGTATCTCGCTCTACAGCAACAAGGCCAACTGATCGGCCTGCGGGGATGACAGCGTGGCCATGCCCGGCGAACCATCCAGCCGGCGCGTCGCCCTGGTCGCGAAGCCGCGGCCAGACCGGCGCGGCCTCGTTGCCGCCTACCTGCTGGTCCTCGGCCTGATCGCGGGCACCGCCGGGGCAGCCTTCGGCGATCTCCGGGAGGCCGCCCCCCGGATCGTCGATAGCGCCGTGGCGGCCTCACCGCCGCCGCCGGCTGTCGAGACGGTTCCCGCAACGGAACCGGAACCGGCCGCAGCGACGATCCAGTCGCTGCCCCTGCCCCGCCGCACCGGCCCCTCGGGCTTCCGCACGCCGCCGCCCGAGGACATCGCAGGACTGATCGAGACGACCGATGACGGCCTGCGTCTGCCGCGCATCTCGCCGTCCGGCTGGATGCCGTGGATGGCCCATGCAAGGCGCTTCGATCCGGCGGGCGCCTCCGCGCGCCTCGGCCTGCTGGTGATCAATGTCGGGGTCAACGAGGCCACGATGCGCCGTGCGATCGAGGATCTCCCGCCCGAGGTCAGCCTCGCCTTCCTGCCCAGCACACCCGACCTGCCGCGCTGGCTCGCGCAGGCGCGCGCCTCGGGGCACGAGACCTATCTGATGATGCCGACCGACGATCCCGCCGTTGCCGAGCGCGGCATCCGGCCGATCGAGGCCACGGTCGATGCCGCGGAGAACGTGCGCCGCCTGCGTGCCACGCTGGCGCGCGGCGAAGGCTATGTCGGCCTCGTGATCCCGGCTGCCGACCGCGCGGCCCAGTCCGAGGCGGTGATGCGGCCGGTGATCGAGGAAGTCGCCGCGCGCGGGCTCGCGCTGGTCGAGATCAATCCTGCCCCGGGCGTGACGCCGATCCAGCGCCTCACCGAGGAACTGGGCGTCGGCTATGCCCGCAGCACCGACGTGCTCGACTACAAGCTCGCGGGCGACGGTGTCGGCGGCAATATCGACCGCCTGGCCGCCTGGGTCGCCGAAACGGCTCCCGACCGGCCGCCGCGCCATGCGTTCGGCGTCATGCAGCCGGAGGACGAGGCGATCACCGCCATCGCCGCCTGGTTCAGGGGCCACCAAGGCAATACCACGGTCTCCTTCGTGCCCATCATCGGACATTTCGAATGCCGCGACGCGTGCATGGCTCGCCTGCGGGCCCAGCCCGCTCAGCTCCGCCCCTGACGATGGTCCCGACGATCCCCATCATGACGGGCCGCCCCGACGAGTATCGCCGCAATGTCGGGATGATGCTGATCGCGTCCGACCGCCGCGTCTTCGTCGGTTGCCGGGCCAACCAGCCCGATGCCTGGCAGATGCCCCAGGGCGGCATCGACAAGGGCGAGACGCCGGTGGAAGCCGCCTGTCGCGAACTGCACGAGGAGGTCGGCACGACCCGGGCGCTGCTGCTGCGCGAGAGTGCCGGCTGGATCTCCTACGAGGTGCCGGCGGATCGGCGGCCGGCCTACTGGAAGGGCCGGTGGCGCGGCCAGTCCCAGAAATGGTTCGCGTTGGCCTTCACCGGCACGGACGCCGACATCGACATCCACGCCCATGACCAGGAATTCGTCGCCTGGCGCTGGATCGCGCCCGCCGAACTCACGTCGCTGATCGTGCCCTTCAAGCGCGCCGTCTACGACGCGGTGTTCGCGGAATTCGCCGACCTGATTTCGTAAGACCCCGAGACCCTCAGGCCTGTCATCCTGAGCGAAGCCAAGGATCTCGCGTCAGCAACGGAATCCTTTGGCCGCTCCGTCAGGTCCTTCGCTTTGCTCAGGACGACCGGGTGCAGGGCTAAGCCCCCTGCGCCGCCAGCTTGGCGGCGTTGCGGCGGAGGAACCAGAGACCCGCGCGGGTCATCAGGGTGTTGAGCCGGCCCTGCGGTTCCAGTCCGACCGCCTTCAGCACCATGGCCATGGCGCGCTGCACATGGGTCTGGCGATAGAGCGGATAGGCGCGCCTGGCATAGGCCTGCATGTTGCGCTTGCGGTCGTAGACCGCGCCCGCCGGCTCGTTGGCCGCGAAATAGGCATAGGCCAGCTCGTCGTCCTCGCTCTCGGCGAGGCGGCCCCAACCGATGCGCAGGCGCGACCAGCGGTTCAGCCGGTCGCGCTTCAGACAGCGATTGAGATGTTCGTAGAACAGCTTGTAGTGGCGGAACTCGTCGGCGGCGATCTTCTGGCAGACCTGCTTCAGCACCGGCTCCTCGGTCGCGTCCTTGAGGGCGCTGTAATAGGAGCTGGTGCCGGTCTCGACGATGCAGCGGGCGATCATCTCGCCGGCCTGGCTGCCCCGCACCGATTCACTGACATGGAGCGGCAGCGTGTAGCCGGTGCGGAACCGTTCGAAAGCCGCGTCGAAATCCCATGACGGGTCGGCAAGCTGGGCCCAGCGGCCCAGCGCCATGCCGTGCTGGACCTCCTCGACCACCCAATTCTGCACGTCGTCCATGAATGCGGCATCGCCGGCGAAGACCCGGCCGAGATAGATGCCGTAGTCGCCGCCATTCCGCTCCACCAGGGCCGCGGCCTTGATGTTGCGGACGATCTCCGGATCCACCTTCGACGCGTCGAAGCGATCCCATGCGATCGTCTCGAGTGTCCAGCTAGCCATGAACGAGCCCCCTCGGCACGTTGTCTTACCAGCGTAATAAAGCGACCTCCGGCCCGCCTTTCAATGGCAGACCGGAGTACTTTTAGACTGAAAAATGCGCAGTAGTGCTGAAATCAGCGGCTAGCGTAGAAGGCTTGCGCGCGCTTCAGATCCTGGGTGATCGCCAGGTTCTTCTCGGCGGCGGCCTTCTGGGCGGGCGTGTCGGCGTCGGCAATGTCGCTGCGGGCCGCGCGCTCGCGCTCGTCGAGCTGCGCGGCAGTCATCTGTTCGAACGGCACCGCCTCGTCGGCCAGCACCGTGCAACGCTCCGGCGTGACCTCGGCGAAGCCGCCGGCTACCAGGAAACGCTGCTGGACCTTGCTGCCCTGGTAGACCTCGAGGACGCCGGGGCGAACCGTCGAGATCAGCGGGGCGTGGCCTGGCAGGACACCGAAGTCGCCTTCGCTGCCCGGAACGACCACCATGTCGGCCTCGGTCGCGATAAGCTCGCGCTCGGGCATCACCAGACGGAAGGAGACCTTGGCCATGTGCTTAGGCCGCCTCGGCCGCGAGCTTCTTGGCCTTGGCGACGGCTTCCTCGATCGTGCCGACCATGTAGAAGGCCGGTTCCGGCAGCTCGTCGTACTCGCCGGCGAGGATGCCCTTGAACGCCTTGATCGTGTCCTCGAGCTTCACGAACACGCCCGGCGTGCCGGTGAACACTTCGGCGACGTGGAACGGCTGGCTGAGGAAGCGCTGCATCTTGCGGGCGCGGCTCACGACCAGCTTGTCCTCTTCCGAGAGCTCGTCCATGCCCAGGATGGCGATGATGTCCTGCAGCGACTTGTACTGCTGCAGCACGCGCTGAACCGAACGGGCGATGTCGTAGTGCTCCTGGCCGACGACGCGCGGGTCGAGCATGCGCGAGGTCGAGTCGAGCGGGTCGACGGCCGGGAAGATCGCCTGCTCGGCGATCGAGCGGCTGAGCACGGTCGTGGCGTCCAAGTGGGCGAACGAGGCGGCAGGCGCCGGGTCGGTCAAGTCGTCGGCGGGCACGTAGATGGCCTGCACCGAAGTGATCGAGCCCTTCTTGGTCGAGGTGATGCGCTCCTGCAGGCCGCCCATGTCGGTGGCCAGGGTCGGCTGATAACCCACCGCCGACGGGATACGGCCCAGCAGCGCCGACACTTCCGAGCCGGCCTGGGTGAAGCGGAAGATGTTGTCGACGAAGAACAGCACGTCCTGGCCTTCGGCGTCGCGGAAGTACTCGGCGACGGTGAGGCCCGACAGCGCGACACGGGCGCGGGCGCCCGGCGGCTCGTTCATCTGGCCGTACACCAGAGCCACCTTCGAGCCCGGACCGTCGAGCTTGATGACGCCGCCCTCGATCATCTCGTGATAGAGATCGTTGCCTTCGCGGGTGCGCTCACCGACGCCGGCGAACACCGACACGCCGCCATGCGCCTTCGCGACGTTGTTGATCAGCTCCATGATCGTCACGGTCTTGCCGACGCCGGCGCCGCCGAACAGGCCGATCTTGCCGCCCTTGGCGTAGGGCGCGAGCAGGTCGATGACCTTGATGCCCGTGACCAGGATCTGCGCTTCCGTCGACTGCTCCACGAACTCGGGCGCACTGCGATGGATCGGCAGGGTGGTCTTGTTGCCGACCGGACCGCGCTCGTCGATCGGCTCGCCGATGACGTTCAGGATGCGGCCGAGCGTCTCCGGACCGACCCGCATCTGGATCGGCGCGCCGGTATCGACTGCCTTCTCGCCGCGGACCAGACCGTCGGTGGTATCCATCGCGATGGTGCGAACCTCGGATTCACCGAGATGCTGAGCGACTTCCAACACGATCAGACGTCCGTCGGCATTCACGTGCAGCGCGTTCAGGATGTTCGGCAGGTCGGCGTCGAAACGCACGTCCACGACCGCGCCCGTGATCTGGGTGATCGTGCCGATGTTGTTGGTAGCCATAGCGGATCCCTTTCCTTCGATTGCTGGCAGCCGGCCTAGACGGCCTCGGCGCCCGAGATGATCTCGATGAGTTCCTTGGTGATCGAGGCCTGGCGCGAGCGGTTCATCTGCAGCGTCAGTTTCTTGATCACGTCGCCTGCGTTGCGCGAGGCGTTGTCCATGGCCGTCATCTGCGAGCCGTAGAAGCTCGCCGCGTTCTCCAGCAGGATGCGGAAGATCTGGACGGTGAGATTGCGCGGCAGCAGGTCGGCGAGGATCTCGCCCTCGTCCGGCTCGAACTCGTAGATCGCGCCGCCGGCGGCGGCCGGTGCGGCCGACGCTTCCGGCATCGGCGGCGGGATGAGCTGCTGCACGGTGACGATCTGGGTCATCGCCGACTTGAAGTGATTGAAGATCACCTTCGCGACGTCGAATTCGCCCGCCTCGTACATTTCCATGACGCGCGCGGCGACCTTCTGGGCGTCCGCGAAAGACAGGCGCGGCCGGCCGAGATCGGTCATTGTCTCGACGATCATGGAACCGAAGTCACGACGCAGCTGCTCGCGGCCCTTGCGGCCGACGCAGAAGATCTTGACCGTCTTGCCTTCGGCAAGCAGCGCGCGGATCTGACGGCGCGCCTCGCGCACGATCGTGCTGTTGAAGCCGCCGCACAGGCCACGGTCGCCGGTGGCGACGATGACGAGATGTACCTGGTCGGAACCGGTGCCCACCAGCAGTCGCGGACCGCCGGAAGCGCCCTGGAAGCTCGCGCCCAGCGACGCCAGGATCTTGTCCATGGACTCCGCATAGGGGCGGGCCGCGGCGGCCTGCTCCTGCGCGCGCCGCAGCTTGGCGGCTGCAACCATCTTCATGGCCTTGGTGATCTTCTGCGTCGACTGGACGCTTCGGATCCGGAGCCGGTAGGTCTTGAGACTGGGCATCTAAACCTGCGAGCGCCTTAGGCGAACTTCTTGACGAAATCGCCGAGGAACGCCTTCAGCTTGTCGTCGGTCTCCTTGACGATCTCGCGCTTCTCGCGGATCGACGCGAGGATCGAGCCCTCGGCCCGGATCGCGTCGAGGAGCTGGTGCTCGAAATCGTTGACCTTGCTCACCGGCAGCGTGTCGAGGAAGCCGCGGGTACCGGCGTAGAGCGAGATGACCTGCTCCTCGACCGGCATAGGCGCGAACTGGCCCTGCTTCAGCAGCTCGGTGAGGCGCTGACCGCGCGCCAGCAGGCGCTGGGTCGAGGCGTCGAGGTCCGAGGCGAACTGGGCGAAGGCCGCCATCTCGCGATACTGCGCCAGCTCCAGCTTGATGGTGCCGGCGACCTGCTTCATCGCCTTGATCTGCGCGGCCGAGCCGACGCGGCTGACCGAGAGGCCGACGTTAATGGCCGGACGGATGCCCTGATAGAAGAGCTCGGTCTCGAGGAAGATCTGGCCGTCGGTGATCGAGATGACGTTCGTGGGGATGTAGGCCGAGACGTCGCCGGCCTGCGTCTCGATGATCGGCAGCGCCGTGAGCGAGCCCGAACCGTTCTTCTCGTTCAGCTTGGCAGCGCGCTCGAGCAGGCGCGAATGGAGATAGAACACGTCGCCGGGATAGGCTTCGCGGCCCGGCGGGCGGCGCAGCAGCAGCGACATCTGGCGATAGGCGACGGCCTGCTTGGAAAGATCGTCGTACACGATGACGGCATGCATGCCGTTGTCGCGGAAGTACTCGCCCATGGCGCAGCCGGTGTAGGGCGCCAGGAACTGCATGGGGGCCGGGTCGGACGCGGTGGCGGCGACGACGATGGAGTATTCCAGCGCGCCATTGTCCTCGAGCGTCTTCACGATCTGGGCGACGGTCGAGCGCTTCTGGCCGATGGCGACGTAGACGCAATAGAGCTTGCGGCTCTCGTCGGTGCCCTTGTTGATGCCCTTCTGATTCAGGAAGGTGTCGATGGCAACGGCGGTCTTGCCGGTCTGGCGATCGCCGATGATCAGCTCACGCTGGCCACGGCCGACGGGAACCAGCGAGTCGACGGCCTTGAGGCCGGTCTGCATCGGCTCGTTCACCGACTTGCGCGGAATGATGCCCGGAGCCTTGACCTCGACGAGACGGCGCTCGGTCGACTCGATCGGGCCCTTGCCGTCGATCGGGTTGCCGAGACCGTCGACCACGCGGCCGAGCAGGCCCTTGCCGACCGGAACGTCGACGATGGTGCCGGTACGCTTGACCGTGTCGCCTTCGCGGATCGTGCGATCCTCACCGAAGATCACGACGCCGACATTGTCGCTCTCGAGGTTCAGCGCCATGCCCTTGATGCCGCCGGGGAACTCGACCATCTCGCCGGCCTTGACGCTGTCGAGGCCGTAGACGCGCGCGATACCGTCACCGACGGAGAGAACCTGGCCGACCTCGGCCACTTCGGCCTCGGTGCCGAAATTGGCGATCTGCTGCTTCAGAATGGCCGAGATTTCGGCGGCACGGATATCCATTAGGCAACTCCCTTCATGGCAAGCTGCAAGCGCTGCAGCTTGCTGCGGACAGACGAATCGAACAGGCGCGAGCCGACCTTCACGACGAGACCGCCGAGAATGTCGGGTTCGACGCGAGCGTCGATGGAAACCTTGTTGCTGCCCAGCACCGAGCGCAGCGAGTCGCTGAGCTGCTGCAGCTGGGCGGGGGAAAGCGGAACGGCCGAGGTGACCGTGGCGGTGGTCTCGCCGCGGCGAGAGGCCAGCTCGGCCAGGAACGCCGCAGCCATGGCCGGCAGGTCGCGGGCGCGGCCGTTGGCGGCCACAGTACCGACGAAATTGCGGGTCAGACCGGAAATGCCGGCGGCATCGAGCACGGCCAGCAGGGCCTTGCCCTGCAGGGCGCGCGGAATGACCGGGCTGGCAATGAGCCGGGCGAGATCCGTGCTCTCGGCGACCATCTTGCGAAAGGTGGCGAGGTCCTGCGCGACCTGGTCGAGGGACTTCGAGCCGTCCGCGAGCTCAAAAAGGGCGCTGGCGTAGCGTCCGGCAACGCCGGTGGTTGCGGTGGTCACGTCGAGAGCCTCTCCCCTGCTGCGGAACGCAGCCGGCAAGCCATTGAAATTACACGCTTTTCTTCAGCAGAACGCCCTGCGTCGCTTGCCGCCCCACCCCGGAAAAGCGCGCGTTGCTACCATGCTGCATTTCCCGGCGCAACGTCGGCAAAGCACTGTTCTACAGCGGTTTTTCGGCGCGGGGGGGTCTCAGAGGAAGGAATAGGGGTCGACATCGACCTGCAGCCGGACCGAACCCGGAAGGCCGATCC
Organism: Rhodospirillales bacterium 24-66-33; assembly: GCA_002281855.1. Taxonomy (GTDB): domain Bacteria; phylum Pseudomonadota; class Alphaproteobacteria; order Reyranellales; family Reyranellaceae; genus Reyranella. The sequence continues at coordinate 52,182 of NCHQ01000001.1, read as the reverse complement.
GCGCGAGCCAGGCGTGCAGCAAGGGCTGCACGGCCGTGTCGCGGCCAGCCTTGAGCAGGAAGCGGCGCCGGTGCCGTCCCCGCAGCAGGGCCAGGGGTGCGACCGACGGCCCCAGGATCGTGACGCCCTCCTGTTGCGGGGCATGGCGGGCGAGCGCGGCACAGACATTGTCGACCGCGACGGGATCCGGCCCGGAAATGATCAGGGAGGCCAGCCGACCATAGGGCGGCATGCCGGCCAGGGCACGGTCCTGCAGCTCGACGTCGACGAAGCGGTCGCGATCGCCCGACACCAGCGCCTGCATCACGGGATGTTCGGGATTGTGCGTCTGGACCAGCGCCCGGCCAGGCCGCCCGTCGCGACCGGCGCGGCCCGCAACCTGATAGAGGAGCTGGAAGGTCCGTTCGGCCGCGCGCAGATCGCCGCCGTTCAGGCCGAGATCGGCATCGATCACGGCCACCAGGGTCAGGTTCGGGAAATGATGGCCCTTCGCCGCCATCTGCGTGCCGATCAGGATATCGATCTCGCCCTTCTCCATGCGATCGACCGCCGCCGACGCCTCGTCACGGCTCATCAGGCTGTCCGAGGTGAAAAGCTCCAGTCGCGCGTCCGGAAAGAGTTCCTGCGCTTCCTCGGCCAGCCGCTCGACGCCGGGGCCGCAGGCGACGAACTGGTCGACGGCGCCGCAGTGCCGGCAGGTGTGGGCCGGCGGTTCCGAGTAGCCGCAATGATGGCAGACCAGGGTGCGACGAAACCGGTGCTCGACCAGCCAGGCGGAGCATTGCGGACACTCGAGCCCCGAGCCGCAGGCGCGGCAGAGCGTGATCGGCGCATAGCCGCGGCGATTGAGGAACAGCAGCGTCTGCTCGCCAGCTGCCAGCGTCTCGCGCATCGCCTCGACGACCGGCGGCGAGAGCCAGTGCCCGCGCGACGGCGCATCGCGCCGCAGGTCGATGGCCTTCATGGTCGCGAGCCGATGCCCGCCATGCCGCCCCGGCAGATGGACCTCGCCATAGCGGCCGGATTTCACGTTGACGACGCTTTCGAGCGACGGCGTCGCGGATGCCAGCACGATGGGTGCGGAAGCCAGCCGCGCGCGCACCACCGCCATGTCGCGCGCATTGTAGACGACGCCCTCGTCCTGCTTGAACGAACTGTCGTGTTCCTCGTCGACCACGATCAGGCCGAGATCGGCGAAGGGCAGGAACAGCGCGGACCGTGCGCCGACCACGACGCCCACTCTCCCCTCGGCGATGGCGCGCCAGGTTTCGCGGCGCTCGAGGCTCGTCAGGCCGGAATGCCAGGGCGAGGGCAGCGCGCCGAAGCGGTCCTCGAAGCGCTTCAGCCACTGCGCCGTGAGCGCGATCTCGGGCAGGAGCACGAGCACCTGGCGGCCTGCGGCCAGGCAGGCGGCAATCGCTTCGAAATACACCTCCGTCTTGCCGGCACCGGGCACGCCGTCGAGCAGGGTCGCCGAGAAGGCACGGGCCTTCACCTTGGAGACGAGCCCGTCGGCGGCGATCTTCTGCGCCGGCGACAGGGTCGGCCCCGCATGCGAACCATCCGGCTGCGGAAAGGACCGGCGCACGGTGCGTTCCTGCGCTTCCAGGATTCCGAGCAGGGCCATACTCTTCACGACCGAGGTGCCGACGCCTGCAAGATGCGCCAGTTCCGCGGCAGCCATCGCCGGCCCGTCCTTCAACTGCTCCAGCACGCGACGGCGGGCGGCCGTGAGCTTGAGCGCCGTATCGTCGGTCGACGCGGCCGGGCGATAGACGAGTTCGGTCTTGGGCGCCTCGAGCGCCGAGGGCACGCTCATCGCCATCCGAAGCACGGCGCCTGCAGGCATCAGCGTATAGGCCGACACCCAGTCGACGAAGCGGCGCATTGCATCGGCCATGGGCAATGCGGGGAGCCCGGCGATCACATCGCGCAACTTCTCCGGCGCGACGCCGCCCGTGCCCTCGCCCCAGACGACGCCGATGGTCTCGCGCTTGCCGAGCGGCACGACGACGAAATGTCCCGGCAGCAACGACATGCCTTGCGGGACGCGATAGTCGTAGCCATCGCCGAGCGGCAGCGGCAGCAGCACCTTGATCGTGTTTTCCACCGCATGGAGACGCGACGACGCGGTCCCCTTGGCTTGTGGCTCCGTAGGGGAATCGCTAGAAATTGTGGTAACGGGCGAGTCCGAATCACTGGCCATTGGGGTAGTTTATATGAAGTTCTTCGTCGATACCGCCGATGTCGCCGATATCACGGATCTCGCGGCCTCAGGGCTTCTCGACGGCGTGACGACCAATCCCTCGCTGATCGCCAAGTCGGGCCGCCAGATGCTCGACGTCATCAAGGAGATCTGCGCCATCGTCCCGGGCCCGGTCAGCGCCGAAACCGTCGCGACCGACCACAAGACGATGCTCGAGGAAGGCCGCAAGCTCGCCAAGCTCGCGAAGAACGTCACGGTGAAGGTGCCGCTGACGCCGGACGGTCTGAAGACCTGCAAGGCGCTGACCTCCGAAGGCACCATGGTGAACGTCACCCTGTGCTTCTCGGCCGCGCAGGCCCTGCTGGCCGCCAAGGCCGGCGCCACCTTCGTCTCGCCCTTCGTCGGCCGCCTCGACGATATCGGCCAGGACGGCATGCATCTCATCGCCGAGATCATGACGATCTACCGCCAGTATCCGCACTTCAAGACCGAGGTCCTGGTCGCCTCGATCCGCCATACCCAGCACGTGATCGCCGCCGCCAAGCTCGGCGCGCATGTCGGCACTCTGCCGCCCAACGTGCTGCGCCAGCTCTTCAAGCACACGCTGACGGACAACGGTCTCAAGGCCTTCCTCGACGACTGGGCCAAGACCGGCCAGTCGATCCTCTGACCCGGAGACGGGCGCATGGCCAATGACGGTACGATTCCCGCGCCCGACGGCTCGGGCCGGCAGGTGAAGCTGATCACCGCCGACGACGTCGTGGCCTATCTCAAGGCCCACCTCGACTTCTTCGACAAGAACGGCGAGCTGGCCGCCGAGATGGGCGTGACGCCGCGCGTCCAGGGGCCGGGCGTCATCGACATGCAGCAGGCGATCCTGAAGCGCCTGCGCGGCGAGATCGAGAAGCTCAAGGTCGAGCGCACCGAGATCATCGCCAACTCCAAGCAGAACCAGATCGTCCAGAACCGCATCCAGGCGGCGGTCATCAGCATCATCCAGGCGACGACCTTCGAGAAGATGATCCATGTCGTGACGCACGAGCTGCCCGAGCTGCTCGACGTCGACTTCATCACCCTGGCGATCGAAGCCAATGCCGATGCCCCCAAGCGGGTGCCGGTGCGCGGCGTCTACGTGCTGGCGCCAGGAGCGATCGATGCCGCGATCGGGCCAGACAAGCATGCCCGCCTGCGCTCCAGCATCGTGGGCGAGGAGGCGTTCTTCGGCGACGTGGCACGCTTCGTGAAGTCCGACGTGCTGATGCGCCTGCAGGTCTCGTCCGGCTCGCCCGATGGCGTCATGTGCTTCGGCGCCCGCGATCCCGAAGCCTTCGGACCGGAGATGGCGACCGAACTCCTGTTCTTCCTGTCCAAGGTGCTGGAGAACACGATTCGCGCCTGGCTCGACCTGCCCGAGTAGGCTCGACATGAGTGTCGCAGACGCACAGGCGGCGTGGCGCGACTGGCTGAAGAGCGAGCGCCGCCTCGCCGAACACACGCTGATCGCCTACGAGCACGACGTCGCCACCTTCCTCGGCTTCATGGCGACCTATCTCGGCGAGACGCCGACGCTCGCGGCGCTGGCCCGGCTCAAGCCCGCCGAGTTCCGCGCCTGGCTGGCCGAGCGCTCGCGCCAGGGCATGGCGCGTTCCTCGACGGCGCGCGCCTTCTCCTCGGTGCGCTCCTTCTTCCGCTTCCTCGACAAGAACAAGCTCGCCCATAATGCGAGCATCGCCATCATCCAGACGCCCAAGCTGCCGCGCTCGATCCCGAAGGCGCTGAGCGAGCGCGACATGGAGGATCTTCTGGCAGCGGAGTCCGACCAGGAGCGTGCGCCGTGGATCGACCTGCGCGACGCCGCCGTGCTGATCCTGCTCTACGGCGCCGGCCTGCGCATCGGCGAGGCGCTGGCACTCAGCAAGGCCGAGGTCGACGACTTGCTGAAGAGCGGCCGCGACACGCTCGCCGTCACCGGCAAGGGCAACAAGACCCGGCTGGTGCCCCTGCTGCCGCAGGCGCTGCACGCGCTCGAAAAGTATCGCAACGCCTGCCCGTGGCTGGCCGCAGCGAAACCCGCCGACCGCGTCTTCATGGGCGCGCGCGGCGGCGCGCTTGATCCGGCCATCGTGCAGAAGCGGGTGCGCGAGATCCGCCGCGAGCTCGGCCTCGCCGAAAGCGTGACGCCGCACGCGCTGCGCCATTCCTTCGCCACCCACCTGCTGGGCGCCGGCGGCGACCTGCGCACCATCCAGGAACTGCTGGGCCACGCCTCGCTGTCGACTACCCAGCGCTACACCGACGTCGACGCCGCCCGTCTCGCCGCGGTCTATCGCGCCGCCCATCCGCGCGCGAAGGGATGACCATGACTCAGCACATCGGAATCGTCGCCTGCTCCGCCGAAGGCGCGGCGCTCTGCTACAAGACGATCTGCGTCGAGGGCGCGGACCTCTTGGGTCCGCATGCCCACCCCGAAATCTCGCTGCACACCCATTCGCTGGCCGACTATGTCGCGTGCCTCGACAGCGGCGACCGGGCTGGCGTGGCCGAGCTGATGCTGTCTTCGGCCAACAAGCTTGCGCGAGCGGGTGCGGATTTCCTGATCTGTCCCGACAACACCATTCACCAAGCGATGCAGGACGTGCTGCCGCGCTCACCGCTGCCGTGGCTGCACATCGCCGAAGTGGTCGCCGCCGAAGCGGCGGCGCGCGGCTACAGGAAGCTCGGCATCACCGGCACGCGCTGGCTGATCGACAGCGAGGTCTACCCGGAGAAGATCGAGGCGCAAGGGCTCGACTGGCTTCGCCCGACCGATGCAGAGCGGGACGAGACCAGCCGCATCATCATGGACGAGCTGGTGCAGGGCGTGTTCAGGCCGCAAGCCGTCGCCGCCTACCAGCGCGTGATGGAACGCATGAAGGAAAAGGGCTGCGACGCCGTCGTGCTGGGTTGCACGGAAATTCCTCTGATCATGAACGACGGCAACTCGCCGCTGCCGACGCTCGACTCGACGCGGCTGCTGGCGCGCGCGGCACTGAAGCGCGCCGTTACAGGGACTTCCGGAAGATGATCTCGCCGTCGTCCTGGCGCCCGGTCTCCTCCCAGCCGTTTTCCCGATAGAAGCGTTCGGCCCGCGTGCCGGGTCCGGTCGTCAGGGTCGCCGCGGCGAAGCCAGCGGCCCGCAGATCCTCGCAAGCCAGCGGCAGCAGGGCGCGACCGAGGCCACGGCCTTCCCAGCCCGGGTGGACGAAGAGGCCGAAGATCGTGCCGTCGCGCGGATCGGCGACCGAGAAGCCCTGCACGGCGCCCGCCTCTTCCCAGACCCAGAAGGTCGCGTTTTCGAAGATCCAGTCGGCGGTCGTCTCGACCTTGCCCGCGGAGGCCGCGCTGAGCTGGTTCTCGCGGACAGCGAGACGCACTTCCGAAATGCGGGGACGGTCGGCACTGGTTGCTTTGCGGATCACGACGGCCTCGGAAGTTGCTGAAGCGCGCGACGTTACACGGCCCGCTGCAGAACGCCAGCCTCGCGGTCCTGCGGCGACAATGGCGCTTCGCGCTCGAGCCCCCCGATCTGCCGGTCGATCTCGGCGATCACGGACTTCGAGAACGGTCCGAGGTGCAGGTAGAGAATGAGCTGGATGACCACGACCTCGAGGGCCGCAGGATTGTGCCGGGCGATGTCGACGAAGGTCCGCCAGAAATGCCGCGCGAGAGCCGGCCGGCTGACCGTCATGCGCCACATCAGGCGCAGCAGCGTATTGCGGTCGCGCGGCGAGACGACCGGCCGGGCGGTCACAGGATGGCTCGGCCGCCGCAGGGTGAGCCCCGAGCGGCGGACCCGCTCGAAGTATGCGGCCGGCCGATAGACGGACTCCAGGATCGCCTTGTAGTCCCTCAGGATGTCGATGCGCGGCCGTCGGGTCACGAAATTGAGCCCTGCGGTGCATTGATCGCCGCCGCCCATGTCGGAGAAGGGCAGAAGGCGTCCCTCCTTCTCCAGACGGCGGGTGAGCTGCGTGGTCGGCAAGGCGGTCAACAGGCCGACCATGCAGACCGGGATGCAGGTGGCCTCGATGCACTCGACCATTTCCGCGGCCACATGAAGCTCCTCGGTGTCGAAGCCCACGATGAAGCCCGCGATCACCATCATGCCCGCCGCATGGATCCTGTGCACGCTCTCGGCCAGGCTGCGGCGCGTGTTCTGCTTCTTGCGCGTCGAGACGAGCGTGGCCGTATCGGGACTCTCGATGCCGACGAAGATGGCGAAGAAGTTGGCGCGCCGCATCATGTCGAGGAGCTCGGCGTCGTCGGCCAGGTTGATGGAAGCCTCGGTCGAGAACATGAAGGGATAGCCGGTACTCTTCTGCCAGGCCTCGAGGGCGGGCAGGAACTGCTTCAAGGCCTTCTTGTTGCCGATGAGATTGTCGTCGACGAAATCGACATGGCCGCGATAGCCGGCATCGTGGAGCGCCTGCAGCTCGGCCAGCATCTGCGGCACCGTCTTCGAGCGCGGCACGCGGCCGAACAGCTCGATGATGTCGCAGAACTCGCAGTTGAACGGACAGCCGCGAGAAAACTGCACGCCGACGAAGAGGTAGTGGCTGAAATCGATCAGGTCGAAGCGCGGGATCGGGCTCGCCGTGATATCGGCCTTGAACTTCTCGGCCTCGAAGCGCCCGGTCCTGGCACCCGACTCCCACGCCTCGACGAACCGTCCGATCACGCCCTCGGCCTCGCCGACGACCAGGAAGTCGGCATGCTCGAAGAGTTCGGGACTGGACATGGCATCCGGCCCGCCGACGACCACCGGCTTGCCCTGCGCCTGGGCCATCCGGATGACTTCGAGCGAATCGACGCGCTGCGGCAGCATCCCGCCGGTCATCACCATGTCGGCCCAGGCGATGTCGGCCGGGTCGAGCGCCTCGGCATTGCGATTCACCAGCCTGATATTCCAGTCGCCCGGTAGCAGCGCAGCGAGCGTGATGAGACCGAGCGGCGGCGCCGGGCAGCGCACGCCGTGGATGTCGCAAGCCGCCTGCAGGCTCCAGAAGGAGTTCGGATTGAAGCGCGGGAAGATCATGAGAACATTCGGTATCGTCACGGCCGCTCCTTCGCCTGGTCTCAGGGAAAAGCATCAGCAATCGTCGATCGAATGGCGGTCCGTCCGCTTCGTTACACAGTGGAAGCGGCGAACTCTTCGGCAAAGTTGAACACACGAACGCCACCGGCACAATCGCCGGGGTTCGCTCCGTCCGCGCAATCACCAGATGGTTTTATCGGGTTGTTTCGTAGACGACGTGCAGAGCACCGCCGCTACGCGGCGCGCAGGACTTCAACGTCAGTTTCAGTTCCGGCGTGCCGGGCGCAATGAGCGCAATCCCGTCTCCCAGCACGATCGGCACGATGGCCATCTCCAGCACGTCCAGCTTGCCGGCGGCAATCATGCCGCGAATCACCTGCGCCCCGCCTTCGACCCAGACGCGTCGATAGCCGCGCGCTTCGAGTTCCGCGGCCACGACGGCGAGATCGCCCGAGCGCGTCTCGACGGCACGCGGCGCATCGACCAGCGGACGATGGGTCATGACGATTGTCGGCTTGTCGCCATAGGGCCATTCGCCGAAGCCGCGCATGACGTCGTAGGTGTCGCGTCCCATCAGGATCGCATCGATGCCCGCCATCAGCGCGTCGAAGCCGAACTCCTGCGGCGGATAGCGCTCCAGCCAGTCGAACGATCCATCGGCGCGCGCGATCTTGCCGTCGAGCGACATCGCGATGTGACAGTGCCAGATCGTCTTTCCCATCCGCTCGATCCCACAACTAGAACAGCACCGTCAGGCGCAGCGAGAAGACCGCCGCCATCTGCTGCGTCGGCGTCAGGGCCGGCTGGAAATAGAGCTGAACGTCCGGGGTGATCAAGAGGTGTCGGATCGACCACGACCAGTAGAGTTCGACCATCGTCTCGCTGGGGTTCACATAGGTGTCGGCATAGAGCGTCTGGTTGACCCTGTTCCACGCGATCCCCAGGCCGATCTGGTCGAGCGGCGCGCGGCCCAGCGGGTTGTTGTAGACCGCGCCGCCCGCGATCGAAGACTGGATGGGCTGGCTGGAATTCCAGACGGTGTTGGCGCGCAGGAACACGCCCCACTTCTCGCCGAAAGGCTGCGAGGCGCTGAACGAGAGGCCGGAGCTGGCCTGAGGCTGCATCTCGACGCTGGGCAGGTTGTAGTAGAGCAGCGAGTAGCTGCCCTGGCCGAGTTTGCCGAACGTCGGTGACCAGGCGCCGTAGAGGAACCAGGAATACTGGCCCTGCCCCACCGTGTTGAACTGGATGTAGTTGGAGGCCAGGACATTGTTGGCGTCCTGAAAACCCACGGCAAAGGTCAGCTCCTCGGTCGGGTTGATCTGGACGTAGGCACCGAGACTGCCCTGCGAATAGTTCTGGCTGCCGTTCTGGGCCAGCGAGTAGCCGATGAAGTTGACCTGCTCGTTGTTGGAATAGGCATTGCTGTCGAAATTCGAGAAGGGAAACTGCCCCACCGTCAGCGACAAGAACTCGCCCGGGAAATCGTGCGTGTAGCTCACCTGCGCGAAGGTGAGCTGGTTGTCCGGATAGTCGTTGACCTGACTGTTGAGGTTCAGCCGGTTCTGCAGGGTGGTGCCCGTCTGGCCTGACCAGTATTGCGTCGCGAGGTAGGCGAACTGGAAGGAACCGGCGCCGATCCCGGGATCGTCGAACATCTTCCAGTTCACCGCCGGCGAGAACTGGGCCTGCACCGCGCCGTAATCCCTGCCCGGCGAGCCCCACTGGCTCAGCACCGACGAGGTCATCGAATAGGAGATGCCGGTCGCGTCCTGGATCCGCTCCTTCGCCTGGGCATAGCGCCGGGCAGCGTCGTCGAAGGGTTGTTCCAGGAAGTACTGCTCGCGCGCCTCGGCCGCGCGCAATCTGTTGTGGATCTTGCCGACATGGCGCACGCCATCGTCGTCGTCGTCGTCGTCGTCGGCCGCCTGCTGGGCGTCCGCTGCCGCAAACGGCAGGAACAGGGCGACCAGACCACCAATCCAAATCGTCGAACGCATGCCGCTCCTGCCGGTCCGCTCTACGGCTTCAGTGCCTTCTCCAGGAACGCCTTTACGTCGACCACGAACTGCTTCCAGGCGGGTTCGTGGGCGCCGTAATGCGCTCCGCAGCACCCGCCGGGCTTGCTGCGGTTGCCAACGCCATCGAGATAGCGCACCGGCAGGCCCAGTGCATCGAAGCTGTGATGAGCGTTTTCGTAAACTTTTGTGTCGATCAGCTCCCGGCCGCGCACGACACGCTCCAGCACCGCGCGGCACTGCGAGACCGGCGTCCAGTCGTCGAGCGCCCCCATGGCGAAGAAAGTGGGCTGGCGCACCGCGAGGCGCGGCCCCAGCGCATCGGCCAGCGCGCAGTCAGGATAGACCAGCACGACGGCGCGGGCCACGGCCGGCGTCCGGTCCTCGGGCCGGCCCGAGAGCGCGCGCAGCAGCGCGACGCCGCCGCCGTAGGAATAGCCCATGTAGGCCAGCCGCCGCGGGTCGATGCCGGGCTGCTTCGCGAGCCAGGCGAGCGTCGCATCGATGTCGCCGGCCCGCGCCTCCGCCGCGGCCTCAGTCGGCCAATTGCGGCCGCAGACGTCCTTCAGGCCGCGTGCCGAGAAACTGTCCACCACCAGCGCGGCATAGCCCCAGGAGGCGAGCAGCCCAGCCATACGCGCCGTGTTCTGGCCCGGCCCGCCGCAGCCATGGAACAGCGCGGCCGCCGGCAGCGGAGCCGTCGCCTTGGCCGGCCGGAAGAGCTGCGCCGACAACTGGACCGTACGGCCCCCTTGCTCTACGGGAACGCGGACGTTCTGCTGCGCCAACGCGGGCGTCGCGCAGAGCAGGACAAGCAGCAGGACCATCAGCCTTGCGATCATCGACCGGACCGTAAACCAAGCAAGATCGGACACAACAGGTGGATTGCACGTGAGCGAGACGATCTACACCATCTCCACCTGGGTGATCCCGGCCCTCCTCGCGATCACGCTGCACGAGGCCGCGCACGGCTTCGTCGCCCTGCGCTTCGGCGACAAGACCGCCTGGCAGCTCGGGCGCGTGACGCTCAACCCCTTCAAGCACATCGACCCGGTCGGCACGATCCTGCTGCCGGGCCTGCTGATCTTCCTGCGCGCACCCTTCCTGTTCGGCTACGCCAAGCCGGTGCCGGTGAACTTCCGGGCGCTGAACAATCCCAAGCGCGACATGGTGTGGGTCGCCGCCGCCGGGCCGGCCACGAACGTGGCCATGGCGCTGGCGGCGGGCCTGCTGGCGCATCTCGCGATCCTCCTGCCGCCGGACGCCGCCGCCTGGGCGATCCGCAACATCGAGAATGCCATCCTGATCAACGTGCTGCTCGCGGTGTTCAACATGATCCCGCTGCCGCCGCTGGACGGCGGGCGCGTCGCCGTCGGGCTGCTGCCGGACAGTCTCGCCCTGCCGCTGGCGCGGCTCGAGCCCTACGGCATGCCCCTCCTGCTCGGCCTCATCTTCATCCTGCCGCTGATCGGCAACCAGCTCGGCATCGACCTCAACGTCATCGGCTGGGTCCTCAGCGAGCCCGTCGGCTGGCTGGTCAACCTCGTGATACGCATCACCGGCAACGGCTGATCGGCGGTCTCAGGTGCGGACGTCGCTCGACTCCACGGGCGCGTCATGTCTGTCCGACTGCGGCGGCGCGAGGTTCATCGCCTGGCGCTCCTCGGCGATGCTGGCGACGGCGGCGCGGACGCCGGGATGGCGCGCCATGAACTGGTTGAAGTCGCGCCGGTCGAGCACGAGGAACTGGCAGAAATCGACGGCGATCACGTCGGCGGTACGGCGCTCGCCGGTCAGCAGGGCCATCTCGCCGAAATAGGCGCCGGCCTCGAGGCGGAAGACCCGGTCGGCGACATGCACTTCGACGGCGCCCGAGGAGATGAAGTACATGCCGTCGGCGCGGTCGCCGGCGCGGATCACCCGGTCGCCCGGTGAGGCCGATTTCGGGCGGAACATCAGCAGCAGCGATTCCTGATCCTGCCGCTCGACCAGCTGGAGCATCGGGAACAACTCGAGCAGGCTGTTCAGCTTGAGATCGTGGGCCTTCGACCGCTCATCCTGGCGAGCCTTGATGATCGCGAGCTGGCGACCCAGCGCTTCGTAGTGACGCTGGCCGTAGAAGGCGGTGCCGGCCGGCCGGGCGACGCGCTTCTGCAGCAGCCCCACGGCATGGAAGACCAGAGGGTTCAGCATGATCGAGAACAGCGCGCCGCCGACCACGAGATCCCGGCCCTCGTTCGGCACCAGACCGGCCGAGATGCCGAGCGCGATCAGGATGAAGGAGAACTCGCCGATCTGCGCCAGGCTGGCCGACACGACGAGGCCGGTGCCGATCGGGTAGCGCAACAGCATGATGATGGCGAAGGCGATCAGCGACTTGCCGAAGATGATCAGCGCCAGCACCGACAGAACGGCGCCGGGCGAGCGGTAGAGGATGGTCGGATCGAACAGCATGCCGACCGAGACGAAGAACAGGACCGAGAAGGCGTCCTGCAACGGCAGCGAGTCGGCGGCCGCCTTGTGGCTGAACGAGGATTCGCTCAGCACCACGCCCGCGAAGAAGGCACCCAGCGCAAACGAAACGCCGAAGATGTGCGCCGAGCCGTAGGCAATGCCCAGCGCAACCGCAAGGACGGACAGCGTGAACAGCTCACGCGAGCCGGTGCGGGCGACACGGGCCAGCATCCACGGCACCACCTTCGGGCCGATCAGGATGGCGATGGCGGCGAAGGCCGCGACCTTGGACAGGGTGACGACCAGTTCCAGGGCGATCGGCATGTCCGACGGGACATGACCCTGGATCGGCTTGCCGCCCAGCATCTCGGCGAAGGCCGGCAGCAGCACCAGCGCCAGCACCATCGCGAGATCCTCGACGATCAGCCAGCCCACGGCGACCCTTCCGTTGGGACTGTCGACCATGTTGCGCTCCTCCAGCGCCTTCAGCAGCACCACCGTGCTGGCGACCGACAGGCTCAAGCCGATCACCAGACCCGTGCCGACGCTCCAGCCCCACAGCGAACAGAGGCCGATGCCGAGCAGGGTCGCCAGCACGATCTGTCCGATCGCGCCCGGTATGGCGATGCCTTTGACGGCCAGGAGATCCGACGTGGAGAAGTGCAGGCCGACGCCGAACATCAGCAGGATGACGCCCACTTCGGCGAGCTGCGACGAGAGCCCGGCATCCGCCACGAAGCCCGGCGTGTAGGGACCGATCAGGATCCCGGCGACCAGATAGCCGACCAGCGGCGGCAGCCTCAGCCGGTCGGCGACATAGCCGAAGCCGAACGCGAGCACGAAGGCGATGGCAATGGTGGCAATCAACGTCGCTTCGTGATGCACGTTCCAGGTCCGTCGGCTGTTGCGGGAGGGAAGTCATCCTAGAGAGGCCGAGCGGGAATTGCACCCTCTGTGCACTCGCCCCCTGCCGGCATCGCCGGTCGTGCCGATCGAAATTTCCAGACTCGGCCGGGAATAATCGCGCCACCGCCAGCGTCTCTCCTCTGCAAACCACAACTGATGGGAGCTGGAAAATGCTGAAATCGATCTTCGCCGCCACCGCCGCCCTGGCGCTTCTCGCCGCCGGTACCGCTTTCGCCGCCGACCCTGCCTCGGCCACGCCGCCCGCCCTGAAGGACGGCATGTTCGTCACGGCGAGCGGCATGACGCTCTACACGTTCGACAAGGACGCCACGCCGGGCAAGTCGGTGTGCAACGGGCCGTGCGCCACCAACTGGCCGCCCGCCCTCGTGGCCGACGGCGCCAAGGCCACAGGCGACTGGACGATCATCACCCGCGACGACGGGCTGAAGCAGTGGGCCTACAAGGGCAAGCCGCTCTACGCCTTCGCCAAGGACACCAAGGCCGGCGACAAGACGGGCGACGGCTTCCTGAACGGCGCCTGGCACGTCGCCAAGTAACGACGGTGGAATGGCGCCGGCCCGGTCCGGCTGGCGCCGTCCTCCTGTAGAGTGAACCCATGGCCGATGCGGAAGCCCTGCTCGAACCGCTGATCCCGGCGTTGCGTCGCTACGCCTATGCGCTGCTGCGCGACCATGATGCGGCCGACGACCTCGTGCAGGACACGCTCGAACGGGCGCTGTCGCGCTGGACGCTGCGGCGGCGCGACGGTGATCTCAGGGCCTGGCTCTTTACCATTCAACGCAATCTCTACGTTTCGGCGCTACGCCAGGGCCAGCGGCGCGGCGCCCATGTCGAACTCGACGAGGCGACGACGCCGTCGACTGTTGCGCAGCAGGAAAGTGGCATCGAGGTGCAGGACATACTGGCGACGCTCGACCAGCTGCCGGAAGAACAGAAGTCGCTGCTGTTGCTGGTCGGCGTCGAGGAACTTTCCTACGACGACGCGGCGAAAATCATGGGCGTGCCCCTGGGCACGGTGATGTCGCGTCTGTCGCGCGGCCGCCAGCGGCTGCGCGCGCTGCTGGAGACTGGGCGGACGACGCTCCTGCGGAGAGTGAAATGACGGGCAGGGAGTTTTCGATCGGCGACGAGACGTTGCAGGCGTTCGTCGATGAACGCCTCGACGACGAGCGCCGCGCCGCCGTCGAGGCGCAACTGGCCCTCCATCCCGAACTCGCCGAGCGCGTCGCGCTGGAGCGCCGGCAGCGCGCGATCCTGCGCAGCCGGCTCAAGGCCAAGTTCGCCGAGCCCATCCCCACCCGGCTGCGGATCGCCAATCTGCGCGCCGCGCGGCGCACCTCTTGGACGCGCGGCTGGACCAGCGCCGCCGCCGCGGTGGCCCTCTTCGTGTCCGGCGCGACGGCCGGCTGGTTCGCCAACCAGATCGGGCCGGCGGCATCGCCCCCCGCGCCGACCGTCAGCGTCGCCCAGGGCGCGCAGGCGGCCTACCGCACCTTCGTGGTCGAGGTCGCGCATCCGGTCGAGGTCGGCGTGCAGCAGGAGACGCATCTGCTGCAGTGGCTCTCCAAGCGGCTCGGCCGCAAGCTCGCCGCGCCCGATCTCTCGCCCTTCGGCTACAGGTTGATGGGCGGCCGGCTGTTGCCCGGCGGCAGCGGCGCGGCGGCCCAGCTGATGTACGACGATGCGAGCGGCCGAAGGCTCACGATTTACGTCCGCGCAGCCGAGGGTAGCGAGACGGCCTTCCGCTTCCAGAAGGAGGGCGAGGCCGCGACCTTCGCCTGGATCGACCAGGGCTTCGGCTTCGCCGTGACCGCAACGGCTACCCGCGACGAGCTGCTGCCGATCGCCGAGGCGGTCTATCGCGGCTTAGAGGGGAAGAGTTAGCCTTGGAGCGCGCCACGCCAGCGGCGCTCATGATTGCGCCACTGGAGTGGCGCGCTCCAATTACTTCGAAGGGTCGGTGTGATCCTCGAACTTCTTGAGGTGGCGCGGCGCCCATTTGTGGTCGCGGGCCTTCACGATCCATTCGTCGAGCTTCGGCCAGCGACGGCGGGCCGACGTCACCCATCGGCGGCCAGTCTCGAATTCGGTGGCCAGCAGGTACAGGGCCAGCACGAAGAAGATCCAGCCCTGCAGGATCGGGATGAATCCGCCCACCACCGACATCACGAGGCAGGCGGCGATCGCAAGCGCCATCAGGGTCTGGCGCATGAGGGCAGCTAGAGGTGAATCGGCTTGTCCCAGGCGGCGAGGGCTGCTTCCTTGAGCGCCTCGTTGACCGTGGGATGGGCGTGGCAGACGCGGCCGATATCCTCGGCCGAAGCGGAGAATTCCATGGCCATCGCGGCCTCGGCAATCATCGTCCCGGCCTCGGCGCCGAAGATGTGGACGCCCAGCACCTTGTCGCTCGCCTTGTCGGCCAGAACCTTCACGAAGCCCTCCGTGGCGCCGTTCGCGCGGCTGCGCGGGTCGGCGGTGAACGGATACTTGCCGACCTTGTAAGCAACGCCGGCCGACTTGAGTTGTTCCTCGGTCTTGCCGACCCAGGCCACCTCGGGCTGGGTGTAGATGATCGACGGCACGAGATCCCAGTTCACATGGCCCTTCTGGCCGGCGAGGGTCTCGACGCAGGCCACGCCGTCCTCACTCGCCTTGTGCGCCAGCATCGGCCCGTCGATCACGTCGCCGATCGCGTAGATGCCCGGCACCGAAGTCTGGAAATGACCGTCGACGGCGATGCGGCCGCGCTCGGTCATCTTGACGCCCGCCTTGTCGAGGCCGAGGCCCGCAACATGGGGCCGGCGGCCGATCGAGACCAGCACCACGTCGGCTTCGAGCGTCTCGGCGTCGCCGCCTTTCGCCGGCTCGACCGTGAGCGTCACGCCCGCTTCCGTCGTCTCGGCCTTGGTGACCTTGGCGCCCAGTTTGAACTTCAGCCCCTGCTTGGCGAGCGTGCGCTGCAGGAACTTGGTGACCTCGTCGTCAACACCGGGCGTGATACGGTCGAGGAACTCGACCACCGTCACCTCGGCACCGAGGCGACGCCACACCGATCCGAGCTCGAGACCGATGATGCCTGCGCCGACCACGACCAGGCGCTTCGGCACTTCCGCAAGCTCCAGCGCGCCGGTCGAAGAGACGATCTTCTTCTCGTCGATCGTGACGCCGGGCAGCGGCGTCACTTCCGAGCCGCTGGCGATCAGGATGTTCTTCGCCGACAGCGTTTCCTTGACCGCGCCATCGTCGCCCAGCACCGCGACGGAGCCTGCCGCCTCGATGCGGCCCGCGCCGGTGTAGGAGGCAATCTTGTTCTTCTTGAACAGGAAGGCGACGCCCTTGGTGGTGGCCTCGACGACCTCGCCCTTGCGCTTCATGAGCTGGGCGAAGTCGAGCTTCGGCGCCGCCACGACGACACCGTGGACGGCGAGATCATGGCCCGCTTCCTCGAACAGGTGCGAGGACTGCAGCAGCGCCTTGGAGGGAATGCAGCCGACGTTGAGGCAGGTGCCGCCCAATGTCGCGCGCTTCTCGACCACCGCGACCTTCAGGCCGAGCTGGGAGGCGCGGATCGCGGCCACATAACCGCCCGGGCCGGCACCGATCACGATCAGATCGAAGGATTCGTTTGCCATGAGCGCACCGTGTCTATCAATAAATCGGTGTCATCCCGAGTGCAGCGAGGGACCCTTAATCGGAATTGCGAAAGGTCCCTCGCTGCGCTCGGGATGACAGGTTGCTGAAACTAGAGGCCGAGCAGCAGACGCTCGGGGTCCTCGATGCCTTCCTTGACCTTGACCAGGAACAGCACGGCCTCGCGGCCGTCGATGATGCGATGGTCGTAGGACAGAGCGAGATACATCATCGGCCGCGCCTTGATCTCGCCGCCGACCACCATGGGCCGCTGCTGGATCTTGTGCATGCCGAGGATGGCCGATTGCGGCGGGTTCAGGATCGGCGTCGACATCAGCGAGCCGTAGACGCCGCCGTTTGAGATGGTGAAGGTGCCGCCCGTCAGGTCGCCGATCGACAGCTTGCCGTCGCGCGCCTTGCGGCCGAGATCGCCGATGCCCTTCTCGATGCCCGCGAAGTCCAGCGCGTCGGCGTCACGCAGCACCGGCACGACCAGGCCCTGCGGCGAGCCGACGGCGACGCCGATGTCGTAGTAGTTCTTGTAGACGATCTCCTCGCCTTCGATCTCGGCATTGACCGCCGGCAGCTCCTTCAGCCCCGCGATGCAGGCCTTCACGAAGAAGGACATGAAGCCCAGCCGGGCGCCGTGCTTCTTCTCGAAGTCGTCCTTGAGCCGCTCACGCATCGCCATCACTGCGGTCATGTCCACCTCGTTGAAGGTGGTGAGCATGGCGGCCGTGTTCTGCGCCTCCTTGAGGCGATTGGCGATGGTGCGGCGGAGCCGCGTCATCTTCACCCGCTCCTCGCGGTCGGCCTTCGGACGCGGGCCCGACGGCGCGGCGGGCTTGGCCGCGGCTGCCGGCGCGGCAGCGCTCGGGATCGACGAGAGTGCGGCCAGCACGTCTTCCTTGGTGGCGCGGCCGTCCTTGCCGGTCGGCTCGATGGCGGCGGCGGGAACGCCCTTCTCCTCGGCGAGCTTGCGCGCGGCAGGTCCCGAGGCCGCCAGATTGGCGCCGGCGGGAGCTGCCACCGCAGGTCCCGGTGCAGGCTTCGGCGCGGCGGGCGCGGGCGCAGGTGCGGCAGCCGGCTTTGGCGCGCTGGCTGCGCCGGCGCCAGCCTCGATGTGGCAGAGCACGCCGCCCACCTGGACGGAAGCGCCCTCTTCCACCGCGAGGTCGGCAATGGTGCCGGCAACGCTCGCATTCACCTCGACGGTGACCTTGTCGGTCTCGAGCTCGCAAAGAGGCTGGTCGACGGCAACCTTGTCGCCTGCCTTCACCAACCACTTGGCAACGGTCGCCTCGGTGACCGATTCGCCCAGAGCCGGAACCTTGATCTCGACGGCCATGACTAAAATCCCTCCTCTAGCCGCGCTCAACCGACGGTGAGAGCGCGGTCGACCAGATCGGCCTGTTCCTTGACGTGGGTGCGCGCGGATCCCGTAGCGGGCGACGCGGCTTCGGGGCGGCCGATGTAGAGCGGCCGCTTCGCCTTCGTCTCGATGCCGGCCAGCGCGCGCTCGATGCGCCGGTCGACGAAGTGCCAGGCACCCATGTTCTCGGGCTCCTCCTGGCACCAGACGACGTCGGCATTCGGATACTGCGCGAGCCGCACGCCCAGCCGCGTGAACGGGAAGGGATAGAGCTGCTCGATTCGCAGAATGGCGATGTCGTCGATCTTGCGCTTGCGCCGCTCGGCCACGAGATCGAAGTAGACCTTGCCCGAGCACAGCACGACGCGGCGCACCTGGGCGCCGTCCACGAGCTCGTCGGTTTCGGCGAGGATGCGGCGGAACGAGCTGCCCGGCCCGAACTCGGCCAGGGTCGAGACGCAATCCTTGTGACGCAGCAGCGACTTCGGCGTCATCACCACCAGCGGCTTGCGGAAGGTGCGGCGCATCTGTCGGCGTAGCGCGTGGAAGTAGTTGGCCGGGGTCGTCGGATTGACGACCTGCCAGTTGTCCTCGGCAGAGAGCTGCAGGTAGCGTTCGAGACGCGCGGAACTGTGCTCCGGTCCCTGGCCCTCGTAGCCGTGCGGCAGCAGCATGACGAGGCCCGACATGCGCAGCCACTTGCTCTCGCCCGAGCAGATGAACTGGTCGATGATGACCTGGGCGCCGTTGGCGAAGTCGCCGAACTGCGCCTCCCACAGCACGAGCGCGTTGGGCTCGGCCAGCGAGTAGCCATACTCGAAGCCCAGCACGCCTGCCTCGTTCAGCGGGCTGTCGATCACCTCGTAACGCGCCTGCCCCTCGGCCACGTGATTGAGCGGCACGTATTTGGCTTCGGTAATCTGATCGACCAGCACCGAGTGGCGCTGGGAGAAGGTGCCGCGGCCGGAATCCTGGCCGCTGAGACGCACCGGCGTGCCTTCCGCCAGCAGCGTGCCGAAGGCCAGCGCCTCGCCGGTCGACCAGTCGATATTCTCGCCGGTATCGATCGTCTTGCGCTTCTCCTGGAGCTGGCGCGTGATCTTGCGGTTGAGTTCGAAGCTCTTCGGCGCCTCGGAGATCGCCCGCCCGACAACCTTCAGCCGGTCGAACTCGACGCCGGTGACGCCCTTGCGGTCCTCCTCGCCGGGCGCGACCGTGAAGCCCGCCCACTTGCCCTCGAGCCAGTCGGCCTTGTTCGGCTTGTAGTTGGTCGCGGCCTCGAGCGCCTTGTCGAGCTTCTCGCGCAGCGCCGCGTCCATGGCAGCGACTTCCTCGGCCGTCACAACGCCCTCGGCCTCGAGGGCCGCGGCATAGACTTCCTTCACCGAGCGATGTGCGCCGATCTTCTGGTACATCAGCGGCTGGGTGAACATCGGCTCGTCACCCTCGTTGTGACCGTGCCGGCGGTAGCAGAACATGTCGATGACGATGTCGCGCTTGAAGTGCTGACGGAACTCCGTCGCGATGCGCGCGACGTGGACCACGGCCTCGGGATCGTCGCCGTTCACGTGCAGGATCGGCGCCTGCACGATCTTGGCGACCTCCGTGCAATAGGGGCCGGAGCGCGATTCGGTGGGCAGGGTCGTGAAGCCGATCTGGTTGTTCACGATGAAATGGATGGTACCGCCGATGCGGTAGCCCGCGAGATCGGAGAGATCGAGTCCCTCCGCCACGAGACCCTGGCCGGCGAAGGCGGCGTCGCCGTGCATCAGGATGCACATGACCTGGCTGCGCTCGGTATCGCCGCGCTGATCCTCCTTGGCGCGCGCCTTGCCCAGCACGACCGGGTTCACCGCCTCGAGATGCGAGGGGTTGGGCGACAGCGAGAGATGGACCACGTTGCCGTCGAACTCGCGATCGGCCGAGGCGCCGAGGTGATACTTCACATCGCCCGAGCCGCGCATCTCCTCGGGCTGCGAGGAGCGGCCCTGGAACTCGGAGAACAGCGCCGTGTAGCTCTTGTGCATGACGTGCACGAGCGTGTTGAGGCGGCCGCGATGCGGCATGCCCAGCATCACTTCCTTGACGCCGAGCTGGCCGCCGCGCTTCAGGATCTGCTCGATGCCCGGGATCAGCGATTCGCCGCCATCGAGGCCGAAGCGCTTGGTGCCGACGAACTTCACATGCAGGTAGCGCTCGAGCCCCTCGGCCTCGCCGACCCGCTCGAGGATCATCTTGCGGCCGGTGACCGTGAACTCGGTGTGGTTCTCGATATGCTCGATGCGCTCCTGGATCCACGCCTTCTGGTCGGGATCGGAGATGTGCATGAACTCGACGCCGATCTTGCCGCAATAGGTCTTGCGCAGCCGCTCCATGATCTGGCGCAGCGTCGCCGATTCGCCCAGCGCCAGCGAGCCGAAGATCAGGATCGGACGGTCCCAGTCGGCTTCGGTGAAGCCGTAGGTCGCGGGATCGAGCTCGCGATGCGGCGCCTGGCGCACGAGCCCCAGCGGATCGAGATCGGCCGCGAGATGGCCGCGGATGCGATAGGCGCGGATCAGCATCAGCGCGCGGGCCGTGTCCTGCGCGGCGTTGCGGATCTCCTCCTCGGTCTTGCCGGCCATTGCGGACGGGGCCACCGCCGCCTTGCCACCCTTCGCGTTGCGGTTGGCCGGGCTCGGGACGGCGTCGGGATCGACGGCGCCGATCACCCGCGCGCCGTTGGGCGCCCAGGAGGCGCCGCGCACCTCGGCCAGCACGTCGCCCGCCTGCTCGGCCAGTGCGCCGAAGAAGGTCTGCCACTCGGCGTCGACCGACGCGGCATCCGCGAGGTAGCGCGCGTAGAGTTCCTCGATGAATGGCGCGTTGGCGCCGAACAGGAACGACGTCTGTTCTGCTCTCATGGCCCGATACTCCCTGGCCTGTATTTGCTGGCCGCCTGGCAGAGGCTGGGCGGCAATCCCGCCTATCAGCCCTTCATGGCCTTAAGCATTTCCTCGCCCAAAGCCGCAGGCGACTCCGCAACTCTGATCCCGGCCCTGCGCATGGCGTCGACCTTGAACTCGGCGGTGTCGTTGCCGCCCGAGATCACGGCGCCGGCATGGCCCATGCGACGTCCCGGAGGAGCCGTGCGGCCGGCGATGAAACCGACCACCGGCTTCTTCGTTCCGGACGCCTTGAGGAACTCGGCGCCCTTCACCTCGGCATCGCCGCCGATCTCGCCGATCATCACGATGCCCTCGGTCTCGGGATCGCGGATGAACATGTCGAGGCACTCGACGAAGTTGGTGCCGTTCACCGGATCGCCGCCGATGCCGATGCAGGTCGTCTGGCCGAGACCCGCGGCCGTGGTCTGCGCCACCGCCTCGTAGGTCAGCGTGCCCGAGCGGGAAACGATGCCGATCTTGCCGCGCTTGTGGATGTGGCCCGGCATGATGCCGATCTTGCATTCGCCCGGCGTGATCACGCCCGGGCAGTTCGGGCCGATCAGCCGCGACCGGGAGGCGGTGAGCGCGCGCTTCACCTTGACCATGTCGTTCACCGGGATGCCCTCAGTGATGCAGACGATCAGCGGGATTTCCGCGTCGATCGCCTCGAGGATCGAATCGGCGGCGAAGGGCGGCGGCACGTAGATCACCGACGCGTTGCAGCCGGTCTTGGCGACCGCTTCCGCGACGGTATCGAATACCGGCAGGTCGAGATGCTTGGTGCCGCCTTTGCCCGGCGTCACGCCGCCGACCATCTTCGTGCCGTAGGCGATCGCCTGTTCGGTGTGGAAGGTGCCCTGCGAGCCGGTGATGCCCTGGCAGATGACCTTGGTGTTCTTGTCGACCAGGACGGCCATCAGTTGTTCTCCTTGACGGCCTTGACGATCTTCTCGGCGGCGTCCGCGAGGTTCTCCGCCGAGGTGATCTTGAGGCCCGATTCCTTGAGGATCTTCTTGCCGAGGTCGACGTTCGTGCCTTCCAGCCGGACGACCAGCGGCACGTGCAGGTTGACCTCGCGCGCCGCGGCGACGACGCCTTCGGCAATCACGTCGCAGCGCATGATGCCGCCGAAGATGTTGACCAGGATGCCCTCGACGTTGGGATCCTTGAGGATGATCTTGAACGCGGCCGTGACGCGCTCCTTGGTGGCGCCGCCGCCGACGTCGAGGAAGTTGGCGGGCTCCGAACCGTAGAGCTTGATGATGTCCATGGTGGCCATCGCGAGGCCCGCGCCGTTCACCATGCAGCCGATCTGGCCGTCGAGCTTCACGTAGTTCAACGCGTACTTGGCGGCCTCGGTCTCGGCCGGGTCCTCCTCGTCGACGTCGCGCAGTTCCTCGAGGTCCTTGTGACGGTAGAGGGCGTTGTCGTCGAAATTCATCTTGGCATCGAGGGCCACGATGTCGCCAGCGCCGGTCACGACCAGCGGGTTGATCTCGATCAGCGAAGCGTCGAGATCGACATAGGCGCGATAGAGGTTGCCCAGCAGGGTCGTGAAGGCGCCGACCTGCTTGCCGCTGAGGCCCAGCGCGAAGGCGATCTTGCGGCCCTGATAGGGCTGGTAGCCGGCGGCCGGGTCGATCGCCTGGGTGACGATCTTCTCGGGCGTCTCGTGCGCCACGGTCTCGATGTCCATGCCGCCCTCGGTCGAGGCGACGACGGAAATGCGGCCGGCGGCTCGGCCCACCAGCATCGAGAGATAGAGTTCGCGTTTGATGTCGCAGCCGTCCTCGATGTAGAGGCGCTGCACGGTGCGGCCGGTCGGACCGGTCTGCTTGGTCACGAGATCCTGGCCCAGCATCGCGGCCGCCTGCGCACCGACATCGTCGACCGACTTCGAGAGGCGCACGCCGCCCTTGCCCGTCGGATCGTTCTTGAAGTGACCCTTGCCGCGGCCGCCGGCATGGATCTGCGCCTTCACGACCGTGACGGCACCGCCCAGCTTGCGCGCGACATCCATCGCCTCGTCTTTGGTGTAGGCAACGCCGCCCTTCAGGAGGGGGATCGCGAATTTGGCCAGAAGTGCCTTGGCCTGATACTCGTGGATATTCATGGGGTCCTATCGTTTGGGAGTGCGTAGGAAACGCGCCTCTCAGTTTTCATACGCAACTGACCAAGGGATGCGGCACTTTATGAGCGCCGCAAGCCCTTGGCAACGATGGACTGATGAACGTTTGCGGTCGCTCGACTAAAGTCGAAAGACCCTACTGTCTCAACGGCCAACGATCTTGTTGGTGGCGTCGATCAGCGACTGAACGGCGGCGACGGACTTGTCGAACATCGCCTTTTCCTCGGCATTGAACTCGACTTCGACGATACGCTCGACCCCCTTGGCGCCGATCACCACCGGAACGCCGATGTAGAGGCCCTTCACGCCATACTCGCCATTCAGCTTGGCGGCGCAGGGGATCACGCGCTTCTTGTCCCGGAGGTATGACTCGGCCATCGCGATGGCCGACGCGGCCGGGGCGTAGAAGGCCGAGCCGGTCTTGAGGTGGGCCACGATCTCGGCGCCGCCGTCACGGGTGCGCTGGACGATCTGCTCGAGGCGCTCCTTGGTGGTCCAGCCCATGTCGACCAGATCGTGCAGCGAAATGCCGCCGACCGTCGAGTAGCGCAGCAGCGGCACCATCGTGTCGCCGTGGCCGCCCAGCACGAAGGCCGTGACGTCCTCGACCGAGACGTTAAACTCCTCGGCGAGGAACAGGCGGAAACGGGCGCTGTCGAGCACGCCGGCCATGCCGACGACCTTCTCCGGCGCGAAGCCGGTGACTTCCTGCATCAGGCCGACCATGGCGTCGAGCGGGTTGGTGATGACGATGACGAAGGCGTTGGGGGCGTGCTGCTTGATGCCCTTGCCGACCGAATCGATGACCTTGGCGTTGATGCCGACCAGGTCGTCGCGGGTCATGCCGGGCTTGCGCGGCACGCCGGCGGTGACGATCACGACGTCCGCGCCCTCGATGTCCTTGTAGTCCGACGAGCCGCTGTACTTGGCGTCGAAGCCTTCGACCGGGCTGAGCTGGGCGATGTCGAGCGCCTTGCCCTTGGCAGTGCCTTCGGCGGCGGGAATGTCGAACAGGACGATGTCGCCCAGTTCCTTCTGGCCGGCGAGCAGCGCGAGCGTGCCGCCAATCTGTCCGGCGCCGATCAGCGCGATCTTCTTGCGAGCCATGCGAAAAACTCCCGTTCTTAAAGGCGCCGCGTGGTAGCGCGATTCGACCGGGGCAGCAAGACAGAGCGGGTTCAGACCGGGTGTTTCGCCAGGTGCGCCAGCAGGAGGTCGGTCGTTTTCGCCGGTGCCTGGTCCATGACGAAATGGCCGACGCCCGGCAGCACGTCCATCTCGAAGGAGGGCTTCACGAATTCTGCCGTGCCGTAGGCCGCGTCGGGCCCGACCGTCGCATCGGCATCGCCCCAGATATAGAGCGTCGGCACCGTGATGGTCCCGATATCGGCGGCCAGCCCCTTGTTGGAACGATACCAGGCGAGCGCCGCCTCGAGCGCCTCGGGTGAGCCCAGCACGGAAAGATGATCCTCCAGCGCCTCGGACGGCACGCCCTGGCCGAACAGCCCGTCGCGCAGGCGCTTGGCATCGTCGGCCAGCAGGAGCTTGCCGGTCTCGGGTTCGAGGAAGGCGCGATGGTGCCGCGAGCGATGCTTCTGGTCGCCGTCTTCCTTCAGGAGCGCCTGCCGGAACGACTGCGGGTGCGGCCGCGACAGGATCGTGAGCGACGCGAGGCGATCGGGATGCGCGCCGGCGACTCCCCACGAGACCTGCCCGCCCCAATCGTGGCCGACGAGATGGAAGCGCTTGCCCTCGTAGCCGGCGGCCGCCGCGATCTCGATCGCATCGCCGATCAGCCGGTCGAAGGCATAGTTCGAAAGGTCCGCCGGATCGGGCCGCGCACCGGCCGAGTAGCCGCGCTGGTCCGGCGCGACGGCGCGATAGCCGTGCGCCGCCAGCACCGGCAGGGCGGCCCGCCAGCTATGCCGCGATTCGGGAAACCCGTGCAGCATCAGCACCAGCGGTCCGCCGACCGGGCCATCGACATCCGTGGTGAATGCGAGGCCCGACCGGGTCTCGAGGTTTATCGTCTCGGCCATCAGCCGATCAGACACCGTTGGCTTTGAACCAGGCAAGCGCCTTCTTCCATGCATCCTCCGCCTGCTCCTTGCGGTAGGACGGGCGATAGTCGGCGTTGAACGCGTGCGGCGTGTCCGGATAGGTGTCGATCTGCGACTTCTGGGCGGCCGGGCTGCCGGCCTTCAGGGCCGCGCGCATGCGGTCGACGGTGTCGTTCGGAATGCCGGTGTCGGCGCCGCCATAGAGGCCGAGCACCGGCGCCTTGAGGTCCTTGGCGATGTCGACCGGATGCTTGGGCGTCATCGGCGTCGAATCGCCGACGACCCGGCCGTACCACGCGACGCCCGCCTTGAGCCCCGAACTGTAGGCCGCATAGAGCCAGACGATGCGGCCGCCCCAGCAGAAGCCGGTGATGCCGAGTTTGGCGGTGTCGGCCTTGCCCTCGCCCTTGGCAAAGGCCACGGTCGCGTCGAGGTCGCCCATGACCTGCTCGTCCGGCACCTTCGCGACGATCTCGCGCAGCAGCGCCTGCGTGTCGGTGATGGCCTTGGGATCGCCCTGGCGGAAATAGAGTTCCGGCGCGATAGCGTAGTAGCCGGCCTTGGCGAAACGGCGGCAGAGATCGGCGATGTGCGCGTGGACGCCGAAGATCTCCTGCACGACCAGAATCGTGCCGAAAGCCTGGCCAGAGGCCGGCATGGCGCGGTAGGCGTCCATCTCCTTGCCGTCCTTGGTCTTGACCTTGACGGCACCCGCCGTGAGTCCGTCCGCCGGCGTGGTGATCATGGTCTGCGCCTGGACCGGCTGCACCGACAACGCGAACGCGCCGCCGAGCGCCGCGCCGGTCGCCGTCGCCTTCAGGGCGTTACGGCGCGACAGGCCGCCTTCGTTCAAGGAAATCACGCGATCGCCGTCCATGTCCTGCCTCCCGAATAAACTCTGAAAAACGCCGCAGAGCCTATGCTGGGGCCGGACGGGCCCACAATCACGATTAGGCGATGTGATCGAGGTTCAGATACTCCGGGCTCTGCATTTCCATGAGCCGCGAGACGGTGCGCTGGAATTCGAAGGAGCCGTCGCCTTCGGGGTAGAGGTTTCCCGGGTTTGCCGCCGCCGAACAGATGAACTTCACCTTCTTCTCGTAGAAGGTGTCGATCATCGTCACGAAGCGAACGGCCTTGTCCTGGCTGTCCGGCCCCATCTTGGGAATCTCCGCCACGATGACGGTGTGGAAACTGTCGGCGATGCACAGGAAGTCCGCGGCGCCCATCGGCTTGGCGCACCAGTCCATGAAATGCGCCATCGCGACACCGGGCGCCGCGCGCGGCACCTCGACATCGCGCCCCTGCGTGCGCAGCACGCGCGGCTCGCCGTCGCCGCCGTTGCTCAGCGCGCGGAACGCCTCGTCGAGCTTCTTGGTCGCCCAACTCCCGAGCGGGGTGAGGTAAAGGTCGAGCTCGCGCAGGCGGCCCATGCGGTAGTCCTGCGCGCCGCCCAGTTCGAGCACTTCGAGGCGCTGCTTCACTAGTTCGATGAAGGGCAGGAAACGATCGCGCTGCAAGCCGTTCTTGTAGAGATCGTCGGGCGCGCGGTTGGAGGTGGCGATCACTGTGATCCCCTCCTCGAACAGCGTTTCGAACAGGCGGCCGAGGATCATCGCGTCGGCGATGTTGGTCACCTGGAACTCGTCGAAGCAGAGCAGGCGCGTCTCGGCCGCGATCTCCCTGGCGATCGGCACGATCGTGTCGGATTCGGGCGGAGCGCCCTTCGCCGCCAGCTCCTCGCGCCGGCGATGCAGCCTCGCCTGCACCTCCAGCATGAATTCGTGGAAGTGCACGCGGCGCTTCTTGGCGACCGGCGCATCGGCAAAGAACAGGTCCATCAGCATGGACTTGCCGCGACCGACCGAGCCCCAGATATAGAGGCCGTGCGGCCCTTCCGGCGGTTTCGGCGCGTGACCCAAGCCCAGGCGGGCGAGGAAGCCCGTCCTGACCGGCGGGGCCACCGCCAGGGCGCTCAACTGGTCGTGGATCGCCTGCAATCGCAGAACGACTTTTTCCTGCACGGGATCGGCGTGGATCTCGCCCGCGGCGCGTCGGGCGGCGAGGTTGGCGAGCGGACCCTTGCCGGTCGAGGGGGTACTGGACTCCATTGCGGCGGCATACCTAGCTCACCGTCGCGCGGCTGCCTATAAGGTGCGGCGATGAAGATTGCGTTCCTGGGCACTTCCGCCTTCGCCGTGCCGGCTCTCGCCGCGCTGGTCGAAGCCGGTCACGACGTCGCCTGCGTCTACACCAGAGCCCCCAAGCCCGCAGGTCGCGGCCAGCAGGAGCGCAAGACGCCCGTGCACGAGCTCGCCGACAAACTCGGGCTGCCGGTCCGCACGCCGCGCACCCTGAAGAGCGACGAGGCGGCCGAGGCCTTCAAGGCGCTCGATCTCGATGCCGCCGTGGTCGTGTCCTATGGACACATCCTGCCTAAAAGCTTCCTCGACGCGCCGGTGCTGGGCTGCATCAACATCCATGGCTCCCTGCTGCCGCGCTGGCGCGGCGCGGCGCCCATCCATCGCGCGATCCTGGCCGGCGACGCCGAGACGGGCGTCACCATCATGCGCATGGACGAGGGCCTCGACACCGGCCCGATGCTGCTGGCCGAAGGCACACCGATCTCCGCCGCCGATACCGCCGAAACCGTACACGACCGGCTGGCCGAGCTGGGCGGCCGCCTGATCGTCTCGACCCTCGACGGGTTGCTGCGCCGTAGCATCGAGCCGGTCGACCAGCCGATGGAGGGCGTCACCTATGCCCACAAGCTCGGCAAGGAGGAAGGCGTGCTCGACTGGCGCCGGCCGGCTGCCGAGCTGGAGCGCAAGGTGCGTGCCTTCCATCCCTGGCCCGGCACCTCCTTCGAAGCGCCCAAGGCGGGCGGGGTCGAGCGCATCAAGGTGCTGGCGGCGGCGCTCACCCTGGCCGGTGGAACGCCGGGCAGCGTCTCCATCGCCCGCGACGGCTTTCCGGTCGTGACCTGCGGCATCGGCGGGCTGAAGCTCCTGAAGCTGCAGCGGCCCGGCAAGTCGGCACAATCGGCCGATGCCTTTTTGCGCGGCTTCGCGCTCGAGGCCGGCACGGTGCTGCAGCCGCCCATAGCCTTGACGATCCCGCAGCCGACCTGACGCCGTGCCGCGCTACAAGCTCACGATCGAATATGACGGCGCGCCGTTCGTCGGATGGCAGCGCCAGCCGAACGGACCTTCGGTACAGGCTGCCCTCGAAGAGGCGGTGTTCGCCTTCGCCGGCGAGCGACCGCCCGTCCAGGCCGCTGGTCGCACCGACACCGGCGTGCATGCGCGCGGCCAGGTCGTGCATCTCGATCTTTCCAGCGAGCGGCCGGTCGAGACCATCCGCTCGGCGATCAACTTCCACCTGAAGCCGCAGCCGGTCTCGGTCCTCACCGCCGAACGCGCCCCGCCCGGCTTTCATGCCCGCTTCTCCGCGACATGGCGGCGCTACCGCTATCGCATCATCAACCGTCGTGCGCCGCCCGCGCTCGATCGCGGCCAGCTCTGGCACGTGCCGGTCGCTCTCGACGTCGCGGCGATGGCGGAGGCCGCGGCGGTGCTGGTCGGCCACCACGACTTCAACAGCTTCCGCTCGACCGCCTGCCAGTCGCCCTCGGCGCTGAAGACGCTCGACCTGCTCGAGGTCACGCGCCGTGGGGAGGAGATCCACGTCGACGTCGGCTCGCGCTCCTTCCTCCACAACCAGGTGCGCATCCTGGTGGGCACCCTGCATCTCGTGGGACGCGGCCAGTGGAGCCGCGGCGATGTCGAGGCGGCGCTCGCCGCGCGCGATCGTACCCGCGCCGGTCCGACGGCGCCGCCGCACGGCCTCTGCCTGATGGAGGTGCGCTACGAGCTAGGCGCCGGCCACGAGGGCGATGCCGAGGAAGCGGTCGACGATCAGTGAGATGAAGAGCGAGGGCACCCAGTTGACGACCAGCAGCAGCGTCGCGACCGGCCAGGCCACGCCCAGCGTGGCGCGCGTCGTCGCCAGGAACCAGTAGAAGAAGAGCGCCTGCAGCGCGATCCGGACGAGTTCGGCCGGCACCGCCGGCAGCAGGGTCGCCAGGACCACGCCGATCACGGCCACGATCATCGCCGGCAGGTTGACCCAGTTCAGCGCGGAGATGTAGCGCGGGAACAGGCCGAGCCAGTTGCGCCGTCGCGCGATCTCGTAGAACAGCACCGGGAACAGCAGCCAGTCGACGACGTAGCGCAGCGCCTCGACCAGCACGATCTCCAGTTCGTCGGCCGTCGAGGTCACGCTCGTGTAGCGCAGAAGCATCAGCGTGATGTGCAGCGGCGCGACCAGGATCATCACCTGGAACGAGCGGACGCAGGCTTCCAGCGTATTGTCGAAGTAGGACGGGGCGGCCGGGTCGCGCTTCAGAAGTCCGAGCGCGCCCTGCATGCCGCGGGCGATTTCACCAGTGCTGATCACGCGCGTCTCAGGGCGCGAAGTAACGGTCGAGTACCGTTTCGTAGACGCGCGCCAGCATCTTGAGGTCGGCGACCGCGCTCTTCTCGTCGACCTTGTGCATGCTCTCGCCGACCAGCCCGAATTCGAGCACCGGGCAGTAGCTGCGGATGAAGCGCGCGTCGGACGTACCGCCCGTTGTCGACAGTTCGGTCTCGATACCGGCCACGTCGCGGACCGCGCCGGCGACGAGGTCGCTCAGCGGCCCCGGCGGCGTATAGAACGACTCGCCCGAGACCTGGACGCTGTAGTCGACGGTGCCGTTGCCGCCCAGCGCCTCGCTGGCGCGCTCGATCCGCTCCTTGAGATGGGCCAGTAGGGTCTTCGAGGTCCACAGATCGTTGAACCGCGTGTTGAAGCGCGCCTTGGCGACGCCCGGGGCGATGTTGGTCGCCGGATTGCCGACGTCCACGGTGGTGAACTGCAGCGAGGTCGGACCGAAATGCGTGCTGCCCTTGTCGATCGGCTCGCGCACCAGCGCCTCGATGATCGCCGACAGGCGATGGACGGCATTGTCGAGCCGCTCGGGGTAAGCCACATGCCCCTGCACGCCGCGCACGACCAGGTCGACGGTCATGCTGCCACGCCGGCCGATCTTCATCATGTCGCCGAACCGCTTCGAACTCGTCGGCTCGCCAACGATGCAGGCGTCGATCGTCTCGCCGCGGTCGGCCAGCCGCTGCAGCATCTTGACCGTACCGTTGACCGCCGGCCCCTCCTCGTCGCCGGTGATCAGCAGGCTGATCGAACCGCCGAAATCACGGCCGCGACGGCTGAGAAAGCGCGCAGCGGCGTCGGTGAAGGCGGCGATCGCGCCCTTCATGTCGGCAGCACCGCGCCCGAACAGGTAGCCGCCCGACAGTTCGGCCGCGAACGGACCAATCGTCCAGGACGAGAGATCGCCCACCGGCACCACGTCGGAATGGCCGGCGAAGCAGAAATGCTTCCCGCCGCTGCCGATGCGGGCATAGAGGTTGGCGACGTCGTCGGTGCCGGCCTCGGTGAAATCCATGCGCTCGCACGCGAAGCCGAGCGGCGCCAGCGTCTGTTCCAGCAGCTGCAGCGCACCGGCTTCGCGCGGCGTCACGCTCTCGCAGCGGACGAGCGTGCGCGTCAGGTCGATGACATCGGTAACGTTGGTGCTGAGCGAATCGGGCATGGGCCGGACACTACAGGCCCGCCCCGGCCGTGAGAAGGGCGGCAAAGAAAAGGGCGCCGTCAGGCCAGCCGGCGCCCAGTTTATTTGAGAGGAAGATTGTCTTGCTTGCTTAGGCTGACGCCGTCGTAAGGGTTAGGCCACCATGCGGTCGGCCTCCTGCAGGTTCACCGACACGAGTTGGGAAACGCCCCGCTCGGCCATGGTCACGCCGTAGAGACGATCCATGCGCGCCATGGTGACGCGATGGTGGGTGATGATCAGGAAGCGCGTGTCGGTCCGGCCGGCGATGTCGTTCACCAGGCCGCAGAAGCGCTCCACGTTGAGGTCGTCCAGCGGCGCGTCGACCTCGTCCAGCACGCAGATCGGCGCCGGGTTGGTCATGAACACCGCGAACAGGAGCGACAGGGCCGTGAGCGCCTGCTCGCCGCCCGAGAGTAGCGACATGACCTGAAGCTTCTTGCCCGGCGGGCTGGCATGGATTTCGAGGCCGGCCTCCAGCGGATCCTCCGACTCGGTGAGCCGCAGTTCGGCCTTGCCGCCGCCGAACAGCTTGGTGAAGAGCTGCTGGAAGTGGCCGCTCACCTGCTCGAAGGCGGCGAGGAAGCGCTCGCGACCCTCGCGGTTCAGGCTCTGGATGCCCTGGCGCAGGCGGCCGATGGCGGCGACCAGGTCGTCGCGCTCGGTCGTCATGGCGGTGATCTGCTGCTCGAGTTCGTTGGCCTCTTCCTCGGCCCTCAGGTTCACGGCGCCCATCGTCTCGCGCTCGTGCACCAGGCGTTCGAGCTTGTGCTCGGCCTTGTCGAGTTCCGGCAGTTCCTCGATCGACTGGACCTCGGCCAGGGCGAGAACGCCGTCCGGCTCGCAGCGCAGGCGCTCGAGGATGCGCTCGACCACGGTCTCGCGATCCTTGGTCGCCTGCTCGACCTGACCCTCGCGGCGGACCCAGGTCTCGCGCGCCTGGGCCATCTCGGTCTCGGCCTGCCTCAGCGCCTTGTCGGACTCCGATTGGCGCGTCTCGCCGATCGCCAGCCGGTCGGCGGCTTCCTGGCGGTTGAACTCGGCCTTCTCGATCTCGTCGGCGAGGACGAAGCGCTTCTCCTCGATCTCAGCCGGCTTGGCTTCGAGTTCGGCGATCGCTTCCGCGGTCTGCTCGCGCCGTGCATCGAGTTCGAGAATCTGGCCGTCGGCCTCGCCGAGGCGCTTGCTCCAGCCTTCATGGTCCTGCGCGATCTGCGCCAGACGCTCGACGCGCATCTTGGAGTCGCGCGCGAGACGGTCGCACTGGCTCTCGGCCTCGACCAGCGCCGCCCGCAGTTCGGCGATGCGCACGCGCAAGGCGCCGGCCTCCGCCCGGTCGGCCTGCGTGTCGGAGATCGACGACAGGCGCGCCTCGCGGAAGGTGCGACGCATTTCGACCTCGGCGATGTCGCCCAGCACTTCGGCGACCGTCGTCTCGATGCCGGCCAGGCGGGTGCGCAGCTGGTCGGTGCGGCGGGCGACCTCGACATGGCGATCGCGCGCCTGAGTGGCGAGGCGCTCGGCCGTGGCGATGGCGGCCTGGGCCGCGCGCTCGGCGGTGCGGGTGGCCTCGCCGGCATCCTGCGCCTTGCGCCGCGCGGCGTCGGCCACGCTGCGCTCGTGGGCACGGGCCAGCTCGACACAGATCTTCTCGGCCTCGCGCGCCGCGGCGAGCCAGGTCTTCTCGGCATCGACGCGCGCCTGCTCGATCTCCTGCTCGGCCACGACGCCATCGATCTGATGGCGAATCTCGGCCAGCCGGTTGCGCTGGCTCAGCCGCACCGCCGCGGTCGACGGCGCGCCGGCCCGCATCGTGTAGCCGTCCCAGCGCCAGACCGCGCCCTCGCGGGTGACAAGCTGCTGCCCGGGCTTGAGAGCGACCTGCAGCGCCGCGCCGGTCTCGTCGTTGGCCACCACGCCGATGAAGGCAAGGCGGCGAGCCAGTTCCGGCAGGGCGCCGACATGGGCGCCGAGCGGCGTCGCCCCTTCGGGGAGAGCCGGCGTCTCGGTCATCGCCTCGAGCGGCAGCCAGTGCACCGGCGCGCCGCGATCCGACGAGGCTTCGAGCTCGTCGCCGAATGCCGCGCCCAGCGCCTTCTCGTAGCCCGGCTCGACGGAGAGGGCGTCGAGCAACGGCGGCCACAGTGAGTTGGCCGACGACTTCAGCGCCGCGGCGACGCCCGCCTCCTCGGCACGCAGCTTGGTCAGGCGCGCATTGGTCTTCTGCAGGGTCTCGACGGCAACGGCGTGGCTGGCTTCCGCCGCCTGCCGCTCGGCCGCACGCGCGCGCTCCATGTCGAGCCGCTCGGCCTCCGCCTTGGCAACGGCCAGGCGCGCGGCGTCGGATTCGTAGCGCTCGGCCTCGCGGGCCGCCTCGATCGACTCCTGGCCGCCGAGGCGCGCTTCCTCGAGCGCCGTGCGGGCAGCTTCGAGTTCGGCCTCGACCTCCGGCAGCGCCGGCAGGTTCGACAGTTCGGCTTCCAGCTGGCGCTGCTGGACAGTGACTTCGTCGCGACGCGAGGTCAGGCGGCGCAGCCGGTCCTGCAGGTCCGCGATCTCGCGCGACACGCTCTGGCGCAGGGCCTCGTCGTCGGCGATCTGGCGCGTCAGGCGGTCGAGCCCGGCCTCGGCCGAGTTGGTCTCGGCGCGCGCGGTGTCGCGCGCCTCCTGGGCGGCTTCGGCGCGCTCATCCTCGCCCACGCGCTCTTCCTCGAGGCGGACGCGCTGGCTGTCGAGATCGGCGATCGCCGTCTCGGCATCGCCCTTGCGGCCGCGTTCACGCGCGAGATCGTGCTCGGTCTGCTGCAGTCGCCGGCCGGCCTCGAGCTGGGCGGCGGCGACACGCGAGGCCTCGGCGGTCAGCGCGTCATGCGCCACGCGCAGGCGCTGGAGCGCGGCGGCCGCGGCGGCCTCCTCGTTGCGCAGCGGCGGCAGCGAGGTCGCGGCTTCGGCCTGCGCGGTGGTGGCGAGGCCGACCAGCCGCGTGAGGTCGGAGACCTGGGCCTCCGCTTCCTTCAGGCGCTCGCTCGAGTTCGCGAGATCGCGCTCGGCATTGGCCAGCTTCAGCGCCAGCACGGAGGCCTCGGCGCGGCGGATATGGTCCGAGAGGTTGCGATAGCGGCTGGCCTGGCGGGCCTGGCGCTTCAGCCCCTTGTGCTGCTCCTCCAGGGCCAGCAGCACGTCCTGCACGCGGGCGAGATTCTGTTCGGCGGCCCGCAGGCGCAGTTCGGCTTCGTGACGGCGGGCATAGAGTCCAGTGATGCCGGCCGCTTCGTCGATGACGCCGCGACGGTCGACCGGCTTGGCGTTGATCAGGGTGCCGATGCGGCCCTGGCTGACCAGCGCGGTCGAGCGTGAGCCGGTGGCGGCGTCGGCGAACAGCGTCTGCACGTCACGCGCGCGAATTTCGCGACCGTTCACCGAATAGGCCGAGCCGTGGCCGCGCTCGATGCGGCGCACGACGTCGAGCTGGTCGGTGTCGTTCACCATCGCCGGCGCGGTGCGGGTCTTGTTGTCCAGCGTCAGCATCACCTCGGCGATGTTGCGCGCCGGCCGCTGGCCGGAGCCGGCGAAGATGACGTCCTCCATTTCGCTGCCGCGCATCTGCTTGGCGGAGGTCTCGCCCATCACCCACTTCAAGGCCTCGACCAGGTTCGACTTGCCACAGCCATTGGGCCCGACGATCCCGGTCATGCCGGACTCGATCGTAAGCTCCGTCGGATCGACGAAGGACTTGAAGCCGGAGAGCCGGAGCTTGTCGAACTGGACCATTTACACCACGCCTGTCTGGTTACGTGCTTGGAGTGCCTACTTGGCGAGCTTGCCGAGTACGCCGTCGAGTTCCTCGACGGAGCGCGCCCCACGATAGAGCTGCCCATTGATGAACAGGGTCGGCGTGGAATTGACGCCCATCGCCTCGCCGCCCTGATAGTCCTTGATCACGGCGTTGCTCATCGCCTCGTTGGCGAGGCAGGCCTTGATCTCGTTCTCGCCCATGCCGGCGATGCGCAGCGGCTTGGCGAGCTCGGCCAGCGGATCGGCCGCCGTCGCCCATTGCGGCTGGCCGCGGAAGATGATGTCGAGCACGCCGAAATACTTGTCGTTGCCGGCACATTCGGCGATCTGGGCGGCCTTGGCCGCGATCTGGTCGAGCGGGAAGTCGCGATAGACCAGCTTCACCTTGCCGGTATCGATCCACTTCTTCTTGATCTCGGGCAGGACCTGCGTGTGGAAATGCGCACAGTGCGAGCAGGTCAGCGAGGCATACTCGATCACCGTGATCGGCGCATTGGCGTCGCCCAGCACGTGATCGCCCGGCTGCACGGCCTCCAGGCCGGCCTTGCTCGGGGCCGACGCCGCCGCGACGGGCGGCGGCCCGGACGCAGGCGCGCGGGTGCCGAAATAGACGGCGCCAGCAATCGCTGCCACCGCCACGACTCCGCCGGCGACGATCAAGATATTCCGCATTTTCCTTAGTCCTCTCCACTACATCTTGGGAATTACGCCTGTGGGGAGTCAAACGTTAACGGCCCACCTGGCGTAAAATCGCTGCGATGGCGTCGATTCCGCCCGGATTGCCGTATCCCTGCTCATTGATGAACACGGTCGGGGTGGAATTGACGCCCAGCGCCTGGCCGGACTGCACGTCGGCGATGACTTTGTCCAAAAGCCGGTCGTTGGCGATGCAGGCCTGGGCGTCGGCTTCGCTCACCCCCTGCTCGACCAGCACGGTCATCAGTTCCGCCGCCGGGTCGGACGCCGTCAGCCACTGGACCTGCGTCCGGAACAGCGTGTCGACCGCGGCAAAGAACTTCTCGGGCCCGGCGCACTCCGCCAGCAGGCTGGCGCGCGTGGCCAGCGCATCCGACGGGTAGTGGCGATGCACCAGCTTCAGCTTGCCGGTGTCGATCCAGTCGCGCTTCAGGGTCGGCATGACCGCATTGTTGAAGGTGGCGCAGTGTGG
The DNA here is from genome assembly GCA_002281855.1 of Rhodospirillales bacterium 24-66-33. Taxonomy (GTDB): domain Bacteria; phylum Pseudomonadota; class Alphaproteobacteria; order Reyranellales; family Reyranellaceae; genus Reyranella. The sequence goes on along the minus strand of NCHQ01000001.1, from coordinate 16,752 downwards.
ACAGGTGAAGGAGGCGTAGTCGATCAGCACGTTGGGGGCATCGGGACGGCCCAGCACATGATCGCCGGGCAGCGGATCGAGGAACCTGGCCGGCGACTGGGATTGCGCCCGCACTTCACCCCCGAGACAGAGCGCCGCCCCCAGGCCGCCCAGAAGAAAGCCCCGCCGGCCACTGGCGATGCGCGCGCCCAGCCGGGTCAGCACCGCCCGCAACTCGGGATCCTGGACAGCCGCGGTGCGGCCAGCCACCTCCTGCTCGATCACGGGATCGGGACGCGGCGTACGGGGCGCCGGTCGCGGCGCCGAGATGACTCCCTGCACGATCCGCACGTCGTCGATCATCTTGTGCCCGAAATAGGCGTTCACCCGTTCCACGATCTGGCCGCTCCTGTGCTGGACCTCGAGGGCAGCGGCGCCGGAAACCTTCAGCCGCAGGGCCTTTCCGGCGCGGGCGCCGCGCCCGGCCAGCAGCGCATCGGGCCGCGTCGTGCGCGCCAGATCCGGCCCGACGACCGCCGGCCAGTCGGCCTTCAGGCGCACCAGGGCGTTGCTGCGGCCGCCCTTGGCTCCATCGCGGGCGATGCCCGAGGTGAGCTTCTGGGCCAGACCGCCGATCGCACGGAAGCCGTTTTCGCGCATGGACCCTTTCAAACTCCGCTCCGTATGGTAGGCCACGCCCCTTCGACTGACCATGACACACGCTGACCGACTGCTCGCCTGGTATGATCGACATCGTCGCACCCTCCCCTGGCGCGCAGCCCCGGGGGAACGCACGGCGCCTTACCGTGTCTGGCTGTCGGAGATCATGCTGCAGCAGACCACCGTCGCCACGGTGGGCGAATATTTCCGTCGCTTCGTCGAACGCTGGCCCACCGTCGAGGCGCTGGCCGCCGCGCCGCTCGACGAGGTGCTCTCGGCCTGGGCGGGCCTCGGCTACTACGCCCGGGCCCGCAACCTGCATGCCTGCGCCCTGGCCGTCGCCGGCGACCATGGCGGCCGCTTTCCCGAGGACGAGGCGGGCCTGCTCGCCCTGCCGGGCATCGGCCGCTACACGGCGGCGGCGATCCAGGCGATCGCCTTCGACCGTCCCGCCTCGGCGGTCGACGGCAATGTCGAGCGGGTGATCGCCCGCCTCTACGCCATCGACACGCCGCTGCCCGACGCCAAGCCCGACATCCAGGTCCGCGCCGCGCGGCTGGTGCCGCCGCAACGCGCCGGCGACTACGCCCAGGCGATGATGGATCTCGGCGCCACCGTCTGCATCCCGCGCAACCCGCGCTGCGTCATCTGCCCGCTGATGCAGGGCTGCAAGGGCCGCCGGCAGGGCATCGCCGAGGATCTGCCGCGGCGGGCCCCCAAGACGGAAAAGCCGACGCGGCGCGGCCTCGCCTTCGTGCTGCTGCGCAAGGACGGCGCCGTCCTGTTGCGCAAACGGCCGACGAAGGGACTTCTGGGCGGCATGGACGAGGTCCCGTCGAGCGCCTGGCGCGAGGGCCCGTTCGCCGCGGCGACGGCGCTCGCCGATGCCCCGGTCCCGGCGCGCTGGGTGGTGATGGACGGCCTGGTGCGGCACACCTTCACGCACTTCCACCTGGAACTCACCGTTGCCCGCGCCATCGCGACGACGGGCCGGCTCGCCGCGCTGGCGCCCGGCACGAGCTGGTCGGCACTCGACCGGCTGGACGAACGCGCCTTGCCCACGGTCATGCGCAAGGTCATCGAGCACGCGGTGAAGGCGTAAGGAGCCCCGTCAGCGGTACCAGGATACCTGATTCAGGGGCGCGACTCTCGCTTCGTTTGTTTCGTTTATTTCGTTTGTTTCGTTTATTCGCGAGGCATCCGACTTCTTCAGCGGCCTGTTAAAGCCCTTTCGGGCGGGATTGAATCAGTCGCCCCTCCCAACACCGACCTCACCCTGAGGAGCGAATGCAGTGAGCGTCTCGACGGGTGGGAACGAGCACCGCGTCTGTTGCCCATCCTTCGAGACGCCGCGCAAGGCGCGGCTCCTCAGGATGAGGGAAATGGGTCAAGTTGAGACGGACAGAGTCTAGAGCCCGGCGCGGACCTGCTGGCGGAGATGGTCGATCGGCAGGCGGGCGCCGGCGACGTCGACGTGCCAGAAGGTCCAGCCGTTGCAGGCCGGGGCGCCCTGCACCGCCGCTCCCACCTGGTGGATCGAGCCGCGATGATCGCCCCGCGCATTGGAGGCGGACAGCGAGCCGTCGGCGCGCACGCGGGCGTGCAACTGGCCGCTGGGATCGCTCAGCACGGCGCCGGGCTGCAGCAGGCCCGATTCGATCAGCACGCCGAACGGGATGCGCGGCTCGGCCCGCTTGCTGGGCTTGGGCGTCACGTCCTCGGCCTGAAGCGGCGTGATCTCGGCGATGCGCTTGCGCGCGATGGCGGCATAGTCGGGATCGCGCTCGAGGCCGATGAAGCGCCGGCCGAGGCGACGCGCGACGGCGCCGGTCGTGCCGGTACCGAAGAACGGATCGAGGATGATGTCGCCCGGATTGGACGCCGACATGATGCAGCGGAACAGCAGCGCCTCCGGCTTCTGGGTCGGATGCGCCTTCTTGCCGTCCTCGCCCTTCAGCCGCTCACCGCCGGTGCACAGCGGCAGCAGCCAGTCGGAGCGCATCTGGGTGCCCTCGTTCAGCTCCTTCATCGAATCGTAGTTGAAGGTGTACTTCTTGTTGGCGCGATCGCGCGCCGCCCAGATCAGCGTCTCGTGGGCGTTGGTGAAGCGCTTGCCCCGGAAGTTGGGCATCGGGTTCGACTTGCGCCAGACGATGTCGTTCAGCAGCCAGAAGCCCTGGTCCTGCAGCGCCGTGCCGATGCGGAAGATGTTGTGGTAGCTGCCGATCACCCACAGCGTGCCGCCGGGCTTCAGGGCGCGCCGCGCCGCCTTCAGCCAGGCGTTGGTGAACTGATCGTAAAGCGCGAAGCTTGCCCCGACCGAAGCGGAGGGGTCCCCGAACTTGTCCCAATCGTCGTCGACCGCGTCGACCTTGCTGTGGTCGGGCCGCAGCAGCTCGCCGCCCAGCTGGAGATTGTAGGGCGGGTCGGCGAAGACCATGTCGACGGACGCTTCGGGCAGGCTCAGCATCAGGTCGATACAGTCGCCGACGAGCACGCGATCAATTTTTTCCACAGGCATCTGTGGAAGATGAATCCACAGGCCCCTCGCGGTCAAGAATCTAATTGAATCAAATGCTTAGACACCATATCGAGTCGGGATTCTCATCCCGACCCACAATAACTAGGGCGCCCGAAAGCGCTGACCGATCCCTCAGCCCGTTTGCGTCCTGCCGATCGCGTCCAGGCGCCCGAATGCTTCGTCCGCGAGTTCGAGGTCTGCCGCGTGCAGATTCTCATGCAGGTGAGCGACGGAAGAAGTGCCGGGGATCAGGAGTATGTTGGGCGCGCGCCGCAGCAGCCAGGCGAGCGCCACCTGCATCGGCGTGGCCGACAGCTCAGCAGCGACCTCAGAGAGGATCGAGGACTGCAGCGGCGTGAAGCCGCCCAACGGGAAGAAGGGCACGTAGGCGATGCCCAGCCTCGCGAGCTCGTCGATCAGGGCATCGTCGGCGCGATGGACGATGTTGTAGTGGTTCTGCACGCAGACGATCTCGGCGATGCCGCGCGCCTCGGCGACCTGCGCCGGGGTGGCGTTGCTGACGCCGAGATGACGGATCAGGCCCTGCCGCTGCAGCTCCGCCAGCGCGGTGAAGGGCGCCTCGATCGATCCTTCGGCCGGCCCGTGATCGCTGCCCATGATGACTCGCAGGTTGACGACGTCGAGCGCCGGGACACCGAGGTTGCGCAGGTTGTCGTGCACCGCGCGCGTGAGATCGGCCGCCGTGAACGCCGGGTTCCACGAGGCGTCATCGCCGCGCACGGCGCCGACCTTGGTCACGATCACCAGCCCGTCCGGATAGGGATGGAGCGCCTCGCGGATGAGCTGGTTGGTGACGTGGGGACCGTAGAAGTCGCTGGTGTCGATATGATCGACGCCGCGCGCCACGGCCTCGCGCAGGACGGCGAGCGCGGCCGCGCGATCCCGCGGCGGACCGAAGACGCCCGGCCCGGCGAGCTGCATCGCGCCATAGCCCAGGCGTTTCACGGATCGAGTGCCGAGGCGGAAGGTACCGGAGGGGGTGGTGGTCATGAAAATCTCCTGTGGTGACCGCCGACATATGGACCTTGCCTCGATGCGCGATAATCCTGCGCAATCGCTACAAGCTGTGCGAAATAATGCACAATGGTGACGAACGACCTGAACGATCTCTCCGCCTTCGCCGCGGTCGCCCAAGCCGGTGGATTCCGGGAGGCCGCCCGGCTGGGCCGCGTCTCGGCGTCGAGCCTGAGCGAGGCCGTGCGACGGCTCGAGGCGAGGCTCGGGGTGCGTCTGCTCAATCGCACGACGCGCAGCGTCGCCCCGACCGAAGCCGGCGCCCGCCTTCTCGAACGGCTGACGCCGGCGCTGGGCGAAGTCGAGGCAGCCCTGGACGTCGTGAACAGCTTTCGCGACCGGCCGGTCGGCACGCTGAGGCTCAACGTGCCGGGCGCAGCCGCGCATCTGGTGCTGCCCTCGATCGTGGCGCCCTTCCTGAAGGCCTATCCGGACATCCGGCTGGAGGTCATCGTCGAGGACAGCTTCGTCGATGTCCTGGCCGCCGGCTGCGATGCCGGCATCCGCTACGACGAAAGACTGGAGCAGGACATGATCGCGGTCCCGATCGGTCCGCGCGTCCAGCGCTTCGCGACGGCGGCCTCGCCCGAGTACCTGCGGGCGCGCGGCCGGCCGATGCATCCACGCGATCTGCTGGGGCACGCCTGCCTGCGCGGGCAGTTCGTCAGTGGCGCGATGCCGCCCTGGGAATTCGAGCGCGACGGCGAAGTGGTGCGGGTCGATCCCACCGGGCCACTGGTGGTGCGTCTTTCCGGGGCGGCGGACCTCGCGGTCAGTGCCGCCGTCGCCGGTCTCGGCATCGTCTACCACTTCGAAGAATGGCTGCGCCCCCATCTCGACAGCGGCGCCCTCGAACCGGTGCTCGTGCCGTGGTGGCAGAGCTTCCCGGGACCCTTCCTCTACTATCCCGGCCGCCGCCATCTGCCGGCGCCGCTGCGCGCCTTCGTCGATTTCATCAAGACTTGAAGGCGAGCCGCAATTCGAGGCGCCTCTCGAAAATCGGCGGGACGCATGCTAGGTAATACCAGCCAAGAATGTCGCCTTACCCGAGGTTTACATGAGCGCGACCGTTACCAGTAAAGGCCAGGTCACCATTCCGAAGCGGGTTCGAGATCTCCTGGGCATCGAACCGGGGAGCCTCGTCGATTTCGAGCGTGCGCAGGATGGCCGCATCGTTCTGGTCAAGATCGAGAAGAAGGCCCGCCTGAACCGCTTCGCGCGCTTGCGCGGCCACGCCGGCAAAGGCCTGAGCACGGCCGAGATCATGGCGATGACGCGCGGCGATCGCTGACGTGACTCTGGTCGACACGAACGTCCTGCTCGATCTCGTGACCGACGATCCCGTTTGGTCGGATTGGTCATTGGCTCGCCTCGAAGAGGCTGCCTTGGCGGGCCCGATCCTCATCAACGATATCGTCTATGCCGAGACATCGATCCGCTACGCCCGGATAGAAGATCTCGACTTGATGCTCGCCCAGGCGATGATCGAGATCGCGCCAACGCCGCGATCTGCCTTGTTCCTCGCCGGAAAGGCCTTTCAGCGATATCGTGCAGCAGGCGGCACACGAACTGGCGTTCTACCCGACTTCTTCATCGGCGCGCATGCGGCTGTAGAGGATTTGCCGCTGCTCACGCGCGACGCAGCCCGCTATCGCAGCTACTTTCCGAAGATCACGCTGATCGAGCCGCCAGCATGAGCGGGACGCGCTCGCTTGACAGTGACGGCAGGGGCGGACTGAAGCGCCGCGAAGCGATCAGCGCGGCGATGGCCGGCGGCGTTGCGCTTGCCGGTCTTTCGTCGCCCGCGAAGGCGGCCCGTGGCATCCGTACCCTGACGTCGCCCGAGCAACTCCGAGCGGCCTATGACCATGTGATCGTGGGCGCGGGATCGGCGGGCTGTGTTCTTGCGCATCGGCTGGGACGGGCCGGGCGACGGGTGCTCCTGATCGAGGCCGGCGTGCGCACGGACCTGCCGGCCGTCGCGGCCCCTCCGGCCTGGCCGACGCTTCAGGAGAGCGCGCTCGACTGGCGCTACGTGACGACGCCGCAACCCGGACTGGGCGGCCGCACCATCACCTGCCCGCGCGGCAAGGCGGTGGGCGGCTCGAGCATCATCAATGCGCTGGCCTACCAACGCGGTCATGCGGCGGCCTACGACCGCTGGCCGGCCGGCTGGCGTCACGCCGACCTGCTGCCCTTTTTCAAGCGCGCCGAGACCTTCTCCGGCGGCGCCAATGCCTGGCGGGGTGGCGACGGCCCCCTGCACGTCCTGTCGCTGGCCGACGTCTCGGACCGCACGCCGGTCGCCGCGGCCTTCATGGCAGCCGCGCAGGAATCGGGATTCCCGGTGACGCCCGACCTCGGCGGCGAAGTCACGACCGGCGTCGGCTGGAACCAGCTCAGCATCAAGGGCCACCGGCGCGACGACGCCGCGACGGCCTATCTCGACAGTCTGGAGAGCGGTCCGGGTGAGGCCCAGGTCGACCTGCTCGTCGGCACCGAGGTGCTCGGCCTCGAAATCGAGCGCGGCCGGTGCCTGGGCGTGCGCCTGGCCGACCGGGTCGTGCGGCCCCAGGCCGACGTGCTGCTCTGTGCCGGGGCGATCGATTCGCCGCGCCTGCTGATGCTGTCGGGCATCGGCCCGGCCGACGAGCTGCGGGCGCTGGGAATCGCCAGCGCCGCCGACCTGCCGGACGTGGGTCGCCATCTTGAGGATCACCTGCTGCTGGCCGGCGTGGCCTACCAGGCGCGTCGCCCGGTCCCCGCCTCGCATTACAATCACTGCGACTCGCTGCTCTACGTGCCGCACGCGACGGCCGGCGAGAGCCCCGACATTCTCATCATGTGCCTGTCGGTGCCGTTCGTGCGGCCGACCGTCGGCCCTCTTTCCGCGCCGGCCTATGTCCTGGTGCCCTGCCACCTGCGGCCGCGCAGCCGCGGCACCGTCAGGCTCGCCTCCAGCGATCCACGGGCTGCGGCGATCATCGATCCGAACTACCTCGGCGAACCCGACGACCTCTCGGTACTGGCGAAGGGCGTCGAGATCGCGCGCGAGATCGGCGCGGCAAAGGCCTTCGACGACTGGCGGGCGAGCGAGGTCTATCCCGGACCGGCCTGGACGACCGAAGCCGGCCGCCACGACTTCATCCGCCGGGCGACGGATTCGTTCCACCATCCCACCGGCACCTGCCGCCTCGGCGACGTCGTCGACGAGGCCCTGCGCGTGAAGGGTGTCACGGGCTTGCGCGTCATCGACGCCTCGGTCCTTCCGGGCCTGCCGGCGGCGATGAGCAACGCCGCCGTGACCGCGGTCGCCGAAAAAGCGAGCGACCTCGTGCTGGCGGGCTAGAGTCTACCTCATCCTGAGGAGCACGCTGAAGGCGTGCGTCTCGAAGGATGGGCAACAGACGTAGTGCTCGTGCCCACCCTTCGAGACGCGCTCCTGCGGAGCGCTCCTCAGGGTGAGGTGCTTTTGGAAGGTCCGATATGAGTGCGTCTGTGTCAGAAAGACCCTAGGCGCGATTGCGCCGGAACAGCAGCGCGACGATGACGCCTCCCAGCACAGAGGCCAGAACCATGATCACGAACAAGCCACCCGCCGCCAACAGCGCGTAGCTGCGCGCCTTGGCCTCGGCTTCATCGACCCTCTTGTCGATGAGCTTCCGCACTTCGCCGACCTGCGCGGCCATCTCGTCCCGCAGCGCCTTCAGTTCCGGCCCGATCGCGCGGGCACGCTCCGCGGCGGACTCCTTGCCCTTTTCGATCGCTTCTCGCGCAGCCGGTGGCGTCTGGACCGGCGCTGGCTGGGCAACGACTGAACCTGCCCCCACCGCCATCAGGCCGAGAACGAGGATCAGTGACGGAAGAAGTCTGGACATGCGCGGCCTCATCGGATTGGTCCCGGCATAAACGCAGGCCTGAAGAAATCCCGCAAGAGCCCGCTACGGGCAACTTTTCTACGGCAGCAGACGGGTCCAGCGCGCGAGGGTGAAAGCAAGGCCGGCCAGGTACAAGGTGCCGAAGATCGACTTGTTGTGCCGTGCCAGCCACTCCGGAAGATAGATGTCGAAGTTCGCGCGACGATCGTCCGTATGTCGCGCGGCAACGGCGGTGAGCGGACACGTCCATCCGTTGAAGGCGAGCACGACGACCTCGCCCGTGACGAGGCCGATAGACAGCGCGGCGTTGAGGTAGTCCGCCCGTGCGGCGAAGACCCAGATCGCGAGGATGCACGCGACGAAGAACACCCACACGATCGTGTGCGCGGCCTTGATGACGGTCAGCACCCAGGGCCCGGACATGGAGGAACCCGCCATGACCTCAGGTCAGCACCGCTTCCACGGGGCGACGCGCCGAGAAGGGAAGCGCAGGTCCACGGCCGAACCGCAGCACGAGGTCGGGGCGGCGCCCGGCCATGCCGATCAGAGCCGCCAGTTCCGGCCGCAGGCTTGCCACTTCCACCGGCTGATTGATGTGCGCGGTCTTGAGGCCAAGCGCCGTCGCCTGCAGCGCGAAGCGCTGGCAGGCATAGCCGGCGCGCACCCAGTGATCCTTGTCGTCGCGCTCCGACACGAAGACGGCCAGACCCGCCGAAGATCGGATGTGGCGGGCATACTTGTCGTTCTCGGCGTCGGGCTTGAAGACCAGATCGAACAGGAGCGGCCCCAACCAGGACGGAAGCGCCGGGTTGCCGGTCGTGGCACTGAACAGCCCGTCGCCGGTCTCGATCGCCTGACGCGGGCTGAACCGCAGCCATGACTTCAGTTCGCGCATGAAGGCGGGGTCGGCCATCTGCGTGCTGTTGCCCGCGACGACGAGATCGCGCACGCGGTCGATCTGGGACCGGTCGGTGATCAAGACGAGATCGACGCCGGGCGTGTCGGCGGCGGCGGCCAGGCTTCTCAGCTCGGCGGCGCCGACTGGCCGGCCGTCATACTCGCTCCGCGTCGACTGCCGGTGCGGAATCGCGTCGAACAAGGCGGGCGCGGAGGGCCTGCCGCCGCCGAATGTGAATGCGACGGTTCCCTCGCCCGACGGATCGAAGCTGAGTTCGCCCGGACGCCCGCGTGCCGCGGCGGCGAGCGCGAGATTTTCCGCCGCGCAACCGAGGCTCACGAACAGATGATGGTCGTCAGGGTCGACCGCCGGCGTTCGCCGGGCGAGGTCGGGGAGGATCTCGATCCGATCCTGCCGGATGCCAAATCGCCACGGCTGGGTATTGTGTCCGTTCGCGGCCAGGGTGGCGTAGCGGATCAGGTCCCGGACCTCGGGCCGTTCGGCCAGAGCCGCCCGTGTCGCGGCAACGGCGCTGTCGTATTCCTCCATCGACCCCATCTGCCGCAGGCCGAGAGTGAGAAGGCCCGCCCCGGCCAGCGCCACGGCGGTGCCGCCGACGAGAAGGTGTCGTCTGTTCATGGCAGGTGATCGCTTTCCCGCCGGGAAAGCCACGTGCCCCGGCACGCCACCTCAGGCGGTTTCCTCGGCGATCGCCTTCTTCACAGTCGGCCGCTCCGACATGCGGCGGCGGTGATCCACGACCCGCGGGATGCGCGCGAGGTCGACGCCGTCCTTCTCCAGCCATTGGGCCAGCGTGAACAGATACGCGTCGCAGACCGTGTAGTGATCGCCCATCACCCATGGGCCCTTCAGCATCTCGCGCTCGATCAGCTCGAAGCCGGCGCCGACCGATTCCGGCACCTTGCGCTTCATGGCGGCGATCGAATGCGCGTCGTCGGCATCGACCCAGCGATGACCACGCATGCGATGGGCGTGCGCCACGTGCACGCTCGAGCAGAGATAGGAATTGAACGACTGGATCTGCGCGAAGAAGAAGGGATCGTCCATCGGTGCAAGTCGCGCCTGCGGGAAGCTCTGTGCGACATAGACAAGCATCGCCGGCGTCTCGGTGAGGATGCCCTTGTCGGTCACCAGCGCCGGCACGCGGCCCTTGGGATTGATCTTCAGGTATTCGGGCGACTTCTGCTGTTCCGTCGCGAAGTCGATGCGCATCGTCGAATAGTCGGCACCGACCTCCTCCAGCACGATGTGTGTGGCGAGCGAGCAGGAACTGGCGGTGTAGTAGAGCTTGAGCATGCGGGTTTCTCCTGCCGTCAGACTTCGGCGTAGATTTCGATGACGTTGCCGTCGGGGTCGCGAAAGAAGATCGCGCGATGGCCCCAGGCCGGGATGTCGCGCGGCGGGCCCATGAGGTCGACACCGGCGGCGGCCAGCTCGGCCTGGATCTCGTCGATCTCGGGCGGCGCGACGCGGAACGCGAGCTGAGCCGAGGCCGAGCCCGAGGGGGCGCCGGGCCCGTCCTGGAAGGTCCCTTCGAGGGTGCGCGGCCGCAGGCAGAGCAGGCCAGAGCCGACATGGAAGCTCACCCAGCGCGGCGTCTCGCGCTCGAGGCGGAACCTCATCACCTCGAGATAGAATTGCCGCGCGCGGGCCAGGTCCTCGCAGAGCAGCACGACATAGTCGAGATTGCGGATCGACCCGAGGCCCATCATCAAACCAGACGGGTCACCGGCGCGAAACTGCGCCGATGGTGGGGCGTCGGTCCCAAGAGCGACAGCGCCTCGAGATGCTGCTGGCTGCCGTAGCCGCGATTGGTCTCCCAGCCGTAGCCCGGATAGGTCAGCGCGAGCGCGTGCATGTAGCGGTCGCGCGTCACCTTGGCGAAGATCGAGGCGGCGGCGATCGAATAGGAATGCGCATCGCCGCCGACGATGGTCTCGGCGCGGCAGCCCAGTTGCGGCGGCGCGCGGTTGCCATCGACCAGCACGACTTCCGGCTGCTCGACCAGCGCCTGCACGGCGCGCCGCATGGCGAGATACGTCGCCTGCAGGATGTTGACCCTGTCGATCTCCTCGACGCTGGCCTCGGCCACCGCGAACTGCACGACGCCCGAGGCGATCATGGCCTCGTAGGCCTCCTCGCGCTGTTCGAGCGTCAGCTTCTTGGAATCGTCGATCATGCGCAGCAGCTTGCGCGCTGCCCGTGTCCTGTCGATGACGGCCGCCGCCGCATAGACCGGCCCCGCCAGCGGCCCGCGACCGGCCTCGTCGATGCCGGCAACACGCCCCTCGCACCGCAGTTCGAATCTGAAGCTTGGCATTATCCCCATCGAGGCCGGCTAGACTGAGCCATGCCCCTCATCGCCCGCATCATCGCAGAAGACGCCATCGCAATGGAACAGCTTCGTGCGGTGCGAAGGCTCAACCTGCCGGACGGGTGCATTGCCGCGGGATTCGTGCGCAATCGCGTCTGGGACCATCTGCACGGCATCGTGCCCGCGCGTCTACCTGTGGATATCGACGTCCTCTTTTTCGACGCGGGCGACGTCTCGCGGGAGAGCGAAGCGGCCTACGAACGCCAACTCGAAGCGCTGCTGCCCGGCCTGCCCTGGCAGGTGCGCAACCAGGCGCGCATGCATGTCTGGAAAGACCTGCCGCCGCATCGCGACACCGCCGACGCGATGACCTACTGGCTGGAGACGGTGACCGGCATCGGCGTGCGCCTGGAGGCCGACGACACGCTCACCGTCATCGCCCCGCTCGGCACCGACGATCTCCTGAACCTGCGCTGCCGCCCGACGCCGTATGGGCGCACCCGACGCCATGAGTACGATGCCCGGGTCGAGGCCAAGCGTTGGCGCGACCTGTGGCCCAAAGTGGAGTTCCTCGACTAGAGTCCGGCCCCGATGATCGCTGCATTCCTGCCTCTCGCCGCCATCGCCTTCGTGGGCGCCCTGCTCCGCCACTTCATTCCCGGCATGGAGCAGACCCGCCAGTCGATGAACAGACTGGTCCTCTATGTCTTCCTGCCGGCGCTGGTGTTCCGGACGGTCATGGACGGCACGATCAGCCGCCTGTTCCTCGAAATCCCCGCCCTGGCCGCGATCGGCACGCTGTCGTGCCTGGCGGTGGGTTTCCTGGTGTTCCACTTCCTGCCGATCCCCGGCCCGACCAAGGGCGCGATGATGCTGGGCGCGGCGTTCGGCAACGTCACCTATCTCGGGCTGCCGGTGCTGCTGGGCATCTTTCCCGGCCAGGCCGACCAGGTCTCCGAAGTCTCGGTCCTGTTCGAGGTCACCAAGTCGTCGCTCAACCTCACGATCGGCGCCATGATCGCCATCGCCTATGGCAGTCAGGAACCGATCACCTTCCGCCGGACCGCGCTGGAGGCGCTGAAGCTGCCGCCGATCTGGGCGCTGGTCGTTGCCATCCTCTGGAAGATTTCGGGCGTGCCCTGCCCGGCCGTCGTCATGGATGCGGCGTCGATCCTCGCCGTGGCGGTCAGCGGCATCATGATGCTGTCGCTGGGGATGGCGCTGCGCTTCTCGGCCACCAAGCTGATGGCGCTCGCCCTCCCCGTCGCGGCGATCAAGCTGGCCTTCGCGCCGCTGGTCGTCTTCAGCGCCGTGGGCCCGCTCGGGCTCTCAGGTGTCTACGCCAACACCGCCATCCTGGAGGCGGCGATGCCGAGCCAGCTCCTGTCCTTCATCATCGCCGGCAAATTCAAGCTCGACGAGGAGACGCTGGCCTTCGTCATCATGGTCGACACCGTGCTGGCCTTCGTGACCCTGCCGCTGGTGCGGACGCTGCTGCTCGCAACCTGATCGGCGCCCGCACCGGTCGACCGGCTAGGCCGGCGCGGCCATGAGCTTCGCCGCCTGTTCCTGCGCGCGCAGGGATGCCGGTCGTCCGACATGGCGCGCGGCATAGGCCTCGAATACCGGCCGCCTCTCGATGCCGCCGAACAGCATGCCCCAGTGCAGGAACGACGCCATGTAGAGGTCGGCCGCGGTGAAATGGTCGCCGGCGAGGGTGTGCCGGTCCGCAACCGCCTGGGCCACGATCTCCAGGGTGCGGTCATAGGAGCCGTAGCCGAAAAGCATCTGCAGTTTGGGCGTATCGGGAATCCAGCCGGCGGCCTTGTCGGCCAGGGCCGGCTCGCAGCAGCCGGAGACGAAGAACATCCAGCGATAGTAGGCGCCGCGCTCGGCCGGCGGCGGCGCGAGCTTCGCCTCGGGGAAGAGGTCGGCGAGGTAGCAGAGGATGGCGGCGGTTTCCGTGACGACCGTGGTGCCGTGACGGAGTGCCGGCACCTTGCCCATCGGATTGATGGCGAGATACTCGGGTGACTTCATGTCGGGCCCGAACTGCTTCACCTCGAGCCGGTAGGGACAACCGATCTCCTCCAGCATCCAGTGGGCGATCGCTCCACGCGACTGCGGATGGGTAAACAGGATCAGTTCGTCGGCCATCTCGTCACTCCTCTAAAACAATCTCATCTGCCGTCCGTCGCGCTTGGCGTCGACCAACGCGGTGCGGGCGGCGGCGGGAACCGTGAAGCGCATCGTGTCGAGGCGATAGCGGACACGGTTGAGGTCGAGGCGCTTCACCGCGGCGGCGAACCGTTTGCTCAAGAGCTGCGCGATCGGGCCCTCGCCCTTCATGCGCGTGCCGAACTCGGCCTTGTAGAGTTCGCCGCCGCGGATCTGGCGAATCAGCGACAGCACGCGGTCGGCGCGGTCGGGCCGGTTGGCGCGCAGCCATTCCTCGAACAGCTCCTTGATCTCGAGCGGCAGGCGCAGCGCCGTATAGCCCGCGCGCGTGGCGCCGGCCGCCGCCGACGCATCGAGGATCGCCTCCATCTCGTGATCGTTGAGGCCGGGGATCATCGGCGCCGTCATCACGCCCACCGGAATGCCAGCCGCGGCGAGTTCGCGGATCGCATCGAGCCGTCGATGCGGTGCCGAGGCGCGTGGCTCCATGGTGCGTGCGAGGTCGCGATCGAGGGTGGTCACCGAGAGGAACACTTCGGCCAGGTTGCGTTTGGCCATGTCGCCCAGAATGTCGATGTCGCGGGTGATCAGGTGGTTCTTGGTGACGATGCCGACGGGATTGTTGAAGTCGCTGAGCACGCGCAGGATCTGGCGCGTGATCTTGAGGTCGCGCTCGACCGGCTGGTAGGGATCGGTGTTGGTGCCCATCGCTACCACGTCGCAGCGATATTTCGGCGAGGCGAGTTCGGCCGTCAGCAGAGCCGCCGCCTCGGGCTTGAACAGGATCTTCGTCTCGAAATCGAGGCCGGGCGACAGGCCGAGATAGGCATGGGTCGGCCGCGCGAAGCAGTAGATGCAGCCATGCTCGCAGCCGCGATAGGGATTGATCGACCGGTCGAACGGAATGTCCGGCGAGCTGTTGCGCGCGATGATCGTGCGGGTGGCGTCTTTCGTGAGCGTGGTGCGCAGCGGCGGAAGCTCGTCCTCGATGTCCCAGCCGTCGTTGGTACGGATGCGCTTCTCGTCGTCGTAACGGCTGGTCGCGTTGCTGAGCGCACCGCGGCCGTTGTGCTGCGGTTCGGCGATCTGGTCGTCCGGATAGAGCGGCGGGACGGGCTCTTTCATGGCCTGAGTCATAGAACAAAAAGAGAACGAGTCAAGCCACTGTCTCTGGGGGTTCATTGTCTCCGGATAGGACCACCCCTAGAGAGGATCATGACCGCCATCGAATTGCGCCCCGCCCGTCCCGAGGATCGAGACTTCCTGCACAGCCTGTCGCCGCGCCTGTCGGGCGTGCCCGGCCCCGCCTGGCACGACCTGGCCGCCATGGAAGGCTTCCAGGACCGCTACATGACCGCGACCTTCGCCACCGTCGACCCGGCGGCACAGACCCTCGTTGCCTGGTCGGCCGACGGAAAGCGCCTGGGCTACATCCACATGCGCCCGTTCAAGGACGGCGTGACCGACGAGCCCTGCGGCTACGTCTCGTTGCTGGCGCTCACCGAGGAGGCCGAGGGCCAGGGCATCGCGCACCTGATGATGCAGGCGGCCGAGACCTGGGCCCGTGCGCAGGGCTACCGCTTCCTCTGCCTCGACGTCTTCGCCGACAATCGCCACGCCGTCGAGTTCTACGAGCGCCGCGGCTTCCAGACCGAGACGCTGCGCATGGTGAAGCCGCTATAGCCACTCGGCATATTTATACCCTGGGTTGTACCGCTATTATAAAATACAATCTAATATGAGTGCTGACGCCTATCTTTTTGGGAGCCAGCAGATGGCAGATATTGAGGTCAGGACTGCGAGTCACGATGACATCGATTTCATCGCCAAGCTCGCGCCGCCGGAGGATGAGGAGCTCACTTCGCAAGCCCGTCTCACCATAGAAGGGGCCTCGACGGCCGATAATTCTGCGATCTTCATCGCCGTGGGCGGCGATGGACGGCGCCGGGGTTACATCCATTTATTCCCGGAGAGGGACGACTCAGAAGAAGAGCCTCGCCGCTATGTTATGCGAGTCGCCTCGATATATCAGCCCGAGCACGACGTCGTGGGCGGCCTCTTCGCCGAGGCCAACGCCTGGCTGGAAAAGCGCCGCGGTTGGCCGGTTTTGGTCCTAGTACACGCCGAGGACGAAAGTAGCGCCGCGTTCAAGGCGGAAACCATCAACCCTCCAAGGCCGTCATAGCCACTCGGCGCGAAGGGCGCGGAAGGAGCCGCGGTCGAAGCACTGGTCGATCCGGGCCTGCAGATGGACCTTCATGGCAGGCTCCAGACCGGCGTCGCTCCATTGCGAGGGATCGGATGGATCTCGCGGCGCTTCCGTCTGAACTTTCCAGCGCGCCATGAAGATAATCGTACGCAGCCAGGTGAGCCGTCGCATCGGCTGGAGCCAAGGCCGCAACTCGGCGGCGCGCGTCTCGCCGATCTGCGCGAGATAGGACGCGCAGAAGCCTTCGACTTCCGCGCGCGAGAGAAGCTTGCCGACATCGGGATGCCACAAGGTCGACGTCGGCAGGGTAGCGTGCGCGAGGTCGATCGCCGCCGAGCCGACATGCACCTTTTCGAGATCGACGAACCAGGCGATCCCGGCGCGATCGACGATGAAGTTGCCGGGATGCGTATCGGCCAGCGCCATCGAGAGCGGCTGAGAGCGATGCACCAGCGTCGCGGCCATCCCGCGCATGAGGTCGAGCTCTTCGACGATCTCGCCGCGCGCGCCAAGATCCACGACGGCCTTGTCGAGAAAGCGTCGGGCCCCCTGCTCCACGACATCGAGCGTCGCGCGGAACGGATTGTCCTGGCGCGGAATTGGAGACTCGGATGTGGGCAGTGGCAGCGAATGAAGGCGCGCCAGCGTGTCGGCCATCGCGTCGAGTTCATCCGGCAGGCGCGGCGCCCGGCCCTCGATGAAGTCGACGATCAACGCTCCACCGGGCAATCCGGCCGCGGCTCGATCACCTCGTGAAGTCTCGGCGTGCGCCCCGCCGGTGCGAGATGGCGAAAGGCTTCCGCCTGCAGATGCAGTCGCGCGGCCGCCGTCGGATCGTCTTCGTAGGCATAGGCGATCCGCGCCAGCCGCCCGTCCTTCAGACGAACATGGCCGTGCGCCGTCCCAGTCGCCGGCAGCGCCTCGCCCTCGCGGATCGCGGCGAGGAGGTCAGCCATGATAGCCCTCACCCTTGTAAGTCGGCGTCTGCCGGATCGGCTAGACTAGCCGGCGCGGTGGCGGCGGGTAGACCGACTCACCCAGGGGCGTCGAAGCTCGTTC